>CAVSIM010000011.1:0-426224 GCA_963728055.1 uncultured delta proteobacterium | reverse complement strand
TCGATTCGCAAAATTGAATAAATGCCCACTCAGCACGAAGTTCTGACTCGATAAATTCGTCATCGAATTTATAATCGATGGACTTCGCCAACGGAGACGCGATGTTACTGGAAGTGAAAAACCTCAATGCCGGCTACGGTTTTCTGCAGATCCTGCGCGACGTCTCGCTGACCGTGGACACGGGTGAGTACGTGTGTCTGGTGGGTCCCAACGGGGCCGGCAAGAGCACCACCCTTAAATCCATTGCCGGTCTGCTCGCGCCCATGAGCGGGGAAATCCTGTTCAAGGGCGAACCCATCGGTGGGCTTCCGGGCAACCAGGTGGCCGGCAAGGGGATTGCCTTCGTGTCCGAGGAGATGAACCTGTTCGTCAACATGACGGTGCAGGAGAATCTGGCCATGGGGGCTTACACGATCCGCGACAAAAAGCTGCAGAAGGACCGGCTGGCATTTGTGTACGACCTGTTCCCGCGCCTGGATGAGCGGCGCAGCCAGCTGGCGGGCACCATGAGCGGGGGCGAGCGCAAGATGCTGGCCATCGGCCGCGGGCTGATGTCAAACCCGACTCTTTTACTGGTGGACGAGCCCTCCTTCGGCCTGGCCCCACTGCTGACCGAAAGCGTGTTTCAGTCCCTGGACACCTTGATCGAGCGGGGCGTGACCATCATGCTGGTGGAGCAGAACGTGACCAAGACCCTGGCGGTGACCGACCGGGGCTACGTGCTGGAAAACGGTCGCATCGAGCTGTCCGGCAAGAGCAGCGAGCTGGCCTGCGATGCCCACGTGCGCAAGGTTTTTTTAGGGGTCTGATACCGAAAGGAAACGGGTCATGGTTGAACAGGTAGAAAAACGCGTTTGGGAACGCATCTTCAAGTGGGGCGGCTCGGCCGCCGGGATTGCGATGATTTCAACCGTGGTGGTGGCTGCGCTGGCCACCTGGGACCGCGGCCCTTACTTGCTGGTCAACACGGTGGTCATCGGCGGCATGCTGGCCCTGGTGTCCATGGGACTGGCCCTGGTGTTCGGCGTGATGAACATCCCCATGTTCGCCCACGGCGAGTACTTCATGATCGGCACCCTGACGGCTTACTATGTGTTCACGCCCATCAACACTTACATCACCGCGAACCCTGACTCGATCATGGCTGTTTTGGGTCCGCTGATCACTATCGTGGCGGCCATGATCGTGGGGGCCATCATGGGGGTGGCTTCTGAGGTTTTGGTCTTTTCCCAGCTGAGAAAGCGCAGCCGCGAGAACTGGGTGATGAACTCCTTTCTGCTCACGGTGGGTTTGGCGGTTGTTTTGATCAACGCCCACCAGCTCTTTTTCGGGGCGGACTTCAAAGGCATTACCCGTTACTGGGCCGGCATGCCCATCACGGTCATGGATGTGTTCGTCTCGCGCGACCGGGCCATGGCCTTTTTGCTGGCGGTCATCGTGGTGGTGGTGTTCTGGTTTTTCATGACCTACACACGCACGGGTCGGGCGATCCGGGCGGTGTCCCAGGACGAGAACGGTGCCCTGATGGTCGGTATCGGCATAAAGGGCATCCTGATGCTCACCATGTCCCTGTCGTGCGCCCTGGCGGCCATTGCCGGCGCCAGCCTGCTCTTTATGTATCCGTCCTATCCCTCGGTGGGGCTGGAGCCCTTGTACATGGCCTGGTTCGTGGTGATCCTGGCCGGTTTGGGCAACGTGCTCGGGGCGGTGATGGGGGCCTTCATGGTGGCTCTTTTAAAAGTGCTCACCGTGGAGTACATCGGCTCGGGCTGGGATTTTGTTGTGGCATCGGCCGTGATTATCGTGGTTCTGATTTTCAAGCCCAGCGGCATATTCGGCTCCGAAGTGCGCGGCGTCCTGGACAAATAGCGGAGGATTCATGGAACAGACCAACCCTGTGAACAAGCTGCTGAACCTGCTGTGTTTCACCCCGGCCGGCCTGATCGCCCTTGGGGTGCTGTTCGTGCTGCCCCTGATTCCGCCCTTTAACGATGAGTATCTGATCCGCTGGCTGATCAGCGCCGCCCTTATCGCGGCCCTGGCGATAGGCTTTGACTTTACGGCCGGCTTCATCAACATCGTCAATTTCGGCTATGCGGCCATCATGGGCCTGGGGGGCTACACCTCGGCCATCCTGGCCGAACGCCTGGGTCTGAGCCCGTGGCTGGGCATGATCGCCGGGGGCCTTATGGCGGCCTTCCTGGGCTTTGTGATCGGTGTCATCACCCTGCGGTCGCGGGGCATTTTTGCCGCGGTTCTGGCCTGGTTCGTCGGTCTGGCGCTGATGGGCCTGGCCACCAAGATGATCTGGCTGACCCGCGGGCCTTTGGGCATGCGCGTGGACCGATTGTTCGAAACCCAGTCCAACGTGCCCTATTACTACCTGTGCCTGATGATGATGATCGTTGTCTACATCGTGTGCAAGTGGTGCACGCGCACCAAGATGGGCTTGGCTTTCAGGGCCATTGGGCAGAACATGGAGGCGGCGCGCACCTCGGGGATCAACCCGGTGTTCTACCGGCTGATCAACTTTACGCTGAGCTGCGCCCTGGCCGGCTGGCTGGGGGGCTTTTACGCCCACTATTACGGCATCCTGACCCCGGATGTGATGAACACCTCCAAGACCGTGGAGATCCTGGCAGTGGCCTACATCGGCGGCCGGGGCAGCCTGTGGGGCGGGGCGGTGGTGGCCTTTCCCTTCATCTTCGCCATGGAGCTGGTGCGCTCGAGCCTGTCGAACCTGCCGGGGCTCAACCTGCTGCTTTACGGCCTGCTGCTGATCCTGGTGATGATCTACTACCCGGGCGGCTTCGCCGGGTTCTTCAACGCCACCTTCAGAAACACCAAAAATAAAACGCTCGGCTACTTTTTCAATGGGCACAAGGTCGTTTCAAATTTGACCTGACCAAATATAACCTCAGCGCTAAAGAACTAAAGGAGACTGAACATAATGAAGACTCAGGCTAGAGTCGTGGTCATCGGCGGGGGCGCCATCGGTGTCAGCACGGCCTATCATCTGGCAAAATACGGCTGGAAGGATGTGGTTTTGATTGAAAAGCACGAACTGACTTCCGGCTCCACCTGGATGGCGGCGGGCAACTGTTCCTTCTTTCACGGCAATTACTACTGCACCCAGGTCAACATGAAGAGCATCGAGATCTACCAGCACCTGGAAGCCGAAACCGGGCAAAGCGTGGGCTGGCACACCACCGGCTCCATCCGGACGGCGGACAATCCCGGCCGCATGGAGGAGCTGGGCTATGTATACAGCATGAACCGCTGCCTGGGGCTCGATGTGAGCTGGGTCACTCCGGAGCGGATCAAAGAGATGCATCCGCTGATGAACACCGACGGCATCATCGGCGGTCTCTACTGGCCCGATGACGGCGACGTGGACCCCAACGGCATCACCATGGCCATGAGTATCGGCGCCAAGAAACACGGTGCGGAAATCAACAGCCACACCCAGGTCACCGGAATCGAGCACACCGCCTCCGGTGAATGGCTGGTGCACACCGACAAGGGGGATGTCACCTGTGAAGTTGTGGTCAACGCCGCCGGTCTGTGGGCCCCGCAGGTTGCCAATATGGTGGGCCTGGAGATTCCCTCCATCGCCGGCGAACACACCCATATCCTTTTCGAAGCCATCGACGTGGTGGAAAAACGCAGCACTCCGCTGCCCCTGGTGCGTGATCCCGACCGTTCCATCTACATCCGACAGGAGATGGACAGCCTGATCCTCGGCCTTTACGAGAGCAAGGTCAAACAGTGGAATCCCAGAGGCGTGCCCTGGGATTATGCCCAGACCGAGCTGCAGCCGGATATCGACCATATCGCGGACTTCATCGAGCACGGCATCTACCGCTTCCCCATTATGGGTGAAACCGGCTTCAAGCATGTCACCGACGGCCCCATTACCTATACGCCCAACGGTGATCCGCTGGTGGGTCCGGCCTATCCGCTCAGGAATTTCTTCCACGCCTGCGGGTACAGCTTCGGCATTACCCAGGCCGGCGGCATCGGCCACTATTTGGCCGGCTGGATCATGAACGGCGAACCGGAAATCGACCTGTGGCCGGTCGACAGCCGCCGCTACGGCAGTTACGCCAACTGGGCTTACAACCATGAGAAGATCGAGGATACCTACCCCAGACTCTATGCCATCATCTGTCCCAACGACTGGCGCGATGCCGCCCGTCCCAACCGCACTGCGCCCATTTACGAGTACCAGAAACAAGCCGGCGCCGTCTTCGGAGACTACTACGGCTGGGAATGCCCCAATTATTTCAGCGACGGTAGCGAGGACCGTCGCGAAAACCCGGGCTGGAAACGCAACAACGCCTTCAAATACGTGGATGCCGAGTGCAAGCATGTCATGAACAAGGTCGGTCTCCTGGACCTCTCGCGCTTCGCAAAGACCCGCATCACCGGACCCGGCGCCGAAGCCTGGCTCAATCACATGACCTGTCAAAAGGTGCCGACCCGAGACGGCCGCATTGCCTTGTCCCCCATGCTGGACGAAAACGGCCATTTCAAGTCGGACATGACCGTGACCAGGATCAAGGACGGCGAGTATTTCTGCATTACCGCCTCCGTGGGCAAACGCCACGACCGGCACTGGATGATGGAAAATCTCCCCTCGGATGGGAGTGTCTGCATGGAAGACGAGACCTACCGGATGGGGTGCCTGGTCATAGCCGGCCCCCGGAGTCGGGACGTGCTGGCCAAAGCCTCTTACGACGATGTCTCAAACGAGGCATTTCCCTTCGGCACCAGCCGGGAGATCTTTGTGGGACGGGTCAAGTGCCGGGTCAACCGCATGAACTACGTGGGTGAACTGGGCTATGAAATCTTTCACCCCACCGAGTCTCAGATTCCGGTCTACCAGACCCTGATGACCGCGGGAGAGGAATTCGACCTGAAGATGTTCGGCATGTACGCCATGGATTCCATGCGTCTGGAGAAAGGCTACCTGGCCTGGAAGAGTGAAATGAATGTCCACCATACCCCTCTGGAGACCAACGTGGCCTGGACGGTAAAAATGGACAAGGATTTCATCGGAAAGGCCGGCCTGGAGAAGCAGAAGGCCGCCGGCGTATCCCGGCAGCTGGTCTGCCTGGTTTGCGAGGCCGAAGATGCCGATCCCTGGGGCTACAATCCCATCATCAAGGAGGACCAGATCGTGGGGATGACCTCTTCGGGCGGGTACGGGCACCGTACCGACAAGAGCATCGCCCTGGGTTACGTGCCCCCAAAACTGGCGGCCCCTGGAACCAAGCTGGCAGTGGAAGTACTGGGCCGGAAACTGGCCGCCGAAGTGGTGGCCATGCCGCTTTACGACCCGAAAAATGAGAAGATGAAAGCCTAAAAACAGAAGACGATGGAGGACTTCCCCATGCGGATTTACGTATGCGTCAAACATGTGCCCGACACGGCAGCCAACATCAAGGTTGTCGGCGAAAACGGCTTTGATGACACCGGGTGTAAATTCATCGCCAATCCATACGACGAATATGGCATCGAACAGGCGGTTCGGCTGGTGGAAAAGCACGGCGGCGAGGTGGTCATCGTTACCGTCGGCAAGGCGGCGGCGGCCGCTTCGATCCGCGCGGCCATGGCCATGGGCGCCCACCGGGGCATCCTGGTCACCGTCGACAGCCAGTTTCTTGACAGTCAAATCACGGCCCGGGCCATCAAGGCGGCCATAGAACAGGACGGCCAACCGGATATCGTCTTTGCCGGCAAAGGGGCCGTGGACACGGAAGGCTTTCAGACCCTCTACCGGTTGGCCGCTGCCATGAACCTGCCGGTGGCAAACGAAATCAACAAGATGGAGCTGGGTGACGGCAAGGTCATCGTGAGCCATGAAATCGGCGGCGGGGCCCGCGAACGCCTGGAATTGCCCCTGCCATGCGTGCTGGGCGCCACTAAGGGCCTTAACGAACCGCGCTATCCCAAGTTTCCGGACATCATGAAGGCCAAGAAGAAAGAAATCAAGCAGGTGGCGATTGCCGATCTGGGCATCTCTATAGACGCCCCCCAGAGCGAGCTGGTTAAACTGGAAAAAGTTCCCGAACGCTCCGGCGCCAAGATGTTGAACGGTAACGTCCGTCAGGCGGTGGAAGAACTGGTGCGCATACTGAAAGAGGAAGAAAAAGTCATTTAAGGAGAAAGCCATGGCAACCATCGGCATATTGATAGAAACCGAAGACGGGAACGTCAAGGAAACAAACTTCGGTGTCCTCACAGCCGCTCGCCGGCAGAGCGACGCAACGATCATCGCCTTTGTAACGGAGGGGTCGGCAGAAGGGGCCAAAGACGCCCTCGGCCGATACGGCGCCCGGAAGGTGGTTCAGGTCACCGTTGACGGTGCCGATCTTTCCGCCAGTCCCGACCTCAAGGCGAGGGCCCTTGCGGCTGCCGTCGACAATTACGGTCTGGACGCACTCCTGGGACTGGCCAGTGCCCGGGGGCGGGATATCTTTGCCCGCCTGGCCGCTTTTATGGATCTTCCTCTGGCCTCGGACTGCCTGGATGCCGACGTGGCGGCTAAAACCGTCAAGAAATCCCATTTTTCCGGGAAGACCTTTGCGACCGTAAAGATGTTCGGTAAGGTGATGCTGTGCGCCATTCGTCCCAATGCCATCGAGGCGGTGGAAGCACCGGCCGCCGCCGCCGTCGAATCCTTTGCAGCGCCGGTTCAGGATCCGGGTCTCGTAAAGGTGGTGGATGTCAAGAGGGAAGCCGCCGATAAAATCGATCTGACCGAAGCCGGCGTCATTGTGACCGGGGGCCGGCCCATTGCATCGGCGGACAACTATAAAATCTTGGAGGAATGCGCCAAGCTGCTGGGCGGAACCATCGGCGCCTCCCGTGCCGCCGTGGATGCGGGGTTTGCCCCCCACTCCATGCAGGTGGGACAGACCGGCAAGACCGTCAGCCCCCGACTTTACATCGGCTGCGGCCTCTCCGGCTCGGTGCAGCATTTTGCCGGCATGAAAACCGCCAAGGTGATCGTGGCGATCAATGTCGACAAGGATGCCCCGATCTTCGAAAAATGCGACTACGGCATCGTCGGTGATCTCTTCGAGGTGGTGCCGGTGCTCACCGACGTGCTGAAAGAAAAACTGTAGCCACTCCTGCCGTCCGCATCTACCGTCGGTCGCTGCGCGGCGACAACCCCCCATGTGCCAGCGGGTCCGTTGCGGCGGCATGACCCAGGTGAAGATCAACAATCGGTATCATCAATGGAAACGTACACCATCGTCAAATCGTTTGTCATGCTCACGGCCCTGGTTGGAGCCTTCTCCTTTTTCTTCCTGCGGGTCAGGCGGCTGTATCGCCTGATGACGGCGGTCGAGGGCACCACCGATTTTAAACTAGACCGGGTCAAAGAGCGCATCGGCGTGTTGATCACGGACGTTCTGGGCCAAGCCAACGTGCGGCGCAAGAAACTGCCCGGCCTCGCCCATACCCTTATCTTTTTCGGTTTTCTGGCCATTCAGCCCCACAGCCTGGAGTTGATGATCAGGGGCGTGTGCCCGGCCTTCGAGGTGGGGCGCTGGATTCCCGCTCTTTACGGTGGCTACCTGTTCGTGGCCGATATCCTGGCGAGCCTCGTGCTGGTGGGACTGGTCTATGCCATCTACCGGCGGGTATGGGTGCGTCCCCGTTACCTCACCCTGGGCCGCGACGCCAACCTGATCATTGTGTTTACCTGTGTCATCATCGTCACATTCCTGTTTATCAATGCCTTCCAGACCCTGCTGCCCGTAGAACCCGGCGGCTATGACTACAGAGGTGTTTTCCCCGTGTCCGGCGCATTGGTGAGCTTTTTCGGGTTAGAGAAACTGAGCCCCTCGCAGGTGTTTGCGGGATACGAGATCAGCTACTGGATCCACATAACAACCATTCTGAGCTTTCTGATTTACATTCCAGGCTCCAAACACCTGCACCTGCTGGCGGCAGCCCCCAACGTTTTCTTGAAGCCCCTGGAACGCGAAAAGGCCATCCTCAAGACCGACATCGAAAACGAAGAGAAGGAGACCTTCGGCTTGGGCAGGGTCAGCGAACTGAACTGGAAAAACGTCCTCAACCTTTACGCCTGCACCGAGTGCGGCCGTTGCGAGGAGCAGTGCCCGGCGGCCAATACGGACAAGCCGCTGTCGCCCAAAAAGGTGGTTCATGATCTCAAGGAGGACCTGCTGAACCAGTCCGAGACCATCATGAGCCGCAATTTCGATCAGGTAAAACCGATCATGCGGGAAGACTCCCCGATCACCGGCGACGTGCTCTGGGCCTGCACCACCTGCCGGGCGTGTGAGGACATTTGTCCGGTGAACATCGAACACCTGGATTTCATCATCGAAACTCGCAAGCACCAAGTGCTCATGGAAGCCAGCTTCCCACCGGAAGTACAGGAGACCTTTACCAATCTGGAAAATCAAGCCAACCCCTGGGGCTTCGGCGCCGACAATCGGGCGGACTGGTGCAAGGGCATGGACGTGCCGTTGATGAGCGACAACCCCGAAGCCGAGTTGCTCTGGTTCGTGGGCTGCGCCGGATCCTTCGACGACCGGGGCAAGAAGATCTCCCAAGCCATGGCGAGGGTGCTCCGGCATGCCGGCGTCAACTTCGCCATTTTGGGACCGGAAGAGGCCTGCAACGGCGACATGGCCCGGCGCGCCGGCAACGAGTACCTGGCCCAGATGCTGATCCAGCAGAATGTCGAGACCCTCAACCAGTATAAACCGAAGAAAATTCTGACCGGCTGTCCCCACTGCTTCAACATCATCAAGAACGAATATCCACAGTTCGGCGCCGGTTACCCGGTGGTCAGCCACACCGAATTTCTCTTCGATCTGCTTAAAAGGGGACATTTGAAGCTTAACGGCAACAGCCTGGGGAGGCTGACTTACCACGATTCATGCTACCTGGGACGCTGGAACGGCATCATCGAACCGCCCCGCGATCTGCTGCGTTTCATCAACAACGGCCAATTGACCGAAATGAGACGCATCCGCGAAAAGGGCTTTTGCTGCGGTGCCGGCGGGGGTCGCATGTTCATGGAAGAGACCATCGGCAAGCGGATCAACATTGAAAGGGCCCAGGAGGTGATCAGGACCGGCGCCGCCACCGTGGCCGCCGCCTGCCCCTTCTGCGCCACCATGCTCTCAGACGGATTGCGCGACGAGGGCGCCGCAGTGGCGGTCAAGGACATCGCCGAACTCGTCGACGAGGCCTTGGGCTGAGAAGATCGCCTGGAGGGTCACACGCCTGGACGCTGAATGAGGCGTCAAACGGAAAGTGGGGAGCAATGGCAAAATTAGAAAAGGGCTGGGAGATGCACATCACCGAGATGGACCTCTTCACCGGCCTGAACCTTGAAATCATGGGAGAGATCGCCGACAAGTGCTGCACGGAAGCCGTATACGACCAGGGCACGGTGCTCTTCCATCAGGGAGAGCCGGCCGGCTTTCTCTACGTGCTGGTCGAAGGGGACGTTGATCTTCGCCTGAAAGAAGAGACGACGGTCATCAGCCTGACCGAGCCAAGCGATATTTTCGGCTGGTCCAGTCTGGTTGAAAACGCCCACTACACCGCCAATGCCGTCTGCGAAAAACCCGTCAAGGTGATTAAGGTCGAAACGGGACCGAAATTGGGCCGGATTCTCAACGCCCACCCCGACGTTGGGTTGGTCCCATACCGGCGGCTTGCCGGTCTTTTCAACAAACGGCTCGCCAGCATCTATCAGCGATTCCAACTCGGAGAATAGACCTCGGGCCGGATGATCGGGCGAGCGGTGTGTCAACACTGCAACCACAATTCCCAAAATTGGCGACCTATTATTTCGTGAACTCCAAGAAGGTCAAGCAAGCCAAAAAACAATTAAGGGGAGACCACACCCATGAGCGAAAGAGCCCGAACCGCACTGGAAAATGCCCTTAAACTGGAAAACGGCTTTGATTTCGAGGGGGCCCAGAAGATTTACGGTGATCTCCTCGAAAACGCCGTCGAAGAACAGATCCTGGAAAAGGCCCGCTGGCGGATGGAGGACATGGACGACCTCATCGCCGAGAAAGCCATCTACCGGCGCATAGATGAAAACGGCAAGCGGGTGCTCACGCACATCGGCATGAACATCGCCGATAACCAGACCCTCCTGGATATCCTCATGGGGGCCGATGCCATTGATTTCGACAATGAAACGGCCATTTTCATCCCTCTGAAGCGCGAGTACATCGATCGCTGCCTGGATCGGGTGCCCCGCCAGATGGCCGGTGATCCGGGGATGAACGCCTTCGGCACCGGAGCCACACCGCCGTTTCTCAAACGGCCCATGGACGATGAACTGCGGCCGGCCAATCGCTCGGAATACGAGAAGATCGTCCAAGTCGTCGGTGAAAACCAGGACGTGCTGAAAATCTTCAGCCTGCCGGTACTCAACGACAAGAGTTTATCGCCCTTTGAGGTCGCGCAGCTGATGGAAAAACACTTTTCAGGACTCAAGATGACCGCCACTAATAAGATGATCGACGACGAGGTGGCTTTCTTAAAAGGCAAGGACCAGTGGCTCGACGGGACCAGCCTGATCAGCTCGATGGCCCCCATGGGGACCATGGTGGAACCGTTTCTCAGAAGCGCCCGGATCGGCAACAATCTGCTGCTGCTCGACTTGACCATTGCCGGCGCCTCGGGGCCGTCAAGCCCCGAGGCCCTGCTGACGCAGATCCATGCCCAGGTTCTGTTTATGATGGTGGTGGCGCAAACCGTCAACCCGGGTATCGCGTGCGTGCATGGCGGCATCCCCGGTGTGGTGGAGTCCGGCGGCGATCTGTCTTACAGTTCGCCTCATCAGCCGCTCATCAATGCTGCCATGGCACGCGTCAACACCTGGGTGACGCAATTCCCGTCGGCCCAATCCGGCGGCAGTACCAGCCTGACCGATGTTACCCTACAAGCGGTGTCCGAATCCGAACTCAGCCGCAATTCCCTGCGAAAGTACGGGACCCACATCATTCGGCATGCCATGGGCGCCCTGGGCAGTCTGAACTTCTTCAGCCTGGAAAAATTCCTTGAGGATTGCGAGCGGGAACGGCGCTCTGAGAACATATTTTCAGAGGTCCCTAAGGACCGGGGCGTCATTCCCATGTACTTTCCCGCCGACGACGAAACCCTGAGCGGCATCCGCGAAATTTGCGAAAAGGGCAATCCCAAAAATGCAGACCACTCATTGAAAAACGTCGAAGCGTTTATGAAATGGGAAAATACGATCAATGCGGCTGCGCGCAAAAAGCTCTATTATCCTCAGCTGGAAGATACGGTAATTGAGATGATCAACAGGGGGGAATTCATCCCATGATTACGAAAACGCAGACCATCAGAATTAAAGCGTACCATTGAAATCCCCGTCCGATCTTGATCTCAACCTGATTGAAGGTTTTGAAACCAGTTCTATGTCACCATTTGATCGATTGGAGAGGACGTCATGACACCTGAAGAAAAAATTATCGATATCCTGCAGAAGAATAAGACCGCCTATGAGATTTTCGAACACGAACCGGTCTACACCAATCCCACCATGGCGGCGGCCCTGAACGTGTCCGAAGCGGAAACGGTCAAATCCCTGGTACTGCTGACCAAGGAGAAGAAAATGGTCGTGCTGGTCCTGCCTGGTGATAAAAAGGTGGACTGGAAGACGGCCGCCGCCGGCATCGGCACCAAAAAAGTCTCCTTCGCCAAACCCGAGGAAGTCCTGGAGAAAGTCGGTTGTGAGGTGGGCTGCGTACCGCCTTTCGGGCAATTGACCGACTTGCCCATCTTCATGGACAAGGACCTGACCAAAAAGGATTACGTTTTCTTCAACCCAGGGGTTCACGACAAATCCTTCAAGATCAAGGCGTGGGATTTGAAAAAATTGTGTAAACCCACCCTCGTCTAAGACGGAAAGGCCCAATATGGAAAACTCCAACAAGACGACACCACTTTATTCCTGGCACGTCGCAAAGGGCGCCACCATGTCGGCCTTCGGCGGATACCGGATGCCGCTGTGGTATGCATCCGCCAAGGAGGAGCACCTGGCGGTCGTGACCGCCGCCGGATTGTTCGATACCAGTCACATGGCCGTCCTGAGCGTAGACGGCCCGGGGGCGCTCGACCTTTTACAGGAAACGTTCACGCAGAACCTGGCGGCCTGCGTCGGTTCGGCCAAGTCGCCGCTGTCTGCCGGACGCTGTGTCTACGGCGCCTTTTTGAACGAAGCCGGAGAGGTCATCGACGATTCCATCATCTACCAAAGCGGAAACGACGCTTACATGGCAGTGGTCAACGCCGGAATGGGTGCGGCCATCGCCCGCCATCTGACCGAACACACGCACGATCGTGAGGCGACCCTCACCGATCGGACGGATCGGCTTGGCAAAATCGATCTTCAGGGGCCCCTGGCCGCCAAAATCCTGACCAAAATCCTGGCGGATCCGACCAGAGTTCTGGACCGCTTGCCCTACTTCAGCTTCAAGGGCCATTTCGATCCGGCTGCTGCCGGTCCGGATGGGGTGATACTAAAAAACGGCCAATCGATCCTGCTCTCGCGCACGGGCTACACCGGAGAATTCGGATTCGAGATTTTCACTGATTCGACAGCACTTACTCAGCTTATGGGAAATGCTTCTGGAAGCCGGTTCTTCATATCGCCTGACGGTCTGCGGATTGGCGGCGCGCGATTCGCTGCGGGCCGGCGCGGTGCTGCCGCTGTCCCACCAGGATATCGGGCCCTGGACATTCATCAACCACCCCTGGCAGTTCGCCCTGCCGTTCAATGCGGACCGCAGCGGCTTCACCAAGTCGTTTGTCGGCAGCCAGGCGCTGCTGTCCGCCGAAGGGTCCGAATACACCTATGCCTTTGTGGGCCAGGACTTGCGCAAGGTTTCCGCGGCCGATGGACCCGTTGTTCTCGATGCCCGCGACAAAGAAATCGGGACGGTTCTCACCTGTGCCACCGACATGGCCATCGGCCTGGCGGGCGAGCGGATCTACAGCATCGCCAGCCCCGACAAACCGCAGGGGTTCAAACCCAAAGGGTTGTGCTGCGGCTTCATAAAAGTGAATACGGCGCTGTCGGTCGGTGACACGGTGCGGCTTAGAGACAACCGCCGAATGCTGCCGGTCTCTATCGCCAACGATGTCCGCCCCGATCGAACGGCTCGCAAGCCCCTCGGGGAGATGATGTAGGGGTATTTCTGCAAGACAATGGCCCGCAGGGCCCAGCAAGGAGACGCAAGCCATGAAGGAGATCACCCAGTTAAACCTGCCGGAAGATGTACTTTACGCCGATGACCACGAATGGGTGCGCAAGGACACCGGCACGGTCAAAATCGGAATTTCGGATTATGCCCAGGATCAGCTGGGCGACATCGTTTACGTGGAACTGCCCCGGGTCGGCGACAAGTTCAGCCAACAGGAAGCGTTCGGCAGCGTGGAATCGGTCAAGGCCGTATCGGAACTTTTCATGCCGGTGGGCGGTGAGGTGGTGGCCGTTAACGCAGGGCTTGAGGCGGCGCCCGAATGGGTCAATACCGCACCCTACACGGACGGCTGGATGGTAGAAGTAAAGCCCGAAGATCCGGCCCAAGTTGAGGCCATGATGTCCAAGGACGCTTACGTCGAGATGCTGAAAGGACTTTAATCATGCGATATCTTCCCAATACCGAGCAGGAGATCGCCGCCATGCTGGAAGTGATCGGCGCGTCCGGCATGGACGATTTGTTTGCGACAATTCCGGGCGAATGCCGCCGCAAGAACTCCATGAAACTGCCCACGGCCATGACCGAATGGGAATTGAACCAGCACATGGACATCCTGGCCGATCAGGTGTCGGGTTTGCAGCATTACAAGGTCTTCGTGGGAGCCGGAAGCTATCATCACCATGTTCCCGCATCGGTGTCCTACCTGCTGGGTCGTTCCGAGTTCTCTACCGCCTACACACCTTACCAACCGGAAATCAGCCAGGGCACGCTGCAGGCGATATACGAATACCAATCCCTTGTGACGCGCTTGCTGGGCATGGATGTGGCCAATGCTTCCATGTATGACGGCGCTTCGGCGCTGGCCGAAGCCCTCCTGATGGCCATCCGCATCAGCCGCCGCAACAAGGTGGCGGTCTCCAGGGCGATCCACCCGAACTATCGACAAGTGGTCGACACCTATTTCAAGCCAACCGGTTATGAGATCATCGAGCTGCCGTATCGGTCCGACGGCCGCAGCGATCTGGCGGCGTTATCCGATATATCCGACCTCGCCGCCATCGCCGTTCAATCGCCCAACTTTTTCGGCTGCATCGAGGACCTGGAAAGCATTGCCCTTAAAGCCCATGCGGATCCCAAAACGCTGATGGTGGCCTGTTTTACCGAACCGTTGGCCTATGGATTGCTGAAGAATCCCGGCCGCCTTGGGGCCGATATCGCCTGTGGAGAAGGACAGAGCTTCGGGATCCCGCAGTCCTTTGGAGGCCCCGGCCTGGGAATGTTCGCCACCAAGAAAACCTACGTGCGCAGCATGCCGGGCCGGTTGGTCGGCCGGACGGTGGACCGGGACGGCAAGGGGGGCTTCGTCCTGACCCTGGCCACCAGAGAGCAGCACATCCGGCGCGAAAAAGCGACCAGCAACATCTGTTCCAATCAAGGCCTGTGCGCCACCACGGCGGCCATGTACATGGCCTCGCTGGGCGGCACCGGTTTGCGGGGCCTGGCGACGCTCAATTACGACAAGGCGGCGTATCTCAAGAAGCGGATGGTTCAGGCCGGGTTGAGCCTGCCGTTCGATGCGCCGACCTTCAATGAATTCGTGGTCAAACTGCCCGCCGGATTCGAGCGCAAATATAACGAACTGCTGACGAAAAAGATCGTGGCCGGTCTTCCGTTGGCGCCTTATTACCCGGAGTTGGCCGGCTGCCATCTTTTCTGCGTGACGGAGACATTCAGCCGGCAGGACATGGACACACTTATAGGGGAGGTGGCCGCATGAAAGAAACCGTTGGAACCAAGGGTCTGATATTCAATGAGCCGCTTCTTTGGGAAAAAGGCGTGCGGGGCAGAACGGGGTTTTCGATGCCCCGGCGCGATATCGAAGAAGCCCCCATGGACGAGAAGCTCAAGGGTGGCCCGCCCGATTTTCCCGATCTGTCTGAGGTCGATGTGGTGCGTCACTACACCCGGCTCTCGCAGTGGAATTTCGGGGTCGACAGCGGCATGTATCCCCTGGGCTCGTGCACCATGAAGTACAATCCCAAGACCAATGAACGGCAGGCCGCCCTGCCGGGGTTCGCGGCGGCCCATCCGCTGGTGCCGGCCCGGCTGTCACAGGGGATTCTACAGCTGCTCTTTGACCTGCAGCACTATCTGGCCGAGGTCACCGGCATGGATGCCGTTTCCCTTCAACCGGCGGCCGGCGCCCATGGCGAACTGGCCGGTATGCTGATTTGCCACGCCTGTCATGCCCACAAAGGCCAGCCCAGGTCCAAGATCCTGATCCCCGACACCGCCCACGGGACCAATCCGGCCAGTGCGTCGCTGTGCGGGTTTAAATCGATCCCGGTCAAATCCAATGCACAGGGCATTTTGTCGCCGCAGGTCATCGGCGAACTGATGGATGAAGATACGGCCGGCATCATGGTGACCAACCCCAACACTCTCGGCCTGTTCGAGGACAACATCCAGCGGGTGGCCGAAATCGTGCATGCCAAGGGCGGCCTGGTTTATTGTGACGGCGCCAATATGAACGCCGTCATGGGTATCATCGACATGCAGGCCGCAGGCGTGGATATTCTTCACCTCAATCTCCACAAAACCTTTTCCACTCCCCATGGCGGCGGCGGCCCAGGCAGCGGCCCGGTCTGCGTCACCAAAGAACTGGAGAAATTTCTTCCGGTGCCGCGGGTCGTCTTCGAGCAGGACCAGTACCGGCTTTCAAACGATTTTCCCGATACGATCGGGAAGCTGCACGCGTTTTACGGCAACGTCGGCGTGCAGATCAAGGCCTGCAGCTACATCCTCAGCATGGGTGCCGAAGGGCTCAAACAGGCCAGCCAGATGGCGGTGTTAAACGCCAATTACATCAAGACCAGGCTAAAGGAGAGCTATCATCTTCCTTACGACCGGCCGTGCATGCACGAGTGCGTTTTTACCGATCAGAAGCAGTCCGCCTTCAAAGTGTCCACGCTGGACATCGCCAAACGGCTGATGGACTACGGGTTTCATCCCCCGACGATCTACTTCCCG
Source organism: uncultured delta proteobacterium (assembly GCA_963728055.1). Taxonomy (GTDB): domain Bacteria; phylum Desulfobacterota; class Desulfobacteria; order Desulfobacterales; family SG8-13; genus JARFQH01. The sequence goes on along the minus strand of CAVSIM010000011.1, from coordinate 409,950 downwards.
CTGGTGGTCAGCGGGGCCATTATGATCGAGCCCACGGAAACCGAACCCAAGGAGAACCTGGATGCTTTCATCGACGCCATGCGGGCGATCGCCGCAGAAGCCGAAAAAGATCCGGACCTCCTGCACCGGGCCCCCTTGCTGCCCAAACTCAACCGGCTGGATGAAACCGGCGCTGCGCGCAACCCCTGCCTCTGCGAATAGGGCATCCTGAACAGGAAGAAAACAATGCAATTTCTCGTAGCTTACGATGGATCGAATGCAGCGCTGAATGCCCTTAAAACAGCCGTTTCCCATGCCAAGGTTTTTCAGGCCACGATTGTTGTGGTGACATCTCTTTATGGCGAGCACAAGGAATCCAGGAAGGAAATCGAAGAGGCTGAAATGCAGTTGAAGAAAGCCGAAGAGCTTGTCAACAATGAAGGTGTCCGGTGCGAAGGCCATTTGCTGATACGGAACATGGCGCCCGGTGAAGACATCCTGAGATTCGCCGCCGAGCACCGGGTCAACCAAATCTTTGTCGGCATCAAACACCGGTCCAAGGTCGGCAAGCTGGTGTTCGGTTCAAACGCTCGCCACGTCATCTTGAATGCACTCTGCCCGGTTGTCTCGGTTCGATAGTTCTCGGCCACTGTTTTTTTAAGGAGACATACAATGGGAATGACGTCGAACGAACTTTACTTCAAGCCGCGCCTCCAAGTCATCAATCGAGCACAGATCGCCCAGCTGCACGAGGCCACACTGGATGTGCTGCAGCGCACGGGAGTGAAGATCACCCATCCCGCGGCCCTTGAAATACTCGCGGGAGCCGGCGCCCGGATCAACGGCGACCGGGTCAAGATCCCCGGGTGGCTGGTGGAAGATGCCATCCGCAAAGCCCCGTCCCGCATCGTGCTGGGAACGCGAACCGGCAAAAGAACCGTCTTTTTGGAACGGGACAAGAGCTTTTTCGGTCCCAGTCTGGACTGTGTCGATTACCTGGACCCTGAAACCCACGCGCGTGCGCGGTTCAAAAGCGAGCACGTCAAGGTTACCGCCGCCCTGTGCGACGCCCTGCCCAATTTTCAGTGGTGCATGACCATCGGCATGGCCGATGACATGCCGGCCGACATTGCCGACCGGGTCATCGCCCGCAACGTTTTCGAACACTGCGAAAAGCCGCTGGTTTTCTGCTGCAAGGACACCAACAGCGTCAAGGACACGTATGAAATGGCCTTGCTGCTGTGCGGCGGCAGGGAGAAGTTTGACGAGGCCCCCACCGTGGTCCACTACTCGGAGCCCATTTCGCCCTTGGTCTATTTCGACCCGGCCATGGACAAGCTCATTTATTGCGCCGAAAACCGGATTCCGTTGATCAATTTCCCGGCGCCCCAGTGCTGCGGCAGCGCGCCGGCCACCTTTGCCGGGGCACTGGTCCAGGCCAGCGCCGAGTCCCTCAGCGGCCTGGTGGTCCACCAACTGGTCAATCCCGGCGCGCCCTTCATCTACGGCGCCTTTACAACCATCATGGACATGCGCACCACCATCTTCTCTTACGGTGCCGTGGAGATGAGCCTGATGGCTGCGGCCATGGCCCAGATGGCCCAGTACTACCGGCTGCCCTTTTTCGGAACCGCCGGTGCCACGGACGCCAAGTTCTGCGACGCCCAGGCCGGCGCCGAAGCGGCCCTGCAGATCCTTTCGGCCGCCGCGGCCGGGTCGGGCCTCGTCCACGACTGCAGCAGCTGGATGGACCATGGTTCCGTGGCCTCCCCGGAGTTCATGGTTCTCGTCCATGACATCGTCGACGCGGTGAACCACTTCATGCAAGGTATCCCGGTCACCGAAGAGACGCTGGCCCTGGATGTCATCCACCGGGTGGGTCCGGGCGGACACTATCTCCAGGATGCCCACACCATGGATCATTTCAGGAAGATCAAGTATTCCGAAATTTTCGACCGCATGGTCCAAGACCAGTGGAAGGCGGCCGGCGCCAAACCGTTCGAGCAACGTTTGCAGGAGGTGACCCTTAAAAAGATGGCGCATCACCCCGAACCGTTGCCAGAAGAAACCATCAAGGCGTTGGACGAGATGCAAAAAAGCTGGAAATAGCACAGACCATTTAACGGGGTATTCCTATCGATTTATTCTTCAATTGAAGGCCTCACTGCCGTGAACGAAAACCGACTGGCCATGCTGATGCTCTTCTCGGCGGCCATTTTCTGGAGCACCAGCGGGGTGCTCATCAAACTGGTCACGCTGCATCCCCTGGCCATTGCCGGCTGGCGCAGCCTGATTGCCGGCGGGGTTATCCTGCTGTTGTGCAGGAAAGAGGTGAAAATCTCCCGGGGCGCCAATGCGCTGCTCGCGGCCGCCTGCATGGGTTTGTGCTGCATCTGCTTCGTGGTCGCCACCAAACTCACCACGGCCGCCAACGCCATCGTGATCCAGTATGCCGCATCGGTCTATGTGGCCGTTCTGGCGCCCAAAATGCTCGGTGAAGCCACCCGCAGGCAGGACTGGTATTTCCTGTCGCTGGTCCTGTCCGGCATCGGCCTGTTTTTCATGGACGACCTTTCCCTGGGCGGCACTCTGGGCATCCTGGTCGCCATTATGGGGTCAGTCTTCTGGGCCGGCGCCGCGATTTTTCTGAGGAAATCCCGCAGCGCATCAACCGCCTGGCCCATCGCCCTCGGCAATTTCATGGCCGCGGGACTGTGCCTGCCATTCATGTTCCGGCAGGTGCCCACGTCATTGGACTGGCTTGGTTTGGCGGGATTGGGGATCATTTCTCTGGGCGCCGGGTATGCGGTCTTTTCCTATGCGATCAAGCGGGTCCGGGCGCTCGAGGCGGTCCTGATCCCTTCCATCGAAGCATTGATCAACCCCTTGTGGGTCTTTCTGGCCACTGGAGAGGCCCCCGGCATGTGGGCGTTTATCGGGGGTACCCTGGTGCTGGCCGCGGTGACGGTGCGCGGCATCAACACGGCCTATAATGGCCGGACGGCCATTTCGCGGGTGAAGCCGACGGCGATCAGCTGTGCCGCAAAGTGAAACCCGGCCCGCAGACATTGCGGCGTCAACTGCGGCCGATGTAATCCACCAGAGGGCGTGTTATCGCAGAGGATTGCCCGGAGCGCTTTCCTATGAATTGATACCCCCCCGGCGGTGTGATACCGTTGGGAATATTTTCGGTGAGTACGTTTAATCCGCATGGAAGACAATGGCGCCATCCTCCTTCAGCTCGGCTCGCTTAACTGTTTCCGGCATCATGGCCGTCCTGGCGGCAGCGGCCTGCTGGGGCGCTTCGGGGATATTCGTCAAGCTGATCCTCTCCTCTGCGCCGGTCTCGCCCCTGAACCTGGCCTTCTGGCGGGATGCCGCTGCATTCGCGGTGTTTTTCTTTCTGGCCCGGATTTTTGAACGCGGCCGCGTCATGGTGCCGAAATCGGCCTGGCCCTGGCTGGTTGCCATGGGGGTTTGTCTGGGGAGCTTCCACGTCGTGCTTAATTTAGGGTATCTGCTCAACGGTGCGGCCATCACGACCGTTCAGCAGGCGGCCATGCCGGCCATCGTTCTGGTTGCGGCCCGCATTGTCTGGAAAGAACCGCTCACCGGACTGAAACTCTTTTCGCTTCTGCTCATCGGAAACGGCACGCTCCTGGTGTCCGGGCTGCTGCGGGCCGGCGCCCCGAACGTTACCGCCACCAGCATTCTGGTGGGGTTTTTCGTCCCGGCATTTTACGCTGCCTGGAGTCTCTTCGGCAAAAGACTGCGGTCGAGCCACAGCGCCGTGGTCACGCTGACCTGGGCCTTCGGCATCGCGGCCATGGTCCTGCTGCCTTTCCAGCTTTTTACGGGAAGTATTTGGCCAACGTCGCTGCCCGTCAAAGCCTGCCTGCAGTTCGCGGGATTGATCGGCATCTCCACCGTTGCCGCGTTCTTTGCCTACACCTTTGGCCTGGGGCGCCTCCCGGCCGGCGTCGCCACGATCCTGGTGATGTCCGAGATCGCTTTTGCGGTCTTTTACGCCCGCTTTTTTCTGGGGGAAGTCCTCTCCGATCTGGAAGTGGCCGGTGCTCTGCTGGTCGTCATGGGTGTTTTGGTCTTGGCGGCGCCCCGCAAAGGACGAAAAAATACGAGCCCAAAGGGTATCCTGCAGTAACGCATAAATAGGACGGATTCCGTGACGGGGGGCATGATGACCCTTTGCGGCGAATTTCGTAAGAAATGACGACGGAAAGAATCTACATCATTGCCTGTAGCGTGCTGGCCGGCGACATCGAACAGGCTGCCGGGCAGCTGCAGCTTGCCGTGGGAACCGAATTTCTGCCCGGGGGGCTGCACGAACACCCCGACAAACTGCGCCAGCGGCTGCAAACGGCCGTGGAGCGGGCATCGCGGTCCGGAAATTGGGATCGCATCGCCATAGGATATGGGGTGTGCGGCCGCGGAACGGTGGGAATTCAGGCGCAAGATATTCCCCTGAACATCCCCCGCGTTCACGACTGCATCTCCTTGTTTCTCGGCGGCGACCACCTCTACCAGGAGCAATTCAGACGCTATCCCGGCACGTATTACATTACCGAAGGCTGGCTGGCCGGCAAGGGCGATTCCGAAGAACAAGACCGCCCCTATGCCTGGATGGGCGATACAAAAGTTTTTATGGACGAACTGGTGGATCGATACGGTGCCCGACACGCCAAAGACACCTTCGCGTTTCTCAATAGCTGGAGTTCCAATTACCAACGCGCCGCTTATATCGATACGGGACTGAAAGAGACCCGCGGCAAGGCCCGCCGCCGCGCCATGAAAATGGCAGAAGAAAACAACTGGAAGTACCAGAAACTGAAGGGGGATACACGACTGCTGAGGCTCTTGTTGACCACCGCAGAGACCACGGATGAAATACTGGTTGTTCCTCCAAGACATGTCATTATCTTCCATCCGCTGCACAAGGGGCTTGCATGCGCTGCCGGGAGCATGGATACAGCCCTTGTTCAGGAACGCGTGGAGATCTTTGACGGCGGCACCCCTGAGGAATCCATTGCCCTGCACTCGGGATTGGGAATCGATGCCGGCGGCACTTATACCGATGCGGTCATCTTTGATTTCGAGACCGAAACGGTGCGGTGCAAAAGCAAAGCCCTGACAACCCGCTGGGATTTTACGATCGGCATCGGGGAGGCGTTGGCCGGGTTGGACGAGTCTTTGTTGAAGGCCGTTCAGCTTGTTTCGGTGTCAACGACCCTGGCCACCAATGCCATCGTCGAAGACGACGGTCAGAAGGTCGGACTGCTCATCATGCCCCCACCCGGCTTTCGCGCTGACAAGGAGATCATCCATTTTCCCCAATACTGCCTTTCGGCAAGGCTGGACATCGCCGGAAAGGAAATGGCGCCGCTCGACGAGCAGGAAGTCCGCCGAATTGCCCGCCGGATGCTCGATCGGATGAACGTCGAGGCGTTTGCGGTTTCAGGCTATGCCGGCTCGATCAATCCGGAACACGAGGTGCGGATCAAGCAAATCCTCCAGGAGGAAACGGGGAAATTCGCCTGTTGCGGCCATGAACTCTCCCAGATGCTCAATTTCAAGCTGCGGGCCGAAACGGCGGTCCACAACGCCCGCATCGTCCCCCGTGTGATACGGTTGCTGGAAGGTATTTCCGACGTTCTCGAGGAACGGGGAATCTGCGCACCGATGATGGTCGTCCGGGGCGACGGCACATTGATGGGGCGCACCATAGCGCAACACCGTCCGGTGGAAACTATCCTGAGCGGTCCGGCCGCCAGTGTCGCCGGTGTTCGATTTCTGACGAAAGCCGATGACGGGATCGTGGTGGACATGGGGGGCACCACTACGGATATTGCCGTGCTGGAAACAGGCACTGTGCGCCTCTGCAGTCAGGGGGCGCACATCGGTTCCGCCCGCACGCATATTAAGGCGCTCGAGATTTACACCACCGGGTTGGGCGGAGACAGTTTTATTGACTGCCGGCACGGCCAGTGGCGCATCGGTCCGCGGCGAGTCGCGCCGGTGGCATGGCTGGGCAGCCGGGACACACGTCTGGACCAGGCGCTTGACCATCTCTGGGGCCGAAAACATCGCTTTCGGAATTCCTGGACGGCAACGCAACTGCTGACACTGATCAACCGTGATATCCGGTTATCACTGACAGAACTCGAAAAACGCATCGTGGAGTTGGTGGACGAGAGGCCCCGCAGCCTGGACGAGATCTGCCAGCGATTAGACGTCCCGCACCCTGGCGCTTTGCCCCTGGAACGCCTTGAAGCCGGATTTGTCATCCAGCGCTGCGGCCTGACACCAACCGACTTGCTGCACGTAACGGGCCGGTTCACTCAATGGAATGGCGAGGCCTCGCGGCGGATGGTCATGCTTTTTGCCGGAACATCCGGGATGTCGGAAAGTGACATCGTGTCGCGCCTGATGCAGCTGACGACCGAGAACCTGACCATGGCCATTGTTTCCAGCCAACTTGAAACCTTCGGCAAAACCGGTGCCATCGAGTCGTGCGCGACCTGTCGAAAACTGTTCGACAACCTTTTCGGCAAAGACAATCAACCATTTTCGGTACGCCTCTCGTTTCATCATCCGATTATCGGTGTCGGAGCCCCCATTGGTCATTTCCTGCCCCAGGTCTGCAAGGTGCTGGGTTCGGAGGCCGTCATTCCTGAAAACAGCGACGTGGCAAATGCTATCGGTGCCATTACAAGCGGTGTCAGCGTTGAGCGTCAGATGACCGTCAAGCCGGACGGTTCCGGAAAATTTTATGTTCAGGGCCTTACGGATAGCCGCCGGTTCGACGATTTCATCGAGGCGGAGAGGCATGCCAGGCAATCGCTTGTTGCCGCGGTACGTAAAATGGCGAAAATGGCCGGTACCAACCAAACCGGTGTGACCGTAACGACCAGGGACCTGCTGGGGAAAACTTCTTCTGGAGAAGATATCTTTCTGGGAAGAGAAATAGTTGCTCACTTGCAGGGAAGACCTGATTTTGTTCATTGATTGCACGAAAAAAACCGAACAGCAGTAACTTTAGCTTTGGAGGATGACATCTCTGAAAGCACCAGGCTATCATTTTGAACCGATAACCTGTAAAAAAAATATTGATGCCATTGTTTTGATATTTAATCACTGAACTTCCGTTTTCGTAGTTAAACTTTCTCTGCAATATGAATGTAATTATCAGAATCACTGTCATAAATTTCATTAAAATTTCCTAAAATTTTTACGTTCGCGAACCCTGTTTTTAAAAGAAGGTCTTTGAGATATTCCTCATTGATTGGAAATAAGTTCAGGTAAAACGTGTCATCATTAGGAAATTGATAATAGAAGCGCGCTAAGCTCTCATCGATGTATTCGGCACGTTTTAAAACGTTTTTACATGTGTAGAAAAAACGCTCATTAATCGGAAACCTATGCCCGTAAATCTTTTTAAAATTAAGATGGTCCATGAGCAAGACTCCACCAGCATTTAATACGCGATAAAATTCTGAAAGGGCTTCTTCTTGATCCTTTTTATTAAACAAATGGGCGAATGAATTTCCCGCACAAATCACAGCATCATATTTTTCCTTTATGCTGAAACGCATTAATCTCCAATCTGAATGAATCGTTTTTAACTTAAGCCCATACTTCTTTGCATTTTCTTTAGCCTTCGTGAGCATTGTAAAACACCCATCTAGACTGGTTACGTCGTACCCGGCCTTCAATAGCTGTATGGAGTCAAAGCCAGTGCCTGTAGCTGTATCAAGAACACGATGTACGTTTCTTTTTTTAAGTTCCTTGATAATTGATTGGCTTTCATTTTGTGCTCTTGATTTCCAGTCAATCAAAAGATCCCATTTATTCACAAAATCCCAAATATATTCTTGGGCATAATGATTCGAATCCCTGATTTTAATTGGGTCCTCGCCAAATTTTTGAGGATCGGCACTTTTCCCATAATAATAAAACAACCATTTTTCAACACTCATGGATTTGCCTTTTCTTGTTTAGTGGGGTTGATCTTTCATCCGGTATCAGGTAGCAAACCGATTTTCCATCGAAATTTTTGTTGTAAAAATATTTTTGGGCCGTAACTAGTGCCAATCCGCGATCTTTTTTAGGCACTTCTCAGTGTCCAATTCATAAATGTGGATTTTTTTCGCTGGACAAGGCCGCACAAGGGTTTGCGGCGAGGCGTACTTTATGTACGCCGCAGCCGGAAACACGCGGAGAACGCCGCCCAGCGGAAAAAAGACCATTTATGGATGGACACTAACTATATTTTCACTGGATAGGTTTTGGCGACCAACGGCTATCTGTCTCCCTTTTCTGACTGGATTGTCAAAAACAGTATCATTCTGGAGGTACAGCCGATAAAGGTGAGATATTTCAAATAGAGTGTTCGGAACCCGCCAAAACCGGCGAGCAGAGCCGCGCTCATATTTTCAGGAATGTGGCCTGTCTCCTCAATCATTCAATTTATTACAGCCGGTATTTTCGTTAGACCGTACGGTGCTCTGCCGCCCGGCTCTTTGCTGTTACCAGGCGGACCCTTGACCCGGCCCGGCGCGAGGGTTATCATAACCCAACCGGTTGTTCAAACAATTCCGGTTCCAGGCTGCCCGCGGCGGCCGGAGCGTTTTTCAATCAGCGGCAGGGTTACTTACCGGCCATTTCTTGACTGCACGAGTCATTCTGTCGCCCGCAACCAAGGAGGAGCAACATGGCGGTCAAAATTCTCATCAAACGCAGGATTCCGGCCGACAAGGCCAGGCCGATGATCCCGCTCTTCAAAAAGATGCGCGCGATGGCCACCCAGCAGTCCGGCTACATTTCCGGGGAAACCCTGAAGCGCCTGGATACGCCCGATGAGTTCATCGTCATCAGCACCTGGAATTCTTCGGATGACTGGAAAAACTGGCTGGGAAGCGCCGACCGCCAAAAGATCCAGGATGAAATCGACCGGCTCCTGGGCGGCGAGACCGTCTATGAAATCTACCATTACGGTTTCAGTGAATAGGCCGGCCTGAAACGTGCTTCGGTCGACCGGACGCTGTGGTGATCAGCCGCGGTAACGGGCCAAGGAGACCTGCATGTGCGGCAGATTTGTCCGGCACAGTTCCCTCGAATTGATTGAAAAAACCTTCAACGTCGATAGCCCCGCCTGTACGACGCCCCCCAGTTACAACATCGCGCCGACCCAGCCGGTCCTGGCGGTCGTGCGCGACGATCGCACCCGCCTGGTCGAGTTCCAGTGGGGACTGGTGCCTTTTTTCGCCGAAGATGCCGCGGGGGCGGCCGGGCTGATCAACGCCCGTGCGGAAACGCTGGCCGCCAGGCCGAGTTTCCGGGCGGCATTCAGGAAACGGCGCTGTCTGGTTGTCGCCGACGGTTTCTACGAATGGACCGGGACCAAAGGACACAAGCAGGCCTGGTACATCACGCTGCCAACCGGCGGCCCCTTCGGCTTCGCCGGGCTGTGGGATACCTGGCGGGGAAACAGGCAACTGGCGGCAATCCGCTCGTGTGCGATCGTCACCACCGCCGCCACCCCCGGGCTGCGTGATCTTCACGACCGCATGCCCGTGATTTTGAAGGCCGAAGCCGTCGATGCCTGGCTCGATCCCGCCAACCGGGATGCCGGCCGGCTCCAGCAGGTTCTGCAAAACGGCTGCCACGTCGAGTTCAGCCGGAAAGCCGTGTCCGCGCGCGTCAATTATGTGGCCAACACGGATGCCGGCTGCATAGAACCGCTTGGAGGTGAGTCCGATGAAAATAACGCGCCGGCGTGAATGGCTTCAGCTGGCGGCGTTTGTGGGAGTCGGTCTCGTCACTTTCGGCGCTGTTTACCTGCTCGCCTACAAACTCATCCCCCCGGCGCAGGATGTGCATGAGTATTATGCCGGCGTCATCGGCTTCGAGGACACGGCGGGACCGCTTTCAACCGGGCCGAAAGTGCTCCCGGCCGGGGCGATCGGAGCACGCCTGATGCTCGCGCTCGACCAAGAAGTCCTCATCGGTGAAACGGTCCTCATCTATCGCGGCCTGGCCGCCGGCCGGTCATTCGACATCGATGTCATCATCCCCGCCTTCGACCCGCAGAGTCCTTTTCGTCATCGGTACAGCCTGACAGAGGCCAAAAAAGGATTTAAGCTGGGGTCCCACGCCTACCGCCTGCTTTCCGCTTCACGCCTGGTTCTGCATCTCGAACCAACCGGCGACTAAGGGTCACGCCTGCTGATAACTCCACAAGATTGAGCCGGTTTTGGGCTCGTCTGTAAGGCACTTCCAGCGGCGCATATCAGAAGCGTGTCGGTGGATGTAACGCGGTGGACGGGCCGAAGGGCTATCAATTTGTGAAATTAATTTTCTTCCGCGACCCTGAAACCGCCGACCTCAGACCAGTTTCAAATGCCGGGCTTGTTCCCAGAGTTGCTGCGCCAGCCGCACGGTCGCGCGATCGACCATGCGGCCGTCGACCGCGGCGGCGCCACGGCCGGCCGCCTGCGCTTCCTCGTACGCCTCGATCACGCGCCGGGCGCGGTCGATGTCGGCCGGCGCCGGGGAGAAGACGGTGTTGATGGCATCGAGCTGTCCGGGGTGGATCGCCCACTTGCCGTCGCAGCCGAGCGCCCCGGCCATGACCGCCGAACGACGCAGCCCCTGCGCGTCCTTGAAATTGCCGTAGGGCGCGTCGATCGCCAGCAGGCCGTGGGCCTTGGCGGCCATGACGAGGCGGCTCATGGCAAAATGCCAGCGATGCCCGGGATACAGCGCCTCTTCTTTCTCGCCGTGGCCGGAAATAGAGGCCAGGCGGGCGCCGATCGAAGCCGAATAATCGGCCACCCCGAATACCAGGGTCAGGAGGCGGTCGCTGGCGCCGGCAATTTCCAGAACTCCCGCCAGCCCCCGCGCCGATTCGATGATGGCCTCGAGCCCGATGCGGTGGGTATACCCCTTGGCCAGCGCGATGCCGGTCAACAGTTTGTCTGCAAAGTGAATGTCGGCGCAGTGATCGACCTTGGGAACGACGATGGCATCGAGCCGGTCGCCGGCCTCCTCGCCCAGCACCAGCAGGTCGCGGTAGCCGAATGCGGTGTCCAGGGCATTGATGCGGGCCGTGACGACTTTCCCGTTCCAGTCGATGGTCTGCAGGGCCGTGACGACCGCGGTGCGGGCGGCCTCTTTGGCGTCGGGCGGCACGCTGTCTTCCAGATCGAGCATGACGACATCCGCCCGGCTGTCGCGGGCCTTGTGGTGCATTTTTTCGACATGGCCGGGGACCGATAAGACGGTTCTGCGCGGTTTCATAAGAAGGGTCCTAACGACAATGAATTTCGAACGTCGATCACTCAACGCTGACCGTCGAATAAAGAGGGCGCCTCGCACCACCCGTTGATAACAATTTGCTTATTCGCCATCCGATGGTGGACGTTCGATGTTCGACGTTCATCTGCGCGAAGTTCCAGGCATCGTGGCAGCCCTCAGGGCCGAGAAAACGGACAGGTTCATGAAAACCGGTCCCATTCCGCCGCGGGACTCGATTGCCTGACCCTCCGACATGAGCCGGCCGGAGATTACGGGAAAAGGGTCCGGAGTAAATACCGGATCATGGCCGGCCGTCGGCTCTTTTGTAAAAAATAAGCGGCCGTTCGTCAACCGCGGAAGTCCGGTATACCAGGGTCGACATGGAGGCCGTGGCCGGGTAGGGGTCTGACAGGCCGAGCGCGGCGAGGCGGTGTTTGGTGTCCGGCGTCGGCGGCAACGAGCCGGCCCACAGCAGCGTAAAGGTGATGACATCGCCGTGGGTCACGGCCACCACCTGCCGGCCGGCGAATTTTCGGCGGACCCGGCGAATGAAGTTTTGCATCCTGCGGATGATGTCCCGGGGCTGTTCGCACGGCGGCAGGGCCCCGGTATACGTATCGCCGCCGAGCGCATCGACCACCTTCTTCGGTTGCCCTTCGAAGGGACCGCACACTTCGGTCAGCAGGCGCGATATATGAACTTTCAGGTGCGGGTGACAGGCCTGGATGGCGGCGGCCGTTTGTCGTGCGCGCAGAAGCGGGCTGGCGTAAATGGCCGCCAGGGGCTCACGGCTCAAGGCCCGGGCCGCACACTCGGCCTCGAACCGACCCCGGCGGCTCAGCCTGAAGCCGGGCAGGCGGCCGTATACGATTTTATCCGGATTGTGGACCCGGCCGTGGCGCACCAGCGTCAGCCGGGTGGTGCTGTGAGAATCGGGCGGTGGCAAGGGGTTACGCGGGGCCGGCCGCCGGAAACCGGAGGCTGCCGATCACGTCGTTGAAGGCCTGCAGCTCCTCTTCGAAATCCGTACCGGCCGAGACGTTGAACCGCAAGCTGAAATAGGACGCGCCGCGGATGAAACCGCAGTAGAGCGTCCTGTACTTCGAGCCGTCTGCCAACCCATAGCTGAACACGATGCGGCACCCCTCGTTGCCCTTTATGCCGGCGGGCGCTTTCTCGATCACCGCCAGGTCGAAGAGCTGTTTGTCGGCGATCAGTTCGTCGAAGACCACGGCGGCCACTTCCGAAGATGGCATGCCAATCCAGTCGACAATGTCCGTCTAGGCCCGCCGCCCGGCCGGTGGCAAACCATAGACGTCAAGACAATGATTTCGGCAAGGCCGGAGGGAGCAGGCTGTGTTGTATTTACGCCGACGACCGATACCGGCAGCCCAAACACATTATCTTGAATTCCATATCCGCCTGGCGGGACCAAGGTCTCAATACCGCGCTGACTATAGCATGCCGCTGATCATTAGGCACCAGATTTTTCGGCGTGGGCCCGCGCTCGTGACCCCGTTACGGCCTGACGGGCCGGACGGCGGGGTCTGCAAACTGGCGGCGGCCGTCAGCCGTTTTACGAAACCGGTTGTCCGGGCGCCGGCGCCTGCCTCCCCAAAGCCCGACCGATTGCCCGTTTCCCTCGACCCGCTTTTCTTCCGCCCCCATTTTCAACCGACGGATTGACATGCCGCTGAATTGCGAATATAGTGCCGACCACGCATCAAGCTAATGGAGGTTTTTGTATTAAATAAAGATAGTTAAAAGGGGTCAGCCATGAGTTTGTTAAACAGGACGGTTGAAACGTTTACGCGGGAGCAGCGAAACTTTTTCGATGGCAGTCTGACCGATGAAGATAGGAAGAAGCAGGTTTCGCTACCGGTCGTGACGGTCGCCATGGAGCCGGGCAGCGGCGGCTACCTGGTGGCCGAGGAACTGGCCCGAAGGCTGGGCTTCAACCTGTATCACAAGAACATCCTCAACGCGATCGCGCACAGCGCCGACACCAACAGCGAGGTGCTGGACATGATCGAAAAAGAGAGATTTTCGAAGATCCAGGACTTCGTCTCGTCCCTGCTCCAGGACAAATATGTCTACTCGGGCGCCTACGTTCAGCACCTCACGAAAATCGTCAATACGTTGGGGATCATCGGCCGGGCCGTCATCGTGGGGAGGGGTGCGAATTTCATCCTGCCGCCCGAGAAACGGTTTGCCATCCGCATCATCGCGCCCGAGGAGGTCCGGGTGAAAAATGTCGCCTTTCATTTCGACGTGTCCCTGGCGGAGGCCAAAAAGCGGATTAAAAACAGAGAGAACCGGCGCAAGGCATTTATCAAGAGCACTTTCCAGAAAGACATCGACGATCTCGAGGCCTACGATCTGATCATCAATACCACCCGCCTGGACCTGCCGGGGGCGGTCGAGACCGCCATCGGGACCATGGTGGGCGCTCAGAAAAACCGGGTTTTCGAGAAAGCGACCACCTTTATTCTCCGCAGTGACACCTGACGGCGGTTGAGGTCAGGGGCCGCGAAAGAGGGCGGCGGCCGCATCATTTCGGCAACCGTTTGCCGTAGATCAGCGCTTCCGGATGGCGTTCGAGATAGTCGGCCAGGTCGCGCAGCGACCTCGCAGCGGCCGACAGCTCGCGCAGAGTGCCGTTCACGTTGACCTGCAGCGGCGCCTCGGACCCCAAGGCGGCATCGACCCCGGCGAGCGCCTTTTGTGCCTGCGCCAGGGTGGCGGTTATCTCCGGTGTCACGCCGGTTCGCAGCTCGCCGACAAATTGCCGCATTTCATCGAGGATCGCCTTCAGGCTGCGGGCGGCTTCCTGCAGTTCGGGTGCGGCCACCAGCCGTTTGGTGCTGCGCAGGGTATCGCTCAGGTCTTTTCCGATTTGCGCGATGGGCAGGTTGTCGAGCTTGGTGAGAATCTGGCTCACACGGGTGCCGATTTCCTCGATGGGCGCCGGCACGGTGGGCAGTTCCGGATAGGGCGTTTTCCAGAGGATTTTACGCGGCGGAGCGCCGGGGAAGATATCCAGCGCCACGAGCTGCTGACCGGTGATCAGATTGCCGATCTTGAGCTGGGCCCGCAGCCCCTTCTCCACCAGGCTATCGAGAATCTTGCGCTGCGCCGCCCCCACCTTCGCCATGTCCTCTGCCGTTATGAAGCGTTCCGGTTCGATTTCAATCAAAACCGGTATGCGGAAATCCCGTTTCTGCGGATTGAACTCCAGATTGACGTCGATGACCCTGCCCACGTTTATGCCCCTGAATTCCACCGGTGCGCCGCCGGCCAGACCGCTCACCGACCCATCGAAGTAAAGCACGAAATAACTTTTCACCGCATACGTTTTTTCCTGGCTGGCGGGGTAACTCTCATAGAGCGTAAATGCTTCACCTTCGGGGGCCGGCCCGCCGGACTCGAGATAGTTCGGAACATCGAAGGCGATGCCGCCCACCAGCAGGGTGACCAGGGACTCCATGTTGAGCCGGACGCCCTTGGTGTCGATCGAGACGTCAATTCCGCTGGCATTCCAGAAGCGCGTGTTTTCGAAAATGTACTGATGGTAGGGGGCATTGATGAAAATCTTGATGGAAACCGCTTTCCCGCCTTCGGCCAACTGGTAGCCGACGACCTGCCCGACCCTGAGCTGCCGGTAGTAAACCGGTGAGCCGATGTCGAGCGAACCGCGTCGTTCGGCCCGCAGAATGAAGTAGCGGCCCGGCAAATTGGTGGTGACGATCGGCGGCTCCTCCAGCCCGGTGAAGTGGCGGGCGGCCTTGCCGGGTTGGCCGGGATCCAGGCCGATATAGACGCCGGAAAACAGGGTCTGCAGCCCGGTGACGCCGCTGACGTTGACCCGGGCGCGGACGACCCAGAAGCGGGTGTTTGCGGAAAGAAGCTTTTCGGCCTGCCGGACGAGTTTGGCCGTCACCACCACGTGGCTCAGGTCCGGGCTGAGGCCGATCTCCTCGATTTGCCCCAGGTCCACGTCCTTGTATTTGATCCTGGTTTTTCCGGCTTCGAGTCCCTCGGCCGTCTGGAAGCTGATCGTGATCGTCGGGCCTTTTTCCGACTGGGCCTTGTAGAGCAGCCAGGCCCCGATGATCGCCGCGACCAGCGGAATGATCCAGACAAACGAAAACTGACGTTTCCGCGACTGGACCTCGACTTCGGGAATCGTGTCAGCCGGCGGCGTCTGCTCTTCCGGTGCGCTCATTGCGAAACTCCTCGTTGTCCCATATCAGGCGGGGATCCAGGCTCATGGCGGCCAACAGGGTGAGCACCACCACCGCGGCAAAGAATACGACCGCCGGGCCGGCTTCGAACTTGGCCACGGCCCCGAGCTTGACCAGGGCCACCGAGATGGTGATGACGTAAATGTCGACCATCGACCAGCGGCCGACCATCTCGGTTATGCGATAAAAACGGGTGCGTTCCTTCGGGCGCCAGGTCGACCGGCGGCGTATGGAAATCAGCAGAAAGGAAAGGATGACCAGCTTTATCAGCGGCACGCAGATGCTGGCGACGAAGATCACCAGCGCGATCGGCCACATGCCGGTGTGGATGAAGTACATCACGCCGCTCATGATGGTGTCCGTCTGCACCTTGCCGAACGAAATCGCCCGGGTGGCGGGCAACACGTTGGCCGGGACGTAGCAGATCGCGGCCGCCACCAGCAGCGCCCAGGTGCGGGTGACGCTGCGCGGCCTGCGCTGGTGCACGCTCGCACCGCAGCGCGGGCACTGCATCCGCCGGTTTTCGCCTGCCGGGCGGGGCCGGCAGAGCAGGTGACAGCTGTGGCAGCTGACCAGGGACCTGCTCCGGGCGGTGATCGGCGTAAAGGTCATCGGCGGTCCCACCATTTCTCCCAGACGCTGTGCGGATCCAGCGTGGCCGAGATGGCCGCCAATACGTAAATCAGGCCGAAGAAACAGAAGAGCGAAATTCCGGGAACGATATCCGCCATCCGGGCCAGCTTGACCAGGGCCACCAGAATGCCGAGCATGAACACCTCCAGCATGCTCCAGGGCTGCAAAGCGCGCACCCACCGGAAAACCCGCCAGATGGCCGGCGGCAGGCGATCGAGTTTCAGCGGCAGCAGCACATACAACAGGCCGGTCAACTGCACCAGGGGCGAAACGATCGTGGTGAGCAGGACCAGGGCCGCAATCAGCGGCAGGCCCTGGCGGTAGAGTTCGATAATGCCCGACAGCAGGACGATCTGCTGCTGTTGCCCCTCGAGCTTCATCCCCAGAAACGGGAAAGAATTGGCCAGGGCGAACAGGATCAGTCCGGCGACGTTCAGAGCCAGGGTGCGCTCCAGACTGTTGCGGCGCCGCCGGTAGAGAACCGCGCCGCAGCGTGTGCAGCGGGCCTGTGAGCCGATTGCCAGCGGGCGGGTGCGGTGCAGCAGGTCACATTCATGACAGGCGATCATTCTCGACGCTGACAATGACACATCCTTTCGGAAAGCTCACGGGGCGCGCGGATACCGGTGCCGATCTCACGTCATCATCGTTCAAAAACGGGCTTTCTGTCAATATCCGCGGCCGGATGCCGTCGCCCGGTATGAGGGCAATCCGGTAGTCCATGGTCGCTACCGCAACGCCTGCCGGCTACTGCGGTTTGGCGCTCACCAGGTCGATGACCGTCACCTCGGGCGGGGAGAGGAAGCGGATCGGCGGGCCCCAGGTTCCCGATCCCCGGCTCACGTAGAGCTGCGATCCGCTGCCGAGGTCCAGCCTGCCGGCGGAGCGCGGATACATCAGATCGATCAATACGGTGAAGGGAAAAATCTGGCCCTTGTGGGTATGGCCCGACAGCTGCAGGTCGAAGAGGCCGACAGCGGTTTCATCGGGCAGGGGGCGATGTTTCAGCAAAATCGTAAAAGCGGCGGGGGAAAGCCCGTCCAGGAGGGATTTTTCCGAGATCCCGGCGCCCGCATCGAAACGACCGCCGGTCGGATCGTTCACCCCGGCGATGTTAAGGATTGGCGACAGCGCCAGAGCGCGTCCCTGCAGAACCGTGAATCCGGCTTCGCGCGTGAACGTCAACGCGGCCCCGATCCCGGCATAATACTCGTGGTTGCCGGTGACGGCGTATTTGCCCAGGGGAGCCGAGATTCGACGGAGTTGTTCGGCCAGGCCGCCCAGTTCGTTCAACTGGCCGTCGACCAGGTCCCCGGTCGACACCAGCAGGTCCGGCCCGGCGGCCGCGACGCATTTCAGGATCCTGGCCAGCCGGCTTTGCCTGACGATCAGCCCGAGATGAACGTCTGAAATCTGCACGATTCTCACCCGGCCGATGTCGGGGGGCAGTTTGGCCGTCCGGATCGTGATCCGCTCGGTGCGGATATTGAGCGCCTGGAAAAATCCGAAAATGGCGATCGTCAGGGCCAGGATCAGCGGCGCAAAAAAACCCAGGCGCGCCGAGGGCATGAGGCGCGACAGATCGGACCCCGCGGCGTTTTGGCCGATCAGCATCAGAATGCGGTAAAGATCCAGCACCAGGGCGCAGGAGACGAAGAGGAACAGCAGACCCATCCAGACGTAGCCCATGTGGGCCAGGATGCGGGCGAGAACCGGCCAGGAATTTTTTTCCAGCACGCGCACCAGCAGCGGAGCCAGCACCATCAGGATCATGAAAAGCGTCAAGCCGGCCAGGGGCAGGGGGCCCGGTTCGAGCGCCCGCTTGAACTTGAAGAAGCCATAGAGATGCAGCAGGCTGTAAAGACCGAAAAAGGCGAGAAAAAAAATATGAACTCCTTTCATTATACCAAATCTCGAAATTATCTGTCATTATAACAACCGCCGTCAAAAACACAATATTGTCCCTCGCAAGAAACTTTTCGTGCCGCTCGTCAGGCAGGCGGGGCGACCGGGGGAGCGAAGCGGCACCCGCCGGCCCGACGACGGTAAAGGTCTGTAGCGGACAGGGGCGGGAACGTCCTCCCAAAAATCATTTTTATTTACTTTTTCGTATGAATATCATAATGTTATACGGATGGAAAAAGCCTCGTTCAATTCCAGGATCCTGTTCGACAAGCGCGACCACGAACTGCTCGGCATCGTCACCGACGTTCTGAACCGCGACCGGACCCTCGAATATACCCGCAAGACCTATTACCCTTTTTTTCATCCCAGCGGCATCAAGGAAATGGCCGAGTCCAAGGGCCTGCGGATCGCCTATGCCGTGGTCCATCTTCTCAGTTCGCTCGAAATCGGGGGGGTGGACGACCGGCTCAGCGCCCTGCGCTCGCTGCACGACGAGATCCTGGACACCGCCGGCGGCATTATGCCCCGCAACACGGCGCGGGTGCTGCTGGAGATCATGAAAGAGCTGGTCCGGGCCCACGGGGATTACCGCCGGCAGCTCGAACTGGCCCATGACTTTCGTAAAACCGCCGCCGGCAAGCCGCGGATCGTGCGCCGGCAGCTGCGCCGCTACCACCTGCTCGAAATGCCGGAGGAGTGGAACCAGATCGCCTTCGACGACCACGTTCACGATGTGAACACCAAGGGGCGCAAATCATCGACGCACCTGATCATGGATGCCTGGATCAAGGGGATCCGGCGCCTGCGCGTGATTCATTACAACTTCATCGAGCCGCGCTTTGCCGCCGAGCTGCTGGAGGCGGCGGGCATCATAGGGATCGATGTGCGGATCGGCATCGAGTTCTCCGCCCGTTTCCGCGGCAAATACGTGCAGATCATCTGGGTGCCGCGCGGGTTTCCCGATCCCCAGGCCTTCTTGTGCTTTCTGGCCGAAGACCCCGTCATGCAGCTGATGGAGGCCGGCCGCAAGGTCTCGGCCTATCAGCAGGCCTATGTCATGGCGCTGCTGCGCGAGTACAACCGCTCGCACCGGCTGGAGATTGCCGCGGCCTGCCGGATCAGCCTGCCGCCGGTCGAGGAGGCCGAATTTCTGAAATTTGCGGCTCTCGGACAGAAGTCAAAACTGCACCTGTCCAAATTCCTGCATCAGGCAATTCTGACGGCCCTGCGGGAGCGCGTCGCCGCCTTGCGGGGTCACCATGCCGGCGCCGAAACCAAGCGGCAGCGGGACATTGCGGACGAGATCGCCGCGCTCGATCGCCTCGATATCGAGCAGCTCCTGGAAGACTGCCTCGGGCCGGATAAAAACAGGTCGATTACCAACCCGAACGTTCCCGCCGACGGCCCCGATGTCCCGGAGCTGTTGCGAACGACCCCCTGTGAGACGATTCAGCGGATCACCCGGCTGCACTCCGGCCACCGCATCACCCTCAACCTCAGCAATCTGGTGGTGGCGGACGTGCTGGAGCTGCTCTACGACTGCGAGGGCATGATCACCCGGCTCGAGATTTTCAACCTGAAAGACTACGCCGCCGGCCGGACCGACCATCTGGCGGACATCAACGAGTTGCAGCAGGCGCTGAACGAGGGCAGCGTCATCACGCTCAAACGCGTCATCCGCAAGACGATCGAGGGCCTCGAACGCGCCGCGTTCCCCGACCGCCCCGAGCGGGTCCGCAAGCTGACCGCCATCTTGCACGATATTCTCTATTTCAAATCCCTGTACGAAGGCACATCCCTGAAGGCGCGCATCGGCAGCGATTCCACCGGCCGCTCCCCGCGGGTGTACGGCATGGGCCTGGCCGTGCTCGAGACGCTGCCGCCCCGCGCCCGCAAAGAGGTGGCCCGGCAGGCCGGCAAGAACCGCGAGTTCATTCCGATGACCATGACCGCTTTCCGGCGCCTGACCTTCGTGCCTTACGGGAATAACGGGCGACTCACGCGGGTTTTCAATCGCGCGGCCGCCCTGCTGCCGGTTATACGCTGGCTGGGCTACAGGAAAGTCGAGGACTGGCAGGTTCAGGACGCCTCGATCCGCATGAAAATCCCCGGCAACATCGTCACCCTCGGCGGCGTGCAGAAGGAGATCACCAACGAGCTGCACCTCGAGCCCCCCCGGACAGCGCCGCGGCGCAGGCGGTTCTCGTGGCGCTACATGAACACCCGCTTGAAGAACAGCCTGAAGGTGTTGATCGGCTTCGTCCCCGCCCTGGCCACCTTTGCGCTGACCAAGGACTGGTGGGTGCTGGCCTACGGCGGGGCGTTCATCTGGTTCGGCATTACCGGCCTGCGCAACATTCTGCAGTCGGTGCTGGGCGGCGGCGGCCTCCGGCGCTCGCCGCTGCTGCGCTGGAACAGTTACGTCAGTTGGGACCGCCTGACCGATTCGCTGCTCTACACCGGCTTTTCGGTGCCGCTGCTCGACTACCTGGTCAAAACCGTCATACTCGATCGGGGCTGCGGCATCACCACGGCCACCCACCCCTATACACTCTACACCGTCATGGCCCTGGCCAACGGCGTCTATCTGTCCAGCCACAATGCCCTGCGCGGATTTCCGCGCGCGGTGATCGCGGGCAATTTCTTTCGCAGCGTGCTGTCGATTCCGATCGCCATCGCTTTCAACAGTGTCGCCGCCGCCGTTTTGACTGCCGCCGGCGTTGCCGGCATCGATGCCGTTCTTCAGAAATGGGCCGCCATCATTTCGAAGGCCGCCTCTGATTTCATTGCGGGAATCATCGAGGGGCTCAGCGACCGCTACACCAACATCCGCCTTCGGTATCGGGACTACCGCAAAAAATTGGCCGATCTGCTGCGGGTCTACGCCCAGCTCGAAATACTGTTCCCGGAAACCGGCACCCGCGACATCCTGAGCCGCCCCCGGCGCATTACGGCCCGGGACAACGCCGAGGCGCGCGACCTGGAAAAAATCGTCATGATCCACGTCCTCGACATGCTCTACTTCTGGATGTACCAGCCGCGGGCCCGCACCGCCCTGTTGCGGCTGATCGACACCATCAGCGAGGAAGAGCGCCAGATCCTGGTGATTTCCCAGTTTGCCCTGGACCGCAACCGCGAGATCAGCCAGATGTTCATCGACGGGGTGCTCGGAAAGGACTTCGCGCGGGCGCTCTCGTTTTATCTCTCCCGTTCGCCGGAATATCTCGACGCCATGAAGCGGCTGGCCGATTAGCTCCGGCGCCGGCCGTCTTAACTTCCATGGAATAGTTTCAGTCGCGCAGGCGACCGGCTTCCGGCCGCTGAGGGGAGGCCTGGACCTGCGCGGCGCGGCCGTATTCCTGACCGCCCTTTTTCTTCTCGTCAACGTAGCGGCGAGCTGGCTGAGTATTCGTCTGGGGCCATACTACTTCGGGGCCGGCTTTGCCCTGGCCACGACCCTGACCAGCCTCGCCGGCGTTTTTCATCTCAACCGCACGTTGAATGACCTGGAGTACGAAACCTTCATGCTGCAGCCCTGATCCACGGACTTCGAAAATAAGGTTTCAGATAAATCCTTCCCATCCGGTTTGGCCGAAACCTTCATCCCGCGGCATGCCGCCAGCGACCTGCCGCGATTTTTTTTGAGGTCGGTAATGGAAGACCCTGTTGACATTGCGCTTTATTCGGCGTAAGCACATGAAAATTCAAAAAATCACCCGGGAGGAAAATGACATGAAGGAAATCGAGAAGATCTTGAAAACGGTATCGGATGGGCTGAGACTGGCGGCGCAGGGCATAACCTCGTTATCGGAAAAAGTCGACGAAGCCGCCCGGTCGATGGGGACGGCGGAGACGACGGGCAAAAAAG
This sequence comes from uncultured delta proteobacterium, assembly GCA_963728055.1. Lineage (GTDB taxonomy): Bacteria > Desulfobacterota > Desulfobacteria > Desulfobacterales > SG8-13 > JARFQH01. Next base: position 388,008 of record CAVSIM010000011.1, on the reverse strand, counting down.
AAGGCGCGAGTGCAAAAGCAAAAACCAGGGCCCGAAAAACCGTGCCGGCCGGCAAGGCGATCCGCAAAAAAAACGCCGCCGCCGCTCAATCGATGACGGCCATCGATGCCGTCTACGAGATCGTCAAGAAATCCGATGCACCGGTCGATAATGCCACACTGAGACAAAAGACCGGTTTCGAGAGCAAAAAGATTGCGAACGTCTTGTTCAAGTTAAAGCAACAGGGGAAGATAAAAAGCGTGGGCAAGGGCGTGTACACCGCGGCCTAAGGCACCCTGCTGCGATCGGTTTCTTTCAGCCGGCCCCCGCATTCGGGTCGATCTGCCAAACTATAGCTTCAGGATAAGAATTTTGGCTGCCGGCACCGGTCGTCGGCCTCGCACACTGGCAGCCTTTTCCCCTAGCCTTGTCAACATAATTGTCTTGAAGCTTTTGTTTGCGCAGTCCTGGCGGGAATGTTCAGGCGACGCTGTCGAGGTAGGAATGGAACAGACGGTCGTATTTGCCTATCGATATTCTGTTTTGAAAGCCCCCGCAGCGCATGAACACGATAAATTCTTTCAGGCTGTCGACGTACTCGACGACGCTGCGGCAATCCCCGCGCACTTGCCTGCAGTGAAGCGCCGCCCGCTCGGCCGCGGTTGCCTCCCGGTTCGCCAGAGTGACCGCCTCGGTGTATGTCTTGCCCTCGATCAAATTGAAGAATGATTCTATGCGGTAATCCCTGTCAGCCACATTTCCTCCCGTCATGGCGCAACCCGCGCAGCCGCAGCAGCAAACCTTTATCTTTACTTGTGGACCAATTCGAGATCGGACAAAAGACTGACATTGGCGCCCAGGCGACAGAAACGATTGTCGCGGGTCCGCGCCGGCAATGTTCGCAGCCGGTCCAGCCCGCGGAAGTACTTTTCTTTCTCGTTCCTCAGCCGGTCGTACTCGCCGCGGATTTCCGGCGGCGGGTCGCGGAAAATCAACCCCGAAGTGCCGTCGACGATTAAATTGTCGCCCTCCCGGATCGAATCGAGAACGTCCGCCACGCCGACGATCATCGGGATTTCAAAAGACTTGGCTAGGATCACGGCATGCGAGGTCTTGCCGCCGCGGGCCAGAACGATGCCGCGCAGATGCGGCTGGCGGAGCCGCAATAGGTCGGTGGCCGCTATATCGGCCGCAATGACGATGGTATCGCCGGCGAAGGCGGCCAGCGGAGATCTGCCGACCGCCAGCAGATGGGCGAGTATCTGTCGTCCGGCATCCACGATGTCGGATCCACGCTGCCGCAGATAGGGGTCGCTCATCCGGTTGAAGTGTTCCAGGTAGTGAAGAACCACTTGCTTCAGGGCGGCCGCCGCGGTGTAAACGGCCTCGATGCCGTCGCCGATCTTGCGTCTGAAAACCGGATCCTCCAAAATCATCAGGTTGGCGTCTATGATGGCCACGTCCTGCGTGAGAAGGCCGTCGGCATCGAGGCGCAGTTCGCGGACGTCTCGCTGCGCCGCCGCAAAGGCCTCGTCCATGAGGTCCCTTTGCACCCGGCGGTCGGCGGCCGTCTCCATTTTCACCTGGTCGAATCCGATGCTTTGCGCCAGATAGTGGGCCCGTCCTTCCGCAAAGCCGGCCGAAACCGGCGTGCCTCTTATAACCGGTTTCTTTTCGATATCGAAAATGTAAACCGAGCAGACATCGATGGCGAATCTCGCGGCCACCAGAGCCACGATAGTGTCCAGTGTTTTGCGGGGATCACGCGAGCCGGTGATCACCCCGCAGATCTCTTCCAGCAGGTGGATTTTTTGACGTGGCATAGGGCGGATAATGAAACGCGGGTGTTGCAATGTCAAGACACGAACGGCGGCCGGGGTGCGTGCCGAACCGCGGCGGTCTGCCGGTGGCGGCGGGAACGGCCATCCACCGTCGCGGACGCGGACCGTTCGAAGCCGAAGGCGGGCGCAAAGGGGTACAAAATTATATTTTATTATTAATTCAAATAGTTATGTTATAACGGCTGGCGCGAATCGCCTATTTGTGGTATAAACAGATCGACAATCATTTGGGGGGTGTTCTTTTATTTCATCTGAGATCGTCTGGTGCGGAGGCCAGTCAAAATGGTGGCACGACGAAGAGACATGACAGACCACGGTGGCCGGCGCCGATTGGCGGACAGGCGCAAGCGCTCATCGGCCGACCATTTTCCGGAACGCCGGTGGCATCGCCACCGCCGGAGCGGTTCGGATCGCAGAATCGCCCTGATGCTGCGGCTCCGCCAGGACCTGGAAAGAAGAGACGCCTACCTGGAGCTCTACGAGAAGCCGGCCCCGGAGACCCTGGAGAGCAAATGACCCCATCCGGCGAGCGGCGGCGGGCCGCTCCGGCATTCTTCTCCAGGCACCAGATTCAAAATAAATCCCACAGCTCAATATCCCAATAACCTTCTGAAAAGTTTCGCGAGATGCTGTGTGCAGCGTCAATAGTATTGCCCGCAACTTTCTTTAGTTCGAATTGGAAAGTCGGCAAATATTTTGAGCGAAGCGAACTAAGTTCGGTCCTTGTGATTTTTATTCCGGAAGCTTCACAGATTCCACCGCAACCGAATTGGATGCCGGCAGCCAAGCGGCTTGCTGAGCCGAAAGCCTGATTGCAAAACGCGCTTTTTTAACCGCTCGGTCCAGAAATATACCCATCGATGGTGCGTCGCCGGCCGGATATCCCTATTGTCAATCCGATCAATCGGTATTAAAGGTTCCAGTATTCGGCGTGACCGTTAAAGGCTGATGCGGCGGTGCAGTGGTCGCTGCGTGTGGCGAGCGTAGCTGAAAGGGGGCCGATGAACCTGAGAATTCGCAATATCTGGTATCACCTCAAGGTGAGCTTCTGGTTTCTGCCCGGTATCATCGCCGGGGCTGCGATCGCGCTCTCCTTTGTGACCATTGCCGTCGACCGGCTGTACCTCGGCCGGGACGGACTCGAACTTTCCTGGATCTACGCCGGCGGACCCGATGGCGCGCGCACGGTTCTTTCCGCCATCGCCGGCTCCATGGCCACCGTTGCCGGCGTGGTGTTCTCTATCACCATCGTGGTTCTTTCCCTGGCGTCCTCCCAGTTCGGCCCGCGCCTGATAAGAAACTTCATGAACGTCAGGGCCAATCAAATGGTGCTGGGCACGTTCGTGGCGACCTTCATATACGGCATCCTCGTGCTGCGGACCATCGATGGCGGAGAAAACACGACGTTCGTCCCCAGCCTCTCGGTCACGGTCGCGGTTTTGATGGCCGTGGTGAGCTTGGGGGTCCTGATCTATTTCATTCACAACATTTCCGAATCGATCCAGGCCCAGAACATCATCGTCAGGGTCCGCGAGGACCTGAACAGTGCCGTGGACCGTGTCTTTCCCGAAAAGCTCGGTCATGGAGAAGAACGGGCCGATGTGCCGCTGAGGCGCGACTACGACATTCCGACGACCTGCGACCGCGACGTCTGCCAGGTCCGGGCCGCCCGCAGCGGCTATCTTCAGGCCATAGACAACGACGCCTTGATGCGGCTGGCGGTCGAAGAAAATCTTCTCATCCACCTGGGGCACCGCCCGGGCGACTTCATCACCCGCAACGGCACTCTGGTGACGATCTGGCCCGGAGCGGCGGTCGACGAGAAGCTGTCAAAAAAAATCAACGCCATCTTTATCGTGGGGTCGGAACGGACGCTGGAGCAGGATGTGGAATTTGCCATCAGCCAGCTGGTCGAAATAGCCGTTCGCGCCCTGTCGCCCGGCATCAACGATCCGATCACCGCCAACACCTGCCTCGATTGGCTGGGGGCCATCCTCAGCCAGCTCGCCAACCGCAAGATGCCGTCCTCGCATCGCTACGACCAGAACAACCGGCTGCGGATCATCAGCAAGACCTTGACCTTCGAGGGAATGGCGGATGCGGCCTTCAACATGATCCGGCAAAACTCCGAGTCTATCGCCGCGGTTTCGATTCATCTGCTGGAGACCATTGCAACCGTGGCGGATCAGACCATCAGAAAACAGGACCGGGCCACACTCCTGCGCCAGGCAACCATGGTGGTCAACGGCTGCAAAAAGAAGCTGACAGCCGATGAAGACCGTGCAGATCTCGAAAAACGCTATCAGGCGGCCGCCAAAGCCCTCACGCATGACTCCGAGCGGATCGATCCGACCCCTGAATTTCCCTTTCAGCTGCACGAGGAACGCCGGTTTGAAACCACCCAGTGACTGCAAAGGCAGGCGATTTTTTATCCGGAATGTTTTTTTCATCGCGGTCGCCGCATCCCTGGAGCTCTTTTGGGCAGCTCCGGCGGCATCCGCTGCGACCGGAGCGGTCGGTGCGGCCAAGGAGGCCGATACCGCGGCCGAGTCCCAGGTCCTGCCCGTCAAGGCCGGCTCCGATGCGGCGCTCGCAAAACGGCTGCGGGCGGTCCTCGACAACATCGAAGATTTCAAAAACGTCACCATCGATGTCAACGACGGCGTCGTACGGCTGACGGGGACGACCCCCAGCAAGGAGGCATCCGAGAAGGTCGCCAAAATGGTCTCGCGGTTCGAGGGCGTCGTTTACGTGGACAACCAGGTCCAGGTGGAGACCAGCGTTCAGACCCGGGTCAGGCCGGCGGTCTCCCGCGTGCGGCAATACCTCAAGGATGCGGTGCAGAAGCTGCCGGTGATCGGGGTGGCCATGGCGGTGCTCGTCGCCTTCTGGCTGTTGTCGCGCCTGGTGACGTATTGGGAGTATCCCTACCGGCGATTGGGGTTGAACCGGCTGTTTCAGAATCTGATCCGTCAGTTGCTGCGCAAGGGAATTTTCCTGCTGGGCGTGTTGCTGGCCTTCAACATCCTGGACCTGACGGCCCTGGTCGGCGCGGTGCTGGGAACCGTCGGCGTGCTGGGGCTGGCACTCGGCTTTGCCTTCAAGGACATCGTCGAGAACTACCTGGCCGGCCTGCTGCTCAGTATCCGGCGGCCCTTCGACCTGAACGACCTGGTCCAGATCGATTCGAACCAGGGCCGGGTGCTGCGTCTCACCGCCAGCGAGTTGATCCTGATGACCCTGGACGGCAACCATGTGCGCATTCCGAATGCGGCGGTGTTCAAGAGCTTTATTTACAATTTCAGCATCAACCCCCGCCGCCGCTTCGATTTCGGCGTCGGCGTCGGGGTGGATGTGGACCTGGTGGAGGTGCAGAACGTGGGCGGCGGTGTCCTGCGGCAAATGGAAGGCGTGCTGTCGGAACCGCCGCCGTTCATGATTGTCGAGGAACTCGGCGACTACAACGTGCTGGTTCGTTTTTACGGCTGGGTGGACCAGCGCAGCGCCGATTTCCTAAAGGTCAGGGGCGCCGCCATCCGGCGGGTGAAGCTGGCGCTCGAGGAAGCCGGGCTGGACATGCCCGAACCGGTCCAGACCATCCGCCTGCAGCGGGTCGGGGCGGGGCCGTCATCGACGGCTGCGGCGCCGGCGCGCAGCGCCGCCGTGCAAGAGGAAAAATCCGTGGACGTGTCACCGGACACCCAGCTTGACCATCAGATCAGGGAGGAACTCGCCACCACCGATGAGCCCAACCTGCTGACCGAGTGAGGGGGGGCGGGGGGCGGGATGCGGGAGCGGGTTTCGGGTTACGAGTCGCGGGATGCGGGTTACGAGTTGCGGGTTTCGGGTTTTAAAGCGTGTCTGGTGTTTGGTATTTGGTGTTTTGGCGATGCGACCGTAGGATCGCCCCTTGTGGGTGCCCGGTGTTTGTTCCGAATTGACTCATTGCGGGTTACGGGGTCTGAGTTGCGGGGTGTGGATTGCGGGTTTCGGGTTTTAAAGCGTGTCTGGTGTTTGGTATTTGGTGTTTTGCCGATGCAACCGCAGGGGCGCCCCTTGTGGGTGCCCGGTGTTCGTCCCGGATTGACTCATTGCGGGTTACGGGGTCTGAGTTGCGGGGTGTGGGTTACGGGGTGCGAGGTGCGGGTGACGGGTTTCAATGTGTGTGGAGTTTGGTACGAGGGCTCGGCGTTCAGAGTTCCGGGTTCTGGGTTCACGGAAAAGACGTCGATTTTTCAACCATTCGACCCTGAACGCTGAAGGGTGAACCTGGAACCTCCATTCCGGAAAAAATTTCAAATCGCAAATAACAAATAAATACGGCATCTATTCCTTCGAGCCATGTGACTTAAAGCGATTAGCGTTCCTTGTTGCGAGTTTCAAGTTTCCCGTATCAAGTATCCAGTATCCGGTATCCAGTATCCAGTTTTCAGTTTCCACATAGCCGAACCGGGGGCGCGTAATGAAAGTGTTTCAGATTCAGGACGACTGGTCGATCGACAACCTGACCCTGACGCAGCGGGCCGAGCCGGTGCCGGGGAGCGGGCAGGTGTTGGTGCGACTGCAGGCGGCATCGTTGAATTTCCGCGATCTTCTGGTCCCGCAGCGGGGATACGGCGCACTGACCGGCACCCTGCCGCTTATCCCGATCTCCGACGGGGCCGGCGAGGTCGTTGCGACCGGTGCGGGCGTGAGCCGCGTGCGCGTCGGCGACCGGGTGTGTCCGCTCATGATCCAGAACTGGGTCAGCGGCCCGCCGACCACGTCCACCATTACCGCAACGCTGGGGGGGCCGCTCGACGGCGTGATGGCGGCGTACATGGTGCTGGGCGAGCAGGGCCTCGTCAAGATACCGGAGCACCTCGGCTGGCAGGAGGCGGCCACCCTGCCGTGCGCGGCCCTGACCGCCTGGAGCGCCCTGGTCACCGAGGGCCGGGTCAAAGCCGGCGACACCGTTCTCGTTCTGGGCACGGGCGGGGTGTCCCTGTTCGCCCTGCAGTTCGCCAAATTGCACGGCGCGCGGGTCATCGTGCTCTCGGGCAGCGATGCGAAACTCGACCGCGCCCTGAAGCTCGGCGCCGATGACGGCCTGAACTATCGCACGACACCCGCCTGGGGCAAGGCGGTCAGGAACATGGCCGGCGCGGACGGGATCGATCACGTCATCGAGGTCGGGGGCAAACAGACGCTGCCGCAATCGATCCGGGCCGTTCGGCCGGGCGGCACCGTCAGCCTGATCGGCGTCTTGTCGGGTGCGACCATGGAAGTGAGCCTGGGACCGATCGTCACCCGCAAAATCCGGCTGCAGGGCATCACGGTGGGCAGCCGCGACGACATGGAGGCCATGCTGCGGGCGGTTTCGCAGCACGCGGTCAAACCGGTCATCGATCGGACGTTTGCTTTTGAAGAGTTGCGGGAAGCGCTCGATTACCTCAAACGCGGCGAGCATTTTGGAAAGATCTGTATTCGGTTTTTAACATGAGATTTCAAGCGTCGGGTTCTTCTCCCGGTCCAATAAACAGGTATTTGCACCGACGGCCACAGCCCTGCACCCCCCGAAAGGAGGTCCCATGACCCAAAAGCCGATTCCCCTGACCGATGAGCAAAAAGCCTGTTACGAAACCCTCACCCCGGAAAACCTGTCTTTTCTCATGAACCGCTACAACCATGTCAACCGATGGGTCATCGCCGATATGATCCGGCGCAGCGCCTATCATTACCCCGAGAAGACGGCGTTGATTTTCGGCGACACCGCTCTCACGTACGCGGAGCTTGAGTCCGCCTGCAACCAGGTGGCCAACGCCCTGAAGGGCCTGGGGGTGAAAAAATACGATCGCGTCGCCATTTTAGCCCACAATACGATCCACCATGTGCTCACCTGGATGGGATGCTGCAAAATCGGGGCCGTGTACCTGGCCATCAACTACCTGCTGAAGGGAAAGGACATTTCCTACTGCATCAACCATTCCGAAAGCACGGCCTTCATTGTCGAGGATGCACTATACGACCTGGTCAAGGACGTGCTGGACGACATGCCCACGATCACGACCTGGATCTGGTCCGGGGACGGGGCCGGCATGGCGCCGGTGACCGACCGGTTCATCGACTTCGCGTCCTGGTATACCGCCGCTCCGGACACAGAACCGCAGAGCATCCTGCACATAGAGGATCCCTGCCAGATGACCTACACCAGCGGCACCGAATCCCTGCCCAAGGGGGTGATCGTCAGCAACCAATCCCTCATGGCCCAATACATGGGATGCATCGTGGACGGCGGCTACGATACCAGCGACATCAATGTCAACGCCTTGCCGATCTACCACTGCGCCCAGCGGGATGTGTTCCTGAATCCGGTATTCTGGGTCGGGGGCACCAACATCCTTCTGCTGCCGGATATCGCCAAGATTCTGAAAACCATCGCCGACTACAAAGCCAGCATGTTTTTCGCTCCCCCCACGGTCTGGATCGGCCTGCTGCGCCACCCCGATTTCGGCAAACACGACCTCTCGAGCCTCCGAAAGTGCTACTACGGCGCGTCCATCATGCCGGTGGAGATTCTAAAGGAGATGCTCGAACGGCTTCCGGGGGCCAGGATCTACAACTACTACGGCCAGACCGAGTTGGCGCCCTATCATACCATCTTAAAAGCCGAGGATGCCATGCGCAAGCTCGGTTCCGCCGGCATGGGGGGCCTGAACATGGAGACCCGGATCGAAGACGAACTGGGGCAGGTTGTCAGCGGGATCGAGAGGCCCGGAGAGATTTGCGGCCGAGGTCCCCATGCGATGATCATGTACTTCAAGGACCCTGAAAAAACCGAGGCGGCCATGAAGGGCGGCTGGTTTCATTCCGGCGATATCGGTGTGCTCGATGAAGACCGCTACATCTCGGTGGTGGATCGGAAAAAGGATATGATCAAGACCGGCGGCGAGAATGTCTCGACCCGCGAGGTGGAGGAGGCCATCTACCTGGACAAAAGAACGGAGGAGGTCGCGGTGATCGGGCTGCCGCATTCGAAGTGGGTCGAGGCGGTGACGGCGGTGGTCGTGCCGCGAAAAGGGGAGCACATCGAACCGGACGAGATCATCGCCCTGTGCCGGGAGCATCTGGCCCCGTTCAAGGTACCCAAGAAAGTGGTGATTGTGGAGGCTCTGCCCAAAACTCCCACGGGCAAGATCCTCAAACGCGACATGCGCAAGAAGTACGCGCAATTGTTCTCCGAGGACGGTCGATAGCATCATCTCACACCCAATGCCACACTGGGTTTGTGATTTTCGAGTTTTGGCCATTGTGATTTATTTGGTATTTGTCATACGATTTGGAATTTTTCCCGAAAGCTTGAAAGTTTCTTGCGTAATCAATCCGGACGGTCAGCGGCAGGGCTGAATCCGGAACCCTGAACCGCTCAACCGGCCTTCTTTTTAAAAGGATGCGCATGGCATGAAAAAAGATCAAGAAAAGCGCGAGCCGATGGATCGAAATCGCGGGCTTTGCTATTGGCTGTTCGGGGGAACCGAAACCTGCGGGCACTGCGGCCAATCGTTTGTCTACGAAATGGAGATTCGCTGCGGGGAGTGCGACGGGCCGGTCTGCCCGTTGTGCGCCCGGGCGGACTGGGGCGAGGAAGCGACCTGCCCCGATTGCTGCTCAAAAGAGAAGAAGGAGTGAGCCGTGGCCGCGCGTGCGATATGGAGGGCCCGCATCCGCTTGCGGGACGTCTTGGTGCCGGTGAAACTGTATTCGGCCATCGAAGACCGCAAGGTCCACTTTCGGCTGCTGCACGCGAAAGACCGGGTGCCGGTCACCCAGCACATGGTCGATCCCCGCACGAATGAGCCGGTGCCGGCGGAGTCGATCCGGCGCGGCGTCGAAACGGCCCCCGGAGAAATCGTGATGCTGACGGCCGAAGACCTGCGCGCCCTGGAGCCCGAAGACTCGCGGGAGATCGTGATCCAGCAGTTCGTCGATTCGACCCGGATCGGCCGCCAGTGGTACGACCGGCCCTATTACTTGGGGCCCGACGGAAACCCACAAGTCTATTTCGCCCTGGCCGATGCGCTTGAAAAAGAAAAAAAGGAAGGGATCGCCCGGTGGACCATGCGAAAAACCAGGTATAACGGCGCTCTGCGGTATCACGACCGGTACCTGATGCTGACCACCCTGCGGGCGGCCGGCGATGTCATTTCCGCCTCCGAGCTGCCGCGCCCGCAGGGCCGGCCGCTGGACCGGCGCGAACTCGAGATGGCCGCGCAGCTCGTTCAGGCGCTGGAGGGAAATTTCGACCCGCGCCGCTTTCAGGACGAATACCGGCGGCGGGTCCTCGAGCTGGTGGACAGGAAAGCGCGCGGGGAAACCATCTCGTTTCCGAAGCCGCCCCGGCGCCGGGCCGAGGTGGTCTCGCTGGCCGACATGCTGGAAAAAAGTGTCCGCCGCGTAAAAAAGGAGCGCAAAATTGCCTGACCGTGACACGGGTGACAGCGCCCGCCGGGCGCTGTGGTCCGGGAGCCTGACTTTCGGGCTGGTGAGCGTTCCGGTGGCCCTCTTCCCGGGAAACCGCACCCGCCGGATGGCGCTGCGCCTGCTGGCGCCGGACGGGACCCCGCTGCGACGTCGCTATTACTGCCCGCAGGAAGGCCGCCCGATTGCGCCGGATGAGATCGTTCGCGGCTACGAGGTTCAAAAGGGAGAATTTGTGCTCGTCACGGATGCGGAACTCGACGCCCTGGCACCCGAGAAATCAAGGGAAATCGACCTGCGCCTCTTCGTGCCGGTCGCCCAGATCGATCCCGTTTACCTGGATCGCACCTATTTCCTCGTGCCCACTGGCGACTCGCCCAAGGCGTATCGACTGTTGGCGGCCACCATGGAAAATACCGGCAAAGCCGGTATCGCCACATTCGTGATGCGCGGCAAGGAATATCTGGTCGCGATCGAGGCGCAAAACGGGGTGATGGTTGCCGCGACCCTGCGGTTTGCCGCGGAAATCCGCACGCCCGACGCGGTGGGCCTGCCCGCCGGCGTGCCGGTCGCCGCCGCGGCCGCCGCGGCGCTGCGCAAAGAGATCCAGGCCGCGAGCGGCGAGCGGCTCGCGCTCGACGACCTGCGGGACGAGAGTGCGGAGCGCCTGCGGGAACTGGTCGAGCGCAAACGGGGGGCCGGAACGGCCGTCGTGCACCCGGCCGAAGAGCCGCCGGAGCCCGCAGGGGCGGAGGTGATCGATTTGATGGAGGTCCTCAAGCGCAGTATCGAAGGCCGCGGTTCCGCGACGCCTCGCCGCCGTGAACCAGCGACAGAGCGCCCCGCGAACGCTGCGGCCGACGACCTGCGCCACCAGAACAAAGCGGCGCTGTTGGCGCGGGCGAGCGCGATGGGTCTTTCCGGCCGCAGCCGCATGAGTAAAAAAGAGCTGATCGAGGCCATCAAAAAAAATACCGGCTGATTTTTTAAGGTTGCTTCGGGATGACCGCCCGCCTTTTTGCCCACGGAATTAACCCCGCTTCGACTTTCTTTGCTCGTTACTGTTCGTTCTCTTTCTTGCCCACGCCATCGGGCGGCTTTTTCTGCCGTACGGCTCCTTCCGGCATAAAATAGGTTCCAAACCCCATTTAACCGTTCGACGGAAAATGCATGATGGGGTATCGACGCGGGAATTCACCTGCACGGCAGGCGCGCCGATGTGACAGCGAACCGGCCCGGCGGCTGCCGGGCGCCACGGCAAGGGAGACCGATAGATGAAAGCAGGCGAGGTGGTTGTCATTACGGGCGCATCGGCGGGCGTGGGACGGGCGACGGTAAGGGAATTTGCGCAGCGGGGGGCTGCGATCGGACTGATTGCCCGCGACCGCGAGCGGCTGGAGAAAACCCGCCGGGAGGTGGAGGACATGGGCGGCCGGGCCCTGGTTCTTCCCGCGGATGTCGCCGATGCGGATGCGATCTTCCATGCGGCGGCACAGGTGGAGGAAACTCTGGGGCCGATCGACATCTGGGTCAACTGCGCCATGACCACCATTTTTTCGCGCTTTGTCGATATCACGCCGCAGGACTATCGCCGGGCCACGGAGGTGACCTATCTGGGCGCTGTCCATGGCACCATGGCGGCCCTCGAGCACATGCGGCGCCGCGACCGCGGCACCATCGTGCAGGTCGGTTCCGCGCTCGCCTTCCGCGCCATTCCCCTTCAGAGCCCTTACTGCGGCGCCAAATTCGCTATCCGCGGGTTCACCGATGCGCTCCGCACCGAACTGCTGAACGATCATAGCCGCATCCACATCACCATGGTCCAGCTGCCGGCCGTCAACACGCCGCAGTTCTCGTGGTGCAAGGCCCAGTTGTCGAATCACCCGCAGCCGGTGGCGCCGATCTATCAGCCCGAGGTGGCAGCCGAAAGCATTTACTGGGCGGCCCACAACCGGCGGCGGGAAGTTTATGTCGGGATCTCGAGCCTGGGTATCATCTGGCTCAACAAGTTTTTCCCGCACCTGCTGGATCGCTACATGGCCTCCTCGGCCGTTCAAGGGCAGCAGACCAGCGAGCCGCTGCCTGCCGACCGGCCGGACAACCTGTACCAGCCGGTGGCCGGCAATCCCGGCGCGCATGGCGAATTCGACCGGCAGGCCCATTCGCACAGCGTTCAGTTGTGGGTGACCACCCATCGCAAATGGTTATTCGCCGCGGGCGGACTGGCGGCGGGCCTGTTGGCCGGCTCCGCCTGGCTGGCGACCCCCCGCGACAGCCGCACGCGGTGAAGAAGCCGGAGCGGGCCGCCGAAGCAGGTTCCGTAAAACGACCACGATCCGTTGCCGGAGGTCTGCAGGATGACGCTGGATTTCAATTGGCTGCACTGGGCCATCGGAGCGGATGCCACCTCCATCACCTGGTGGCAGATGAGCATTCGGGCCATCCTCATTTTTACTTACGGCCTGGTTCTCGTCCGCTGCGGGGGCAAGCGGACGTTCGGCAAAAACACCAGTTTCGACATCGTCGTGGCGGTTATTCTCGGATCGATTCTCAGCCGGGCCCTGACGGCCAATGCACGCTTCCTTCCGACCATGGCCGCGGCGACCGTGCTGGTCCTGCTGCACAAGTTCATGGCCGCCGCGGCTTTCAGGTTTCACCGTCTCGGCCACCTGATCAAGGGCACCGAAGTGCAGCTCGTCAAAGACGGCGAGATCCTCTGGCGGCCAATGAAAAAAAACAGCGTGACGGAACATGACCTGAAAGAGGCCCTGAGGCTCGGTGGCAAAATCCTGACGGTCGGCGGCGTAAAGGCGGCGTACCTGGAAAGAAGCGGCAGCATCAGCGTCATCCCGAAGTAACACGCGCGGAGCGGACCCGGCGCCGGTTGCCATTTTCATTTCATATACAAAACGAAAGGAGCAGCGGTGATGAAGAAACCGATCGGGTGCAAACGCTGGGCGATAGCGGAAGGATATATCCCTTCCTGGAGCAACGGTCCCGAGCCGCAGTTCACCAGCCACGAAACGGTCTGCATCCTCAATGCGTCGGACGCCGAGGCGCACGTGACCATAACGGTTTACTTCTCTGACCGCGAACCGGCCGGCCCCTACCGCATCAGCCTGCCGCCGCGGCGCACGCGCCATGTGCGCTTCAACAGCCTGAGCGACCCCGAACCGATTCCGTCCGACACCGATTACGCCAGCATCATCGAGTCGGATGTCGAGGTGGTGGTGCAGCACACGCGTCTGGATTCGCGCCAGGCGGAAAACGCGCTGCTGAGCACGATCGCCTACCCGGTTCCGGATTGAATCGGCAAAGATTAAAAAGGAAAATTCCATGCGTCGAGCGCTTCTGTTCAGTGCCGCGGTGTTGATGGTGAGTCTGCTGGGATGCTCCCACGACGCCCAGCTGCCGGTTGCGGCCGGCACCGGCCCGAACCCCGTGCTGCCGCCGCCCGCAGATCATCTGATCCCCACGGTCAACATCGCCCCGGCCAAGGGCTGGCCGTTCGGAGAAAAACCGGTCGGCGTCGCGGGAACCGACGTGACCCTGTTCGCGGAAGGGCTCGATCACCCGCGCTGGCTCTACGTGCTTCCCAACGGCGATGTGCTGGTGGCCGAGACCAATGCGCCGCCCAAGCCCGAGGATTATCAGGGGCTGAAGGGCTGGATCATGAAAATGGTGATGAAAAAGGCCGGCGCCGGCGGCAAGAGCGCCAACCGCATCACGCTGCTGCGCGACACCGAAGGGGACGGGAGATCGGATGAGCGCTTCGTCTTCCTGGAGGGGCTCAACTCGCCTTTCGGCATGGCGCTGGTGGGCAACGACTTTTACGTCGCCAACACCGATGCCCTCGTGCGCTTTGACTACCGGAAGGGACAAACCCGCATTGCCGATCCCGGCGCCACGGTCATGCCGCTGCCCGCCGGGCCGATCAATCACCACTGGACCCGCAACGTCATCGCCAGCCCGGACGGGACCAAACTCTACGTCACCGTGGGATCGAACAGCAACGTGGCCGAAAACGGCATTGAAAACGAGCAGGGACGCGCGGCTATCTGGGAACTGGACCGCGCGAGCGGCGCGTATCGACTCTTTGCCTTCGGGCTGCGCAATCCCAACGGCATGGCCTGGGAACCGGATAGCGGCGCGCTCTGGACGGCCGTCAACGAGCGCGACGAACTCGGCAGCGACCTGGTGCCCGACTTCATGACCTCGGTGCGGGACGGCGGGTTTTACGGATGGCCTTACAGTTACTTCGGCCGGCACGTGGACGAGCGCGTCAAGCCGCAGAATCCGGATCTGGTCGCGCGCGCCATCGTGCCGGATTACGCGCTGGGACCGCACACCGCCAGTCTCGGTTTGGCCTCTTCCCGCGGCACCAGTCTGCCGGAGCGATTTTCGAACGGCATGTTCGTGGGTCAGCACGGATCGTGGAATCGCAAACCGCACAGCGGCTACAAGGTGATTTTCGTGCCTTTCAGCGGGGGCATGCCATCCGGTGCGCCGCAGGATGTCTTGACCGGGTTTCTCAGCACCGACGGCAAGGCGCTGGGCCGGCCGGTGGGCGTGGCACTGGCAAAAGACGGCGCGCTGCTGGTGGCAGACGATGTCGGCAACGTCGTCTGGCGCGTCTCTGCGGCCGGGCAATAGAAGGGCGCGAAGGCCGATCTGGGATTCATTACAACCGGCGCCTTTACTCTCTCTCCGTAAGGGCGCCAACAAGGAGGATATCATGGCAGACACAGCGAGCGACTTTTTGGTTCAACGGCTTCACGAGTGGGGTATTCGCCGGATCTACGGTTTCCCGGGCGACGGCATCAACGGCGTTTTCGGCGCCTTCGGACGGCACGAGGACATGATCGAATTCGTTCAGGCGCGCCACGAGGAGGAAGCGGCTTTCATGGCCACGGCGCACGCGAAATTCACCGGTGAGGTCGGCGTGTGCATCGCCACTTCCGGGCCGGGCGCCATTCACCTGCTCAATGGATTGTACGACGCCCGCAAGGACTCGGTCCCGGTCATGGCCATCGTCGGGCAGCAGGCGACGACGGCCATGGGCACCGACTATCAGCAGGAGGTCGATCTGATCAGCCTGTTCAAGGATGTGGCCCGGGACTACGTGCACATGGCCTCCTCCCCGGCCTCGATCCGCCACCTGGTCGATCAGGCACTGCGGATTGCAAAGGCCAACCGCACGATCACCTGCATCATCCTGCCCAATGACGTCCAGGAGATGGAGGCCGTCCCCAGCCCGCCGCGCGCGCACGGATCCACCTTCACCGGCGTCGGGTATTCGGCGCCCGGCATCGTTCCGAAGGAGGCGGATCTGCAGCGGGCCGCAACAGTGCTCAACGAAGGCAAGAAGGTGGCGATGCTGATCGGCGCCGGCGCGCTGCAGGCCACCGACCTGGTGCAGCAGGCCGCCGAGCTTCTGGGAGCCGGGGTTGCCAAGGCACTGCTGGGCAAAGCCGCACTGCCGGATGACCTGCCGTATGTCACCGGGTCGATCGGCCTGCTGGGCACCAAGCCGAGCTGGGACATGATGATGAACTGCGACACGGTCTTTGTGGTGGGGAGTTCTTTTCCCTACTCGGAATTTTACCCGAAAGAAGGGGAGGCCCGCGGCGTGCAGATCGATTTGCAGCCGCGCCGGCTTTCCCTGCGGTATCCCATGGAAGTCAACCTCCACGGCGACACGTCTTTGACCTTGAAGGCGCTGCTGCCCCTTCTTCAAAGAAAAGAAGACCGCTCCTGGGTCGAAGACATTCAGGAATGGGTCAAGGACTGGTGGGAAGTGATGGAGGGGCGGGCCAAAATGGAGGCCAACCCCATCAATCCACAGCGGCTGTTCTGGGAGCTGTCACCGCGGCTGCCGGACAACTGCATCATCACCTGCGACTCCGGCTCCGCCGCCAACTGGTATGCCCGGGATTTGAAAATCCGCCGCGGCATGATGGCGTCCCTCTCCGGCGGGCTGGCCACCATGTGCCCCGGCGTTCCCTACGCGACCGCGGCCAAGTTCTGCTACCCCGAGCGCGTGGTGATCGCGGCGGTCGGCGACGGCGCCATGCAGATGCTGGGCAATGCCGCACTGCTGACAATTTCCAAGTACTGGAAGAAGTGGTCCGACCCGCGCCTGGTGGTGCTGGTGCTGCACAACAACGACCTGAACCAGGTCACCTGGGAGCAGCGGGTGATGGCCGGGGACCCGAAATTCGAGGCCTCCCAGAACCTGCCCGATTTCCCTTACGCCCGCTATGCCGAGCTGCTCGGGCTGAAGGGGATCGCCGTGTCACGGCCCGAGGAAATCGCGCCGGCCTGGGAGCAGGCATTCAGTGCCGACCGGCCGGTCGTAATCGACGCCCTGTGCGATCCGGACGTGCCGCCCCTGCCGCCGCACATCACCTTCGAGCAGGCCAAGGGGTATATGTCCGCCATGGTGAAAGGCGACCCCAACCTGATGGGCATCGCCAAGCAGTCGCTGAAGCAGATGACGGCCAACTTCCTGAGCCGGAGTAAAAAGCGATGAAAAGAAACGCACCGATCGAGAAGGTCGGGGTCGCGGCTTACCGGATCCCGACCGACAAGCCGGAATCCGACGGGACCCTGCGCTGGGATGCCACCACCATGGTGACGGTGCACATCGACGCCGGCGGCGAAAAAGGGTTCGGGTACTCCTACACCGCGGCGGGCGCGGTTCCGGTGATCCGCGGAAAGCTGGGCGAAAAAATCCTCGGACTCGACGCCTTCGACATCCCGCGCTGCTGGTCGCTCATGACGACCGAAATCCGCAACATGGGCGAATCCGGCATTGCGCGGATGGCGGTGGCGGCCGTTGAGGTCGCACTCTGGGATCTCAAGGCCAAGCTCCTCGGCCTGCCCTTGGCGGTTCTTCTGGGCCGGGTGCGGGACAAGGTGGCCGTCTACGGCAGCGGCGGCTTCACCTCGTATACGAACGCCGAGCTGCAAGCGCAGCTTGCGGGGTGGGTGGACGCCGGGATACCGCGCGTGAAGATGAAGATCGGACGCGACCCGGAAAAAGACCCACAGCGCATGCAGGCGGCCCGCGAGGCGATCGGTGAAAAACCGTCTCTGTTCGTGGATGCCAATGGGGGATACGACCGCAAGCAGGCCCTGGCCATGGCCGAAAAATTGAACAGGTTGAACGTCACCTGGTACGAGGAGCCGGTGTCTCAAAATGACGCCCGGGGCCTGCGGTTCATCCGCGAAAGGGTCCCGCCGGCCATCGAGGTGACGGCCGGGGAGTACGGATTTATCGGCGACGATTTTCGCATACTGCTGGAATCCGGTGCGGTGGACGTGCTCATGGCGGACATCACCCGCTGCGGCATCACCGGCTACCTCCAGGCGGCGGCGCTGTGCGCGGCCCACCACATTCCCCTGTCGTCCCACTGCGCCCCGGCGCTGCACCTCCACCCGTCCTGCGCCCTGGCGCCGGTGCGGCACATGGAGTACTTTCACGATCACGTCCGGATAGAGCATCTGCTGCTGGACGGGGCTCCCGAGCAGGCCGGGGGGTTTCTGATCCCCGATCTCTCCCGGCCCGGGATCGGGCTGGAACTGAAGGCGGCGGATGCCGAGAAGTATGCGGTGGATGTTTAGCCTCCTCCCTCGGTCCCTCCCACGGGGGGAGGGAGGCAGAACCGTTTCTCGATTGAAGCACGGATTTCTCCGCCCGATCGCGAAGGAGGTTCCGGATTTCTTCTTTCCAGCTGAAGGAAGGCTTCGATGTTCTCCTTCTTATCCAGGTAAAGGATTCTGATTTTGTCCCTCATCGAGCGGGATGCTTCAGATTTCTCCCCATCCTCGATGGGGCGGTCTTCCGATTTCTCCTCATCCTCGAGGTGGAGGCTTTGAAGTTCTCCTCATCCCCGATGTGGGAGGCTTCGAAGTTCTTTTCTCCCTCGATGGTGACGGCTTCGAAGTTCTCCTCCCCCTCGATGGTGACGGCTTTGAAGTTCTCCTCCCCCTCGATGGGGGAGGCCGGGTGGGGGTGACTGTTGCTGCAACCAAAATGCCCATCCACAACAATCATCTTCAATATCAAACGTCAGAGGCAGCCATGAAAAACACTCGCACGGGATCCGACAGCCGGCGGTCGCTGGAAAAGGAGTTGATTCGCGACGTGGACGGAGAGGTGCGTTTCGATTCGACCACCCGCGCCATCTACAATTGCGACGGCTCCAACTATCGTCATCTGCCCATCGGGGTCGTCCTGCCCCGCACGTCACAGGCCGTGGTCGCGACGGTGGCCGTTTGCCGCCGGCACGGCGCGCCGCTCGTGTCGCGCGGCGGCGGGACCGGGCTTTCGGGCCAGACCTGCAACGAGGCGGTCGTCATCGATTTCTCCAAATACCTGAACAAGATTCTGGAAATCGACCCCGAGCGCAAAATAGCGCGCGTGCAGCCCGGCGTCATCCTGGATCATCTGCGCCACGAGGCGGAGAAGTTCGACCTGACCTATGGGCCGGACCCCGCCACGCACACCCACAACACCTTCGGCGGCATGATCGGCAACAACTCCTGCGGCATCCACTCGGTCATGGCCGGCCGCACGGCCGACAACATTCACGAGCTGGAAGTTTTGACCTATGACGGCCTGCAGATGCGGGTGGGGGCCACCGACGACGGGCAGCGCGAGCGGATCATCACGGCCGGAGGACGCCGCGGCGAAATTTACGCCGGGATGACGGCCGTGCGCGACCGCTATGCGGACCTGATCCGGCAGCGCTACCCCGACATCCCGCGGCGCGTGTCCGGCTACAACCTGGACGATCTGCTGCCGGAAAAGGGATTTCATGTCGCGCGCGCGCTGGTCGGCAGCGAGGGGACGCTGGTGACCATTCTGGAGGCCACGGTGCGACTGGTGTACAGCTGGCCCGGCCGGACCCTGGTCGTCCTCGGCTATCCCGATGTGTTTGCGGCCGCGGACCACATTCCCGACATCATGTCCCACGGCCCGGTCGGCTGCGAAGGCATCGACAACAAGCTGATCCGTTTCATGAAGAAAAAGCACCTGCACCTGCGCGACCTGCCCCTTCTTCCGCAAGGCAAGGGCTGGCTCCTGGTGGAAATGGGGGGCCACGACAAGGCCGAAGCCGACGCGAAGGCCCGCAAGCTGATGGCCGATCTGAAGAAAACGACCGATCCGCCGCACATGAAACTCTACACCGATCTTGCGGAAGAAAAAATGGTCTGGGAAATCAGGGAATCGGGGCTGGGAGCGACCGCCAACATCCCCGGAGAACCGCTGGCCTGGCCGGGGTGGGAAGATGCGGCCGTGCCGCCCGACAAGATCGGCGACTATCTGAGGGACTTTCGCGGCCTCATGGACGAATTCGGCCTGGATGCCGCCCTTTACGGCCACTTCGGCCAAGGCTGCGTCCACTGCCGGATCACCTTCGATCTTTTTTCCCACCAAGGCATCCAAAACTACCGCGCCTTCATCGAGCGGGCGGCCGATCTCGTCGCGGGCTATCACGGCTCGATCAGCGGCGAGCATGGCGACGGCCAGTCGAAAGCCGTTTTACTCTCCAAGATGTACGGCGAGGAACTGGTCGAGGCCTTTCGACAGTTCAAATCGATCTGGGACCCGGCGTCGAAAATGAATCCGGGCAAGATCGTCGATCCGCAGCTGCCCGAGGAGAACCTGCGCCTGGGCACCGACTACGCGCCCTGGCAGCCGGATACGTTTTTCAAGTTTCCAGACGACGACGGCAGTTTTCAGCGCGCATCGCTCCGGTGCGTCGGGGTCGGCAAATGCCGCCGGCCGGAGGATGCCTTCATGTGCCCGAGCTTCATCGCCACGCGCGAAGAGAAACACACCACACGCGGGCGGGCGCGCGTGCTGTTCGAAATGTTCCGCGGCGACTTCATCCGCGACGGCTGGCGCAGCGAAGAGGTGCGGGAAGCCCTGGAACTCTGCCTTTCCTGCAAGGGCTGCAAGTCGGAGTGCCCCGTCAATGTGGACATGTCCACCTACAAGATGGAGTTTCTTTACCACTACTACCACAACCGACTGCACCCGCGGCATCATTATGCCCTGGGGTTCATGGGCTATGGCGCGGCCCTCGGCAGCCGGATGCCCGGTTTGGTCAATTTTTTCACCCAGACCCCCGGGCTGAAGGCGGGCGTGAAATGGATGATGAACACGGCGCCGGAAAGGCCCCTGCCGAAATTTGCCGCGGAGCCGTTCGTCGACTGGTTTCACCGCCACCGGCAGCCGGCGGCCGCCGACGCCCGGCCGATCGTCTTGTATCCGGATGAATTCAACAACTCATTCAATCCGGAGGTGCTGAAGGCGGCCGTGCGGGTCCTGGGGCGCTGGAATTACCGCGTCGTCCTCCCCGAGAAAGCCCCTTTTGCGGCGTTGCCGCTGATGCATTTCGGCTTTTTGGGCCTGGCGGGGCGCAACCTCAGCCGCACCATCGACCTGTTGACGCCCTTTGCCCGGCAGGGAATTCCCATCCTTTTTGTCGAGCCGAGTGTGGCGGCCATGTTCAAGGACGATCTGCCCAAAATCTGGCCGCACGATCGCGACGTGGCGCGGGTGGTCGAGCTGTGCGCGATGCTGAGCGAATTTATCGACGAGAACGACCTCGACCTGCCGCGGCTCACGGGAAAAGCGATCCTGCACAACCACTGCAATCAGAAAGCGGTGCTGAAACCCAAGGCCGTCCATCATGTGCTTGAAAAAATGGGGATCGAGTTCGAGGAACCGCAGGAGGGCTGCTGCGGGATGGCCGGCTCGTTCGGCTATGTAAAGGAGCACCATCCCCTGAGCATCAGGATTGCCGAAGAGCATCTTTTGCCCGCCGTGAGGCAGGCCGACCCCGACACTTACATCGTCGCCGAGGCCTTCAGCTGCCGGACCCAGATCAAAGACGGGTCGGAGCGCCAGCCGATGCACACCGTCGAACTGGTGCAGTATGCTTTCCGCAAAGCCGACCTCGATTCCGGCCACGTCCGCAATCGGGTTTTGGAAGGCGACACCCTCCCGCGTCGGCGGCATGCGGCAATGTGGCAGGCCGGGTTGATCGGGGCAGGCTTGGCGGGCGGTATCGTCCTTTCCCTCTGGATGGCGAAGCGAGTGAAGGCAAGAGAGATGAGGACCGCCGCGGAATAAAGCGATTGTAGGTGTTCCGCTTTGGCTCTAACGGTTTGTCTTCTTCAGGACTTTGACGTGAAGCTGCCGCTCGCCGAATTCCAGCGCATGCCGCCGCTGGTCTTGGGGCATGGCGATATCGACCCTGTTTTCGAAACGTTCGGCGGTGCGATCCGCTACCCGGCAGATGCCGCAGCTCTCGATATCGAGCAGAGTGCCCAGCGGCACGAAATTGGCGGCACAAATCTTCTCGCCGGCCGCGAGCGCCCGGCACAGGTCTTCTCCGCCGGCCGCAAGGCAGGGGCGATCCGAGGTCTGGCGCGGGTCGCCGACATTGTAAGCGGTAACGGTGCGGACGGTTTCACTGACGATTTCATAGCCATCCCGTTGGGAAGATACGTCCGTGACGGAAAATAACACGATCAGAACCGCGCTGAAAAAGCTCAGCGCTGGTCGACTTTTTACGGATATGTTCCCGGCCGAACAGATTGCCCGCATCGGTGTTGTCCTCGACGGTCGAGAGGGTTTCGGCTCAAAAGATAATCACGCCGATGATCCCGAGAATGCTGATGACGACCGCTATGGCGCCGAAGACGATCGCGAGCAGGCTGACGATGCCGCCGCTGACGCGCGGGGAGGCGGCGAAGATCATTCCCAGCACGCCCAGCGGGACCGCAATCACGCCCGCAAAAAGACCCCATAGCGGGTGCCCGGTAAAGGTGAGAAAATAGCTGCCGATCGCAGAAATGATGGAACCCGTTGCCGCCGTTCCCTGCCGTTGATTCATGTCAATGACCGCCTTTCGATGATGACTGCACCGTTTAGGTTCCGGATTGCTCGTCGGAACCGAATTTTTCCAGAAACCCGGCGCCGACGGCCGTGGCCGCCGACAGGCCCGCCACCCAGAGCCAGGGCGAGGTGCCGGTAACCTCCGGCAGGGACCGCTTGCCGTAGGTGCCCTTCTCCATCCAGGGTTTGATGGCCGGATAGAAGCGCACGAACGCCAGGGCACCGCCCAGCATGCCGAGCGCTCCGGCCGCCGCGTCCGTGTGGCCCGCCCCGATGGCGGCCATGCTGGTGCCGGGGCAATATCCCAGCAGCGCCATGCCCGAGCCGAACAGCGTGCCGCCCAAAACCACCCCGCCGACATTGAAGGGTTTGATCTTGGCGTCCGCCAGGCCGAGCGCGTTCAACGTCTGAACCCCCACCGCGCCGACGGCCGAGGCCGTGGCCATGATTTTGACGACGGTGGCATCCTTTGCCAGCAGCTGCCCCGAGATGGCCTCGTGTTCGGAAGCCCGCCCCTTGTGCAGCAGAAAACCGAATGCCACCCCGGTGCCCAAGCCCAGCAGTATTTTGCCGATGGATTGTCGCTTCATTTCTTCCTCCCGAATAGAGCCTTGGAAACGGCCGCGCCCGAAGCAAAAATGATCGGATCGAAGAGCCAGCTCGAGGCCGCAAACTGCATGGTGCCGCTGATGCCGTGGCCGCTCGTGCAGCCCTTGGCCATCCGCGACCCGAACATCATCAGGGCGCCGCCGGCGGCGGCGGCCGCGTAGCGGAGCGCGCGCGACCGACCGATCTTTTCCTGCCATTCGTCGGGAACCGGCGGCGGCGTTTCATCTCCCGAACTGCGCGCGCTGAGCAGGCTGCCGAGGAGCACGCCGCCGACGAGCCCCATCTCCCAGTCAATTTTAGGCGATTCGCCACGCTCGCGCTTGTACTCGTCGATGTTCATTTTATCGGGCGCGATTTTCTCCGCCGCCATCGCGGCCGTGTCTTCGAAGGCGGTGGTGATGCCGATCGGCCTTTTGGCGGTCAGCATCGCTACCGTCTCCAACATGCCAATAGCCGCCCCGACGGCATAGGGCGACCATTTTTTCTTTTTCAGAATTGACATTGCGGCTCCTTTTCCGATATCGATTTTACCGCCTCTCCGGCGGTTGTGTTCGTTTGATCCCTTCCGGCGCGCCTTTCTATGTTGCGGATGATAAATCCGCTTTTCGGTTGGGCGGGCATGCGGGCCAGGTCGATGTGCAGATCCTGCCGCGGCACCTCGTAGCGCAACCCGTTGACCAGAAACTTTACCGCGTCTTCCAGAAGCGGGATCGTCATCCTCTCCCCTGGACAGCGATGATCGGTGTAGTAGTAGCCCCCGCCCTGGGGGATGAAGTTGTAGGGCGTCTCGTCCCGACGACGAAACCGATCGGGATCGAACACCGTCGGCCGCTTCCAGATACGCGGATCGTGGTTGGTGCCGTACAGATCCAGGAGAACCCGGGCCTTGGCCGGGAACCGGTACCCGTTCACCGTGACAGCACTCTTCACGCGCGCCGCGGCAAAAGGAAAGAAGGGATAGAAGCGGCGGACTTCCTGCACGAAAAACCGGACATCCCCTGCGTCGCCCGCGCGGAGCTTTGAGCGGCTTTGCGGATGACGGTGCAGCGCCGCGGCGGCGAAGACGATGAACCGAGCGATGGCGACCGTCGGCCGAAGGATGTTGATCAATTCCACCGCCGCGACGCGTCTGTCCAGCAACTCTCCGTTGAGGTCACGATGCCGGGCGACGACAAATACCGCCCGGTCATCTTCGCGGTCGGCCCCAAGACGGCGGGCGGCATCGATCATCTTGCCGATCCAGACTTCGGTGCGTTGCCTTGCTTTGCGGCCGCGCCAATGTCTGACCCCCACGGCTCCGGCACCGTCGATCATGGCGGCCATGTCGGCGGTGCGCCGGGGGGCGTCGGACTCCTTAAGGGGAACCCCGGCCCATTCGCACACCGCCCGGCACAAGAGTTCCTCTGCAGCCGGCAGAAGGACGGTTTGATCCTGCTGCGCCCATGTGTCGGAACAACTGCGCCAGTGCCGGGCCGTAATTTCCACCAACCGCCGGATACTCTCCGGCTGCACCAGTGTCATGAACAAGTCTTTTCGCCGCCGGTGCCGCCGTCCGTCGAGGCCCTGCACGCCTCCGATGCCGAACAGCGTCCGCTGCAGCCGCTGCGGCGCCGCCTTGAAGCGGCTGAAGCGCGCATCGGTGTAAAACGTCCGCGCCCATTCTTCACCCGTCAGACAGACGGTTTTCTGCAGCAGCAGTCGCGTGAGAAAAATGTTCGATCGACAGCGTCGACACCTTTTGGCGATAAACCGGTAGCCGTCGAAAAAAAGCGCGATCGTGCTGTCCCAGGCGTCGTCACGCGGAATGTGAGGCATTTTTGGTTCTCCACTGCCGCCGAAGCATCACGGCAAACCGGTCATCGCAGCAAAGGCTGCAGCCATTTATTCAGGCTCGTCCACGAAGAATTTATTTTCCTTCGCATGTCCCGAAGCACCGGCGATTCAGGCGCGCGCAGTCCTGGGCGCCTTGGGACCTGCCAGCAGCCAGATGATCAAACCGACGACCGGCAGGATCAAAATCAGCAGCGTCCACAAAATTTTCGATCCGGTGGAGGCGTCCGGGGCCCTGAAGATATTGATGATGGCCCAGACGTCCGCGATAAAAATGATAATACCAATAATAAATTCCATTCGAGTCTCTCCTTTCGATTTGCCGTATGTTTTGATCACCGCTCATGACGGGTTGCTCAGCCGTTGACGACGATGCCGCCATTCGGGTGCAGAACCTGGCCGTTGATGTAGGAAGAGTCCTCCCCGGCCAGGAACAGGAAGCAGGTCGCCACCTCGTAAGGCTGGCCGGCACGCTTCATGGGCGCGCTCTCACCGTGGTGCGCCGTCTTTTCTTTCGAAAAGCTGGCTGGGATCAAGGGCGTCCAGATAGGGCCCGGGGCTACGGCATTCACGCGAATACCCTTGTGCACGAGGTTTTCGGACAACGACCTGGTAAAGCTGGTGATGGCCCCCTTGGTGGAGGCGTAGTCCATCAGTTTCGGATGGCCCATGTAAGCCGTGATGGAGGTGGTGTTGACGATCGTCGCGCCTTCTTTCAAGTGGGGCAGGGCGGCGCGAGTCATGTAAAACATGGAAAAAATGTTCGTGCGGAATGTTTTCTGAAGCTGCTCGTCGGTCAGATCCTCGAGGCTTTCGCAGACATGCTGCTCTCCGGCATTGTTGACCAGAACGTCCAGTCGATTGAAACGCTTCAGGGTCTGGTCGACCGCATTCCGGCAGAACTCGGGATCGCCGACGTCACCGGCGATGGCGACACATTTTCGCCCGATTTCTTCGACTCTGCCGCAAGTGCTGCGGGCATCCTCGTCTTCATCGAGATAGACGAGCGCGATGTCCGCTCCTTCCTTGGCGAAGAGAATCGCCGTTGCACGCCCTATTCCGCTGTCGCCGCCTGTAATGAGGGCGATCTTGCCCTCGAGTTTTCCGCTCGGGCGGTAGGCGGGATTTTCGGTTTCGGGCTTCGGCGTCATTTCCGATCTTTCGCCCGGCTGTTTTTCCTGATGCTGTTCGGGAAAATTTCCTTTTTCCTTGTCGTTCGGGCTCATGCCGGCCTCCTGCTCTTTTACGGGTGTACATTTTTCGGGGTTAGCGTGACCATCGGGCCACGAATGCATTCGTCATGGGATAAAGCTCACGGAATCCCGGCCCGGCGGTTTCCATTAATATCCGTCACAGGCAAAAATTTCAAAGGAGGTAAAGCCCGTATTTTTACTCCGGCATCACGGTACATCGAAAATTTAATTGGATCGATTTTAAAATGACCGTTCTTATAGGCAGCAGTCTGAAAAGGGCCCTCTCCCCATGGGAAACTGTGGTCATGTGAACGCAGCAAAGGCTCCTTACTTGACGGGCGAGGCTATAATTCTATTTTTTTCATCCCGTTCTACTGTCAATTGCCCATATACTTTCCTCCCGGCTCAGTGCAGTATCGCAGGCAACCGGCCGGTATCCCGGCCCCGTTCAACGGAGGAGACGATGAAATGATGAGAGAGTCTAAAACGGCAACCGGGCGCATCATTTCAGTGCAGGAAACGCGGTTTCGGTTGGTGGCCGAGGATGGCCGCAGCCTTCTCTTCACGCTGGGCCACGGCGCCTTTGCGGCCGAAGCGGACCTGATCGATCTCCACAAGGCCCGTGCATCGGTTACCATTGAGTACGAAGGCGAACCCCAGCTCGAATCCGGCGTTGCGCGTTCCATTCGGGTCATCCGCTGGAACCAAGCGACCTGAGAACCGGCACATTAACTTCTATAGGCTTCAAGATAATGATTTTGGCAAGGCCAGAGGGAGAAGGCTGCGGCGTCATACGTCGCCGACCGATAGCGGCAACCAAAATCTTTATGTTGAAGTCTATACCTGGAGGGCGCTGCCGGAGTCGGCACCCTTCGCGGGAGTAAAGAGCAGATGAGTATGCTGGACAAATCGCTAAAAGACCGCCTGGACAGAATTTTGAAGGACTGGTCCATCCCCAAACAGCTTGCCGGGCAAGACCCTCTGGGCGTTGCGGCCCAATCCGAGGCCTCGCGCAGACTGCGGCCGCGGCTGGAGGAGGCCGACAAGGTCGGAACCAGCATCTGCCCTTACTGCGCCGTGGGATGTGCCCAGCTGATCTATGCCAAGGGCAACGATATCATCCATATCGAAGGCGACCCGCGCAGCCCGATCAACCAGGGGACCCTCTGCCCCAAGGGGGCGGCCGTCACGAGCTGGCTGCACAATCCGAACCGGCTAACGCGGGTCAAATACCGGGCCCCGTACAGCACCCGCTGGGAAGAACGCCCCCTCGACTGGGCCATGGACCGCATCGCCTTTCTGATGAAGCGCACGCGCGACGAGACCTTCGTGCGCGAGCTGCCGAACGGCACGCCGGTCAACCACACCATGGCGATGGCCGAACTGGGGGGCGCCACCCTGGACAACGAAGAGAACTATCTGATCAAGAAGTTGTGCGCGGGGGGGCTGGGGATGGTGTGGGTCGAAAATCAGGCGCGGGTCTGACACAGCTCCTCGGTGCCCAGTCTGGGCGCCACCTACGGACGCGGAGCCGCCACCACCGCCCAGTGGGACTTGGCCAATGCCGATTTCGTGATGATCATGGGCTCGAACATGGCCGAGTGCCATCCCATCGCCTTTCGCTTCGTCCTCCAGGCCAAGGAAAGGGGCGCCACCGTCGTTCATGTCGATCCGCGCTTCACCCGCACCTCGGCCCTGGCCGACATCTACGCACCGATCCGCTGTGGGTCGGATATCGCTTTTCTGGGTGGGCTTATCCGCTACATCCTCGAAAACGACCTGTGGTTCAGGGACTACGTTCTCAGCTACACCAATATCGCCACGATTATCGAAGACGAATTTCAGGACACCAGCGAGCTGGATGGTCTTTTTTCGGGGTGGAGCGACGAGTCGCGCTCTTACAAGGCCATGAGCTGGCAGTACAAGGGCGATGAGGTCCCGTCCGCGCTCGTCGAGCACCACCTGAATACCGGCTCTTCATACAGCGAGAAGCTCAGGCGGGCGAGCAAAGGCCCGCCGGCCGTGGACATGACGCTGCAGCATCCCAACTGCGTCTACAATATTCTGAAGCGGCACTATGCCGCCTACACGCCCGAAATGGTGGAAAAAATCACCGGCTGCCCCAAGAAAACCTTCCTTGACATCGCCGCGGCCATGACCCGCGGCAGCGGTCGCGATAAAACCGGCGCCTGGTGTTATGCCGTCGGCTGGACGCACCACTCCACCGGGGTCCAGACGATCCGCGCGGCCGGCATCATTCAGGCGCTGTTGGGCAATATCGGCCGCCCCGGCGGCGGCATCATCGCTCTCCGGGGCCATTGCAGCATTCAGGGCAGCACCGATATCCCAACCCTCTACGACATGCTGCCCGGCTACCTGCGCCACCCCAACGGGCGCAAGGACTACCATCGCACCTTCGACAACTATCTGAAGGTCGAAACCATTCCCTTCGGCTATATGCACCGGTTCCCGAAGTTTATCATCAGCCTCCTGAGAGCCTGGTACGGGGACCACGCCCGGCCGGAAAGCGAGTGGGGCTATCAGAACATCCCCAAAATCATGGGCGATCACTCCCAGCTGCCCATGACACTGGCGATAAAGGACGGCACCATCCGGGGGCTGCTCCTGATGGGGCAGAACCCGGTCGTCGGCGGGCACAACAGCCATATGATCCGCATGGCGCTGCCGAATTTGGAATGGATGGTCGTGCGGGAGATATTCGAAAACGAAACGGCCTCCTATTGGTACAAATCTCCGGAGGTGGCCGACGGCCGACTCAGGCCCGAAGACATCAAAACCGAGATGTTCCTGCTCCCGGCCGCCCTGCCCGGTGAAAAGGACGGGACCTTCACCAACACCCACCGGTTGATCCAGTGGCACGACAAAGTGGTCGAGCCGCCGGGCGACTGCCGCTCGGACCTGTGGTTCATCTACCATCTGGGAAAGCGGATGAAAGCGCTGTATGCGGACAGCACGGACCCCAAGGACGCCCCCTTGCGGCAGCTGACCTGGGAGTACCCGACCGCCGGTCCTCACGCCGACCCCTCCGCAGAAGCGGTTTTGAAGGAGATCAACGGCTACACGTGGCCCGCTCGCCGGCAGCTCGCCAGTGCCAAGGAGATCAAGGAAGACGGGTCGACCGCCAGCGGCTGCTGGATTTACTGCGGGGCCTATCCAAAGAAAAATTCGAACCAGACCCGGTCCCGGACGCCGGACGGTCCCGACGGGCCCGGATCGCACCGCGGATGGGGCTTTGCCTGGCCCGCCAACCGGCGCATTCTTTACAACCGCGCGTCGGCCGATCCGGCCGGCAAACCGTGGTCCGAGAAGAAAAAGTATGTCTGGTGGGACGCGGAAAAGGGCAAATGGACCGGCCGCGACAACGTCGATTTTCCGAAGAAAAAGTCGCCCGATTATGCTCCCGACTGGTCTGAAAACCCCAAGGGGATGCAGGCGATCGACGGCAAATCCCCGTTCATGATGATATCGGACGGCAAGAGTTCGCTCTTCGTGACGTCGGGGCTGTCGGATGGCCCGCTGCCCACGCATTACGAGCCGGTCGAATCGCCGGTGAAGAATCTGTTATACGGCCAGCAGGACAACCCGGCCGTCAAGAGGTGGGACCGCGACGACAATGTGGTCCACGAGGTCGGCGACCCGCGCTATCCGTATGCGATCACGACCTACCGGCTCACCGAACACCATTCCGGCGGCATTCCCACCCGGATGGTTCCTTCCACGGCCGAGCTTCAGCCGGAATGCTTCGTGGAGATCCCCCCGGAACTGGCCCGTGAAAAAGGCGTGAAAAATCTGGCGTGGGTCGTGCTCCAAACGGCTCGCGGCGAAATCGAGGCCCGCGCGCTGGTGACGCGGCGGCTGCGCCCGTTCGATATCGGCGGGCAGCGGATCTACCAGATCGGTATGCCGTTTCATTTCGGCTGGCAGGGCTATGCCACCGGGGCGATCGCCAATGTTCTCACGGCAGTGATCGGCGATCCCAACACGACCATTCACGAAGGCAAGGCATTTACGTGCAACCTTTACAAGGGACGACTGAAATGACGGCTCCGGTCTATCCTCCTCCGGTACATCCCCGGGCGCTCGACCACCCGGACAGCATCCTGCCCGGGCCCATTCCGGATGAATCCGAATTGACGGCCGGAGTGGTCATTGCCCCCGGAAAAGCATACGGATTCTTCACCGACACCTCGCTGTGCATCGGCTGCAAGGCCTGCGAGGTGGCCTGCAAAGAGTGGAACCTGCTGCCGGCCGACCGCATCGAACTGAGCGGCATGAGCTACGACAACACCCGCCGGCTGTCGGCAACGACCTGGCGCCACGTGGCCTTCATCGAGCACCTCGGCAGCGCAGAGGACCGCCGGCCGACAGCGCTCAAGCCCTTTCAGAGCCACTGGCTGATGATGAGCGATGTGTGCAAACACTGCGAAAGGGCCGGGTGCCTGGAAGCCTGCCCCACCGGGGCCATCTTTCGGTCCGAATTCGGCACCGTCGTGGTGCAGCACGACATTTGCAACGGGTGCGCGTATTGCGTGCCATCCTGTCCCTTCGGGGTCATCGACATCAACCTCAAAGACGGCAAGGCCCACAAATGCACCTTGTGTTACGACCGCATGAAGGGCGGACTCGAGCCGGCCTGCGCGAAGGCCTGCCCGACAAATTCGATCCAGTTCGGAGAGGTGACGGCGCTGCGGGAAAGGGCCGCCAAACGCCTTGAAGAACTGCACCGCCGGGGAAGGACCGATGCCTACCTCTACGGCGTGCCCGGCGCCCCGGGCGCCACCGGCGGCATCCAGGGATTGAACGCCTTTTTTTTGCTTCTAGACCGTCCGGAGAGATACAACCTGGCGCTCGCCCCGCGCCTGCCGGCGATCGGGACCAAAAAGAGCTTCGGGCGCGGCGCAGCCGTCCTGGCCGGAGTCCTTGTGGCGGGCGCCCTTGTCTTTGCTCGAAAACATCGTCGCGAAAAACCGCCGATTTCCGAAAGCTGAAAGGGGAGCACGCGCATGGCCGCCGCACAGAAAAACCGCCCCGCGTCACGTGCCGGTGAAAACCAGGGCCGGCGCCGCGCCGCGCAGCCCAAGACATCTTGGCCTTCGAGTGACCGTCGTGCACCAGAGCCGCCGGACACCTACTACGACATGTCGCCGGTCAAGGCGAGCTATTATCACCTCAAGACGGCCCTGAGCTACTATGCGGAAGCGCTTGGCGCCGGCCCTCAACTGCTTGCGGCCCTCATCGAACTGGTGGGCGATCGCGGGGACAGGCCTCTGGTGCGCATCGGCCGCTACATGGCCCTCGGCAGTTCTCTGGCCGCTCCGGGGCTGTTGGTTTCGGAGCTGCACACGCCGCAGCGCTGGTTCAACATGCTGCGCATCTACCGGTCCACCTCGCCCATGTCGATCGGCAACATGTCCCTGACCGCCTTCGGCCTTTTCAGCGCCGGTGCGGCGGCCGGGCAACTGGCGGAAGACATGGGGTATGAAAAACCGGGTCGCTGGGTCGGACGTATTTTGACCCTGCCGTCGGCCCTGGCGGCCGGTATGGTCTGCATTTACACCGGCACCGAACTGCAGGAAACCTGCACGCCCCTGTGGGCGAGCGCCCGCCCGCTCCTCTCGCCGTTATTCGGCGTCACGGCCCTGGCAACGGGCACGTCGGCACTTCTGGTGGCGGCAACCCTGGCCAAAACTTCGGCGGGGCCCCTGCGCCGTGCGGAACGGTTTTCAATCATCGTCCACGGGCTGCAATTGGTACTGGCCAAACTCGTGGAGAGCAACTGGCGCAGCCTGCCGTCCACCCGATCCTTTCGAAACTCCCGCCACGCGCTGACCTGGCGTTATGGTGTTTTGGGTCTTGGAAATCTTTTTCCGCTGATCCTCCGGCTGCAGCGGCAGTGGACCTCCCGACCATCGGGGGCAAGTAGCCTGGCGGCTTCGGCGGCAAGCCTTGCGGGCGGGTTCCTGGTTTATGCCACGACGCTCGAGGCCGGCAATCAATCGGCTGCAAAGGCATCGGATTACTTCGAACTTACCCGCCCGCAGCCCCCGTCGCCGCGCGGGCGGTTGGCGGTGGTGGGTTTTTCCGTGCTGGCCGTCATTGGCATCGGCTTCTTATTCAGAAGAAAGGGAGACCAGCAGCCATGATCGCAGACACACAAAATCGCCGGGACAGGGCCGTCGACCCCGCGACGTCCGAACTCGTTCAAGAAGCCGTACATGAAATGAATGCGGCGGTCCAAACGGACTCAACCAGGATTAAAAAAGAGATCGAGGCCGTCGAAAAAACCGTTGTGAGATTGCGGGACCACCTGATCGGGCATCTTCGCCGGGCTGGCGTAGAAGAGGCCGCAGAATTGCGTCCGCTGCTCGAGCAGGTTAATGTTGCCGTGAGCCTGGTGGTCAGCATCGAATATCCGGCCGGGGGCATCCACCGCGAGGCGCTCGAAGAGGCCCGCGACGTTCTTGCAGGGCTCGCGACGCGCACCGGCGTGCCGGCCTCCGCTTGAATACCTGGAGGTTGACGCTCTGCAGATGAAACGCCGTTAAATGTGGACACCCCCGGTTACAGGCAATTATTGGAACGCGAGCAATGACAGTGTCTTGGAGCCTGTAACGTTCACGCCTCTTCCTGCTGATACTCCTGCGGGGTGACGATCACTCTATCCTTTTTATTTTCCATGGCTTCTGCGCTCGCCCGGGCCAGCTTGCCGGTCACCTCGTCAGGGTCGATGGCCGTGCGCGTGGGGCCGCGTTTTTCGGATTTTCCGTAAAGAAGCGCGGCCACGCCAATGACGAGTCCGGCCGCAACGAGGCCGACGCCGACATACATGCCGGTTCTCGTCACGCCGTCGGCATCGGCGGGATACCGGTGATCGGCCGCGGCATCCGCCGCGCTTTTTATCTTTTCGCCGGTTTGGGACGCGGTTTCTCGAACTTTCATCTTTACTTTTTCTCCGGTCATCTTTGCTTTGGCTTTGATTTCTCCAATTGTCTCCGAGGCCTCTTCCCGGATTGCATCGATGTCATTCTCGAGCCGGTCGATAGTGTCCCCGGGCGGGGCGGTTTTTTCACCTGTTGAGCGCACATCTGTTTCTGGCATCGTAAAGTCCCTTCTTTCGAGGTTTATGCGGAAAAATGCTCAGGTAATATTCGGTTAAAAATAAGACTTCAATTCCGTGATGAAAATGGGGTCTTCGCCGTATATCCGTTCGGTGGATAAGTCAACGGATATTTCGGTCGGAGGGCGTACCTCCAGTTAGCGTCAAAAATACAGGCTATCCACCATTGTGCGGGTGCAGACGACAGCCGATAATCCCGTAAACTTAACCTAAAAGGAGGTCTGATTATGGCAACTTACGCTCGAAGGGGCGGCGGACAAACCGGCGAACGGACGGCTATCACATCCGGAGAAGTCAACGTGGGGGACACCGAACGCATGCTTTCGGCTCTCGGCGGAACGGCCATCGCCATTTACGGCATGACCCGCGGGTCGATGGGCGGCCTGGCGGCAACGGCCATAGGCGCGATGCTGCTGCACCGGGGGACGACCGGGTATTGTCCGCTTTACGCCCTCGCAGACATGGATACCACCGATTCGCCGGAGGAAAAGGTTACGGAAATCGTAGAGGTTTTGACGGTCAAGCGCCCGCGCGAAGACGTATACGCATCCTGGCGCGATCTCGAAAAACTTCCCCGTTTCATGCGCCACCTCGAATCGGTGCGGCAATCCGGCAACGGCCGTTCGCAGTGGGTCGCGCGCCTGCCGAAGGGCATGGGCACTATCGCCTGGGAGGCGGAAACCATCGAAGACCGGACCGACGAGAAAATTGCCTGGCGATCCCTGCCGGACGCCGACGTACAGAATGCCGGCGAAGTCCTGTTCAGGGAGGCTCCCGGAAACAGGGGCACGGAAGTGAAGGTCCGCATCGAATATCATCCGCCCGCCGGAAAACTCGGACGTATCGCGGCCGGCTTCGCCAATCCGGCCTTTTCAGGGATGATCCGCGAAGATATCCGTCGCTTCAAGTCCCTGATGGAAACCGGAGAAATCCCGACGACGGAAGGCCAGCCCACCGGCGCGTGAAACGAGTTGCGGAAAACAAACCCGCCATTTCGAAACGAAAGGAAATGATAACATGAAAGCACTTTGCTGGTATGGAACCCACGACGTGAGAGCCGAGACGGTGCCGGACCCTGAAATACTCAACCCCCGCGATGCCATCATAAAAGTGACGTTGACCGCCATCTGCGGCTCCGACCTTCATCTCTACGACGGCATGATCCCGACCATGGAGAAAGGTGACATCCTCGGCCATGAATTCATGGGCGAGGTCGTCGAGACCGGACCGGGTGTCGAAAATTTAAAAAAAGGGGATCGGGTCGTCGTTCCGTTTCCGATTGCCTGCGGAAGCTGTTCGTACTGCGCACGCAAGGAATACTCCCTGTGCGACAATTCCAACCCCAATGCCTGGATGGCCGAAACAGCCTACGGCTATTCGGGCGCGGCGCTCTTTGGATATTCCCACATGCTGGGAGGGTATGCCGGGGGTCAGGCCGAATACGTTAGGGTGCCGTTCGCCGACATCGGTCCGCTTCAGGTCCCCGGGTCGCTCTCCGACGAACAGGTGCTTTTCTTGTCGGATATCTTCCCGACCGGCTACCAGGCCGCCGAGAATTGCAACATTCGATCAGGAGACACCATCGCCGTCTGGGGCTGCGGTCCGGTGGGCCAGTTTGCTATTCAGAGTGCCTGGCTGCTGGGGGCTGAAAGGGTCATTGCCATCGACAGGATTCCCGCGCGCCTCGATATCGCCCGCGAAAAGGGAAAGGCCGACGTGATCGATTATGAAGATGAGAGCAGTGTTCTGGAGACCCTGCGGGAAATGACGGGCGGGCGCGGGCCGGATGCCTGTATCGATGCGGTGGGCATGGAGAGTCACGGTTTCGGCCTGATGGGCAAACTCGACCAGGCGCTGCAGGCCGTGCGCATGCAAACGGACCGGCCAACGGCTTTGAGGGAAGCGGTGCAATCCTGCCGCAAGGGCGGCATCGTTTCCATTCCGGGCGTTTATGGCGGCGTCATCGATAAAATGAACCTCGGGGCCGCGTTCGGCAAAGGCCTTACCTTCAAAATGGGACAGACCCATGTCCAGCGCTACCTGCCGAAGCTGCTGAAATACATCGAAGAAAGCGAAATCGATCCCGCTTTTATCATTTCGCATCGACTGCCGCTGGATCAGGGGCCGCAAGGCTACGAGATGTTCCTGAAAAAGCAAGACAACTGTACCAAGATCGTCCTTAAGCCCTGAGAAAAGACCGGCTGTCTTTTTGGTACGACCATGAGGTGATTCCGAAACGAGCACGGAACCCCCGGCCTCTTTAGGTCGAAGTGAGGCCGGGGGATCAGCAGCTCAAGGTCGAATTCTACACGTAGAGGCCGCAAGTGAACGGTCCGGCGAGACGCCGGCCGGCGGTGGTCTCTATGATACCTCTTCTTGCTCGACCTTGCCTCGCCGTTGCAGCCAGCGGGCCAGCAGCCAGCACAGGAGTGCCCAACAGGCTCCGAGACTCCATCCCGCCAGGACGTCGGTCGGCCAATGGACGCCCAGGTAGATCCGGCTGAGCCCTACCGCCACGGTGATGACCAACGCCAGGAGAATCAGGTAGGCCTTCAACCGCCTTCGCGGCTGATGACGCGCCAACAACATGCCGAGCGTCAAATAGGTCACGGCCGACATCATGGCGTGGCCGCTGGGAAAGCTGGCGGTATAGACGTAGGACTCGTGCGGTACCAGGTCAGGCCGCGGCCGATCGAATCCTGATTTGAGCAGAAAGCTCAGTGCGAGGCCGGTGGCCACGGCCGCTATCAGAAAAACAGCCGAGCGGTTCTTGCGTTGGAGAAAAAGAAAGCCGGCCGAAGCCAGCGTGAGAAACGACAGCACCCCCACCCCGCCCAGAGCGGTAAAATCCCGTCCCATTTCTTCAAGCCACTTAGGCCCTAGCGGGTCCGAAAGATTTTGGGGGTTGCGCATCGCGATGATCAACTTGCGGTCTACGGCATGGGTTTCGCCTTCGATCACCTCGTCACTCAGTTTCGCGAAGCCCCACAGACTGCCGGTGATGATGAGCACTGCCACGAGAACGGCCGGTTCATGCCGCCCAAGACGGCGCATCCAGTCGATGATGACTGAAAGACCTTTTTTTTCGGATGACGGCATAACCCCTCTTCGTCTGGAGCCGGCCTGTAGTCTCAAAATTAAGGATTTTGACTGCTGGTACCGGTCGCCGGCCTGTGCGGAGCCTGGAATTCACGGTATAGGCTTAGATAGTTTCCATCCATGATCTTTTTTAGGCACTTCTCAGTGTCCAATTCATAAATGTGGATTTTTATTGCTGGGCAAGGCCGCACAAGGGTTTGCGGCGAGGCGTACTTTATGTACGCCGCAGCCGGAAACCTGCGGAGAACGCCGCCCAGCGGAAAAAAGGCCATTTATGGATGGACACTAGATAATGCTGATTCTTGGAACTGCAGCCATCGTTACACAGTGGCGAAGGATTCCCTTACAAATCAGGCGGCCGTTTCCGACCGCCCGAGAACGGGATTTAGCATTTCAGTGCAGCTCGGATCGTGGTTAAACACTTATTGGTTCTTTTGTTGGTTTTCACCCGCCGGCTGCTCTGATCCCTGAGCTGCCGATGACTGGTTTTTCTGTTTTGGGGCTTGAGTCTGATTTTTTTCAGAACTCATCAGCTGACCCCGGTTGTAGGCGGGCATGCTCTCGAGTTGTTCCTCGGTGCCGGGATACATGACATAATACGGGCCGATGTTCTTGAGCTTTTTAAACGGAACGGCCACCGGCTTTTCGCCGATGCCGAGAAACCCGCCGACATCGATGATCGCATGGGTGATGCGCCCGCGGCGATTGATGACCAGATTTTCGATTTCACCCACATCTTCTCCGTTCTGGGTTCTCACGTCGGCATCGAGAAGGGCCTCCAGGGAAATATCGGAGCGGTTGTCCTCACCATTTTTCTGCTGTGGTGACGCATAGTACCCCCTGCCATAATCAGGCGATCTTTGCCGGCGGCTCTGGTAACGGTCCGACTGACCCGATTGCTGATCGGCCTGGTTCTGCTGCCGCCGCATGCCGCGATCGGCGTTTCGATCGTAACCATAGCCGCGGTCATAGCCTTGGTGATATCCACGCGGTGGATACCGGTCGTAATAGCCATAGGGACCGTATGACTCTAGCGGAGCGGACGGGTAATACCCGTATCCGTATCCGGACCTATACCCAGCGTACGGCCGGTACGGATAGGCGCCGCGTCCATAGCCGTAGGATAAATAATCTGCTTCAGGTCTGTTCTCCAAATCCTTCTGACTGCCTTTAAAAACCGCATATCCCTGGTCGGGATCGTATGTCAGTTCATCGGGTGAAACGGCGACCGTTTTTTCGCCGATCCCCAGAAAACCGCCGACATCGACCAGGTATTCCTTAATTTTACCCTTTCTATCGAAAAGAACATTTGTGATCTCGCCCACGTCCTCACCGCTTTTCGTCTGAATGCTCATGTCGAGAACATTTTCGGCCATCATGTCGGGATCGGCATTATTTTGGTCGGCGGCATAGGCGGCGCTGGCCATTAAGACAATGCTGAACACGGTGGCTGCAAGCATTTGAATTTTTCTTGATTTTACTTTTGAGTACATGCTGTCTCTCCTCGCCCGTAAATTGGTGAACCGTGACCGACCGGCTGCGGGTGTGTAGAGGCACCACCTCGAGCCATGCGTCACGGAGTGTAACGGCCTGCGGCCGTCGGCTCCATAAACGATCATGCATGACGATTAAAATGTAACTGGCTCCGAAAGATTGGTATATGGGATGAATCCATTATTTGAAGCCAAAAAACGGAGTACATCGGTCCTGTACAAAAATTACGTGGAAAACGCGGGGACAAATTTTACCTGCCTGCTGCTGACTGGCTTCCATCTTGAAACCGGCCTTCCGGTCACGTAAGTACCTAGAGGCTTCAAAATACGGTATGGACGTTATTTATCCCCCTGAACCAGGTGCCTATCATATGGGCATCTTTTTACGAGAGGCCCTTTTGGTCATCCAACTCATCCTAAATTTGAAGGAGGTTATCCCATGGTAAAAAACACAACGGCCGGGCAGCCTTACAGTGGCGAGAATCCATCTCAGAGCCGATCGAGGGACCGGTATGGCGATCATTCGCAAGAGGACATGAAAGACAGACTCGCGGAACACCTTAAGTCGCGGCTGTCCGAACGCGTCGTTCTGTCAGGTGTCAAACTGCGAAAAACCGCAACGGCATTGCGAAATACCGGTAACTGTTTCATTGACGAGGATCAGGGCCTGATCGGTGACTACGTGACGACCGCCGCCGATCGCATCGAGCAATTTTCCACCTATCTTCAGGACACGCCGATCGAAGAGTTGAAAGAGGATGCGCGGCGACTGGCGCTTAAAAAACCGTGGCTGTTCATGGGCGCCTGTTTTTCGACCGGTGTCCTGCTGGCCCGCATGCTGAAGGCCTCCCAGCCCCGTGGTTGAGTGGTGTGTGGCAGCGCTTATTCTTGGTGAGACATTTGATCGTATTATTGAAACCGAACCTTTTAAAATAATTGGAGGCAAAAATGACCCAGCAATCAACAGTATCCGAACAGACTGAAGAGCCGGCCGCCGATAAAATGAAGAGAGAAACGAATCGCGCTAAAAAAGCCGGCCGGGAAGTCGAGGAGAAATATCAGGATGTAAAAAAGAAAGCGACGGAGGCCAAAGACCGGCTGGCCGATAAAATGGCGGAAACCGCATCGACGGCTAAAAAAGAAGGCCGCGCCATGGCAAAAAAGGCCGTTCGCAAAGGTAAGGATACCGGAGGCGCGGTTTACGACGCGCTCAGCGAAAACATTTTCCCTGCGGTTTTGACTGGAATCGGTGTCGCCTGGCTTACGGCCGGTATCGTCCGTTCCCGGTCGGAGTCGCGGCCTCAGCCGGGGATTTATCGCGATACGGTTTCCACCGCTCAGGAAAAATTGTCCGAATGGGGCGACAAGGCCACGGAAGTGACGCGGCGCGCAAAGGCCGGGACGCGCCTGACCCGCGAAAAGTCAAAAGATGTCTATACGAATAACCCTCTTTACCTGGCCGGCTCCCTGATGGCTATTGGTGCGCTTATCGGGTTCGCTCTTCCAGAGACGCGGCGTGAAAACCGGCTCTATGGCGAAGTGAGGGACGAATTTCAGGAGGGGAGTAATAACGGAGAAAGCGACGAAAACTATTAGCCGAATCGGCAAATTTAAGCTTGCGAGGTTTTGGCAGTGAGAAACGGACCACCCCATGCCCGATGCGTCTGACCAGTCCCTGAGAGAAACGTGTCCGGCCCCTGTCAAAAC
This sequence comes from uncultured delta proteobacterium, assembly GCA_963728055.1. GTDB lineage: Bacteria > Desulfobacterota > Desulfobacteria > Desulfobacterales > SG8-13 > JARFQH01. The sequence goes on along the minus strand of CAVSIM010000011.1, from coordinate 348,745 downwards.
CTCCGCGTGGCGGGTTTTTCAGGAAGCCGCCGACCAGAAAAGGGTGATGTTGGGATTGCTCGTTCTCGGTGTTCTTTACAGTCTTTATTTCGCCCGAGACTTGCTGATTCCTGTTTTCATCGCCCTTTACCTGACCATGTTCCTGCAGCCGATGGTGCGCGGCCTTGAGCGGGCCCGCATACCGCCGCTGATCGGTGCGGCCGTGATGGTGCTGCTGCTGCTCGCATTGTTTTTTTCAGCATTCGTCTCGCTTTCGACGCCGGCCGGCGAGTGGCTGGACCGCGCTCCAGGCCTCATCAAGGAAACCAAATATAAGCTCTACGATGTCAAGAAAAAGGTCGAGGAGGCCCGTAAAACTACCGAACAGCTCAAAGAAATGACGGATATTGCGGCCGACAAAAAAAACGATAAGGTCGTTGTCGAAGGCCCCAGCCTCACCCAGCAGATTCTCGGACGGGCCAAGAATTTCAGCCTGGCCGCCTTCATCGTGATCGTGCTGCTCTATCTTTTTCTCGCTTGGGGCGGCATTTTTATGACACAGTTGACGGAGTTGTTCGGTGAAAGTCAGGCGAATCGACAAATGATGCTCGACATCCGGCGCGAATTCGGGCGGTATCTTTTTACCATCACCGTCATCAATACCGTTCTGGGGATCATCACGGCCGCCGTGACGGCCTGGTTCGGATTGCCCAATCCCTGGCTTTGGGGAGTCGTGGCCGGTACCCTCAACTTCATTCCCTATCTTGGCGGAGCGATTACAACGGCCATCTTGACTGTCGTTTCACTGGTGACCCACGAGAAATGGCTTGATATCCTCCTTCCGCCCCTGATATTCATCACCATCAACGGCTTGGAGGGCAACATCATCACGCCGGTCATTCTGGGGAAACGGTTGGCTCTTAACCCGATCATCGTTTTTTTATCCCTGCTCTTCTGGGGCTGGCTGTGGGGCGTCGTAGGGCTTTTTCTGGCCACGCCCATTCTTGTAACGATTTTAATATGGGGGGAAAAATTGAACCTGAAAAAATCTTTCGGCCCTGATTCACAAAAACCGTTGATCAAGCTGGAGACGTAAAAGGGCGAAAGTTTTTCGTCCCTTCACGATTCATCGACATCGGGTCTGATCGAAGATACTATACTCGATATGTATATCATTTAGGCGCTACCGAATCTGTTATGCTGGCCGTGGTGCCCGTAGGGGCGAAAAATTTTTCGCCCCTACACGGTGCATCGATAGGGGATCTGGTTGAAGATACCATGCACGATCTGGAGTTCGATATTTAGGCGCTACTGAATCTTATATGCAGGCCGTGGGGTCCGTAGGGGCGAAAAATTTTTCGTCCCAAGCCCCGGAGATGACGTATTCCAGCTTAAAAATGATGCCCACCCACGGTAAACCTCTAGAACAGGTTCAGAAAGCCAGACCAGGAACCAACAATGAGTTTATTCGGCAGCTTGTCCATCAGCCGGCTTCTATCGCAGTTGCTCGAAGAAGTCGGCTCGCTTGTTTCTAAAGAGGTCGAACTCGCCAAGACGGAGATGACCAAAAAGGCTTCTTTCCTGGCCGAAAACGTGGCCCCAGTTATTGTGGCGACGGCGGTTTTGTATGCGGGGGTGCTTATCCTTTTGGCCGGCATCGTATTCGGTTTAGCCGCCGTCGTTCCATTGTGGCTGTCGGCTCTGGGTGTCGGACTCTTGGTCACCTTGGCCGGCAGCGTGGCCACCGTGCGGGCGCTGCGGAACTGGAAGCAAATCGTCGATCCGAGGACCGAAGCTGTGGCAGCCTCGCTACAGGCGGACAACGAGCTCGAATAGGAAGTCCATAATCAAGGAAGGATTACACTTTGAACGCTGAAAAGCAGGGTGTGATATTGTTTACCGATAATTTCGCCCAAAAAGGGAGCTGTTTTATTTACATCATCGGCGCTCGAAGATAGAGCGCCGATGAGTAGGATGACGGTTAAATTCCCTTGATGTACATATCGGCTTCCTTTTCGGCCTTATCCTTCTCCCATCCGTATCTTTCCTGAAGCCGGCCGACAAGCTGGTCTTTTTTCCCGGCGGCGACATCCAGGTCGTCATCGGTGAGCTTGCCCCATTTTTCCTTCATTTTGCCCTTGTACTGCTTCCAATTGCCTTCAACTTGATCCCAGTTCATGATAATTTCCTCCTTTTTTTGTTTTACCAATGCCATTACTCAGATTTTTTGCCTTCTTCATACCCTTTCTTCATCGAATCAGCGCCTTCTTCGACCTGATCTGCGGCTTCCCCGGCCGCCTTGCCGGTCGTGTAACATCCGGTTAGGCCGGAACAAACGATCAGCAATGAAACCAACAGCATCGAAATTCTTTTCGCCACAGTGACCCTCCTTTTTTGTTTTAACCATTTCTGTCAAACATTTTAACTATTTTCTATCGAATGGACTCATGCTTTCTAAAAAACGCCGAACAGGACCAGCAAGAGCAGGATTAACAGCAGAAGCCCGATTCCTCCACTCGGATAATAGCCCCATGACCGGCTGTACGGCCACGTCGGCAGAACCCCGACGACGAGAAGAACTAAAAGGATGATTATGAGTGTGGGAAACATCTGTTGTTTCTCCTTGTCGCGGTTGTCGGATTCGAAGTAGAGCCCTTTTACTTGTTATCATCAGTATAAGGAATTGTGTCAGTCCTTTCAATACCTGAAGCACCCCATTTTGAAGGAAGAATCGACGTAGGCTCGGGAGTCGAACACTGGCCGTTTCCCCGTTCACCACCCTCGATATAACTTTACGAAAAAAATTTTGGCTGCTGGTCTCGATCGTCGGCGCATTTCACTATCAGCCTTCACCCACCGCCCTTGCCAAAGTAATATCTTGCCGGCCTCTCATTCATGTGAGTTTGAGACTCTTTTTCATCGCAACGGTAATCGACTGTCGCAGGCCGAAAAAATTGGCCCAGGGATCTTTCGGCAATGCCGCCCACCGCCGCGGCAGGTTTTCTACGGTAAACACGTCTGGTTTTACCCTCTCGTCGAGTTCCTGCCAGTCCAGAGGCACGGATACGGGAGCCCCGGACCGCGCCCGGGTCGAATAGGGTGCCACGCTGGTGGCCCCGCGCCCATTGCGCAGGTAGTCCACGAAAATCTTGTTGGTTCTCTTGGCCTTGCTCATGGTGGCAATGAAACGGTCGGAGTGCCGGCGGGCCAAATCTGCGGCAACCGCGCCGGAAAAGGTCTTCACGTCATGCCACCCGGCCCGGCGCACGAGCGGAACAACGATGTGAAACCCCTTTCCGCCGCTTGTTTTCACGAAACTCTCCAGGCCAAGGCCCTCGAGACGGTTTCTAAGCAGGCGGCAGCCGTCCACCAACTGCGGAAGGGTGATGCCGGGGCCGGGGTCAAGGTCGAATATTATCCGGTCCGGACGCTCGAGACGGTCGGTCCGGCTGCCCCAGGGATGAAATTCAAGGGCTCCCAACTGGACTAAGGCGATAATTCCCCGGATATCTTCGATCGTGATGTACGGCCGCGTTTCGGTTTTTTCCTTGATCGAAACAACTTTCACGGTCGCCGGGAGTTGATCGGTGAAGTGTTTTTGATAAAAACATTTTTTCTGACGTCCCTGCGGGCAGCGGACGATCGACAACGGCCGCCCTGAGAGGTGCGGCAGCATCCGGTCTGCAACCTGCTCGTAATAAGAAGCCAATTCGTACTTGGTGATACCCTGATCGGGATACAGAACACGGTCGGCATGGCTGAGGCGGATGCCGGCCACGCGATCCGGCGAGCTCTCCTCAGGGGAATTGACACCGGCGGTGGCCGAAGAAGAATTTTCACCGCCCTGATCCGGTTCGGGCGGTAAGGCGGCGGTGGTTTCGCGTCTGACATCTTCGGCCGGCTTGTCTTGGCGCAGGCCTTTAAAGGACGGGTGCCGGAGACGACCGTCGGCCGTCCATTGCGCAAACTCGACTTCCGCGACCCGCACCGGTTTGACCCAGCGCGCGCCCCGGATTTCCTCGCCGGACAGGGGCGGGGCGAAAGGGGAATCGGCTTGTTCGATGCTCTGGAGGTCGCGGCTCAGCATATGCAGCACCTTCCGGTCGAAACCGGTGCCCACCCGGCCGGCATAGCGCAGGTCGCCTGCAGGCGTGTAGACGCCCAACAACAGGGCCCCGAATCCGGTGCGGGAGCCGGACGGCCTGGTGAAGCCGCCGATGACGAACTCCTGACGCTCGAGGCATTTGGATTTCACCCAATCCCGGGTGCGCCGCTGCCGGTAAGCGGCATCCGTACGCTTGGACACGACGCCCTCCAGCGCATATCGGCAGGCATGCTGATATACGGTCGGTCCGCCGCCCAGGATGTGGTCCGAATACTGCAGCGGGGAATCCGGATTCAGGCCCGACAGGAGACGCTGTAAAATTGTTTTTCGCTCGGCAAGGGGGGTGCGCATCAAATCAAAGCCATCCAGGTAGATGAGATCGAAGGCATAATATACCAGTTGCCCGGCCAGCCGGCCTTTCAACACATTTTGAAGCGCCTGGAAATCCGTGGTGCCGTCGGCTTTTCTGACAACCATTTCGCCGTCGATCACGAGGCTGTCGACCGGCAGCGCCGCAAGGGATCTTTCAAGGGTCTTGAAGCGTTCTGTCCAATCCTTGGCGTTGCGCGTGACCAGCCGCACGACTGAATTCTTTTTAAACGCCAGGATCCGGTAGCCGTCGTACTTGATCTCGTGCAGCCAGAGGTCACCCGCGGGCGGGTTTTCCACCAGGGTGGCCAGCTGCGGGGTGATGTGATCGGGGAATTTCTTGCGGCGGGCACCGGTGATGGCGGCCGCTTCCGGTTTCTGCGCGAGGTCCGGCTCCACCCGGACTTTTGTGCCGTCTCGGGCGGCCGTCTCCGGGAGTGCCTTTGTCCGGGCCGACCACACTCGGTCGCCGTCGCGGGCAATGTCGTCCAGCGACCGGTTGGTGGCCACACTGAGTGGTTCGGCCGCCAGAATGTCACTTTCACTGCCGGCATGGCGGTCGTTGAGCTTGAAAAGCAGCCAGTTCTTGTCACCGCCGTCTTTATCCGACATCCTGGTCAGCATCCACAGTCCCTTCAGCTTTCGGCCCGTCAGGCTGAATTTGAGCCGGCCCTCGGCCAGTCCGCGATGGGGGTCATCCTCGGGATACCACTCACCCGTGTCCCACAGCATCACCGTACCGCCGCCGTATTCGCCGGGAGGAATGATGCCCTCGAAATCGCCGTATTCCACCGGATGATCTTCCACGTGAACGGCTAGGCGCCTGGCGGACGGATCCATGCTCGGGCCCTTGGGAACCGCCCAGCTCTTCAGGACGCCGTCGAGTTCCAGGCGAAAATCGTAATGAAGACGGCTGGCCGCGTGCTTCTGTACGACATACAGGCGGCCGGAACCACTGGACGGCAGCTTTCCCTCGGGTTCCGCCGTGCGCTCGAAGCTGCGCTTGCGCCGGTATTCTTTGAGGCTCATTGCCGGTGTTCCTTTCCTGCATGCTCCCAGAAAAAGATAATACGAATCAATCCTATGTCTTTGCTACTTTCAGCGGTTCCTTGAAAGTGAGGGTCCGGTAGGGAAAGGGGATTTCTATACCGGCTTCATCCAGAGCCTTCTTGACCGCGGTGATGACTTCTCCGCGCGAGCGCCGGACATCCAGCAGCGTCGAACCCGCCCACCAGGCAACTTCGATATCGATGCTGCTGGCGCCGAAGGCCTGCGGAAAGACCTGAATTTCGCGATGGGCATCCACCGATTCGCATGTCTGCACCGCTTTTTCGATAACGGTGACCGCATTCTGCACGTCTTCGCCGTAAGCCACCCCGGCAACGATCGATATGCGCCGTTTGGGGCGGTTTGTCAGGACTTCGACCGGATTCTTGAAGAGGGTGGAGTTGGGCATCACGACCAGCTCGCCGGTCGGCGGCCTGATCTGGGTCATGCGGACCGAGACCTTTTCGACCCTGCCGGTGATTCCCTGGCATTCGATCACATCCCCGTTCTCGAAGGGAAAACGCCAAAGCAGCAGGATGCCGGCAAAAAAATTTTCGAAGATGTCCTTGAAGGCAAACCCCACCGCTATCGAGGCGATGCCCATCGCCCCGAGGGCCTTGGCCGGCGTCAGCCCCGGAAAGACAATCATGGCGGCAATCAGAATGCCGGCAATCCAGATGCCGATGAGAATAAACCGGTGAACCAGTTGCTGTAACGATGGCCGCAGCCGCGTGCGGTTCAGCGCTTTCGCCAAAATTCGGGTGGCGATCAGGGTGGCCACCCACGTGAGCAGTAAGATGAGAAGGCCGGCCGCGAAATAGGGGGTATGCGCCACAAAAGAGCGCCAGATTCCCGTCAGGGTCTGCTTCAATGAGGCCGTGACGCTCTGGGTGTTCGCTTCGGCCGCCAAGGCGTGGCGCGAACCGACAAGAAGAACCATCCAACCGGCAGTGAATCCGTAGAGAAAACCTCTCGGCGCTCTAAATCGGGAGGTTTGATCGGGGCGCTGCGTTGAACACGCCATCTGCATTCGCCTGCGGTCTTCAGTCTCCTTGAGAAAAGTTCCGTCAATCGAAAAACGCTGCCTTGACGTAAACGAGGTGTGTGGTTGCGCCATCCCTGAAGGGCCTTTCCATTATTCGTCGTTCCGGTACTCGGAGATGTTGTCCTTGACCCGGCCCACCATCCAGAGCGTCACGAAGTTGAGAATGCTCAACACCACGGCGATTTCGAAGCGGCTGAAGGCCACCGCCACGCCGATCGCGCCGGTGTTCCAGATGCTGGCCGCCGAGGCGGTGCCGGCCACCTTGTCTTTGACATTCAGGATGGCGCCGCCGCCGATGAACCCGATGCCGGTCACGATGCCCTGAATGACGCGCGCCTTGCCGTCGGGGGTGTCGATAACCGCAATGCCCACCAGCATGAAACCGCACGCCACCACCGCCACCAGCGGAAACGTTCGCAGCCCGAAGTGCCTTTGGCTGAGTTCCCGATCCAGTCCGATGGGCAGGGCCAGCACATAGGCGAGAATCAGGTGCCAGGAATGGTCCAAAATCAGTGACCAGTCGATTTGTGGTAAAAATTCCGTCATTTGAAATCCAAAGCTCGAAGGTTGGTTCAAAAACTAATTATTTCAATGCTATATGAAAGGTGGGTGTGTGCCTATAGGGTTTTGGCGGTATATAGCCCCGTGCGAGGTAGTATGTTGGCCAGAGGCAAAACGGGCCGTCTCAGGCAGCCGGAGGGTTTAATGATTCGAAAAGGATGACGCCGAACCGGAAAGGCCTGCCATGCGACGCCATACCGGGATTTGGATCATTTTTTACTGTTTGGGCCCCATTGCCTGCCCTGAGGCGGGCCAATATCCTTAGGCGAACGATTATAGCGGCAAGATTGTAGTGGGCCTTCATGAAAATCCAAAGAAAGGAATACCAAATGAAAAATGAGCCAAATCACCTGAGAAGCAAATTGTTGATCGTTCCGGCACTGTCTTTTCTGCTGCTCCTGACGAGCGGATACGGATGGGCCCAGGAGAAAAGCTCAACCGATCCCGCTCAGCAGAAAAGTTCCTACCAGCAGCAGGATGAACAGAAAAAACAGCAAAGCAACCAGGATTCTCAATCGGCAAAGCAATCCGATTCGAAAACCGCTTCACAACCGGCTACGGGTAACAATCAACCGATGGATCGGAACCAGGCAAAGCAGGAAAAAACGACTGAAAGGACCGAAATCACGGCCGTAATTTTGCCGGGTCAGAAACCGGATGACAACCTGGTCAACTACCGGACTTTTGTCGGCCGGGAAGTCCGCAGCGCCGGCGGAAAGGATATCGGCGAGGTCGACAATGTGGTGGTCAGCGAAGACGGCAGCCAGATACGGGCCGTCCTCGACGTCGGGGGATTTCTCGGCATCGGTGACAAGAAGGTGCTGGTTTCCATGGATGAACTCCAGTTCGACCCCACCGCCGATTATGTGGTGTACCAGGGAACGGAGAAGGAATTGGAGTCCCACATGGCCTATAAAGAGCCGGATGAAAACACGTGGACCGATCGGGGCTATGCCGGCCGGTCTTATGGCCGATCGTATCGGTCCGGTTATGACCGAGGGTATTACGGAGGCAGCCGCGGACGCGGGTATGGCCCCGGATACGCGTTTTCCGATATGGATCGTCGGCATCACACTCAAGACCGGTGGACTTCGCCTGGATATGATCGATATGACGATGACCGCTATGGGAGGGGTTTTTCTTCCGATCAGCAGCATTATGGCCGGGGATATTATGAAGATCGCCAGGGGGAGCGCTATCCGTATCGCGGCGGAAATTACGACAGAGAGAATGACGGCCGCTACCGGCAGTGGGATCCCTCCAGCGACAATCCATACGGCCCTCCCTCGATGGGGCGTTATGATAACTACAATGACCGAAGGTCCGATTAGAAAGATCAGATGGTCCTGCAAGCGAGAAATGGAGCCGATCACTTTGCTGAGCGGCTTCTCGGACCCAAAAGCAACCGATTTAACGGTCGCTACAACGCGTGAAAGGAGGTGAGACATATGTGCTATAATTGTGGTTGCGGGAGCCCGTCCGATGATCATGGAAAAGGTCACATGGGCGTCGATCCCCAGGGAAAAGCGATTACCGACAAGTCGTTCGAGGCTGCCGGCAAGGCATTTGAAATGAGCGCCAAGGAGTCCCGAGAAAAAACCCTGGATCTGCTCAAGAATAAAAGCTGAGCCATGGCTTTTAATGACCTTTCACGTAAGAAAAGAGGGGACTTTTGGTCCCCTCTTTGATATTGAAAAACAAAACGGCTATTTTTTGCCAATCATCTCATCCTGCTGCGCGGAAGGAAAACGTAAATGAAAGTCTGGCCCGGGCAACCCTATCCTTTGGGAGCCGTTTATGACGGCGCGGGAACGAACTTTTCCCTGTTTTCCGAGAGTGCCGAGCGTGTGGAACTGTGCCTGTTCGATGACGACGACAATGAAACGCGCATCGACCTGCCCGAGGTGACCGGTTATTGCTGGCACGGTTACTTTCCGACCGTGGAACCCGGTCAGCTTTACGCCTATCGGGTGCACGGGCCCTGGGACCCGGAAAACGGCCAGCGCGGCAATCCGGCCAAGCTGCTGCTCGATCCATACTCCAAGGCGATTCACGGGCCGATGCGGTGGGACGAGGCCGCTTTTCCCTACAAATTCGACGAAGGTCCGGATGAGTGCAGCGATATCGATAGCGCCCCTTTCATGCCTCGCGGAGTGGTGCATCAGCCCCATTTCGATTGGACCGGCGACCGCCGGCTCCATTTACATTGGCACGAAACGATCATTTACGAGACGCACGTCAAAGGGTTGACCGCCTCCCACCCGGATGTTCCGGCCGAGGTGCAAGGGACTTTCGCGGGCCTGGCGCATCCGGCAATTATCGAATATTTCAAGCATCTTGGCATTACGGCGGTCGAACTCATGCCGATTCATTACTTTGTTCACGACAAGCACCTGGTGGACCAGGGCCTTCGCAACTACTGGGGATACAACTCTATCGGCTTCTTCGCGCCGCACAGCGAGTACGCCTCCGATAAGCGCCCCGGAGCGGCGGTGGCCGAATTCAAGCAGATGGTCAAGACTCTGCACCAGGCCGGGATCGAAATCATCCTGGATGTGGTCTACAACCACACCGCCGAAGGCAACCATCTGGGCCCGATGCTCTCCTTCAAGGGCATCGACAATCCATACTATTACCGGCTGACCGAGGACAAGCGCTACTACATGGACTACACCGGGACCGGAAACAGCCTGAACATGCGGAACCCCCATGTGCTGCAGCTTCTCATGGATTCTTTGCGGTACTGGGTTCTGGAAATGCACGTGGACGGTTTCCGGTTCGACCTGGCGGCGACGCTGGCGCGCGAGCTGCACGATGTCGACCGGCTCTCGGCCTTTTTCGACCTCATCCAGCAGGACCCCGTCATCAGCCAGGTCAAGCTGATCGCCGAGCCGTGGGATGTGGGCGAGGGGGGATATCAGGTCGGAAATTTTCCGCCGGTGTGGTCCGAATGGAACGGCAAGTACCGCGACAGCGTACGCGACTTCTGGCGCGGTGAAGACCAGCTGCTGGGGGAGTTCGCCTCGCGCTTCACCGGCAGCTCGGATCTCTATGAAAACACCTCGCGTCTGCCCTACGCCAGCATCAATTTTGTCACCGCCCACGACGGCTTCACTTTGAACGATCTCGTTTCCTACAACGACAAGCACAACGAGGCCAATGGCGAGGAAAACCGCGATGGCGAAAGCCACAACCGCTCCTGGAACTGCGGTGCGGAAGGCCCGACCGACGATCCGGACGTTCTTCGTCTGAGAGGCAAACAGAAGCGAAATTTTTTGGCGACGCTGCTTCTCTCCCAGGGGGTGCCCATGTTGCTGGGCGGTGATGAGATCGGCCGCACGCAACAGGGCAACAACAATGCCTACTGCCAGGACAACGAGATCTCCTGGTTCGACTGGAGTACGGCCGACGAAGAGTTGCTCTCCTTTTGCAGGGATCTGATCCAGTATCGCCGGGAACACCCCGTGCTGCGCCGCCGGCGCTGGTTTCAAGGCCGGCCGATCCACGGCAGCGAGATCAAGGACATTGCCTGGTTCAACCTGGAAGGCGAGGTGATGGCCGAAGAAGACTGGGGTTTGGGCTACGCGAAATCGCTGGGCCTCTTTTTAAACGGCGAGGCCATTCCGAATCCCAACCCGCACGGCGAGCCGGTCATCGACGATAATTTTTACATTATTTTCAACGCCCACCACGAGCCGCTGGATTTCACGCTTCCCGGCCCCGATTGGGGTGAGCGCTGGCTGAAGGACCTCGATACCGAAAACGGCTGGGCGGAAGAAAAAGTGTCCGTTGAAGCCGGCGGCCGGATCACGGTGGCCGCCCACTGCCTGGTCGTGCTGCGCCAGGCCGCCTGACAGTCGGCTGCCGGTTTACCACATATAAGATACTGGAATTTCTACATATATTTCAACCATGGCAGTTTTACGGCACAGGTATTATGCCGCCGACATGAAATGATGGAATATTGGAATTATGGGAAAATGGATACCAATGGACCCGATATTCCATCATTCAATTGTTCCAATGGTGAGCGAAGCGAACTAAATTCACGCCCATGCTCCGGTTCAAACAAGAGAACTTTTTGGCCCGCATCGTGCTGCCGGGCGGAGAAACGGCCGAGCGCCCCATCGAAATCCGCACCAACCCCATCACGGGCCGTACCTGCAGAATAACCTATAGCCGCGGGGAAGAGCGCGAGCCGGGCACGGACAGACTGCCCGAGCCGCCACCCTTGGCAGACAACCGGGACGATTGTCCTTTTTGCAGAGCCCGGATAGCCGCCAATACCCCGCGGCTTCCGGCTGAATTGTGGCCGGCCGGACGCATGTCCCGCGGTTCCTCCACCCTTTTTCCCAACCTGTTTCCCTACGGCCGGTACTCCGCGGTCAGCCTTTTCGACGATAAGCATTTCGTGGAAATCGGCACAGCGCGTCTGCCATCTTACCTGGACAGTTTCCTTAACTGCAGAGACTATCTGCTGCGGGTCTTGTCCTTCGATCCCGCGGCCGTTTACATGGCCATCACCCAGAATCATCTGCCCTCGGCCGGCGGCTCGCTGCTCCATCCCCACTTGCAGGTTCAGGCCGACCGCATGCCGACCAACAATCAGCGGTTCCTGCAGGCCCGCGCCGCCGAGCACCGGCGACGGTTCGGCACGCGGCTGTTCGGCGACTATCTGGCTCAGGAGAAGCAAAGCGGCCAACGCTGGATTGGTGCCACCGGGCCTTGGCAGTGGTTGGCGGCCTTCGCACCGGAAGGCTTCTTCGAGATCTGGGGCATCCTGCCCGGGATCACATCACTGCGGAAGGCCACCGAGGAGCACTGGTCGGCCCTGGGGCGAGGCGTTCTGAACGCTCAGAGATTCTACCGCAGCCTGGGCCGTAACGGATATAATCTCGGGCTGATCATGGTGGAAGAGGGCGGCGATGACCTGGAGCTTCGGGCGGTTCTCACGGTCCGCAGCAACTACGTCGCCTGGGTGCGCAGCGATTTCACCGGCTTCGAGGTGATGCTGGGCGATATGGCCACTTTCTCGGCGCCGGAGGTAACCGCTGCGCGGGCCGGTGTTTTTTGGCAAAATGGGTGATTTTCATTCCAATACGGTACTTGTGTAGAAAAAAGCAAAGCAAGATTTCTGCTTGTCGGTCGGGGACGGGGCGCATAGTGGAAGATTCGTGTATGGATAGCGACTCACCGACCACAGGTCTGGTTCGGGAGTGTTCCGGCCGGCTAGTCTCTCATCAATTCTTCATGCAACCTGGATCGCTTTGTTCCGCCTGCTTCGGCCGCACCTTTGCTCGTTGACCGCGTCTAGATTCTGAATTTCGTCCACTTGTATTCGGCTGGCGTCACTGGGACAGGTTAATCCAATTTTCGATTTTCAAATTCCGTATCCGGCCAAACTCTTTTTCATTGTTGGTGACAAGCGTGCAGGTAATCGATAGCGCGTGAGCGGCGATCAACATGTCAAGAGAGCCGATGGGTGCACCCTTTCGTTCTAACTGGACCCTCAGGTCGCCGTAGCTCTGAGCGGCCTCTGTACCAAAAGGAAGGATTTCCAGCGGCGCAACGAATTGCGCCAGGGCCATTTGATTTTGTTCAGGTCGCGAACTTTTCGAGACTCCATATTGAAGTTCGCAGAAGGTGATGGATGAAATCCCGATCTGCGATATTTCAGTCCGGTTGAAACGTTCGATAACCTCGGGGGGCTTTCGCTTGATGACATAGATGCATGTGTTTGTGTCGAGCATGAATTGCATTACACGTTTTCCCGAGGCGTCTGATCGGGTTGCTCCCTGATTTCCATAAAGTCCTCTGTGAACTGATCGAGGCTGTTGATCAGCGATGACCAGGGATCATCTTTTGGCAGCAATATAACCATATTGCCGACTTTTTTGATATAAACGTCTTCATCGGAAAACCTGAACTCCTTCGGCAGCCTGACTGCCTGACTGCGACCGTTAGTGAATATTTTGGCTGTTTGCACGGTACACCTCCTTAGGTATATATCGTAATATATACCAAGAAGGATGAATTGTCAAAATCCCCCTGTAAATAACGCCTCTCCGAAGGATTCATCTACGGTTGCCCTTTCAACCCGTAGCACGTAGCCCTAATAATTGTGGCTACGCTCGTCGAAAGACCGCATCCGTCGAATGCGAGGCTGGACGTGTGTAATGCGTCCCGATAACTAATTTTGTCCGTTTTGGGTGTCGACCTTGGGGTCATCCTCTTTGGTAACGATCAGAGGCGCCTTGACGATGCGGTCCTCCACGGCCTGGGCCAAGGGGTAGTCGCAGACGGTCCAGGGGAAATACATGCCGCTCTGGCCTTTGGGGTGGCCGAAAAATCCAGCCAAAGGGAAAGGTCCCTGGGCAGGGCGCGGTGAATGGCCAACAGCGACTGGCTCCAGGCCAGGTCCTCGTCGTGCACGTGATGGCTTCGTCGTTGAGCACCACCAGGTCTTTCAAGGACTTGACCCGCTCCAGCATGGACCGTTGACCCGAAGCGGCCAGGTCCTGGGAAGGCTTTTTCCCCAGCAGGGTTTCCACGGCATTTGCGGGGGTCCAGACCTGGTCGCGGGACTCATAGAGCTGGTGGATGTTGGTCAAGAACAGGTTGCCGGAAGGGTCGGGTTCGGATGCCTCGCCGCGCAGGATCACCTTTTGGCTGAACGAAGCGCGCCACTCCGGCGGAATCAGCGGGATTTGATAAAATACCCGGTTGGCGCCAAAATGCTTTTCCAGCCGCTGGTATACGATTACGTTGGGGGCGACCATCAAAAAGTTGGTCGAAAGCGTCGATCCCGAAACTATTTTGCGGTGAAAGTGAGACCAGACCATGACCATGCCCATGACCCAAGTCTTGCCGGAACCGGTGGCCATCTTGAAGGCCAGGCGGCAGAGGTTTTTCGGCGGCGGGTCCTGGACCCCCTCCTTGTCCAACTCCGGCACATAGCGCACGATCTGGCGGCGGCCGTCCATGGTGGTCTGAAAGACGATGTTGTCGGAAAAAAGGTCCTTTTTGTAGACCTCGGCGTAGGAGCGGATCAGGTCCGCAGCGTCGCGCTTACCGGCGATCTCCACCAGCCAGGCCAGGGTCTCCATGGCTTCCCGCTGGCAGAAGTAGTAGCGGAACGGAGCCTCGAACCCGGGCACGTCATGGTCTTCCTCGAACCAATATTCAAAGAGCCGCCGGGTGACGTCCGATGCGCTCGGATACCCCTGGTCCCGCCAATCGTTCACGGCCGCGCGGATTTTGGGCACCAGCAGCAGGCGGCTTTCCCTGCGGCCCGGCGCCACCCGCCAGCCGGTCTCAGCCTTGCCGTCCTTGACCAGGTGGGCATCGGGTTTTAACCACGGCAGGCGGCCGGGAATTTCCGTCAGGTCTTTATCGTAGGCAATGACCGAACGAGGCATGAGACCTCCAATTTTGGATTTTATTTTTTCATCTCTTGGAGCAGGTTGCGGACAAAGTTCTTCTTCTGATCGGCTGTAAGAGCATCCGACACTTTCTCCAAAATCAGCTTATCAAGGTCGGCTCGTGTGACCGACTGAAACCTTTTCAGGTAGCTTTAAATCATCTTCATATAATGCTGCTTGTCGAATGCCCGCTTTCTGATGTAATCGGCCTGCGTTTCCGTTGCTGCGGCTACCTCCGCTGACACGAAAAGGTTCGGACGGCGTCCCTCGATCAATTGTTTTTTCTTGAGCATCTTGAATTCATCATCGGTGACGGGCTTGCCCTTCTGGACCTTGTCCAGCGCAATGACCTCGAAAAGGTTGAGGTCCGTTCGCTGCATCAACATTTTTTTGTTAAATGGTATTTTTTGATAAAAAAAGGGAGGTGGCCATGAACCTGCAAGTACTCTCCAAAAATGTAAGGCGGTTGAGGGCTGCGAAACGCTTCAGTCAAAGGGCTTTGGCAGTCACCGCTGGTCTCTCCTTGCCGGCAATCAAAAATCTTGAGCTTGCCAAGAGTGAGCCGCGAATGAGGACCATGCAGGCCATCGCCAAGGCACTCGATGTGAAAATTCAGGTGCTTTTTCAGCCGGTTCGGGAACTGCGCACCGTCCGGTTCCGGTCCTCGAAGCGGATGCAGAATCGGGAAAATGTCTTGGCTGAAGTGGCGAGGTGGCTCGATGACTTCAATTATTTAGAAGAAAGCCTCAAGAAAGAAAAGCCGTTCCGCCTCCATTCGGTCAGGGCGCAATGTTCCAGGGAGCGGCTCGCCGAGGCGGCCGGACTCTGCCGCAAAAAGCTGGGGCTGAAACCCACCGAACCCATCCACGACATCTGCGGCCTGCTCGAACACGCGGGTGTGAAGGTTTTCCCGGTTCCCATGGCTTCCGATAGTTTCTTCGGCCTCTCTGTGGGCGAGGAGGACGGCGGCCCGGCGGTGGTGGTGAACGTATGGGAGCGGATTTCAGTGGAAAGGCGCATTTTCAGCGCCGCACATGAACTCGGCCATCTCATGTTGCATCCCGACGCCTTCGACGTCACCAAGGTCGATGAAAGCAAGGAGGAGGAACAGGAAGCCGACCGTTTTGCCGGACATTTTTTGATGCCGAGCGAGGGGTTCCGTAAGGAATGCAATGAAGCGGCCGGATTACACTTTGTAGACAGGGTCTTCAAAGTCAAGCGCATCTTCCGAGTCAGCTATAAAACTGTACTCTCCCGTCTTATCGAGTATGGCGATGCAGACAGTTCCATCTGGAAAAAATTCAATATCGCATATCAGCGACGCTTCAACCGAAGACACTCTTTCAAAGAAGAACCGATGGGCATGGATGCCGCCGAACCGTTCGGAATGCAGCGGTTCGACTTTTTCGAAGATCGCTTCAGTCGTTTGACCCATTACCGAAAAGATCGTCTCACGCTTTGTGGACACCATTCGGCGTCAAGCGGGCCGCCATAGGTCCCGGATATGATCATTCGAACCAATTGAGTATGGTCTCCGTTCTCACGGCCGTATCCGCTGTCTGGTGATCAACTTGTCGCCGAACCCCCTGGTCCGACTTCCGGCTGATACCGACCGGAGGACGGCGTTTGATGTCGGCGCTGGGGCTTTGGGGAACCGGTCTGTAAAACCATCGCCAGCATTGTATGGTCACAATATGTAGTGGTGCCACAAAATTTAAAAAGGTGCGGCATTCATTGAGAATAAAACACCTCTTGAAATCCCATCTTGAATTAAAGCATAGCAGAAGATCACACACTCCCGGGTCTCAGGGTTTAGTGATTTTGTATTAGAGGATGAAATCCGGAACAAATTGGAAGAATTGAAATTTCAGATTTATAGCCGTATGCTGCAATTAGCTTGATATGTGAATAGTGTTAGCTAATCTAAAACCTCCCTTTCCCTCAATAGAAAAATTTAAATAGTGTCCATCCATAAATGGTCTTTTTTCCGCTGAACTGCGTTCTCCGCGGGTTTCCGGCTGCGGCGTACATAAAGTACGCCTCGCCGAAAACCCTTGTGCGGCCTTGTCCAGCGAAAAAAATCCACATTTATGAATTGGACACTGAAAAGTGCCTAAAAAAGATCGCGGATGGACACTAAATAGTCGAAAAAATAAGACATAGAAATATTGATAAGCCTGCTCGCTTTCTCTGTTACAAATTTTCAATAGAGTTATAACTGGAGTGCACGTTTAGGATTGTTGCGATGGCTTAAGCGCATCGATATCGGCGGATGCCACATAGTTTTCGGCACCGCTTTCTGGGAACCACCCGCTGACCAGCTCCTTGCTTCGGGCTTTGAGCTCAATTTTGACCTCCTTAAATCCGACCTCTTCCAAAAGGCCTCGTATTTTGTCAATGTGTTCGGCCCCGGCTATGCATCCGGTTAAAAGCGACGCCTGTTCACGCATTTGATTCGGCATTTTGGCTGTGGCCACCACATCGGATATGACCAACCGTCCGCCTGGCTTCAATACACGGTAGGCGTCTTTAAACACCTGTCTCTTGTCGGGCGAAAGATTAACCACGCAGTTTGAGATAATCACGTCAACGCTGCTGTCCGCCACCGGCAGATGTTCGATTTCACCAAGACGGAACTCAACGTTGGTGGTTCCCATTTTCACCGCATTTTCCCGCGCTCTGGCCAGCATTTCAGGTGTCATGTCAACGCCGATGACACGACCCTTATCCCCCACCTTTTTGGCGGCAAGAAAGCAATCGAACCCGCCTCCGCTACCCAAATCGAGAACAATTTCTCCCTCCTTGAGGTTCCCGATGGCGGTCGGGTTGCCGCAACCAAGACCGAGATTGGCCCCTTCGACGACACTGTTGAGATCCTTATTGGAATACCCCATGACCTGGTTCATCGAATCAGCTATGCCTGTGGATCCGCCGCAACACGAATTTTCCGGCCCTGACTGACATCCGCAAGGTCCTCCCGCCGCCGCCTGAGCATACCGATCTCTCACCATTTGCCGTATCTTTTCTGACTCTTTTTCTTTCATACTCAATCTCCCTCGATTACAAAATTGTTTAATTCGACAACCGGAATATCCATATAGGCATTACTGGTATCCACTCACGCGCGAATAATCCGTTACAGATGCTTCACCATGAAAGCCGAACTAACAGGGCAGAGCTCGGAAAATTCCCTGGTCTGTCTGATCGCCGCGGGTGCATCGTCCCGCGCGGTGGACTGGTAACCGCGATGCTTGAAAAACGATTCGGCGGTGTTGGTCAACAGATAAAGAGATTTTATGCCCACACTTCGAGCATAGTCTTCTACTTGTGCTACCAGTTTTGACCCCAATCCGGCCCTTCGGCGCGATGAAACCACAGCCAGCGACCGCAAAAGGGCGACGGTGCCGAACAGCTCCAGCCCCACGACACCTTCCAGTTCCTCTATTGTTCCCAGGCCGAAGAAATGCCTCAGGTGCTCGGGAGTCAAATCCGAACTAATGAGCTGTGACTCGTTCAGCAGGCGCTTGACGCCGGTCTCCGATGGCTGGATGAAAATATCCATGTATATTCCGATCTTCCCTGACGGGAAGGGTCACCGCTAACGTATATTGGCTTTTAACAGAGTGAGCCCTTCTTCGCGCGCTTTAAGTAAGATTCTTAAATCAATCCCTTTCAGTTCGTTTTTAATCAATATGTAATCACTCAATGCCTTCCTATACAAAAGATATTCATTTTTGCCGGAAATGTTCGGAATCACCTTTTTCGTGTAGAGAAAATCTTCAAGCGATCGTTTCTTGCCGTTGTTGTTGCCTTCGGTCAGATCGACTCTATTTTTACCGTAGACCAGGAAACAATGCAGCATGGGAACATTGATACCCAAACTCAGAAATTTGCCTGAGATCGGGCCAGATGCTTTGATGGTCGCATTCGGAAAAACCGTAAACTTATCCATTTCATCACCAGCGATTGATCATTTTTTGAGGTATGCCTCTCGCAGGATCTCGATGGGATGCGAGACTGGATGCGGCAGAAACTGGTTGAACTGCAGCCGGCAGCTGAGGCACTCGGTGACAATCCGGTCCGGATCGATCTCACGGATCTTGTCCATCAGGCGGCGGCCCAGTCGAATGGACGGCTCGTGGAACTCCCGTTTGAACCCCATGATGCCGGCCATCCCGCAGCAGTAAAAGTGCCCGTCGATGGATGCCAGCTGAATGCCGTGTATCCGGCCCAGCTGTTCCACGTACGGACGACCGATTTTCTGCCCTCTACCGTGGCAGGGCGGGAAGTAGAGCAGGCTGCCGGCAACGGTATTCGTGGGAGGATCGATTTCCCCGGCACTTTGCAAACGCTTTAGGTATTCGCCAAGGTCGAACGTGTGCTCGGCCACCAGGATGCGCTCACAGGCGCTGAAATTAGAGAAATAACCTTTGTCTTTGAGGATGCCGCCGTAAATCGATTTTTGAAGCACGACGAAGCCGCCTTCCTCATGTCCGTCGATCAGATCCCTGCCGGCCGGCACTTTCAACTGGGCTGCCTCGCTTCCCACCGACGCCTGGTATTCCGCCGAGTAATAGGCGCCTTCTTTTAAAACGGTTTTGAGCATGAAACCGCAGGTGGGGCAGGAGCAAACGATGTCGTAGCCGTCCCTGACGGCATCGACCAACTGCTTGAGATTAAAGCCTACAAATTCCAACGTCAGATCCCGGTCACCCTCCAGCAGACTCGGCATGCCGCAACACTTCTGTTCCGGCACGTAGACATCGACCCCGACTGCCTGAAGCACCGATACCGCTGCCCGCGGCACCTCCGGGAACAGGAACCGGGCGGTGCAGCCGGCAAAGTATGCGACCTTATGCTTATTTGCCGAGTTGCTCTTGATATCCAAACGGCGTTTTTGAGCCCAGCGGGTAAAGTTCGTTATGGGGAATTCCGGGAATTTACGTTCCGCATGTATACCGGTTGCTTTTTTAAGCAGGTTGCCGGTGGGTCTGTTGCGCAACAACGTATTGAAAAGCCGCGGGAACGTGCCGCAGATTTTCCCGATGCGTTCCACATCTTCAATTGTGCGCACGCCGAATTTCAATCCGTCGCGGTCGATGAACTGCGTTTTGGCCTCGATGATGTGGGCCCGGATGTTCGGGCACGGACAAAGCGCACAGTAATTGCAAAGATCCACCAATCGCCGCAGCGCGTCGTCCGAGATCGCTTCGCCGGATGCCTGTTCCTGGTCCCACAATCGGTATAGTTCGGGGAAAAACAGGCAGTCGGTGTCCATCAAGTGGCGGCACACGTCGCAGTCCGTGCAGGCGTCCACCACCTCTCGAATCTTATTTTCCGGTTCGAAACTTCCTACTCTTTTCCTCATCTCGTCGTCAGGGCTCCAGTATGAATTTGACAATCATCGCACGACGCCAGACAAGGGATGGTCACCACCGAATGCACACTTCTGCCCGTCTGAGTCATGCTGGTTTCCATGAAACGTAAGGTCCGCCATACATCTGAACAGCGGCAAGGAAGGCAAATGGATGGAAGTAAGTCTTTGATCAATATCCGCCCCCCTTGGGCACGCCGAGCTTCTCGAAGGTGGCGACAATACTCTTTTTGTCTAAAAAACCCACGTGACGTTCGACCTCCCGGCCGGTCTTGTCGTAAAAAATTTGGGTCGGAATAGCCCGGATGCCAAAGCGATCCACCTGTTCCCGATCTTCCCAGACATCGATGAAGATAATGGAAGCGCGTCCGGCATATTCTTTTTTTAGCTCCTCGATGATGGGCGCCATCATTTTGCATGGGATGCACTTGTTCGCGCCAAGATCCACCATGGTAACCAGACCCGGAGTGGGAACCTGCAGAGTGACGGTTCTCTGAGAATCACCGGCAAACGACGGTACCACCGCCCAGACGGCAAACATCGTCAAAAAATAAAACAATCGGTTCGATTTTTTCATTGATCTCCCTTCACTTATCGATTTCCTTCCTGTATGCATTTTTACAAGCCGTCAGACCGGTATCAACAATACCGGTATCCGGCGACCACCGAAAAAACCGAGCTTCAAAGTGGATGCACCGTCCGTAAAAACGTAAAAAAGGTGGTAATTCGCTTCACTCAAGGCTCGCACGTCACATGGCAGACACCGGTGGGAGTCGTCACGGCGTAGGGGAAGTACTTGCGTTTGAACCACAGGGCCACATTGACCAAGCCGATCAGGACCGGCACTTCCACCAGCGGGCCGATCACGGCGGCAAATGCCTGCCCCGAATCCAGGCCGAAGACAGCCACGGCCACAGCGATGGCCAGCTCGAAGTTGTTGGAAGCGGCTGTGAAGGATAATGTGGTGGCCTGCTCATAGGTCGCCCTGACCTTCATGGAAAGCCAGAAGGAGACGAAAAACATAATCACGAAATAGATGCACAAGGGGATGGCCACACGCACCACATCGAAGGGCAGCTGAACGATGTATTCCCCTTTGAGGGAGAACATCACCAGAATGGTGAAGAGCAGCGCGATCAGGGTAATGGGGCTGATCTTGGGAATGAATTGTGTTTCATAGCGCTCGATCCCCACGGTTTTCAGTCCGATCAACCGCGAAAGCACGCCGGCGATAAAGGGAATACCCAGATAGATGAAAACGCTTTCGGCAATCTGGCCGATGGAGATATTCACCACCATGCCTTCCAGTCCCATCCAGCGGGGCAGCACGGTGATGAAGATGTAGGCGTAGACCGAAAAAAGGAGCACCTGGAAGATGGAGTTGAAGGCCACCAGGCCCGCGCAGTACTCCCGGTCGCCGCTGGCCAGATCGTTCCAGACGATCACCATGGCGATGCAGCGCGCCAGGCCGATAAGAATCAACCCCACCATGTACTCCTGGTGCCCGGACAAGAAAGCGATGGCCAACAGGAACATAAGGATCGGACCGATGATCCAGTTTTGCACCAGGGACAAAGCCAGCACCTTGACGTCGCGGAACACGAAGCCCAGTTTTTCATACTTCACCTTGGCCAGGGGCGGGTACATCATCAGAATCAGGCCCACGGCGATAGGGATATTCGTGGTGCCCACGGAAAAGAGGTTGATAAAATTCTTGATCTCCGGAAACAGATAACCGCCTCCAACACCCACAAACATGGCCAGAAAAATCCACAGGGTGAGAAAGCGGTCCAGAAAACTTAACTTACGTATGGTTGAGTCGGTCATACGTCCTCCTGAATTATGTGGAACAAACTGGTCGGTTTCATGGATGGCGTCCGGCAGACGCTCCGCGAGAGCCTTGCTTCTCTCGTTCAAATGTTTTTCGCATTCAGGCAGCAGGACGGGGTTGTCTGCTGCACAGGATTTCCGGATCGATTTTCAGGATCTCTTCCAGGCGCAAGTTGTCCTGCGTATATTGTGGGCTGTCGACAAGGGAACGGAAAACCCATTCCAAAGCAGCGGTGATCTGTCCCGGCGCACCCTCTCCGGATAGACGATAATACATCCACCGGCCCTCTTTTCGGCTGTCGATCAGGCGCGCATTCCTGAGGATGGACAGATGTTTGGAAACTGTAGAAGGTGCAAGGCCGAGTAGTTCGATCAGCTGACACACACACAGTTCTCGCCCCTGCAATGCCCCCAAAATTCGAATCCGGGTTTCGTCGGCCAGTGCCTTGGTGGTTCTGACAAGGTGTCGCATGGTATCAATACTATATTTCGCAAATTAACGAAGTGTCAAATTAATATTTTCACCCGGGGGATGTCAAGCTGAAATTAATGCCGGCTGGAAAAATGGATCCATTTCTTGCGCAGTCGCCCTATAGTTGAAATGTGTGCGGTTTTCGTTCGTAAGAGATAGAAAAACTCGGCCTAAGGGCTTGCCCAAAAATAACTTAACATTTTGAATCACCGTCAAACTTTACGGTTATCAGCGTCATATCGTCCTCGGCCGGCAAGCCCCGGCAACATTCGCCGGCCTTTCTTTTTATGACCTCGGCAATGGATACCGCATTTTCATGCCGATGCCTCCGAACCAAATCCTTTATCATCCCTTTGCAATGGGTGCGCCCGACACCCTGATCGATCTCCCAAAGACCATCGGTTCCAATTAGAACAATGGCCCCCTTCGGGAGACCGGATCGGCTGTTGACCTGGTAATCGGCGTGAGGGTCGACGCCCAATGCGACACCCTTACCTTGCAACGGAGCAAACACGTCGGTAGCCGGATTGTACAACAAGGCCGGATCGTGCCCGGCACGAACCCACTCGATCTTCCTCTCAGGCCCGAAGATCGAGGCGTAAAAGACGGTTACAAAATGGCCGCTTGACCCGACATCCAAACACAGCAATCTGTTGACGTCCGCGACGATCTGGCTCAAATCTCCCGATTGCATTGCCCTTGCGCGCAGATAAGCTCGTATAGAAGTCATCAACAGTGAGGAACACAAGCCATGCCCGGAGGCATCACCGACGACGATGTGCATTTGTGTCGTCGAGGGGCAACAAACACCCCTAAAATCGTGATAATCAAAAAAATCGCCTCCCAGCATTCCGGAATATACTGTCCATCCGGCGATCTCTGCGTCGTCGATTAGGGGCGAGCTCTTAGGCAGCAGCTGGTGTTCGATTTCAGACGCCAACTGCACACAAACTTTTTCGGGGAGGCTTTCGTTTTCCAGATTCGTTCTGTGCTTCATTAGGTTCTCTCCACGCGTCTTCATCCAGCGCGATCTGCAGTATGCGGCTGTGCGCCCTCAACCGGATTCGATATCGAGGATTGATAGAAGCGCATCGCCTCTATTGTGAAAAATAAATACATGCACGATCCGACCGCCTTACACTATCGGGTGAAATTCAAAGATGCTTTCGGGAAGAAAGGCTTGAGGTCCGAAAGACAACGTATTGCCTGCCGAGCCAAAGACCGGGGCAAGAACGATGTACACAATGCTTGGGATCAACAGTTTTTTTCGCAACAGATGACCTCATCGAATTTGATGATCAGCGACACTCCCGTGTCGGGTTGACCGCCATGTCCGGCAGGATCTGGTAGTTGTAAGCGGCTTGGGCAAAGACCTATGGATGCAGAATCTTGTCAGAGCTGGCGTAAAGGAACACTGTACCCAGCAGCAGGCGCAACACAAGGAGCACAATCTATTGCATCCTTTTCGAAATGCTGTCCGTCTCCCCGTTGCAAGCCATTTCACACAAAAGGGTGCCCTGGCCACAGGAAGCGGTTTCAAACTGAAGCACCGGGTGGTCGATGCGGAAGCGGTGCAGCAGTTCATGCTTGATGCGGTCGGTCAGATGCTCGGTACGGCTGACCGGCTGGTCCGGCACCACCACGTGGCAGGAAAATGCGGTGCTATTGGAGGAAACCTGCCAGGCATGCAGGTAGTGAACGCCCAGGACCTCCGGCAGGCGGCACAGGTGTACACGAATCGCTTCAAGGCTGATATGGCCGGGAGTGGCGTTCATCAGCACCGCCGTGGACTCCTTGAGAAGGCTCCATCCGTTTTTCAAGATAAACACAACGATCAAGACCGACAGCAGCGGGTCGAGCCAGTACCACGGATAAAAAATCAGCAAGACACCGTTGATGAGGACCGTCACCGAGGTGAGCAAATCCCCCACCATGTGCAGAAAGGCGCCGCGCACGTTGAGGCTGTGGGCCGCATCCCGGTGCAGCAGCCAGGCCGACAACCCGTTGCCGACAACGCCGACACCGGCCAAAATGATCACGACGAGGCCGTTGACCGCCTGGGGATGAAAAAAGCGCTCAACAGCATGATAAAGAATAATCCCGGAAGCCCCGGCCAACAGCAGCACATTGATCAGGGCGGCCATGATTTCGGCTCGACGGTAGCCAAAGGTATTGAACGCCGTGGCCCCTTTGCGACCGATGCGAAAGGCGATGTAGGAAATCAGCAGGGCCGTGAAATCGCTGAAATTGTGCACGGCATCCGAGATCAGGGCCACGCTGTTGGCCAGCAGGCCGCCGATGACCTGGGCCGTTGGAATGATCAGGTTCAGCGCCAGGGTGACCAGAAGCCGGGAACCGCTGGTGTCCTGCAGCGCCGGGCCGTGATGGTGCCCCGAGCAGCCGTGGCCGTGTGAGTCTCCCGTAGTTTCACTACACTCACAAAAGTTGTCGCTGTGATCATCTTCCACCTGGCATGCCTTTTCTTCCTTCATAATGTCACTCTCCCGTATCCGTCGGCAGGCCGGCCTGTTTCCAGACGGTCCAGCCATTGACCAGTACGCGCACGTTTTCAAAACCCATATCCTTCAAAAAAAGAGCCAGTTCATGGCTCAACTCGCAACTTTCCCCGTCGCAATAGGTGATAATCGTCTTTGAGCCCTCCAAGCGGGCGGCCGTTTCCACGAAAAAACGGTCGACCTCCTGCCAGGGAAGGCTCAGCGCCCCGCGAATATGCCCCTGCGCAAATTGGCTTTGCGGCCGCGCGTCGACGAACAGGGCGGCCTCTTGATCGAACAATTGCGCGGCTTGTTCCAGTGCAATGACCAGGCTGTCTCCGGCTGCGTCGGCAAAGCGCGCGTTGGCCGTCCAGTCCCCGATCACCGGTATGCCGTCGGAACGCCAGTAATTGACGCCGACTGCAATCAGGCAGGCCAGCACAACGAGCGCGGGCACCTGCCACAGGGTTTGTTTTAGGGAAATCGGGCTTGGTTTTATCGTGACGGTTGCCTTCATCATCCAATCCGCTTTGCTAAATCTATTGTGTATTAGTATGTTGAAACGCATCTGGTGACCGATGCGATTCAGGCGCCGTTGACAAACGGGCTGACGATGAAATAGACGCCCAAAAGCGCGATCACCACTCCGGCGCCCCTCCGGAACCACAACCCGGCCCCTTGCCAGACGCTGTTTTCCGTGAGTTTGCGCACCATGGCCGTGGAACTGCCGGCCACGACGATGGGCAGGCAGTGCCCTAAAGCGAAGAGGATCATCATCACCGACCCTGTGAAGATCTTCTGCTGCACGGTGACGATGGCCAGAATCGGAGCGATGAAGCCGAAGGTACAGGAGCCCGACAGGATGCCGTAGGCCAGTCCCAGCCCGAAGGCGCCGTGGATGCCACGAAGCTTAAGTCGGTAGAGCAGCGCACCGGACATGGAGCAGGCCTGCACACCGAGCATGCCTAAGGCCACCCAAATCAAAACGGCACCCACCAGCACCTGCCACCAAATTCCCACATCGCCCAGCATGCGGCCCAACATGGCGCAAATGATGCCTACGGCGGCAATGGTGACAAACAGTCCCGACGTAAAAGCACCGGCATACCAGCATGCCCGACGGGGATGGACGGCGGTTTCCTGACCGCCGACATAGGCCACGATCAACGGGATGGACGCCAGGTGGCAGGGAGAAAACAGTACGCTGACCATGCCCCAGGCGAATGCGCCCAAGGCTGCGAAAGCCAGCCCGCCGGTCATCCACTGGTTAACGGCTATTAAAAATTGATCGAACATATCGCGTTCAACTCTTTTAATGATTCCAATTGCCGGGCAACGACACGGCTGCGTCAGGAAACTCCCAGCTTGGATAAAATGTCAACAATCCGTTTTTTATCCATGAAACCGGTATTGCGATGAACTTCCCTGCCCTTGGCGTCAAAGAAAATTTGCGTCGGTATGGACCTGATGCCGTACTTTTTAGCCTGGTCGGGATTTTTCCATACATCGATGAAGATTCCAGTAACATAACGGCACCTCTCACTATTGAATCCCCGCCGGGGTTTGATAGTGATTTGCCGGTTCGGGAGAAACGACGATGTCTTCCGACAGTATTACCGCCTCCGGAGCCGGTTCCCAGTGCGCAAGAATATTCCCGGCAAACGTCGTACAGTTTGACCCGTTCATTTCGGATCATTTCCGTTTCGGCAGCAGGGGTATCCTTAACCGCCTGTTGACGGCCTCAGGCGGCCGCGGTTTTTTCGCCCGCCACCCGCTTCACGGCCGCTTTGACCCGGTCGATGTCGGCGCGTTCGAGTTTGAAGTTCTTGCTCTTTTCAATCTTGCCGACACTTTTGACCTCGCCGTCGACGACCACGGCCGGTGTGCCGAACACACCGTAACCGGCGATCTCCATGACGTCGGTTACATGGCCGATGACGGCATCGACGCCGGTCTCGGCCACGGTTTCCTTGACGATCTTTTCGGTTTGTTGACACTTGGGGCACCCTGGGCCCAGCACTTTGATCTCCATGATGATTTTCCTTTCTGTCGGTTGAATCAGTTAGGTCAGTTAAGTCAGTTGAGTCAGTTCTGTTTACGAGCCTTGAGCTTCCAACAGCCATTCCTTGATAGTTCCCTTTGACGGCACCCTGCCGGCGGCCTTTACCTTGCCGTTGATCACCAGAGCCGGCATGGCCATCACGCCGAAGGTGCCGATTTCAACCGGGTCGCGCACATGCTCCAGATCGGCTTTGATCTGCAATTCCGTCATCAGGGCCATGAGGTCCTGCTCCAGGCGTTCGCAGTTGGGGCATCCGGGGCCGAGCACCTTGATCTGCACCAGGTCCGGATCGACGGTATCCTTCGAACGGTTCACCCACGAACTTTTTGTATTCTCTCAGAAATGCCGTTTCATAGGCATCCTTGACCTTGGGCACGATGTAGTTCTTCTTTGACAGCCGCGCCATCAGCTCGTCTGTTATTTCCGCATCCGTTTTTCCGGCACTCTCCCCGGCGACCTCTTCGAGGGCCTTTTTCAGCCCGACGATACCGGTCCTCTGCCCGGCAACGATGATCTGGGCAATGTCATCGGCAGTCATGGCGGTCTCCTCCTCTTTCAGGCATAGAAGTGTCCGTAAATAAGACCGCTGATGGTGGCCATTACCACCACCAGACATACATAGGCGGCGGTCTTTTGCGTGCCCATCACGCTGCGAATGACCAGCATGTTGGGCAGGCTCAAGGCCGGTCCGGCCAGCAGCAGCGCCAGGGCCGGGCCCTTGCCCATGCCGGCACCGATCAGCCCCTGCAGGATGGGCACCTCGGTCAGGGTGGCAAAGTACATAAACGCCCCTACCACCGAGGAAAAAAGGTTGGCCGCTACAGAGTTGCCGCCCACCAGGCCGCTGACCCAGGCGGATGGAATCATCCCCTCGTGTCCCGGCCGTCCGAGCAGAAATCCGGCGACAAGCACGCCGCCGATCAAAAGCGGCATGATCTGCTTGGTGACTGCCTGGGAGATAAACACCGAGATGGCGCCGGCGATGAAAAGGGCCGGCACCAGGCAGAGCAGCACGTGCTCCTGGGCGTACCACTTGGTCAGGGCCAGGGATTCGATCACCGCCCCGGTAAACCGGCTGCTTTCCAGCGGCAGCCAGAAAATGACCAGAAAAACGCCGATAATAATGCTCAAGGGCTTCCAAATGCTTTTCCAGTCGATCAGACTGGGTTGCTCGGGTTCTTTTTCCGCGGCCTCCCTGGAGTCCGCAAGCGTCTGTATCTTTCCGGTAATTGATGCAGCATTGCTCATCGTAAATTCCCCCCTCGTTCAGGACCGGCCCGCCAGACTCAACCGCCGATCAATGGGTTGGGTCGGATGGTCAAACTAATTTATAAATCGTGATATGGGTATTTAAAATACCCAACGTCAGTTTTTCACGCAGATCTCAAACCGGTTGAGTTGCGGGACCTTTTTTACCAACTCGACGATTTCCGGCTCGTCGTTGAGCCAGTGTTTCAAATTGCCCAGGAGGCTCGCCGCATAGGCGCTTTCCCCGCCGTCGGCCAGGTGGTAATTAACCCATAGACCATCCTTCTTGAAACCGACCAGTCCGGCTTCTTCGAGGATTTTAAGGTGCTTTGAAACCGTAGGTTGGCTTATTTCCAAGGCGCATTGCAGCTCGCAGACACACAGCCGCTTGTGCTGCAGCAACTTGACGATTTTGACCCGGTTCGGATCGGAAAGGGCTTTCATCACTTTTATGAACGCTCTCATGGCATCTCCTATATTCTTGTTTAGCAATATATAAATTCAGTGTCGCCGTGTCAAGCAATAAATTTGAACTCTGAAATAAATATTGGAATAAACAGGCTCCAAGCAACCGGTGTCGTTGCCCTTCAGTCTCGTCTTCTTCGGCTGCCACCCATTGAATGTTCCCGCGACGAAGATCTTCTTTCCCGGATCGGCCTCGAAGCTGAAGGTCACTTTTTTATGTTCCTTTTGATCTGACTTCTTCATCGCTCTGCCTCCATTGTTGGATTGATGCCTACTTTTCTCTGCTCGATCTTCAACCGTCTTGCTGAGTTCCATGTCGTTTGAAGGAGATATTGCTTACACTCTCCAAACAGCGGACCACCAGCGCCGTCCACCCGGTTTGATGCTCGGCGCCCAGGCCCCTGCCGGTGTCCCCGTCAAAGTACTCGTGGAACAAAACCAGGTTGCTGAACTCAGGATCGTTGCAGTATTGGGGCACGTTGCCATAACAGGGCCTGCGTCCGTCCCCATCCGGCAGAAAAAGCCGGGTCAGGCGCAGGGACAGCTCATCGGCGACTTGTTGCAGGTTACACCAGTTGCCGGAGCCGGTGGGAAGCTCGACTTTCAGGTCGTCTCCGTATGGTGGTGATAGCGCTCCAGGGCTTCGATGAGCAGATAGTTGACCGGAAACCAGATGGGACCGCGCCAGTTGGAATTGCCACCGAAAAGGCCCGTATCGCTCTCCGCCGGCGTATAGCCGACCCGTATGTGCCGGCCGCCGGCGTCGAAAACATAAGGATGATCGGCGTGATACCGGGACAGCGAGCGGATGCCATAAGGGGAGAGAAATTCCGCTTCGTCCAGCATGTAGCCAAGAACGCGGATCAGCTTGTCTCGGGATGGAATGGCCAGCAGCCAGTGATGGTGCCCCCGGGGGGCCAACGACTCAGACCGCGAAAGGTGCTGCGTCAGCTCGGTATTGCTGGCCATGAACCACTCGAAACGTTTCTTGAACCCCGTCAGCCGTAGGGAAAGGCCACCTGCGGGTAGAGGTAAAGCGCTTTCATGTAGGAATGGGTGGGCGTTGCATCCAGGTAGAAATACGCCTCCTTGACATCCTCGCCGTGATTGCCTTCCGGTCCGGTCAGGCCGAAAAGCCGCTCCTTGAGAATCGGGTCGCGTTCGTTCCAAAGCGCCGGGACGAAGCACAACCGGCACTGGCGGTCGGTGATCCCAAGCAGCCCGTCTTCCCCCCAGCGGTAGGCCCGGCTGCGGGCGTGGTCGTGGGGAAAGTATTCCCAACAGGCGCCATCGGGCGAATAGTCTTCCCGAACCGTGGCCCATTGCCGCTCGGCAAGATAGGGCCCCCAGCGCTTCCAGTCATTCGTCCGTGCGGCGTCCTCGGCCAGCCGCTGGATTTCCTCGTTTGGCATTGCCACAATTTAACTCCTTCATAGGGCTTTTATTTTCGCCGTGATGAAACGGCACAGGGTGTAATAGTTGTCCCCCATTTTTCGCCGCGGCCGATATGGTGTGATGGGGCTCTCTTTCTTGATGCCACCCTGAACCGCCGCAGCACCTGAAACTTCGGCAGGGCAATGGTCAACCCTGCCCGGCAAGCGAACTGTCCTGGACCCAGATGGACCGATAATCAAACCCGCTCATGCCGATGATATTGTATTTGATGATTTCAAAATTGAGGCTTAAATCGAAATCTCTCGGAACGATTCGGGAATAGTGCCGCATGATCAATGATGTGCCATAAGGATTGCGGGCGATATTCCTTTTAAAATCCGCCGACGGCATCAGGGCGGGAACGATGGGATACCCTACCTGCTGAAACGCCTTGGCGATCATGCCGGAGCAGATGACTTCGTATTCCGTGCAGCCGCCCAGGCAGGCCTTTCCCTCGTAGCAACATGCCAACGGTATGGCTTGGCTTATAGCATGGAAACGGAAAAGGAGCGGTTGCAGCAATCGTTTCTGGTTCATTCTGATGATTACCAATTTTCAGAAGAGCAGATCGGCTATGCCGCCGAGGATGCCATTGCCGCCTGTAAACTATATCCCATTCAAGTTCAGAAGGCTGTTCAGAATGGCCTGCTGCGCCATTGCGAGACCGTGGAAATGGCCTGGGTGATTACCAATGCCCGTATTGAGTGGGCCGGGGTGCGTGTGGATGAAATGAAGCGGAAGGAGACCATTTCCAAGATTAGCGTGCACCAGGAGAGATTGGAAAAGAACCTGGCCTCTGAGTATGGCATCGGGAACAGCCAGAGCCACAAACAGTTGGCGGAGTTTTTTCGGAGTTGTGGCCTCCTGCACAAATTCCTGAAGGGCGGGAAGGTGTGCTTTGAAAAGACGATCCTGAAGAAAAATGCCGGCTTACATCCGGCAATTGCCTTGTTGCGGATGGTACGGAGGGCCTCCGATCTGTTAGCCGACAAACTTTTATCCCCGGACTTTGTAGGTGAGGACGGCCGGGTCCGTGCCGAACACCGGCAGCTTGGCACCGACACCGGGAGACAGACAAGCCGCTGGCCGAATTTCCTGGGATTGGACCGGATACTGCGGCCTCTGATTATCCCTGAGCCGGGTTTTGGCATCGGTGAAGTGGACTGGAGCCAGGTGGAGGTGAGTGTGGCGGCTGCAATATATGGCGATGATGAGTTGGTCCGGATGTTTAATTCCGGGGATGTCTATTCTGCCATGGCACAGCATTTTTTTTGCGAAAAACTGCCGGCGGAGGATCTCCTCATCACCGGCATCGAGTTCAAGGGTAAACATAGGGAATTACGGACCCAGATGAAATCGTGCACCCTGGGGATAATTTACGGCATTACCCCGGTTGGCCTTTCCCAGACCCTGGGAACCACCAAGGCCAAGGCGGCGGCATTGCAAGCGCGGTTCATGGCTTTGTTCCCGCGTCTGCAGGGGGCTCTGATCTTGGCGGCGCAATTTGGTGCTATCAGGGGATATGCATTCTCCATAAGCGGATTGAAGCGATATCTGGCCAAAAGTGGCGAGGCAACACGTTGGGAGCGGAACTGGCTGAAAAACCATCCTGTCCAAGGCAGCGCCGCCGAGGTGTTTAAGGCTGCGGGCAATCGGCTCGACAAACTCTTTCAGCAATACGATACCCGAATCATTCTTCCACTGCATGACGCCTTTATTTTTGAAGCCCCGCTGGGTGAATTGGATACCGTATCAGAACTTACGGCCAGAGTGATGTGTAACACGCTACAAGAATTTTTCCCCGTGCTGCAGCCCCAGGTGGAGGTGAATATTTCCAGGCCGGACTGTTGGCACAAGGATGGTGACGGAGAGGAGCTTGATCGGTGGATTGGAAGTTTGAACAATCTCATGAATGGTCAATAACAATTCGTAAGGTGGCGTGAAATATCTAAATTTACCATCTTTGCCAAAGACTCAGGTGTTGATGGCAAAAAATTACATCGACAACCTTTCCGAAGAAACACGAAAAGGAATGATCGAGAAGGCTGAACAGGGTATTTTTCCTTCATTCGCACCCCTCGGATACATCAATGTCGAATGCGAAGGACAACGATTTATTCAGCAAAGTAAGGAGTGGGAGAAAGAGCAATATGATATTTTTCGAAAAATCGAACGCCATCAGAGGGCGGACGGGTCATATATGGAAGAGGGTGTGAAATTACTCGAACTGGCGCAACGTGCTGTAATTCTTTACGGAAAACAAAATATAATGGAAAAAAGTCGGATCATCAATTTTGTGTGTTCGAACTCCCCTTGGAAAGACGGGCGGCTCCTTCCGAATTATAGAAAACCATTTGATATCCTTTCAGAAAACAATCGAGCGTACAAAAGAAAAAAGGCCATTTTTTCCATGAAAAATGACCGTTTTATTATTTGGCTCCCCGGGTAGGACTTGAACCTACGACCTAGTGATTAACAGTCACCCGCTCTGCCAATTGAGCTACCGGGGAATATTTTCTCCTTAATTTTGAGTGGTAATAAATAGTTAAGGAAGCGCGGATTGTCAAGGGAAAAGTGTTTGCCAGCGGGCGGCGGTCGTATTATTAGGTCCCATGTGTTGAAGGAAATCGGCATGGATTGGAGGAGGGAGACATGGACTTGAAAACGCTGTATGACACGCCTTCCTGGGAGTGGCCGGAGGATGCCGGCACCGTGATTTTAAAAGCGCTGCGGGATGATCGAATCGATGCCTCCAACCGGCTCACGGCCGTTACACTGGCAAGTGATGTTACGGTTGTCGACGACGAGATGGTGGAGGCGCTGCTGTCGATTCTGCGGGACGGCAAGGCACCCGATGACCTGCGCGGCCGGGCGGCCGTCGCGCTCGGACCGGCTCTGGAATATGCGGACACCGAATTATTTGACAGTTCGACGAAGGGAATCCCGGCCTCGGACAGGTTGCGGGCGATGAGAAAGGTCATCGTGGTCCACTCGCTGAAGATCACCATCTGCACCACCAGCTCATCGACCACGCCTTCGAGTTCCTTGAGTTTGGGGGATATGTGCGTCTTGCGGTCGATCAGGTAAGTGGAGTTGCAGACCATCCGCATCCGCAGCAGGAGTTCCTGAATGCGCCGCAGGTCCATGGGCGTGAGAAACTTCTTGTTGATCAGCGGCAGCAGAGACGACAGGTATCCGTTGTGGATCTTGAGCTGCTCGTCGTGCAGATCGATGTAGTAGTTGTTGACCACCTCCTCGGGCAGATCGGACAGCACCTCCTCCTTGCGACGGCGGATGACGATTGATTTGAGCTGCGCTTGCAGCCGGTCCAGATTGCGATAGCCGAGGATTTTGCCCTTCTTGTGCCGGCTGAGCATGAAATGGTCGGCTGCAAAACTCCACAGGGGGGACAACAGGCGCGGATCGAGGAACTGGACGATGGAGTAGACGTCTTCGAGTTTGTTTTCGAGCGGGGTGCCCGTCAGCACCAGGGCGTGGCCTCTGGGGATCCGCTTGACCGCATCGGCGGTTTTGGTCGAAAAATTCTTGATCCGCTGGGCTTCATCCAAAATGATCACATCCGGAACTCACCCGAATGTCAAATGCCAACCGCATCCGGCAAGAGCTTGTTAAGGAAATCTTGGAATGATTTTATCACGGGCGAGGGGCAGGGCAGGTGCGAGGGGCTGCCGCCGAGCTGCAGACCAAATCGGGAGCGGTGAAAGCGCCAATGCCGCAAGCCGTGGCGGTCGCCCGCTTGCGGTGTCTCCGGAGGTGCCGGCCGGCGGGAAACGAAGCATGACGATGACCAGCCGGGCGGAATCGGCGCCCGGCTGGGGTTCGGGCGAGGTCAGCCGATCGGGGTGTGCCGGGCGGGGCGCCATCCCCGGTGTTTCAGGGCATCCGGTAGACCATGGAATTGATGTTCATTCCTGCGCCGACCGAGGCGAATACGACAATATCACCCGAAACCAGCCTGTGATCGTCCAGTTTGCCGCGCTGGATCAAATCCAGCAGCGTCGGCAGCGTGGCGACCGAGCTGTTGCCGGTCCAGGAAATCATCATGGGCATGATGCCGGCCGGAACATCGGCTTTTCCGTAGAGCTTGAATAGCCGTTTGACGATCGCCTCGTCCATCTTCTCGTTGGCCTGGTGGATCAGGATTTTCTTGATGTCCTCGATGCCCAGGCCGGCCTTGGCGAGATTTTTCCCGACCACCTCGGGGACGTTCCGCACGGCATATTTATAAATATCGTGCCCCTTCATCTTTATATACAGATCGTCGTTATTGCGGCTCCGATTGTAGGATTTACCATACCACAACAGGTAAACGTCATCGTGGGTGTCCGAGCGGGTGACGTGCGCGAGAATGCCCGCATCGCGATCGGAGGCTTCGAGCAGCGTCGCGCCGGCACCGTCGCTGTATATCATGCTGTCCACATCGTGCGGATCCGCGACCCGCGATAATATTTCCGCGCCGATGACCAGGATCCGTTTGGCATCGCCCGATTTGATGAAGTAGTCGGCCGTGATCACCGCCTGCAGCCACCCCGGGCATCCAAAGGGAATATCGAAGGCGATGGTGTAGGGGTTCCTGATTTTAAGCCTATGCTTTACGCGCGCGGCGATCGTCGGCACCATATCGGTTCTGTTATTGTCGGCCCGCACGTCGCCGAAATTTTGAGCGACGATGATGTAATCGAGGCTCTCGCGGTCCACGCCTTCCAGCGCCTGTTCGGCCGCCAGATAGGAGATATCCGATGTGGCGAGGCCGTCGGTTACGTAGCGGCGCTCCCTGATGCCCGTAATTTCGTGCAGTTTTTTTATGATGTCGCAGTTGGAGCGGCCGAGCCTGATGCCGTCTGCGCCATAGAATTCGTTGTTCAGAAAATACTCGTTGGGCACGATTCGGGGCGGAAGGTAACTTCCTGTCGCCGTAATGATTGTGTTTGCCATGTCAGATATTTTTTGGGTTTGACTTTTAGACCACGGATGAGGTAAAAAAGCGACACTTCATGTTTCAGGCTTTAAGATAAAGCTTTTGACTGCCGGTGTCGGTCGTCGGCGTATGCTAAACTGATAGGTTCCAGGTTCAGCCCAGCCGCTGGCCTGAAAAGCGGCCAGTTTGATCGTTAAAGAAACTGTGCCATTTTGGCGTAGTTTCATATAAGGGTTTAGGGGTCAAAGGTTATATGATGCTGATTTCCGAACTTCATTCACCATTACTTGGATTGACCGATTTAGTCCATTGGGTGCAAGATATTATAAATATCATATAGTCCGTTTTGTTCAGATAAGAGCAGTTTAAGAGCTTTTCAACCCAGAACATTGAACCCTGAACCGCTCAACCCTGGATAAAGCCGCCGCCCTCCGGCTTTGCCAAAATCTTTATCTTAAAGCCTTGAAAAGCCGCTTGCGGATGGACACCGAAGGGCGATCCCCAGCCATGAAACAAAACGCAGCGACCGTCCCCTTGACGCGCGACAACGATATCCTGATTGAATGCCCCCGCTGCGGCTTTCAAAAGATCGTCAATATAGCAAAATTTTTCAAAAGGTCAAACATCGGAAATTTTGACGCCGCCTGCAAGTGCGGGTATTCCTTCAACGTCGTCTTGGAGCGACGCCAGTTCGAGAGACGGTATTTTGACACGAAAGGGAGCCTGCTTTACGAGCGCCCCGCGGGCAAACCCGAAAGTTTCGCTATCACGGTCAACGATGTTTCCCGGTCGGGTGTCAGGTTTAAAACCGAGAAAATGCCGCCGTTCAAAGCGGGCGCGGGTATTGTCGTCACCTTCGAATTCAATGACAATCGCAAAACCTACTTTATCAAAGAAGCGACCATACGGGATGTCACAGAAAACGATGTGAGGGCGGAATTCAAAACACTGTGCGGTGATATCGCCGTATTGACCCATTCACCACCCTGATTTTCCGCTGTCCGCAAAAAAAATCTTGACATATTTGCCAGCTGATTTAGATATAGCAGCATCAGCTTGATGGTTTTTCCTGTTTGATTCCCTGTAGCGAATAGAATCCAACGATCTGTCAGACAGCGTTCTGCCGGGCTTCATCGACCCTGATTGTTTTTCGGCTCAGACGTTTTAGATTGTCGCAACTTGTCGTTATCGAGCCGTTTCCGGCGCGATACAGGCTTCAAGATCAAGGCTTGGCTGTGTTGGTCGGGGGCGTATCCCCCTACAGCTGCCGCTCTCCGGCCTTGCCCAAATCTTTTTCTTAAAACCCGTAGCGCACATCCCTGTTCAACTCTCAACACTGCAGGAGCACCGCTGATGACGAGTCCACCAGCTAAAACCACCCGTGAGTTCGATCCGGTCCGGCGCCGCTTCATCAAAATGACGATTTTTTCGGGGCTCGCCGCTTTTGTGCCGTTCCATGCCTGGGCCGCACGGCCGGACGCCTCCCCGCAAGACCGCTCGCTTTCGCTCTTCAACCCCGTCACCAATGAAACCCTGTCCACGACCTACTGGCTCAATGGACAATACAGCCCCCAGGCCCTTGAGAAAATCGATTACATCATGCGGGACCATCGCACCGGAGAAGTGAAATCAATCGATCTGGGGCTCGTCAATTTGTTGCACACCATTAAAACTCACCTCAACCTCGACGAACCTTTCACCGTCGTTTCGGGGTATCGCTGCCAAAAATCGAACGACCTTCTGCGCCGAAGCGGCCGAAAAGCGGCCCGCAACAGCTATCATCTCAAAGGCCAGGCGGCCGATATCCGCCTGCCGGACGTCCACCTGGCTTCTCTGCGCAAGGTTGCCACGGTCATCAAAGGCGGCGGCGTCGGATATTATCCGCGCGACAACTTCGTGCACGTCGATGTGGGACCGGTACGGTACTGGTCCCCGCGGTCCAAGAAGGCAGTCGGCTGAAACCGGCGCTTCTTCGCGGTTTCAGCCAAAGCCCGGTCGGTTTGCCGCAGCTCGAATCGATCAGGTTCATTTAATTGACGTTTTTTGGCAGAAATCTTGACGCTTTTTGTCACTTTTCCCCCCCGCACGTCGGTCCCAACCTTCCTTTTTTGTCCAAGTATCCGATTTAAAAGCTTTTACCTTAAATTGTACTACTTGGCATGCTTGTTGTATAAGGATACAACAAAGCCAAAGGGACCCAAATCCGGCTTGACGCTCTCTAAAAATTAATGTTTGCGGCTTCTCGAGTGTGCGTGCATCTTCCCGGCGGGCATTTAAGGCTACCCAGCTATGCAGCGTTTGGAACAACGGCATTCCGGAGGCCCAAATTTTTAAAAGGACATAATAAAAAAAAGCTCTCACTCGTCCTCCTCCCCGACAGTCCGGATGCTCCGCTGACCACCACCCAGCGGCGCATCCGGACTGTTTTTTTTTATTGACGCATGAGCCGCCCGGATGACGGCCACCGACACCGGCGTTGGTGACAAAGGGGCTTGACGATCCGGCTGGATCGATTATCATGGGCAAAAATCGATCTTAAAAAGGGGGGAAACGGCGGTGATGCTGAACGGATTTCAGAAAAAGTATCTCAAAGGCCTGGCCCACGGACTAAAGCCGGTGGTGTTCATCGGTCAGGCCGGCCTGACCGATGCGGTGATCGATAACGCGGATGCCGCGTTGAAAAAACACGAGTTGATAAAAGTGAAGTTCATCGCGTTCAAAGAAAAAAGCCGGAAAAATGACCTCATGGCCGCTTTCTGCCGGCGGACAGCGGCCGAGCTTGTCGGCTCGATCGGCCATATGGCCATTTTTTTCCGGCCCAGCCGTGAAAACGGCAAGAACCGCGTCGTCCTGCCGACCAAGCCTTGATCCTTCCCGTGTCCCTTCTTACCGCGAATATGATTGGCCCCCTTGTGGTTTTCCGGCGGCCCGGCGGAGAAAAGTCGGCCTTCATCCGGAACCTGTCAGACGGCGTTCTTTCCCCTAATCGCCATTTACTTCCGGGGGCGCCTCCACCACTTTGTAGATGACCAGACGGTCGCCGGGATGAATGGGCCGGTTGTTTTTCAGGTCGTTCCAGACGGTGAGCGCCCGCAAGGGAACCTGAAAACGCTCGGCGATACTCGACAGGTTGTCTCCGGCCTTGACGGTGTAAACGTGCTTGTCGGGATTTTTTTTCCACTCGCCAACCACGGCCGCGAAACGTTTTTCGAAACCGCTGCCCGAACCCTTCGGAACGAGCAGCGCGTGCGTGCCGGCCGGCAGGTAGTGACCGCGAATATCCGGATTCAAGTCTTTTATCAGCTTGAAATAGGTGCCCGCCGCCTGGGCGATGAGCCGAATCGGCGTCCGCTGCTCACACACCACCGCGACCTCGTCGAACTCGTATGGCGGGTAATAATCGTCTGCGGTCAGGTTGAAACCATATTTTTCGGGATTCGATAAAATGAGCTTGGCCGAAAGGATGCGGGGCAGGTAGCGCTGGGTTTCGAGGGGCAGATACAGGCGGTAGTAGTCGGTGACCTCCTGAAGCAGCATTTCGGATTTCAGGCCCTCTTCGCCCATATTGTAAGCGGCGGCCGCCAGGGTCCACGACTGAAACTCTTCGAAAAGAAACTTGAAATAGGCGCTTGCGGCGCGGGTCGATTTGTAAATGCTGCGGCGTTCGTCGATGACCGTGTTGACGGCCAAACCGTAGTTGCGGCCGGTGCTCTGCATGAATTGCCAGAACCCGACGGCCCCGGCGGTCGATCCGGCATGCGGCCTGAGGGCGCTCTCGGCGATGGCGACGTATTTCAGGTCCGACGGCAGGCCATTGGCCGCGAGCTCTTTTTCGATCAACGGCATGAACCGATGGGAGCGTTTCAACCACAGGATGACCTGGGGGCGATCGGCCAGGGTGAGGAGCATCTCCTTTTCGAGGCGTTCGCGAACCTCCGGGTTTTCGAGGGGTATCGCTTCGCCGCAAAAATCCAGCGGCTCCTTGAACCGGATGCTCTCGATCAGCGCTGGCGCTCCTTCTCCATCCGCGGCGTTTTCGCCGCCGGCGGATCGGGTGAGAGCGGTCACGAATACGAAGGCGGCGATAAAAAGCAGGGATACGGTCTTTTGCATCGATTTGGGTAACTCACGCGGCCATTCCGCGTACCGCGGAAACCAGGGTCAACACGCCGGCAACCAGAAAAAAAACGCCGGCACCGATTTTTATGTAGTGCGCCGGAATCAAGCGGCTGATGGCCCCGCCGAGAAATACCGCCAGAGATGCGCTGAGGACCAGAGCGGCGGCCGAGCCGATAAAAACCGAAAACTTGGGGTCGCAGTCCGCGGAAAGGCAGAAAGTGGCCAGCTGGGTCTTGTCTCCCAGTTCGGCCAGAAATACCATGCCGAAGGTCGTTAACATGATTTTATAGTCCATCGGAAAAAATCTCCTGATTATGTCGACAGCAGTTGTCTGGCTTTCTGAACGATGTTCTCGACGGTCAAGCCGAACTTTTCCATTACCGCCGCGCCCGGAGCCGATGTGCCGAAAGAGGTGATGCCGATCACTTTGCCGCCGCTGCCCGCGTACCGTTCCCAGCCGAAAGAGTGCCCGGCCTCGACCGCGATGCGCCGGCTGACCTCGGGCGGCAGGACACGCTCTTTATAGCTCGGCGGCATTTTCTCGAACAACTCCCAACTGGGCATG
This sequence comes from uncultured delta proteobacterium, assembly GCA_963728055.1. GTDB lineage: Bacteria > Desulfobacterota > Desulfobacteria > Desulfobacterales > SG8-13 > JARFQH01. The sequence continues at coordinate 309,215 of CAVSIM010000011.1, read as the reverse complement.
CTGACCACCCGCACGGCAATGTTCTCCGCCGCCAGGGCCTCCTGCGCCGCCAGCGCCAGGTGAACTTCGGAGCCCGAGGCGATCAGAATGAGGTCGGGGATTTTCGGGGCATCGGAAAGGATATAGGCGCCGTTTTTAAGGTTGTTCGCCGGTGCGAAGCGGGTGCGGTCCAACACCGGCAGTTTCTGACGGCTGAGGATCAGCGCGACGGGACCGGTCGTGGAGATGGCCTGGCGCCAGGCCCAGACCGTTTCCGAGGCATCGGCCGGCCGGATGACCGTCAGGCGCGGAATGATCCGCAGCGCCGCCAGGTGCTCGATCGGCTGGTGGGTCGGTCCGTCTTCGCCGACGGCCACGCTGTCGTGGGTGAAAATGTAGATCACCGACAGGTTCATCAAACTCGCCAGCCGAATGGCCGGCCGCATGTAGTCGGCGAAGACCAGGAAGGTCCCGCCGTAGGGCCGGACGCCGTTGTGGAGAAACATGCCGTTCAGTATGCCCCCCATGGCGTGTTCCCGCACGCCGAAGCGGATATTGCGCCCCTTGCCGGCTTTTTTTTGAAGCTCCGGCACGCCGTCGATAAACGTTTTGTTCGAGGGCGCCAGGTCGGCCGAGCCGCCGATAAGGGTCGGCAGGGCAGCGGCGACCGCGTTCAATACCCGGCCGGAGGCCGTCCGCGTGGCCAGGGGACCGTCGGACGGCAAGAATTCCGGCAGCCCGGCGTCCCAGCCCTCGGGCAGAAAACCGCTGAAGGCGTTCACCCACCGGTTGGCCAGATCGGGGTAGGTTCTGGTGTAGTCCTTGAATTTTTTCCGCCACCCGGCCTCGGCCTGTTTTCCAGCGACCGTGCAGGCCCGGAATTTTTCGAGGACCTCGGCCGGCACGCAGAACTCCTCATCCCTGGGACATCCCAGGCATTCCTTGGTCAGGCAGACCTCGGCGCCGCCCAGGGGGGCGCCGTGGGCGTCGGCGGATCCCTGCTTGTTCGGACTGCCGTAGGCGATTTCGGTTCGCAAAACGATCAGCGAGGGCTTGCTGGTGTCGGCCGCGGCTTCCCGCAGCGCCGTTTCGATGGCGGCCAAATCATTACCGTCGGCGACGGTGAGCACCTGCCAGTTATACGCCTCGAAGCGCCGGGCCACGTTTTCGGTGAAGGTGATGGACGTGCTGCCCTCGATCGAGATGCGGTTGTCGTCGTAGAGGCAGATCAATTTATCGAGCCCGAGATGGCCCGCCAGCGAGGCGGCTTCGGAGGTGATGCCTTCCATCATGTCTCCGTCACCACACATGACATAGATGTGGTGGTCGACGAGTTCGGCATCCTGGCGATTGAAAACCGACGCCAGGTGGCGTTCGGCGATCGCCATGCCGACGGCGTTCGCAAACCCCTGACCGAGCGGGCCGGTGGTCGTCTCGACGCCGGGCGTCATCCCGAATTCGGGATGCCCGGGGGTCTTGCTGCCCATCTGGCGAAAGGATTTGATGTCTTCCAGGGTCAGATCGTAGCCGGTCAGGTACAGCAGGCTGTAAAGGAGCATCGAGGCGTGGCCGCCCGAAAGGACAAAGCGATCCCGGTCCAGCCAGTCCGGATTTGCGGGGTTGTGTTTCATGATGCGGGTAAACAGCACGTAAGCGGCCGGGGCGAGTCCCATCGGTGCGCCGGGATGTCCCGAGTTGGCCTTTTGGATCGCATCGATCGCAAGGGTCCGCACGGTGTTGACGCACATCGTGTCGATATCCTGCCGGCGCGGTTTCAAAGCGTCATCCATCTATGGAATTCCTCCTTCAGGGGCGATTATCAGCCTTGGTTTTTAGCATTCAAGCCGCCCGCTAGGCAAGCAAATACCGCCGGCATCCATAAAATTGCGGTGGCGGCGCCCGTATGTCTATCACCGGCCCGCAATTTTGCCGATTCCCCGGTTCAAAACAAACACCGATGAATTCAGTAGGGCGAAACGCGCATTTCCGAAGCGACCGGTGTGCTCCGACACCGGAGACTTTTTTACAATGCCCGCAGGTATTCCGGCTTCAGGCCGATCCGGCCGGCAAGCGCGTCGTCGATCAGGCCGAGGGTGGCCTCGCGGTCCCGCGGCAGCCTGGCCCGGATCGGAAGATAATTGGAGGCGTGGTTGGCGTGGAACAGGCCGCGGCTCAGGTGGGTGTGTTCGATCATGGTCCGCAGCTCCTGCAGCGTTTCGACCGGTGCGAGCGGTTCGAAACGGCCGGCTTCGAAATCATGGCACAGCGGCGTGCCGGGTATCAGCATGAGGCTCAGGGCACCGACGTATTCCGGATCGATGGCCGAGAGCACCCGCCCGGTTTCGCGGGCGTGGATTGCCGAGCGGTCGCGACCGGCGATGCCCAGCAAAACCGTAACGGACAGCTTTATGCCGGCGGCCCGCGCCTTGCGGCCCATCTCGATCATCTCCGCCGCCGTGGCGCCCTTGTCGATGTTTTCAAGAGTGACGTCATCGCCGGTTTCAAGCCCCATGTATGCGATTCCGAGTCCGTGAGCCTTGAGTTCTTCCAATTCGGCACTGCTTTTCATCTTCAGGCTTTTGGCGTTGGCGTAGGTGCCCACCCGCGTCACCCAGGGAAGCTGCTGACGAATGGCGTCCAGGATGGCGAGGAGCCGGCGCTGGGCAATGATCAGCGCGTCGCCGTCACACAGAAACACCCGGCGCTGCTGCCGGCAGTACTGCGCCGCATAGGTGATGTCGCCCATGATGACATCGTCGGACTTGATGCGGAACCGCTCTCCGCGGTAGGTGCCGCAGAAAGTGCACTTGTTGCGCGAGCAGCCCACGGTGACCTGCAGCAAAATGCTGTTGGCCTCGCTCGGCGGCCGGATGATATTGCCTTCGTAATGCATCGACGCCTCTTTTCTCCAAAGATACCTTCAGTTGTCAGTCGCACGTTCGCCTGACAATCTAATGGCTTTTTAGTTTTTTTTCAACCGCCGTACCGTCGCTGATTTTTTTCTCGCCGCGCGCTCAAGCGCCATGAATATGGTGTTGAGTTTGATTTTCCTAAATGCTAAATTGACTCCAAGTCTGAAATCATCCAATTACCGCAAGCATAAAGACGCCCGCCACGCCGGCGGGTGCCGTTTCGGCGACATCGGCGGTCGCAGCCGTTTGTCCGCAAGCCCGCGGCAATCGGCTGTAGGAAGCCATATGAGGCGGAAACCATAAACTGATCCGGAGAAAGGCTTATGAGTGATGAAAGACCGTTCCCGTCCGATGCAGACGGGGCGTCGGCCGATGACGATTGGGATCGGCGCATCCTGTGCAGCGACGGCAACTGCATCGGCGTTATCGGACCCGACGGACGCTGCAAGGAGTGCGGAAAACCCTATGAAGGCGAGCTTCCCGCAAGCGGCACGCGCGCGTCGGACCCGGCGGGAGCGCTGCCGCCATCTGATGTTCCGGAAGAAAAGGCCGGAGCGGCGACGGCGGACGAGGCGCCCGCCGCAGATTCTGCCGAGGCTGAGAGCGTGGATGACGAGGACTGGGAGCGGCGCGTTTTGTGCAGCGACGGCAACTGCATCGGCGTGATCGGTCCGGACGGGCGCTGCACCACCTGCGGAAAACCCTACGAGCCGGAATCCGCCCCGTCGAGCACCTGAGGGTGTGAAGCCGATACATGAAAAAAGGCAGCGCACCCAGAGGTCGGGAAGTGACTGCCTTTTTTGCCGGGGTCGAATTCTGGGGTGTTTTTCTTAAACCGCGTCTCTTAGTTTCTTGCCGGGCTTGAATTTGACGACATTGCGGGCTTTGATTTTGAGCATTTCACCGGTTTGCGGATTGCGGCCTTTGCGGGCTTTGCGGCGTGATTTCTGAAAGGTCCCGAAACCAACCAGGGTGACCTTGCCGTCTTTTTTCTTCAACGTTTTTGTGACCCCGTCCACGAAGGAGTCGAGCGCCTTGCCCGCCGCCACTTTGGAAATGTCGGCTTCATTTGCCATTTTCTCGATCAATTCTGCCTTTGTCATCTGTTTCCCCCTTTTTTGATTTCGGGTTTACGCCCCTTAAACCCAATGTTTCAAGGAATTTACTATGATTTATGACCAAAGTCAACATCTAAATGCCCTCTAATTAAGGTTCTATGAGAAGAAAAACAATGAAAATGCCCTTTGTTGGGGCAAGCAGCGGTGAACCGGTTACCGAAATACCAGCAGCCGGAAGCTTTACCTTAAAGCCGGCAGAAGAGCTGTTGACGTGTCACGGGAGCGGCGCCATCCGAAAAATTTATGCAAACCGGCCGGCCGTCGACGGCAAGAAAGGTGCCGGGGGAAGCACCCCCTGCAGCCGGTCGCATGTCCCGTCGGGCCGGCCGGCCGCAAGCCGGCCCGTGCGAAGATGAGCATCGGGGGTCAATCGGAAATCGGGACCCGTCGTGGCAACCGAATGCTGAAGGTGGTGCCGCTGCCGGCCACGGAATCGACCGTGATGCGCCCGCCGTGGCGCGTGACGGTCTTGTTGGCGATGAAAAGCCCCAGGCCGGTGCCCTTGCTGCCTTTGGTAGTATAGAACATGGTGAACATGTTTTTTATCTGGCTCTCGTTCATGCCGCTGCCGTTGTCGATAATGTCGAATTGAACCTCGTCCTCCCGGCCGGAAACCCGGAACGTGATGTGAAAGGATTTGCCGGATCGGTCTTCGATGCAGGCCTCCAGGGCGTTTTCGAGAATGTTGATCAGGGTCGAGCGCACCAGGTCCGGATCGATTTCGATCGCGCCCAGTCCCGGTTCGAAGACACAGGCAAAGGTCACGTCGGCGCCGCGGATCCGCTGATCCATGTTGGCGGCCACCTCGGTGGCGAACTGTTCGACGTCGGTCGGCCGGAGGTCCAGCTTTCTTTCCTTGGCATAAAAAAGAATGTTCTGCACCTGCTTGCGAATGCGCTCCACCATCAACTTGGCAACCTCCAGCCCTTCTTCGATCCGGCCGGGCTTGTCGCGGTAGAAACCGGTATCGATCAGATACAGTCCGGCATCCAGGCCGGTGAGGCAGCCTTTGAGATCGTGAGAAATGGTGCCGATCATCATTCCGAGAGACGACAGGTTGTCCTGCAGTTGCCGCAGCCGGGTCACGTCGGAGAAGGTGATCAGCACCTGGACGAGCTTGCCGGCCATGGTTTTTATCGGGGCCGTCCCGGCCATCATGGTATACTGCGTGCCATGACGGTCGGTCAGGACAAGTTCGCCTTGCCGCGGCCGACCGTCTCTAAGCGTCTGGGTGATGGGGTCTCTGAAGGCCGGGAATTTGCCGGGCCTGAGAACATCGAAGAGATTCTGCCCGACCGGTTGACCGAAATCTTCCTTGAAACGCCGATTGATGGCGGTGATGCGCAGGTGCCGATCCACCACGACGATCTGGATGGGGACCAGATCGAAGAGCTGCTGGTATCGCTGCTGGGTCGTGCGCACTTCCTCGGCCAGACGGTCGATATCCTTGCTGCCGGCAAAAATTTCCAGTACGAGGACCACTTCCCCGTCGTCGTTGAAAATCGGGGCCGTGTGAACGATGACCGGGACCTTGGCCCCTTTCTTATATCGCACCAAGGCCCGCGTTTCCATGATGTCCTCATCCCGCAGCGTGCGTGCCACCGGGCAGTTTTCGCGGGTGGCCCGTTTGCCGCTGTAAATCTCCCAGCTGTTGCCGTGGATACGGTATCCGAGATTGCGGATATAGGTGGGGTTGGCCGCCAGGACTTTGCAATCCGGATTGTGGATCGATACGAAATACGGCAGTTCGTTGAAGTATTTGACGCCGCCGTGCACATCGTTGGCGACCTGGGCGATGAAGGCCGACATGCGATCGACGATTTGGCGGATGGCCAGAAACCGCTCCGTGTCGACCATTTCGGCCGCCCTTTGTCCGCTCTGCTCTTCCAGGCGGGCCCGCATCTGTCCGATCCGATCCTGAAGGCCGAGCACGGTATCGGCCCGCCGCAGGGCGATTTCCAGGGCGGCCGGCTGAACCGGCCGCAGAAGAAAGTCCGCACAAGAGGTTTTCAACCCTTCCGCGGCCCGATCCAGGCTGCGCGGGCCGCACAGAACGATGACCTGTGCGGCCGGGTTCTCGATCATGATGCCATCGATCAGTTCCCGACCTCCGGGCATATCGAAGTTCACGATGGCAATGGAGGGACGAAGGTCCCTGAAGCGGCCCGCGCCTTCGAGTGCGCTTTCGGCCACAACCGGATCACCCCGTTTCCTCCGGATACCGGCAGCAATCGACGCCCGCTCATTAAGATCGTCGCTCACGATCAAGAGGTCTTTTCCCATTGCCGTTTCTTCCAACCTCGATGGGGTTCATAAAAAATTTTATCAGTTATCATCATTTTGCCCGGCTTTTCAATCAATAAGTCCGCGGTCTCGTTTTGATCGGAAACTCGGCGGTGTCCGATACCATCGGCCGGTCGGGCCGGAGCGCGGGTGCCGCTGCCGCTGCCGGCTTGGTCATTTTACACGCTTCACGCCCATTTCTCCCTTCCCCGGCCCCTTGCGCGAGGGGCGCGGAGTTTCGGCCACGCGCCAATGGTGTAAATGTAACAATTAATATAATCGAATTGACATGGCCGGAAGAACGCCGTACGTAAACGCGGTCTTCAAACAATAATAAGGACGGGCGTGAGGCAATCCATGTCCACACGGGCCATAGCGTTGCTCAAGCGGCAGCGCGTCTCCTTCGAGGTGGTCACCTATGAGCACGAAGAAAAAGGGGCCGAGTTCGCGGCGCGCGCCACCGGTTTTGCCCTCGCGCGGACGGTCAAGACCCTGGTGGTCGGCCTGGGCGCAAGGGAGTATTGCCTGGCATTGGTGCCCGGAGACCGGCAACTGGATTTGAAACGGTTGGCCCGCGCGTTTGCCGTAAAACGGGCGGCGATGGCCGATGCCGCCACGGCCGAGCGTCTGACCGGATACCAGATCGGCGGCATCAGCCCGTTCGGAACGAAACAATCACTGCCGGCCGTGATGGAAAAGCGGGTCCGGGAACACGCGGAAGTGCTCATCAACGCCGGCCGGCGCGGCGTCATGCTGAAGATGGCCCCGGAAGATATCGTGGAGGCGCTGGGATGCCGGGTGGCGGAAGTCAGTGGATAGTAGCGGGTTGCGGGTTACGAGTTGCGGGATGCGGGACTCGGGATGCGGGTTGCGGGTTACGGGTTGCGGGTTGCGGGTTGCGGGATGCGGGTTGCGGGTTGCGGGATGCGGGTTGATGCGGGTTGCTGGATATGGGTCACGTTGCAGATGCTGAACCCGCAACCCGCAACAGAAAGCTTCTTTCCCGAAGATGAAACTTTAAAGCCTTGGAGGGGAGATACGGTATGACCGATCCCAATGCATTGCGCCTCACCCAAAGTGTCAAGGGTGCCGGCTGAGCGTCCAAATTGCCGCCGGGGGACCTGGCGGAAGCACTTTGCGGGCTCGAGATCCCGACCGATCCCAACGTGATCGTCGGATTGGAGCGGGCGGACGATGCCGGGGTCTATAAAATTTCAGAGGACCTCGCGTTGATCCAGACCGTCGATTTTTTCACGCCGATCGTCGACGATCCCTACATGTTCGGCCAGATTGCCGCCGCCAACGCGCTCAGCGACATTTACGCCATGGGGGGCGAACCGAAAACCGCCATGAACCTGGTCGCCTTTCCGCTCGAGCAAATGGGCCTTTCCACCCTGCGGCAGATTCTTGCCGGCGGCCTCGACAAAATGAAAGAAGCCGGCGTGGCGCTGGTCGGCGGGCACAGCATCGAGGACAAAGAACTCAAATACGGCCTGTCGGTGACCGGATTCGTCCATCCGGAAAAAATCCTGACCAAGGGCGGCCTGAAACCGGGCGACCGGCTCGTTCTCACCAAACCACTGGGTACCGGCGTGATCAACACGGCTATCAAGGCCGGCATGGCGTCGGCGGATGTGATCGAAAAAGCGACCCGGCTGATGGCCATGCTGAATCGGGACGCCGCCGCCGTCATGGCGCGCTTTCCGGTTCATGCCTGCACCGACGTGACCGGCTTCGGCCTGCTGGGGCATCTGGCGGAAATGATCGTCGGCAGCGGCTGCGGTGCCGTATTGCGCGTCGCGGATATTCCCATTTCCCCCGCCGCGATCGCGTATGCCGGTTTCGGGCTGCTGCCGGCCGGTGCGTTCAAGAACAAGGAATTCCGGGCGGCGCTGGTTGAGTGCTCCCCGGGCATCGATCCACTGATCCTGGATCTTCTCTTCGATCCCCAGACCTCGGGCGGTTTGCTGATCGGCACCGGCGAAGAAAATGCGGGCCGCTTGTGCGAAGAACTGGTAGAAAGGGGGGTGACGGAATCGAAGATCATCGGCGCGGTCGTTGCCGAGCCAAAGGAAAAAATACTTCTAACATAGTCGGGAGGATATATGAAAGTAATCGATGCGCGGGGACTGTCGTGCCCCGCCCCGGTTTTGCAGGTCAAGGCCGCGGTCGAGCAGGGAAGAACGGACGCTGTCCGGGTCGTTGTCGACAACGCCGCTGCCCAGCAGAACGTCAAACGGTTTCTGGAGTCACAGGGGTTTGAAACCGGGCTGGAAAAACAGGAGAGCGATCTGGTGGTCGTCGGGAAGTGCGCCGCGCTGCCGCGGAAACGGGAAACGGCGAAGCCTCGGTCGCAAGGCGATATCAACTCGAAGAAGATCATGGTCATGTGTGCCACGGACCGCATCGGTTTCGGAGACGATGCCCTGGGGCTCAAACTCATGGTCAATTTTATCAGAACGCTCAAGGAAATGGGCCCGGAGTTGTGGCGGCTGGTTCTGGTCAACAACGCCGTCAAGCTCACCATCGACGGTTCCGAGGTCCTGGACGACCTGCAAGAGTTCGAGCGAAACGGCGTCTGCATTCTTGTCTGCGGCACGTGCCTCGATCACTTCAGGCTGCTGGAAAGAAAGCAGGTCGGCGAAACCACCAACATGCTCGATATCGTAACGGCCATGCAGTTGGCGGACAAGGTCGTCAACATCTGAGAGAAGGTCGAGGAAGGTTCAGGGTTAAAGGCTCAGGGGTCAGCCGCTGGCTTCTCTTCTCAATTTCGTTACCGCACGAATCACGATTTCGATGGCCCGATCGATTTCTTGCGCCGTGGTCATGCGCCCGACGCTGAAGCGCAGGGTGCCCCTGGCCCACTGGAGGGGTACGCGCATCGCCTGAAGGACATGGGAGATCTCGACCGTGTCCGCGTGACAGGCGGCGCCGGCCGATGCGGCCACCTCCAATCCAATTTCTTCCAGGACGCGGTTGGCTTCCACCCCCTTGAATGACAGGTTCAGGGTGTTCGGCAGGCGCTTTGCCGCCTGCCCGTTCGGGCGCACATCGGCCGGCGCGGCCGACAGCCCCTGCTGCAGCCGGTCCCGCATCCGCTGCATGTGGGCCATGTTGGATTGCAGGTCCCGGGCGGCGATTTCGCAGGCCACTCCCAGTCCGACAATCTCGAGGACGTTCTCGGTGCCGGCGCGCCGGCCGCCCTCCTGACCCGCGCCATGGCAGAACCTCGCCGGCTCGAAAGGCGGACGCACGTAGAGGGCCCCGACCCCTTTGGGGGCATAGACCTTGTGTCCGGCCACCGACAGGAGGTCGACGCCGAGGTCCTGAACATCGGTCGGGATCTTGCCGACCGACTGGGCGGCATCGGTGTGCAGCACGATCCCGTGTGCTTTGGCGATTCTCGATATCTCGGCCAGCGGCTGGATGGTGCCCACTTCGTTGTTGGCATGCATGATGGTGATCAGGATGGTGGCGGGGCGGATCGCTTTTTCCACGGTTGCCGGGTCCACGAGGCCATCGGCGGTGACCGGCAGAAAAGTCGTCTCGAAGCCGTCTTGCGCCAGGTCGCGGCACACCTCCAGCACCGCCGGGTGCTCGAAGGCACTGGTGATGATATGGTTGCCCTTGGCCCGCAGGGCCCGGACCGTGCCCCGGATGGCATGGTTGTTCGACTCGGTGCCGCCGCTGGTGAAAAGCACCTCCCGCGGCCGGCAATTCAGGGTCCCGGCCACCTGCCGGCGTGCGGACTCCACCGCCTGCCGCGGGGCGATGCCGTACCAGTGCGCGCTGGACGGGTTGCCGAACTCGTTTTCGAGAAACGGCCGCATGGCGGCGATGACTTCGGGCGCATGCGGCGTCGTGCCGTTATAGTCCAGATAAATCGGCTTGATCATTGGAGGGTCTTTCCGTTTTTGCTGAAATGACAATTTTCCTTATTCACCATTCGATGGTGACCGTTCGATGTTCGCCGTTCACCTGTTCAAAATGTAGCCTTTTGAGACAGTTCGAATGGCCCTGAGCATTTCGTTCGGAAACAAACCATGCTTTTGTGCTTCTAAGGGTGCCTGGGGGGGGCGAAAGCCGGTAGGGGCGAAAGATTTTTCGCCCCTATCATCCCTTTGCAGTATGACAAAACGGGCTCAACGGGCCAACCGGCCAAACCCGCCGGTCACCTGCTCCCAAAGGCCGAACATCACGGTTTCGTAGCCGGCCGGCGCCAGGTCCCATTTTTTACCGTAAACGTGGAGGCGTTTGGTCGCCGCACCGTTTTCGTCATACACCGTTTTGCCTTCGAGTGTCCAGGCCAGGATTCCGCCCTCAAGGTTTCCGACCGTGATGCCTTTTTGCGCCATTTCACGCGCAAACACCCCGCTGCGGTAGCTGATGGTGCAATAGCCCACCACGGTCTTGCCGGCATATTTTTCGGGGTGCTCCAAAAACTCGCCTTGGGAAATGGCGTGCGGCAGCATCGACACCTTCATCTCCGCCGGCTTGCGGGTGTCGACGAAAACGATGTCGTTCTTTTTCAGCAGCGCCATGGCCTGCTGCGGCGAGATGTCCGTCACCGCCGGGAAGTCTTTCCTGTACTCGGCGTACAGGCCATAGACGGTCTCTTTTTTTTGGGCGTCTGAAAGGTTGCCGCCTCCCGAGACTGGGGCGGTGAACAGAATCGTGCCGACGATCGCCCAGAAAATCTTCGAATGTCGGAGCCGCTTCATGGCGTTCCTTTTTCGACCTTCAGCTGCTTGCCGACACGCCAGCAGTCGCCGACAGCCTGGCCCAGGGACCAGTACTTTTTACTGTTCATGTCGAACAGAAGCGGTTTGACCCTTGCAATATCGATCTCCCCGTTGGCGTCGAGGACTTCTTTTTGCGCATAGGTCGCGACGATTTCCCCGACAAAGACATCGTGGTTCGGAAAATCGACGGTGCGCTCCAGGCGGCACTCCATGCACACCGGGCACTGCCTTATCATCGGGGCGGTCTTAAGCTGGCCGTAAAAAAGCTCGAAAAGGGCGGCCTTGTCTGCTTTTTTGCCGCTGACAATGCCGCAGTAGTCGGTTTCTTTCATCAAATTTTCGGAGGGAATGCAGACACTGAAACTGTTGTTTTCCTTTATGCCGGCGTTGGTGAAATGCGATTTGGCCATGCCGATCGAAATGTACTGGGGCTGGCCGTGGTTCATGATGCCCACGTGGGCGATCGTGATGATGTTCGGTCGACCGTTGACCGTGGCACCGACCAGGGTGGTCGGCATCGGGTAAAGGGCATTGACGATTCCGAGCGAATCCATGAAATTCTCCTGTATCTAATGGGTTACAGTCTGCAGCCGAATTTTCTTCACGTTTGGACCGCTTTGTACTATAGGACCAGGATAAGGTGAAAGGGTGCAAGGTGCAAGGGGCCGGGCTGCAAGGTACAGGGTCCAGGGTATAAGGTGTAAGGCAGAGGATGAGATGTTAAGGCATTCGGAGATGTGGAATTCCAAGTACCAAATTCCAAATAAATCTCAATATCCAATGATCCAGGCAGGTTTGTAATTTTGAATTTTGGTCATTGTGATTTATTTGGCATTTGTTATTTGCGATTTGGAATTTTTCTCGAAAGCTTAAAAGTATATTACTGCTCAAACGGGACGTTTCAGCGGCCAGCAGTGGTGTTGAACCCTGAACCGTTGGACTTACACCAACCGCCATTTGCCGACGGTCACCTGCGAGGAGATTACCGCCCATGCCGCTTCACATACGAAAGGCCCTGCTCGTCTATTTTTCCCCGGCCGGAAGCACGGCCCATGTCGCCCGCGTGATGCGGCAGAAAATCGCCGCCCTGGAAACGCCCGTCACGACGATCGACCTGGGCGATGATCCGGACATCGATTTCATCATTCCCCAGCTCTTCGATGCCAAGGACAACATCTGCCTTTACATTGGCTCACCGGTCTATGCCGCGCATCCCGTTCCTCCCGTAATGGAGTTTATCGCCCGTATGCCCCGGGCTGAAAACGGCTTCAGTGTGCCGTTTGTAACCTGGGGCGCCGTCACCAGCGGGATAGCCCTGCATGAAATGGCGACGGCGCTCGCCCAAAAAGGCTATCGGGTCCTGGGGGCGGCCAAGGTTCTCGCCCGGCACTCGATGATGTGGGCCGAGGATGCGCCGCTGGGGGCCGATCACCCGGGGCCCGAAGACGACCAAATGATTGCAACCCTGCTGGAAGCGGTGGCCGACAAGCTGAAAAAATCCGATCCGCCGGCCCTGTCACGGGCCATTCTGGACTACCAGGAAAATTCCGTGCGGGAGCAAATGGTGCAGATGAATTTCGAACGGGCCAAGAAGCATTTTCCCGTTAAAAAGGTCGTGAAGGAGCGCTGCACGCTCTGCGGTATATGTGCCGAGAACTGCCCGGTGACGGCGATCCATCTATCCGAAGCAGCGGAGATCGGGCCGGCGTGCATTCACTGCTTCAACTGCGTCCGGCTTTGCCCTGAAACCGCCATCGTGGCAGATCTCCATCCGGTCTTCGATCATATTCGCGCCCGGGCGGAAAAAGTCAACGAGCCCCCATGCACCCGAATTTTTTTTTGAAGACGACGGCTTCAAAGGGGCGAAAAGCAACGAGGACAATGGGACCGTTTTAGAAAACTTCTGGCCCATGATGCAGTCCGGGAATGATCGTCGGTGGCTCCGAACGAGCATTTCGGCTATCGGCCGAACCTATGTGACCCCTGTCAGTGAACCAGACCCAGAATACCGAACAAGATCAAGAAAATGGCCACGATGTAGTTCAGCAGGCGCGGTATGATAAGAATCAGAATTCCGGCCACGAGGGCCAGGATCGGCTGCAAGGATATGTCAAAAGTCATCTTTGTTTCCTTTGTTCAGGTGAACAGGTGGCTGTCGGCTGCAAGGCAAAGATTTTGGCAAGCCGGAGGCCATAAGGAATGCGGCTGTGCAGTCATTCGCCCCCGACCGACATACAGCCAAAATTTTTATCTTGGGTAAAGTCTATAAATTGTCGAATTCATCGGCTGCCGCAAGCCCCCGCCATGGCTGAAGCGACGTTTTTTTTAAACGCGCTGGCGACTGCTGAGGCCGAATACCAGGGATAAAACCGATAGCGATAAAAAAATGAAGAAAATTATTCTGGCCACCCCCGCGGCGGCGCTGGCGATACCGGTATAGCCGAATAGGGCTGCGACCAGGGCTATGATCAGAAAGGTTATAGGATAGTAAAACATGGGGCTTTCCTCGCTTTTCCCGTCGATACAGGACCAGGCCGGTGTTACCGGATCCCGTCTTTTTCCTTGTCAGGCAGTCGGTTTCAAGTACCAAGATGCCTAACCTTTAAAGCTACGGGATCGAGAGGAAAATATGGTAAGAACCCCATTTTGATTCACTTACAACCGTATTCGTTACCGTGAATTCTCGTGTGCCCGATGACGCTCGGGAAAAAACGCCGGGATGCGCTCAGCTGACGGGCGGTTGCGTTAAACTCAGAATCCGGCGCGCTTCACCGGAGCCCGCCGTTTCCCGCCCGAATTCACGGGCCAGGCGCACCATGCGCTCCACCAGTTGCTCGTTCGTGGCCAGAGACCCCTTGTGATAGTAAATATTGTCCTCCAGCCCCACCCGGCTGTGGCCGCCCATGAGAATTGCCAGGGCGTTGATGGGCAGCTGCGCCGGCCCGATGCCGGCCGCCGACCAGGTCGAGCCCGGCGGGAGGGTGTTTTTCAGGTGGACCAGGTTTTCGGCCGTGGCGGGAACGGCGCCTTTGAGCCCCATGACGAAGTCGAAATGCAGCGGCGGTTTGACCAGATTTTTTTTAACCAGTTCCAGGGCATTTTGGATCATGCTCAGGTCGAAAATCTCCATTTCCGGCTTGATGGCGTAACGCTGCATGTCTGCCGCCAGTTTTTCGATCAGTTCCGGGCTGTTGGCGTAGACACTGGTCGGGAAGTTGACCGACCCGGTGGTCAGACTGGCCATTTCCGGTGCCAGCCGCAAGCGTTCGCAGCGCTCCTCGTAGCCCATTCCGGCCCGGCCGCCGGTGGAAATCTGGATAATCAGGTCGGTCTCGGCCCGCAGGCCCGCGACCACTTCCTCGAAGAGTGAAAAGTCGGTGGAAGGGGACTCGTCCTGCGGGTTGCGGATGTGAACGTGGATGATGGCGGCGCCGGCCGCCTCGCAGCGCACGGCGGTGTCGACGATCTCGCGCGGGGTGATCGGAACGCTGGGGTTGTGCTTTTTCCGGGGCAGGGAGCCGGTCGGGGCCACGGTGATGATCAATTTTTCCATGTGTGTTTTCCAGTGCAAAAGTGTTTTGAAAAAGCGTCTGATTTTCTGATCAGCCGGCAAACGCCGCCGTTCGCCCATCAAAGCGACTCCAGGGCCTTCTTGACCCAGTCGAAGCCGATCCGTTCCTGTTCGAGCCGCAGCTGGCGGCCCAGGCGGTTGTACCGCAGATCGTCATACAGGGTGTTTTCCGCGCCGGTCAACCGGGTCAAATCGCGTCGTTCGGGTTGCGGTTCCATACCCCAAAACGGCTTGTGGGCAAGACAGGTGGCCCGGTCCATCAAAAAGGATGCCGTCTGCGGGAAGTAAACCCGCAGCTGGTCGAGGATGGCAAAGCCGTGCGTGTCGATATCACCCCAGTAGTATATGTCGCGGCCATGCAGCCAGGCGGCTTCGGACAGCTGATCGAAACCATAGCCCGCGCCGAAGATGACCATGCTGCGCGAGAGGCGGGGAAAGGCGAGAAAGTTGATTTCGTTTTCGGTGATGAAAACCCGGTCCGCCGCGAGATCGAGGCGCGCGAAGGTCTCGTGGCCGATGGTGACATCCTGATCGGTGCCGGTGGGAAAGAGCGCCGTGTGCGGGTCGAGGAGGCGCAAGCGCAGCCGCCGCGGTTTGTCGCGAAACCCGTAGCGCCGGCAGAAGCCGGCGGCGCCGCTCGCGGCCGTTTCGATCGCCGGCGGCGGCAGCGCCAGATCGAAGAGTTCCGCCAGGACGGCGCGATGGCTTTCGATAAACTTGCTGTGCACGCCGGCAATGTCCACCTGGCGCAGATAGACTCCGGGCCGTGGATGACAGAGCAGCCAGGAGACGATATCCAGCAGGCGCGGCCAATCGTCGGCCAGGGCCAGGGCGCGCAGCGGCCGTCTTTTCAGCCACGGGACCAGTTCCGGCCGGCGGTCTTCGGTCGAGGCCACCTGTGCGGCAAAGCACTCGGCCTCGCGGCCCTTGCCGATCGAGCCCAAGGCATCTTCCAGCGTATCGAGCCAGACCTCAGCCGGTACATCGTTTAACCCCAGGATGCGGTGATTGACTTTGCGCCACACCAGACGGTAGCGTTTGGCTTCGCGGGTCAGCCGGGCGATCCAGCGGCGCACCTCGGCGAAATTTTCCGCCAGTTCCGACGAGGTCGGCCCCTTCAGCATCAGTCGCCGCGGGAAAAGCGGTTCGGCCCCGGCCAGACAGGCCAGCAGCATGCCCTTGTCCCACAATTTCTGTACCTGGGCGCGCAGGTCGGCGGGTGTGGTCCAGTTCATGACGACTGCCGTTGTTTTTCGGTGCGATACTCTTCGATTGAAAGATTGCGCAGCAGGGAGGCGCGGCCGTCCTCGTTGTGGACGAAGCCAACCCCGGCCACAAACGGTTCGATGATGTGGATCTTCTGCAAGGGGGTGACGATCAGAAGCTGGAGGTTCAATTGGGCGAAGAGCCGCAGCCCGTATTGGGCCGATTCGTCCGAACCGCGGCCGAAGGCTTCGTCGATCACCGCGAAACGAAAGGAGCGCGAGCGGACTTCGTTCAACTTCAGGCCGAACTGATAGGCCAGGCTGGCCGCCAGGACCGTGTAGGCCAGCTTCTCTTTCTGCCCGCCGGATTTGCCGCCCGAGTCGGCGTAGTGCTCGTACTCGCTGTCGTCCTCGTGCCAGCGCTCGCTGGCGGCGAAGACAAACCAGTTGCGCACGTCGGTGACTTTGGCCGTCCAGCGGCGGTCCAGCTCGGACTGGCCTTCACGGCCGCGGAAGCGCTCGATGATCCGGCGCACCTGCAGGAATTTGGCCTCGGAATACTGGGCATCGTCCGAGCCGGTGAGCGCCCCTTCGGTGCAGGCGCGCAGTTCGGCGTGAAAATCCCGGATGTCGGCGTCGCCGGCCGCCTGCGCCTCCAGCACGATATAGCGTCCGGGGTTGTAGTCGATCTGGGTGAGCGATTCGTTGATGCGGCCGATGCGCTCTTTTATCGTCTCGCGCTCGCGCGCCAGCTGCGATTGGAAGTTGGCAACCTCACGGATCGTGTTTTCGTTGAGCAGCTCCTTGAAGCGCGCTTCGAAACGCGGCAGGTCGTCGGTGCGCAGGTGCTCCAGCATGGCGCGATAATCACCGGCGGCCTCCACCGACACGTCCACTTCCCGGGTTTCCAGGGGGTAGTCGATGCTGAAGGAGCGCATCGCATCGATGATCCTGTCGCGCAGGCGGACAAGCTTTTTGTCCTCGGCGTCGATACCGGCCTGGAGCCAGTCGCGCATCTCGCGCTCCCGGTTGTCGCAGGATTCCACGGTCAGCTGGTGCGCGCCGAGAGCCTCGGTGCGCAGCGCTGCGAGACGCTCGAAAAAGGCGCCGTGGACCGGCGCGGCCTCCTCCACCAGCAACCGGGTTTGCTGCCGCAGGCCATCGGCATCGCTTTTCTTCTGGGCGGCCCTGGATCGCCGGTCTTTGCCGTCTTCGATGTGACGATCGTTTTGGATCAGGGCCTCCTCTACCTCGGCGAGCTGTCCGGCGAGGGTCTTGAGGATATCGGAGGCGGCTTCCAGTTGTCTCTTTTCTTCCTCCAGCGCGGCGATGTCGACCGCCAGGGGCCGCCAGTCCACCTCGCGGAAATCGCGGTATTCGCCGATCTTGGAGAGGGTCTCCAGGCGCAGCTTGACTTTTTTCTGCTCTGTCTGCAGTCTGGCGATGCCGGCGGCGATCTGTGCGAGGTGATCCTGCCGGCGGCGGGATTTGTCTTCCAGGGCGGCGATTTTCGCCGCATTGCTCCAGCCCAGCACATAGCGGCTGCGGTCGTCCAGGCGGTGGCGGTCGTCCTTCTCGTGGCGCTCGCCCGGCGCCTTGATCTGACCGGCCCGCGTCATCGCCCGCGCCTCGCGCCTGAACTGCTCCGCCGTGGCGCAGCAGGCCACATCGAAGCGCTGGGCGAGTTCGCGTTCCAGCCAGTCGAAAAAGGGTGAATCGGGTTTGACGGCGATCTTGCGCGCCAGCGAATCGGAGCGGAGCACGGGCCGATCGGGCCGGCCATGCGGCCGCACCCGGAAGTACACCAAGCGTCCCTTGAGATGGGTGGCATCCACCCATTCGGCCACCCGGCCGTAATGCCGGTCCGGCACCAGCAGCGACAGGCCGAAATTGCGCAGCATGCGTTCGATGGCGCCTTCCCAGTCGTGCTCCGTCTCGCGTACCTGAAGCAGTTCGCCGGCAAAGGGCATGTCCTCTTCCGGCAGGTCCAGGGCACGGCACAACCCGCGGCGCATGGCGATCTGCTTTTCGTCGATATTGCTGCGCCTGGCCTTCAGGCCCTCGATCTCGGCGCTCAACCGATCGTGCTCGCGCCGCTCCTGGGCGAAGGCGACGCCGGTTTCGTTGAGGTCGTTCTGGAGTCGTGCTTCGCGCTCTTCCATCTCCTCGCGCAGGGCGGCGCACTGCCGGCGTTGCAATAGAAAAGCATCTTCGGTGTCGGCCGGCCGAAGAGCAAGGGCCTGTGCCAGCGCGGCATACCGCTCGGCCTTATGCCGCCGGCGTTGCAATTCTTCCTTGCCGGCGCGGATTTCTTCGCCGATGCGTTCGATGCGGTCGCCGCCGTTTTCCGCGATCGTGCGGCGCAGCTCCCGCTCCCGGGCCTGCAAGGACCGTCGCTGCTCCTCCAGGCGCTCGATCCGGGCATTGTGGCGGACGAGTTCATCGGCCAGGGCGGACAGGCGCTTTTCCAACAGGTCCAGTTTAAGGCCGGCGAACCAGGGCCGCAGGGCTTCGCGGCAGGCGCGCAGTTCACCGGCCGCCGTCACCAGTTCCGCGTGCCGGTCGCAGTCGGCCGCCAGGGGCTCGAGCAGGGCCACCTGCCGCTTGGCCTTCAGCACGGCCTCGTGGGCCCGGGTCAGATCGTCGAAATGGCCGATCAGCGCCGCAATGCGCGCAGCGACGTCGAAGGGCTCGAGCATGTGGGAGCGCACGAAACCGGTCAGGTTCCCCACCGATTTGAGCGAAACGGTCTGGTGAAAGAGGTCCAGGGCCTGTTCGTTCTCGATGCCGAAACGCCGCCGGAACCAGGCCCCGTAGGGCGGAAAGCTTTCGAACAACGTTATGCCGTCTCCGCGCAGCCGCTTGCGCAGGTTGCCGATCTCGCTGCCGAAGCGGGCGAAGTCGGCCGCAATCGACAACTCCCGCTCGCAGGCCGCGTACAGACGTGCCGGCTGTCCCCGGGCTTCCTTTATCCAGAACACCTGGGCCAGGGTTACGGTCTTGAGGTAGCCGGAGTTGTGGAACACGGCCAGAATTACGGCATAGGTGTTGTGGTCGCGCAGGGCCACCGGCTTGGCGCTTCCGCCGATCTCGTTGCGCTCGGACTTGTAGTGGCCCAGCACGTAGGAGCGCAGGGTGCGTTCACGGGCATCCGCGCCGGCGGCTTTGTTGTATGCGAGTCGCTGCGGCGGCACCAGCAGCGTGGTGAGGGCATCCACCAGGGTGGACTTGCCCGAACCGATGTCGCCGGTGAGCAGGGCGTTCTGGCCTGCGAGATTCAAGACCCAGGCCCGGCCGTCGAAGGTGCCCCAGTTGAGCACCTCCAGCCGCTGCAGGCGAAAGCCGGCCAGGCGGTCGTCGCCGATAAAGTCGAGTTCCAGGGCCTCAGCCATCGCTTGGGTCTCCGCGCGGCGCCAGGTGCTCCCGGTAAGCCGCCAGGCGCTGATCGAAATCCGCCAGCCACTGGGCATCCACAAACGCCTTGAGGATGCGCCGGACTTCGATCATCTGCGGCTGCCCGCGCAGGCGGCGGACAAAGCCCAGTTCCGCGATCTTGTTGAGGTGGCTGTCGATCTGGTCGACCAGCCGGGTCTCGTTGCTGCCGGCGGGCAGAAAAACGCGGATCAGCTCGAGAACCTCTTCGAACGGGAGAATCAGTCGCGTCTCGCCGCCGCCGGCGTCGAACTCCGCCAGCTTCTTGCGCAGCAGCGCCAGCAGCAGGCTGACCGGAAACGAGAGCTGCCGGCGCGCTACCAGGCGCGGCAGCCGGGGCGCGTCCGGATCCTGGGTCTCCGGCTGCGATCGCAGGAAGGCATATCCCTCGGACTCGTCCAGGACCAGCTCCAGGCCGAGCACGGCCACGAAATCGCGCACCCGCATCTGCAAGTTCAGCAAGGCGTTCCACAGGGCCGGGTTCTCCTCCAGGTAAACCACACCCTTGAGCAGCGGCACGACGACCTCGGAAAGCGCCGGGCTCGTCTGGGCGGGATCGGTCGGATGGTTGTCGGAAGAATTCACGCGCTATTTCCCGATGAATATGATGCGCGCCAGCCGGGCGCGCCGAGCGGTTCCTGCCGGTGTTTGCCACGCGATCGTGTCGATCGTCTCCTCATCCACCACGGTGTGCGGCCGGTCGGCTGCCAGCTGCAGGTAGGCCACCAGTTCGGCCAGTCCGAGGCGCAGCGGATGAACGGCCAGTAAATCCGCCAGGCTGATTTGCGACCTTGCCTGCAGGGCCCGGCGGATGTGCCGGGAGAGTTCCGCCCGGTCGATCACCACCTGGGCATACAGCGCCGCGGCATCCAGCTCGGCCTCGCCCTGCGTCGTTTCGATATCCACGATTCGCGGCCTGACCGGGGGCCGGTAAAGGGGCCGTTCCATGGGCAGGTCGATGTCGGCGGCGCTGGCGGCCAAGGGCATGAAACCGGCGGCCGGCGGCGTCTCGCGCACGGCCAATGCCTTGGCCTCGATGCCGTGCAGGATGTCCATAATGCGGCGGTTTTCCAGCCAGGCCTTGTCATCTAAAAACCGCCGCAGCTGCTGCGACAGCCGGGCGACCGTGCGCTGGGTGTCTTCGCCGGCCTTGAGCCACTCGTAATGCACGCGGCGCAAGCCGGGGTCGGGCTGCAGGTCGAGCACCGGCGGCAGCGCCAGGACCTGCTCGAGCATCCGGGTCAGTTCCTCCTGGCGGCGCTGCGACATGAGAAAATCCCAGAAGGCGCGAAAGCTTTTGCCCTGATCGGAATCCGCGATCGCATCGCGCTCGCCCATGATTTCTTCCAGCAGCGCCCCCTTGGCACCCTCCCAGAGCGCGATGCGCTCCCGCACGCGCCGGTCGAGCGTGCGAAAATTATGCTCCACTTCGCGAAAATCGGCGAGCAGTTCGCGCGCCAGCTGAAGAAACTGCAGAAAACGGTCCTTCAGCGCCGTGTCGTTCAGCAAAGGGACGTCACCGTCGCGGATCCGGGCCATTTCATCGTCGATCTCACGGCGACGCTTGTCGAGTTCGGCGATCCGCACCTCGGGGTCGCTCTGGCTGCCTTCACTCATCTGCCGCAGCAGGTCGAACAAGGTCAACAGCCGCGACTCGGTGCCGACGAAGGCACGCTCGGTCAGCCCCGCCAGCCAGGATATGGCCTTTTCGGTCGCCGGTGTCAGATCGAAATGAGGCTCGTCCACGCCGCTGGGATAAAACTTGCGCAGCCAGCCCTTGTCATTGTCGGCCCACTCGTTGAGGTAGTCCTGGGCGGGGCGGGGAAACGCCTCCGCCCCTTGCTGTTCGCGCAGGACAAACAGCTCGTCCTCCAATGCTTCGACCAGGTCGGCCTGGGCCAGGGTGCGCACGTTGGACGCGATAAACACCCGGTGCAGAAACCCCGCCACCAGCGGCGCGTGATCGGAGCGCAGCAGCCGCCAGGCCGGATGGCTGCGGCGCAACAGGTCGAGGGTTGGGTAATCGAGAGCCATGTGGATAGTTAGTGCCCATCCGCGATCTTTTTTAGGCACTTCTCAGTGTCCAATTCATAAATGTGGATTTTTTTCGCTGGACAAGGCCGCACAAGGGTTTGCGGCGAGGCGTACTTTATGTACGCCGCAGCCGGAAACCCGCTGCGACCGGCAGTTCAGCGGAAAAAAGACCATTTATGGATGGACACTAGTTAACGTTTTGAGATTTAAAGAAAACATACGCTGAAATAAATCGATGGTCAAGCACGCCCGGATCCATGGTGATTATGGGCTTCCGGGGGCCGGAACAGCAGAAAATCGCATTTATCAGCAGGAGGATTTCTATGTTGAGTTTGACCGTCGCGGCACCGTGATTGAGGATTGACATTTCTGAGGGAATTTCTTACCCTAATCCCATCGATCCTAAAAAGGGGGAATACAATGCAAACAACCATTTCAAGCAAATATCAGGTGGTGATCCCCAAGCCGGTCAGAGAACACCTCAACCTGAAGCCCCAACAGAAGCTGACGGTTATCGAGAAAGACAAGATGCTCATCCTGATTCCCCACTCGTCACTTGAGGCGTTGAGAGGCATTGCCGCAGGTGTCACGACGGATGACTACCGGGAAAAGAAAGATCGTTTCTGATGATCGTCGTTGATTCCTGCGGATGGCTTGAATGGTTCACCGATGGCAGGCTGGCCGATGAATACCGGCCGTATCTTGCCGATCCCGATACCTTAGGAGTACCGGCAATCATCCTTTACGAAGTTTATAAAATTTTAAAACGGGAAGTTGGCGAAGAAAAGGCATTGCTTGCAGCCGGATATATGAAAAGATGCCTGGTGATCCCCTTTGGCGAAGACTTGGCGCTTGAAGCCGCCGACATCGCTTTGCAGGAACATTTAGCCATGGCAGATGCCATCATCGTTGCAGCTGCACGGGCCTATAACTGCACGATTATCTCGTCCCATTCGGACTTAAGAAATCAGCCCAACGTGAAGTACATACAAAAATTTTAAGCGGTCCGACCCGTCGGCTCTGATTCCTTTGATCAGCGTTGTCTTCGTGAAGTGCAACCAACCGCCCGGTTGTAGACTGATTGCGTGCGGTCAAAGACGCGAGGCCAAGTGTAAGCGGAAGAAATTTTTTCGGCGTGGGGGTCGTCCACTTCCGGCGATTTTTTTACGGCCGCCATCATGCGCAGGACACTTTCGCACAAGGCCTCTTCCAGGCCTGGTTCATCTTTCCGATAAGGCCGGTCAATGGTCTCCAAGGGCGGCAATGGTATCAAGTGTATCGTGTCTTTGTCTGCTCCCCCGAAAATCTCGTCGAAACCGGACAAATTGGTGGAGATGATGCGGCATCCGGAGGCCAACCCCTCGAAAAGCGCCAGGGGCAGACCTTCGAAGAACGACGGCAGCACCTGGATATGGGCTTTTTGCATGAGATCCGACAACCGGGGGTGGCTCACGTAACCGTGGTGGGTAACCTTTGGACCCAATTTGGCTGCCAGATCCAGGCAGGTGTCGAATTCCGGTCCGCTGCCGCTTCCCGCCAGATGAAGGTGCCAGTCATGACGCCTTATTTTAAAGAGCGACCGCAACAGCCAGGGGACCCCCTTGCTGCGGTTGATTTTCCCCGCGTAGAGAAGATGAACGGTTCCGGCAACGGATTTCGGGGCACGAAAAAACACCGTCTGATCATACCCGCCGCCGATAACGACGATTTTTTGTGGCGGAATGCCGTACACCCGGCCGATATCTTTTTTCTGGTCGCCTGTCAGGGCAATGACCCTGTCGAGGCGCCGGCAGTGGCGTCCGACAAAAGCCCTTAAATGGGGACAATTTTCGTATTGTCTCAGTTCCGTACCATGGCAGGTGGCCACGACGGGCAGATTTGGGAACTGTCTCCTGACCAGAGCCGAGACCAAAAACAGGTGATTCGTGTGAATGAGGTCCGGATCGAATCGGCTGGCGGCCGCAGCGAGTGCGTCGGTGAAAGCCGCCTTATAGGCCGTCAGGCGCCGGCCTTTGAGGTCTTTGAAAAGAGAACTTCGATACGGCATCACATCCGACATGCCGGGAACGCGGAAATCGAGCGGCGCCGATTCAAAGAAGACGTAGGTGCCGGGGTCCCGCGGTCTGTATCTATCGGAATCTCTCGTGTTTAGAGGAACGCCGGCGACCAGATAGGTGGAATAACCGGATTTTTCGGATTCTCTCATGATCGACTCGAGATAGAATCCACTGCCGGTCATTTCCGGTCTCTGCCCGAGGACATGCAGTATTTTAAGTGGTGTCATAGCGGTTGTCTCAGGGGCGATAGTTCCTGTTCCAGCAGGCGTTACGACGCCTCAGTGGGGGTCTTGAGGTTGCCGATCAGGCCGGAAATCAATATTCGCACGAAACGCTTCAAGTCAACTTTGGATAAAGATTTTTTAGGTGGATCCTTGCAAAGCGGCTGATGTTCAGCTCCCCCAAAGAGACACTCTTATACTACCCTTGTCGAATCAGGACGATCTGTCACACGGTCGTTTCGATGCCAGACCCAACATGAGAAATTCAAAGTGTGCTTTAGGGAAAAAGTGGTAGGATAAACTTACCGTCTTCAAACGATGCCTATCAAAAAAACCAGTCAATGCAATCTGTTATCGGCAGACGGATCCAGGTGCCGAATTGCCGTCGCTTTCAAAGCGACTTGCCGAAAATGCCGCCATGTGTAATCTTGGTGTCAACTCGTCAAAATGGAAAGGAGAACCTGTCGTGGCCTCTGAAAAAAAAGAAGATGTATACGTAAAAGTAAAAGATATGGCCGGGAACGAATTTGTCTGTCCCTTGAAGGAACTGAGGCAAACCAAACGTGTCAGCGAGGCCGAATTGGCGAATTGCTTTGAAGGTGACGTGGTCGGCCGATATGCGGGGCAACTTAAAATCGTCGATTCGGAAAAATGAATTCCAGTTTGAAAGGAGAACAGGTCATGAATTCACTTCAAGCCGGAAAACCGGCACCGGCCTTCAGTGCCACCGATCAGAATGGCCACACCGTCAGCCTGGCCGATTTCAAGGGTCGCAAAGTGTTTGTCTTTTTCTATCCCAAAGCCAACACCTCCGGCTGAGCCACCCAGGCGCAAGCGGTGCGGGACGCACTGCCCGAACTGACGGCTGCCGGCGTGGCCGTGATCGGTATCAGCCCGGACAAGATCGCCCAGCAGAAGAAATTCGACGAAAAATATGGATTGAAATTTCAACTTCTCAGCGACGAGGAGCACCGCATCGCTGAAGCCTATGGCGTCTGGGGCGAGAAGAAAATGTACGGCAAGACCTTTATGGGCATCGTGCGCTCGGCGTTTCTGATCGATGAGTCCGGCAAGATCGTCGCCACGGGCTACAACATAAGCCCCAAAAACACGGTTCCCGAATTGAAACAGTGGCTGGGATAGCATCTTCAGGAATTTTCCAAGCGATTCCAGACAGCTTTACGGCAGCCGCCGCGGCGATAGCGGTGGTGCCGTATTGAAACGTCAACGGTCCCAGGGGGCCGAATTCAGGGAACGGGAAGGCCAATAATTCAGCGCGATCTCCCCCTGTTTAGAACCGGTACAGGACCGACAAGCCGACGAACCCGATGGTGGTGTCGTAAAAGTCGATATTGGAATCACTGAAAAAGCCGGCAATGCTGCCGACCAGGTTCAGTTTTTGCGTGCCGAGAAAATTACGTTAAAAGGCGGCGAAGGATCGTATTCCAGGCGCAGACCCGGCGAATTGCGGTCGGTTTTGGACCGGTTCTGACCGACGACATAAGGATCGGCCCAGACCTCGGTGGGGAAAGCGGAAAAAAGGTAGCTGAACGAGGCGATGCTGGTGTCGGGCAGCGCCTGCCGGGCGCCGGCCTGGGTGGTCTATTCGAAACGGACAAAATCTTCGAGGGTATTGCCGATGAACACCTGGGTTCGCGTCGAGGCGAACGTATAGGCCAGCTCGCCGTTGAGAATCAGAATCACATCGCTTTCGGAGTCGGGGCTGTCGGTCAGGGAATCGATGCGTTTCTTTCCGATGTTCGCCAGGTCGTTTCCGGCAATCATGTTGCTCTTGGCCGTAATGGCTCCGGCACCGAAATTAATAAATCCACTGAACCCGGAATCCTGCGGAATGGGCTGGATCGAAAACGCCGGGGTGGCCGCGAAGAGCCAGCCGGCACTCAGTATCAACAGGAGGGTAACGATACGGTTCATTGCGGTTTTCCTCTTCGTTACAAAAAGAGTTTTTTGAAGACGGTACTTCCGGAGGCGGTGGCAGCCATGCAAAGGGCCACGGAAGATCTAAAAAATTACAGAATTCTCGACCCATGAGCGAGCACCGTGTTTCCGTCATCATTCCCACTTACAACCGCGCCTGGATCGTGCGGGATGCGATTGATTCGGTGCTGGGGCAGAGCTGGGCAGATTTCGAGCTGATTGTCGTGGATGACGGGTCGACCGACAAGACGGCGCGGACTCTGGGCGCTTACGGGGACCGCCTGCGGGTGATCCGGCAGGAGAGGGGCGGGGTCAGCGCCGCGCGCAACCGGGGCATTGCCGCCTCCTCGGGACCCTTGATCGCACTGCTCGACTCCGATGACCTCTGGTTGGCGGACAAACTCGCGGTGCAGGCCGAATTCTTTGACAAAAATCCGGCGGCGCTGATTTGCCAGACCGAGGAAATCTGGATTCGCAACGGCCTGCGGGTCAATCCGGGCAAAAAGCACCGCAAACCCTCTGGCATGATATTCGAGCGCTCGCTGGAGCTGTGCCTGGTGAGCCCGTCGGCCGTGATGGTGCGACGCGACCTCTTCGAGATGGTCGGCCTGTTCGACGAGACCCTGCCGGCCTGCGAGGATTACGATCTTTGGCTGCGGGTCGGCAGCCGCTTTCCGGTGCACTTGATCGACAGGCCCCTTGTCGTCAAACGCGGCGGCCATGCCGATCAGTTGTCACGGCAACCCTCCCTTGACCGACACCGCATCCATTCCCTGGTGAAGTTGATCGAAGCCGGCCGGCTCAGCCCATTTCAGCACGATGCGGCCGTCATTTCCCTGCGGAAAAAATGTGCCGTATACGCCAACGGATGCCTGAAACGCGGGCGTCTTGCGGAAGCGGCGCGCTTCGCCAGCCTGTCGCGAAAGCACCTTTTGGTAGGCTGACCGATGCCCCATCTCAAAATAATCCTACAAAATTGTTGTATTATCCCGCCGAGTCTGCTAAACGAGTAACAAATTATGCGGTATCGTTCAATAATCTTTATTCATTTATTGAATTATGTTGTTGGAATAAAATTAATCGGGAGAGAACCCCGGCCCTTTTGCCGGTCGGTATTTTTACCGTACCATCCCTTGTCACCAAAAGATCCCGGGTTTTCTTCGAACGCTCACCTTTAACCACAGGAGGCACGTATGAAAAAGACACTGATAACGAGCCTGGCGATTGTGTTTGTCGCTGCGGCGTTTGTGGGAACATTGCCGATGGAGGCCCAGGCCAAAACCACCTTCGTGACGATCGGTACCGGCGGCATCACGGGGGTGTACTACCCCACCGGCGGCGCCATCGCCAAGATGGTCAATGCGAAGCGCGATGTTTACGGGATCCGCGGCACGGTCGAATCCACCGGCGGTTCGGTGTTCAATGTCAACGCCGTCATGGCCGGAGACCTGGAATTCGGCGTCGTGCAATCCGACCGGCAGTATCAGGCCATCAAAGGTCTGGCGGAATGGAAGGACATGGGCGCCCAGAAGAACCTGCGGGCCGTTTTCAGCATCCACCCCGAATCGATCACCCTGGTCGGGGCGGTCGATGCGGGCATCAACAGCATCCAGGACCTGAAAGGCAAACGGGTCAACATCGGCAATCCGGGGTCCGGACAGCGTCAGAACTCGATCGATGCGCTGACGGCCGCCGGCCTGGATTACGAAAAAGACATCATTGCCGAGGGGGTCGTGGCCGATGAGGCGCCGGGCCTGTTGCAGGATGGCCGCATCGATGCCTATTTCTACACCGTGGGCCACCCGGCCGGAAACATCAAGGAAGCCACGGCCGGCAAGCGTGCGGTGCGGATCTGCGACATCGGCGGGCCCAAGCTCCAGGACCTCATCAAGGAGAAGCCCTACTATGCGGAGGCCATCATTCCCATGAGTTTTTATCCCGGGGCGGCCAACAAGCAGGAGGAGGTCAAAACCTTCGGCGTCAAGGCGACGCTCGTCACCAATGCCGATGTGCCCGACGAGGTGGTTTACGCGATCACCAAGGAGGTCTTCGACAATTTCGAAGACTTCAAGAAACTGCATCCGGCGTACAAGGTCCTGACCAAAAAAGGGATGCTGACCGGTCTTTCGGCGCCCATTCACCCAGGTGCCATGAAGTATTTCAAAGAGGCGGGACTTCAATAAAGCTCACTCTTAACTTTCGACAGGTAAGAACGATACCGGCGGCGGGGCGACCTGCCGCCATTTTCGTTCCAACGGGGAGCCTATGAGCCGGCATCAGCCCGCCAAAGACGGAAAAAATCGTACGGATGCCCGAAAAATCGCGGAAGAGGAAGAAGGCATTGTCAGAAAACCGGCGGGGATCGAGAAGTATGTCGTTCCCACCATTGCCGTCTTATGGTCGTTGTTTCAGCTGTCCATCGCCAGTTGGTGGATTCTCGATACGGTCTTTATCCGGGCGATCCACCTGGCCTTCGCCCTTCTCATCGTCTATCTGAGCTACCCGTTTTTCAAGCGATCGGGTCCCGGTTTTCTGTCGGCCACGGACAGGATTCCCGTTACCGACTATCTTCTGGCCGCCGCCGCCGCCCTTTCGGCCCTGTACATCCTCATCGATTATCAGGGCATCGTCACCCGCTATGGCCTGCCCATCACGCGCGATATTGTCGTCGGCATCTTCCTGGTGGTCTTTTTGCTGGAGGCTTCGCGCCGGGTCATCGGCCCGGCGCTGTCGATCGTGGCGCTGTCTTTTTGCGTCTACGCTTTTTTCGGGCCCTACATGCCCGACCTGATTGCCTTCAAAGGGGTGTCGCTCAGCCGCTTTGTCGGGCAGATGACGATGTCCACCGAGGGCATTTACGGCATTCCGCTGGACGTTTCGGCGACGATCGTCTTTCTTTTCGTGCTGTTCGGAGCGATGCTGGAAAAGGCGGGTGCCGGACAGTATTTCATTCACCTGGCGCTGAGCCTGCTGGGCGGATTCAAGGGCGGCCCGGCCAAGGCGGCGGTCATGGGCAGCGGGCTGACGGGCCTTGTTTCCGGGTCGAGCATTGCCAACATCGTCACCACCGGAACTTTCACCATCCCGCTGATGAAGAAAGTGGGCTATCCGGCGACCAAGGCGGCCGCCATCGAGGTGGCCGCCAGCACCGACGGCCAATTGGCGCCGCCCATCATGGGGGCCGCCGCCTTCATCATCGCCGAGTACGTCAACGTTCCGTATGTCGAGGTCATCAAGGCCGCGGCGATTCCGGCCTTTGCCTCCTATGCGGCCCTGTTCTACATCACGCACATCGAAGCCTCGAAGCTCGGGCTCAAAGGCATGCCGCGCAGCGAGCTGCCGCCCTTCTTCAAGACCCTCTTGAGCGGGGTCCACTACCTGGTTCCGATCTCGATGCTGCTCTACGAGCTGATCATCGTCCGCCACTCTCCCGAACTGGCGGCCTTTCACGCCATCTGGGTCATGGCCGTGATCATGATTCTCCAGGACCCGATCCGTGCCTGGCGCCGCGGGCAGCCCATCCGGCCGGCGTTTGAATCCGCTGTCGCCACGCTTTTTTCCGCCTTGTCCCGCGGGGCCCGCAACATGGTTTCGGTCGCCCTGGCGACCGCTGCGGCCGGCATCATCGTGGGCGTGGTGTCGATGGGGCTGGGCCAGCTGATAACGGCCATCATCGACACCATTTCAGGGGGCAACATTTTTATCATGCTCGTGATTACCGCCATCACCAGCATGATCATCGGCATGGGGCTGCCGACGACGGCCACTTACATCGTCATGGCCTCGCTGACGGCCCCGGCCATCGTCGTCATCGGCCAGATGAACGATTTCATCGTGCCGCTCATGGCGGCTCACCTGTTCTGCTTTTATTTCGGCATCCTGGCCGACGACACGCCGCCGGTGGGCCTGGCGGCCTACGCCGCCGCGGCGATTGCCAAGTCGCCGCCCATTCCAACCGGCATCCAGGGGTTCATGTACGACATCCGCACGGCCATCCTGCCCTTCATGTTCATCTTCAACAGCGACCTGATCCTGTACAACGTCGACAACTGGCCCCAGGGCCTTTTGATCTTCGCCATGGCCTGCGTGGGCAACTTCGCCTTCGCATCCGCCACCCAGGGCTGGTTCGTCGCCAAAAACCGGTTCTACGAAATTCCGCTGTTTCTGGCGGTGACCCTGACGCTCATGCGGCCGGGGATGATCGCCTCCTGGATCGGCATTCCCTACGACCAGCGCTACTACGCGTACCTGCCGGGGCTGGCCCTGTGGGGCCTGCTGTACCTCATGCAAAGACCGCGCATGCCGAAATTGCCCTTACCCTGACATGCCGGAGAAGAGTTCCAGAGGCCGTGGAAGCGATTCTTGGCGCAGATTCGGGCTATAGCGGCGGAAAGGGGATCGGAAGAGGGGCGTTTGCGGGCGCGGATCACTTCATGGTGACCCGGAAGATTTCCTCGATGGTGGTCACGCCGTTCAGCAGCTTCTGGACCCCGTCCTGGCGCAGGGACATCATGTTCAGCTCCAGCGCTCTTTTTTTGATCACGTTCGAATCGTAGGTTTTGAGGATCAAGGACCTGAGTTCGTCGTTCAGCTCCATGATCTCGAATATCGCGTTGCGGCCCTTGTAGCCCGTGTGAAAACAGTTCTCGCAGCCCCTGGCCCGGTATATCACGTGGTTGCGGGAACGCGCGGGGTCCATGCCGATGCTCCTGAAGGCCATGTCGTCGGGTTGGAAGGACTCCTTGCAGTCGTTGCAAAGCGTGCGGACCAGCCGCTGGGCGATGACCGCGAGCAGGGAGGAGGAAAGCAGAAACGGTTCGACGCCGATGTCCACCAGCCGGGTGATCGCGCTGGCCGAGTCGTTGGTGTGCAGGGTCGAAAAGACCAGGTGGCCGGTCAGCGCCGACTGCACGGCGATATCGGCGGTTTCCTTGTCCCGGATCTCACCGATGAGAATGACGTCCGGGTCCTGGCGCACGATCGAGCGCAGGCCGCGGGCGAAGGTCAGGTCGATCTTGGGGTTGACCTGGATCTGGCTGATGCCCTTGATCTGATACTCGACCGGGTCCTCGATCGTAATGATGTTGATGTCCGGTTTGTTGATCGTCGTCAAAATCGCATACAGCGTGGTGGTTTTGCCGCTGCCGGTGGGGCCGGTGTTCAGGATGATCCCGTTGGGGCTCTGCACCAGGGCCTTGAGAACGGCCAGGCGGTCGGGCGAGAGCCCGATTTCCGGCAGGTCGAAGACCGCGCTGGTCTTGTTCAGGAGCCGGAGCACCACGCGCTCGCCGAAGGAGGTCGGAATGGTGGAGACCCGCACGTCGATGTCCTGGGCGCCGATCTTAACGTCCAGGCGGCCGTCCTGGGGCAGCCGTTTCTCGGCGATGTTCAGCTTGGCCATGACCTTGATGCGCGAGATCAGGGCCGGCTGGATCCACTTGGGCGGGGTCAAAAGATCGTAGAGTATGCCGTCGATGCGGTAGCGGACCTTGAAGCTGTCCTGGTAGGGTTCGATGTGAATGTCGCTGGCGCGGGCCTTGATCGACTGCGACAGGATGTGGTTCACCAGCTTGATGATCGGCGCATCGCTGGTGTCGTCGAGCAAATCGGCGGTATCCTCCAGTTCGCTGATGATGTTGCTGCCGTCTTCTTCCAGTCCCTGAACGAGTTCTTCGGCCGTGCTCTGACTCAGGTCGTAAGAGATGTTGACGGCGGCCAGGATGGCTTCCTTGGTCGAGAGCACCACGTCGTATTCCTTTAGCCCCAGGGAGCGCACCAGATCGTCGAGCGGCTGGAAACCGGACGGGTCGTTCATGGCGATGACATATTTGCTGCGGGGCTTCGATGCTTCTTCGCCGCCGGCGGCGGCCGGCGGCGCGGCGCCGTTTTTGGGGGTTTCCTGGACGTTGATGACCAGCGGGACCATCAGGTACTTCTTCAGGAACTGGATCGGGATGCGGCGGGTGAAGGCGAAGTCGATGTTGTCGAGCGGCAGGTCGAACCAGACCGGCAGGTCGTAGAGAAAGCTCATCGCTTCGAGCAGCTGTCGTTCCGAAAGTATATTCCGGGCGACGAGGATGTCGCCCAGGCGGCCGCCCTTTTCCTTCTTGACCTGCAGGGCCTCGGCGTAGCGCGCCTCGGTGATTCCGAAGCTGTTTTCAAGGATGTGGAACAGTCTGCTCTCCATCGGCATTCTAGTTTCTTTTTATCGTATCTTTTTATGTTATTTGGGTTGGGGCATTCGCCGGGGCAGGCCGAACAGCTTGATCTGGCCTTCCTGGATCTGGCCCTGTGACGCCTGGCCCTCCTGGAGTTGACCTTTCTGGAGTTGATCTTCCTCGCCCCGGGCACCGCGCAAGGTGTCTATCGTGGTTTTCTTCTGGCCGTACACGGTGGCGGCTTCGGCCGGGTTGTTGATGACGTGCGGGGTCAGAAAGATGTACAAATTGGTCTTCTGCTGCGACCGGTTCTGGTATTTGAAAAGCCATCCGAGCAGCGGGATATCGCCCAGCAGCGGGACCTTGTATTCCGAAACCGAGTTGGTGTCATCGATCAGCCCGCCGATGACGATGGTGCTCTTGTCGTCCACGATGACGGTGGTGTCGATGGTGCGCTTGAAGGTGGTGGGGCGGAAATCGGTCGTGGATTCCAGGGCGCTGACCTCCAGGCCGATGGTGAGCCGCACGAGCCTCTCGATGCTGATGTGCGGCGTGATTTTTAAAATTGTGCCGACATCGCGGTATTCGAAGGAGTTGAAGGTTTCATTGTCGGTGGTCGAGGTGCGTGTCTGGAACGGGATGTTCTTGCCGACGTTGATCTTGGCTTCCTCGTTTTCGGTGGTCAGGATCTGCGGCGTCTGCATGATGTTGACGTCCCGGTCCTGCTTGAACGCCTGCACCAGGGCGGTCAGGTTGTTGAACTTGATGCCCGCGATGTCGATCGCCTCGGTGAAAACGCCGAACGAGAACCCCTGCGGCAGGACGCCCTGGGTCAGGGCCGGAATGGCCGATTGGGGCGTCAAAAACCCGCCGCCCACAGCGGCGTCCCGGTTGCCGATGGTGCTCGTGCCGGCCGCGGTCCACTCCGTTCCCAGGCTGAAATCCCGCTGGGCGTTGACTTCCATGATCACCGCTTCGATGTAGACCATCGGCCGCGGGATATCGAGTTTTCTGATGACTTCCTCCACCACGGTGTAGTCGTCGCTGCTGGCCGTGATCACGAGGCTGTTGGTCGCCTTGTCGGCCGTGATGTTCACCTTGCCCGAGAGCAGCGGCGCGCCGGGGGCCGCGGTTTTGTCCTTGGCCTGGGAGACATCCTTGGTCGGCAGGTTCTGAAGGACTTTGGCGATTTCTTCCGCGTTGGCGTACTCCAGAAAGTAAACCCGAATTTTTTCCTTGCCCCGCGGCGTTTCACGGTCCAGAAAATCGATCAGCTGCCGGACACGGTCCAGTTCCACCGTGCTGGCCAGAACGATCACCGTGTTGGTGCGCTCGTCGGCAACGAACTTGGTGGTGTCGCCGCCGGTACCGGCTTTACGGGGCGCGCCCTTGGGCTGGAACAGGGCCGTCAGCGTTTCGACCATCTTGGTGCTGTCGGCATGCTGCAGCGGAATGACCGAGATCTTCCGGCCGACATCGGCCACGTCGATCTCCTTCAGGATCTTGATCAGCCGCTGGATGTTCGACAGCACGTCGGTGACAATCAGGGTATTGGTCGGGTCATAGGCCACAATGAGGCTGGTCTTGGACACCATGGGGGTGAACAGCCGCTTGACTTCGTTGGCATCGGCGTACGTCAGCGGGATCAACTGGGTGACGAGCTGGTCCTGCGGGGCTATGGGTTTGGTGCTGGTGCGGGTCGGGATGTCACTCGTGCGGGCTTCCGGCGCGGGCAGGATCTTGGTCACCTTGCCGGCCTGAACCGTGCTGAACCCGTGGACGTCCAGCACCGACTCGAACACCTTGTAAGCCTCGGCCACCGATATCTTGGTCGGCGAGATGATGGTCACATTGCCCCGGACGCGCTGATCGACGATGAAGTTCTTGCCGGTCAGCTCGCTGATGAACTTTATGAAGACGTTGATGTCGACGTTGTTGAAGTCGATGGTGACGAAACGCTCCTCCGCGTTGCCGGTTTCGGCAGCCGCGTTCGCCGGGACCCGGGTGATGATCGCCACGATCGCCAGAATAAGGATCACGCAGCAGCCGATGAGTTTTCGATTGTTTTTCATTGGTTTCATTTTATAGGGCTCGCCTGTTTGCCGTTGTTGAAGGTTGTGTTCGCCCGGCCGCTGCTGCCTGCGGCCGCGAGGCCGGCCAACCGCCGCGGGCAGCGGTGCGACTTACCGGGTATCGAACGTCTCTGCCATCAAGACCGCATCAACGGTTCCGGCCTGCCGACCCGTCTTGGATACCGACAGCCCCTTGACCCGCACCAGGTTGTTCGATGTCTCGATTCTGTAGAGGTAAGACGTCAACTCCTTCATCGTGATGTTCTGCAGCTTGGTTTCCACGATCGACAGATCGTACGGGCTGTTTTCGAGGGTCGTCTTCGAAGGTTTCATGTAAGCGATGCGGTCCTTCAGCCCGACCTGTCCCGCCAGGGTGTCGAGGAACGAAAACAGGGTGAAGCCACTGCTTCTTCCGGCCACCCGGCCCTTTTCGGAGTCGGCGATTTTCTTGATGGCCTCGTATTCCGCTTTCAGCACCAGCATTTCTTTCAACGTCTGGGTCTGAAACGCTATCTGCCGGTCCATTTGTCGCCGTTTGTCCACCAGGGGGAAAATAACGGCCTGCATCAGGATGACGACGGCAATCAGGCCGGCGGCCGCCCAGATGACGTATTTCTCGCGTTTCGTGATGGCGAAAGGCAACAGTTTCAATAACTTTTTCATCGTAACACCCATGGCCTCCCGGGTCACAACGGTACCGGAATTCAGGTGCGCCCGCTTGGTGGCGCAGGGGCGAAAAATGTTTCGCCCCTGCAATTAAAAACCGAGTTTCAGCCGGAACTTGATCCGATTGCTCGAATCCTCCTTGGCGGTCGAAACGATCGTGACCGATTTGAAGACCTTGCTCTGTTCGAGCCGGCTTTTGACGGTGTCGACGGAATTGAAGGTGTCCGAGTCGCCGTTGATCACGACATTGTCTTCCCCGATCACGATGCGGGTGAATTTCACGTCGACATCGGCCGGGATGTTCTTGCTGATATCGTTCAGGATGTCGATGGTCGACATGCTGGACTGCCCGCCGGTCGGGCTCAGGGAAACCTTGCGGAGTTCCTCGATGTTCACCCGCATCTGCTGCAGGGGGTTGACGATTTTCTCCACAGTCGGAAAAGTCGACCGGAAGATGGCGGTGATCTGGCTGTTGAGCGCGTTCAGCTGCTCGTTTTTATAGTAATAATCGATCGAAACCGACAGCAGCCACACCACCAGCAGCCCGGCCGCCAGGGCGCCGGAAACCAGAAGGCTCTTCTTGTATTCGGCCCAGCGTTTTTTTATGGCGAAAGGGCCTTTCCTGAAATTCAGCCCCTTGATGCCGATGACCTCGAGCAGGGCCAGGGCCAGGGCATTGTTCATCTGGTGCGGTTTCCAGGAATTGACCGGGACCTCTTTGATGCGGGCCTGGGTGTCTTTCACCAGGTCGGTGCGTTGGGTCGAAACCTTCAGCAGCCGCGAGAGCGTCGCCTCGAAACCGTTGTCACCCAGAGCCGGGCCGGTGACGAAGATCTTCTCGGGCTTGAACGGCCGGTCGCCGGCCTCCTCCATCGCGTAGAGGGTGCGCTGAATGCTTTGGCCCAGCATGTCGGCCTGCGATTCGTAAGCGCGGTCGGCGGGCAGCGCCCGCACCATCGAGAGTTGTCCGGAAATCATGACGAAAATCGTGCTGCTGCCGCTCCGGACATCCACGATCAGCGCGTTGTCGGGCAGGTCGCCCAGCCGCGCCAGGCACAGGGCCGACGGATAGCCGCTGACCGTCACGATCTGCGGATCGACGTGGCGGGACCCCAGCAGGTCCAGGATGGATTTGAGGCCCGCGACATTGCAGGCCGCGGCGATGACATCCGTCTGTTCCCCTTGGCCGTCGCGTTTTATCGGATGGAAATCGACGACGACCTCCTCCAGCGGAAAGGGCAGCATCGGTTCGAGTTCAAACGGCAGGATCTGTTTGATTTTGCTGGCCTGCCGAAACGGCACCCGCAGATTTCTGAAAGAAACGTGGTCGGCCGGCAGGGAAACGATGCAGACGCTGCCCGCGACAGGCATCTCCTCGGTCAGCAGGTCCAGGGCCGCGGCCAGCGGGTCGCCGCCCTCATCCGGAAACGGTATGTAGGAGTAAGCCTCCACCCGGCTTTCCTTGAAGCCGCTGTTGACCAACACCGCTGCAAGGGCCCTGTTCTGGATGTCGAGGCCCAGGATTCTTTTGCCCATGGTCACCCTTCCGGCGGGCATTCGCGCCCGGCCGGTGAATTAAGTGCTAAAAGTCGCGGCCCCTGGTTCAATAGGTGCCGCGAAGAATGAAGACATTACTGATCGGTTCCACGTATTTTCGAACTAAACATCCATTATATCATCAAGTTTGTTCCCAACTCAAGACGCGGCAGATGATCTGGCCCGTTTCGGGTTCGGTCTCGCGATGGACCACCACCGTCGCCGCGAGGTTGACGCCGTTGAGGCTGGCGGCCGCCTCGATTCTGAACAGATCGCTTTGGGTGGTGATGAGGTTGCCGTCAAACTCGATGTCCCCGGCGCCCGGGACCTGTTTGTACCAGCTGGCGCCCGAAAGATCGTGGGCGAAGGTGTCGCTCGTTTTTTCCTGCCTGAACTCGCTGATCGGCAGGGCCAGGTCCTGGTTCTCCTCCGGCAATAACGCCGCGAGAACCGGCATCTCCGCGGTATTGATGTTGATCTTGCCGGTGAAGGTGAAACCGCCCCCGTCATCGGTCATGCCGCCGACCGTCAGATAGGGCGCCAGACCCGGCAATTCGGTGGTGCCGAACAACAGTTCCGGTGTGATCCCCTTGACCTGCAACAATTCCTTCAGGTGGGTGAAGGGACCGTTTCGGATGGCGACCGGCGGATCCAGATCGCGGTAATAGTCGGATTCGGCCCCGCTCAAGCCGGTGATGGCGTCGTCGTCGCCGGAATCGAGCCAGTCCTTCAGGGAATTGACGATCGTGTTGACCGGGTCGGTTTCATCCGGGTGTTCGTAGGCCAGAAATGCCAACTTGAGCAGGCGTTCCCAGAGCTGGCGCTGCTTGTCGTTGAATTCGCGGCCTTCGGGAAATTTCACCAGGGCGTTGACCTGAATGCGGCTGCGCTCGTCGCTGATCTTGACCTCCAGCTTGCTGTCGTCGAACGGGATGGCCTCCAGCACGCTGTTGACCTTGGCCGGGTCGGCCCAGTCCTCCTGCAACGAATCGACGGTCGTGGTTTTCTTGTCTTCGACCAGCATGGCCATGGCCGCATTGACCCCGGAGGCCACCATTTCCTGGAGACGGTGGCGGTCGCGCACGGCCGCGCTGGAAAAAATCGTGGCCCGGGCCTGCCGGTTAAGCTCGACGGTGGCGGTGACCAGCAGCGTGACGACCGCCAGGGTGATCAAGAGCGCCATGCCGCGCGTGTTGGTCACCGGCCGTAATTTATTTAAGTCATGCCGCATGGCGAATTGTTTTCCGGTCGCTGACGGGCGCATCATTGCATGGCCGACTTGAGGGGTTGACGGTACTGGGGAAACAGGATCGTCGTCTCGAACGGCTGGAAATTCTCCTCCGTGCCGATTTCGAGGCGGATGCGAACCGCGCGCGGGGTGGCGTAGCCGACCTCGGCCGAGTCCGAATCCCAGGTTTCCTTTTCATCTTTTTCGCTGTCGAGATAGGTGAAGGTCAGGGATTTCACATTTTCGCACAGGATCGGGTCGCCGGTCAGCTGATCGCGCGGCTCGGAAAAATCCAGCCGGTCCGAGCGGCGCAGCACCGCCGTGCCGTCGCGTTCGGGCGTGACGTAATAGATGATTTCGGCCACGCCGTCCGCCTTGTGCTGTTCCAGCGGCAGGTGTGCCATGGCGGTGAACCGCAGTTGACCGAAATCCGCGCCCGCCGCGGTGGAGACTTTTCCCTCCATGCGGAACGGATCCGGCGCCGAATCCTGTTTCGGTGGTTTGTAGGCCGGCGTCGGCAGGAAGTAAGCCGAGGCGAGATCGACCGACATGCGGTTCAGGCAGTCTTTCGCCATTTCATAGGTGGCCTTGCTCTCCTCGATGATGCCGATTTTGCCGAACACGAAATTAAACGATCCGAACACGGTGGTGATCACGACCGCAAAAATGAAAATCGCGATGAGAATCTCGAGCAGCGTGAACCCGCGCCCGGCCGAAAAATCTTTCGTGCCGGAATGCGCCCGGTCGGGCCGCCGCCCACCGCCCTTGTTATCGTTCGCGTCGAAGATGATCATGGGCCTTTACGTCGAACTCGATCTTCGGTGATATAGGTTTCCAGACAAAGTTTTTTGGCTGCTGGTATCGCTCGTTTGCGGATGATAACAGATGGGCGCAAGGTTCAGGGTTCACGGTTCAAAGGTTAACCCGGCGGCGGCCGTTTCACTTCGGCACGAAACGGTAGGTCCGCAGGGTGTAGGTCATTTCATCCTGGTTGTAAAAAACCTTTATGTCGATTCTTTTCAGCCTTTCCACAACGGCCTTCAATTGATCGGCACCGTTTTTGAGCTGGTCGCCGGTGACGTCTTCGATGGTGACCTCCCAGGTGTAATCCGGGAAATCCTTGCCGAAATCACCGGTGCCCTGGGTCAGTTCGCTCGCGGTGCTCAGTTCGATCTCCGCCAGCTTGTTCTGGGCCAGCAGCGGTGCCACCGTGTAAAAACGGGCCCCGATGGTCATCATCAGGGTCTGGGAGTGCAGCCGGTACACGGCCGTCAGAACGATGGCGATAATAGAGACCGCCACCATCATCTCGATCAGGGTAAACCCGTTTTGCCCACCGCAGGCGGCCGGACGCCGGCCGGCGATCTCGCGATTTCGCCCCGGCCGGCGGGGGAGCGGCGCGTTATTCCACAAAACCGGCATACCCATCGCGCATCTTGACGTTCGAGAGAAACGGTTCGATTTGAAAAGAAAAGCGCGTGTCGGCATCGGCCATGTGGATGATGGCCCGGTCCGAATAGCCCTTGGCAAAAAAAGAGATATCGGCCTGGCCGGATTCCACTTTCCGTTCCCCCGGATACTCGACGTCGATCACCTTCAGGTCCTCGCCGAGTTTATACGCTTTTTTTTCGGCCTTTTCCCGGTCCTCTTCCGACATGTCCGCGCGCGTGACCCACAGCCGCTTGGACTCCAGGCCGACGTGCAGGGTGTAGGTTTTCTGGTCCCGAACGGCGCTCTCCTTCAGATCCTGAGCCTTTAAAATCATCCAGCGCTTGGTTTTGCGGGTCTGATCGGTCAAGGGCGAGTCCGGCAGTCGCGGCAGGGCCACCAGCAGCATGATGCTGATGAGCAGGATCACGACGGCGATCTCTATCAGCGTAAACCCGCGTCCGGCGCCCGTCAAAAGGGCTGTTGATGGCGTGCACCGGGTAGAGCGGACGATAGGTCGCGGCAGGAAAAGGCGCATAAGGTTCAGGCCCGCAGACACGGGCGATCGAAGAATTACTCGATCTCCCAGCTGTTGATGTCCTTGTTCTCGTCCTCGCCGCCCGGCACGCCGTCCGCACCGTAAGAAGAGATGTCGACGTCACCTTGAATGCCGGGTGACAGGTAGACGAATTCGTTGCCCCAGGGGTCTTTCGGGACCTTGCCCTTTTCGAGGTACCCGCCCCGGCGCCACTTCTGGGTCGCGTTGTCGGTTTCCGGTCTTTCGACCAGGGCCTGCAGTCCCTGCTCCGTGGTCGGGTAGGCGCCGTTGTCCAGTTTATAGAGTTTCAAGGCCGTTTCGAGCCCTTCGATCTGGACCCTGGTCTGCACCTCCTTGGCCTGTTCGGTGCGGCCCATGAGTTTCGGCCCGATATACATGGCCAGGATTCCCAGGATGATGACGACCACCATCAATTCGATCAGCGAAAAACCGCGGTTGCCGCACAACGTGCGGGATATTTTTGACACCATTCATCCTCCCGTAGCTCAAGGGGCCGTTTTGAAAACACCGTCGCCTTCCGGCCGCCCGTCCATGCCCGCTTGCGCCCGCCCTTGAGGCGGGATCGTGCCGCTGCCTTGCGGGGGCTCGTCCGGGCGGCTAGGCGCTGCGGCGTGCAGGGGCGCAGCCTCTGTTCTTATCAGCCAAAAATTAACGTATTTCCGCCCGCCGGGGGTCATCGCACCAGCGTGCTCATTTCGAAAATCGGCAGGCAGATCGACAGCACGATAAAACCGACGATAATTCCCATGATGAGAATCAGGACCGGGGCGAGCAGAGAGGTCATGCTCATGATGCTCGATTCCGCCTCGCTTTCAAAAACATCCGCCATTTTGTTGAGCATCGATTCCAGGGTGGCGCTCTGTTCGCCGACCTGAATCATCTGTACCGTCAAATCCGGAAAAACGCGGGTCGCCGAAAGCGATTTCGCCAATCCCTGCCCCTGGCCCACCTCCCGGGCCGCGATGTCGACGGCATCGGAGATCATCACGTTGCCGGCGATGTTCTTGGCGATGTCCATGGCCTGCAGCATGGAGACGCCATTGGCCAGCAGCGAGCCCAGCGTGCGGGAAAACCGGGCCACGGCCAGCTTCTGGGTCAGGGGACCGACCACCGGCATGGTCAGCAGCAATTTGTCGATCAGGGCGCGACCCTTTTCGGTCTTCTTGAACTGCCGGAAAAAAATCAAAAATGCAAAAATGGCCACCACCAGGACCCACCAGTACGCCTTGAACAGGTTGCTGATGCCGATCAGAAACAGCGTCGGCGCCGGCAGCGCCTGGTTGACGTCGGCAAAGATGGCGGTGATGGAAGGCACGATGTACACCAGCAGTAAAACCAGAATCAGCGTTCCCATCACGGTCATGAGCGCCGGGTAGGCCAGGGCCGACTGAATCCGGTTTTTCAGTTTCTGCTGTTTTTCCATGATGTCGGCCAATTTTTCCAGGACGATTTCGAGCGTCCCCGAGCTTTCACCGGCCCGCACCATGTTCTTGTACAGGGGCGAGAAGGTGTCGGGATAAAGCGAGATCGCTCCGGCGAAGCTGTTGCCCTCCACGATGGAATCCTTGATGTGCGCCATGACCTTGTTGAACGCATAGCTCTTGATCTGGGGCAAAAGGGCTTCGAGGGCCGTTACCAGCGGAAACCCGGCCCCGACCAGCGTGGCCAGCTGCCGGGTCATCAGGGTGACATCGCGTTGACGCACGCGCTTGAAAAGGCCCCGGCCGAGAAGGCCGCGGGATGTTTTTTGCCGCTGGTCGTCGGAGGCCTCGCTGATCTGAACCGGAAACCGGTTGGACCCGCGCAGCTTCTGACGCGCGGCGCCGATGCTGTCCGCATCGATGATGCCCGTGATGTTCTTGCCCCTTTGGTCCAGCGCTACGTATTCAAATACCGGCATGGCGGCCGTGCTGCCTTTCCGAAAAATCGACTGGATATGGTTTCAGCCAAACATCTGGTTCCATCGTAACAGACCTCCGAAAATATGCAAATCTAATGCCAGGGTCTGTTTTCGGAAAGCCTGACATCCGGCACGCGATCTTGCGCCTAATAGGCTATAATTATTATAGCTTAACGCCCTTTTCAACCCTTTTCACGCGCGCGCTCCTGCGGTGCCGGTGCCTTTCTGCCGTAAATTCAGCTGCGGGCCGGTTGCCGCGGGCATGACATCCGGGTCTTGGCGGCCCTTGGCCGTCGGCCGTATCGATTGAAGCGGTTGCGGGGCACCCGAGAGGAAGGTCGGCTGAGCGGGGTGCGGGAATTTACGGCGCAAAGCCTCTTTCCCTTCCTGGCGGCATTCACCCGAATGCCGCCGGGCGAAGGAAGCGAAGGAAGGGGGGATCACTCACCGCGAGAAGCGGGGTCCCGGCTTACTCGGGCGGCGGCTCGCCGGGCTGGCCATCTTGCGGCGCGCCGCCCCCGGTCGCCGGCCTTTCCGGCGCACCGCTTCCGGCGGCGTCCGGCTTGGGCTCGCCCTCTTCGGCGGCGGGTTCTTCCGCAGCGGGGCTGCCTTCCGGTTCGGGTTCGGTAGACACCGATGGCGTTTCATCCGGCAAGGGGAGCGGCGGCGGTTCGGGCGCCGGCTGATTGTAGGCGGGCGGCGCGGCGGGTCGACCGGAAGCGCCGCCGGGCTCGTCTTTTCCCAAGACCACGATTTTGACCTGGTCGTTCGCACCATAGATGACCACGTGATTCAATTTCACCAGGATGCGTTTCAGGGCCTTGTCCAGTGTGACGTTATCGAGCGCCACGCTGACGGGTATTTCTTTCCACTGATCATCGATGATAAAAATTTGGCCGGTAACCCCTTGCAGTTTTTCCAGCACCTCGCCCAGAGGCATGTTTTGGACGCTCATCGTTATGAGACGGTTGCTGGAACTGACTGACATGTTTTTCGCCGGTTCGGGCGGCTTCGGGTCCTTCGGCTTTTTCAGCTTGTTTTTCGCCGGTTCGGGCGGCTCGGATTCCTTCGGCTTTTCCGGCAGGTCTTTCGGCGGTTCGGACGGCTTCGATCCCATCGACTTTTTCAAAGCGTCTAAAAAACCGCTGAGGCCGCCGTTTTCCGAAGGGCTTTTCACCGACGAGGCTGAATCCGCTGCGACGGGCGGACATGGTGCGGCGAACACCAGCAGTATCGCGCCGGCGGCCGATAAACACAGGAGTCGAGGATCATATTTCATTGTGAATCACCGTATACACACCATAAACAGGAATTTTCCGGATAGGAACTGTATTCAAGGGGCGTTCACCCCGGAATGTCGCATCCAGCCCGGGCGGGCGCTCGACCTACGGGCTTCAAGAAAAAAATTTTGGCTGCGGGTGTCGGTCGTCGGCGTATTACTATACGCCGCCGTCCTCTATCCTCGCCAAAATCTTTATTTTAAAGCCATATAACCAGAGTACATTAAATCGTAATCCCTCCCCACGGTCAAGCAGACTTTCGCGAATGTTATTCGGAAGGGCCGTGCTGACGCTTCCGCCGTCCGGACCGGGGGCTTCGGTTTCCGTGACATAGTAGCTCACCGTCACCGAGGCCTCGATGCGGACTTGCCCGGCTTGCACGGGCGCGGCCCTGGCCGAGAAGGCGGCGCCGGCGTCCATTTGCGGGCGCGCGAGGGTGACGCCCTCCTCGGATATCTGTTTGATGCCGAGGATGTCGACGCCCATGGCCCGCGCAATGGCATCCGCTTTGGCTTCGGCATCTTCGGCCGCCAGCCGCAAGGCCTGTTGGCGGAATTCGCCATCGTTGCGGAGGCCGAAAGAAAGACCTTCGAGCCGGTTGGCCCCGGCGGCGAGACCGGCATCGATCACGTCGCCGAGACGGTCGAGCTTCTCGATCTGAACCTCGATGACGTTTCCGGCGCGATACCCGCGGATAACCGGTAAAGAGCCCTGCTCGCGGGGTTCCGGCGGCTGGTTTTCGTAGACGGGGTAAATGGTAAGCTCGACGGTGGTGATGTTTTTGTTTTCAACGCCCAACAATTTTATTTTCTTTATGCTGTCCTGCACGATCCGGTTGACGTGGTCTTGGGCCTCGGCGGCCTTGTCCGCCTGCGCGACGGCGCCCAGGCGCAGGACGGCCCGGTCGGGGGCCACGGATACGCCGCCGTGCCCATGAACGGTCAGCGTCGATGGTTCGGCCGCCGCATATTCGGTATCGTTATCGGTATCGTTAAAGGCCCCGGCCCCGGCCCGTGCATCGTCCCCCGGCCGGACGCAAAAGAGGGCGAGCATCAGCAGGAAAAAGGTTTTTCGGTTCATTTCCCTTGTCCCGAAATTGGGGTGAGCATTCGCGTGCAGGATCGATCTTGAGTATCTACCAGAAATCGAGGCGATCGGCAAAAGCTCTTTTTATCCGCGGACGGCCGCCGCCGTGTCGACCGTCAGGGTCGCCACGCCGAAATCCTCCTCCACCCTGCCGGTGAGAATGAAGGGCCGCCGGCGGTCGAGCAGGCCGCAGAACCGGCGGTAGGCTTCGGGGAAAAAGGTGGTTTCGACCAGACCGGTCTCGTCTTCGAAGGTCAGAAACTCCATCGGCTCGCCGTGCTTCGTGCTGACGACCTTGCCGGTGATCAGGAGGCCGGCCACCCGCACCCGCCGGCCCACATGGCGCCCGATGTCGACGGCCTTGACGATCCCCCGGTTCTTCAGAACGTCTTCGAAAAGCGTCAGCGGGTGGCGATCGCACAAAAACCCCAGGGCAGCAAACTCCCGGCGCAGGCGCTCGCGCTCGTCGTCCGGCGGCAGCGGGGGGGTGATCTCGCGCGGGTCGGCATCGAACAGGCCGGCCTGTTTGGACCGGTTGGAGCGGCGCTGCCGCCAGGCGGCCAGGTCCCACAGCAGCGAAGCCCGGCTCCGGCCGGGGTGCAGGACATCGAGCGCGCCGGCATGGATCAGGCGGCGCGCTTCGGGCTCCTCGGGCCGCACCCGCTTCAGAAAATCGGCGAGGCTGCGATAGGGGCCGGCGTGGCGGGCGTCGACAATGCGCTGCCGCGTGTCCGTGCCCAGGTCGGCCACCGACTGCAGGCCCACGCGGATGGCATCGCCGCGGCCCTGCCAGCGGATGCCGGCGGCATTGACGTCCGGCGGCAGGATTTTCAGGCCCAGGCGCCGCGCCTCGGACACGTAGGCAAAGGTGCTGTAGTAGCCGCCCTGGTTGCTGATCACCGCGGCCATGAACTCGGCCGGAAAGTGGGTCTTCAGGAAAGCGGACTGAAAGGAGACCCGCGCGAAACTCGCGCTGTGGGGTTTGCAGAAGGAGTAGCCCGCGAAACTCATCATCATTTCCCAGATCCGATCGATCTTTTGGTCCTCCAGCTTGCGGGCGCGCGCCCCGGCGACGAACCGCTGCCGGTAATCGTGCAGCTGGCGCACCTTGTCTTTCTTGGACAGCACCTTGCGCAGGCCGTCGGCCTCGGCGTGGTCGAAGCCGGCGACGGCCATGGCGGTTTTGGAGACATCCTCCTGGTAGACCATGATGCCGTAGGTTTCATCGAGCACTTCCGCCAGCAGGGGATGGATCGGTTCCCAGGAGCCGCCGTGCAGGCGGCGGATGTACTCGCGGATAAAGGTGTTGGCCGCCGGGCGGATGATGCTGCTGTGGATGACGACGTGCTCGAAATCGCCGACGCGCGTCCGCTGCTGCAGCAGGCGCGTGGCCGGGCTCTCGATGTAGAAGCAGCCCATGGTGCGCCCGGCGGCGATCGTGCGGCGGGTGGCCGGGTCGTCTTCGGGTTCCCACTTGCGTTCGTCGAAAA
Organism: uncultured delta proteobacterium; assembly: GCA_963728055.1. GTDB lineage: Bacteria > Desulfobacterota > Desulfobacteria > Desulfobacterales > SG8-13 > JARFQH01. Next base: position 264,317 of record CAVSIM010000011.1, on the reverse strand, counting down.
CCGCGCCGTTTGCGCGCGCATCGGCCACGGCGTCGCGGATGACGGCCAGGCTGCGGTTGCCGAGCAAATCGATCTTTACCAGGCCGGCCTCCTCGGCGGCGTCCTTCTCCCACTGGATGATCGGCACGCCTTTGGGCGCCGGTTCGACGGGCACGTATTCGTCGATCGGATTGGGCGTGATGATCACGCCCCCGGAATGCACGGAGATGTGGCGCGGCAGCCCGATGATGCGCTGGGCCAGGCGGAGGATCGCGGGCCAGGGCTCCGGGAAGTCGATTCGTCCCATTTCGGGCAGCTGCCTGAGCCGGGCCAGCAGGTCGTCGTCTTCGTTCGCGGCTTTCCAGAACCAGGGCAGCCGCCGGGAGACCTCGCCGGTCTCGCGCTCCGTGAGCCCATAGACCTTGGCCGTTTCGCGGATGGCCATGCGTGGCCGGAAAGCGACGTGGGTGCAGACCATGGCGGCGTGGCCGGGGTACTGCTTCAGGACCGAATCGAGCACCGCGTCGCGTTCGTCCCAGGCGAAATCGACGTCGATGTCGGGCGGGTCCTGGCGCCCCGGGTTGAGGAAACGCTCGAAATAAAGGTTGTGCTTGACCGGGCAGACGTTGGTGATGTCCAGGCAGTAAGCCACCAGCGAGGCCGCGCCGCTGCCCCGGCCGCAGATGCGCGGGCTGCGGCGCACGATGTCCCGCACCACCAGGAAATAGGACGAAAACCCCATCTGGTCGATGATGCGCAGCTCGTGCTCCAGGCGGTCCACCACCGCCTCGGGCAAATCCTCGCCGTAGCGGCTGCGGGCGCCGGCATAAGCGGCACGCCGCAGGAGCTGTCCGGCCGTGTCGCCGCGCTCTTCGATCCAGGGCGGCAGGACGATCCCGGGCCGCGGACCGGTGAACGCCAGGCGCTCCGCAACCTCGTGCGTGGCGCGCAGACTGTCCGGCCAGACGGCGAAGCGCCGGGCATAGGCCTGCGGCGGCGCCAGCCGGGCATCGGCCGGCACCGTGTCGGCCGGCGTCAGCCGCGAAAAGGCCGTGTTGCGGTCGATGGCCCGCAGCAGTCGGTGGACCTCGGCATCGGCCGGGTCGAGGAAAAAGCTGCCGGGCGTGGCCACGACCGGCCGGCCGAGGCGGCGGGCGGCCTGCCGCAGGCGCAGGGCGGCGCCGTCCGGCCGCCGCGGGGCCTCTCCGGCGACCGTGACCCCGGCCGCATGCCAGAACGACAGCAGCCCGGCGTCGCGGGTCAGCACCACCAGGCCCGCGGCCAGATCGGCCACGGCGGCGGCCAGATCGAAGGGGGCCTTTGCGGCGAACCGGCGGCGGGTGATCAGGCGGCACAGGTTGCGGTAGCCGGTCGCGTTTTCCACCAGGCAAACCGCCCGGCGAGCGGTGCCCGGCTCGGTCAGCTCGGCCCCGACGATGGGCGTGATGCCCTCCTGCCGGCAGGCATTCAAAAACGGCCACAGGCCGTACAGATTGTCGGTGTCGGTCAGCGCCAGCCGCCGGTAACCCATCTCGCGCGCCGCGGCGCAGATCCTGTGCGGTGAGCGGGTGCCCCACATGAGGGAATAGAAGGAGTGGACGGATAGGGGGATCATGGGGTCGGTTGAGTCGGTTTAGCCCGTTTAGCCGGTTGGCCGGTTGGTCTGAGTTGGCGTTTGGTCGGGATTCTCCGTCATTTGTGAGATCCATTTCGGTGGTGTTTCAAGTATCGAATCAATCCGTCGATAATTTTGCGTACTTTTACGCAATGATCGTAACTGCTCCGAAATTCGTCTTCGGCGATATAGCTTTGGTCTAAAGCCACGTACAGACAATTTTGTACTTCCGAACATGAACGCCTGGAATAGTTTAAAAATCTTACGAACTCATTGTTGGATTGCGCATCGAAACCTTCGCAAATATTGTTCATTATCGAAATGGCGGCTCCGGTCATTTGTCCGGTTAATCTGAAATCTTTTGAAAGCCCGCCACGTTTCGTAAATTCGTAAAGATTTCTGGTTAATCCTTTTTCAAAAGGTTCGATGATTTGGCCAACTGGGCATAACTCCAACCGGCTCAATCCGGCCGTAAGCGGGACCAAACGGGTTCAACGGGCAAACCGGCCAAACGGGCTCAACGGACTCAACCGGCCCTCCAGCGTGCGGCCGCAGCGTATGGCCGTGGGGCCGAAACGGCGGCGGACGGCGTCTATGGCCGTCATCAGGCGCTCCTGTTGCCGAGTTGCGGCGGCATCGGCGGCGAAAAGTTCCAACTGGGCCGGCGGGCAGGTCAGGCGGTCGCAGGTCACCCGCAGGTGGCGGACCCGGATGCGGCGGACCCAGGCGCGGCCGAGCGCCGTGCGGGCCGCGGCGAACAGCCGCGGATCGCCGGCCGCGGGTGGCCGGACGGCCGCCTGGCGGGTGATCCGGCCGCCGTCGGCATAATCCAGGACGATGCCAATGCGGCGGGCGGCCAGGCGCCGGCCGCGCAGGTCGGCCCCGATTCGCTCCACGAGTCGGTAAAGGACGCTTTCCACCACGGCCGTATCGTTGGTGTCGGTCTCGAAGGTGTGCCCGGCGCGGGCCGTCGGCGGGTCCTGACCCACCGGCAACACCGGCGAGGGGTCGATGCCGTGGACCGTTTCGTACAGCACCTGTCCGCGGTTGCCGAACACCCGCGCGAGCTGGGCCGGGGACAGGCGGGCCAGTTGGCCGGCGCAGGCCAGGTTGAAATCCCGCAGCCGGCCGAGGTCCTCCGGTTCGATTCCGGGAATCAGGTGCAGGGGCAGCGGCGCCAGGAAACCGGGCTCCGAGCCCGCCGGGACAATCGATTCGCCATGCGGCTTGACCGTGCGCGAGGCCACCTTGGCGACCAGCTTGCTGGTGGCGACGGACCAGATCGGGTCGAAGCCGAGGTCACGGCGCACGTCCCGGCGGATGCGTTCGGCCAGATCCGGGGACGGACCGAAGAGGCGCCGGGTGCCGGTGGCATCGATGAACAGGTGACCCTGGTGATCGGTCATTTCGATCAGCGGCGAATAGGGCAGGGCATGCTTGAGAAAACCGGTCATGGCCCGTTCGTAGCGGTCGGCGTGCGGCGGCAGCACGGTCGCGTCCGGGCAGCAGCGCAGGGCCCGGCGCAGGGCCATGGCCTTGCGGACCCCGCTGCGGTACGCCTCGTCGCTCATATCGTAAACGACGGCGCGGGCGGCGCCGGCCGGCGCGACGATCACCGGCCGGTCCCGCAGCCGGCGGTCCACCACGCGCTCCACCGCCACGGCAAAGTCGGCCACGTTCAAGTGAATGATCGAGCGGGTCATTTCGGTTAGCCCGTTAGGCCGGTTGAGCCGGTTGAGCCGGTTGAGCCGGTTGAGCCCGTTAGGCCCGTTAGGCCCGTTTGCCCGTTGGCCGGTTGGTTTGGGGTGACGTTTGGTTGGGATTGTCCGTCATTTGTGAGATCCTTTTCGGTAGTTTTTCAAGTACCGAATCAGGCCGTCGATAATTTTGCGCACTTTTGGCCAACGGCTAAACCGGCTCAACGGGCCAAACGGGCTCAACCGGCTCAACGGTCCCAACCGGCCAGCCGGCCCTCCGCAGCAGGCGGATCATCCGACGGGCATTCTGCGGCGCCTGGGCCTGGACGTGATTGCCGAACAGCAGGATGCCCCGGCGGGCGCGGCGGCTCAGGCGTTCCATTCGGTCTCCAGCCCATTCGCCCAGCTCCTCGTCGGTGTAGCCGTAGTCGAATGGCCGCGCGGCCTTGCCCGCCCGCCCGCTGTCATTGCGGCCGTGGAAGCGGATGCAGAAGAGGTCCGGGCTGGTGACGGCGTCCCGGACCGGAAAAACGGCCGCCGGCGACGGGCCGTCGACGGCCACGAGCGCCACCCGACGACGTTCCAGTTCGTTCAGGACCCGGTCGTTGGCCCAGGAACGGTGGCGAAACTCAACCGCCAGGGGCAGCCCGCGAAGGACGTCCAGCAGCTCCGCCAGGTAGCGGCGATGAGCCGCCGTGCGGTCGAACGTGGGCGGCAGCTGGATCAGGACGGCCGCCAGTTGACGGGTCTGGAGCAGCGGCGCGAGGCCGTCCCGATAGTCGCGGGCCAGATCCGGCCAACGCTGAGCGTCGATTTCATGCGTCAGGGTGCGCGTCAGCCGCACGGCAAACAGGAATGTCGGCGGCACCTGGCGACGGCGGCGTTCGAGGGTCTCGGCCCGGGGCAGCTGATAGGTCGTGGCATTGATCTCGGTTATGGGAAAATGGCGGGCGTACAGCGCCAGCATCCGGCCGGCCGAAGTGCCGGGCGGATAGAATCCCGCGGCGACCCACTCGGTGTAGGAATAGCCGCTGGTGCCGACGTACAGGCGGCAGGAGGGTGAAGAGACGGGGGCGGGGGCGGTTGTCATGCGTCATTCGAAACGTTGCGGGTTGCGGGTTGCGAGCTTCACGTACCCATATCAAATTCGGTTCGAGTACCTATTTGCCAGTTTCAAGTTTCAAGTTTCGAGTTTCTGTTCGGGTTGCGGATGCCGGCGACACGCGGCACAGGCATCGATTCCTTCCACCTTCAGCCTTCAGCCTTTAGCCTTTTCCCTTTCGCCCGTTTCCCTTTCACTTTATCCCTTCCGGGCCCCGGTATACCCCGATCACCTTGCCCTGGATCAGGACATCTTCGAAACCGTAGCGCAGCGGCGGGTAGGCCGGGTTTTCCGGGCGCAGTTCGATGTGGTCGCGGCGATGGAAAAACCGCTTGACCGTGGCCTCCTCCAGGCCGATCAGCGCCACGACGATTTCACCGTCTGCGGCATACTGCCGCGGTTCGCAGATCACCAGGTCGCCGTTCAGGATGGCGGCGGCCGTCATCGAATCGCCCTTGACGCGCAGGGCGAACAACGGGGCTGCGCGGTAGAGGCCGGCATCGACCACCAGGCTGCCGTCCCATTCGGGCTGGGCATACAGCGGCAGACCGGCGGCGATCCGGCCGATGATCGGCACCTCCCGCCAGCGCATGGCCGCCGCGGTCTCGCGCGCCCGGTTGAGCAGATGGACCGCCCGGCTGTAGCGGCCGTCGCGGCGCACGAGCCCCTTGGCTTCCAGGACCTTGAGCATTTGCGACACCGCGGCGTGGCTGACGCCCAGCTCGCGGGCGGCCTGGCGCAGACTGGGAATCTTTTTGTCCCGGCGGATCGACTCTTCCAGGTAAACGAGAAATCGCTGCTGTTTTGCGGTGACATCCGGCGCCACTCCGAAAACCTCCCTTTCGAAATAATGATGGTTGCAATTTAGCGTCGAAAAATGTAAATGTCAATGTAAATGTATTGTGAAGGATGGTTGAGCCGGTTGAGCCGGTTGGGCCGGTTGAGCCGGTTGGGCCGGTTGGGCCGGTTGGGCCAGTTGGGTCGGTTGGCCCGTTGGCCGGTTTAGGCTTGGTGCAGCGGGAGTGAGCCATAGCCATAACGCGTGTGAAGTTTTTCTCGATGACCCAAGTTGTGAGGATGGAATCAATCGGACATGGCAGGACCAACGGCGCACATTTTACGATTCATTGGCAAGCCGGATAGGGCGGATGGATTTCAACTACGGACCCAACGGGCAAACGGGCTCAACGGGCTAACCGGCCAACCGACTGACACCGCGGGCAGATGTGGGTCGATCGTTGGCCGACGAGGAGGCGCTCGATCGGTTGGCGGCAGCGGGGGCAGGGTGTTCCGGTGCGGCGGAAGACCTTGAGGTCATCCTGGTTGCGGCCCCGGTGGCGGGCGATGGAATAGAAGTTGGCCTTGCCGGTGCCCAGGCTCGTGCCCAGGTTTTTCAAGCCGCGCTTGAGAACGCGGGGAATGGCACGGCTGAGGGCCTTGATCTCGGCCCCGCAGAGGGTGTCGGAACTTCGGCAGGGATGGAGCCCGGCTTCCCAGAGGGCCTCGTCCACATAGATGTTGCCCAGGCCGGCGATGACGGTCTGGTCGAGCAGCAGCGGCTTGAGAAGCCGTTTGCGGGCGGTCAGGATTTTCCCGAGCATGTCGGCGCCGAAGGACGATTCCAGCGGTTCGGGTCCCAATCGCCCCAGAACGGAAGCGGGGTCCGACACCAGAAACACGCGCCCGAACTTGCGGGTGTCGTGAAACCGCAGCTCGTGGGTGGTGTCGAGCCCCAGGACGACATGTTCGTGGGGGGAGCGTGCGGTGCCGCGCGGCACCAGGTGCAGCCGTCCGGACATGCGCAGGTGAATCAGCAGGTGGTCTTCGGGGGCCAGGTCGAACACCAGGAATTTTCCGCGCCGCCGAATGGCGCCGATCGTCTTGAAGCGGATGCGGCGCCTGAAGTCGCGCAAGCCGGGAGTGGCGACGCTGCGGGGCCAGGAGACTCGGGCACCGGTGAAGGAGACGCCCGCCAGGCCGGCGGCGTTCAAATCGTTGACCAGGGTTTGGACTTCAGGCAGTTCGGGCACTTTGGTGCAGGTCCTCGCAAAAAAATGCTTCCAGGTGAAACGGACCGTAATGTGCCGATATCCGCGCCCCCTGTCAAGGCATTGGCGTGCGAGGCCGGAATTTGCGATGACTATGCGCATGAGATCGGCCGCGGATGATGCGTCGCCCCATCTCTTTTACCGTCCGCCGGACGGCGGGGCCGGCCGGGTCGATCCTTGACGCTCCGACCTCTCTTTTGTATAATCCGTTTGTAAAAAATACAATATGTTGTGTATATTATCCAATAGGCACTCAGAAATATCAAATTCCAAGCACCAAATTCCAAATAAATCCCAAATTCCAATATCAATGATCCGAACAGGTTTGTCATCTCGAATTTGGGTCATTGTGAATTATTTGGTATTTGCGATTTGGAATTCCGGAAGCTTAAAAGTTTCTCACACGATCAGACCAGGTGGCCAGAGGCGTCGTTAAACCCCGAACCCTTATGAAACTACGCCAAAATGGCACCGTTTCTTTACCGATCAAACTGGCCGCTTCTCAGGCCAGCGGCGGGGCTGAACCCCGAACCCCGAACCCGGAACCTGAAATCCGAAACCCGAGGTGAACCGCCATGGATATCTTGCTTCGATCGGCGATCGGCCTGCTGTACGCCTGGCGGATCGAACTCCTGCTGGGGGTGATGGCCCTGGTGCTGGTGGCGATCCTGCTGCTGGCGGTTCGACTGGCGGGTCGCCTGCCGGCCGGCGGCGTTTCGGTGCTGCTGGAGCGCCAGGCCGGATCCGACCAGCGGCTGCGGCGCCTGGAGGAGGTCTTCCGGGACGAGGCCGCCCACGGCCGGCAGGAAGCCGCCGGCAGTGCCCGGCTGATGCGCGAAGAGCTGCGCGGCGCGGTCAGGGACTCCGGCGAGTCGCTGCTCAAGCGCCTGGCGGAAAACGCCGGCGCTCAAAAAAACCAGCTCGATTCGTTTGCAAAGCACCTGCTGGACATGACCCGCCTGAACGAGGAAAAACTCGAGGCCCTGCGCCGGTCGGTCGAGGACCGGCTGCGCGACCTGCAGCGGGACAACGGCCTCAAGCTGGAGCAGATGCGCGCCACGGTGGACGAGAAACTGCACGACACCCTGGAAAAGCGTCTGGGAGAATCTTTCCGGCAGGTCGGCGACCGCCTGGAGCAGGTCTACCGGGGGTTGGGCGAAATGCGCCGCCTGGCCGTGGGCGTCGGCGACCTGAAAAAAGTGCTCACCAATGTCAAGACCCGCGGCACCTGGGGTGAAGTCAGGCTGGGCGCCATCCTCGAGCAGATTCTGACGCCGGACCAGTACGGGGTCAACGTGGCCACCCGCAAAAACGCCACCGAGCGGGTCGAGTACGCGGTGCGCCTGCCGGGGATGGGCGAGGACCGCTCCGAGGTGGTGTGGCTGCCGATCGACGCCAAGTTTCCCCAGGAGGATTATCAGCGGCTGGTGGACGCCCAGGAGGCGGCCGAGAAGGAGCAGGCCGAAAAATCGATTCAATGCCTGGAGGCACGCATCAAGGCCGAGGCCAGGTTCATCCGGGAGAAATACATCGACCCGCCGCACACGACCGATTTCGGCATCATGTTTCTGCCGGTCGAAGGGCTGTACGCCGAAGTGCTGCGGCGGCCGGGACTCTGCGATTTTCTGCAGCGCGAGCACCGCGTGATGGTGGCCGGCCCGACCACCCTGGCGGCGCTGCTCAACAGCCTGCAGATGGGATTCAGGACCCTGGCGGTCGAAAAGCGCTCCAGCGAGGTGTGGCAACTTTTGGGAAGGGTCAAGACCGAGTTCGGCAAGTTCGGCGACGTGCTGGCCAAGACCAAGAAAAAACTTCAGGAGGCCAGCAACACCATCGACAGCGCCCAGGTGCGCACGCGGGTCATATCCCGCAAACTGGAGAAAGTGCAGGAGATTACTCTCGACCGGCCGGTCGAATGATTTCCCGCAGTGTTGCTGCAGGAAAGCCGCAGAGCTTCAGGTCCCGCATTGTCAAGGGCTTGCGGCAGGAGATGACGACGCCGCCCTCGACGCCTTGACTCTGAAGCCATTCGACTTCTGCAACGGCGGGGTCTCTTTTTCGCCTGCGGCTTCCGGTGGTTTAAGGATGCAGCGCGGGTTTGCCGGCGACCGCAGGCCCGTTTTCGGGCAGGCGGATGACCAGGACCGGTTTTTTACAGCGCCGCAGGACCCGGCGCGACGTGCTGCCGATCACCACCTGCTCCAGCATCCCCTGCCCGTGGGACCCCATCACGATCAGGTCGGCATCGATTTTGTCGGCCGTCGCGATGATCCGGTCCACCGGATGACCGGTTTTCACCAGGATCCGGTCCACGTCGAGAGGGCATTGCGGGGTTTCGCGGCAAAACGAGGCCGTGAAATCCTCCAGGCGCTTTTGAAGGGAGGCGATGACCTCCCGCTGCTTTTCATCTCTGAGCGACGACCAGCGCTTCTCGCCGACGATGTCGCCGATCAGCAGCATGGTGGTGGGGGAAATTTCCTCCAGCACGTGCAGGATCGTGATCTTCGCCGTGTAGCGATTGGCCAGGCTGGCGGCATACCCGAAGGCATAGCGCGCGTTTTCCGACAGGTCGGTGGCGTAAAGGATGTGGTGTATTTCCGGCAGCATACTCTTTTTCCTCTGCTAAACAGTCAAGCCGTTCGGTCGGTTTGAGTCCCGTTATGGCGGGGTTTGAGGTTCGTCGCCCCATGAATTTCAGCCGTTTTGCGCAACCGCTCGAGTCGGTTTAAACCATAGTCAATATTTGATACCGGTCAAGGCCGGTCCTGGAGCCCATTGAGCCAGAGAAAGGATGTCTTCGATTTCTCCCGGTGCGCGCAACATCCCGATAGCCGCTTCAATGCCTGATAGCGACGCGCCGCAGCCCGGAGGGGCGGTTGCGCACGACGGCTGATTTCCCGTCAAGGGGTATAGGTATTGTGTCGATGGTGTCAACCGATCGTAAAAAAAATGCCAACCGTCTCCGCGGAGTCGGTTGGCATCGGATCTGCTGCAAACGGCCTTTGCTTGCGCCGCGGGAGCCATTACTTGGTCAGGGGGTACTTGGGCCGGATGATGTCGTAGTAGGCTTTTTCCGACACCGTGCCCCAGGGGCCGATGACTTTCTGGAAGGCCTTGAAGGACTCGTTGGCCTTGGTGGCCATGGGTGTTTTCTTGGCCTCTTCCTCGACGACCTCCAGTGACATCGTGCGCAGGGCGTTGAGGACATCTTCCGGGAACTGGACCAGCTGCACGTTGTGCTTGGTTATCAGCTCCTGCAGGGCGGCGCCGTTGCGGGCTTCGAACTGCGAGAGCACCCACAGTTCGTTTTCCATGCAGACGGAGTCGAGTATGTGCTGCAGGTCCTTGGGCAGCGATTCGAAGGCCTTCTTGTTGAAGAAATACTCCAGGTAGGTTCCCGGTTCGTGCCAGCCGGGGTAATAATAGTACTTGGCGGCCTCGTAGAATCCCATCCGCAAATCGTGCAGCGGGCCGACCCATTCGGTGGCGTCGATCACGCCGCGCTCCAGGTTGGTGAAGATCTCGCCGCCGGCCGTCAGGACCACCGTCCCGCCGGCCTTGGCCACGACCTTGCCGCCCAGGCCCGGGATGCGCATCTTGAGCCCCTTGAAGTCGTCAATGGTGTTGATCTTCTTGTTGAACCAGCCGCCCATCTGCACCCCGGTCGAGCCGCCCGGCCGCGGTATCAGGTTGAAGGCCGCGTAGCACTCTTCCCAGAGCTTGAGCCCGTCGCCGCCGTGGAACCAGGCCGCCATGCCCTGGGCGTTCATGCCGAAGGGGACCGCCGAAAACCATTGCACCGCCGGCTCCTTGCCGGCCCAGTAATAGGCCGCGCCGCTGCCCGCCTCGACCGTGCCGTCCGAAACGGCCTGAAAGCTCTCGAGCGCCGGAACCAGTTCGCCGGCGGCGAACACCTGAATCTTGAGCCGGCCGTCGCTGACCTCTTCGACCCGTTTGGCCAGGCGTTCGCAGCCTTCCTGCAGCACCGGCAGCTTGGGCGGCCAGGTGGTCACCATTTTCCACTGATATTTCTTTTGGGCGATAACCGCCGGCGCACTCACGGCGGTGGCGGCAACAGCCGCGGCTCCCACACCAGCTTTTTTCAGAAACTCCCGTCTCTTCATCATGGTCCTCCTTGCGTCAATGGGTGAGTGGGCACGACGGAAGCCGGGCGAGCTGTCCTCCGCCGCTTTTGCGGGCATTGTTCACTTCGGGTCGGGCCGTGCCGAAAAGTTTGCTGCCGGCACGATGCGGGTCCGGTTTCTCCTGTCGCTGTGTTCCGTGTCGCCATCCTTTCCGGCCGCTGGCCACGCGGTCACGATCCGAAGATGAGTTCCGGCAGCCAGGTGGCCAGCCGGGGGAAAAAAACGATGATCAGCAGGCCGATTAGCTGGAACAGCACAAAGGGGATGATGCCGCGGTAGATGTGCCCGGTTGAGATCTCGGGCGGCGTCACCGCTTTCAGGTAGAACAGCGAAAAGCCGAATGGCGGCGTCAGAAACGAGGTCTGCAGGTTGACCGCGATCAGGATGCAGAACCAGAGCGGGTCGTAGCCGAAGTCGATCATGATCGGGGCCAGCACCGGAACGTGGATGAAGGTGATCTCGATGAAGTCCAGAAAAAAACCGATGCAGAAAATCAGCCCCATGACGATTGCCAGGACCGCGTTGTGGGAATACTTGGCGGCCAGGCCGCCCAAAAACTCGCGCACCAGGCTGTCGCCCCCCAGGCCGCGAAACACCAGCCCGAAGGCCGCCGCGCCGCACAAAATGATAAAGACCATGCAGGTCAGCCTGACGGTGGTCAGCATCACTTCGCGCAGGATGGACATGTTGAACTTGCGGTTGGCGACGGTCAGCCCGGTGGCGCCGACGGCCCCTACGGCGGCGGCCTCGGTCGGCGAGGCGATGCCGGCGAAAATCGACCCCAGAACAAACAGCATCAGCGCCAGGGGCGGCACCAGCGCCTTCATGACCCGGACGGCCATCTGCCGCGGAGAAATGGCGGCCAGTTCCGCGCGGGGAATGGCCGGGGCGTATTTGGGCTTGAGAAACGAGATGATCAGGATGTAGAGGATGAACAGGCCGACCAGCACCATGCCGGGCAGGACCGCGCCCATGAAAAGGTTGCCGACCGGCACCCCGACGATGTCGCCGATGAGCACCAGAACGATACTGGGTGGAATGATCTGGCCCAGCGTCCCGGAAGCCGCCACCGTGCCGGTGGCCAGTTCCTTCTGGTAGCCGCGCCGCAGCATGGTCGGCACCGCCAGCAGGCCCATGGTGACGACCGTGGCGCCGACGATTCCGGTCGAGGCGCCGAGCAGGGCGCCGACCACCACCACCGAGATGGCCAGCCCGCCGCGCATGCGGCCGAACAACAGGCCCATGGTGTCGAGGAGTTCCTCGGCCAGGCCGGAGCGCTCGAGCATGACGCCCATGAAGACGAACAACGGAACCGCGATCAGGGTGACGTTGGTCATCACGCCCCATATCCGCAGGGGCAGCAGGTTGAAAAACGACCAGCCGAAGCCGATCAGGCCGAACACCAGCGCGGTGCCCATCAGGGTGAAGGTGACCGGAAAGCCGGCCATCAGCACGATCGTCAGCGCCAGGAACATCCAGGCCGGAAGGTATTCCATCAGGCGCCCTCCCCGCCGACCGGTTCGGCCCCCAGGATCTGCAGCAGGCTGTGAATGCCCAGCGACAGGCCCTGCAGGAGGAGCAGGCCGAAGCCGACCGGAATCAGGCCTTTGACGACGTAGCGGTAGGGAATGCCGCCGGGGTCCGGCGAGCCTTCCATCATGGCGTATGAATTCTGGGCGAAGTTCCAGGAGGTCAGGATGACCAGAAGGCAGCCGGGAATCAGGAAAATCAGGACCCCGACCAGGTTGATCCAGGCCCGTCCCTTTCCGCTCAGGCGCTGATAGATGATGTCAACGCGCACATGGCCGTCTTTTAACAGCGTGTAGCCGGCGCCGATCAGAAAAACAAAGGCGAAAAGGTGCCACTCGAGTTCCTGGGTGAAAACGAAACTGATGTTGAAGAGGTAGCGCATCACGACATCGCCGAACACCACCAGAACCAGGCCCAGGCTGACCCATGCCACCCCGCGCCCGACCCACTCGTTGATGGTGTCGATGCCGCGGGCCAGCGTCGTGAGTATTTTCATCGCGTGGCGCACCTTTGAAGCGAAATGAAAGCGTTCAAAAACTGAAAATCATTTATTGGGCACGGAACTATAGAAAAAAGAGAAGAAGGAGTCAAGAATTAATCCCTTGGATCCCCGGATGGATCCCCCCGGATCATCTTTTTTTGAATTGCCGGTAACGGAGAAGCCGGTGACGAGGTGAAAAAGAACGCAGCCGGAATTCATGTTTTTCTTGATTCGAAAAGGTGAATGCGTTAGGGATTGACAAGTGAGATAAATCTCATAATGCGGCCAGAATATGCTGGTAGAAGGAGACGCGATCTAATGGTGCGAAAACCCGGATATTGGGCGGACAATTATGTTCAGCGCAAGCGCTCGGCCCGGGAGGCCATGGGGCTGATTCGACCGGGGCAGCGGGTTTTTATCGGCGCCTCCTCGGGCGAACCGCAGCATCTGGTGCGGGCGCTGGCGGAAGACCTGGAACGCCTGACGGATCTGGAGATCGTGCGCCTGCTGGCGTACGAAAGCACGCCGCTTTCCCTTATCGCCAACAAGTTGCGGGACGAGGCCCTGAATATCCGCTTTTTTTATTCCGGCTCGGCCAAGCCGCGGGGGCTGGCGCGCAACAAGCGGTTCATCACCCCGGTCCACCTGTCCGCGGTGCCGCGGTTGTTCGCAAGCCGCCGGCTGCCGATTCACGTGGCATTGATCCAGGTCGGCCCGCCGGACGATTTCGGATGGATGAGTCTCGGCGTTGCGGTCGACATCACCCTGGCGGCGGCCCAATCGGCGGATGTCGTCATCGCCCAGGTCAACGCCCGCGTTCCGCGGACCCTCGGACGCAGTTTCGTGCATGTCAACGATGCGGACGTGATCGTCGAGCACGACGAGCCGCTCCTGACCATCGGCGCGGCGGCGGACTCCGCCCAGGCCAACATCATCGCCAAACACATCGCCCGGCTGGTGGACGACGGCTCCACCATCCAGATCGGTCTCGGCACCGCCCCCCAGGCCGTGATGCTCGCCCTTTCGGAAAAAAACGACCTGGGCATTCACACCCAGTACCTCACCGACGAGATCATGCACCTGGTGGCGCGCGGCGTGGTCACGAACCGCAAAAAAGCATTGAACGAGGGCAAGGTCATCGCCAGCGCGGCCATCGGCAGCGAGGGCCTGTACGAATTCATGCACGACAATCCGGGGATCGAACTGCACCCGTCGGATTACGTCAACAATCCGGGGGTTATCGCCCGCCATCACAAGATGGTGTCGATGAATGTGGCGATGACCATCGATCTGAGCGGACAGGCATCGGCCGACGCCCTGCCGTCCAACCTGTTTTCAGGCGTGACCGGCATGCTCGATTTCGTCCGGGGCGCCGCCCAGGCCGAAAACGGCAAATCGATCCTGATGATGCCCTCCACCAACCGCAACGGCCGCAAGAGCCGCATCGTGCCTCTTCTGGCCGACACGGCCGTCGTGATTCCGCGCAGCGACGTCTCGCACGTCGTGACCGAGTACGGGGCGGTCAATCTGTTCGGAAAGAGCCTGCAGGAGCGCGCCGTGGCCTTGATCAGCATCGCGCACCCTGATTTTCGCGACGACCTGTTCCACGAGGCCAAAAGCCTGGGGCTGCTGGGTCACGACCGCTCCCTGACCGAATCGCTTCAGGGCGTCTACCCGGTGCAGCTGGAGGAAACCGTTGCGATCGACGGGCAGGAGGTCGTCGTCCGGCCGGCCACGCCGGTGGACACCCGCCGGATCCAGGAGCATTTCTACAGCCTCGATGAAAAGGATGTGGTCGCGCGGTTTTTTTACGATAAAAAGCGCTTCGACACCGAGGAGATCGAAGGGGTCTCCCAGATCGATTACGTTCACGACCTGACGCTCCTGGCGCTGCTGGGGGAATCCGGGTTCCGCCAGGTGATCGGAATCGGCGAGTACCTGTTCGATCCGGCCAAGAACCTGGCCGAAGTGGCTTTTTCGATCAGCAGGGAATTCCAGGCCAAGGGCATCGGCAAAATCCTGATGCGAAAACTCGCCCTGGCGGCGCGGGAAAACGGCATTGCCGGCTTCATGGCCTACACCTCGCCCAAAAACAACGGCATGATCAAGCTGTTCAACAGCCTGGCCTACACGATAAAGACCTTCTTCGACGGCGACATGCTGATGCTCAGTTGCCGGTTCGACGAACCGCGCGGAAAATGACAGAACGGACGCCAAACACCAAACACCAAACACCAAACACCAAATAAAATTATGCCTAAAATAACTTTCATCCCCCACAACAAGGCCATCGACGTCGATGTCGGCGAAATTCTGATCCGGGCCGCCCTGGAAGCCGGCGTGCACATTAACGCCTCCTGCGGAGGGGAAGGGCTCTGCGGCAAGTGCCGCGTGACGATCGAGTCGGGCAGGGTCGAGGGCGGGACCAGCGAGAAGCTCAGTCGCCAGGACATCGAGAACGGCTATCGGCTGGCCTGCCGCAGCCGGGTCGTCGAGGATCTGGTCGTGCGGATTCCGATCGAATCCGAGGTGGATGCGGCCGTCCTGAACATGCAGGCCACGCCGCGGCGGACGGCCCGCATCCAGGAGATGAACCTGGAGGAGTTGACCGAAAAAGGCCTTTTTATGCCGCCGGTCGAAAAGAAATATCTCGAGCTGCCCCCGCCCACCGCGCAGGACAATCTGGCCGATGCGACCCGTCTGGTGAGTTACCTGAAATTGAAGCAGGACGAACACCGGCTGGTGGTCGAGCTGCCGGTCATCCGGAAACTGCCCGATATCCTGCGCCAGGACAATTTCCGGATCACGGCCACCCTGGCCCGGCCGGTGCATCCCGGCCGCAAGACCCGCATCATCGACGTGCAGGCCGGCGATACGACCGACCGCAATTACGCCATTGCCGTGGATATCGGCACCACCACCATTTACGCGCAGCTGATCGACCTGATCAGCGGCAAGGTGCTGGCTCAGTTCGGGGATTTCAACGGTCAGATCAGTTACGGCGAGGACGTGATCAGCCGGATCGTCTACGCCGAAAAACCCGGGGGCCTGGAGCGGCTGCACAACGTCGTGCTCGAGACGATCAACTCCGTGATCCGAAAAATCATCAAACGGGCCAAGATCGAGACGGCGGAGGTTTCCACCATCACGCTGGCCGGCAACACGACCATGACCCAGCTCTTTTTAAAGGTAAACCCGCGCTATATCCGCCGGTCGCCTTATGTGCCGGCCTCCACGCTCTATCCGCCGATCGACGCCGCGGGTCTCGGCCTGGAGCTGGCCGACCAGGTTTCCGCGCTGGTGTTTCCCTCCGTGTCGAGCTACGTGGGCGGGGACATCGTCGCCGGGGTCATGGGCTCGGGCGTGTACCGCACCGACGAGCTGACCCTTTTTATCGACATCGGCACCAATGCCGAGATCGTCATCGGCAACAAGGACTGGCTGGCCTGCGCGGCGGCTTCGGCCGGCCCGGCCTTCGAGGGCGGCGGCATCACTTTCGGCATGCGGGCGGCCAAGGGCGCCATCGAAGATTTTTCGCTCGATCCCCTGACCAAGGAGCCCATGATCATCACCATCGGCAACGTGCGGCCCAAAGGCATCTGCGGTTCGGGCCTGATCATCATCGTGGCGACGATGCTCGAAATGGGCCTCATCGATCACCAGGGGAAATTCGACCGCACCCTCGACACCCCGCGCATCCGTGAGACGGACGGCATTTACGAGTACGTTCTGGCCTGGAAAGAGGCCACTCAGATCGACCGTGACATCGTCATCTCGGAAATCGACATCGAGAACCTCATCCGGGCCAAAGGGGCGATTTACGCGGCCTGCATGACGCTGTTGACCGAGGTGGGCATGGGGATCGCGGACGTCGAGCGCATCGTTCTGGCCGGCGGCTTCGGCAGCTATGTCGATCTGGCCAAGGCGATGACCATCGGCCTGCTGCCGGAAATCGATCCGGAGCGGGTGACGTTTGTCGGAAACGGGTCGCTGATGGGCGCCAAAATGAGCGCCCTGACGAACCGGATCCGCCGGGACGTGGTGGAGGTCACGCGCAAGATGACCAATTTCGAACTCTCCGAGACGCCGTCTTACATGGACAATTACGTGGCGGCGCTGTTTCTGCCGCACACCGATCTCAACCAGTTTCCGAAGCTGACGGCCCGCATGGCCAAGCGCCGGGCCGCGCTGAACGCGGCGCCGGGCCATCGTCCCGCACCGGCCTGATTTTTGGACTCGTCTATTGACAAAGCCCATTTGCCCATATAAGGAAACACAGCTTTGGTGGTTCCCAATTAAATTGCCAGGGGCAATCTTCTATCTCATGCAGCAGTGTTTTTCCTCTATTTCAGCTACGACGTTTTCCGCGCCCTTCGGGCCGCTTCATCATATTTTTCGTCCATCCAGATTCGGTGGTTTCGCCATGAGGGGACCAATTCGGCCCGGGGCCGCGGCTCATTCGACATGCCCGGGGTGACCCCGGGGTGCCTGCGGTTTCGATTTCGCGGTAAGACGGCTTTGTGCCGGTCACCGTTCGCTTCCGATGGTCACGGTTCGAAACGTTTGCGGTAATCCGTTGTTGCTTGACGACGTTTTCAGACAATGATGAATAAACCAGAAAATTCACTCAATGAAAGGGGGGTAAACCGTCGATTTTCCGGGCGGATTTCAATTGGCCCGGACAGGGTGCGTCAGTTCGCGTGGAGCATAACCTCATCGAATGACTAAATAATCGAGATGAAGGAGGTAACATTGGGCTTCGAATTTTACAAGGAATCTTACACGGGCAAGATCAAGGAGATCACCCTCGGGGAAGGTGCGAAAGCGGTGACGGTCGGCGGTGAAAACAGCTATCCGTTCTACCAGTTTGAAGGCGAATTGCCCAACAAGCCCAGAATCGCCATGGAGATCTGGGACATGGAGCCGGAAGACTGGCCTGAAGCCGCCGCGAGTCCGTTTAAAGGGGTGATGTCGGACCCGGCGGCCTGGGCCAAGAAATGCGTCAAGGACTACGGGGCCGAACTGATCGTGCTCCAGTTGAAGAGCATCGATCCGAACGGCCAGAACAGGAGCGCCGACAAGGCGGCCGCCGTCGTCAAAAAAGTGTCCGATGCCATCGACGTGCCGCTGATCGTCTGGGGCTGCGCGAATGTTCAGAAGGACGAGGAAGTCCTCAAGAAAATCGCCGAAACCTGCCAGGACAAGTCCCTGGTGATGGGGCCGGTCGAGGACAAGAACCACAAGGGCATCGGCGCCGCGGCCATGGGCTACGGCCACACGATCATCTCCTCCTCGCCCATCGACGTCAACCTCGCCAAGCAGATCAACATCCTGCTGGAGAACCTCGGCATGCCGGGCGATCGGATCATCATCGACCCCACCACCGGCGGCCTGGGGTACGGCATGGAGTATTCCTACTCGGTCATGGAGCGCATCCGCATGGCCGCCCTGACGCAGGGCGACGACAAGCTGCAGCTGCCGATCATCAACAACGTGGCCAACGAGGTCTGGAAGTCCAAGGAGGCCAAACAGGCGGCGGCCGACGCTCCTCTCCTCGGAGACCCGGAGCGGCGGGCCATCCTCATGGAGGCCACCGCAGCGGTTTCCTATCTGGCGGCCGGCAGCAACATCCTGATCATGCGCCACCCGGAAGCCATCCGCCTGGTCAAATCCTACATCGAGCTGATGGCCGGCGGCGGATCGGCGGCCGACGTGGCCCCCATCAAAAAGTCCCTGTCCGAGGCGGACATCGATTTCGCCTCGCTGGCCCCCCAGCCCGACCTGACCATCGAGGCCGAGAAGAAAGCCGCTCCGGCGGCCAAGGCGGCCAAGGCGGCCCCGGCCAAACCCGCGGCCGCGGCCAAACCCGCTGCGGCACCGAAGCCGGCGGCCCCACCCAAGCCGTCCGAGACGCCCAAACCGGCTCCGGCGGCCGCCAAAGCCGAGCCCGACGCCGAGGCCGGTGCCAAGGCCAAGGCGGACGCGGAAGCCAAGGCCAAGGCCGATGCGGAAGCCAAGGCCCAGGCCGAGCAGGCGGCCAAGGCCAAGGCCGAGGAAGATGCCAGGCGCAAAGCCGAGGCGGAAGCCAAAGCCAAAGCCGATGCGGAAGCCAAGGCCCAGGCCGCGGCCGATGCCAAGATTACGGCGGAGGAAGACAAGATCCGGGCCAAACGGGCGGCGGAACGCGAGGCCATGAATGCCAAGCGTAAAAAAGCCGACCAGGGCCAGGCGGCCGCCGCCAAGGCCAAGCCGAAAGAAGCCGTCCCGGCGAAAAAGGCCGGTGCGGCCCCCGTCGTCGATCAGGAGAGCATCCTGAAGCAGATGCTCTACAAGCTGGACCGCATTCACAAACGCATCGATTGATGGACACGGGCATCCAAAAAGAGACCGTGCCGGACCCGCAGGAAGCGAACGGCACCGTGGGATCGCCCGACGAATTAACCATTTTTGCTGCTAACGCCCTCAACGAAGGAGGAGGAAGGTATGTCAAGACTCGTTGCATTTGCTGCTATTCAGGGTGGCTACAATATCGTTTCCAAGGTTGAAGGAAGGTACAAGAGAGCCCTGCAGACCTACAATGCGGACACCAAGGTGGGCTTTCCCAACACGGCTTACTACCTGCCGGTGATCTACTCCCTGCTCGGCCTGAAGGTCGAAACGCTGGAGGACATGAAAAAGCCGCTCGATTTCGCGCGCGGCCTGCTGCCGCCCCACGTCAAGGGCCACAACCACCTGCCGTACCTCGGCTCCCTGCTGGATGCCGGCATGGCGGCCATTCTGGCCTTCGAACTCGACGAGGCGCTGCGGTACCTGGAACAGCCCGACTTCTATCTGCACTCCGAAGAGCCGGACATCGACGCCGGCAAGATCTGGCTCGGAGCGGCCGACGACACGGTGTTCCGCAAGCGCGGCGTCGAGTTCGTCGACGGTTCGGCCCCCGGTTTTGCGGCCATCGTCGGCTCGGCACCGGATCCCGAAACGGCCAAATTGATCGTGGAAGAATATCAGCGCCGCAGCCTCTACATTTTCTGCGCCGCCAACCAGAACGGCACCACCGTCATCGAGCAGCTCATCCAGGCCGGGGTGCAGGTCGGCTGGAACACCCGCATCGTTCCCTTCGGGCCCGACATTTCCTCGGCCGTCTTCGCCCTCGGGTTCGCCAACCGGGCGGCCATGGCCTTCGGCGGTGTCAAGCCCGGCGATTACAAGAAGATGCTGCTCTACAACAAGGACCGGATCTTCGCCTTCGTCAACGCCCTCGGAGAGGTGAATGCCGAATGGGCGGCGGCGGCGGCCGGTGCGGTCAACTGGGGTTTCCCGACCCTGTCCGACACCGACATTCCGGAAATCCTGCCCACCGGCGTCTGCACCTACGAGCATGTCGTGGCCAACGTGCCGCACGACAAGATGGTGGAAAAATCGGTCGAGGTCCGCGGCCTGAAAACCACGGTGTCCCAGATCGAGATACCCTGCGCCTTCGGTCCGGCTTACGAGGGCGAGCGCGTCCGCGGCGCCGATCTGTACTGCCAAATGGGCGGCGGCAAGACCCAGGCCACCGAACTGGTGAACATGGCCGAGATGAACGAGATCGAAGACGGCAAGGTCATCGTCGACGGTCCGGACGTCGGCGACATCAAGGAAGGCGAGACCCTGCCGCTCGGCATATTCGTCCAGGTCGCCGGCCGCAAATTCCAGACCGATTTCGAACCGATCATCGAGCGTCAGATCCACCACCTGATCAACTACATCCAGGGCGTGATGCACATCGGCCAGCGCGACATCGCCTGGGTGCGCGTCGGCAAGGGCGCCATCGAAAAGGGGTTCACCATCAAGGACATCGGGGTCGTGCTGCACGCCAAGTTTCACCAGGACTTCGGCAACATCCTCGACAAGGTTCAGGTCACCCTGATCACGGACAAGAAAAAGGTCGACGAGCTGACCAAGCGCGCCCGGGCCGAATACCGCACCCGCGACGAGCGGGTGGAAAAGATGAGGGACGAGGATGTGGAGACCTATTACTCCTGCACCCTGTGCCAGTCCTTCGCGCCCACGCACGTCTGCACCGTCAGCCCCGAGAGAACCGGCCTGTGCGGGGCCTACAACTGGATGGACTGCAAGGCGTCTTTCGAAATCAACCCCACCGGCCCCAACCAGCCGATCGAAAAGGGCGAGTGCCTCGATGCGAAGCTGGGCCAGTGGAAGGGCGTCAACGAGTTCGTGCGCAAGGCCTCGCGCGGGGCCATCGACCACTACAACTTCTACTCCATGGTCATCGACCCGATGACCACCTGCGGCTGCTGTGAGTGCATCGCGGCCATGCTGCCGGCCTGCAACGGCGTGATGACCGTTCACCGGGATTACACCGGGGAGACCCCCTGCGGTATGAAGTTCACCACCCTGGCCGGTGTCATGGGCGGCGGCGCTTCCTCGCCTGGATTCGTCGGGCACTCCAAGTTCAACATCACCCAGGGCAAGTTCCTCGTCGGCGACGGCGGGCTGCTGCGGATGGTGTGGATGCCCAAGAGCCTGAAGGAGGAAATCAAGGATCGGATCGTCAAGAGAGGCACCGACATGGGCGTGCCGGATCTGTACGACAAGATTGCCGATGAGACCGTCGGGCTGACGGAAGAGGAAATCATGCCCTTCCTGCAGGAAAAGGGGCACCCGGCCCTGTCCATGGAGCCGATCATCAAGTAACCACACCCGTCATGTCAATCATCGTCCATCGCCGGCGGCGGCCGAAATCATGCGGCCGGCCGCCGCGGTGGGCGACACGGAACCGGCAACTCGAATCACTCGACTGTAAGGAGATAAAAATGGCATTAACCGGTATTCAGATTTTCAAACTCCTGCCGAAGACCAACTGCAAGGAATGCGGGGTTCCGACCTGCCTGGCGTTTGCCATGAACCTCGCTTCGGGCAAGGCCGAACTCGACGCCTGCCCGTATGTGTCCGCCGAAGCCCGCGAACAGTTGGCCGAAGCCTCCGCGCCGCCTATTCGGCCGGTGGCGATTGGCAAGGGCGTGCGCAAGCTGACCGTCGGCGGTGAACTCGTACAGAGCCGCCACGAAAAGACCTTTTACAACCCGACCGGCCTGGCGGCCATCATCGCATCGGACATTTCGGCGGCCGATCTCGAGGCCAAGCTGAAGACCTGGAACGCATTTCAGTTCGAACGCGTCGGGCTGAACCTGCGCCCGGAGCTGGTGGCGCTCAAGGATGTGGGCGGCGACGCAGCGGCCTTCGCCGAAAAAGCCAAGACGATCGCCGAAACCTCCGAATTCAACCTGATCCTGATGGCCGAGGATCCCGGGGTGATGAAGGCCGGCGTCGAGGCCTGCCAGTCCAAAAGGCCCCTGATGTACGCCGCCACCGCGGCCAATGCCGATGCCTTCGGCGCCCTGGCCAAGGAGAACGATCTGCCGCTGGCGGTAAAAGCCGACTCCGTCGACGCCCTGCTGTCCCTCTCGGACAAATTGACCGGCATGGGATTGAAGGACCTGGTTCTCGATCCGGGTTCCCGGGAAGTCAAGCAGGCCTTTACCGACCAGGTGGCGATCCGGCGCGCGGCGCTCAAAAACGCCAATCGCACGGTGGGGTTTCCGACGATCGTCTTTCCCTGCGAAATGGCCTCCAATCTGGATGTCGAGACGATGCTCGGGGCTCTGTTCATCGCCAAATACGCCGGCATCGTCGTCTTTTCGGACTTCAGGAGCGAGAGCCTCTTCCCGTTGCTCCTGGAGCGGTTGAACATCTTCACCGACCCGCAGCGGCCCATGACGGTTACCGAGGGAATTTATGAAATCGGCAACCCCGATGAGAACTCACCGGTCCTGATCACCACCAATTTTGCCCTGACCTATTTTATCGTCTCGGGTGAAATCGAGGGCAGCCGCGTACCTTCGTGGCTCCTGATCAAGGATTCCGAAGGCCTGTCGGTCATGACGGCCTGGGCCGCCGGTAAGTTTTCGGGCGACGACGTCGGCACCTTCGTCAAGAAAAGCGGTATCGCCGACAAGGTCAAGCACCAGAAAGTCATCATCCCCGGATACGCCGCCGCGATCGCCGGGGACATGGAGGAGGAACTGCCGGGCTGGAACATCACCGTCGGGCCGCGTGAAGCCGCCCATCTTCCCGGATTTCTCAAGAATAAATAACACCTGACGGTGGCGGTTGAAGAAAGGCGGCCGCCGTTCTTCAACCGCTTGTCGAAAATTTCAGAAACGCCAACGAGGAGGAAGAGTCGATGCTGCTGATAGGCGAAAGTTTGAACGTCATTTCACGGAAGATCGGTAAGGCGTATAAGGAGCGCGACCCCAAACCGATCCAGGAGGAGGCTCTTTTTCAGCGCGAAAAGGGCATGGACTTCATCGATATCAACCTGGGGCCGGCCAAAAAAGACGGGCACGATCTGATGCCGTGGGTGGTCAAAACCGTTCAGGAAGTCGTGGATGACGTCCCGCTGGCGTTGGACACCTCGAACATCGATGCCATCGAGGCGGCGCTGAAGGTGATCAAGCCGGTTAAAAGCGGCACGTCCCACATCATCAACTCGATCATGGTGCGTCCCGAACGCTACGAGCGGATGGTGCCGATCGCCGCCGAGTACGGTGCGGATTTCATCGCCCTGATGTGGGGGCCGGAAGGGCTGCCGCGCGACGAGAACGAACGGGCCGCCTTGTGCGTCGAGCTGCTCTATTTCGCCAACGAAGCCGGAATCCCGAACGAGAAAATCTGGGTCGACGGCATCGTGACCCCCGTCAACATCCAGCAGCCGCAACTGATCAGCCTGATGGAGTTTCAAAAGATGATAGGGGACATCGCACCGGGAGCCAAGAGCACCTGCGGTCTGTCCAACATCTCCAACGGTCCGCCCGATCACCTGCGTCCGATTCTGAACCAGACCTACATGGTCATGCTGGGGAAATGCGGCATGGTCTCGGTGATCGCCGACCCGCTCGACACCCAGCTGGCCGACATCGCCAAAGGCAAGCGCCAGGACATCGTCGATCTGATTTACGGGATGATGGACGGCACCGATCCGGACATGGCGAGCCTGCCGAAAGAACTCCAGGATTACGCCAAGACCGTGAATGTCATCCTCGGCAAGACGCTTTATTCGGATTCCTGGCTGGAGATATAGAAGCCCGTTGCGGGTTCCGGGTTTCAGGGTCAAGGTTCAAAGGAGCAAAGGTCTCGGGGATCAATAGTTGGTGTAAGGTCCAGGGTGCAAGGTATACGGAACCGCTCAAGCCAGGTGCCTGGCTGCCTGTCAATGGATTTCTTCCAGAAAGAGCCTCTTTCCTTCGGGCCGAGGCTCTTTTATTCTGCAGTACGAAAAGGTTTTTCGCATGGCCCGCATCGATGACTACAAACAGGCGCGCCGGATTGCCGTCGCCACCCTGGCCGCGCAGGATTTCGATGCCGTCGTCGGTCGCTCCGGTTTCGAAGCGGAGGCCGGAAAGCACATCGGCGTCCCGTTTTTAAATCGTCGCTACCGCATCGACTGGCCGGATTTTACGTTTACCGACAGTGCGGACGCCGCCGCCGAGGTTCCGCTCCAGGAACAGGTGCTGATCCTGCATTACCTGATGTCCGAGAGCCGGCGCACACCGACCGGCAACTGGATCGCCTACCGTGAAATCCCCGGGGCCGGGTTTTACTATGGCGCCTTCGTCAAGCGGGCCATCGATCCTTTGAAGAAAATCTTCGGCTCCGACACCGACGCCCTGAAGAGGTCGGCCCGCGTGTTGGAGGCCATGCCCGCGGATACCGGTGATGCCGGCTTCGATGTCACGGTTTTTCCCAAGGTGCCCCTGCGGTTGATCTTGTGGCAGGGCGACGATGAATTTCCGCCCGATGCCAGCATCCTTTTCGACGAAACAGCCGGCGATTACCTGTCACCCGAAGATGCCGCCTGGCTGGCCGGGATGGTGGTGTATCGTCTGGCGGCCCTGTCGAGAGCCTGATACCGCATCATCGCCGCCTGACGATCCCCCCTTTTAAGAGCCTGCCTTTGAGGGGCATCGCGGCCGCAAGTACACGAAAAGTCCTCCGCGTCCTTAGCGCCTCGGCGGTGAACGGTCATCCCGGCCCGCTCGCCGTCGGCAGCCCGCGCTTCTTCCATTGCCCCCATCCGTCTTCGAGGTGAAACACCTTCTCGAAACCGGCCAGGACCAGTTTATCGGCCAGGCTTTTCGACAGCACGCACGACGCCCCCTCGCAGTAGGTGATCAGCACGGATTCGGCGGGCGTCTTTTCCAGAAAAGGCCCGATGTACCGGCCGAAATCCAGATCCGGAACGTTTACGGCGCCTTCGATGTGACCGGCCCGGTAATCGGCCTCGGGGCGGGCATCCACAAACAGGGCCGAATCTTGTTCGAACAGGCGCACGGCCTCTTCGACCGGCATCTTCGCGACCGCGCCGGGTTCGGCAGACGAGGAGCCTGCGGCCGGCGACCCCGCCCCGGCGCTTGCCTTGGGCAGCAAGGGCAGCGATGGCTCTCTGAGGGCGTTGAAGCCGAATGCCAGGCAAGCGGCCAAAAACAAGATCGCCGTCGCCTCCTGAAATCCCTTCCATTTCATAGCGAAGTTTCCAGTTTCAAGTTCACGTATCACCCTCATCCCTTAGCATATCTGATCCATTTTTGCATCCCCGACCGGTCCTGACCGTAATTTCTTGAAATTGCAGGTTACCTTTGTTAGCTTTCACCATACCGGTTGCGACCGGACAAAAATGCCTGTGAGCGGGTAAGGGGAGGCGGGGCCTGCATGATCAAATCCAAAGCGCTCGAAGTCAATCTGGCCAGTTACCGCGTCGATGTCAGC
The DNA here is from genome assembly GCA_963728055.1 of uncultured delta proteobacterium. Lineage (GTDB taxonomy): Bacteria > Desulfobacterota > Desulfobacteria > Desulfobacterales > SG8-13 > JARFQH01. The sequence goes on along the minus strand of CAVSIM010000011.1, from coordinate 238,892 downwards.
ATCGATGAAAAGTATTTGCTGCTGCAGGACATCATGTCCCGCTACTACGGCCTCACGGAAGGGTTCAACACCCTTTTAAAAGAGCTGTCTCATCCCTACCGGAACTGGAATTTCATCGTTTCCGAAGCCCGGCGCTACAGCCTCGAATATTTTCATCTCATGGACAGTCATCCGTCCGGTCCCGAGGGTGTCCGCCTCTTTGTCGACATTTTCATGGCGGCCATCCGGGAGAGCAGAGAAGAGGCCGTCAAGGCCGAAGCGGTCGACAACCTGCTTCTGTTTCTCCAGAAAGTCATCAAGGAATCCCATTCCGGCATCGAGCGGTTCCTGCCGGTGTTGAACGAAACCTTCGAGGGCATCCGGCTGCTGGATCAAAGCGCATTCTTCTTGGTCGTCAAGAGCTTCTACCAGCTCAAGCGGCTCGGCGAGATGCTCCGGCAGCGCGCCGAAACGGCCGCCGCCGGCTTCGAGGCCGTAAATGCGCTGCTGATCAGATACTTCAAGGCCACCTTCGACTACTGGCTCGGCCTCGGAGACCCGCGGCAATGGTTCGAGGAGGAAGCCCGCGAGGTGGACGCCTTGGGCGGCCCCCGGTATACCGCATCGATTTTTGCCGACATGTCGCGCGGCCGGCTGGAGGCGTTGAATCACCGGCTCGCGGAGATCGCCACCGACGGCCAGGCCGGTTGCGCCGACCGCCTGGGCGAGCTTCTTTTTCTGGACGGCTACAGCCAGATCGTCGAAATGTACCGGCAGATGCCCCAGAAGCTCCTCGAAGCCGGCGGCAAGCGGCACGGAAACCAGTGGAAAGTCATTTTTCTTTTCCACATGATGGCGATCTCCGGGCTGACGATGATTCACGAGGAGGTCCTGCGGGACATCAATCGCACCGTCAGCTGGCTCATCGCCAACGAAACGGATCTGCACATCCGCGGGTTGATCCGGAAGACGTTTTCCATCCTGCAAAAGCAGGCGGTCAGCTACCCGGCCGCGGCCCTGAACTGCGTGCTGAACATGGGCAAAGGGGTTTATCGGACCGACGACAGCGAACTGGTCAATTATTTTTTCCAGAACGTCATCGACCTGCCGTTTCAGACCCCGCGAATCAGCGGGGTCGGCGAAGACTGGCAGATAAGGGTCAACGGCGCCCACATCCAGAATATCCGGGCCTGGCTCGAGCTGATCGAACTCAATCCCAAATGGTCGACGCGCCTGATCTCGGTGCTGATTATCCACCTGGCGCTCTCGGGCGTGTTCATCAAGGACACGGATCTGTTTCCGCGCGACATCACCCGGTTTCTGAACAGTGACATCGGTCCGGTCTACAACCTGGTAAAGCAGCTCACCCGACTTTTCCCGGCCTATTTCAACGATATCGGCGCGGAGGGCAAACTCAGGGACATCTCCACCCGCATCGACGAGATTTCGCGCCGCCGCGATGTCCTCATCCATTTTCTGCGCAAGCAGAGCCACGTCGAAAGCAGCAATCAGATCATCGCCTTCATGGAGGCGACCATCCACTTCTGGGCCACGCGCGACAAGCACATGCTGCGGCAGGTCGTGCCGCCGGAGGTCTTCGGGCAAATCGCGACCGACGGCCCCTATATCGATGGCGTGCACAAACTCATGACCGCGCTGAAACGAAAGGGGATCGACCGTCAGGCGCTGCTGCTCACGCTGCCCGAGGATCACCTCAAAAAAATGCTGGACGACGTCTCCGGGGATGTCACCGAGGATGACCGGGAGCGGGTGGCCCTGCTGATCGCATTCTATAAACTGCTTCACCAGAAGTACAGCGTCGATTATATCGAACTCAAGAGTTATATCTCCCAACTCTCGATCGAGGCCTTCCCGGACCTCAACCGCCTACGCGGCGCGCTGTCTGAAAACGAGGCCAAGAAAAAGCTTTTCATGCTGCTCGAATATCTGGGACATCTCAAGTCGATCATCCTGTCGCCTGAAAAATTCGAGATTCGTGAGGACATCTACAAAAAAAGGCACATCACGATCGATATTCCCTCGATGTACGGCAGCTACCACGAACTCAAATTCGATGCGCTGGGGTTGACCTACCGCATCGAATCGCTGGTCAACGTGCTGTTCGAGGAGTTGATCGACAGCATCGACCTGAGCCTGATCACCAAGGCGACTTTTTACCAGATCTATGCCCGGATCCGGCTTTTCGACAAGGCCCTGCGGCTCGACGGCATTTCATCGGTTGAAATCGAGCGGCAGCTCGATCTGCTGGCGCATTCGCTGGAAGTCAAAGGATTCACCTACACGCAGTACCTGGATATCTTCAAAGGGTTCGCCGCGGCGGTCAAGAACATCATCAACGATTATTTCCAGAACATTCACGAAGAAAACCTGAACAGCATCATCGACCGGCTGACCGGCGACCAGATCCTGTGCAAATACCGGCCGAAAGAAAACCGCGGGAGCATCGACCGCGAGAAAGACAAGCTCCGGGTCTCCGAGATATTTTTCAGGGACCGGATCGCCCTTTCGCTGGGCCTTCAGCAGCTCGACCGGTTTCTCAGCCGCATCCTCAACACGCTTTTCCAGCAGGCCGACAAGTTGCGAAGAGACGAGCTGTATCAGCTGCTGCTCTACGATCCCGACAATGCCATGACCTCGATTTCCGAACCGGACAACCGGGTCACCGGCCTGATTTATTTAGGTAACAAGGGCTTCAACCTGGTCGTGCTCAAGAGTCTGGGCCTGCCGGTGCCCCCGGGCTTCATCATCACCACCGAGGTGTTCCGCTGCCGCAAGGTCATCGACAGCTATCCGCCGGCCGAGCAGAACCTCAAGGACCAGATCGCCCGGCACATCGTCAGGCTGGAGGGGACGGCCGGCAAGGCCTTCGGCAGCCCGCGCAACCCGCTGCTTTTCTCGGTTCGCAGCGGATCCTCCATCAGCCAGCCCGGCATGATGGACACTTTCCTGAACGTCGGCATCAACGAAGAGATCGCCGGCGGATTGTCCCAGGCCACGGGAAACGCCTGGTTTGCCTGGGACAACTACCGCCGGTTTCTGCAATGCTACGGCATGGCCTTCGGCCTCGAGCGCGACGACTTCGACGGCATCATCAGTGAATTGAAGAACCGCGCCGGCATCGCCTACAAAAAAGATTTCACCGGCGAGCAGATGAAAAGTGTGGCCCTGGCGTACAAGTTTATGATCCTTGACAACCGCATCGATATCCCCGAAGACCCGTTCGACCAGTTGACGGTCACCATCCAGAGCGTTTTTGACTCCTGGGAGTCGGACAAGGCCCGTACGTACCGCCGGATCATGGGTATCTCGGATGACTGGGGCACGGCCGTGACGGTGCAGTCGATGGTGTACGGCAACCTGGCCCAAGACTCCGGCTCCGGGGTTTTTTTCACCCACAACCCGCGCTGGCCGGGTGAAACGCTCAAACTCTGGGGCGATTTCACCCTCGGCAATCAGGGCGAGGACGTCGTCGCCGGCCTGGTGATCACCTTGCCGATTTCGATCTACCAGCAGGAGGAGGAGATGCGGCCGACGGACATCACCCTTGAGACCCATTTCCCGGAGATTTACACGGCGCTCAAAGAGTGGGCCGGTCATCTCATCTACGACAAGAGCTGGCCGCCCCAGGAGATGGAATTCACCTTCGAATCCCCGGCCGTCCAGGACCTCTACCTGCTGCAGGGCCGGGATATGTCGATGCGGGAACGCAAGCAGGTGCGGACTTTCGATTTGATCGGCATCGCCGAGGAGTGTTATCTGGGGCACGGCATCGGCATCGGCGGCGGTGCCCTGACCGGACGGGTGGTGTTCAGCCTGGAAGAGATCTACGACTGGCGCAAGGCGGAATCCGAGACGAAACTGATTCTGGCCCGCAGCGACACCGTGCCGGATGACATCCGCGAAATCTACGCGGCCGACGGCCTGCTGACGGCGCGCGGCGGGGTCACGTCCCACGCGTCGGTCGTGGCCCACCGCCTGGGGAAAACCTGCGTGGTCTGTGTGGGCGATCTGATCTGCAACGAAAAGCAGCGCAGCTTCACGTTGAAGGACACGTGCGTGAAGTCAGGCGATTTCATCAGCATTGACGGTCGCGAGGGATCGGTATATCTAGGAAAACTGAAAATCAATGCGTAACCCGGAGTGCGACCCGTTTGAATGGGGACAAGCCCGCAGACAGGAGGAAAGCCAATGAATGCAGCTGCCGGTGAGAAGAAATCAACACTCGGCGTCAACGGATTGGGGCGGATCGGCAAGTTGACGGTCTGGCATCATGTGAGCCGGAAGTATTTCGACGAGATCGTGGTGAATATCGGCCGCCAGTCCGGCACGTCTCTGCAGGACGTGGCCCATTACCTGGAGCGCGATTCCACCTACGGGCTGCTGCGCTGCTATCTTCACGGGCACGGGGCGCCGCCCGTGATCGGCGATATCGACGCCGAGGGCGGGACGATACTGGTCGACGGCGTGCGGGTCCGCGTCCTGCGGTCCGCCCGCAACCCGGTCGACATCGGCTGGCGGGAGCAGGGAGTCCGGCTGGTGGTGGATACCACCGGCCGGTTCAAGGACCCGTCTTTGCCCAGCGACCATCCCGGCGGCAGCCTGCGGGGGCACCTCAAGTCCGGGGCCGAAAAGGTCATCGTCTCGGCCCCCTTCAAAATGAAAGACCAGAAAGCCGATCTGCCCGGGACCCTGCCCGAGGACGCCGTCACCACGGTGATGGGGATCAACACCAACGACTACGATCCCCGGCGCCACCGCATCATCTCCAATGCTTCCTGCACCACCACCTGCCTGGCGCACATGATCAAACCGCTGCTGGATCACTTCGGGCCGCAGAAAATCCTGAGCGCTTCCATGGCGACCGTTCATGCCGCCACCGGCTCGCAGGCGGTCCTCGACCGGCTGCCGCAGGCCGGGACAAAAGATCTGCGCAAGAACCGCAGCATCATGAACAACATCATCCTGACCACCACCGGAGCGGCCAAGGCCCTGCGCCTGGTGATCCCCGAAATGCGCCAGATCGGCTTCATCGCCGAGTCGGTGCGCATTCCCACGGCGAGCGGGTCCCTGATCATCCTGGTGGTCGTCCTGCAGGAAGAGCCGAGCCGCGCCCCCATCCGGCGCGACACCATCAATGCCGTTTATCGACGCACCGCGGAGTTCGATCCCAACGGCTACCTGCATTATTCCGAAAAACAGAACGTATCGGGCGATATTATCGGTGCGCCGCGCGCGGCGGCCATTATCGAAGGCTTCGAAACCCACACGCGCACGGCCGAGGTCGCCATCGACCTGGCCAATGTTCCCGGCCTGGAGCAGAAGGTCATCGACCAGCTGGCCAACCCTCTGATCCGGGTACCGGTCACGCAGGCCGTCATTTACGGATGGTACGACAACGAGATGGGCAGCTACGTCAACATGCTCGGCGACCGCACGATCAGCGTGGCCGAGGACATGCCGTAATCCTGCCGGCCCCGTTCCGCAGGCTTCAAGATAAAGCTTTTGTATCTGACGACAGGCTTTGCTGAAGGCTGGCGCTCAGGGCCAGGAATTCCGCTACGTCCAGGGTTTCCGCGCGCCGGGATGGATCGATGCCGGCCCGTTCGAGGGCCGGGCGCGCCGCTTCGGCCGATAAGCCCAGGTCGCTGCCGGCCAGGGAATTGTGCAGTTTTTTTCTCCGGCGCCCGAAGGCGGCCCGCACGACCCTGAAGAAAAAGTCTTCTTCCATCGACGACAGCGTCGATGCGGTGTTGAAAAAAATCGCCAGAACCGACGAGTCGACCTTGGGGCGCGGGAAGAACCGGTCGGCGGCCACCCGGCCGACGTCCCGAAGATCCGCACAATATTGAATCATCACCGACAGGCGGCCGTAATCGCGGCCGCCGGGACCGGCCGTCAGTCGTTCGGCCAGTTCTGTCTGGAACATCAAAACCGCCCGCTTAACGGCTTTCCGGGCCGAAATCAACCCGATCAGTATTTGGGAGGAAATATTGTAGGGCAGGTTGCCGATCACCACCAGCCTGGCGTCCGCTTCGGCCGCCAGCGCCTCGATGTCGACCCTCAGAATATCCCGCTCCAAAACCACGACATTGGATTGCCCCTCGGCGCCGATTTTCGCCCGCAGGAAGTCAGCCAGGCGGGTGTCTTTTTCGACGGTGTAAAGCCTGGCGGCCTGCCGGGCGGCCGGAAACGTGAGGGCGCCCAGGCCGGCGCCGATTTCGAGCACGACATCCCGGGACGAAATGCCGGCGGCCTGCACGATCATTTCCGCCACGGCGGGATCGGTCAGAAAATGCTGCCCGAGACGTTTGTTCGCGCGCAGGTGGTAAGCCTGCAAAAGGGCTCTGGGCGAGGTCATTTTTGATTCCTTCTTCCTGGCGGCCGACGGCTTGACTTTTCGATGCTTAGTCATTAGGCTTAATCAAAAATAAATCCTTTGTATAGAGAAAAGATAATGATTTAGTCAATTAATCACGGTTCTAATGCGGCAAAGGGAGCGAGACATGCGACACAAGGGCAAGAGCGTGAGCTTCGATGCAATGGTAAAATTTTTCATGCACAACTACCACATTCCGACCAAAAAAGACGTCGAGAAGTTAATGGCGCGGCTCGATCAAATCGAAAAATTGATCAGATCGTCGGCAGGCCATGACAGGCGCGGTCGACCGACCGCCGTCAGAAGCAAGCGCAGCGAGCCAACCGGCGGACGCGGCGGCTCGACCGCCGTCAACCAGGTTCTCGAGGCGATAAAAGAGTTCGAGCAGGGCGCCAAGCTGTCGGAAATAATGGAAAAAACAGGATTCGAAGAAAAAAAGGTCCGCAACATCATTTTTCGGCTGAACAAAAACGGCAGCATCCAGCGCCAGAGCCGCGGCGTGTATGCCGCCAAGTAATCCCCCGCGGCGCCGGCGGGCAGGATGGGCTTTAAGATAAAGCGTTCGACTGCTGGTGTCGGTCGTTGGCACGGGCTTCATTCGAGCGGGACTTTTTGCAGCCGAGAGAGGGTAAAATGAGCGACAGGAGCGATCCAAACAATCCCGGGCTAAAACCGGGCGGCGATTGCGGGGGCTATGTCATCAACCGGATCGAAGAAATTCCGGAATCCGGATTTTTTGTCTATGTCCTCGACCACCGCCGCACGGGTGCCCGGCATCTTCATATCAGCAGCGAAGATCGTGAAAACACCTTCGGTGTGGTTTTCAAGACGGTGCCGCAGGATTCCACCGGTGTGGCTCATATCCTCGAGCACACGGTTTTGTGCGGTTCGCGGAAGTTCCCGGTCCGCGATCCGTTCTTCTCGATGCTGAAGCGCAGCCTGAGCACGTTCATGAATGCGTTCACCGCTTCGGACTGGACCATGTATCCCTTTGCGACCCAGAACCGCACGGATTACGAAAACCTCATGGACGTCTATCTCGATGCGGCGTTTTTCCCGAAAATCGAAGAGTTGAGTTTTAAGCAGGAGGGCCATCGCCTGGAAATCGCCGCGGCGCCTGCCGGAGAGGAGGCGCGGCCGAAACTGGTTTACAAAGGGGTGGTGTACAACGAGATGAAGGGCGCCATGTCGTCGCCCGATCAGGTGATGGCGCGCTCCCTGCTCAAAGTGCTTTACCCGTCCACGACGTATCGCCACAACTCCGGGGGCGACCCGGCCGTGATTCCGCGGCTGACCTACGCCCGGTTGAAAGACTTTCACCGCCATCACTACCACCCCAGCAATTCTTTTTTCTACACCTACGGCAACCTTCCGCTGCGGCATCATCTCGAGCTGATCGAAGAGAAGATTTTAAATCAGTTCACCCGCATCGAGCCCGACACGCAGGTGCCGTCCCAGCCGCGCTGGACCCAACCGCAAACGGCCACGGCTTTTTATCCCCTGGCCCGCAGCGAAGATCCCACAAAAAAGTGCCAGGCCTGCGTCGCCTGGCTCACGGCGGATATCCGTGACGGCTTCGAGGTGCTGGTGCTGGCGATTCTGGAGCAGATCCTGATGGGAAACCCCGGATCGCCGCTGCGCAAGGCCCTGATCGATTCGCAGTTGGGCTCGGCCCTGTGCGATGCGGCCGGGTTCGAGGCCGACAACCGCGACACGATGTTCGTGGCCGGCCTGAAAGACGTCGAAGAATCGGCGGCCGGGCAAATCGAAATAATTGTTTTCGATGTTTTGACGCACCTGGCCGCGTCCGGCATCGACCGGGAACTGGTGGAATCGGCGATCCATCAGATCGAGTTTCATCACAGGGAGGTCACCAACTCGCCGTACCCTTACGGCATCAAACAGTTGCTGATGATGGCCGCAACCTGGCTGCACGGCGGCGATCCGCTCGCGCGGCTGCGCCTGGACGCCGACCTTGACAGAATCCGGCGCGAGATGAAGAGCGGCGGTTTCTTCGAAGAGCGCCTGCGCCGGCATTTTATCGACAACCCGCATCGCGTCCTTTTCAAGCTGCTGCCCGATCAGGCGCTGGAAGAAAAAGAAACGCGGCGAACCGCAGCGGAACTCTCGAAGACCGCCGCCGGCCTGTCGCCGGACGATTTCGCCAGGATCGCCGCCGATGCGGCGGCGCTGGAAAGACTGCAGGAAGCAAAGGAAGATGTTTCGAGCCTGCCGACCCTGACGCGCAAAGACATTCCGGCCGACGTCCAGCGGGTTTCCGAATCCGCGGCCGATGACCTCTTTCCGTTGACCGTTTACGACCAGCGCACGGCGGGCATCCTTTACTGTACGGCGGCCGCCGGCCTGGGAGGCCTGGCAGAAGAGTTGATGCCGCTGGTGCCGTTTTTCTGCTACGCGCTGCCAAAGACCGGCACCCTGCGGCATGACTACACCGAGATGGCCAGGCAAATCGATCTTTACACCGGCGGGCTCGGGTTTTCCGCCGGCGCGCGCACCGTCTTCGACACCACCGGAACCTGCCTGCCGTTTGTCGCCGTCAACGCCAAGAGCCTGAACCGCAACCAGGCGCCGATGTTCGCCATCGTCGAGGAACTCGTCTTCGAGGGTGATTTTTCGAATCTCAACCGCCTGAAGAATGTACTGATGGAGTACCGGGCGGGGCTCGAGTCGATGGTCATCCACAACGGCCATCGCCTGGCGATGTCGCTGGCGTCCAGAAATTTTTCGCTTTCCCGGTACCTGAACGAACTCTGGAGCGGCGTGCTGCAGCTTCAAGCGATAAAAAAACTGGTCGCGACCCCCTCGGATGCGGTCCTGGCCGACCTGGCCCGGAAACTTTCCGTCATCCGCGAAACAGTTTTTGTCGACGGCAATTTAAAAACGGCCTTGATCGGGGAAGAAAGCGTTCTGGCGGAAGCGACAACGGCCGCCGGGGCGATCTTCAGCCGCCTGGGCCGGCCGGCGGGGGCCGGCGACGGGTTCGGGCCGCCGCCGATCGATTTTTCAGCCAAGACGGTGCGGGAAGGCTGGAGCACATCCTCGGCGGTATCTTTCGTGGCCCGGTCTTTCGAGACCGTTCGGATGGAAAACCCGGATGCACCGGCTCTGGCGGTCATCGCCAAACTGCTGCGCTCGCTGTATCTGCACCGTGAAATAAGGGAAAAAGGGGGTGCCTACGGCGGCTTTGCGCTGTACAACCCCGAAGACGGCCTGTTCAGCTTTGCTTCCTACCGTGACCCGCACATCGCCGCGACCCTGAAGGTCTACGAGGGCGCCGCCGGGTTTTTGCGATCGGATGCCTACCGCGAAACCGATATCGATGAGGCCGTGCTGCAGGTGTGTTCCGAAATCGACAAGCCGGATCCTCCCGGCCCGGCCGCCCTCAAGGCCTTTTACCGCAAGCTCGTCCAGCTGTCGGACGAAGCGCGGCGGCAGTTCAAACAGTCCGTTCTGACACTGACCCTGCAAAAGGTGCGCGAAACGGCCGAAAAGTACTTCGGTCAAGGCCGTCATGCGGACGGTATCGCCGTTATCTCCGGCGATTCCCAGCTGCAGAAGGCCAACGCCGAGCTGCCGGAGCCGCTGGACCTGCACCGGATATAGGCCCCCCCCTCGATGCATCTTTCCGGGTGCGGCGGGTCGTTTGTTCCGTGATCGGGGTTCAGCGTTCCGGGTTGAAGGAGGACATCGATTATGGCTCGTAGTGTGTCATCTTGGAAGTGTCGCGTCGGCCATGAACGCGGCCAGGGCGGTTAGCCTCTTCGGTTGGATCGAGCGCAGCGATACCCGACATCGACGAAGGTCCGTCATCTCTTGTTGGGGTTCGTTACACTCACCCCAACCTACGGCTACGACCTTGTAATTACTGCCAACAGCGCCCCAGGCATCGGGCAGGATCGTAGGTTGGGGTGAGTGTAACGAACCCCAACAAATCGAGAAGGCTGCCAACAGCGCCCAGGCATCGGGCAGGATCGTAGGTTGGGGTGAGTGTAACGAACCCCAACAAATCGAGAAGGCGTGATCAATACCGGAAATCACCTTCATTGCAAAATGGCTTAAATGCAAATTTTATCTTGACGTTCAATACAGTCGCTACCCGCTTTGGTTTCTATTTGCCGTAGCAGTTGACGCCGATGTAGTCCTTACGGAATCGTGCCAGCAGTGATGTCAGCCGACGCTCGGGGGCGGCCGTTTCCGCCAGCCGCTGCCGGATCACGTTTTCTTCCAGTCTGACGTTCAGTGCCCGGCCGGGAATATCGATGTCGATGATATCGCCGTTTTGGATGGCGCCGATCGGTCCGCCGTTGAACGCCTCCATCTCCACGTGCCCGATGCAGGGGCCGGTGGTCGCCCCCGAAAACCGGCCGTCGGTGATCAGGGCGACCCGCTTGTAGCCGGCACCCTTGATGGCATCGGTCGGCATCAGCATCTCGGGCATACCCGGGGCCCCTGCGGGTCCCTGGAAGGGCAGCACCACGACATCGCCCTCGGCGATGCGCCCCTCTTCGATGGCATCCAGAAGGTCCATTTCGGTGGCGAACACCTTGGCCGGCCCGCTGTGAACTTGCATGTCGGCCTCGAGCGCCGTCTGCTTGATGATCGCGCTGTGGGCGATGTTGCCGGTGAGAACCGCAATGCCGCCTTCGGCATGGTAGGGATCGGACAGGCTTCTGATCACCTGCGCATCCCGGATTTCACCCCGCGCCGCCACGTCGCCGATGCGGCTGCCGGTTACGGTGGCGCCGTCTTTGAGCAGATCCTTCAGCCGGTGCAGAACGGCCGGGATGCCGCCCGCCGCATCGACATCCGCCATTTCGTCCGGGCCGGCCGGAATGATGGCGCACAGGTGCGGGGTTTCGCGCGAGATCCGGTCGAACGTGCCGACATCGATATCGATGCCGGCCTCGCGGGCGATGGCCGGTATGTGCAGCACGGTGTTGGTGGATCCTCCCATGGCCATATCGACCCGGATCGCGTTTTCGAAGGCCGCCGGCGTCATGATGTCGCGCGGCCTGGTTCCGCGTCTGACCGCGGCCACGATCTGCCGGCCGGTTTCGTAGGCCTGCTGCTTCTTGAGCGGATCGGCCGCCAGGGTCGTGGCGCAGCGCGTCAGCGACAGGCCCAGGACCTCGGTGACCACCGCCATGGTGTTGGCCGTGTAGAGCCCGACGCACGAGCCGGCGCCGCAGGCCAGGCAGGGCAGCAGCGCCTCGGCCTGCTCTGCGGTGATCTTGCCGGACTTGACCTGCCCCACCAGGCCGAAACCCATGATGGGGTGGTGTTTCTTGCCGTCGATGATGTTGGCCTTCATCGGGCCGCCGGTGAGAAGGATGGCCGGCAGGTTCAACCGGCCGGCGGCCATCAGCATGCCGGGGGTGATCTTGTCGCAGTTGGTGACGCCGACCCAGCCATCCAGGGAGTGGGAGAGAACCATGATTTCGATATTGTCGGCGATGTGTTCCCGGCTGGGCAGGCTCAGCCGCATCTCGGCGAACATGGCGATGCCGTCGCAGACTCCCGGCACACCCCACAGGAAGGGAACGCCGCCGGCATCGCGGATGCCTCTTTTGACCTCGAGTGCCAGGTCGTTCAGATGGACGTGGCCGGCGATGATGTCGTTGTAGCTGTTGGCCACGCCGATGAACGGCTTGTCGCCCTCGAAATCCTCTTTCTTCAGACCGGCCGACATGAGCAGGGCCCGATGTGGCAGGGTTTCCACCGCCTTTTTAAGGATGTCAGATCGCATGGTGCTTCTCCCCCGGTGTCACTCTGGATGATGGTGTTATAACGGGCAAAACCGCCTGTGAACCTGGCGTCTCTGAATTTGTCGCCCGACGTGGGTTTTGATGAATTTCTTTAATCTTTCGAACAGCTTGTCAAGCACAATTTGCGGCTGACAATCGAATTCACCGGTACCGGCAGGGGCCAATGGGTGCGCCCCGCCCCGCCCTCTGCGCCACCGGTCACTTGGCGAACCCGGCCGAACGACCCCGATTGACAGCAGGCGGGAATCCCGACCGGGCGCCCGAACGCCTGAAGTCGGGACATTGTTTTTGCGTCAGCCCTTAATTGTTGACTAACCGGTGAGGGTTGAGGTATGAATTGCGGTTCATTTAGTGAAATGCTCTAAAAGCACGGCACCCGAACCATCAGACCAATTAATTTCCGTCATGATTCAACTGATTCGAGGGTTCAAGGACATTCTTCCGGGAGAGATCGAGATCTGGCAGGCGATCGAGCGCCAGGCGTGCGCCCTGTTCGCGGATTTCGGCTTCAGGGAAATCAGAATACCGGTCATGGAGCGCACGGAACTGTTTGCGCGCAGCATCGGTGAAGACACCGACATCGTCGAAAAGGAAATGTACACCTTCGCCGATCGCAAGGGCGATTTGATCACGCTGCGCCCCGAGGCCACGGCCTCGATCGTGCGCGCCTACATTCAACACCGCCTGCATGCGATCGATCCGATCCAGAAATTCTACACCATCGGCCCGATGTTTCGCCGCGAACGGCCGCAAAAGGGCCGCTACCGCCAGTTTTACCAGATCAATGCCGAGGTGATCGGCGGTGCCTCGCCGCTGATCGACGTGCAGTTGATTTTCGTTTTGATGACCCTTTTCAAGCGGCTGAAAGTGGCCGATGTCCAGGCGCACATCAATTCCCTCGGCTGCCCGGCGTGCCGCCCGGTCTACCGGCGGGCGCTGGCCGATTTCCTCGCCGGCCGCGACGAGCGCCTGTGTGCCGACTGCCGCCGCCGGCGTGCGCGTAACCCCTTGCGGGTCCTCGACTGCAAGGTGCCGGCCTGCCGCGCGGCATTGACCGACGCGCCGTCCATTCTCGACTCTCTTTGCGACGACTGCCGCAAGGATTTCGACACGGTTCAGACGGCCCTCGACCGGCTCGGCATCGTCTACGTGACCGACAAACGCCTGGTCAGGGGCCTCGATTACTACACGCGCACCACCTTCGAGATTCAGACCGGCGCGCTCGGCGCCCAGAGCGCGGTCGCCGGCGGCGGCCGCTACGATGGCCTGGTCAAGCTGCTCGGCGGACCGGACACGCCGGCCACCGGCTTCGCCATCGGATTGGACCGCCTGGCCGAAATCGTCGGGCAGCAGGGCGCGGTCGCTGCGACAGCGCCGCTCCTGTTTGTGGCCGCGTTGGGCGACGACGGGCAGCGGCGGGCGTTCCAGTGGGTCAGCCGCTGGTGCGAGCAGGGACTGCGGGCCGAGATGGATTTCAGCGGCCGGAGCCTCAAGAGTCAGATGAAGCGGGCCGACAAAATGAGCGCGGCCCACGTTCTGATCGTCGGCGACAACGAGCTGGCGGAGGGCCGGGTGATTCTGCGCAACCTGAAGACCGGCGAGCAGGTGCGGATTCCCGTTGCCGATGTAGTCGAAAAGGTGAAAGAAGAACTTTTGAAGCCGTAGATAAGGCTTTTTGGATGCCGGGGCTTTTGTCACGGCCGAAAGGAGTTGCAAGCAGTGTCTGACACACTCGGTGACATGCGCCGGACCCATTCATGCGGACAGCTGGGCCCGGGTGATGGGGGGCGCGAGGTCGTCCTGATGGGCTGGGTGCAGCGCCGGCGCGACCATGGCGGCGTCATATTCGTCGATCTGCGGGACAGGGACGGCATCACCCAGGTGGTCTTCAACCCGGACCGCGAAGCGGAGGTGCACGCCAAGGCCCACGCCATCCGCAGCGAGTTCGTCCTGGCGGTGCGCGGCATCGTGGAAAACCGGCCGGCCGGCATGGTCAACCCCAAGCTCGCCACCGGCGCCATCGAAGTCCTGGTCTCCGAACTCAAGATTCTCAACACGGCCCAGACGCCGCCTTTTTTGATCGAAGACGACATCGAGGTCACCGAAACGGTGCGGTTGGCCAACCGGCACCACGACTTGCGGCGCCCCTTGATGCAAAAGAACATCGTCACCCGCCACCGCGCGGCGGCCGCCATCCGGAACTACCTGAACGAGCGCGGATTTCTGGACATCGAGACCCCGGTCCTGACCCGCAGCACGCCCGAGGGCGCCCGGGACTACCTCGTGCCGAGCCGGGTCAACCCGGGACAGTTCTACGCCCTGCCGCAATCGCCGCAGCTGTTCAAACAGCTTCTGATGATCTCCGGGTTCGATCGCTACTACCAGATCGTGCGCTGCTTCAGGGACGAAGACCTGCGGGCGGACCGCCAACCGGAGTTCACGCAGGTCGACATCGAAATGTCCTTTGTCGGTGAAGACGACGTGATGGACCTCGCCGAAGGCATGATGGCCGATCTTTTCAAGGAAGTTCTCGGCGTGGCGCTCGCAACGCCCTTCGCGCGTCTCGACTATGCCGAAGCGATCGCAACCTACGGCCTCGACAAACCCGACACCCGCTTCGGCCTGGAGCTGAACGATGTCTCCGACATCGTTTCCGGTTCGGGCTTCAAGGTTTTTTCCGACGTCGTCAAAAAAGGCGGCATCGTCAAAGCGCTGAACGCCAAGGGCTGCATCGATTTTTCGCGCAAGGAGATCGACGACCTGGCGGCTCTTGTCGCGGTTTACCGGGCCAAGGGGCTGGCCTGGATCAAGGTCCGGGAGGGCGAATGGCAGTCGCCGATCGCCAAATTTTTCAGTGCCGACGAAAAAACGCACCTGGCGCAGCGAATCGACATGCAGCCCGGCGATCTGGTCTTTTTCATGGCCGATCAGCCGCCGGTGGCCAACGAAGCCCTCGGACAGCTGCGCAACCATCTCGGCAAACGGCTGGGACTGATCGACGAGAAGTCGTTCAACTTCGCCTGGGTGACCCGCTTTCCGTTGATGGAATACGATGAAAACGAGAAGCGCTTCCAGGCATTGCACCACCCTTTCACGTCACCGCTGGTAGAAGATGTGGACCTGCTGGAAACAGATCCGACGGCGGTGCGGTCGCGCGCCTACGATCTGGTCCTGAACGGTTCCGAAATCGGCGGCGGAAGCATCCGCATCCACCAAAAAGAGCTTCAGGAAAAGGTTTTCAGCGCCCTGGGCCTGACGCCGGAGGAATACCGCGAAAAGTTCGGTTTTCTGCTCGCGGCCCTCGACTCCGGCGCCCCGCCCCACGGCGGTATCGCCTTCGGCTTCGACCGCCTGGTCATGCTGCTCTGTGGACAGAGCAGCATCCGGGATGTCATCGCTTTTCCCAAGACCCAGAAAGCCGCCTGCCTGCTGACCGGTGCCCCCGCCGCCGCCGGCCGGCAGCAGCTCGAGGAGTTGTCGATCCGGTTGCAGATGGTGTAGGTGCGGTCCGCAACCTTGTCCGCTGCCCGTTTCCCGCCAAAATCTTTATTCTAAAGCCTGTAGGCCTGAAGGCGAAAAGGGCGTTTTGGAACAGTAAGCGAGGCCTCCAGTCATCGATGCGAGTGGGGCGACCGGAATCAGTTGATGGCCGGCAGGCGTCTTTCCGCCCCGCCGGCAACGGACTTCCGAAAATGCCCCCGTCGAGGCGACATGGCCGATCTCGAAACCAACACATCCCGAGCATTGAAGATCTTCGGCTTTCTCGGCCTGCAGCGCAGCACCGTGGGTGTGCTGGCCATGGTGGTGCTGGTGGGAGTGGGCGAACGCATGGCCGAACGCTTCCTGCCCATCTACCTGATGGCTCTCGGCGGCGGTGCGCTGGTCATCGGGCTGCTGCAGGCCATGGACAACCTGCTCTCGGCGCTTTACTCGTTTCCGGGGGGATACCTGTCCGACCGCCTCGGCACCAAGCGGTCGCTGCTGGTCTTCAACCTGGTGGCCATGGCCGGCTTCGCGCTCGTGCTCCTGATTCCCGCCTGGCAGGCCGTTCTGGCCGGCGCCGTTCTCTTCATCTCCTGGTCGGCCATTTCCCTGCCGGCGACCCTGAGCCTGATTTACAAGGTTCTGCCGCACGGCAAACGCACGATGGGCGTCAGCATGCACGCGCTGGTGCGCCGCATTCCCATGGCGCTCGGCCCCTTGCTGGGCGGCCTTTTCATCGGCATCTGGGGCGAGCGCGACGGGGTTCGCCTGGCCTTCGGGGTGGCCCTGGCCCTGGCGGCGGCGGCCCTGCTGCTGCAGCAGCGGATGATCGCCGACGACGCGCCGGCGGCCCCGTCCACACCGGATGCCTGCGACCTGACACCCGAAAAAAATCCGCTGAAATTGATGCACCGGATGAACCCGGCACTGAAAAACCTGCTGGTCACCGACATCCTCATCCGCTTTTGCGAGCAGATTCCCTATGCCTTTGTCGTCGTCTGGAGCATGAAGATCATCTCCGAGCCGGTCTCCGCTTTTCAGTTCGGCCTGCTGAGCACCATCGAAATGGTTACGGCCATGCTGGTCTATATTCCGGTGGCCTACATGGCCGACCGCAGCGCCAAGAAGCCGTTCGTCCTGGCCACTTTCGTCTTTTTCACCTTTTTTCCCCTGGCTCTTTATTACAGCCGCTCTTTCGAGTGGCTGGTCGCCGCCTTCGTTCTGCGGGGCTTCAAGGAGTTCGGCGAGCCGACCCGCAAGGCCCTGATCATGGAATTGGCGCCGGAGGACTGCAAGGCGGGCATGTTCGGGCTGTACTACCTGATCCGGGATGTCTTCGTCGCCGCGGCCGCGCTCGGCGGGGCCTTTTTGTGGCAGATCAGCCCGCAGCTGAACCTGATGACGGCTTTTGTTTTCGGAGTCGCCGGCACCCTCGGCTTCGCCGTTTTCGGGCGTGACATTCCGGTGCCCCACCGTTCGCGGGGCCGCGTCTGAAAACGCGCCGGCCGCGGCGTTCGCCTGTCCGGCGTAGCGCAAGCACCGGACCCTGTCCGCCGGCGCCTGCAGCCGACGTTTATCTTCTTCCGCTCGTTTACTCTCCTGACAAATACTCTCTTTTCCGCCGTGTTTTACAGCTTTAGCCCCATCGACGCACCTCGGCGAAATATGTAAGGTGAAACTTACGGGAAATTAGCATTAATTTGGCGAATGTTTTGGTTACCCGGAGAGAGGGCGGCTTTCTTCCAGGTCGCCAGAGGGGAACGACCGATAACTTCTCCCAAAGGCCTTATCTTCAACCCGTATAAAGTCCCAGAAACGTTGTGCACGAGAAAGGAGAGTGAGCCGATGAACGTCAAAACGAGATCTGCGTTGCGGGCAACCTTGGTGGCGATGGCGATTTTTGCCCCCTTTTTTATGACGGCCTGCGCGGGTGTCGACAAAACTACCAGTCAGCAGAATATCGCCAAGGCAGAGACGGCGATCAGCGACGCCCGCCGAGTTGAAGCCGGTACCGACGCCCCATTGGAACTGAAACTGGCCGAAGAAAAGCTTTACAAGGCCAAATCCGCCTATGACGATGAGGAGTACCAGCAGGCGCAATGGCTGGCCGAAGAAGCCCACGCCGATGCCACCCTCGCCCAGGCCAAGGCCCGTTCGGATGCGACTCAAAAAACGGTCAACGAACTGCGGGATACCATCGAGGCCCTGCAGCAAGAACTACAGCGCCGGCCACCGCAATGATTCACACCTGAAAGGAGGAAAACATGACATTTCGATACCTAATCGGCTCCATGATCCTGGTCGGCAGTATAGCCGCCGGCTGTGCCACGACGCCCAAGGCGACGCCGCAGCTGGATCAGGCGCGGCAGGCGTATTTGCAAGCCCAGGCCGATCCGACGGTGGCCCGGTATGCTCCGGTTCCGCTGCACGAGGCCGATCAACTGCTCACTCAGGCGCAAAACGCCGACGGCAAGGCGGCGCGCGAACATTATTCATATCTGGCTGAAAAGAAAGTGGAGCTGGCCCGCGCCCTGGCGGCCGAAAAGGCGGCTGAAGACCAGGTGGGGAAGTTGCGGGCGCAAAACCAGGATTTATTGCTTCAGATGCGTTCGCGTGAAGCCGAACAGGCCCGTCAAACGGCGCGGCGTGACGTGGCGCAGGCTCAGGCCGAAGTCGATCAGCTGCGGCAGGAACTTAAAAACATGGAGGCCAAACAAACCGAACGGGGCATTTTACTGACCTTCGGAAGCGTTCTTTTTGAAACCGACCGGGCGGTGCTGAAGCCCGGTGCCGAATTATCGCTTGCCAAATTGGCCGATTTTCTGCAGGAACACCCCGATAGAAAAGTGCTCATCGAAGGGCACACCGACAACCGGGGGTCCGAAGAGTACAACCGGCAGCTTTCCCAAAGGCGCGCCGAGGCCGTGGCCCGTGCGCTCCAGGCTCAGGGGGTCAGCGCCGGCCGGATTACCGCCACGGGCCTGGGAGAAAACTACCCGGTGGCCTCCAACGACACCGCCTCCGGCCGCCAGCAGAACCGCCGGGTGGAAGTAATCATTCAGAACCAGGGCCAATGAAGCGCCGCGACGGCGCAACGAGTTTAACGGGACACCCGGCGGGGGCACGGCGCACCGTGCCCCGATCCTAATCCGCTTCTTCCATGGTGACCGACAGGCACGGATCGACCTTCGGGATCCGCATGACCCGACCGCGCGGTTCGCCCACCTTCATCTGATTCGGGATGAAGACCACCCACAGCAGTTCGTTGTTGACCAGGTGCGAGTTGGCGTAAATCGTTTCAACCTTTTTGCACTGGTCGTACACATTGATGTTCCACAGGATGTCGTAGCTGCTCTGCCAGCCGTTGCTTGCCGCGGCGGCACCTGCCCCGATCATCAGGATTGTGATCACGATGACACACTTTTTCACCATGCCTCTTCCTCCTCATTTGAATTGAGATTCGTTCTGCAAGACTTGCGGTGCGCTCACGCGCCGGGCGCATCTCACACGGGGGCTACAATCGAACTGCCGGCCACCATACCAAGCCCGAAACCCCGGCAAGGCCGCGTTGCCACCGACATTTTCGACCCTAGAAGCGCTTTTGTCGAAAAGCGATGGGTGATAGACCGGATTTAAGACTTATACGGGCTGTATATTCGGCAGCCGTTGCACGCGAGGAGCCTTAAACCGTCGCGGACGGGTCCGGTCTAATTTAATTAATCCGGCGCCGAGCAATTCCCTGATGGGGCCGTGCTTTTCCAATCATCCATGATCGACGCTTCCCATAACGCAACGCCCGTCCTGAAAGCGATCCGTCCGATGATGTGAGCCGACAGCGGGGTTGTGAGAAATAAAAACACGATGATCGCCACGGCTCGAATGAAAATCTCGAGTTCCATGAAACGGATGGCCACGGCCAGCAGCATGGCGGCAGACCGACAAGCACCAGCATCAGCAGCACCACCGAAAGAGTCTCGATGCCGAATTGTGTCATGGCCAGGTCCGGTGCTCCGAACAGAAAGTAGAATAGCGACATGCCATAGCCGACCACGCCCAGTGAGACAATGGCGACGAGTCGTGTTCTGGCGCACACGACCAGAAAAACGGCTGGAGAAATCAGGGCGGCCAGCAACACCTGCAGCAATTGCGGTGGCGCCGCATCGGCGGTCATGCCGATGGATACCGCTTTTCCCGGCAGCGCCATAACGATCAGTGCGGTGGCGGCCAGCACGGTAAACATGACATAATAGCTGAGGTAACCGTTTTGCAGCAGGCCCGTCAGCGCCCGGGCCCCTTTTTCCTTCGCGTGCTCGAAGCCGATCAACAAGAACGAGCCGATGGTGGTCAGCTCCCAGAAAATGAAAAAGACGATGAGATTGTCCGCCAGGACAAGCCCCAGCATGGAAGCCATGAAAAAGAGCAGGAAAGCATAGAACCGGCCGAGTGCGGGGCGCCGGTGCATGTACGCATTTGCGTACACGAAGACGGTGAAGCCGATACCGCTGATGATCAGGGCAAAGAGCAGACCGAGCCCGTCCAGATTGAAAGAAAAATCGATGCCGAAGCTCGGGATCCACTCGTAGCTGACGTATAAGGGTCCGTGAGCCCCCATGCGCCCGGCAACCTCCAGGAAGAATATGAAAATCGCGAGGGGAACCAGAGCGAGGGACAGGCCTGCGTGCCGGCCCGCCAGACGGCAGACGACCGGCGCCAGCGCCGCGGCGGCAAAACCGCTCAGAACGGCAACGATGATCCCGTTCTCCATTGTCATTGTGTATCAGGAGGAAAAAGCGGCTGCGATCGCTTTTTCACCGAGGCCCTTTCCATCGGCGCTTCTTTCATAAACCGGTCCGAGATCACCTCGCAGCGCCTTAAGCGCATGGCGTTCGGCATGAATTTCAGCGGCGGTCCGTACACCCCTGCGGCGGAACAGGGGCAGCGGCGGACACCACCCCTGCAGCGCATGCTGGAGCAGGAATCCGGAAACCACCGCCGGCAGCACGTACCACTTTTTACTCACCAAGGTTCCCAGCCCGAGTCCGATCAGAACGAGACTGGCCGCATTGGTCTCAAGAGTTCTTTCGATGTCCCATTCCCGGTCAAGTTCACGTAAGCGCTCGTTGATGGCGACGGCTCCCGCGTCGGCCAAATCGTGGATTTTTTTCTCAGTCCTGCGGCGGATGTCGAGGTTGACTTGGTCCGATGTATGTTCCTCTACGCGGCGGGAAGTGGGGGGCAGCATCGGCGATCTCCTTTCTGATCCGGGGGTGGGTGCAATGAGATACTGGTAGCCTGTCAGGAACGGAGAGGATATGGGGTAAAACCCCGAATCCCTGTCTGAAGTTCGTGTACTTCTCGACACGGACGCGGTGCTCGATTTCCTTCCGGCGCCCGGCTGCGAAGGCGCTGCAGGCTTTTCAGCGCAGGAGATCAACAGCCGCTGCTCTCATGGCCCAGCGGGTGCCGATAGACACCGGGCGAAAAAAGATTAAATTTTACAGCAGGGATCGAGGTTATGTCTCATCCGCCGAAAAAAAGTATGAAGATTTTTATCCACAAACCAGGCCGGGTCTTCGAATGAAAAAAGTGTTCAGAAAAACTGGTGTCACCATCGTTGTCGCGACGCTGCTGTTTTCTCTGCTCCCGCCATCCCCGATTTCAGCGCAGTCGCTGACCGACGTTTCATCGCTGCGCTGCGCCACGGAGCTGATCGTCATCGGCGATCCGTCCTTCCGGGTCGAGGAAGCCTGCGGAAAACCGGACTATGTCAGGCCCGCCCCCGGGGGATCGGTGTGGATCTACAATCTCGGCCCGACCGAGTTTGTCTATTATCTTTCCTTCGACAGAGGTGAGCTTCGGCGTCTGCAGGCCGGAGGCTACGGGTGGGACGAGAACGGCGGTTGATTTGAGGTCTGCGTCACAGCTCGGCCCCGCAGTACTTGCAGTGCCGGGCGTCCATGTCGTGTCCTTCGGCGCCGCAGGCGGGGCAGGCCTGGGTTGAAACCTTGCGGTTGAAGGACTGGGCCATTTCGACGGTCACGATGCCGGTGGGCACCGCGATGATCCCATAACCGATGATCATGATCAACGCGGACAGAAACTGACCCAACCCGGTCTGGGGCGAAATGTCGCCGTAGCCGACGGTGGTCAAGGTGACAATCGCCCAATAGATGCTCATCGGGATGCTGGTGAACCCGCTGTCCGGATCCTCGATCAGGTACATCAGCGAGCCGAAGATGATCACGAGGATCACGACCGTCAGCAAAAATATGGTGATTTTGCGGCGGCTGGCCTGCAAGGCCCGCGCCAGTTGATGCGCTTCGCCGAGGTAGGGCATCAGTTTGAGCACCCGGAAAATCCGCAGGACCCGCAGCAGCCGGATAACCAGAAGATACTGCGAGCCGGGAAAAAAAATGCTCAGATACGTCGGCAGGATGGCCAGAAGATCGACAACGCCGAAAAAGCTGGTGGCATAGGCCAGGGGACGACCCACGCTCAGCAACCGCAGAACATACTCGACGGTGAAAAGGATGGTAAAGACCCACTCGCCGCCATACAGGAGCCGCCCATAGAGTGTGCGGACGCCGCTGACGCTGTCGAGCATCACCAGCCCCACGCTGGCGACGATCGAGACGATCAGCACGATATCGAACAGCTTGCCGGCCGGGGTTTCCGCTTCAAATATAATTTCGTGCAGCGTCCGCCGCCAGAAATGTGGGTTGTTTTCAGCCACTCAATCGCCCCGTGGCAATCCCTGCCGTTGGAGTTGGACAGGCGAGAAGTGCCGTGCAGGCCGTTTCCGCAGCGGCCGACAGGCTATTTGCCAGAAATTTAGGCCGGTCGGTTAAAATCGATGTGCCGATCGGGTCCCGTCCCGTACCCGGATGAATTTACACATACCCTTTGACTAATGTAAAAACAATGCAAACTATAAAAATAAGAACTGGGGGTACCGGCCGCGGGTTCCGTGTGTCAGGTTACATTCACCGTTTTCATTTTCAATAAATCTCGATTTTAAAATCAAAATTGTAGCAGGTGCTACAGACATCCCTGCCCGTCGCCCTTATGGTGCGAATGAATTCAGAGAAACCGGAAAGGAGCGACGCCAATGCATTCTCAAATCATCGGAATTTCAGGCAGCCCCATCAAGAACAGCAACACCGATCGGTTGATTCAGGCCGTGCTGGACAGCAGCGGCCTGTCGACCGAGTTTGTCAAACTCAGCAAAATCAACGTGCGCCCCTGCATCGCCTGCCTCGGGTGCAAAAAGGATAACATCTGCAAGGTAAAGGACGATTTCCCCGCGCTGGCCGAAAAAGTCCGCAAGGCCGGGGCGGTCGTGGTGGGCGGATACTCGCCTTACGGCTCGGTCGACGGCTTTACCAAGTCCTTTCTCGAGCGACTGTTTTCACTGAGGCACCAGAACGGCCTCAACCGCGGCAAGCTGGCGGTGGTGGTGGCCACCGGCATCGGACGCGGCGCGCCCGGCCTGGAACAGGCGAGCAGCCAGATCGCTCACGCCCTGACGCTTGAAGGCATGGAGGTGCTGGGGCAATTGATGGTCACCGGCAACCCGGAGTGCCTGGTGTGCGGCTACGGCGAGACCTGTCCGATGAGCGCCCTGCCATGGGTTTTCGGCGACGATGTCAAGGTCACCCCGGAAAAATTCTGCAACGTGGAGGACCAGGAGGAAACCTGGGAGCGAGCCCAGACGCTGGGTCGGGATATCGCCGATCGTCTCCGGAAGCACCTGAAGATGTAGACCGACCCGCGGCATTTGCTCCGGGGGAACTTAGCGGACTTATGAAGCCGAAAGGAGGTGATCAGCTATGCCTAAATGTGGAATCTGCGGCGGGGAAGCGCCCAAGCAGCCGACCATCACGGCGGACGGAAAATGTGATCTGTGCGGCAAGAAGGTGGTTCTCGAAGAGGAGGCCAAGAAAGAGAAGAAGTAAGGTTGGCATTAACTGGTGAAGCGGGGCACCTGAAACACCGAATGTCGGATTTCAGGTGCCCATTTTTTCTACAGGATGATTAGACAAACAGACAGACTTTGACGGCGCCGTTCAGCGCCTTTTCGCTCAGGTTGCGCACCGCGCTGTCAAAATAGCCTTGCAGGGAAGGCAATTTTTCCGAAGCCATTTCCCGAGCTTTTTTCCCCGCCGGCGCGCCGTTCACCTTCCGGACCGGATTCTCGCCGAAAATGGCCTTGTCAAGCCGGCCGTCCCCGTTTTCATCGAGCAGCACCCATCTCTTGTGGGAGGGTTCGGCGTTCTTTTTGTCACCGCTGCTTCTTTCCTCCACGATCAGCGTCATGTCGTGCACTCTCCCCTCTGACTTGTCTTCGGCCATGAAGACGCCCACCACCAGATAGACATTCAGCGCCGTGGTGGTAACAGGCGGCTCGCGATGACCGGAACCGGAATTTTCGTCCTCTTCGTAGGCCGTGACCATGAAGAAATCGTTGTCGATTGTCGAAAAAGGATTGTGTTTAATCGACTGGGTCGCCGATATGCAGTTCTGCAGTCGCAGCTCCGGCAACTTCGGCCATCCCTCACGTTCCTCCGCCTCTATAGTGCGCGGTCCGGCCGCGCCAATGATCAGGAATGTCGATAACAGCGTGCAAATGATTGTCCTCTTCATTTTCCCCCCTGTCAGGTATGGTGTCGATCGTTGGTTTCGATGTTCTGCCGCAATATTCAGCATTTCAGAGGTCATAGAGTATGGGCTGACCACCGGATTTGGCAAGGGGAAGCGACGGTATTACCCTGTTCGGAAGTAGGTATAACAGGTTTTAAGGTCGTTTATCGTCAGTCGTCAGATTCTGATAGATTCCCGTTTCTCGGCGGTAACCTGTGCGCCGGTCTGCACAACCTATACCGGTCTTTCTACACAGGTTGCCGTCGGAATCGATGAAGGTTTGAAGCATGACAGTGGCATTGATTGCGATGAACTCATCAGTCTGCCGAAAAGCGTGTTGACGGATTATGTCGGCAAACTCTCCCCTAAAAAATTGTATTTTCTTGAAAATGCTATTAAAATTGCTTTGGAATTGATCAATGAATAGGGCCTTGCGGGACTACGGGCGATAGTATTTCATCGCCTCCGGCAGGTACTCTTTTATCCGCTCGATGCGGGTCTGGTGGGCGGGGTGGGTGCTCAGGAATTCAGGCGGGGCGCCGCCCTGGCTCTTGGCTTCCATCCGCTGCCAGAAATCGACGGCTTTGCGGGGGTCGTATCCGGCCATCGCCATGAAGATGAGTCCCAGATGGTCGGCTTCGGATTCCTGGAGGCGGCTGTAAGGCAGCAGCACGCCGACCTGCGTGCCGAGCCCGTAGGCCGCCATGAACA
Source organism: uncultured delta proteobacterium (assembly GCA_963728055.1). Lineage (GTDB taxonomy): Bacteria > Desulfobacterota > Desulfobacteria > Desulfobacterales > SG8-13 > JARFQH01. The sequence continues at coordinate 213,896 of CAVSIM010000011.1, read as the reverse complement.
GATCGTTGGTTTGAGACGGGTTCTGGGATAGCGCGATGCTGAGGGCGGCGCCGCCGAGCTGGGTCAGCAGGCCCTGGCTCATCCGTTCATTGCCATGCTGGGCGACGGCATGGGCGATCTCGTGTCCCATGACCGTGGCCAGGCCCGCCTCGGTCTGGGTGATATCCAGAATGCCCGTGTACACCACCACCTTGCCCCCGGGCATGGCCCAAGCATTGGCGCTCGGGTCTTTGACCAGGTTGAATTCCCATTTGTAATTTTTAACGAGATCGGCCTTGCCGTGCTCGGCCAGAAATTTCTCAACGGCGGCGCTGATCCGCTCGCCGACCCGTTTCACCATGCGCGATTCCTCGGTGCCGGTGACCACCTCGTGCTCGGCCATGAACTGCTTGTACTGGTCGGCACTCATCGCCATGATCTGATCCGAGGGCACCAGGTCGAGCTGGCGCCGGCCGGTGATCGGCACGGTGCTGCAGGCCGCCAGGAGGAGCGACAGCCACAGGGCCACAAGGGCATGGACGAGTTTTCGGTTCATGATCGAGACCTCGCTTCTTATCGGAGTTTGACCGATGCGGGCATGAGTGATGGCTTCGATCATAAAATTGTCCGCGCCTAAAATCAATATGCAAAATCCCCTATTTAACCGTTATCGTGACGGTATGGCATTCTTAGCGGAGGGCGCAGGGTAATCGGGCATGTCATGCCGGAGGAGCCGGCTGGGGACACACGACCAGAACGGGTATTTTCGATCTTTTCAACACCTTCTGGGCGGTGCTGCCGAGCATCGTTTGCGTCAGACCGCCCTGGCCCCGAGTTCCCATGACGATCAGGTCGCACCTTGTGCCCCCGCAGAAAATCGACCTGGTCGCTGATGCCGCTGTAAAACAGGTGCCCGATCGAGTCGGTGCAGACCTGGCCGGTGAGATCGACCTCCAGGGCCGAGCTGATGGTCACCAGGTTGTCGTTGCGGGCGATGACCAGCGGGTCGTTCACGAAATCCGAGGACCGGAAGTAAAAGGCCGGGTTGTTGTCCACATAGCGGTAGAGCTTCTGCGAGCCCATGCAAAGGGAGGTGACGACCCGCTCCGGCAGCAGCGTCTTTTTCCTGTTGGTAATCACTTTTTTATCAAAAAGCGGCAGGAAGCCGTCGGTGATCATTTGCGTGTGCAGGCCGAGGTCCTTCTTGTCTGCCAGGTACTTTAAAATGTGGTACGGCAGGTTCCCGAATCCCACCTGGATGGTCGCGCCGTCATCCACCAGGGTCGAGACGAAGTGGCCGATCCGCCGCGATACATCGGTGTCCGGGATGGTGGGAAAAGATTCCACCAGCGGCTCGTCATAGGGCGTCAGCCAGTCGATGTCATCCACGTGAATGAAGCTGTCGCCCCAGGTCCGCGGCATGTGGGCATTGACCTGAGCAATCACCAGCCGTGCGTTTTCGAGTCCCGCGCGGGTGATATCCACCGACACGCCGAGGCTGCAGTAGCCGAACTTGTCCGGCAGGCTGACCTGGATCAGGGCGACATCCAGCCCGATGCGCCGACTGGAAAAAAAGCCGGCGATTTGGGACAGGTAAGCCGGGATGTAGTCGATTTTACCGTCGAACGCCGCCTGGCGCATCGAGCGGCTGATGAAGAAGAGTTTCAGGGAAAACCGCGCGAGAAAAGAGTCGGAATCGACGAATCGGGACAGGGTGTGGGACAGCATCTGATAGAGCATGATGTCCTGCAGGCTCCGATCGGCGACCATGACCCCGATCAGGTGCTGGGGTTCGCCGCAGCCCGTGCCGATGAACACCCGGCTGCCGCGCTTGATTTTGGAAATTGCCGCCTGCGCGTCGACCACTTTTGAGGCATACCGATTCTGCCAGTCCATTTTTTCCTCTCCCCTGTCGATCTTCGACGCCGTCCGACGACCCTGACGATCGATGGCATCGGTGATTTTGTTGGAAGAGAGTAGAATATGGTAAAAGGTTCCGCAAGTTCCGTTCATAGGCCGAATCTTGCGGGATTTATCCGTGTTTGCGCGCCGGGGGTCATTGCGGATGCGGGGCGAACCGGGTTTCGACTTGACTTTTCAGTGGAATCCGGTACATTTCGAACTCGCCTAACTGCTTGAAATTATAGTTAGCGATTGGAATCATTGCTGGAACGATTCACCGGCTGACTCGAAGGCCCCCGGCTGGACGGCAGGCCGCGCCACCCCTTGTGACGACAAAGGATCCATTTTCAGAGCCGGATCCTTTTTTTGTGGGGATGTCCGTGGCGGCTGCCGTTTTTTTAAATTACGAAACCGGCCGGGTAAACCGGTCGGGTGACACATGAACGACACGCATCCCGATGCACGGAACCCGCGGAAGGTTCTTTCTTTCCTCGAAGCGCTGCGGTCCGCCTTGATCCGTACCGGCGTCCTGGTGGCCGTTTTTTCCGTCGGCGGCTACCTCGCGGCCGAACCGATCGTTCGTTTCCTGCAGCGCCTGACGGGTGTCAAGCTGGTGGCCTACGGCATTCCCGAGACCTTTTTCGCCTTCCTGACCCTGGCTCTGGGCGCGGGGGTGTTCGCGAGCATCCCCTTCGTGCTGTATTCGATTCTGGCGCCCCTGCCGGGGATGTTTCCGACGCTGCGCCGCAAGACCATGGCCTTTTTCTGGGTGGCGTCGATCCTGCTGTTTTATGCCGGCGCCGCCTTCAGCCTGATGGTATCCCTGCCTTACGGCATTCAGTTTCTGCTGAGCTTCGAGGGCCCGCGCATCACGGCCCTGATCTCGGTCAGAAAATTCATTTCCTTTTGCCTGCTGATGGTGTTTGGCTTCGGACTGATTTTCGAGCTGCCGCTGTCCATGATGCTGCTCGGCCGCATCGGGCTGGTCGGCGCCGGGACGCTGTCCCGCTACCGGCGCTACGCCGTTTTGGCCATCAGCATCGTGGCCGCCGTCCTGACGCCGACGCCGGATATCTTCAACATGGCCCTGATGGGCGTGCCGCTTTACCTGCTGTTCGAACTCGGGCTCCTGGGCATGCGGCTGTGGTAGCCATGGCGGCCTGGCGCCCTATAAAAGAGGACCATGCACAGGATACATGTGAGGAAGTGTTACATGCTTGCCAAAATTCAAAAATGGGGAAACAGTCAGGGACTTCGCCTTGCTAAAAACCTGCTCGCGGATGCGCAGCTCGGCGTCGGTGATGAGGTGGATATCACCGTGAAGGAGGGCATCATGATTGTCACCCCGGCCAGAAGGATACGGGGGAGATATAAGCTTCAAGATCTTGTGGCCATTATGCCCGAAAACTATCGAGCCGATGAAGTCGACTGGGGCAAGCCAGTTGGTAAGGAAGTTTGGTAAATGAGAGGGTAAACAAAAGGAAAGAACGAAATGAGATTCTGGCAGCAGTGTATGATATTTCTGGCTCGAAATGAATCCATGAAGAACTTCATGCAGAGTCGAGCTTACATATCGGATTTATCGCGAAGATTTGTAGGTGGCAGTGACGTTTCAAATGCGGTTGCAAGAGCCAGGATCTTGTCTTCTCAGGGATTTACTTCCTCGCTTTTTTACCTTGGTGAATATGTGGAAGATCCTGAAATCGTCAATCAAACTGTTGCTCAACTTAAATTGATAGCGAAACGCCTCGCCGATTCGAAATTAGATGTTCACATATCGGTCGATCCAACTCAAATCGGCTACCAAATAGATCCGCAAATTTGTGGACAGATTGGTGGCCTTACGCCGTGAGACGTGTCGGTGAAAGCCCCAAGAACGCCAAGTTTTTGATTAAATCCTTATCCGTGTCTGACCGAAAACTTCATGCCCCTGGCGGGAGGGCTGAGGGAGGAAGGTAAGGTTTTCATTCAGCCCCTATGCGTATGGTGGCCAACCGTTGTCATGCCGGAAGCATTTCGAGCAGGATCTTGGTCAGGTAGGAAATAAAGATGCCGTAGCCGAAGCTCATCAGGGTTCCGATGATGATGTACTCGGCCAGCATCATCTGGCGGTGCTCGCGGATGTCGCCGAACCTGAAGATCGATTTGGCCGTGATTAGAAAGCCCACCGCGGTCGGCTGATTCATCATGATAAACAGAAACACCAGGGCGCGCTCGAGTTGACCGATCAGCTGGCCGCCGCCCAGAAGGCCGCCGCCCGGCGCCGCCGCCAGGCCGGTGGAGGAACCCGGGTCCACGGGCGGCTGCGCGTCGGTGAACTGCGCCAGCAGCGGCTGCACGGCCAGGCCGATCAAAAAGCCGCCCGCCCGGACGGTGGCGACGCCGCCGGCCGCAAATACGACGATTTTAACGAAGGCTGGACCGAACTGCTGCACCCAGAAAAGCGACAGCGGTCCCCCGTAGCGCACTACTCCAATCGCCGTTGCCAGTGTGATGGCCACATGAGCCAGCTGGTCGACCACGAAGGCCCGCGTGGTTTTCCCGCCGGCCTTCACCTTGATGCGGTCGATCAGGGCGTGGCTCAGAAAAATTGCCGCCGGGATCTCCCAATGCCGCCAGGCCCCGCACAAAAGATAACTCAAGCCCGCCACGATGGCGGCATGCTGGCTCAAGGGGGCCCAGCGGTTCTTGCGGGTTGCCACTGTTTTGGTCTGCAACAGGAAATCACCGGCGATGTGGCCGGCCAGAAGAAGGCTGAACAGGGAAAGGGCTTGGGGAGTCATGAGAGTGCCCATGGCGGATTACAACTTTTTTTCGCTTGTAATAACGCTTAACAAGCTAATATGCTTGTAACTATGGAAATGGCTGGGGTTCCGTTTCAGGGGGTTAAAAGGGTCGAGAGGGTGTTCTCGTAAAACAACAGGCCGTGCTCGAAAGCGTGCCAGCCGGCGCGATCGAGATGCTGGGCGACGGCCTGCTGGGTAATGGGCAGCGGCCAGCAGGCGGTGGCGATTTTTTCCTGAGTCCATCCCTGCAGGGCGCCCGTCACGGCCTGCGCCTGTTTTCCCGACCAGCCGGCGGCCAGAACGTCCATCAGCTGTATGACGGTTTCCAGGGCGGCCAGGCGGCCGTTCGCCCGGGACAGGGCGCAGCCGAAAGCGAGGCGTTGCTGCCGGGGCATGCGCTCGAGCAGGCTGCCCGACAGGCGGTAGGCCTCGCCGTCGCCGCTGGAAACCTTGCCGTCCGGGATGAAATCGATGGTCCCCACGGCAATGGCCAGGCGCGAATCGGTCTTGACGCCGCTGATTCCGGCCCGCAGGAACGCGCGGTAAAAGAAGCCGATCCGCAGGGCCCGCGCCGGTGCCGCGACAACCACCTGCCAGGCATCGCCGCGGAAGGTCTCCAGTTCCAGCGGCACCGCCTCGCCGAAAACCCCACACAGCGCCCTTGCCCCTGTTATCATCACCGTGTGCAGGTCCCGGCGTGCTTCTTCGGAAAATTTGCGTGAGTTGACGATATCGCCGGTGATCACCGCATACTTTTTTCCGGGGACGACTTCCACGGGTCAGATCCTCTTGGTCATCAAAATCAGGATGACGTAAACCGTTCTCGGTTACAAGTTATATCACTTGTATTGATAAAAAACAAGTCAAAAAACTTGTAGTCGGTTGTGGATCGAACAGGCGCGTCTGGCAAAAATCCTTGTTTTTATGAAAAATTTCAATAAAAATATCCTTCCGCATTTATGAATCGGACACTCGGAAGTGCCTAAGACAAAGAACGCAACGGGGCACGACCTATGAAAGAGGAGGCGCGACCATGAGCCCGAGAACGTGTGTGGCGGACTCCGGCCACTTCATTTACGGCGTTCACAAGCCCCGTTTCCGGGTGAACAATCTGCGGCAGGCCGACCGGATACGGGTGCTGGGCACCGACGGCGACGGCCGGCCGGTGACCAATCACGCCAACTTTCCCGCGGGCGACATCGACGAAACGGGCGCGGAGTGGATCTTCGAGATCCCCAACGCGTTCCCGTTCAAGGGCACCACCTACATTCTAAAGAGCTGGGCCGATGCAAAGGCCCGCGACCCGTCGACCATCCGGCTGCCGGAACCGCAGGCCTGGTCTTTCACGGACCTGGTGGGGCAGTGGGCAGTTGACGAGGTCGACCCAACGTCGACCAGCCGGCTCGATCAACTTTTCAAGAAGTTGCCCGAGCCCCTGCAGCTGACCCTGGCCGTCACCTCCACCGACCCGCGGGACCTCATCCGACTGGCCGAACAGTGCTGCGATTTCGTGCACGATGCGGCAACCGGGCGGCCGGTGGGACTGGCCTACGCGGACGACGGGAACACGCGGCCGCAGGCGGTGATCCGCAGCCACCTGGTGTTCGAGGCCTTGGCCAACAACGTGCACCTGCCGAACGACTACAAAGAGGTGATGGTGCTGCGGCCCGGCGCCCAGGGCGGCAGCGAGATCACGGCCGACTGGCGAAAGGCCGCCTCCGGCAGCCATGTCTTCGAATACCTGCGGCGCAACAGCTACATCCCCTGGGGCCATTTTGCCGCCAACATGGCCGACGACGCCGTGCGCTACCGGATAAAAGACCTTACCCGGGACGACGTGGCGGGCCTGCGGCACCTGTACTACCAGCGGACATACACGCGCGTCGCCCGGGACCTGGGGCTTGAGCTCCCCGCGGGGCAAGGGCCGTTGGCGCCCGAAGCCTTGGAAGCTTTGCGCCGCGGGATCATGGACATGCTGCGGCGCGGTGACGCGTCCGCCCGACCCGGCTTTGCCTGCACCTTGTGGGGGTGGAATTTCGGCTTCGACTTTTCTCCCAGCCGCTACCGGCTGCATGCCTCCCACCAACAGATCCACCAGCAGTACGCCCTGGTTCCGGCCGCTGTTTCAGCCGCTACCGGCGACCGGGCGATGGACCATGTCCTCGAAGCCTATTGCTGCGGCGATTTGATCCGCGATTTCGGCCGGCAGTACCGGCGCTCGACCGGCCGGCCGTTTTTCGAGAGCTACATGGCGGCCATCCGTTCCAACCGGCGGATGGATGGCGACACTACGCGGGAAAGCAGCCTGGTGGTTTACGAAGACGGGCAGGTGATGATCTTTGTGCCCAAGGCGCAAACCTCCCAGTGGGAACTGCAAGTGATGACCCTCGAGCCGGTCGGCAATATTCTCGAAGCCGACGAGGTGACCCGGGCGAGTCTGGATCGGGCCATCCTGATCAGTATGAAAATACTGACCGCGCTGGGAGCCAAAATGATCACGGTTATCGAATACGCCAGGCGTTTCGACTGCGCCGATGACGACCAGCGGCTGCTCTATGCGTTTCTGCCCCGCTTGCCCGAATCGCCGGGGGCCTTCAGCGAGGCCCAGCTGCGCTGGATCAACGGCCACTACCCGGAGGACTTCGCCATCGCCTGCCGCCGCCGTCTGCCGGAGGCGACGCCGGCGGTTTGAGCCGATATTCTTGATAGTGGTTGAACGGAAACTTCTTTCCTCACCCCGATATGTTCGCGATCCAGAAACGTGCAATTTTTCGTAAGTTCAAGGAATTGCGCGGAGGCATACTTCCTGTATGCCGCACAAGCGATTCCGCCGATTGACACCGAAATTGCGGAAAAGGGCCATTTATGGATGGACACTGATAAAAACGGCTGGAGACACCTTGAAACGCTTGCTCAATATTATTATTTGACGGACATTCAGCCGGCGCTTCCCGGATAAAATTTCCGAGACGACTCCCTGGCTGCCGATTTCGGACAAATCCGATTGTTTGAGGCCATGTCCTTCCATTAACGCATTCAAGGCGTCTATCGCATGGCCCTCTTTTTCTCTGACATGTCGGGATTCATATGTCTCGATCAGCGTCCCGATTGTCTCCATCAAAGAAGCCAACGGGTGATTTTCGTCGTTCCCCACTTCATCGATCAGGCGGTCGAGAAATTTGGTCAATTTAAGGTAATCTTTTCCATTGTGGGGCACAGAAAAAATGGGCTGGAGGTCAGGCCAGACTTTTGTAATTTCTTTTAGATCGGTCGTCATCAACATGAAATATACGGCTCTTTTTTTTACGTCAACGGTTTTATGTCTCGTCAGGCCTACCAATGCCGGCATGAAAACGACGCTCATGCGAATATAACATTACCCTAACACCTTGATAACATTGTTACGGTAGACATCTTGAAAATTGAAAGGGGCGGGTGGTTGCGGGTTACGAGTTACGAGTTGCGGGTTGCGGGTTGCGGGTTACGGGTTTCAGAGTGTGTCTGGTGTTTGGTATTTGGTGTTTCGGGTAGGCAATGAGCGAAATACGGCATCTATTCCTTCAAGCAATGAGATTTGGAGCGATTAGCGTTCCTTATTGCGAGTTTCAAGTTTCCATCTAAGGGTTGCGGGTTCGGGGTTTTGAATTCATCGATTGCGTCTCGTGCTGCGGGCCTGCAGTCGGGGCTCTGACAGCTTCAAACCCGATGCCAGCCAGGAGCGAAACGGTTTAAAATGGCAAAAGAAAAAATTCTGGTCGTTGACGACGAGGAAGACATCATCGAGCTGGTGCGCTTCAACCTCAACAAGGACGGCTACCGCATCGGGAGCGCATTGACCGGTGAGGAGGCGCTCAGGATGGTTCGGTCGGACGCCTTCGACCTGATCATTCTGGACCTGATGCTGCCCGGGATCGACGGACTCGAAGTGACGCGCAGGCTCCGCGACAACGCCAAGACCCGCAGCGTGCCGATCGTGATGCTGACGGCCAAGGGCGAGGAGCCCGACATCGTCGCCGGCCTGGAGCTGGGCGCCGACGATTACATTACCAAGCCGTTTAGCCCGCGGGTCCTGATCGCACGGGTCCGCGCCGTTCTGCGCCGCAAGACGGCCGATCCGATCGACGACAAGACGATGATCAAGATCCACGATTTCGAGATCAACGCCGGGACCCGTGGCGTGACCGTCGCAGGTAGGCCGGTAGAGTTGACCTACACAGAGTTCCAGGTGCTGTTCAACCTGGCCCGCCGCCCGGGGTGGGTTTTTACGCGGTCGCAGATCGTGGATGCGGTGCGCGGAGACGATTATCCGGTGACCGACCGCAGCGTGGACGTCCAGATCGTGGGCCTTAGAAAGAAACTCGGCCGGCACGGCCACTGGATCGAGACGGTCAGGGGGGTCGGGTATCGGTTTCGGGAGACGGCATGAGGAAAAACAAACGCCTGATATGGCAGCTCTACCCGGCATACCTGCTGATCATCCTGGGGTCCCTGATAGCCGTCACCTGGTACGCGTCCAATGAACTGGGGCGTTTTTACCTGAATCAGACCGAACATGACCTCGCGGCCCGCGCCCTGTTGCTGGAGGATCAGGTCACCAGTCTTTTCAGCCCTTTGCAGCCCGAAGCCGTCGATGCCGTCATCAAGCAGGCCGGCAGACTTTCGGACACGCGCATCACCGTCATCCTGCCCGAGGGCACGGTCATCGGCGATTCCAGGGAAACGCCGCAGTTCATGGACAACCACGCCGACCGGCCGGAGGTGGCCGGCGCCCTGCAGGGCGTGACGCAGACCTCGATCCGGTCTAGCGACACCCTTCATCAGAAAATGATGTATGTCGCCGTACCGGTGAAAAACGGCCAGCGCGTGCAGGCGGTCATTCGGACCTCCGTGCCGCTGACCTCCCTGGACCGGGCGCTGACATCGGTGCGGCTCAAAATCGCCCTCGGCGGCGTGGTGATCGCGATCCTGGCGGCCCTCGTGAGCCTGGCGGTCGCCCGCCGCATCATCCGCCCCATCGAAGAGATCAAGCGCGGCGCGGCCCATTTCGCCGACGGCGACCTGGCCCATCGCCTGCCCGCTGCGGACACCGAGGAGCTGGCCGGCCTGGCCAACACCCTCAACCGCATGGCGGCCCAGCTGGACGACCGGATGAAAATTGTTTTCCGGCAGCGCAACGAGCTGGAGGCGGTCTTGTCGAGCATGCTCGAAGGCGTCATCGCCGTGAATCGCACGGAGCGCATCCTGAGCATGAATCCGGCCGCCGGCCGGATGTTCGACTGCGATCCGCTGCAGGTTCAAGGGCGCAACATCCAGGAGGTCATCCGCAACCTGGCAATTCAGCGCTTCGTCACGCGGGTGCTGAGCACGTCGGAAACCATCGCCGACGACTTCATCCTCTACCGGGCCGAAGAGCGCACGCTGAACATCCACAGCTCGCCGCTCTACGATGCGGACGGCGTCCAGATCGGCACCTTGCTGGTCATGAACGACGTGACCCAGCTGCGCCACCTCGAGAACGTCAGGAGCGATTTCGTGGCCAACGTGTCCCACGAAATCAAAACCCCGCTGACGGCCATCAAGGGTTTCGTCGAAACCCTGCAGCACGGGGCGGTCGAAGACGCCGCCGAACGCGAACGGTTTCTGGGAATCATCCTCAAGCACGTCGACCGGCTCGGCGCCATTCTCGAGGACCTCCTGGCGCTCTCGCGCATGGAACGCGAAAATGGCGCCGAAGAGGTGCGCCTGCGCCCGGGAAGGATCAAAGACGTTATCCACACGGCCATTCAGGTCTGCCAGCCCCAGGCGGCGTCCAGGGGCATCGCCATCGGCGTCGAGGCGGCCGACGATCTGACCGCCAACCTGGATCCCACCCTGCTGGAACAGGCGTTCGTCAATCTGATCGACAATGCCGTCAAGTACAGCGAGGACGGCAGCCAGGTCCGAATCCTCGCCGCGCGAATGGAAAACGAGGTCGTCATCGATTTTTCCGACCAGGGCTCCGGCATCCCGACCAAGCACCTGCCGCGGCTCTTCGAGCGCTTCTACCGCGTGGACAAGGCGCGCAGCCGCAAACTCGGCGGCACGGGCCTCGGGCTGGCCATTGTTAAGCATATCGTGCAGGCGCATGGCGGCCACGTCACCGTCGAGAGTTCGCTCGGACAGGGGAGCACCTTCAGGGTTCACATGCCCCTGGCCGACCTGCAGGCTTGATGCCGGTCTGTTTTCCAGCGCCCCCTCCGGATGTCCTCTTTTGCACCCGCCCCGCCGCGATTCAATTGACCCGCCGCCGCCGATTTAGCCGTTGATTTAGCGCAGGGCCCGTGTTAAAGGTCGCCCATCCTTTCCTAACAGATTTTTGACACTCGAGCCGGAGCACCGGGCGGGCGTGCGGATCTTGAAAAACTGCGCTTCAGCCCCGAGAGAGAACGTGTGCCTCTGCACTTTTTACCCCCGGATTTACTGCTGAGGATATGGCACCCGAATACACCATCCTGATCGTCGGTTACATTTTCGGTTTTTACATGGCCTGGAACATCGGGGCCAACGACGTGGCCAATTCGATGGCATCGGCCGTGGGGGCCAAGGCGATCACCATTCGCCAGGCCCTTTTCATCGCCGGAATATTGAATGTCGTCGGTGCGGTTTTCATCGGCTCGCATGTCACCGATACCATCCGCAAGGGCATCGTTTCGACCGCGGTCATGGACGACCCGCATCTGGCGCTGCTGGGCGCCTTTTCGGCACTGCTGGCGGCCGCCCTGTGGGTGTCGTTTGCCACCTGGAGATCTTTGCCGGTTTCGACGACCCACTCGATCGTCGGGGCGATGATCGGCTTCGGCATCATGGCCGGCGGTTTTACGGTGATCCAGTGGGACAAGCTCGGGGCTGTCGTGCTGAGCTGGGTCATCTCCCCGGTGTTCAGCCTGGTGATCAGCTATGTCATGTTCAAGATCATCGTCGGCCTGATCCTTTCCAAGCCCGACCCTTTCGGAAGCGCCCTGCGGCTCTCGCCCTGGTTCATCGGGATAGCCGTTTTCGTGGTCGTGCTCTCGTTTCTGTTCAAGACGCCGCTCGGCAGTTCGCTGTCGCTCGGCACCCCCAGCGCGCTGCTGCTGGCCGTGGCTGCCGCCGGCCTGCTGGGATATGCCGGCAAATGGCTTCTGGTCCGCTACCTGGCCGCGGCCGATGCAGCCGGCGGGGAGGAAGAGGTCTTCAGGCGCATCCAGATCGGCACCTCCTGCTACGTGGCCCTGGCCCAGGGCGCCAATGACGTGGCCAACGCCATCGGCCCCCTGGCGGTGGTCTACTTTATCGTCAAAACGGGCGGGATCGGCGACAAGGTGCCGGTGCCGACCTTCCTGCTGCTCTTCGGCGGGGTCGGCATCGCGTGCGGGATCGGGATGGCCGGCCACCGGGTCATGGAAACCATCGGCAGCAAAATCACCACCCTGACCAACACCCGCGGTTTTTCGGTCGACTTCGCAGCCGCCACCACGGTGCTGATCGCCTCGAAGCTGGGGCTGCCGGTTTCCACGACGCACGCGGCTGTCGGGGGCGTCATGGGCGTCGGATTGGCCCGCGGCCTGGAGGCGGTCAATTTCCGCATCATACTGCAGATCGTCCTCTACTGGGTCTTGACCGTCCCGGCGGCCGCGCTCACCAGCATCGTGATATTCAGGGTTTTGGGCTATTTTTTATAGGAGGAGGCTAAAGCCATGCGAATACCGTTTCTCTCCATGTTTATGGCATCGCCGTTCGTCGGGTTGCAGGAGCACGCGGAAAAGGTCAAAGAGTGCGCCTGGGCCTTGCAGCAGGCCATCGAGTGCCACGTCTCCAAAGAGTGCGTGCGCTTCGAGGAATTCAGGCAGGAGGTCATCCGGATCGAACACGAAGCCGACGTCATCAAGCGGCGAATCCGCGGACACCTGCCCAAGGGAACCCTGATGCCGGTGGACAAGTTCCAGCTGTTTCGCTACCTGCGGGAACAGGACCGGGTGCTCGATGCCGTCGAAGACACGCTGGACTGGATCTCCTACCGCAGCGAGCCGGGCATACCGGACGAACTGGAAAAGGAATTCTTCCTGCTGGTGGACGCCGTCGTCGAGCCGATCGAGGAACTGAGCCGCATGGTCAGCGAATCCCGCAAATATTTCAGCAGTTTTTCCGAAAAGCAGCGCGTGGTGGTCAAGGACATCATTCGCAATCTGCGCCAGCAGGAGCACGAGGCCGACAAGCTGGAGGACCAGATCAAGCAGAAGGTCTTCAATTCGACCCTGGAGCCGGTCACGGTTTTTCACATGGTGCGCCTGGCCGAAACCATCGGATCGATCGCCGATCACGCCGAAAACGCCGGAGACATGATGCGGGCCATGATTGCCCGCTGACCGGATTCAACCGATCTTTCAACGCCCCTGGGGAGCCCCGTCACCGGCATGGCCGGTGACCGGTGGCGTTGGGGGCGTCTCGCCGCTTGCCGCCGTCCCATTCCCGGGGGCACCGCATGGCCCCTCCGGAAACAATCGACCCGTTTGTTATTGAGCGCCTGTCATCTTTTTCGCGATGATGGCCGGTGGCTACCGGTCGTCAGAACCGGCCGATTCTCCTCTCCCTGTTTTGCCGGATACCGCACCTGGTCGCCATCCGCATCATTTTTCCGCGCAAGTGTTTAAAAACGTATGCAAAATTGCTTTTAGGCGCGTTCTGTATGAATCGCTTTTCCTGGAATTTTTCCGGAAATTTTTTTCTTGACAAGATCCCGGGAACGGCTTATCACTACTTTATAGCTACATTATAGTTAATATATAGCTTGTAAAAGGGGGAATCGGGGCACGCCAGCGGCTGACACCGCCCAGCCCGGTGACTCCTGAACAAAGTCGATCTTTTCACGGAGTTTGCCTTGTGCCAATGCACGTTTGGCGGGTGGCCATCCAGGCACCATCGGCGGGCTGAAAGGTATTCATCGTGTTGCGCCCATCGGAAAACAGGCTCGCCCTGAAGGCGGAAACAAGCCCGGAAGAAACCGCCGCGCGGCTGGCCGGTCCCGGTCCGTCGCCCAAGGCGCGGTTTACCATTCTGGGAGAAGAGATCATCGAAAAGCGGGTCAAGGCGGGCGGAAATGCCGGCCGGATCTACCTGCCCCTGGATTGGGTGGGCAAACTGGTTAAAATCATCCGCATCGATTGACGGCCAAAACGATTGCGAGCACCGTAACGGTCAACCGACTGCCTGACGGGGGGCGGCTGGTTTTCGTCGCGGTCCGGGTGCCGACGACCGAAAGCAAGACGTCACGGATTCAGAATTCAGAAACCGTAGAAGGGGACAGCATGAGATACGCCGAAACAGGGTTTAATTTGGAAGTTGATTTGACCCGCGGAAATATCGAGAGGGTAGAAACCGACCCGAGTTTGACCGAACTGTATCTCGGGGGGCTGGGCACGAACGCCAAGATGATCTGGGACCGGGTTCCGCCCGAGGTCGAGCCCTTTTCACCGCAGAACCTTCTCATATTTGCCACGGGCCTCTTGTGCGGCACCCCGGCCATCGGGTGCAATCGCACCATTGTGTCCACCATTTCGCCCCAGACGCGCTTGATGGCGTTTTCGATGATGGGCGGCTTCTGGGCGCCGGAACTGAAATACGCCGGATACGACAAGGTGGTCCTGCGCGGCAAGTCCCCCGACCTGGTGTACTTGTGGATCAACAACGACAAGGTTGAACTGCGGGATGCCGCGCACCTGAAAGGCAAGGGCGCGGTCGAAACCGCCGAACTTATCCGGCGGGAACTGAACGAGCCCAAGGCCCAGGTGGCGGCGATCGGCATGGCCGGCGAAAACAGGGTCTTTTTTGCCTCCATCGAGCAGGGCAGGTCGAGTGCCAGCCGCGGCGGCATCGGGGCCGTCATGGGCGACAAGGGGCTGAAGGCCATCGCGGTGCGCGGAACCAAGGACATCAACCTGGCCCGGCCGGCCGACTTCTTGGCGCTGTGCAACGAAGTGCTGGCATACATCAAGTTCCGTGAAAAAAATCCGATTCCGGGGGTGATGCCCATTTTGGCCGGCCTCGGCTCCCCGCAGGAAATGGCGGTCCACGACGAAAAGTGGCACACCGAAAATTTCATGTGGGGCAATTCCCGCGTGCGCCGCAAAGGCTTCTGGACCGAGGAAATCGCCAAAAAGTGGACCGATACCATGGAAGCTGCGCGCACACGGCTGATCAGTTGTTACAACTGCCCGATGAAGTGCGGGGCGACGATTTCCGTGCCCGGCTTTCCGACCTACATGATGAAGTGTTTCTCGAAGCTCACCTACACGATGGCGGCCATGTCGGATCTGGAGTTCGGCTTGAAAATCGCGCAGCGCGCCACCGAATACGGTGTGGATGCGTTCTCCACCCCGCAGGTCATGGCCTTCGCACTGGAACTTTATGAAAACGGCATTTTGACCGACCAGGACTTTCCCGGAATGCCGGCGGCAAACGAAGAGAGATTTTTCTGGCTGCTCGACCGAATCGTCCGGCGCGAGGGCATCGGCGATGTGTTGGCCGACGGCACGCACTGGGCGGCTCAAAAGATCGGCAAGGGCGCGGACGCCTATGCGCACAACAACATCAAGAAACACGAGCAGCTGCCGCTCAAGCTCTCGATGCTGAACCCCATCTATTTTCTGATGTACAGCACCGGCGAGAAGATCAACATCACCCAGATCGAGGGGCAGTTCCCCCAGATGCCTTTTCCCGAGCGAAAGCAGAGAGAGGAGTTCGTGAAGGACTGGTTCCAGGTGCCCGACGAGAAGTTCAAGCAGTATTTCCTGGACTGGGAACTGCGCGGGGAAAACTCCATTCCTTACTACCCGACCGTCCAGGCCACCTGCGACATCGTCGACTGGCAGGAGCGCATGCACTACATCGACGACGCCCTGGGGATGTGCGCCGGCCTGTCCTCATTTCCCCTCAAGCCGCCCTACCACATCCACAATTACCCGAAATTCATCTCGGCCGGGGCCGGGATCGACATGGATGAAGAGAAGCTGACGCAGGCCGCCAAGCGTTACCGGACCCTGGTCAGGGCCATCAACATCCGCAGGGGCATGCGCCGAAAAGACGACAAACCGCCCGAGAACCACTGGAAAAAACGGTTCCCCGAACTGGAGAAGGAACTCCTGGACGCCTATTACACGTTCAAGGGCTGGAACAGCCAGGGAATTCCGACCGCGGAGTCCTTGCAGCAATTCGGCCTGGATTACGTCAGCGAGGATTTTCTGCGGCGCGGGATTCTGACCGATGGGCCGGAGGCCTCCTCAAACGGGGAAGCCGTGGAAGAAGAAGTAAAAGATTGAAACACAGGGGGTGATCACCGCCATGGCCGAGAAAAAAAAGAAAGTCATCAAGACGATCAGGATCGATGTCGACAAATGCAACGGCTGCCGCGCCTGCGAGGTGATCTGCTCCGCCTTTCACGCCCAGCCCAAATACAGCAGCAACAACCCGGCCCGGTCCCGCATCCGGGTCATTCGCGAGCCGCTGAAGGACATCTATGTACCGGTCTACGCCGGCGAGCAGGCGGCGGCCGAGTGCATGGGCCGCGACAAGTACACGATCGACGGCAAGGAGTACGACGAGTGCGCCTTCTGCCGCGCCGCCTGCCCGTCGCGGACCGAGTTCAAGGAGCCCGATTCCGGCCTGCCGCTAAAATGCGACATGTGCGAGGGCGAGGAGAAGCCCCTGTGCGTCCAGTGGTGCCTGAACGAAGCCCTGATCTACGAGGAGCGCGAAGAGGAAGTCGAGGAAGCCGAGGAGCCGGAGGCGCTGGAGGTCGGGTTGGAGTCCCTGGCCGACAAGTACGGATTGCAGAAGATCATGGATGCCGTGGCCCGGATGTCGCAGTCGAAGAAGGGCTGAACCACAAGCCGAGTAAAGAGGATCGGGAAAAACAGTGGAAAATGTCGCCGACTTCAAAGAGATCATAGATGTCATCAAGTCCAACGGTGGCGAGGCTTTCAAGTTGTGCTACCAGTGCGGCCTGTGCGATGCGGTCTGCCCCTGGAATCGCTTCCGCGCCTTCAGCATGCGCAGGATCGTGCGCGAGGCGACCTTCGGCATGACGGACATCGAAAGTGAAGAGATCTGGCTGTGCACCACCTGCGGCAGTTGCCCGCAGAAGTGCCCGCGGGACGTCAAACAGATCGAATCCGGGGTCGCCCTGCGCAAAATCGCCACGGAGTACGATATTTTTCCCAACTCCGTCAAACCGCTGCGCAGTGTCAGCGCCAGCCTGAGCGGGGCCGGCAATCCCCTGGGCGAAGAACGCAAGACCCGCGCCGACTGGGCCAAGGGCCTGGCCGTCAAGCCGTTCACCGAGGACATGGAGGTTCTCTATTTCCCCGGCTGCTACCTCAGCTACGACCCGCGGCTGAAGAAGGTGGCCGTCGCCACGGCCGCCGTTCTCGACCGCGCCCAGGTCGCCTACGGCATCCTGGGCACCAAGGAGAACTGCTGCGGGGAAAGCATCCGCAAGACGGGCAACGAGGAGCTGTTCAAGCGCCTGGCCCGCGAAAACATCAAAACGTTCATCGAAAACGGGGTGAAGAAGGTCCTGGTTTCCTCCCCCCACTGCTACCACACCTTCAAAAACGAATATGCCGAATTCATGGTAAACTTCGAGATTGTCCACATCGCGCAGTATTTGGCCGAACTGATCGATCAGGGGCGGCTCGATGTCACCGGAAAATACACCAAAAAGGTCGTCTATCACGATCCCTGTTACCTGGGGCGGCACAACGGCATTTTTTCCGAACCCCGCGCCGTGCTGAAGAGAGTCCCCGGTCTGGAGCTGAAAGAGATGCCCGAGGCGCGGGAAAACAGCCTGTGCTGCGGCGGGGGCGGCGGCCGGATATGGATGGAAACCCCCAAGGGCGAGAGATTCTCCGACCTCAGGCTGGAGCAGGCGATCGAGACAGGGGCCGATGTGCTGGCCACCTCCTGCCCCTATTGCATCGCCAATTTCGAGGACAGCCGGTTGACCCTGAATGTCGATAATAAAATCGAAGTCAGGGATATTACTGAGATCCTCGCGGAGGTTATTTAGACCATTCATAAATGGCCCGTTCTTCCCTCCATCCCCCTTGACGGGGGAGGGCCGGGGTGAGGGCCCTCCCCCAGCCCCTCCCGCGAGGGGAGGGGAGGTTTAGGTCAGGCACTATTTTGAATATCGCGGAAAGCCGATAAGGAAAGAAGAAAAGTGGAAACAGAACAGATAGAGCAGCTTTGCAGGAGCTTCACAAACCAGCACTTCGGGGATGTCATGGTTGTCGGCGGGGGCATCAGCGGCATCCAGGCCTCCCTGGACCTGGCCACCGCCGGTTTCAAGGTTTACCTGGTCGAGAAATCTCCGGCCATCGGCGGGCACATGGCGCAGCTGGACAAGACCTATCCCACCAACGACTGTTCCATGTGAATCCTGTCACCCAAACTGGTCGAGGTCGGCCGGCATCCGAATATCGAAGTCCTGAGTTACACCGAGGTCGAGAGCCTGGAAGGTCAGGCGGGCGACTTCACGGTAAACCTGGTCAAGAAACCCCGCTACATTCTCGAGGAAAACTGCACGGGCTGCACGACCTGCGTGGAGTACTGCCCGGTTCACTATCCGGATCAATTCAACCAGGAAATATCGCAGAACAAGGCAGTCCACATATACTTCGCGCAGGCGATTCCGCTGATCGCCTATATCGACGAGAGCTGCCTGTACCTCAAAGAAAAAAAATGCCGCATCTGTGAGGGCGTTTGCAAGAACGACGCCATCAATCTGAAACAAACGCCGGAGAAGATCGAGGTGAAGGTGGGAGCGGTCCTGCTGGCGCCGGGCTACGAGGCTTTCGACGCCAGGGTGAAGGGTGAATATGGTTACGGGAAGATGCAGAATGTGGTGACCAGCATGGACTACGAGCGGCTGATGTGCGCCACCGGGCCTTACGAAGGCGAGATCCTGCGGGCCTCCGACAAGAAGCACCCGCACAAGATCGCCTGGATCCAATGCGTCGGTTCGCGGCGGGTGACGCCCGGTGACAACAGCTATTGTTCGGCCGTCTGCTGCACCTATACCCAGAAGCAGGTGATATTGACCAAGGATCACAACCCGGAGGCCGATTGCACGATATTTCACAACGACATCCGCTCCTACGGCAAGGATTTCGAGCGGTTCTACCAGAGAAGTCAAAAGCTGGACGGGGTGCGGTTCATCCGCAGCTACGTGTCGATCGGCAAGGAGCTGCCGGAAAGCAAAAATGTCACCCTGCGTTACGCCACCGACGCTGACGGCGTAAAAGAGGAGGAGTTCGATCTGGTGGTGTTGTCCGTCGGGCTGAATCCTCCCGCGAACCATGGAGAACTGGCAAAAAAGTTCGGCATCGAGCTGAATTCGCACGGCTTCTGCAAGGTCGATCCCGTCAACCCGATGGCGACCAGCCGGCCCGGGGTTTTCGTGAGCGGGGCCTTTCAGGGGCCGATGGACATCCCCGAGTCCGTTTTCACCGCCAGCGGCGCCGGCGCGAGATGCGGCGAACTCCTCGACTACCGGCGCGAGAAGCTGACCCGGGAGCGGGTCTATCCGGGCGAACGGGACGTGGCGGAAGAAGAGCCCCGGATCGGCGTCTTCGTGTGTCATTGCGGCACCAACATCGGCCGGGTCGTCGATGTCCCCGCCACAGTGGAATACGCCCTGACCCTGCCCAACGTGGTGCACGCCCAGGAACAGCTGTTTTCCTGCGCCACAAATTCGGCCAAGGAAATAACGGACATGATCAAGGAGAAGGGTCTCAACCGGGTGGTTGTCGCCGCCTGCAGCCCCAGGACCCTCGAACCGTTGTTCCGCGACACCCTGCGCGAAGGCGGGATCAACCAATACTTCTACGATATGGCCAATATCAGGGAGCACTGCTCCTGGTGCCACTCGAAGGAAAAGGAGGAAGCCACTCAAAAGGCTAAAGACATCACCCGCATGTCGGTTGCCCGCACGGCCGCCTTGAAGCCGTTGCAGGAATTCGACCTGCCGGTCGACAAGGCCGCCCTGGTGGTCGGCGGCGGCCTGGCCGGCATGACCTGCGCCCTTTCCATCGCCGGTCAGGGACATACGGTGCACCTGCTGGAAAAGAGCACCGAACTCGGCGGAACGGCGCGACGGATTCACAGCACCCTGGACGGGCTCGACGTTCAGGCTTACCTGCGCGATCTGGTCGGCAAAGTGTACCGGCACCCCTTGATTCAGGTCTACACCGAGGCCGACATCACCGAGGCCACGGGCTATGTCGGCAATTTCGTCACCCGTGTGTCTTCGGATAAGGGCGAGACGACGATACAGCACGGCGCCGCTGTCATTGCCGTGGGGGCCGACGTCTACAAACCCGGCGAATTCCTTTACGGTGAAAATGACCGGGTCATGACCCACCTGGAGTTGGGAGAAATGATCGCGCGCGGGGACGAAAGGATAGCGGCCGCCCAGAGCCTGGTGATGATCCAGTGCGTCGGCTGCCGGAATGAAGACCGCAACTACTGCAGCCGGGTGTGTTGCGGCCATTCCGTGAAAAACGCCCTGAAGCTGAAAGAGATTAATCCCGCGATGGATGTCTACATCCTTTTCCGGGACATGCGCACCTACGGGTTCAGCGAGGATTACTACCGCAAAGCCTCGGACAAGGACGTCAAGTTCATCCGCTGGGTCCCGGAGGATGCCCCCCGGGTCGCGGCGGCCACGGAGCAGGGCCGGGCGGTTCTCAAAGTCACGGTGACCGACCCCATTTTAGGCAAACAGCTGGTTATAGACGCCGACCTGCTGGCCCTGGCCGCCGCGGTCATCCCCTCGGCGGACAGTCGCCGGATCTCCCAGCTGTTCAAGGTGCCCTTGAACCCGGACGGCTTCTTCCAGGAAGCCCACGTCAAGTTGCGGCCGGTGGAGTTCGCCGCCGACGGCGTTTTCCTGTGCGGGATGGCCCACTATCCCAAGCACATTCCCGAGGCGCTCAGCCAGGCTTACGGCGCCGCGGGGCGGGCGCTGACCCTGCTGTCGCACGACATCGTCACCGTGTCGGGTTCCGTCTGCGAGGTGAACGAGAAAAAGTGCATCGGCTGCGGCGCCTGCATCACGGCCTGCACCTACGGCGCCATAGAGTTTCGCGAGCAGAAACAGGGCCAAAAGGCCTTGGTCAACCCGGTCATCTGCAAGGGCGACGGCCTCTGCAACGCACTGTGTCCAACCGGGGCGATCGTCCTGAAGCATTTTACCGATGACGAGATCTTGTGCCAGATCGACGCGGCGGTCTGAATCCATTGAATCGTAGGGGCACGGCGCGCCGTGCCCCTACTGGCAGTTGCACCCAAGCGGGGTCGGGTAATACCACCCGGCACCTTGGCAACCGCCTGTCCGGGCACGATGTGCATGGATTTCATGCATTCGGCCGGAGGGGTTACGGCTTGCGACACGAAATAGGCCATAAGCGGATCATCGAAACGAAAGGGAGACGGCAATGGCGGCAGGACTCAGGTTCAAACCGAAAATTTTAGGTTTCGTGTGCCACTGGTGAGCGTACGGCGCGGCTGACCTGGCTGGAGTTTCCAGACTGCAATATACGACCGAAATCAGGCTTATTCGCGTCATGTGTTCCGGGAGAGTCGACCTGGAATTCATCCTGCGGGCCTTTGCCAATCAAATGGACGGCGTGTTTATCGGTGGCTGCCGCCTCAATGAATGCAACTACATCACCCACGGAAACTATCACGCCCTCAACCTGGTGCTTCTGTGTAAAAAGATTATGGCGCACATCGGGATGGATCCCGAAAGGGTGCGGGTCGAATTCATGTCGGCCGGGGAAGGGCTCCATTTTGCCGAAGTCGTGGATGATTTCGTTAAAAAGATAAAAGAGCTGGGACCGCTCGGCACGGGCAAGGAAGCAAAAGCAGACGAGTTGAAGGCCCGGATCGATGACGCCCGAAAGCTCGTTCCCTACATCAAGATGGTCAAAAGAGAAAAACTGGCCGCGAGAATCAAGACCGAAGCACCCCAGGAAGACTATTTCACCGGCGCCGAGATCGAGGAGTTGTTCCGCGACGTGGAATCCTATTACATCGATCCGGCCAAGTGCCAGGCCTGCATGATCTGCCTCAAAAAATGCCCGGTGGATGCGATTGACGGCGGCAAGAACCGGATCCATGTCATCGACCAGGAAACGTGCATCAAATGCGGTACCTGCTTCGAAGCCTGCCCCTCCCGCTTCGGGGCGGTGACGAAGATCTGCGGCGCGCCAATTCCGGCGCCGGTCCCGGAAGAGGAAAGGGTCCTTGTCAGGAAGAAGGCAAAGCAAACGACATAACGTCATCGGTAAGCGGCGGTCTTCAATCCCGACGAAGATCTAACCGAGCTGTAGGGGCGCGGCGCGCCGTGCCATCAAGGATTGTGGCTTCAAGAAGGCGTCGGCCTCAGGTACGATCCGGGATACCGGCAGGGGCGAAAGATTTTTCGCCCCTATCGAGACATCAACCGCCGATCGCAACCGACCCAACAGACTCAACCGACCCAACAGACCCAATTGACTCAACAGACCCAACCGACCCAAAAGACCCCCATGAATACCAGCGGAAAAAGCGCCGATTCCTTTCAAGTGATGCGGTGGTCAAAGGGCGTTTCCCGCACCGATCCCGAAGAATTGATCGGAGAGGAGCCGCTTCTGATCCGGATCGAGGGAAAACCGTATTCCGTGGTGATGCGGACGCCCGGCGAGGAGGTGTTTCACGCGGCCGGGTTTTGCCTGGGAGAGGGGATTGCCGACGCGGCCGATGATTTTGCCGCCATCGGGTATTGCCGGGACCTCGACCCCAACGTCATCGAGGTGCGGCTCACACCGCAACGGCGCGAAAAAGTAAAGGAGCTTCTCGGTCGAAGAAGCTTCGTCAGCCAGACCAGCTGCGGCATCTGCGGCAAGGAAATGGTCGAGGACCTGCAGCAGGTCCTGACCCCCGCTGCAGACGGCTTCCGGGTGGCGATCGATAAAATTTTCGAGTGCATCGACCAACTCTACCAAAACCAGAAGTTCTACCGCAAAACCAAGGGCTCGCACGCGGCGATTGTCTTCGACAAGCAGCTGGAGATGATCGCTTTCGCCGAAGATGTGGGGCGCCACAACGCGCTCGACAAGGCCGTCGGCAGTGCCCTCCTCAACCGGAAACTGTCCGAGGCCCGCATCCTGGTGCTCTCTTCGCGGATCAGCTACG
Source organism: uncultured delta proteobacterium (assembly GCA_963728055.1). GTDB lineage: Bacteria > Desulfobacterota > Desulfobacteria > Desulfobacterales > SG8-13 > JARFQH01. Next base: position 190,977 of record CAVSIM010000011.1, on the reverse strand, counting down.
AACTCGTTCAAAAAGCCGCGCGCGCGCACCTGCCGATCATGATCAGCAAATCGCGACCCACCGCCCTGGCCGCCAAAATGGGCCGGGCGCTCAACATGACCCTCGCCTGTGTCGACAATACTTCCGATTTAATGGTGTTCTGCGGCCAGAGCCGCATCGTTTGCTGAATTTCAACGTTTTCAGCTTTTACGATCGACGCCGGGCAGTCCGGTATCGCGATCACAGGAGGACTCCGTACAGTAGGCGCGCGGGTTTCAATAGCGAAGCGCTGGGTTACTTCATAAGCACTATATCATCGGGCTGCCAGGTCTTGTCGAACCAGGGTTCCAATGCACCGTAGAGGCGTAAGATCACCCACCACGACTTTCCGGGAACGGTCTGCACCCAGTTGTTTTCGTGCCCCACCGGGGGTTTAGGACCAAAGTAAACGTCATAAGAGCCGTCGGCGTTTTTTTTGACGTTCGGTTTCTCGCTGCCGGTGCTCGGCAGACGTTGATCGGTCTGAAGTTCGGAGCGGGTTTGGGTGTCGTAAAGCACGACTGACCAGAAGGTCTTGGCCGGAACGTTCGGAGGGAGGTGCAACTTGTAGGTCTTCGACCCATCAAAGTAATTTTTATCGGCGTCAACGGCGGCGATGGCATATTGTGAGCCCTTGCCGACCATTTTTAGGAACATCGCGGGTGTGACGCCGGTATAGCCGTAAAACATCCTCGTACGAGCGTTCAGATTACGCGCCCCATTGTGCAGCCACAAATAGCTGCCGTCAGGATTTCCCGGCGCAAACCAGGCCTTGCCGGGATAATAGAAAACATCCTCTTTGCGCGCGCGAAATTCGATAGCTCGCGCGGTGGCGTTCCCGATGGCCACGGCATCAGTAAGAATTTTTTTCATACGCGCATCTGGCGCGAAGGGTTTGCCCTTTTCAATGCCGATGGCCATAAGCTGGCCAAGTAATTCCGGCTCCTGCGCTTCGATCGGCTCCTCCTGAACGATTGTGTTCACGTCTACATAAAACTGAAAATCGTTTGGGTGGATGGTGTTGAAGTGGACACCAGATACATCGATAAATTTGGTCTCAGGGGGATTAGAGGCCGTTGACAATGGATACTGGCGCCATGTTTTCTTGAAACTCTCGACGGCAGGTTTCGGATCGCCGTCGACCAGGAAGCCGCGTCCAACAATCCAGTTTCCGTATGTGGGCGTGTGGTACACGAAATAGCCATCCGGAATCTCCCCGTGATAGCCCGGTGGCACAAACAGGTACTTGCCGCCCTTGCCCTTGTCCGGGCCGGCATTGCCCAGGTCAGCCACGTATCGGAACCAGTGATCGTCAACGATACCGAGTATATCGGGTGACGTTTCGACCACCATGGGTCCATCTTTAAGATCCAGCCAGCCGAGTAAATACACTGTCTCGGTATTGGGCGTCAGGAACAAAGACTTCGAGTCCATCAGGTCTTCAAAGATAACCAGCGTCTGATTGTCGACACCCTGACTGCGCAGACCTTCACGAATCGCGTTTATTGAAGCACCCGGCATCGTGTTGAGAAACACTTCAATGCCGCGCTGACGGTCCAGGTTGTCATAGACCTTTTGGACGGTCTCTTCATCGGGCAAACCGTCGGTGAATTTAAGCGTGCCGATGCTTGTTTCGACCTTGTCAGGCGTGGTGATCGACGGCGGAATGGGCGTTGTCATTTTCATTTTTGGTGGTGTCTCAGCGGTCGCAGTCGTAGCGGCACATCCGATAAATAAGGCAATACAGGCTACCTGAATACTTTTTCTCATCGTTTTTCCTCCATTTTAAAGACAGGCATCACCTGTCCAAAGACAGCCGCATATTTCATCTTGATGCAGCGCTATTTCACAAGTTCGATCTCCCCCGGACGCCAGGTCTTGTTGATCCAGGGCTCCAGCGGCCCATACATACGCAGGATCGTGAACCAGCTCTTGCCCCGGTTGGTCTGCAGCCAGTTGCCCTCTTTGCCCTTGGGGGCTTCAGGCGCGAAAAAGACATCGTAAGAGCCATCGGCGTTCTTCTGCATGCCCTTTGTCTGGCTGCCAACCGTTGGGAATAACTGACTGGTTTGCAGTTGGGTGCGCGTCTGGGTGTCGTAGAGCGTGACCGCCCAGAAGTCGTTCACGGGCACGTTGGGTGGCAAATGCAGCTTGTAGGTCTTCGAACCATCGAAGGGTTTATCTTTGCTGTCCAGAAAAGCCAGTGCATAATCGGAGCCGGCGCCTACATGGGTGGTCGCCATGGCAGGCGTCACACCACCGGCGTTGTAGTAGAACAGCACGCGCGCATCGAGGTTCATCGTGCCGTCCGCTTCGAACGACGTATTCCTGTTCGCATAGGCCGTAACCCAGTTGCTCTTCGTGTCGGGATAGATGTACACCCCGGATATGCGCGGGTCATAGGTAATGGCACGCCCAGCGGCATTACCCAGCGTCGCCGCCTCGGTCAGTAACTTCTTCATCCTGGCATCGGGATTGAAGGGCTTGCCTTTGACGATGCCGATGGCGGCCATGTAACCGCGAACTTCCGGTCCGACGGCCTCAATCGGCTCCTCCTGAACGATCGTGTTCAAGATTTCGAAGTATTCAAGCGTGCTCGGAAATATTGTGCTGAACGATCTGCCGGACATATTGATGAATTGGGTCGGCGCCGGATTGGCGGCATCTTTCAATGGATAGACCTTCAGCTCGGACTTGAAGTTGTCGGCTGCGGCCTTTAAACCATCCTTGATGGAACCACGCAGAAAGAGAAAATTCTTGTTGGTTTTGGGCTTCAGCAGGAAATACCCGTCCGGCACCTCGCCTTTGTAGCCGGGAGGCAGGACGAGATATTTGCCGCCCTTGCCTTTGTCCGGCCCGGTGACACCCATATTGCCGACAAAACGCTGCCAGGCGTCGTCGAGGAAACCCAGCATGCCTGGCGGGATTTCGATGACCGTCGGGCCATCGTTTGCCAAGTCCGTGGTGGCATAGGCATACATCGTAGACGTGTTGGAGGTGATGACCGGCGTCCGGGAATCCATCAGTTGTTCCCAGATGGCGATCTTGTTGGGCGCGTCGGCACCTTGCTGGGCCATCCCTAAGAGTACGCTGTATATCGATACAGCGCCGACATTGTCCAGATAGACGTCGAGCCCACGCGCGCGGTCCAAGTAGTCATAGACCAATTGGCTGGTGTCGGCTATCGGTACGCCATCGAAGAATTTCAGCTCACCGGCGGCTGTCTGGACTTTGTCCGGGATCGATGCCGCCTTCGTTTTCATGGCTTCCCTGGGGTTTTCTGCCTGTGCATTAGCGCTCGCAATGGTGAACGCGCCGGCGAGCACAACAGCGATAATATTCGTTTTCATTATTTACATTCTCCTTAATGGTTTTTGATATAATTGTTTCTTAACTCAAAGGCTTGGGATTGCATGGTGCCGATACCGTCGCTTATCAATGGCTCCTTTGTTTCGGAGGCCCCGGAAATGTCCATGTGCCATCGATGATCGCTTGGCTCGGTTCGTACATTCGAACGGCATAGTTCCAACCCTCCATGATCGGCAGGCAGTTCTCAGTTGCGGCCGTACAGCCTCCAAACCGAATCGTGACAGACCCATCGCTGTTTGGTTTGGCGGTCAGATTATTGAGGCTGTAGGCGTTGAACTTATTCTGCTGGAAATAGCCTTTTTCATTGTAGAGGCTTATGGACCAAAAGCCCTTAACCGGAACATCCTTGACCGTGAGCTCGTACTCGCCGACCGGAAGGTCAGGCTGCACGTTGATGTACTGCGCGTCTTTGTCTGGAAGGCCGCCCCAGGCGGAAGCTGTGCCAATCATAAAATGTATGGGATTCACTTCCCCTTTGGCACCGAAGGTTTGGGTGTATCTTTTAAGTCCTTTGGCCAAGTCAAGAATCGCCTCAAGCGTCGCTTCGTAGCTGGCTTTGTCGTAGTTCGGCAAAACAAAAGGCGCGTCAGATCCCGCCTTGATTTGAATCTGGGCCTGAAGTTTGTGGGCTATTGCCAGATCTTTAGGATCCTCCGGATTCGCAAGCGTGCGAATGACCACGCCGACATATGGAGTATCAAACTTTTCCATTGTTAAATCGTAAGAACCACCGCCGTAATAGACCTCATTCACATAACCATCATTGTTAATTATCATAAGCGACATGTAGCGTTTACCGGCATCTGGTAGTGTTACCGTAGCGCCCTTGGAGATGTTAACAACGCCGGTGCTGTAAAGGGTATCCCGGTTCATCCGGATGATATTCTGTTTGTCGATCGGTGTGGGCGCTCGGTTACTGTGTACTTTGTTGATACCACCTGCCTGCTTGACTATGCCGGCGTATTCAAAATCCGTCTGCGCTCTATCAAAATTGTCTACATTGACGACGATGGCCGTCTTAACCTTGTCCGCCCACACGATCGACCAACAAGACAAGGCCAGTAAGCTGATACCCAAAAACAATGTAATTCGACTGAATCTCTGTATCATTGTTTTATCCCTTTGATTAATGTTTGAATAATTGGGTGTTGAATATGGTTCTCAATTAAGTTCAACGCGCGGGTGAAATCCAGAGTGTCACGGACCCGCTCGGCGGGTTCCACTGTCGGTACGCCGTCCTGATATTCGAGTGTGCCGATACGGCTCTCAACTTCATCGGGCGTGGTGATCTCTACGGGGATTCTGGTGGTCGTCTGTGCCGCAACCAAACAGGGCAGCGCCAGCATGGCGCAGGCCGTGACGACGGCCAGGGTTCTAAGCTGCTGTTTGATGGTTTCATATCCTTTTTGAATCTAAGTGATTAAAATGAGCTAAAGTAACCTCGTCGCGGAAAGGTCGCAGGTGGTCAGAATATCCAGTTGAAATTGGCGGCCAGGAAAAAGATGCCCGTGTCCGGGTACGAACCGACGACATTGCCGCGGCCGCCGAGCGCGACCGGCACCGCACTCTGGTTGTCGACATCGAGCGTGCCGCCGTAAGCGTACTCGGCGGCGACACCCCAGTTGAAAGTCCGGCTGACCTGGTTCTGGACGCCCGCACCGAAACGCCAGGCCGCATTGGCCGGCAGCGACATGACGACGGTCGAGCCGCTCTGGAACTTGGAGTCGTAGGCGACGCCGAAGTTGAGCAGCCACGGGTCGCTCAGGCGGTATTGCGCCCCCAGGGCGGCGTGCCACGTGTCGTCGAAGTCAAGGGCGGTGGTGAGGCTGTTGGGATTGTTCGAATCCACGCTGACCTCGACCTTGCCGAAGCGGGACCACTCCTGCCAGCCCAGGCTGCCGAGCAAAGCCCAGCGAGGGTTCAACTGGTGGAAGACGCTGAGCATCGCCTGCTGCGGCACCGTGACGCCGAGGTCGACACTGGCATCCAGCAGCCCCCGCGAGCGCAGCAGCGCCTCGAGGCCCGGCCCGAGGTTTGAAAACTCGGCCCGGGCCTTGAAGTCGAGATCGACCTGCGAGTTGTAGGTGAGGCTGAAGCGCGTGTCCGAGCTGAGTTCATAGAGCAAACCGAGGTTGACGCCGACACCCCAGGTGTTGTCGTCCAGCTCGAGCCGGCCGTCGGCCAGGGCTGGTGCCGCGTTGTTGACCGCCACCTGGTCCTTCAATATGCCGTACATGACGTTCAGGCTCGCGCCGAGGGAGAACTTGTCGCTCAACCGGTAGGCGGCCGAAGGCAGGAGGCTCACGCCGAGAAGGGTCGATTCCTGCACGTAATAGCGGCCGACCCAGTCGTCGTCGTACTGCTGGGAGAGGCCGAAGTTTCCCGCGACGCCGAAGCCGAGCTTCAGGTCGCGCGAAGCGCTGTAATTGACGAAGGCGCTGCCGCCCGGAAACCAGCCGATCGGATTGCCCCCGTCGCCGCGGCCGAGTTCCGGCGAGGTGCCGGGACCGATCGAGAATCCCAGGTCGCCATAGAGCACCTGCGTGCCGAGCAGGATCTGCGTAGAATCGAGGCGCGTCATGCCGGCCGGATTGGTGAGGATGGTCGAGGCGTCCTGCGCCCGCGCGCCCCAACCGGCCGACGCCAGCCCCACCTCGGCCGTGCCGACCTCGTAAAGCAGGAGCCCGCCGGCCATGGCCGGGCCGGCTCCGAGCACGCCGCCCCCCATCCAAAATACCGCGGCGACCAAAATGAGGGAGGAACCACGAAGTGTTCTGTCTCGTGTGATCATTTGGACTTCCTTTCAGCCTTCCATCATTGGACGGCAGATAACGACGTTTTAATAATCCATTTTCCAATACCCATTACGTCGGTTTGTTTCAGAGGGGCAGGGTGCAGGACCTGCTATACGGAAAATCGGCGGAAACAAGCAGCTTTTCCGCATCGAAGGATTTGTCCTTCGCACTTGTCATGGCGCAACCCATACTGAAAAATACAGTCAAGAGCACCAATTGGGCCGGAATAGTTCGCATTTTATCTACTTCCATTTTTTTTCTTCAAATTGTAACTGTATTGTGGCTTATATTAAAAAAATGCTTTCCCCGTGTCTTTGGCGGTCGTCTTTTTCTCCTTCGATAAGTGGATCAGGCACGGCAAAGAGTAACAAAAATGCGGCTGTCATACTGGTCGCTTCACGGCTTCGTTCGCGGGCAAGCTCGGTTGTTGTCTGCCTTGCCGTCGAAGAATCGATCGTCAATGAATGGAACTCCCCTTGGATGAATGTCAACGCGACCTCGATATGGCATGACATGGCAAAGAAGAGTCGGCGCTCATCCACCATCTTTTCTAGGCACGTCCGAAGGTCCAACTCACAAATGTGGATGGGAAAGGCCCTATTTTCTTCGGGCGTTCCAGGTCCCATTGGGCGAATAGGGTGCATTCAGGCTGAAAGTGCCGTTCACTTCGGTTTCATCCGGTGATAGAACGCCGGTAATGGTGCTGCCGCCGAAGACATCTTCCCCAAAAACAGTGCCGTCGAGGCGATTGGCGGTCATCTGCCCTCTAAAGGTGAGAAAGACGTCTTCTTCCATCCCCTGGAAGTTACCCTCGAACGTGCCGCTGCCGTCCGGCAGCCGATAAAGGTCCGCCTGGCAGGGTCCGGATAACGGAACACTGCTGAAGGTGCCCTCATAGTGGCCGATTTTCTGCGTCCCCGGAGGCAGGGAGGAACCGCAGCCGTATGCGCCCACAAGAAAAAACAAGCCCAGCAGGATCAATCGTCTCAAATTGTTCATGTTGATAGTCCTCGCCATCGCCCGCATAAAGGCATTAACAGTCATCTGCATCGGCTTGAACAAGGTCGCCGTGAGCACTACTTTGGATCACTGGATCAATGGAAATAGATAAATGCGAGAAACGTACCAGAGGAACCTCGGATGGATTCTTGGGCTCTAACCGGCCAGAATTGAAGGGTTTCGGCAAGAAAAGGCCTGATTCGGCAGGAGGTCGTGCAGAAGAAGTTGCCGAAATATCGGCAAACTGATCATATTTCGGCTTCACTGGCTGGGACGCTCGATGCCCAGCCGTTTCATCAGGGATTGGAGAGTGGTCCGCTTGAGCCCCAGTGTTTCCGCGGCCCCGCCCCGCCCGGCGATGCGCCAGCGGGCTTTTTCCAGAATGTCGAGGACATGCCGGCGCTCGACATTTTCGAGGTCGGAAGCTCCGGGTGCCGCTGATACATCCGCCTGCGGAAAGCGCACGGTGAGGGTTTTGGAAGTGCTCACGATCATGCCGCGTTCGATGACATTTCTCAACTCCCTGATATTGCCGTGCCACGAATGGCGCTGCAGCGCCTCCATGCTGCTTCGCGACACGTTCTCGATCCGCTTGCCCATCTTCTTTTCGAAGTCCTTGATGAAGGCCCAGACAAGCAGCGGTATGTCCTCGGGGTGTTCGCGCAGGGGCGGGATCGAAATGGGAAAGACGTTCAGTCTATAGTAAAGGTCCTGCCTGAATCGGCCCGCTTTCACATCCTGCGCAAGGTCCCGGTTGGTGGCGGCAATGATGCGCACGTTTACCTGCAGGGGCTTCACCGACCCCAGCCGCTCGAAACGGCCTTCCTCCACCACCCGCAGCAGTTTGGACTGCATCCCATGGGGGAGTTCGCCGATCTCATCGAGAAACAGCGTGGATCCGTCGGCCACCTCGAAACGCCCTGTCATCCTGGTCATGGCCCCGGTGTAGGCCCCTTTTTCGCGGCCGAACAACTCGCTTTCAATCAGTGTCGGCGGCAGTGAGGCGCAGTTGAGCGTGATCAGCGGCCGATCTTTGCGGCTGCTCATTTTATGGATGGCCCGGGCGAGAAGTTCTTTTCCCGTTCCGGTTTCTCCCAGCACAAGGACGTTGGAGTCCGTGTCGGCGACCTGCTTCGCCTGGGCGAGCACACGCTGCATGGCCTCGCTTTGGCCCACGATATCCGCGTGCTCGGCAAGGAGCTTGACCTCCTCTTTCAAAAAGATGTTTTCGCCTTCCAGCCGGTGCTTGAGGTCTTCGATTTCCCGGAGACGGTTCTGAAGCTGCGCCTCCACCCGCCGGCGCTCGGCAATTTCATGCTCGAGCTGAGCCACTTTTTTTTCCAGCTGGCGAAACAGCACCTGGCTGTACTGCTGCGAGACGAGGTCGTCTTGCGCCGCAGGTTTGAGTTCGGAAGCGACTCCTATGGCGTCGTTTTCCTTCAGGACCTCCTGCACTATTCTGATCAGCGCCTCGGGCTGCTGCGGCTTGGTGATATACCGCGCGGCGCCGAGGCTCAAAGCAAACTCTTCATCCTTCGAATCCGTGTAATGGGCGGAATAGAAGATCAAGGGAATGCGCCGCAGCCGCTCGTCCGCTTTCCAGAGACGGCAGAGCGCGAAGCCGTCCATGGACGGCATCAGGATGTCCGTGATAATCAGGTCCGGCGGCGTTTTGCGGGCCATGGCGAGGGCGTCGGCGCCGGCGGTGGCGGGCGTCACGTCATAACCATGGCCTTTCAGCAGCGCCTCCAGCAGGTACAGGCTTTGATCGTTGTCGTCCGCGATCAGGATCCTGGTCATTTGCAGTGCCCCCCGGCACCGGCATCCAGCAGATAGTGCCTGATTTCCTTCAGAAAGGTGTCCGGATTGATCGGTTTTTCGAGGTAACCGGTGCATCCCGCCGCCAAGGCCTTCTCGCAATCGCCGACCATGGAAAAGGATGTCAGGGCCACAATGGGGATCCTTACGAGGTCGGCGTTGCTTTTAAGGATGCGCGCCACCGTATACCCGTCCATGGAGGGCAGTTGGATGTCGAGCAGGATGAGATCCGGCTGGAAGCGGGCGGCGGTCGCGATGCCCTCCCTGCCGTCCCGCGCCTGGAGCACCTCGTACCCGCTGGATGTCAGCAGATAGGTCACCAGATACAGACTCTGCTCATTGTCCTCGATGTAAAGGATTTTGGCCGTCATGCCGCCTTCCTTTTTGTCGGCAGGGTGACGCTGAAGAGGCTGCCTTTGCCGTATTCGCTTTCCACCCGGATTTCCCCCCCCAGCAGCTCCACGAGCTTGCGGCAGATCGAGAGCCCGAGTCCGGTGCCGCCCCGTCGCCGGTCGTCATTCATGTCGATCTGCCGGAAAGGCTTGAACAGGCTGTCTAAATCGCTTTCCTTGATGCCGATGCCCGTGTCGGCGACGCGGACAAGGACCGCACCTTCCTGAAGCCGGCTCTCGATGCGGACGCCGCCGAGTTCCGTGAATTTGATGGCATTGCCGAGCAGATTGAGCAGGATCTGCTCCACCCGCCGCCGGTCGCTCGTGATCTCCGCCACCGCGGGGGCGATCTGCACGTCGAGCGTGAGGCCCCTGTTTTCGGCCAGCGGTCTCATGGCCTGGCTGACCTTCTCGATCACGCCGCGCAAGTCGAAAGTTTCCGTGGCGACCGGCAGCTGTCCGGCTTCGATCTTCGAGAGGTCCAGCACATCGTTGATCAGATCGAGCAGGTGCCGGGAGCTGTCGCGCACCATGCCCAGCTGCTTTTTCTGCTCCGCATTCAGAGGACCGGCCAGCTCCTGCTGGAGAATTCCGCTGAAGCCGATAATCGAGTTGAGCGGTGTGCGCAGTTCGTGTGACATGGTGGCCAGGAAAACCGATTTAAGGCGGTCCGATAGCTCGGCCCTTGCTTTGGCCTCGGCCAGCTCAACGGTGCGTTCCGCGATCATCTCCTCCATGCCCTCGCGGTGCCTGGCCAGCTCGGCTTCCGATCGCTTGCGCTCGGTGACGTCGCGCGCGGCCGCATAAATCAGGAATCCGGCAGCGGCCGAAATCCACTCCAGCCAGCGGTATGAGCCGTCTTTGCAGCGGTAGCGGTTTTCAAACCGGACCAACTTCCCCTGCGACACCAGCGTGGCGACAGCCTTCCTGGTCCGTTCCAAATCATCTGGGTGGACCAGATAAAGAAATTTCCTGGACATGAGTTCTTCTGTAGAATAGCCGAGAATCCTTTCCCAAGCCGGGTTCAGGCGCACAAAATAACCATCGGTATTGGCGATGCACAGCAAATCCAGCGATAGGTCGAAAAATTGATCCAATTCCCTCGTTGTCCGCTGCAGCGACTCCTCCACCACTCTCCGGCGGCGTTTTCCGGCCAGCAGGGCGGCAATAAGGAACAACTGCAGGAAGATGAAGGCCAGGGCGCCGATGGCGTAATACTTCAGGTCCCAAAGCGACACCTGCCGGTTCAGGACAATGGCGCCCTTGGGCAGAGCTGCCTCGCTCAAGTTCCAGCGGTTGAGTTCCCGCCAGTCGAACATCGGCCGATGGGGGACCTCCAGCACGATCGGGATTTTTTCGGGGCTCCGGGTGCCCCTGAGGATATCCAGTGCCAGCTCGCCCGCCCTGGTGCCGATCAGCTCGAAGCTGACCAGCGAGCCCCCGACGATACCGTGTCCCAGGGCGACGTCGTAGAGCCCGAAAACCGGGGCGGCGGAGGCCCGGCTCAGCCGCCGGCTGACCTCCCTGGTCGTGTAATTTTTTCCGGTTACATCGGCCGCCATGCTGATGAACAAAACAATCGACTCCGGAGGCGCGCCGGCTACCGCGGTCAGGATCTCCCTCAAGGGCAGCTCGCTCAGGTAGCGAAATTCCATGCGGCCCGACCATTTATTGAATTCCTGTCGCGCCTTGCCTTCCAGCGATCTGTCCACGGAGTGCGCCCCGTTCACCACATAGACGCGTTTGGCATCGGGAACCAGCTTCAGCGCGATATCGAGCGTTCCGGTAAAATCCGACGTGACGAACTGCCGGATGACGATGCGGCCCGTTTGCGGCTGTTTGAAACCAAGCGGCAGGTAAAGCGCCAGAACGGGGACATCAGGCAAAAAGGTCTCACACTCGCTCAGCGTGAATTGCAGGGCCTCGGCGTAAAGGGTGATGATGAGGTCGATTTTGTGCCGGCTGTAGCGCTGGCGCAGCAACTCGGCCAGATGCCGCCTGTGATCGGCACCGGGGTTGCGCGCCAGGTCCAGGTATTCGAAGAACTGGTTTCGGATGCCGATGCCGCCGGAACCCAGCGCGACGCCGAGACCACGGTCGGTCAGTTCGAAGACGGGCACATTGGATTCAAAGGCGTGCAGAATCAGGACGTTTTTTCCGTCCAGCGGGTTCCGGGGCTCCTCCCGCGCAAATGCGCTGCCGGGAACGCAGACGAGCAGGGTGAGGAAAAACAGATGGACGCAGCACTGATTTCAATGCGATTCCGGTAAATTGCACTATCCTCCCATCGGTTTTTCTTTCGATCCTGGACAAAGGAAATCTCTGGTTCACTAATTATCCTGATATGTTATGCGGTGTCAAGCGGGGATTGTGGCGTGCACGTACTCAGCCGGAGCGATCGCCCGGTACTGTTCGAGATAGCGGGATGCGACAATTTCTTTGACGTAACCGGTTTCGTCAATTCTTTCCGATCGATTGCGACCGGGTGACTCAATCGCTGCCGCCGACCTGAATCCGCTCCACTTGACCTTCGTTGAAAGTGACATAGCAGACGAAGCCTTCCGGTCGGCGATCGTACACCCAGACCTGGCCGTTTTCTGCGGTGGCCGTCGGCTGACCGCACTTCTGTTGAAATGCAACCTGCTGGTCGCCGATTTCGGCAATGACGCCGCCGCAGTTCATGTTCGATACGTCATCGAGCGCGTAAGCTGCGCTCGCTCCGACTATCAGCGCCATCGATATGATCAGCACCTGTAAACTGACGGTGCGGTTTTGCATCGGCACCCTCCGTTTTCTACTTTATTGGCCGCCGCCCTGGTCTTCTATGATTCGGACGGTGTTGCCGTCCGCGTCGAATTCGACCGTATAGACCGGTGAAGATGGACCGAAATCGTACCGCCAGAATTTGCCCTCCTTCTTGTCGGGTTCGCCGCATTTGTCCTGAACGGTTTGAAAGAAATCGCCGATTTCAACGACGCCGTTATCGCACATGATCGAACGGGCATCGCCTGCCGCGACAACCGTCAGACCACCCATTCCCAGTGTCAGTAAACACAGTGCCAACACGATGCTGAGATGCTTTTTTTTCATTGTCGTTTCTCCATGGGATGTTGCGAAGCCGGACGGGCAGCCGCGCCCTGATGCCGGGCTGCGGCCGCCCCCTTTTCCGTTTGACGCAAGAGCTTCAGCCTACTTGGCGAATCGGGCCACCGTTTGGCGAAGTTCGTCCGAGCCGGGATTGCTGACCGAGCGCGACACCAGGATATCGACCGGCGAGACCGGCTTGCCGTAATAGGCGGCGTTCCATTCGTCGCGGGTTTTGATGACGGAGCCGTCCAGGGCAAGCCCCGCAAAGGCTCCCTGAGACCGCGAAAACGAGAAGATGTCGGCCATGACATTCGACTTGGCCCCGACCCCCACCGGCCCGGCGGCGATCGAGGTGTCCCCGCCGAGTTTTACAGAGGTGGTGAGCAGTTTATCCACGGCCCCTTGGGTCCTCATCATCATGATCACTTCCGCCGCCTCGCCGCCGATCTGCAGTCCGAAGCTGACCGAACCGATGGTGTAGAACGCCGGTTGGCTCCACTGCCCTTTTTTCTCGTCGTTGACGATAAGCACGCCGCTGCCGCCGGAGCCGCCGAAGATGAACCCGGCTTTGAGAAGGCTCGGAACGATTAAAATGCCCTTGGCCTCCTTGAGGTGTTCCTTCAAAAAGCTCATGTTCGGATCGGCCATGAAGCTCTCGAAGGTGATGCGCGCCTTGTCCACCAGCATCTGCTGTTCGGTGGCTTCGGCCGCCGGGGCCGGCGAAATCAAAGCGCTGAAAAACGTGCCGACAACAGCGGCACAAACCACGATGAGATAATGACGACTTTTTTTCTTCATTTCAATCCTCCTTTGTATTGAACCGGATTGGTCCGGCAATGTGTTCTTCGCTGGGACGGTTTCGTAACTTCTCATGAATTGAACAATCGACTGCGGAAAAGGCGGTTTTGCGGTCATCCCAGCCTCCACGGGCCCGGAATTTTCCTGTCTCCAATCCTTCAACGCATCCTTGGAGCACCTGCCGGTTTTTCCTTTCTACGGGAGTGAGGTACAGGCGCCGTACACGACGAAGGCCACGTCATCGCCCGCGGCCGTCAGCACGAATGCGCCGGTTTCTTCTGACACCGCTGCCGTCCAGCCGGCGCCGTCGCGCACGTCCCGGATACCTTCGTCTGCGCCCTGCAGGATGAGTTTTCCGCCCACACGTTCCATGTGTTTGATATCGCTGCTGCGCTTCCCGTCACTCTCGCCGGCCGACATTATTTTTTTCTCCTGAACGGCGACGTTTAGAAAACGGGGCAAAGCAATGCTCTCGGGCGTCACCTCGTGACAACCATCCTCAGGGGTATACTCGATCACTTTTACCACGGAGCAGAGCATTGGCGTCGTTCCGTCAAACTCACCGGCCATTGCGGCAGAGGCAATACCGGTCAAGAGCAGCGCGGCGATGCTCATTCTCTTCAACCTCTTCATGAAATCCTCCGGCAGCAAACCCGAAGCACCGTTTCCGATTCCGGACTTCGGATTTGATTTGAAATTAGACTCAGGCCGACAACGGGTCAGCACCCGACTCCGCGCGATTTTCCCGATATCCGGCCCCCCGATAACGCCACGGGTCAATTCCTGCTTCCAAAAATGCTTGCACCGAAAGGGCCGGCTGCTCTGGCACGGCGCCCGGCCGCCATGGCCCTTATTTCACGGTGTAACCTTTTCCTTCGAGACATGCGGAATAGGCACGGTTATAGGTGTCCTGCTTCTGCCGGTACTGGTTCGATTGTTGACCGGCCACTTGCTGCTGAGCCTGTGCCGCCTGGTAGTTGCGGGCGCGGCTTCGCATGCCGCCGAATACGCCCCCGGTGAGCGCGCCGATGGCCGCTCCCTTTCCGGCCCCGCTCCAGCCGCCCGCGATGCCGCCGACGGCGGCGCCGAGTGCCGCTCCTCCCGCGCCTCCCCTGATGACCCCTCCGGCCCCATAGCCTGGAGGAGGCTGGGCCGGAAACTCCTGGACGGGTGCCAGCGCCTGCATGGGATCAAAGGCGCTTTGTTGCTTGGCCCAGGAGTAGCAATCGAATTTGTCCTTTTCCATCTTCTGCTGGCTCTGACCGCCGGCGGGAAAAACGATCAATTCCTGAGCCGATGAAAAGCCGGCATACAGCGTCAATAATGACAGTGCCAACACAAAGGCTTTGAAGCTCTTCACGAAAGTCCTCTCTCCGTTGATGTCTTTTGTTACCTGGTATTCGTAAGAAGATCCGGCGATCTCGCCCTGCCCGCTGCAACGCTTTCCGCGAATCCTTATTTCGGAAACAGGAACTGTACCTGAAAGCGCAGCTGCCAGTCCGCGCCGAAATCCGGCTTCTCCACGTTGTAATAGGCCTGCAACTGGATATTCACCGGCAGCCGGCCGAAATGGACGATCTTGCCTGCCCCGCCGCCGAGCGGCACGGTCCAGCGATCGCCGCTGTCGGCTTCCCAGTCCGCGGTGATGATCGGCGCGCTCGAGAGGTAGAACCCACCGGGGAAATTGTAGTTGAGGAAGGGTTGGATCAGGAAGTTGTTATACCTCGGGTCGCTGTCCGAGCCGCCCACCGACCAGACGTTGTTGACGAGCGCACCGTAGACCCAGGGGCTGCCCTTGGCCAATTTCAGCGCGACCGCCGACGGCCCGAGGCCCCAGCGGTCGCTCCCCAGACGGTCGTTGCTGTTCGTGGGCAGTTGGGCGATCGGGCCCGCACCCCAGATCCAGCCCTCGGATTTCGCCGGCGATAAAAACGCCGTGAACTGGATGTCGCCGATACCGTCGACGCGGTCCTGTCCGGGCGAAAAGCCGGGCTGGGAGATGACAGGGATGATCGTGCGGGTGATGAGGTTCCACTCGTCGCTCAGGTGAACGGGAATGACCGGTTGAATGTTGAGCACATACTGGAGATCGTCCCCCGGGCCGGCCCCGAAGTTGAAATTGTTCTGGAGGGGTATGCTGATCAAATCGGCGACGGGGTTCTGCACCTTCCTGGCCAGCTCCTCGGCACTTTGAGCCGCCGACAGCACGGGCGCCGACAGCAGGATCGCGGTCAAGCAGATGATTGCCACACTAAATCTCCCTGCCATTTTGTTCTCCTCCCATGGTGACTGGGTTCGAGCTTTAAAAACAGATTCCTGCTCCGATCAAGAGGCCGGGGATGACCGTGGCACAGGCGAGGTTCTGGGTTTTGATTTTCCCTGTCCCGATATGTCCACTACCATCGGCGGTATACCGATCGCCTCGCCATGCCGGCGTAAGAGAGCGGCGTCAGCGGCATCCCGATGATATCGATGAATACCGAACAGGGACCACCATTTTCAGGCAGCTTGCCCTCGATCACATCGATCTCGTACGTGAGGTCATCACCCTCGAGCCGCGGGTTTCGCAGGGTCGCAACCAACTCCCCCACCTTTTCATCACCCAATACCGATACGGTGGCATTGGGAGGATCGGCCAGGAAACTGTCCTTGCCGTCTTCCTTCCACAGCCGAAGATACCTGTCGTTGGTCATGTGGCCGGCGATTCTCTGCGGGCGATCGGAAAAAAACAGGACCGTGGGGCCGATCCCTTTCAGGGTGAGCTTTCCACCGGCCACGCTGGCGTCCTTCGCGTTTTGCACGAAGAGAAGCTCGGCGGTTTCCGTTTTACTGTCTTTGTTGTCGGCGGCCAGGCTCGCGCCGGGCAGCAGGCCCACCAGCCCCAGAAGCACCGTTATCGCCACGGCAATCGCCCTAAATCCTCTATTCATGAGATCAGTCCTTTCATTATCAATTAAAACGTTAAACCGGCTTGCGGCGAATCGTCACGCCGCTCACTCGGCGATCTGATTCAAAATTTTTTGAGACTCGGCCTGGTATTGAGCCTCGGTGATGAGGCCCTGCCTTTCCAGCGACTTCAGTTCCTTGAGACGCGCGACAGCCGCGGCCTGAGAGTCTGTCACGGCCGGAGCGGCGGCTGTCGTGGGTGGTGGCGTCACGGTTTCGTTCACGTTGACGGTTGTCGGATATGCCGTCATCGCATCGGCTGCAGCCGCGGACGTCACCGCACTGTCCCATAACACGGTCCGGCGGGCGGTCCGGCGCGCCACACCGGCAAAAGAAAGCGGCGTGAACGGCAGACCGATGATATCGATGAACACCGAGCACGCCCCGCCCTCTTTCGGCGCCTTGCCCTCGATGACCGATATGTCATAGGTCAGGTCCGTACCGTTCAGCCGGGGGTTGCTCAACCGGACGACCACGTCCCTGAGCTGTTCGTTGCCGCTCTCGTATATCGACACGGTGGCATTGGGAGGATCCTTGAGGAAGCTGTCTCTGCCCTCGTCCCACAGCGGCACGAATTCGTCCTTCGTGTTGAAGTGTCCGGCGATGCGCACCGGACGATCGGCGAAGAAAACCGTCATGGGGCTCACCCCCTTCAATGTGAGCGCATTCTTGTCAAAGCTCACAGCCTTTGCATTCTGTACAAAAAGTACCGGAATGATCAGCGGCTTCCGCTCAGCCGCCAGGGGAGCACTGGACAACGTGGTTACCACCAGGACCGACATGCCAACCAAAGCGGCGGCACTCAGCAAGTTTCGTTTCATTGTGTTCATCTCCTTGCGAATCAAGGGTTGCGGCTAACTGCCTTCTGAACGGCTTCGATGCCCTCGGACCGTTCGATCGTGTCGAAACTGATCACCGGCCGCTCCTTGGCCATCTCGACCACCAGAAGAACGTTGCGGTATTCGGGAGAGCGCAGATAACGCTCAAGTTCTTCCCGGCTCGTCCAGTTCTCCTCGATCATGATCCGGTGTTCATTCCGGACGTCCTTATAGACCCGACAGCAGAGGCATCCGGGCTCGATCCTGGTGCGTTCCGCCATGATGCGAAGGATTTCCAGTGCTTCTTTCGTTTTCTCGGGCGGTATCGTCATCCTGATCGTTGCATGCACCATAGATTCAGCCCTTCTTTTCTTCTCTTTATTTAAGGTCCTTGCATTTATACGATGAAGCGAATCGATGCGGTTTTCGGATGCCGGATATCCGCTAAGCGGAGGAATTCGACCGCTGGCTCGAAAAGCGGCCGGTAACCGGCATCCACTCGCTTCAGGGACTTGGGCGCCGAAATATAGCCTGAATTCTTAAGCCCCCAACGATCCAGATAATCTACATTAAGCGAAATACATGCCAGCCGACATTTCAGGGGCGTATTGGGGAGATCTCTATTCCATCCAGAAATGGCCCTTGGGTGCAATTCTGGCGTCAATTATGCCTGGGCGTGACAGGTTTTGCGGAACCGTTTGTGCGGCTTACAACAGCATGGCTCCGCACAATTCCTTGATTTACTTGAACTTTCGAAATGATTGCGTTTTTCTGGACCGGAAAGTTTTTGTGCCCTTTTTGAAACTGCCGATGGACACAACTTAACCGTACTGAACCATAATTCATATTCTTTACGTGGAGGAATTATTGCTTGATGAAGGGAAAAAGATGGGCCTCATGCCGATATGTCGGCGCAAAGCCCGCATTTCGGCAAGGTTCAGTCCTTAACACTCTCGCCGGAAGCTTTGAAATAAAGCTCTTCGATGTTGTCCTCAAGCGAAAAGCCTTCAGGTCAGCCCGTGCAAGGGGCAAAAGGCGATCTCCTCGGAAGTCGAGACGGGATAACTCATAAACGCCTCGAGGCTGGCGACGTAGCGAAAACGTTTGTCGCACTTCCGGCAAATGTCATTGTTTTTGTCCTGACCCATCATCTGCATTCGCGGCAGGGATTGATCGGCATGACGGTTCCTTATTAAATTAAGGGTTTGGATTCATTCATATATGATGCCTTTTCCCGCTGGATCCGACGGAGCGTGCATCTTCGCGGGATTCCGGCTGGTGCCGGCCGCCACCGAGCTGCGGCCGATTTACGGCAACGGCGGTCGAGTCCGCATCTTACCTGGCCTGTCACAAGCCTCTGGCCTTGACCGTCATCGCAGCCACACGTACCGGTCCACTGTTAACCCGTTGTTAGGTGTGCATTAAAAGTTGATGAAAGCGAAAAGGAGGGAAATGAAAAAATGATGTGATTACGATGAGGGGCGGGTTAGAACTACGTGAGGACATCAACGGCGGGTACCGACGTTCCCTCTGGCCGTGCCAAGATAAGTATCATGAGGTCAATACGTTCATGACGCCGGGACAGAGAATCGACAATGAAACAAGCGAGAAGAAGGCGCCGGTTGATCGGCGGCGCTGCGCGCAGGAACGGAAAGATGGAAGGTCGCAGCCCGGCCGGAACATTTATGAAAATTTTCGGCCGGGCCGCCGATAGTTTGCCGGCAGGATTAAAATCCGTGCCCCGCGTCCTTTTCTTTAAAGTCGTTTCTGGTCATTTCGCTTTTGCAGTGCGGGCAGAACACACTGGCGCAGTTGTGCTCGTCGACGCACGCTTCCGACGGGATCGACAGGGTGTATGAGCCGTTTCCATCGAAGGGGCATTCTTTTTTCAGGCAGCTGAATTCCATCACTAACTCCTATAAAATTGGGTTTGCGTCAGTCCGATAGGGCAGTGCCCATCGACAGGCACCGGTGTAAAAAAACTCGATTATAACCGAGTCGTGTTAATCTTGGCAAGGCCCATCCCGCCAGGGCGGGACCAGCGCCTTGACCCCTCCCGCGGTTTCATTTAAGACGCGGTTAATTTTCCGATCCGTCAATGCGAATTTCCGCAAGTTAAAGGAAATCAAGGAATTGCGCGGAGGCATCCTCGTCTATGCCGCACGAGCGATTCCGCCGCTGGACGGCGAAAATGCGGAAAAGGGTCATTTAAGGATGAAAACTAGGCTAAGCATGGCGCCGGCGTTGTCAATCCAATGGCATCGATCAAGCGGCGCTAACCGCATTCTAACCCCATGCTCACAAGGGGCTTACCGGCGGGCATAATTATAGGCGGTCAATCGGGGAGCCGGTCCCGCAGTCTGCGCGCTCCTGCTTTTATGCGGCTCTTCATCATTCAATAGGGTTAGGCCTATGAAAATTGCTCTTGCCACCGACGCTTGGCATCCGCAGATAAGCGGCGTCGTTACGACCTTGACCCAGACGATCGAGCGCCTGAACCGCATGGGGCATACGGTTCTCACCATCCACCCCGGCTATTTCGCCACCATCCCGTGTCCCACCTACCCGCAGATCCGCCTGGCGATCAATCCCTGGACCGGCGTTTTCAGGATGATGGGCCGTTTCAGGCCCGATGCCATCCACATCGTCACCGAGGGACCGATCGGGCTCTGCTGCCGGCACTACTGCGGCCGGCGCGGCCTGGGCTTTACGACCTCCTTCACGACCCGCTTCGACGAATACATCCAGATGCGCTCTCCGGTGCCGGGCCGGGTGGTATTCAGCCTCATGAAATGGATTCACGGGGCCTCTGCGCGGGTCATGGCGGCTTCGTTGCCGTTGAAGCGGGAATTGGCGCACAAGGGGGTCGCCCGCACGGTGCTGTGGTCGCGGGGCGTCGATACCGATCTCTTGCGCATCCGGGACAAAGGATTTATATCCGATCCGCGGCCCGTCTTTTTGTATGTCGGCCGGGTGGCGGTCGAGAAAAATATCGAGGCCTTTCTCGGACTCGACCTGCCGGGCACCAAATACGTGGTGGGCGACGGCCCGCAGCTCAAGCGCCTGGTGCGCGCTTTTCCGAAGGTGCGCTTCGTCGGCGCGAAGAAGGGCGAAACTCTGGCGAAGTACTACGCCGCCGCCGACGCGTTCGTTTTTCCGAGCCGCACCGACACCTTCGGCATCGTCATGCTCGAAGCCCTGGCCTGCGGCGTTCCGGTGGCGGGGTATCCCGTGCGGGGCCCGGCGGACATCATCCGACCGGGCGAAACCGGCTATGTCGACGAGGACCTCAAAAGAGCGGCCCTGCGCGCGCTCGAGCTGGAACCGCGGAAGTGCCGGGCTTTCGCCAAGCAGTTTTCATGGGAGAAAAGCGCCGAACAATTCGTCGGCAACCTCGTTCCGGCAAAGCAAATCCGTTCCTGTTAAAGAGGTGAACGCGTGCCGCCGCCCGGCGACTTCACGACCGGTCGCCCAGGAAATTTCTCAACCGCAACGCCGAAGGCCCTATGACTTACCTGATCCGATTCGACGATGAAAGAGCGCTCGACCCCGGCCTCGTCGGCCGCAAATTCGCTTCCCTGGCAAAGGCCGTTCGTCTCGGATTCGAGGTCCCGCCCGCGGCGGCCATCAGCACCGAGGCCCATCGTTACTTTCTCTTTCAACGGAGCTGGCCCGCGGGCCTGGCCGCGGAAGTCATCGCGGCGGCGGAGGTGCTCGAGCTGAGCCGGGGATTGTCGATCCGGTCATCGGCCGTGCGCGAAGACCTTGAAAACCAAAGCTTTGCCGGGCAGTATCGCTCTTTTCTACGGGTGGAGAATGCCGACGACCTGCGAGAGAAGATCGAGATGTGCTGGCTGAGTGCCGAGACGGAAAATGTCCGCAGTTACCTGAAGGCGGCCGATCCGAAAGAGGATACCGCGGATATTTTGCCGATGGGCGTGGTGATGCAGCGCATGGTCGATGCCGCGGCGGCGGGCGTTGCCTTCGGGCGCAACCCGCTGAACCCCGCCCGCGACGAGATCGTGATCGAGGGCATCCGCGGCTCGGGCGAGTCGCTGGTCAACGGCCACGTCTCGCCGCATCGCGCCTATATCGGCGGCGGAGGCCACCTGCGGATCGAGCTGCCGGCGGAGGCCGAACCCGCAGCGCGGCGCAGCGACTGGCTGCTGGCAGAGTCCGACTGGCGGCGGGTGGCGGCTTTGCTGCGGCGCCTCGAGCAGCGCACCGGCGAAAGTCCGCTGGACATCGAGTGGGCCATCGACGGTGAGCGCCGCTTGTGGCTGCTGCAGTTCAGGCGCATCACCACCATCGCGCCGGCGGACCTGAGCGCCCCGCCAGGAACCTGGACGAGAAGGATCGTCAACGACCTGTGGGCCGACCGCCTGACGCCCTTTTTGGGCGATGTCATGCTGCAGAACGAGCCTCGGTTCAACCTGTCGCGCGTCTCGAAGATTCTCGGCATCGCCGTGACGTATCCGACCCTGGCGGTGATCGACGGCTATCTGTATCTCAACTGCGCCAGCATCCGCTCGGTGGTGGCATGCGTGCCGCGCCGCCTGCGGACCGCGGACCTGCGCGCTCTTTTTCCGCAGGACGGCGAGATCGACACCATCGCCGCGCCACGTGCCCCGCGGCTGGCGGCCATGGCGCTGCGTGCCCTGCTGCTGCCGGTGCTGCAGCCCGAAGTCAATCCGCTGGTCTGCCTGTGGCTGACGCGGCGGCGGCGGGCCGAGATCCACCGCCGCCTGGCCGCGGTGCGGGCCATGGCCGAGGATACCGCCGATCGGTGCCTGGTCAAGGTGCACCGCGCGCTGGACATCCTGCTTCAGATCCAGATCTGGAACCAGTGGCCTTACGGATTCGCCACGCTGTCGACCCTGATGCTGCGCTGGCTGATGGTGGATTGCCTGGGACGGTCGCACGCCGAATTTCTGGCGCAGATCAGCCGGGGCGGCAGCAACGTCACCATCGACATCGAGCGGCGCTTCCGCGGTTTTGCGCTGGAAATCAGCCGGGACGCGGAACTGCTGACGCTTTTTACGACCCACGATGCCGACGCGGTTTTACGGCGGCTGCCGGCCGGGTTCAGGGCCGAGCTGGATCGGTTTCTGTTCCGCTACGGCTGCCGGTCGCGGCACCGGACCCTTTATATCGCGCGCTGGGCGGAGGCCCCGCAGGAAGTCATCGGAATTCTGCAGGCGCTGGTGCGGCGCACGTTTGCGGCCGACGGCCTCGCCGACCGCACCGCGGGCGCCGGATACCCGGCGGCCGACGCCAACGGGCACCTTGCCGGAGGCAACCCGCTGTGGGCGGCTTTGCTGGCGCTGACGCGCAAGTTCCTGGACCTGAGGGAGGACCTGCGTTTCCTGCTGGACGAGGCGTTGTTCGAGATCCGGAAAACACTTCTGGCGACGGGGCGGCACACGGAATTGGGGGATGCAGTCATGTTCCTCGAGCTGGAGGAACTCAAGCGGCATGCGGTAGGAAAAACGTCACTGGAAGAGGTGCGGCGGCTGGCAGAGACGAGACGGCGGCGCTTCCTGCTGGGCGGTTCCGCCAGTTCCTTTCTCGTGGACGGACGGCCTACCGAGGCGTTTGTCACCGCTGCCGGCGCCATCCGGGGCATCGGCACCAGTGCCGGTCAGGCCGGAGGCCGGGCGAGGATCGTGCACGATCCGGCGCGGGCCGACATCCAGCCGGGGGACATCCTGGTGGCCGCGAACACCGATCCCGGCTGGACGCCCATCCTGAGCCTGGCCGGCGGCCTGGTCATCGAAGAGGGCGGGCTTCTCAATCACTGCTCGATCGTGGCGCGCGAACTGCGCATTCCGGCCGTGGTGGGCGTCCGCAACGCCACCCGCCGGATTCCCGACGGCGCCCGGATCCTCATCGACGGCGGCCAGGGCCTGGTGCGCATCGAGGGTGACGACCGGCCTATTCGGTAACCATGGCGCCGTGGTGAAGGTCGAGAGCCTCATGGAAAGAGCGACCGGTTTCAGGGACAGGGATTGCAAAGTCACCCTGGGCTCGATCGTCAACAGCGACGCGCGGAACTATTGCGTCCAAAACCGATTCGGCTACCTGGTGGAAACGCTCGAGGCCATTGCGGCGGCCGGCGACAATCCGATGTGAAGCCGCAAAGATCCAATGACCCCCAACCTGCCCGTCATCATTTTCATCCTTGTCTTCGCCGCTGCGGCCGGCCTGGGCTGCATCGACCGCCGGAAAAAAAGGAGCCTGGCGGCCATGCCCGCGGCGACGTTCCTGATTCCCTGTTACAACGATGCCCGCTACGTCGGTCAAACCCTGGCGAGCCTTTATGCGGTTGTCGGGCCCTCCGCCGATGTCGTGGTGATCGACGATTGCAGCACCGACGACAGCGCGATCATTCTGCGGCGGTTGCAGCGGACCCATCGCTTCCGGTTGATGCGCAACTCACAAAATATCGGTAAGGCGGCCACATTGAACGCGCACGCTCGTTTCGCGCGGCACGCCATCGTCGTTTTCGTCGACGCGGACGTGCTGCTGAACCGGGCTGCCTTCATGGACGCAGTGGCCCGGCTGCAGAGCGATGGCGTCGGGGCGGTCAGCTGTCCCTACGCGCCCCAGAACAAGGGGCTCATTCCCCTGATGCAGCACATCGAGTACAACATGCTCGCGTTTGTCCAGGGTGCCTATAACCTGTTCTCCGCTATTTCATTGTTGGGCGGGTTTATCGTCATCAGGAAAAAGGCTTTTCTGGCGGCCGGCGGGTTCACCCTGAATGCCATTACCGAAGACATGGACCTGGCATTCAAACTGAACGAAAAAGGATGGAAGGTTGAGCAGAGTTTTTTTCCCGTCCGGACCTATGTGCCGACGAGCATAAAAGGGTGGTACCGGCAGAAGATTCGGTGGAGTTCGGGAGGGGTCCAGTGTTTTTTCAAGTACCACCGCATCTGGCTCAGGAATCCACTGCACCTTTTTTTCGTTTTCTCCTACGGCATCCTCCTGGTGGCGGTCTTGTTGGAAACCGGCCGGGATGTGTTTGTCTGGAACCAGATTTTCGACTATTTCAATTCGATAAACCGCATCGAGACGGTTTTTATCAGCCTCAAGCTTACCAACCTCAAATACGGGTTTTTCCTGGTCAAGGACATGCTCTTTTTTCGTCTGGCCCTGACGCTTTTTTCGCTGCCCTTTGTCATGCCGCTTATCTCCGGGGTCCGCAAACTTTACATTTTCTTCGTGGTGATCCCCTACTCGATTTTCTATCTGCCGGCCTTTTCCGCGGTTTCCCTTCTGGGCGCCATTTATTTCATGCGCCAGAGACGACACCTGCAGGCGACCGTCAGGGCCTGGTGATTTTTGCAGGTACATAAAAATCTCATCTCATTTTAATAAACTCCTAACAAAACAGGCGCATCATTCCGAACAGATGAAAAATTTCAGCTGTTGGAAATGATGGGTGAACCTCACGGAATCATATGCCCCCACTGCCGGTCCGATGCTGTTTACCGGTACGGAAAAACGTCGACCTGCAAACAGCGGTACCTTTGCCAGATGTGCAACCGCCAATTCGTCGCCGGCTCTTCCTGGAAACACGTGGGCCAGCGCCTCCACTGCCCGCGATGTGGCCGGGCGATGCATGTTTACAGGCACTACAAAGAGTCCATTCGTTTCCGGTGCGCACGGTATCCCTTGTGCCGGACCTTTTTGAAGCTTCTCAAGGAGGTGGAAAATCCAGATGAATGAGTATCTCCACAACGTTCCAGGAAGGTTGCGGGTCAAGATCCCTTCGATCAAACACCAGAGCTGCAAAGCCAGGAAACTGGAAAGCCTGTTCGCGTTTAGGCAAGGGATCGAGCGGGTGCGGGTCAATGCTTTGACCGGCAGCCTCACCATCGGCTACGACCCGGATCAGACGGGTTTCGAGCAGCTTTTGACGGTGCTGAAGCAGAACGGCTTTCTGGAAGACAATCACTGCCCGGTCAATGCCGCGTGCGTTGGCGACACCGCCACCCGCGTGACCCAGGCGGGAGGTAAATTCATGGTCAACTGGGCCGTCAGCAAAACACTGGAATCCACCGGGCTGGGGCTCCTGGCGGCGTTGATCTGATAAATTCGGGTGCCCCGAATTTATGAAAGGCGGCTGCGCCGCTATTGCTCTGATATGTCGCGTATAAAAACATTCCAATTGCCGCGTTCACGCATTGCAGTTGAAATTCCCACCATCAGAATCGCGTCTGCTCTTGGTAAAGAGGTCGAAGCGGTCTAGTCAAGTGTTCCACGCACGCTGGACGGTGATGTCAGGCATAGGATAATGCTTGGCATTCAAGGTGTATAATTTGCCTCCTGTCTGCAGAACGGTTGCGGCCAGAATAGCATCGTTGACATCGGTTCCGTTGCGGGGATTCCATTTGCGATGAAATTCACCCGCCTTGTCGATGATTTGCTGATCAACCGGTGCAGTTTGAAACTCCGCCAGAAACAGAAGGGTGGCCGACTCCTCGGCCGGCCGCATGAAAAAGACCAGCTCGGCCCGTTGCATTGCGCCGATCCTAGGTCAAACCGCTCTCTGTCCCGCAGTCTCTTGAACAGATTGGCGCCTTGAGTTCACCGCGTAGATAACATCCGCATCCAGATAGGACCTTCATCGTTTAATCTTTCCTGAGATTTGCACATGGACCCTTTGATAGTCCGCACGGTTTCGTCCGCCGATTCATCGCGCTGCCAGCTACCGAAGGTGTGAGCCAAGATATCGAAACCATCTTCGGCCTCGAGCTTTTTAACATAATACCGCACGGCATTTTCGAGGACGGCTTTTTTAGATGTTCGCAGCCTTTTCGCCAGCATGTCGATATGCCGAATCACGGCTTCATCTATCCGGGTTGACATAATCTTGTCCATAAGAACCTCGCTTTTACTTACGTAAGAAAGATAACGTAAGAACAAGGACCTGTCAAGCCTCGATGTGGACGGGACTGTACCAGGCTTCATTGTAATTGTTGAATTACACGCTCATATGAGCCGGCGAAACTGTGATAACCGCATGCAATCGAGCGCACGGCCTCGAAGAGATTCGGTGGGGGCGGTGAAAGACAGTGTCGATCAGGATCGGAGAGTCTCGACAGGGGTCTAAGCTTCAAGGTTTCGCACGGCGGTTTCCTGACCCTGACGCCGCCCCTGACCATCGCGGAGGCTGAACTCGACCACGCCCTCGCCATTCTCACCGAGGCGCTGCAAGACCTGTAACCACCGGAGGAGCCTGATGGATATCGCCGCTATGCCCGACAACCCATACCTGCTGCTGACTCCCGGCCCCCTGAGCACCACCAAAACGGTGAAATTTGCCATGTGGCGGGACTGGTGCACCTGGGACGACGAGTACAACGCCATTGTCGAGCAAATTCGCCGGCGCCTGGTCCGCCTGGGGTCCGGACTCGATGACGCCCGCGACTATACCGCCGTGCTGATGCAGGGCAGCGGGACCTTTTGCGTCGAGGCGGCCGTCACGACCGCCGTGCCGCCCGGCGGGAATCTGCTGGTCCTGGCCAACGGCGCCTATGGGCGGCGCATTGCCGAAATCGCCCGTCGGGGCGGCATCGCCTGCCAGGTCCAGGACAGCGGCGAACTCTCGCCGCCCGACCTCGGCCGCCTGGAGGCGGCATTGATCACCGACGGCGCGATCACCCACGTGGCGGTGGTGCACTGTGAAACCACCACCGGCATGCTCAACCCGGTGGCCGCCATCGGCGGGATCGTCAAGGCCCATGACCTGAGTTTCATCGTGGATGCCATGAGCAGTTTCGGCGGCATCCCGATGGACTTAAAGAAAATGGGAGTGGACCTGCTGGTCAGCAGCGCCAACAAATGCATCCAAGGCGTCCCGGGCTTCGGGTTCGTTATCGCGCGCAAGGATGTGCTGGCCGAAACCCGGGGTCGGGCGCGGTCCCTGAGCCTGGACCTTTACGACCAGTGGCGGACCATGGAAGACCAGCGCGGCAAGTGGCGCTTTACGTCCCCCACCCACGTGGTGCGCGCCTTTTTTCAGGCGCTGTGCGAACTGGAGGAGGAAGGCGGCGTCGGCGCACGCTTCGACCGCTACCGCGAGAATCACCGCGTCCTGGTGGAGGGCATGCGGCGCCTGAACTTCCGGCCGCTGCTGGCGGCGGAACTGCAATCGCCCATCATCACCGCCTTTTTGAGCCCCGCCCGCCCCGAGTGGCGGTTCGAACGATTTTACGATGAGTTGAAAGCACGCGGGTTCGTCATCTATCCGGGGAAGGTGACGGAGCACGACACGTTTCGGATCGGCACCATCGGCGACGTTCACCCCGCGGACATGCACCGGCTGATCGATGCGGTGGCTGATGCGCTGGCAAGTGACCGCAAAAGGTAAGTGCATGGTCATTGGGGCACGATTGCTGCCTGCCCAAATTATTGAAAAGGCAAGGGGCATCGGCGGCCGTATGTCATGTCTACGAATAATTGTGATGCCGATTTCTTTTTACTTCCCTGTCAATGCCTTGAAGTTTACCGAGTTCTCCGGTGGGTCGAGCAGCCACTCTTTTATCATATCTCTAATCTTGCGAATCTTTTCGAGCTTTTCACTTTCCGTTCCTTCGATCGAAGCGGGATCTGGAAACGGCCAATGCCAGCGTTGGGTGATCCCGGGAAAGATCGGGCACCTCGATTCGGAATCATGGCATACGGTTAATCGGGTCGTTGGCGTGGCCAGCCCAGTCTACCTGGCTGCCCTCCACCATCAGGAAAAACCCCTGGCGGTCGCGGGACAGCAAATCGATGGCCTTGGCGGTCATTTCGGCCAGGGAAGGTTGGGACGGTGCAAATTCGGCCCGGTCGATGTCGGGCTGCATGTGGCTGCTGTCGAAAAGGCCCCAGACCCTGTTGGAAGTCACTGCTTCCATTTCGTCTTTGGTCCCGACAAACTGGTAGCCGCGAGCCGTGAGAGTTTCCAGCAGGTTTTCATTGTCGGTGCGCGCACCACCTTGCGCGGTTGGCAGCAGATGGCGCTTGCCGCCGCCAAAGACCACATCGATGTTCTGGTAGACCAACTGCTCCATGATTTCATTTTCATCGTTGCGGTCGTGGATGTGGGCGGCGAAGGACGCCGGAGTGGCGTGGGTGATGCGGCTGGTCGCCACCAGGCCGACGGCCTTGCGCTTCAACCTGGCGGCCTCGAGCACCGTGGCAACCGGTTTGTATGGCACCCATCCGGAAGGCAGTTCGAAGGTGCTGAGGAGGTTTTCGTTGCTGGGCATAACGCCGATGAATCCGTCGGTGGTTTTCCAGCCGGCGGCGAAGGCGGTTGCGGCAGAGGCGGAGTCGGTGATGACCGAGTCCGCCATCCAGGTGGCGACGGTGCCCGACACCATCGCATCCAGCGCCAGCGGCTCGCCCTTGTACCACCGGGACAGGGTCTGGATGCTGTGGGAGCAACCGTCCGGAACCATGACGATGACGTTTTTAGCCGCCCAGACCGTGGAGGTCGTGAGCGCGAAGAGCAGGATCAAGGCAAACGCGGTTTTGCGGACAAGTTCTTTCATCGGTTTTTTCCTCCTGAGGATTGAAAGTTGGCATTCTGAATACTGCTGCTGCGCATCGTAGCCGGATCTCTTCACCTCCTTTCCGTGCCATTTGGATGGATGCATCTTCCCGGATCGACTGAGCCGTTTATACGGGGTGAACTTTAGCATCGTGTTAGCTGGAGGCTAAAAAAGCATTAGCCTTGCTGCGATCGCGGCATGTCCAGTTATGGTCGCGCCGGTCCGCGCCGTTGAGAGAAAAAGAGGATCGATTCGAGGACAGCCTGGAAAAATCAAGCGCGGATAAAGCCGGCGGATTATTTCAGTGGGGTAACCGATTTCTCATCAAATCCTGGCGTTTTTCTAATCAAAACAGCCCAAAATACCTTTGCCCGCCTGAATGGTGGCGCCGCGGCACCGGCCGTATTCGGCCGGCCATGTCGCCGATGAACCGACTCAACTGAAAGGGAACGATGCACCCATGAAAACAGCCATTAAAGATCGAAGTTTTCCCCTTCCTTTGATTCAGCAGCCGCAGCTGATCGACCTTAAAACCGGCCTGGAGTCGGCCGTGATGCGCCACCTGGCGGCCGTGATCAAGCCGGCTCTCGAACCCTTGCTGCACCTCGAGCGCGTGAACCGGTGTTATGGCTCCTATTGTGCCGCACTGAAGGCGTGCAAGACCCCCGGGGACATTTTTCGAAGTGTTTTGGCCGCGCTGGAAGTCGGTTATGACGTCAATCCGGATAAGCTGCTCAACATTCCGGCCCGGGGTCCACTTTTGGTCGTGGCCAATCACCCTTTCGGCGGGATCGAAGGCGTCGTCCTCGGTGCGGTACTCCTCGAGGTGCGACCCGATCTCCGGATCCTGGCCAACTACCTGCTCAAGCGTCTGGATGGCATCGGAGAGACGATCATACCGGTCGATCCGTTCGGTGCACCGGCATCGGTCAGAAAGAACCGCAGGGGGTTGAAAGCCGCGGTGGCGTGGCTGAAAGCCGGCGGCGTTCTGGCGACGTTTCCAGCCGGCGAAGTCGCCAGTTTCCGCTGGAAAAAGGGGCGGGTAACCGATCCGGCCTGGAGCCCGCACGTGGCGGCCATCGCCCGGCGTACCGGCGCGACCGTGCTGCCGGTGTTTTCCCCCGGACGCAACAGCCTTTTATTCCAGGTTCTGGGCACGCTGCACCCGCGGCTACGCACGGCCCTGCTGCCGCGCGAGCTGATGAACAAGGCCGACCGGCGCGTCAGGCTGTTTGTGGGCAAACCCATCTCCTGGCAGGTGATGAGGAAATACGACGGCGATGCAGCCCTGACAAATTATCTTCGGTCGAGGACCCTCTTTCTCAGGAATCGGAACATCGACACTCCCCGGCTGCGGCTCCTGGCGCCCGCAGCCGGAACGAACCGGCCGCAACCGGTCATGGCGCCGGTGGCCAAGGCCGACCTGCTGGCCGACCTGGCGGGGCTGCCGCTTGCACAGCGGCTGATTTCAAGCGGGCACCTGGCGGTTTACATCGCCTGGGCGTCACAGATTCCGCACCTGTTGAAAGAAATCGGCCGGCTGCGGGAAATCACCTTCCGCGATGCCTGTGAGGGCACCGGCAAGGCCGTCGACCTGGACCGCTTCGATGACTACTATCGTCACTTGTTTCTCTGGGATCACGGGGCCGGCAAACTGGTCGGAGCCTACCGGTTGGGATGGACCGCGGCCATCCTGGAAACCCATGGGGTGCGGGGGCTTTACACCAACCAGCTCTTCCGCTATAAGCCGGCCCTCCTCGAGCGGTTGAGCCGTTCCATCGAATTCGGGCGCTCTTTCATCCGCCCCGAATACCAGAAGAAGTTCAACAGCCTTATGCTGCTCTGGAAAGGGATCGGCGCCCTGGTGGCAATGAACCCGCAGGTCAACCTCCTGTTCGGGCCGGTCAGCATCAGCAAAGATTACCATACCGTTTCGCGCAACCTGATCGTCCGCTTTCTGCAAGCCCGGCGCTTCGATCCCCACCTGGCGCGGTTCGTTTCCCCCAGCAAACCCTTTTGGGCCATGGACCTCACGGGCAGCACACGCCGCCTGCTGCAGAACGCCGTCACCGACATCGACGATATTTCGCAGCTCATCTCCGAGATAGAAAAGGACGGCAAGGGCCTTCCGGTCCTGCTGCGGCAGTACCTGAAATTGAACGCCCGGCTTGTCTGCTTCAATATCGATCGGGCATTTTCGGATGTCGTGGACGGACTGCTGATGGTCGATTTGAGAAAAACCGACCCGCGGCTGCTGACGCGATTCATGGGGGAGGAGGGCGTCAAAAGATTTACGGAAGTGCACGGCCCGCTGGCCGACCCGGCGGATGCCGCAACCCGTTCCTTGCCCGGGAAGTTCGGCCGCGAGGCGGCGTGAGCGTCATCGTGAAAATGTGGGGCTATGTTCTACTGTTACTACAATATTGTAATGCTCTGGGCATGAGGCGGCTCAATATAGACTTTAAGATAAAAATTTGGCTGCTGGTTCGGTCGTCGGCTTAGTGCAATACAGCCTTCTCCGATTTCGAAAACCGAATCGAACTGATCTACCTGCCCGGCAGCTCCGTGCCGCGACTCATGATGTCGATATAGCCCGCATAACTGAACAGGCGGTTGCGTTTCCGGGCGGTCAGCTCCTTTACGATGCCGAGCCGCTCCAGATGGCCGAGCGCCTTGTTAATGGTGGCCGGGGTGATGCCGGTCTTCTGCGCCAGTGAGCCCGAGGTGGCGATAGGGTGCTCCATCAGAGCCCGGTGGGCCTGCAGGGTGGATGCCGCTGCCCGACCGAGGCCGTTTATCTTGTCACGGTTCCGGTTCGACAGATCGAGGAGCTGCTGCGCGGTTTCCACCGCCTGGGTGGCGGTGACGATCACGGCCTCGGCGAAGAAATCGAGCCAGGCCTCCCAGTCGCCGGTCAGACGGACGTTGTCGAGCAGCTCATAGTAAATCTGACGGTGCGTCTTGAAGTAGAGGCTGAGGTAGAGCATCGGCTCGTGCAGCACCTTCTGCTCGCACAAGAGCAGTGTAATCAGCAGACGCCCTAGACGGCCGTTACCGTCCAAAAACGGGTGGATGGTCTCGAACTGCGCGTGGGCCAGCGCTGCCTTGAGCAGCACCGGAGTCGGTTCCGGCTGGTCGTGCAGGAAGATCTCCAGCTTGCCCATGCACGCCAACACCTCTTCGGCCGGAGGCGGAACGAAGGCCGCATTGCCCGGCCGGGTGCCGCCGATCCAGTTCTGACTGCGCCGGAACTCCCCCGGGGTCTGATGGCGGCCCCGGCCCTTTGCCAATAGCACGCCGTGGATCTCGCGGAACAGCCGCAGCGACAGCGGAAGTCCTTCTTCCAGCAGGCGCAAACCATGGTCGAGGGCGGCGACATAGTTGCTGACCTCGCGCACGTCATCCATTGGGACGCCGGGTACCTGATCCAACTCGAACAGCAACAGGTCGGACAGCGACGACTGGGTCCCCTCGATCATGGAGGAGAGCACCGCTTCCTTGCGGACGTACATGTAGAGGAACAACGAGGTGTCCGGCAGCAGGGTCGAAACGCTGTCCAGCCGCCCGAGCGCCAGCAGCGCCTGGTCGAACTTGCTGTGCAGCTCCGGCGTCCAGTCGATGGGCGGACGCGGTGGCAGCGGTGCGGGTACGAATGCCCGGGCTTTCTCACCCACCGTCGATACGGTCACATATTTGCCTTGGAGTTCTCGCTTCATTTCGCCTGCCGCAAACCTAAAATAAAATTCGCTGTTGTTTTATCTTAACGACATATCCTAAAATAAATGGTCGGGAAGGAAAAATCAAGCGGATTTAGAAAATCGGAAGGAAAAAGTAAGGTGGGTCAGAATTGTATCTTTGATGAAAAGAAAAAACCAGGCCGTGCGCTGGATCGTCGTCGACTGCGACTATGCCCGTGAAAACCTGATGGCTTGAAACTATCGACCATCCCAGGGCGGAACCCGTTTTGTCCGGGCCCAGGCCTCCCGCGACAGGCCGGCAATGTCTTCCCATCGGCCATTTTCGATCCAGACCGCGATGAGCTGCGCCACGTCCGGGTAGCCCGCCGGCTCGTTGGGCGGCAGCTCCAGCCACGTTCGCACGGTTTTGCGGTCCAGGGCGCTCATGGTCGTTGCCAGCCGCAGCTTTTCCAAGGCCAGGGCATTGGAAAGCTGCTCCATCTGGCCCTTGAGGGGCTTGACCAGAAGCTTCTTGCCGAGCTGCAGCGCCTCGCCCATCAGCTCGAAGCCCGCGTTGCTGATGACTCCGTTGCAATCCTCCAGATCGCGCAGAAAGCCCCGGCGCGAATACGGGCGCAGGTGCAAGTGTTCTTTGTCGATCGGGGCCGGCAGGTCGGCGATGCCGTAGATGTAATATTGGTGGGTGGCCAGAGGGGCCAGCAGGGCCTGGACCTCGTCCGGGTGCTCGAAGGGCAGGTAAACGAGCACCTTGTCGGCCGCGACCGGCCGGGCGCCGTCGAGGCGCTCGGGGATGATGGGGGGCAGGATCGGCTGGCCGAAAGGGTGCCAGTGGAGTCCGATCGGGTGATCGGCCGGCGCGAATGACCGCAGCAGCCAGTGCGTGAGAGGGTTGCCGCCGGTGACCGGAATGTCGAAGCAAAAGGCGTACTGGTGTCCGATGCCGATGCTCGGAATGCGCTGCCGCCGGGCGATGCGCGCGCTGATCGGCTCGTAGTCGGTTATCACCACGTCGGCCCCCGCCGCATCGTAGGTCAGGATGTCCCGGTAAAACCGCGGCAGGTTGAGGGAAAAAGCGGTCTTTATAACCTGCAGACGGCCGCGCGAAGTTTTGAAGGTGAGTCCGCGGCGGACATCGAAAGGCTCGAAAACCTCGGTTTCATTGAGTTTTGAAGGGTCGCGGCCGCTCAAGAGAACCTGAATGTCGTGGCCGCGCGCGCCAGGCGGGCGACGACTTCGCGCGAACGGCTGATGTGGCCGTTGCCGGTGGTCTGGACCCCGAACAGAATTTTCATGAAGGCGCCTTTATGCCGGCCGGCAGGGCCTCTATCCGATGATTGCCAGCCCGCTCGATCCGCACGTCACGCCGATGACCATCCCGGCCAGCACGTCGGTGGGGTAGTGGACCCCCAGAAAAATCCTGGAAAATTCCACCAGGAGCGCCCAGATGAACACGGGCAGCGCCAGGACCGGAATGAACGAGCTGACAAGCGTGGCCGTCACGACGGCCGCTGCGGTGTGCCCGGACGGAAAGCTGAAGCGGTCGCTGGGAACGATGCGCCGCTGTACGGTTTTCAACACTTCGCACGGACGGTCTCTCTTAACACATTTTTTAATGAGAATGAAGAGGGGCACCTCCAGGGCGAAGGCGGCCACGGCGGCCAGCAGAAACTGCAAGGCTTTCTCCGGGTCGAAGAAAAAGATCACCAGCGGCACCGCCGGGTAGTAGTAGCCGTTGCCGCTGTGCGATATCCAGGGCACGAGAATGGAAATCAGTTTTTTCCCGTCCAGGCCGAAGATTTTGTTCAGGCAGACCACATCCCAGTAAGTCACGCTGTTTACCAAGGTTCGCATGGTCACCTCCTTCTGTGAACCAATGGTAAGCGTCAAAAATTAGGCGTCTGCTAGATTTGTGTTTTTTTTCGGTTACCACCCGCTAAATCGAACTGGAAGAAGGCACACGGCTTCATAAAGAGGCTCATGGCTTTCCGATTCAGGGTTTAGAGCCCGGAGCGGATGACCAGGTCCGTAATCGGCCCGCGCGACTTGTCGCCCTTCAACACCAGGTGGGCGTAAATCTTACTGCCCTTGAACTTGTCCACGACCCAGTTCATGCCGTTGTTGTCGACATTCAGATACGGGTTGTCGACCTGGTGGATATCCCCCAGGCAGATGCACTTGACGTTTTCTCCCATGCGCGAGAGCAGCGAGCGGCATTCGTTGCGGGACATGTTTTGCATCTCATCGATGACCACGACCGCATTTTCGATGTTCATGCCCCGGATGTAGGCCAGCGGCAGGAGTTCGAAGCGCTTGGAGTTGAACTTGGGCGGGATGTCGCTTGCGTCGACAAAAATGCGGTTGGCCGGACGCAACTGGTGCAGTTTCAGGATCAGGTCCGACATGTAGCGGGTGTAGGGTTCCATTTTTTCCTCGATCCGCCCCGGCAGGTATCCCAGTTTCTGGCCGATCTCGATCATCGGCTTGACGACGTAGATCTTCTCGTGGGCTTTCTTCTCGAGGGTCTGGTAAAGGGCCGATGCCAGCGCCAGAAAACTCTTGCCGTAGCCGGCGGCGCTTTGAACGGTGACGATGGGGACATCGGGATTGTTCATCAGTTCGAGCGCCAGGTTCTGGTAGACGGTGCGCGGAACAACGTTCCAGGTCTTGAGCTGGTAGTCGATGACTTTCTCTTCGGCGGCGCCGCAGAATACCGGCTTGCCTTTTTCGTTCCACCTGAAGCTGTTGGGGATGATGTCATCCGGATCGGAGGCGAAGCCCGTGTAGCGTTCGGCTTCGGACTTGGAAGGGACCGATTCCTTGTAGGTTTCGCTGCGGATGCCGTAGGTTCCGGCCTGCAGCTGAAACACGCGGTCATTGGTCACCAGGATCGGTTCCGTCAGTCCGCTGCTGCGGATTTCTTCCAGAATATGATTGTCGACCTGGTTGGAGAAAGAGTCGGCGACATGCTCGGCCCGGAGAAGCTTGAAATGCTCGGGGAATTCCGAAATATGATGAATGGCTTTGCTGGCGATGTGGCCCAGGCGGGGGTCCTTCTTGAACTTACCGAGTTCGAGCAGGACATGGTAAGGAATGTGGATGGTGTTTTCGTTTCCGTTTCGCAGCTTGAACAGCGCATTGGGGTCTTCCAGCAAGACATTTGTATCCACGACATAGTGTTTGGTGTTTTGCATGGCCACACCTTTCTTGAAACGAAAATTGTTAAAGAACATCCAGGGGATCGCAGTGATCGCCGTAATAAGAAATCCGAGCCGATCCAAACCGCCATGTACCATATATAGCACTCACGCTGATAAAAATATACAACAAAATGTATGAAGATTCGTCTCCGGGCCGTGGCGGGAAGAGGTGAAACGACGGCGGGGCAACAGCCGGGGCTACTGTCCGAGGCACGGGTCAGACGGCCTCGGCCAACCGCAGGCCCGCTTCTGCCGGGGCAGGGACGTCGGCGGGGTCGAAGCCCCTGAAGGCGGCGGCATCCAGCGCGAGTGATTCGGACAGCCGGCGGGCGGACAGCCCCATCCGGTCGCGCAGCGCCGGATCGTCGATCAAGAGCTGCAGCGCTTCGTAGAGGGCGGTGGCGTCGTTGGGTCGTGACCACCAGGCCGGCTCTTTCCGGTGAAACGAGACCAGCGGGGTGTTCATGAGCGGTGACGACTGTCGGAACGCCGCAGGCCCGGGCTTCCATGATGTGGCAGTTTTTCGACGTGGGCGATCGTCAACTTGCCGTTGACACTGTAAAGCGGATGGGCCACGATGTGAATAATTCCGGCCTCTGCCAGGTAGTCGACCAGGACGTAGCTATTTTCGCGAATGGCCTGGATGTCCGCGTGCTGACCCTCGGTGATGTTCAGCGCCAGAACGTGGATCTTGCAGCCGTCTTCCGGGAAATAGGTGGTGATCTCCACGCTGACGAAGGTATTCGGCAGGTGAGAGATCTCCAGGGCGCCCTCGAAATGGTCACATGCGTCATTCCCCGAAGCTTGGCGATCCGGTACAGGTCTCCAGGCTCGGTGAAACTTTCCGGGCAGCCGACTTTCTGGAGAATCCATTGCGAGGGCCGGGCCGAACATTTGGAATGCACATGCAAATCGACACGCACGGTCATTGTTGTCCTCCACGATAATGTTGAAGCGGTTTGCGGTTCTGCCGCCGGACTCCGGCGCCGGTGTCAGTTTATCCCGTCATAGAATGACAGCCGGTTATTGGCTGCGTGTTAAGGAATAATTATATTTCAGTGAGAAAAGGCGGTAAATCGAGCAGTGGTGCGCAACAAAACACTAACCGTGTTCTAACCGGATCTTAACATTTGTATACCAATATCACTTCATTTTGACCTAACCAGAAGGGGAATGTCTTCCGGTCGCGTAACTTGTGATGCACGAATAAAGCCGCGAACGGGCATGCTACAGAAAGCGAAGGTGGGCAGATGGCAAAAATTTTTATGCGTGAGCTGGATAATTTAAAAAGACTGGTTCTGTCCCTCGGGGCCATGGTGGAGGAGCGGGTGCGACTGGCGGCCGAAGCTGTCGAAAAAAAGGACGCCGAGGCTGCGCAGCGCGTTATCGATTCGGATTACGAGATTGACGAAATGGAGGTGGAGGTCGAAGAGACGTGCCTGAAGGTCCTGGCCTTGCATCAGCCCGTGGCCATCGATTTGCGGTTTTTGATTGCCGTCATTAAAATCAACAACGACCTTGAGCGCATCGGCGACCAGGCGGTCAACATTGCGCAGCGGGTCGGCGTGCTGGCCAAACGCCGCGATGTCAATTTCGACTTCGACTACGCCCAGATGGCCGAAAAGGCCGAAACCATGCTGCGAATGAGCCTGGATGCGCTGGTCAATCTGGATGTGGACTTGGCCTTCAAGGTGGTCACGATGGATGACGAGGTGGATCAGATTCAAAAAGACGCC
This sequence comes from uncultured delta proteobacterium, assembly GCA_963728055.1. Classification (GTDB taxonomy): domain Bacteria; phylum Desulfobacterota; class Desulfobacteria; order Desulfobacterales; family SG8-13; genus JARFQH01. The sequence goes on along the minus strand of CAVSIM010000011.1, from coordinate 153,757 downwards.
TACGACCGCATCAAGACGGCCATGAAAGAAAATACCGACAAGATGGGCTATATGATTAACCTCTTGTTGATTTCCCGCCACCTGGAGCGCCTGGCCGACCATGCCACCAACATCGCCGAGGAGGTCATCTACCTGATCGAAGGTTCGATCATCCGGCATGGCAATTATTGATGGTGGCCATCTGCTTTGAATCCCGGGTGGAACGTGACAGCGCCCTTAGGAGCATGTCCATCAAAAGTGAGAGCGAAGAAGACCTCCCTCGGCACTCCCTCAAGCGCAAGGCCTTCAATGTTCCTAAACCTGAATTTTCTGTAGTAATCCGGATGCCCCACCAGACAGCAGCCTTGAGCATTGAGTGCTTTAAGTCGCGCAAGCCCTTCTTGTACCAGAGCTTTGCCAATGCCCTTCCGCTGGTACTCCGGCAACACTGAAACAGGTCCGAGGCCGTACCAGTTCGGGGTTTCGTCCGATATGGTCACGGGAGAGAATGCGATATGCCCTATCACCCGGCCATCTAATTCTGCGACCAGTGAAACCGTGAGGGCCTTGGCGTCACGCAGTGCTGCAATAATGAACTGTTCCGTGTGATTACTGATTTCCAAGGTTGCGAATGCTGCAATCGTCACCTCGGCTATCGCATCAATATCTGTGTCAGTCTCGCTTCTGATAGTAATCTCTGGCTTCATGGTCTTCTTGGTCCCTTCTACGCCGCCAATGCTCAGGATCAGCTGCATGAAAAGCCGTCCAAGGCATTCGAATAGGCACAAAATTTCGTCGGCTTTTTGCGTGTACCTTGCAGTAGCAAGGTTATGCTCTTTTTTCGAGAATCTATTGACAATAGGACAATAATGTCCTAAATAGTACCTGTGAAATCGAAGCAACTCATACGCAAACTCAAGAAGCTTGGCGTTGAGTTCATAAAAGGCCGTGATAAGGGCGGTCACCAGTTGGCAAGATACAAGGGAAAACAGGTAACGGTTCCGGTTCATGGCGATACTGATATCGGCCCCATGTTTATTAAGAAATTGTGCAAACAACTGGGTATCGACCCAGAAAAAATCCTCTAATTGGAGGTAATATGCTACAAAGTTACCCAGTTATTTTTACACATGACGAAAATGACACAATCATCGCCGAGTTTCCAGATATACCCGAAGCGATGACCGTCGGTTCCGATAAAAAAAATGCGACCCAATGGGCTCAAGACGCACTAATCATTGCATTAACCGGATACATTGAGGATCGTCGCGCTATACCCCCACCATCAAAGGCACAAAAAGGGCAAAAATTAGTCCATTTACCTCCGCAAATTGCAATGAAACTGGCGATATATCAGTCGATGCGAGATCAGGAAATTACCCAGGCTGCCCTGGGTGAATGTCTGCATGTCGATGGCCGCCAGGTTAGGCGTATTTTAGACCTGGATCACAATACAACTCTTTCTCAACTCGCCTCGGCATTAAAATGTCTTGGCAAAGAACTGGTCATCGATATTAGAGATGCAGCATAACGATTGACTAAGCCGCCGGGGAGGCTTTAACCCTGACCATTCTTTGCTCGTAACCGATTGCGGAAAATCGCGCTGCTTACCCGCGGGGCAAGGCCCCGGTCAGCTACAGCCTTGGTTCCTTTCTCGTGCCCCTCACGCAATGAATACATCGACATTGCCGTCATAAAATCTAGGCGGCTATCTTTAGTCTATGTCAGTCATTCAATCTGCATTGAGATACTCAGGAACGTACCTCGGATTATCGGATTTGTTTTTTTCTAAGAGCGTCCGGCCTGTGCTCCGCGATGATTCGCCGCCCTCTTGGCGCGGATTCGCTTGCCGTAGTGCCCATAATGCAGTTCTGTATTCTTCGAGGATATTCCTGTAAGCAGGATAATTTTCAAATTTAACAGATACTTCTTGCTCGCCATCGTTCAATCGTATTTCGAGAATATTATTCGCGGCGACATTATGAAATGATACCATCCCGAGCCATTTTGAGTCTGAAATCGGGGTTTCCCACTTTTTTATTTTCCATTTATCGTACATAATAAGTAGTGAAGTATAACGCTCCGGTTCAGCTGCGGCGCGTGAGCGCCTTCAGCTGCAACCGATTGTTAGCTGGCATGTGCCAAAACCACATTCATCTGTCAGTCATTTTGCTGTTCCCACGAGAAACAGTGCATCGACAGATTCACCTCGTTAACTCCAGCGGTGGCAACTTCCAGGCCTGTTCCACGATCTTCTGGCCGGGGCCATAGGTGCGGAACACGACCCAGAAGTCACCCGCGGGAGCGGGCAGCCAGTTGGCTTCTTTATCCTTGCCCGGAGAGTTGCCGATATCCTTCATTCGCGCGATGATCGGTTGGTCCGTGGCATGGGGTGGATTCACCTTCATCAGTTCCGCGGCATAGGCGAAGTATTTGGCGGCTCGGTCCTGGCTGTCCACTGCACCGTCTTGTTCGCTGAAGAGCAATTTATTGCATAACTTCAGCTATTTTTATATCACTTTTTAGTAGCTGATTTACGACTGTTTGAATATCGATATTCTTCCTTTTTGCTATCTTTTCAACAAATTCCAGAACGTCATCATCTAAATACACTGGAAGATTCAATTTCATATCATTACGAAAAAACTTGCCTCTTTCACCATTAGAAAAATCATATTCTTCTTTCATGCTTTCAATCCTTATATTGATTGGTTTCTTTTTTTATAGCCCTCCGGCCTGAAAAAATCCTAATGGTAACATTGTTTTCATCGCTTTTTTGAAACGCATGACAGACAACAAGCAGCCTTCCTGTATTTGATATACCTATCGTTACCCATCTATCCTCATCTTTACTGTGTTCACCATCAAAAATTGACAATGCCTGTGGATCTCTGAAAACAGTTGCCGCTTCTTCAAAACTCACACCATGTTTGCTTTTATTTGATCTCGCTTTATTAAGGTCCCATTCAAAATTATAGTTTATCACTTTGTATCTTTCACAACATATGTCAATATTCAGTTATAATCATCAGAGTACCAATTGCTTCAGCGGCCAACGGTCTTATAAGTGGGCAAGCACCTGCGACACCTTTTGCCACTGATACAATGCGATCTTTTGCGTTTGATTCGAGATTTGGCATAGCGACTTATCCTTAAGAGCTAACAGTATCAATAGATGGAAAACTTTCCATATATTGCCTATATACAATGGAAAAATTTCTCTCTATTTTTATATTATGATATAAAACATGGAAAAACAGGTATTGAATTTTCTATGTTTGCATGGCAATGCTAAATAGTATGGAAAATAAAAACAAGTCTATTTTCAAACCTGATCAAAAATTAAAGCTGATGGACCAGGTACGTCAGGTGCTGCGCTACCATCATTATGCCTATCGCACCGAGCAAACCTATTGCGACTGGATTATCCATTTATCACGGTGCTAAAATCCACCCCTCACAGATGGGTAAAGTGCAGATCGAAGCGTTTTTGAGTCATTTGGCAACCAAAGGAAAGGTATCGGCTTCCACTCAGAGGCAGGCCTTGAATGCGATCATTTTTTTGTACCGTCGCGTACTCGACCAGCCGCTTAAAGAACAGATTGAACCCGTCAAGGCTAAAAAGCACTTGCGCCACCCGACCGTGATGACGCAAGCCGAAGTTCAACGCGTCATGACCGGGCTGGCGGGAACCCACCTGTTGATGGCTAAAATCCTTTATGGGTGTGGCCTCCGGCTCATGGAATGCGTTCGTCTCCGGGTTCAGGATCGTTTTTCCGTCGAAGAGCCTGAGTCACGACCCCCGCAGCGACACGATAAGGCGGCACCATGTCCTTGAATCCGGCCTTCAAAAGGCCGTAAAGAAGGCGGTGGATAAAGCGGGAATCGCCATTCATTTGCCACACACTTGCTTGAAAACGGGGTCAACATCCGGGTCGTGCAGGAACTAATGGGCCATGCGGACGTCAAAACCACCGAAATCTACACCCATGTCATGGAAAAGGACATATCGGTCGTTTCAAGCCCGCTCGACCGCCTCATCGAAAATGCATCATAGGTAGATTTCTTTATTCTAATCGCCCTATCCCTGCGGGAGATCAGAACCGTTTAGAATCCGAAGTGCATCGGTGATGACGGCTTCGGGAAACATGCACAAATATTCCTTCTTTATTATTATTTCGTAATAAAGAAGGAAAACCAAAATTATGTCAACGCATTATACTTATTTTACAGCCAGGTGAAACAGATTTCTGGTACGGCGCTTCATCCCCCATGCCCTACCCGGACGCGTCACTGAGGATATCAGGCCGCCCGATTCCACAGTCAAACGAAATGGCGCAGGGAATCGGGAGCATTGACCCCATTGTTGCAGCGGTGGGGTTGATACCGGATTGGCGCGGCACAACGGATTGGTCAGGAACAATAAAGAGAGAAAAATAGGTAGACTGTGCCGGGCGCCATCAACCGAAGCGGCCGGTGATGTAATCCTGGGTCAGCTGGTGGCGGGGGTTGGTGAAGATGCGCTTGGTGGGGCCGACTTCGATCAGGTCGCCCAGGTGAAAGTAGGCGGTGCGCTGGGAGACGCGGGCCGCCTGCTGCATCGAGTGGGTGACGATGGCGATGGAGTACTGCTCCCGCAGCTCGTTAATCAAATCCTCGATCACCGAGGTCGCGATCGGGTCCAGGGCCGAGCAGGGCTCGTCCATCAGGATCACCTCCGGGCTGACGGCGATGGTGCGCGCGATGCAGAGCCGCTGCTGCTGACCGCCCGACAATCCTGTCCCCGGCTGATCCAGGCGGTCCTTGGCCTCTTCCCAGAGGCCGGCCTTCTTGAGGGAGGTTTCGACGATTTCGTCCAGCACGGCCTTGCTCGTCGCCAGCCCGTGGATCTTCGGACCGTAGGCCACGTTGTCGTAAACCGACTTGGGGAAGGGGTTCGGTTTCTGGAAGACCATCCCGACCCTGGCCCGCAGCGGCACGACATCGATATTCCTGCCGTAGATGTCGATATCGTCCAGCTTTATTTCGCCGGCGACGCGGCAGGTGTCGATGGTGTCGTTCATACGGTTCAGGCAGCGAATGAAGGTCGATTTGCCGCAGCCGGACGGGCCGATCATGGCGACGACCTCGTTACGGCCGATATCGAGCGACACGTTTTTTATGGCCTGCTTGTCGCCGTAATAGACGTTGACCTCGCGGCAGGTCATGCGCGGATCGGACACCGTGATGTCGCCCACGGTTTTCCGGTTTTCGCGGCTGACCAGCTTCTGGCCGGATGTGAGGGGGCTGCTCATTTGGATGTCGACGTCTTTTTTTGCTCTTGCCATTGCCGCATAGGCAGTTGAGAAAGGTACAGAGCCCTTGGCAGGCATGATAAATTCCATGGTGCTGCTATCCGATTCATAGGCCCGGAACTCCGGGACCATTCTTTACCCGTTTGAAAAGACCCTGTCAAACTCCGAAACGAAACTGTACTTCCGGCAGTTGCCGGTAATCGTGCAGGCCGGGAGGGAGGAGCCGGCCTGCACTGCTGCCGCAAGACTACATCGAGAGGGGATTCATCGTCTTGACGGCTTCGCTGTACTTAGCGCGCTCGTCCTTGGGCATCGGAATCAGCCCTTTTTCGGCCAGGTACCCATCGTCGCCCCAGGCTTTTTCACTGGTGAACTCAGTCAGGTATTCCTTCATGCCGGGGATGACATCCACATGCGCTTTTTTAACATAGAAAAAGAGCGGCCGCGAGATCGGGTATTTTCCGGAGGCGATGTTGTCGAAAGTCGGCTCGACGCCGTCGACATAGGATCCATGAATTTTGTCCGAATTCTGATCCAGAAAACTGAAGCCGAAGATCCCCAGGGCATTGGAATTGGATTCGAGCTTCTGCACGATCAGGTTGTCGTTTTCGCCGGCTTCGATGTAGGCGCCGTCTTCGCGAACCGTCTGGGAAATAGCCTGGAACTTTTTCTTGTCGCTTTTTGACAGGGCTTTGACCCACTCGAATTCTTCGGCGCCCGGTTCCATGGCCAGTTCGACGAAAGCATCGCGCGTGCCGGAGGTGGGCGGCGGACCCAGGACCTCGATCTTGACGTTCGGAAGAGCGGAATTGACGTCTTTCCAGGTCTTATAGGGATTCGGAACGGTCTTCTCGCCGCCGGCGGGATCGGGCACGTCCTTGGCCAGGGCTAAAAAGAGATCCTTGCGGGTCAGCTTCAGCGTCGGCGCCTTTTTGGAGTTGGCCACCACGATGCCGTCGTAGCCGATCTTGACCTCGACGATATCCTTGACGCCGTTTGACTGGCAGGTGTCGAACTCGGTTTTTTTCATGGCCCGCGAGGCATTGGTAATGTCCGGAAACTCGGTGCCGACACCGCTGCAGAAGAGTTTGAACCCGCCGCCCGAACCGGTCGATTCGATCTTGGGGGTCTTGAACTTCGTGGTTTTGCCGAACCGCTCGGCCACCACCGTTGCGAAGGGGTAAACGGTGGAGGAGCCGACGATGCTGATGTAATCCCGGGCGGACTGGGCGGTTGCCACACTGCTGAAGGCGGCGGCAGCGAATAAGAGTGAAACGGCGACTAACACTGTTTTTCTGATCATTTTTTTCTCCTTTTTCTTCCGATGTTGTAAGGGGTCAAACGGTTCGTGTTTAAATTCGGCCGCAGACTTTAGCGACGTTCCGTCAAGGCAGGGAGACTATGCGGGCCGACTGTTAGCGGCATATGAGCGTGATGTTAAACTTTTATGAGTTAGTGCCCATCCGTGGGATTGATAAGTTTCCGATCCAGAAATAGGCAATTTTTCGCAAGTTCAAGGAAATCGGTGGAATTGTGCGGAGGCATACTTCCTGTATGCCGCGCAAGCAATTCCGCCGATTGACGCCGAAATTGCGGAAAAGGGCCATTTATGGACGGAAACGAGTTACCACCGCCGCTCGAACCGCCTGCGCAGGATGACCGCGGCGGCGTTCATGACGATCAGGAAGGCCAGCAGCACCATGGTGGCGGCGGAGGTGAGTTCGACGAAGGCCCGCTCCGGGCTGTCGGCCCACAGGTAGATCTGGACCGGCAGGACCGTGGCCGGGTCGGTGAACCCGCCGGGAACATCGACGATGAAGGCCACCATGCCGATCATCAGCAGTGGCGCGGATTCGCCCAGGGCCCGGGCCATGCCGATGATCGTGCCGGTCAGCATCCCCGGCAGGGCCAGCGGCAGCACGTGGTGGGCCACCATCTGCATTTTCGAGGCGCCGACCCCCAGGGCGGCTTCGCGGATCGAGGGCGGCACGGACTGCAGCGAGGCCCGGCTGGCGATGATGATGGTCGGCAGCGTCATGAGGGTCAGGACCAGTCCGCCGACCAGCGGCGCCGAACGCGGCAGACCGAAGAAATTGAGAAAGACCGCCAGTCCCAAAAGGCCGAAGACGATCGAGGGCACGGCCGCCAGATTGTTGATGTTGACCTCGATCAGATCGGTCCAGCGGTTCTTTGGGGCGAACTCCTCCAGGTAGACGGCGGCCGCAACGCCGATCGGAAACGACAGGACCAGCGTTATGAAAAGGGTCAGGAAAGAGCCGACCGTTGCGCCCCAGATGCCGGCCAGTTCGGGTTCGCGCGAGTCGCCTGCGGTGAAAAACGTCCGGTTCAATCGCATCTCGATCCGGGTTTCTTTTTCGAGGCGCTCGATCCAGCTCAGCTGGGCATCACTCACGCGGCGTTCGCTTTCGGGGGCGGTGCGGTCGAACCGGCCCTTGATGAGCATGTCGACGTCATCGTTGGCCGTCACCCAGACGGGCAGGGTGCGGCCGATGATACCCGGCTCCCTCAGGACCATATTGCGCAGGCGAAACGCCGCCCCGGAACTGACCAGACGGTAAAGGTCCCGTTTCTCGTTGCGGCCGGTCGCTTCCGGGAACATTTGCGACAGGGCGTTTTTGACCAGCCTGCCGTAGTCGGCCGTGGCCAAGGAATCCTGCCGCAGCACCTCGGGGTCGAAAAAAACGGTCAACTGGATGAACGTCTTTTGGAAGGCGGGATAGCCCTTTCCGATAATGCTGATGAAAAGCAGTGACAGGAACACCAGGCTGAGAACGATGGCGCCGATGCCGTAAAAGCGAAAGCGTTTCTCGGCCCGGTAGCGGCGGGGTAGACCGCGGTTGACCAGATCGATTGTCCGCAGTGACTCGGTGGCCGGCGGGGGCGTGGTGGAGGCGGGTGTCTTATTCATACTGCTCCCGATATTTTCGCACCACGTGCAGGGCGATGACGTTGAGGATCAGGGTGATGACAAACAGCAGCAGGCCCAAGGCGAATGCCGCCAGCGTCTTGGGGCTGTCGAATTCCTGGTCGCCGACCAGCAGCGTGACGATCTGGACGGTGACCGTCGTGACGGCGTTCAAGGGGTTGATGGTCAGGTTGGCGGCCAGGCCGGCGGCCATGACCACAATCATCGTTTCGCCGATGGCGCGCGAAATCGCCAGCAGGATGCCGCCCACGATGCCGGGCAGGGCGGCCGGGATCACCACCTGCTTGATGGTTTCGGACTTGGTGGCCCCCAGGCTGTAGGCGCCGTCGCGCAGCGACTGGGGAACGGCGTTGATCACATCGTCTGAAATCGAGGAGACGAAGGGAATGATCATGATCCCCATGACGAGCCCCGCGGCCAGGGCGCTCTCGGAGGAGACGTCCAGGCCCGCGAACGTGCCGGCGTCGCGGATCACGGGCGCGACCACCAGGGCCGCGAAAAAGCCGTACACCACGGTTGGAATTCCGGCCAAAATCTCCATCAGCGGTTTGGCGGCGGAGCGAAACCGCCGGTCGGCGTATTCGGAGAGGTAGATGGCCGACATCAGGCCGATGGGTACCGCCACCAGCATGGCGATGCCCGAAATCAGAAGTGTGCCGACAAATACCGGCACCGAACCGAAAGCCCCGGACGAGCCGACCTGATCGGCCCTGATCGCCATCTGGGGGCTCCACTTCAAGCCGAACAGAAATTCCCAGACCGGAATTTTTTGGAAGAATCGAATGGCTTCGTACAACACCGACAAGACGATGCCGATCGTGGTGAAAACGGCGATGGTCGAGCAGAAAATCAGGATGTAGCGGATGATGGTCTCCACGTGATTGCGGGCGCGCAGTTTCGGCGAGATTTTGGAACGAACGATCAGAGCGGCTCCGATGGCCAGCGCAAGCGCCACGACCGCCAGGGCGGCGTGACTGATGACAAGAAGCTGGCGATAGTGGTCGGCGGCCGCCTGCATGGTCGGATCGATCCGGCCCGAGGTGATATTGCCGCCGACCAAATTTTTGACATCGTTCAAGATCAGGTTCAACCGATCCGGCGGCAGGCTGCGGAGGTGTTCGGGCAGGTCGGCCACGACCAGGCCGGTGATGATGTTGGACTCGAACGCGATCCAGAAACCAAACAGGATAAGCGCCGGAATGCCGCACCAGATCGCGGTCAGGGCGCCGTAGTAGGTGGGCCGCGAGTGCAGCGTCTTGATGTTGTCGGCGCTGCCGGCGACGGCCAGGGCCCGGCGCCGTCCCAGGAAATAGGCCAGCGACGAGAGCGCCAGCAGGGCTGTCAGAACGGTTGTCGGTGACATGGGTGGCTATTCAGGTATAAGGTTCAGGGTTCAGGGCTCACGGTTGATGGATGAAATCGATTTTGGGTTTCAGGCGCCGGATGTCGGCACGTGAAATTTGAACCATCGGGTTCAGGCACCATCCACGTTGCAATGACCGAAACTGGAATTTTTTGCGAACGGAACATTAATAGGGATCGATTGTTAGGTTTTTGTTAGGATTGCGTGAGGTTTTCGTGCGGCACCGGACCGGCGCCCGCACTGCGGCCCTCAAGCCGCCGACCGCCGGGCCGCCGATGCCTTTTCGCTTGTAACACAAGGTCGTATTTGCTATTTTCTTAAGCCGATTCGTCCTGACGATGTCCTGGCAGACGCTGGTGGCCCTGACCGCCAAGATGCAGGAGAATTTTAAACAGATGAACGGCCAACGCAGAACGCCCAACATCGAATGGTGAATAAGGAGTACTGCAATTCGGCTGACGGAGCAAAGCGACCTCATCATCGGACGTTCAGCATTCGATGCTCGATGTTCAAGTTACAAACTTGCAAACAGAACTTCAAAACCATTGGTGATTATAATTGAACCCTTGAACCCGGAACCCGGGGGAGGTCGGCATGGATGAAATGCTGCAGTTGGTCGTCAACAAGGATCCGCAGGAAAAGGAGTTTCACCAGGCGGTGAGCGAGGTTCTCGAATCGGTCAAACCGGTTCTGGACCAGAATCCGATCTACCGGCAAGCCAGGATCCTCGAGCGGCTGGTGGAGCCCGAGCGGGTGATCATGTTCCGCGTCCCGTGGCTGGACGATCAGGGGCAGCCGCGGGTCAACCGCGGCTTTCGCATCGAGATGAACAGCGCCATCGGCCCCTACAAAGGCGGCCTGCGCTTTCACCCGTCGGTGAACCTGGGCATCCTCAAGTTCCTGGCCTTCGAGCAGGTGTTCAAAAATGCCCTGACGACCCTGCCGATGGGCGGCGGCAAGGGCGGATCGGATTTCGACCCCAAGGGCAAATCCGACAACGAGGTCATGCGGTTCTGCCAGAGTTTCATGTGCGAGCTTTTCCGGCACATGGGATCCAACACCGACGTGCCGGCCGGTGACATCGGGGTCGGGGCCCGGGAAATCGGCTACCTTTTCGGCATGTACAAGAGGCTGCGCAACGAATTCACCGGGGTGCTGACCGGCAAGGGGCTCAACTGGGGCGGCAGCCTCATCAGGCCGGAGGCGACCGGTTACGGGTCGGTTTACTTTGCGTCCGAGATGCTGGCCACCCGCGGCCAGAGCCTGGAGGGCAAGACCTGCCTCGTGTCGGGCTCGGGCAACGTGGCCCAGTTCACGGTCGAAAAGCTGATTCAGATGGGGGCCAAGACCGTAACGCTCTCCGACTCGGCCGGCCACATCTACGATGAAAGCGGGATCGATGCCGAAAAACTGGCCTCCGTAAAAATTCTCAAGAACATCCGGCGCGGCCGGATCAAGGAATACGCCGAAAAATATCCGGCGGCGGTCTATGTGCCGGTCGATCCGGCTATGGATTACAATGCCCTGTGGAACCACGCGGCCGACTGCGCTTTCCCCAGTGCAACCCAGAACGAGATCAATGCCCTGGATGCCCACCACCTGGTAAAAAACGGCATCACGCTGGTGTGCGAGGGCGCCAATATGCCCACCGTCCCCGAAGGCATCGACATCTTTATGGCGCACGGCCTGCTCTACGGTCCGGGCAAGGCGGCCAACGCCGGCGGGGTGTCGGTTTCCGGGCTGGAAATGACCCAAAACAGCATGCGGCTCTCCTGGACCCGCGAGGAGGTCGACACGCGCCTGAAGATGATCATGAAGAGCATCCACCGCACCTGCGTCGATGCGGCCGCCCTTTACGGCAGCCCGGGAAATTACGAGGTCGGGGCCAACATCGCCGGTTTCCTGAAGGTGGTCGACGCCATGATGGACCAGGGGCTGGTCTGATTGAACTGCCGGCAGGGTGTTGGGCGGATGTCCTACGAATACGAGGCTCGGGTGCCGTTTCACGATCTGGATCCCCTCCAGGTCGTCTGGCACGGAAACTACCTGAAGTATTTCGACATCGCCCGCTTCGGGCTTTTCAGGCAGGCCGGGCTGGATTTGTACCGGTATTTTCTGGACCATCGACTCATCTTCCCGGTGACCCGGTCATCGACCAAGCATATCGTGCCTCTGCGCCATGACGATGTGTTCGTCTGCAAGGCGACTGTGACCGAAGCGGTTTACAAGATCGCGATCTCTTTTGAAATCCGGCTGACCGCCGGCAGCCAGGTCTGCACGCGCGGGACGAGCGAACAGGTGGCGGTCAAAATGCCGGAGATGGAAATGCAGTTCGAAGTGCCGGGCGACATCACCGCGGCGCTGGGATTCGCGTGATGGATTCCCGGCTGCAAACCGCGTTGACCACCGGCTACGAGCGCCTCTCGGCCTGGTCCGCTCTTCTCGATCAGATCAATGTCTTTCCCGTGGCGGATGCCGATACGGGGCGCAACCTGAGGATCAGCCTGGCGCCGCTGTACCGCAGCCAGGCCCCCACCGAAACGGTCCTCGGCCGGCTGCTGACTTCCGCCACCGGCAACTCCGGCAACATCGCCGCCTGCTTCTTTGCCGGCTTTTTGGCCGCAGATCCCTTGCAAGACCTCGCGCGGGCGATCAAAACCGGCAAAGAACGGGCCTGGCAGGCGATCACAAACCCGCAACCCGGAACCATGCTGACCGTTTTCGACGCCCTGCTGGCGGCGGTCGAACCCACCTCCGCAGAGACCCGGGCCGGCAGCTGTCCCGGCCTGATCGAGCGGCTCGAAGCGGCGGTCCAATCCACTTCCGAAACCCTGCCGGCTTTGAAAGCCGCCGGCGTCGTCGATGCCGGCGCCCTGGGGATGTTCCTTTTCATGGAAGGCTATTTCAGCCGGATGGACGGTGCCGAAAACGGGTTTCGGCCGGTGACCGAGATTTTTCGGGACAAACTGACGCCGGTACCGGCAGGCGAACCGGGCGAGGCCAGCGGCTTTTGCATCGACACGCTCGTCGAGACCGACGCGGCGAGCGGGGCATCCCCCCTGGCCGGGCTGGCGTCCCGTGCAGACAGCCTGGTGGTTCGCCGGGAAAGCTCGCGGCTCAAGATCCACCTCCACACCGCATATCACGAGGCGGTCAGGCAACAGGTCGAGCAGATGGGGCGGGTGATCAAGTGGTCGGCGACGGACTTGCGGCGGCCGACCGGCCCGCCGGCCGTTTCCGACAAACCGCCGGTGATTCACATCGTCACCGATGCGGCCGGCTCCCTGACGTGCCAGGATGCCGCGTGCCTGGGGGTGACCCTGCTCGACAGCTACATTCTCGTCGGCGACGAGGCGTTGCCGGAAACCGAGGTCGAACCCGCGGAGGTTTATGCGGCGATGCGAAAGGGGGTGCGGGTGACGACCGCCCAGGCCTCGACCTTCGAGCGCCGCCAGCGGTTTCAAAGCATCGTCAGCCGCTATGAGGCGGCCCTTTATCTGTGCGTCGGCTCGGTCTACACCGGCAACTATAAGGCGGCCGCGGCCTGGAAGGAGAAGAACGATCCGCAGGACCGGTTCGCGGTCATCGATACCGGCCTGGCCTCCGGGCGCCTAGGCATCGTCGCCCTGGCGACGGCCCGCTGCGCCCGGCGGGTCGACCGGGCCGAAGCGGTGCTGCAATTTGCCGCGGACGCCGTTCAGCAAAGCGCCGAATACCTTTTCCTCGACCGGCTTCAATATCTGGTCGCCGGCGGGCGGCTTTCAAGGACAAAAGGCTACGTCGGCGATCTTTTGGGCCTGAAACCGGTCATCAGCCCGACCCCCGGCGGGGCCGTGAAGGCCGGAACGGTCCGGGACCGCAAGGGGCAGCTCGACTTCGCCCTCGCGAAACTAACGGTGGACCTGGCGCCCGATTCGGACTCGCTGATCCTGGTCGAGTATTCCGACAACCGCCAGTGGGTCGCAGATACGGTGCTGCGGGAGATCGATAGGCGCTACCCAACGGCCGAGACCATCCTGCAACCCCTCTCCCTGACCTCCGGTGTCCACCTGGGGCCGGGTACGTGGGGGGTGGCATATCAAGGCGAAAGGCTAAAGGAAGGCGGGAGGCGAAGGGCGAAGGGCGGAGTTGGATGACAGAGGACAGATGACAGAGGGCGGAAAGAGGACGGCGAACGGCTAAAGGCGAAAGGGGAAAAGCTGGGGCGGAGGAATGGCGGACGGCCGCGGGAACGCACTGGATTTTGTTCCGGGGTTTTTTTCTTCTACCTTACACCCTACACCTTATACCTTATACCTTACACTTCACCCCGTCACCATAGACCGGTCAATCATCTACCTTGTTCCCCAATCCCCCCGCTTTCAGCCATAAGCCGTGAGCCTTCAGCCTTCAGCCTTTTGCCTTTCACCTTTACCCTGAACCTTTCAAACCAATAGTTAAGATCGTATCCCGTGCCCATCTCATCAACCAATACCAGCATGGCCGACAGCTTTTGCGTCTTGATTCCGGTTTACAACCACGAGCGGACGGTGGCCGACGTGGTGCGGCGCACGCTGGATCTCGGGCTGCCGGTCGTGGTGGTCGACGACGGCTCGACCGATGCGAGTTACGACCGGATAAAAGACATCGACGGTATCCGGATTTTAAGGCACCGGTCAAACCTGGGCAAAGGGGCCGCGCTTGCGACCGGCTTTTGGAGCGCCGCCGAAACCTGTGCGTGGGCGATCACCCTCGATGCGGACGGGCAGCACGACCCGCGGGACGCAAAGACGCTGATGGCGGCGATCCCGCCCGGTACGCGGCCGATCGTGGTCGGGTGCCGGCATAACATGCGGGCGGCCGCGGCGCCGCTGACGAGCCGCTTCGGCCGCGGGTTTTCCAACTTCTGGGTGCGTGTGTCCGGCGGACCGGCAATCACGGACTCGCAAAGCGGGTTCAGGATATACCCCCTGCCCGAGTGCCTGCACTTCGGCACCCGCAGCCGGCGGTTCCAATTCGAAGTCGAAATATTGGTCAGGGCCAAGGCGAACGGTATCACGGTGATCGAGGCGCCGGTCAGCGTGTCTTATCGTCCGGGCACCCCCCGGATTTCACATTTTCACCCTTTTTACGATTTTCTGCGCAACTTCGGTTTGTTCAGCCGCCTGATCACCCGGCGCGTGTTCAAACGGATTTTACCATAGAGAAAAGATCGCGCGGCCATATGACTCCCAAAAGCGTCGACGACTCCAACGGGATTTTGCACGGAGCGGCAAGGGTGAAACCCATATGAACCAGACGTCATATCCACCCGGCGGTTCCCTGTACCGGCCCTCACTGCGGCCCCGGCCGTTTTACAGCTGCTGGAAATGGGCGGCGGGTCGCCGGGCTGAAATGGCACGGTTTGCTGCAAGGCCGGTGACGTAAATGCTCACCCTGTTCTACCGGTTGCTGATGCTGCTGTCACGGTGGTTGGGTCCCTGGAGTTGCGAGCTGATCGCCAGGGGCATCGCGGCCGGGTACTTCGTATTTTCTCCGCGGCGGGTGGCGGCGAGCGTGGAGTTTTACCGGGCCCTTTTTCCCGGCCGCTCGCGCGCCTGTTACCGGCGCTGCACCTGGCGGCAGTATCGCAACTTTACCTCGGTCTACCTCGACCGGATCCTGCTGACGGCCGCGGGCAGCGTCTCATACACCCGTTCGGGCTGGGAGCATCTCGAAGCGGCCAGCGAGCGCCGCCAGGGCGGCGTCATCGTGATGTCGCACCTGGGCAACTGGGAAATCGCGGCGCACCTGATGAAGCGGGAACTGGCCCGCCTGCGGCTGATCCTGTTCATGGGCGCGCGCGCCAGGGCCCAGATCGAGCGCATTCAGAAAGAAGACCTGCGGGGCAGCGGCATCCGCATACTTGCCGCCGAGAAGGACCAGGCCGGCGCGTTCGATCTTCTGGAGGCCCTGCGGTTCATCCAGGCCGGCGGCCTGGTGTCGATGACCGGCGACAAGCTGTGGACGCCGGGTCAGCGCGCCGTCAAGGCCGCCTTTCTCGGTCATGACGTTTTTCTGCCGGAAACCCCGCACCTGCTGGCGCTGCTATCCGGCGCGCCGATCTTTTTCTTTTTTTCGCGCCGGACGGGCAGGGGCCGCTACCATTTCAGCCTGTCGCCGCCGGTCCGGATAGAGCCGGCCGCGCGCGGCGAAAGACCCGCGGCCATCCGCCGCTGCGTGCAGCGGTATGTGGACCTGCTCGAAAAAAATCTGCGCGAGAATCCTTTCGAGTGGTATCATTTCGAGCCGTTTCTCGGCCCGAAATCAAGCGGCGTGGCCGATAGTTTTTGAATTCAGCACTCAATTGGTGTATGAAGGCATTCCTTGAGTCAAATGAGATCGTGTGACGAAAAGAAAACCACCGACGAGAGACCCCATGCAGCGTGATGCCATCGAAACCGCCATTTTAAAGATCTTCGCGGAAAAGTTCGAAATTGACGCGCCGGGTGTCGACGACGACCTGCGAGAGGGCTACGAATTCGACAGCATCGATGCCATCGAACTGCTGCACGAGATCGAAATCCTGCTCGATACGCAGCTGACGAGGGCCGAGAAAAAGAGCGCCATGGAAATAAGGACCATCGCTCAGATCGTCGATTACACGGCGGCCCTGGCCGCGGCCCGCCAAACGGGTACCGCCGGTCCCGAAAGCCGGCCGGCAGCGGGTCAATGACGGCCCACCGTGTGGTCATAACGGCCTGCAGCGCCATCACGCCGATCGGCCGCACCCGCGCCGAGATCCTCCGTCACCTGACCGAGGGCATATCCGGGGTCAAGCCGCTGCGCAGCGACGGTCTGCTGACCGAGCACATCCATTCCGGCGTCTACGGCACGGTGGACTACCCCATCGAGTACGACTTCAAGCGCAGTCACAGCAAGACCATGGGACCGGTGTCGTTTTATGCCTGCCAGGTGGCCAAGGAGACCCTGGCGGCCTCGGGCCTCGATCCGGACTTCATCACCTCGGGCCGGCTGGGGGTGGCCTTCGGATCGACCCACGGCAGCCCGTCGGTCCAGCGCAGCATTTACCGGACCTTTTTCGGCGAATCGAAACAGGAGTTCGCGTCGATCGGCGCGGTCGACTACCTCAAATCGATGGTTCACACCACGGCGGTGAACATCACCAAGATGTTCGGGATCACCGGCCGGGTCATCTCTTCTTCCACCGCATGCACCACGAGCAGCCAGTCGATCGGCTTCGGTTACGAGTCGGTCAAATACGGCCTGCAGGATGCCATGCTCTGCGGCGGGGCCGACGAGTACGACACCACCACCGTGGCGGTCTTCGACAACCTGCTGGCCTGCTCGTCGGAATTCAACGCTACCCCGCACCTCACCCCGCGGCCCTTCGACGTCCGGCGGGACGGGCTGGTCGTCGGCGAAGGGGCCGGGGCCCTGCTGCTCGAAGACTACGAACACGCCCGTCGCCGGGGCGCCGACATTCTGGGCGAGGTCATCGGGTTTGCGTGCAGCAACAACGGCGGCGATCTCATCCTGCCGAACACGCGCGGCATCACCGCCACGATCGCCCTGGCTCTGAAAGATGCCGGCATCGGTCCGGAGGCGGTCGATTTTATCAGCGCGCATGCCACCGGCACCAAGATGGGCGATGTGATCGAGGCCCAGGCCACCGGCCGTATTTACGGCCAAGGGCCGCGGGTCACCGGCTTGAAGAGCTACATGGGGCACACCATGGGCTCCTGCGGCGCCATCGAGGCCATCATCACCCTTTTCATGATGGCCGAAGGTTTCGTCCCGCCGACGCTGAACCTGGATGAGGTCGATGAGCGCTGCGCGATGATCCGCCACGTGCAGCACTGCGAGCAGGTGCCGGTCGGGGTCGGCGCGGTCCAGAACTTTGCCTTCGGCGGCGTGAACACCTGCTTCATACTGAAAAAAATATCCGGACGGTGACCGATGCCGGCCAACGGCCCCCCCAACCGTCAGGGTCTTCAACCCCTGTTCGATTTCGCGATTACGGTGCTGCTGTGGCTGTACTTCACGGCCGGCTTCGTCTTTTTCTTTGCGCCTTTTTACCTCTGGGCCTTCCTGTTCGCGGAGCGGAGGGAGACAGCGTTTCAACGGCTCAACAGCCGCTTTTACCGGGGGTTTTTCGCGCTCAACCGGGTGTTGATTCCGGCCTACCGCTGGCGGATCCCGGCCGCGGTCAAGGACATCCGCTCGGCGGTCATCGTCTGCAACCACCGCTCCTATCTCGACTCGATCCTGTTGATCTCGCTCTATGACCGGCACAACACCATCGTCAAGAGCCGGCTGTTCGACATACCGCTTTTCGGAAAGATGCTGGCGTGGTCCGGCTACATCCCCTCGTCGTCACAGGGGCGGCTGGCCGACATGATGATCCGGCGGATCGAACAGATGCCCACCTTTCTGGCGGCTGGCGGCAACCTGATCGTTTTTCCCGAGGGCACCCGCAGCCCGGACGGCCGCATCGGGCGACTCAACAAGGGCGCCTTCAAGATCGCGCGCAGCTGCCGGGCACCGGTCAAAGTCCTTTACGTCCGCAACACCGAAAAAATGTTTAGGCCCGGCTCTTTTTCGTTCGACACCCGCGGCCCCCACACCATCAGTCTCGCGCTGATCGGTTCATTCGATGCGGCCGCGGAACCTCACGCCGGTTCCTTGCCGGCCGTGATGGAGCGGGTCCGTGCGCTGCTCGCATCGCAACCCAGTGAGGAACCATGAAAATCGTCCTGATGTCCATGCCCGATGTGGCCGCGGTCATTATGCATGAAAGCGCTTTTCACATGCCCAACAACGGCATCGCCAGCGTCGGCGCCAACGTCGATGACGGCCATCAGGTGACGATTATCGACCTGATCCGCAAGCGGCGCCGGGTGGGCCGCTATGTGCGCGACATCCTGTTGAAAATCCGGCCGGACGTGGTCGGCCTGTCGGCCATGGCCTGGCAGTTCGACACCTGCACGCGGCTCATCCGTCTGGTCAAGCGCCTGCTGCCGGAGGTCAAGATCGTCATCGGCGGGTATCACGCGACCCTCATGTACGAGGAAATCGCCGCCTCGAACGAGGCGTCCCTGATCGATTTCGTCGTCCGCGGCGAGGGCGAGGAAGCCTTCCGGCGGCTGGTCAACGCCCTTGGCGGCCAGGACCGCCTCGAGGACATTCCGTCGTTGTCGCACAAGAAAAACGGCGTCCTGGTTCACAATCCGCGCGGCGAGCTGCTGGACCTGGCGCGGCTCAAGCTGCCGATCCGCGACAAGCGCCGCCTCACCTGGGGCTATCACATCATGAACAACAAGATCGAGGTGATGGAGACCTCGCGCGGGTGCACCCGGTCGTGCAGCTTTTGCAGCATGAGTCACATGTACGGCCGGACTTTCCGCCCGTTTCCGGTAAAGCGGGTGCTGGCCGATATCGACGACATTTATTTCAATTGCAAAACGCGCTGGATATTTCTGGCCGACGACAACCTGGTGCTCGACCCCGCGCGCGTCATCGATCTGTGCGCGGCCATCGGCGCCCGCCGCTACCGCAACCTCAATTTCGTGGTGCAGGCCGACTGCATCACGATGTCCCGCCACGAGGAGATGGTCCGCAAGATGGCGCAAACCGGTTTCAAGACGGTCTTTCTCGGCATCGAAAACGTTTCCAAAAAAAATCTCAAGGCGGCCGGCAAGGGCGACATCGTGGCCGCCTCGCGCCAGGCCGTGGCCAACTGCCACAAGTACGGCATCATGGTGGTGGGCGGCATGATCTTCGGCTTCCCGGACGACACCGAAGAGGACATCATCGAAAACTACCGCTTCCTGAAATCGATCGAGGCCGACACCGCCTATTGCCAGATCCTGACCCCTTATCCGAAAACCGCCATGCGCGCGCAACTGCTCGAAGAAGGGCTGGTCACCAACCCGGATGACTTCAGGCGCTACAACGGCATGTGGGCCAATGTCAGGACCCGCCATTTGAGCGCCGAGCAGTTGCAATACCTGGTCTGGTATCACCGCCAGAAGGTGATGGGCTGGTGGGAACCCTCGCCGCGTGTCCGGCAGCGGGGACCCGTGTGGACCTCGATCTGGATTTACGGCTTCAGACCGATTTTAAAGGCGTATTTGGGCCGCCGCCTCAAAAAAGTCGGCTGGCGCGGCCGCTACGAGATCGACATGCGGCGCCTGCCGGAAGTCAACCGCTTCCGCGATCTCGAGGCAAATTGACGCGGCGGCGATATCAAACCGGGCGGATGAAGGCGGTTTACGTCGTCAATCAGGCGCTCGCCACCGGTCTCGGCGACGGCATCGGGGAGAACTGGGACAGGCTCGTTAAAGGCGAGAGTGCCGTTGCGGCCCTGGATCGCGGGCCGGCGGACCGGACCGGAGGCCGGGCGGCTGCAATCATCTCCGATCTTGACCCCGTGACCGGGGAGAACCGTGTGTGTACGGTCGCCCGCCGCGTGCTTGAGCCGATCGGGCCGGTTCCGCCGGAAACCTTTGTCATCTGGACCGGCCTCAAGGGCAATGCCGAGTACATTGAGGGCGGTGGTAAAGTAGCGATGCCCTTTCTGCCGGAGCACTTCCGCTGCTGGGCGGCCGGGTTGCTGGGCACCGGCGGCCGCGGGCTCGACATCTCCGCGGCCTGCGCGTCGTCCACCGTCGGGCTGGCGATCGGAGCCCAGAAGATTGCGCTGGGGCAATGCGGTGCGGTTCTGGTCTGTGCGGCCGATGTCGTCACCGGGTTTACGACCGCCGGTTTTGCGTCCTTGAAGGCCCTGACGACCGGCGCCTGCCGTCCGTTTGACCGCGACCGGGACGGAATGTGTCTGGGCGACGGCGCCGTGGCGATCCTGCTGGCCGACGACGATACCGCCGTTGCGCTGGCGCTGGGTCGGCTGGCGCGGGTGGCCGGTTGGGGCATCGCGAACGATGCCAACCACATCACGGGTCCCGCCCGCGACGGCCGCGGCCTGGCGGCGGCGATGGCGGAGGCCATGAAGATGGCCGGCACACGGCCGGAGGAGATCCAGGCTTTCTGTGCCCACGGGACCGGCACGGTCTTCAACGACGGCATGGAGCTGACGGCGCTCGACAGCGTTTTCGGAGATCGCCATTTTCCGGTCTTTTCGATCAAGGGGGCGATCGGGCACACGCTGGGAGCGGCGGGCGGCATCGATGCGGCCATCAGCGTTCATGCCCTGACCTGCCAACACGTGCCGCCCACCGCCGGTTCGAAGACGCCCGCGGCCCAGGCGGCCGGGCGGGTGTCCGATCGGGTCCAGGCCTTCGGCGGCCGTACCATTTTGACGACCAACAGCGGATTCGGAGGGATCAACGCCGCGCTGCTGTTGTGTGCGGCGGAAAAATGACATCTGAACCGGATACTGGAAATTCGAATTCAACAATCTCATAAAACCATGGAAATCAACATCATCGGCGGCGGCTGGGTCACCGCCGGCAATTATGGCCGGATGGCCGCCAGAACGGGCCGGTCCTGGACGCGGGTCATCCGATCGTTCCGCCGGCGGAATCGATTTACACCCACCCGCCGGTCCGCTATCGGCGCTTCGATGCCTATTCGCGGGTGGGCTGTGCCGCGATCGCCCTGGCCCTGAAAGACGCCGGCCTTGACCATGGCGCAGCCCCGGCCCCCATCGGCATCATCGCCGCCACCCGCTGCGGGTGTTTCGATACCGACCGCGCCTATTACGCCACCGCCGAAGAAGACCGGGGCGCCTTCGCGAGCCCGAATCTCTTTTCTTTCACCTTGCCCGGCATCGTCCTCGGCGAAGCCGCCATCCATTTCCGGCTGACCGGGCCGACATTTACGGTCGGCGACGAGATCGGCCAGAGGGGCCTCACCGCGCTCGATGTGGCTGTCGACCTGCTGGCTTCCGGCACCTGCCGCACGATCGTGACCGGCTGGCTCGAGGTGGCCGACCGACGGGCGTTGGCAATTTCGCGGGTACGATGAACCGCAAGGGGCCGTTTTTGTCGTGTTTTCCACCCAGCGCGCCGAAAGATGCATTCGCAGGATCAGTCGCCGGGATTTCAGGCTTTACACGGAAGCCGAGAAGGCGGTGAGGACAATCGCGGATTTTTTGATTAAGCGGCTGTCGGACTTGGCAGAACGGTAGGTTGGGGTGAGTGTAAAGAACCCCAACGTAAGATCAACAGATGAACGCCGAACATCGAACGCTCGCGCATCGAATGGTATGAAAATCCTTTTGGTCGGTTCGGCGTTCAGGGTTCAATGGTAAAGGTTGAAGAGCCTATCCGACACGCTTCCCTGAAAACGATGCGCCGGAGAGCGGATGAATGGGTTTCAACGACGGCTGACACCGTAGGGGCGAAAAATTTTTCGCCCCTACGTCAACCCACCACCTTCCCGAAAGCCTTCTTTCCTAATTTACGGTTGCGCGGTCGGAAGGTGTTGTCGGCGATTTCCTTGCGGACCACCTTCTGAAACAGGTTGAACATTTTAATTTCCTGCGACTCGTCGGCATAAAACGTGTCCCAGGCATACTGCAGCAGCTCCTGCAGCTTGTCGGGCGTCATGTGCCGCGGGGTGTAGACGACCCGGTCGGCCGAATAATCGTCCCAGTCGAAGGAAAAGATCCGGTTGTCGCGCTTTAGCTCCTCGAAGGCCTGGGTGTGGGGAAAGGGGGTCAGGACCGTGAATTCGGCCAGATCGAGATCGATGTCCATCAGAAAATCGATCAGCCGCCGGATGCCGTCCTCGGTGTGGTCGTCGAGCCCCAGAAGTATGGTGCCCTCGACCGCGATGCCGTGATCGTGATAGCGCTTGACCCGCTCGCGGATATAGTCCGAGGTGTCGAACACGGCCTGGTAGACGTACCAGGCCCCGGCCCGCGCCGCCAGCTCGAGGACTTCGGGCCGGTCTTCGATCGGGTGGCTGCACCATTTCTTCTTGAGCGGAATCATTTCCCGGAAAAGCGCCTTCTCCCACGCGGTGTCCTGGGCCAGGGAGTTGTCGACGATAAAGAGGCGGTTGTTGTCGATGGCGGCCATTTCGGCGACCGCCGTTTCGATCGGCCGCGGCCGGAACCTGCGGCCCCCGAGGTACGCCACCGCGCAGGGGTAGCAGTGATACCGGCATCCCCGCGAGGCATGCACCAGGTCGAACATCTGAACCCCGCGGTAATTGTAGAATTCTTTTTTCAGAAGATCGCGCCGCGCCGGGCCGACCGATTCGATCGGCGGTTGGTCCTGCAGGTAATCGTAGACCGGCTTCAGCCGGCCGCGGCGCCAATCGCTGAACACCGTCTGCATCCGGCCCTCGGCCTCGCCGATAAAAACCGCGTCGGCGTGGGCCAGCGTCTCCTCGGCATGCAGCATGGTCGCAATGCCCCCGAAGATGACATTGATCCCCTTCCGGCGATAGCGGTCGGCGATGGCCCAGCCGCGCTTGACCTGGAGCGTCAGCATCATCGATATGGCGACGACATCCACCGGGTCGTCGAAATTAATCGGCTCCACATTCTCGTCGATAAACTCGACCTCTATGTCCTCCGGCAGGGCGGCGGCAAACACCACCGGGCCATGCGGCGGCAAATGGAACTCGGTTTGCCGGTCCAGTTTGGGCCACTTGGGGTAGATTACGCGCAGTTTCATATCGTCACCATCGTTTCAGGCTGTCAGGGGGCCGTTTCGCCCCAGGTGCACTTTCTTATTTTCTACTATTCATCTGTTCTTATATTCTGTTAATCTTTTTTTCTATCTGACCCCGCGCGATTCATCCGCACCGGAATCCGCCTAACCCTGAACCGTACTCTCATATGAAACGATACCGAAATGGCACAGCCTCGTTGGGTTGAGCGCAGCGAAACCCAACATCGGCGAATTTATTTCATCTCTTGTTGGGGTTCGTTACACTCACCCCAACCTACCCACGACATCGAGACCAAAGTCACTGGGTGACTCACGGCCAACGGGCTAAACGGGCGTAACGGGCAAACCGGCTAACGGGTGCCGGCTTGTCCGGGTCAGGGACCCAGCGGCACGGCTTCAAGGAGCGTCATGACGAGTTTATAGCCTTGTCGACCCCGGGCGGTCAGCTCCAGGGTTTGCGGCATCCGGTCCCCGGCGGGTGCAGCGGCCGGGATCTTGACGACCCTTATCAGTCGCTGTTGCCGGTCATAGCGCCGAACTTCGCAGGCACCGGCCGCCCGCGAGACGATATCGACGCGGCCGCCGCCCGAATCATGGTAGCGGCACACGGCCGAGCCGTCGTCCAGGCTTCCGCATTCTTCGGGCGGTCCGACGGGCGCGAAAAAAATCAGGCGGATGTCTTCCATGAGACCCGCGGCGAAACCGGGGGCATCGAACGGCGGCAGGGCGCGGTGAACCGTCAGTTTCCGGTCGACTTCAGCGTCGAACACCACGAACCCTTCCACGCTCATGATGACGCTGCGGTGGCTGCGGAGGCTCGAAGACAGGATGGTCAGGCCCGTCATGACCCCGTGCCGGCCCCCCGGCAGGTCGACTTCGATCAAATGAAGCAGCTGCCACTTTCCGGCCGGAAACATATAGGCGCACGCGGCGGTCGCCGCGGGCGGTTCTGCTGTCGGCGCGATGGCCGGCAGGCGGGAGCAGGAAAAAAACAGCAGCATCCCCGTCAGGGCGAGCAGGCGGCCGGTCACGAGATCTTCCTGAACAGGGCCGCGTCCAGGGGCTGATTGAGAACCGCATTGGTGAAGACGAGCCGGGTGAACGAATCGTCGCTTTCATAGATGACGACCGACTCGATGATGCCGGGACGCTCCGAGAGCACGAGGTCGATGTGGTGAATCATCCGGGCAAAAGCCTCTTCCTTCGGTACCAGGACGATTTTGGGACCGGGTTCCAAGCGGGCCGCGAACATCGGATTCTCGTCGAACCGGCCGCCGAACCACTGGGAGACCTGTTCCAGAACGATCTGCATGGCCTGCAGGCCGGCACCGGACTCCTGTGTCAGACCGCTGCCGGTGTCGATCCAGCGTTCCGTCCGGTTGTCGTGCATCAGCAGGATGTTGCGAACGGGCGTCCGGTATTCCCAGCGCAGGGAAGCCGGTGATTGAAAATAGAACACGCCCGTTGAAACGAGCGGTCGGGCCAGAATCCGCAGGTGCTTTTCCTGGACGAAATCGGCGCTGAGCGAGGTGACCGAGCCGGCGGCCGACCGCAGGTCTTCCCAACTCGATCCCCAGCCGATCGCCAGCCAGGCCGCTGCCAAAACGACAACGGTCTGGAGCCAGCGGCCAGCATTCGACCGGCACCGAAGGTTTCGACCGCCTTGGAAAAGAGGGGAGTTTATCATAAAACCGCCGTTTTTCCGGTCAACACATGCCGCCGTTGACGGCGATGACCTGCCCGGTGACATACGACGCATCCTCGGAGCAGAGAAACCGGACCACCCGCGCGACTTCCTCCGGTTGCCCGATCCGGGCCATCGGGATCAGGGCCTTTATGTTCTTCAACGGGAACTCCTTGATCATGTCGGTATCGACCAGGCCCGGGGCCACGACGTTGACGCGCACGCCCAGGCGGCCGACTTCGGCCGCAACCGTGCGGGCGGCGCCGATCAGGCCGGCTTTGGCGGCGGCATAGTTGGCCTGGCCGCGGTTGATCATCAGCGCGGAAACAGAGGCGATGGCAACGATCGCCCCTTGCTTCTGCACGACCATCTTTTCCAGGACCGGTCGGGTGATGTTGTAAAACCCGTTCAGGCTGGTGTCGATGACCGCGTGCCACTTCCGGCGCGACATCATCACGAAAAGCTCGTCGGCCGTGATGCCGGCGTTGTGCACCAGCGCGGCGATGGTGCCGTGCGCCGCGATGATGCGGACGACGGCGGACTGCACGGCCTCGAAATCGGTGACGTCGAACCCCACGATCTCACCCTCGCCGCCCGCCGCCGCCACCATTGCGAGCGTCTTTTCGGCACCGGCCTTGTCGGAGCGGTAGTTGACGATCGGATAATAGCCGCAGCGGGCCAGCTCGATGCAGATGGCGCGGCCGATGCCTTTGCTGGCGCCGGTCACGATGGCCGGTTTTTTATCTGGGTTCACGGTCATAAATTTCCAGCTTTTTTTGTAGGTTGGGATGAGCGAAGCGAACCCCAACAAAAGATAACGGATCCGTGCCAATGTTGGGGTTCGCTTCGCTCACCCCAACAAAAGATAACGGATCCGTGCCAATGTTGGGGTTCGCTTCGCTCACCCCAACAAAAGATAACGGATCCGTGCCAATGTTGGGGTTCGCTTCGCTCACCCCAACCTACGAGTCTGCCGGACTTGAGATGATCGTTGGCCGTTAGACAAGATGTTCCATTCTCGCATGAAATCACATTCAGACGCGTCCTGCGGAACAGATCCGGCCGTCCCGTTCGCTTCTATGCCCGCTGGTCCGAGCGCAGCAGCTGCAGCGTTATTTCGGCGATGGTGGTCGACTCCCACGCGACGCAGCCGTAGATGTCGCGAAAGCCCTCGAATTCCATCCGGTTTTGGGTGCGGGTGATCAGGTTGGTGCCGGGCGAAACGGCATCCACCGCCAGGTGGGCCTGACGGATGCCGACGATCCAGCCCTTCTTGTCGGCGGTCGGTCCGTCCTGTTTTTCGCGGATCCAGCCGTTGTGAATTCCGGCCGTCTGGGCCACCAGTTCGATCAGGACGATGGCGCCCACGTTTCGGCCGTCGAAAAACGGCCATTTCTCCGTGACGAGCGCAGCGGTGACGGCCCCCGTGTCGTCGACCGCGATGATCTCGTCCACCAGCAGCATTGGCTCACGGTGGGGCAGGATAGTTTCGGGGCTCAAAACCGGCTGGATCATCGGACATCCGCTTTGAAAGAGAAAAAAAGATTGAAAAGAAGGCGTTTTTTCAATAGTGTACGGTGCTCACGCGCCATCTGCCGATGTGGTTCCGGTTTTTGGCTGCCCCTTTTCTACGCACTTTCGGCGTCAAACAGGGCGAGAGGTTACAATAATAACGCGGTCGTGTAAAGGCAGAGCCGTACGGACGCTCCTGAACCGGGAAGTCCGATCATCGTGACGCGACGCGATCGTCTGTTTTATTCCAAACGACATGGCGCTTGTCTTCATTTTTGGCGTCGATCGGCTTGATCAGCTGCACGGTGCACCGGCGGCGACCCCCGCACCACTCCCCGCTTTCGTCGAGCCAGCAATTCGTTTTGAGCGCTTTAAACATACCGTTATACATTCCTGACCGTGGGGTAATCGCGAATGAACACCAGCCGCATGGACCAACTGATCGCTGAACTCAAAGTGAAAATGGTCGACCTGCTCGATCTGACGAATATCCGGCCCGAGGATATCGACGCGAACGTGCCGCTTATCGGCGGCACGCTGGAACTCGATTCGATCGACGTGCTGGAACTGGTCATCATGATCGAAAAAGACTACGGTGTCCGCATCGAGACCCGCGAGCTGGGTGAAAAAGTCTTCGCGAGCCTGGCCACCATGGCGGCCTACATCGCCGATAACGCTCCCGACCCGCCGAAATGAGCGGGGTGCGGGTCTTCATAGCCGGCATGGGCGCCGTCAGCCCGCTGGGGTCCGGGATCGAGGCCACCCGGGCCGCCCTGGCCGCGGGCGGATGCCACCTCGCGCCGCTGAGCCTTTTCGACACCCCCGGCAATCCCCCGTTGCCGGTCGGCCAGGTCCGGCTGGCCCTGGATGACCCCCACCTGCCCCGGACCCACCAGCTGGCGCGCCTGGCCGCCGACCAGGCCATGGCGGGCGGCCGCGAGGCGCCCGATGCGGTCATCGTGGGGACCACCACCGGCGGGATGTTCACCACCGAGGAGATGCTGAAAAGAGGCGTCGCCGACCCGGCCGCCTACCGGTGGCATGCCGCCGGTTCCGTGGCCGAGGACCTTGCCGATCGAACCGGATGCACCGGCATCGCCCTGACCGTGTCGACCGCCTGTTCGTCGGGGGCGGTCGCCCTCAAGATCGCGCTGGAACTGCTGCGGACTAAAAAGGCGCGCCGGGTCCTCGTCGGCGGCGCCGACTGTTTGTGCCGCCTGACATACCACGGGTTCAACGCGCTCAAGCTGATCGACCCGCAGGGCGCCCGGCCTTTCGGGGCGGGCCGGCGCGGCATGTCCGTGGCCGAAGGGGCGGCCATGCTGCTGCTGGTCGCCGACGATTCGCGCCAGGCGCGGGCCGAACTTCTCGGGGCCGGCCTTTCCTGCGACGCGCATCATCCGACCGCGCCGCACCCTGAAGGCCGCGGGGCTTACGCGGCCATGGCCGCGACGATCGCCGACGCCGGCCTGGACGCGTCCGACATCGACGTCATCAGCCTGCACGGCACCGGCACGCCCGACAACGACGCGGCCGAGGCGCGGGCCGTCAACCGCCTGTTCGGGGATTTTCCGCCGCCGATGTCTTCCTCCAAGGGTGCCGCCGGCCATCCGCTGGCGGCGGCGGGCGCCCTGGCGGCGGTCACGGCCGGGATCTGCATCGGGGCGGGACTGATCCCGGCCAACACCGGCACCGGCCGCCCGGACCCGGAACTCGAGCTGACACCCGAACCCCGTCCGCGCCGGGCGCCGGTCGAAACGGTCCTGGTCAATTCATTCGGCTTCGGCGGCAACAATGCCGCGGTGGTGGTCGGTTCGGCGCAGGCCGCGCGGAAAGGGGCGAGCAAGGGCAGCCCTTGCCCGATGCTGGTGGCCTCGCTTTCGTGTGTGACCGGCGCCGGAACCACCGACGGCACCCTGGCGCGCCTTGCGACGGGTGGATCGTGCCGGGGCATTCCCGACCCGGACGAGGTTTCCGCCCTTTTGGCGTTTCGGCAGGTCAGGCGGCTCAAGTGCCTGCCGCGCATGGTGATGGCCCTGTCCGAAGACGCCCGGCGCCGGTCGGGGGCCACCGATGCACCGGCGGCCATATTTTTCGGCACCGGCTGGGGCGCACTCTCCGAGACGCATGCGTTTCTCGCGGGCCTGTTCGACACCGGCGAAAGGTTTCCCAGCCCGACCGATTTCATCGGTTCGGTGCACAACGCGCCGGCCGGTCAGGTGGCGATGATGTACGGCAGCACCGGTGCCAACGTGACCGTCACCGGCGGCGATGCGTCCTTCGAGCAGGCGCTCATGGCCGCCGGCTGGCTGGCCCGGGGACCGGGTGAAACGAGCCTTGTCATCGGCGCCGACGAGTATCACGATCCGTTCTCGGCCCTCTTCGATGCCTCGGTTCGGACGGCGGCCGTCCCGGCGGCCGGCGGCGCGGCGCTGCTGCTCAGGGCGGACCCGACGGCGGCGGGCGTGACGGTTTTTCCGGCATTTTACGCCCGGCCCACAGGGGGTGACGACCTCGTGCCGGCGCTGGTGAACGGCCTGGGCGGGCCGGAACTCATCCGGGCGCGCTACGGGGCGTTTATGGTCGGAATCCCGGCCGCCAGGCGACCGGCCGGCGCCGCTCAACTGGCGGCTTTTTTAGACGGCCGCCGGTTTACCCAGCCGGTGATCGACTATCGCCTCCTGATCGGGGAATTCGCCTCGGCTTCGGCCGTGGCCGTGGCCCTGGCGGTCGCCTACACCCGGGCCGGCGCCATCCCCGGTCCGCTGTGCGGTGGCGCTGCCGTCCGGCTGAACGGCAAGGGTATCCTGGTGCTGGGGTTCGGAAATCCCGTCACGGCGGTCGAGGTGCTGCGACGATGAAAGTTCTGCTGGTCTCCGCCAACACGCTGACCCAGCCCTACCCGGTCTATCCGCTCGGGCTCGATTACGTCGCCGGCGCGCTAGCCGACCGCCATGCGGTGCGGCTTCTCGACCTGAATGCCGCAGTCGACGAAAATGCCCTGGCGGCGACCATCGACGATTTTACACCCGATGTTGTCGGTATTTCCCTGCGCAATATCGACACCACCGATGCCTCCAACCCCAGGGGCTTCTTTGCGGGCTACCGGAAACTGGCCGCCGATATACGCGCCCGCTCCGGCGCGGCGATCGTCCTGGGCGGCAGTGGGTTCACCATCTTTCCAGCCGAACTGATGCGGGCTCTGGAAGCCGACTACGGGGTCATCGGCGAGGGCGAGCGCCTGGCCCTGCTGCTGGAAGCCATCGAAAACCGCGCGGATGCCGCCTCGATTCCCGGTGTCGTCACCCGGCACGGTCCGGTGACATTCCCGCAACCATGGGACGAGGGCATCGTCAGGCATTTCGATTCGACCCGGCCGCACCCGGCCTATTATCTTGCCAACGGCGGCATGCTCAATCTGCAGACCAAGCGCGGGTGCCGGTTCAACTGCATTTACTGCACCTATCCGAATATCGAAGGACGCGCGATGCGGCTGTTCGACCCGCGGGAGGTCGCCGGGACCGCCCGCCGCCTGCAGGAAGCGGGCGCGCGCTATTTTTTCGTGACCGATTCGGCCTTCAACGCCGATGCCGATCACAGCCAGGCCGTGGCCCGGGCTTTCGGAAAGGCCGGGGTGTCCATCCCCTGGGGGGCCTTTTTTGCGCCGGTGAAGGTGGCGGGCGATTATTACCGGCAGCTGGCCGACGCCGGCTTGAGCCATGCCGAATTCGGCACGGAGTCCCTTTGCGATGCGGTGCTGAAGGCATATCGCAAACCTTTTCAGGCCGAGGATGTCTTCACGACGCACGCCGCGGCGGTGGCGGCCGGCCTGCATGTCGCCCACTACATCTTGCTGGGCGGGCCGGGCGAAACCCCGGCGACGATGGCGCACACCCTCGATCGCCTCGAAGGGCTCGACACGTGTGCGCTCTTTATCTTCTGCGGGATGCGCATTTATCCCCGCACCGGTCTGTACACCATCGCCTGCCGGGAAGGGCAGGCCGGCGCAACCGGAGACTTGCTGGAGCCGGTTTTTTACCGGTCGCCCGCGATCGACGGCCGCGCGATCCTGGCCGCGGTGCGGGAGCAGGCCGCCGGGCGGTTGAACTGGATTGTCGGCGACGGCGGCGCGCAAACCGCCGGCGTCATTTCCCGGATGCACGCCCGCGGGCATGTCGGCCCGCTGTGGGAGCACCGGATTCGCTAGGTGTGGATCGAAAATAGACCAAGGCTCACAATAAAATCCTGGGCGAACGCGCGCTAATTGTCGGCTAGTGGTTGATTTTTCTATCAAATTCGGGTAAAAATACCGGCTTATGTGGCACCGGCTGAATCATATCGACATCTCAGACGCCGGAGAAATGGCAACCGAAGTCCACGTACCGCCGGAATCCCCGTGGTTTGCGGGCCACTTCCCCGGCGAGCCGGTCCTGCCGGGGGTGGCCCAACTCGGGATGGTCTACGACGCCGTGTGCAAGGCCCGGGGGCGTTTCTTCAGCCTGGCCGGGTTCAGCCGGGTCAAATTCAAAAAGATCATCCGGCCGCGGGATTGCCTGAAAATACTCGTCATGCCAAAGAAGGACACAGAAGGGGTCTTCAGCTTCCGGATTTTCGTCGGCGGCGACATCGCCTGCAGCGGCACGATGACGCTCGATTCCGGCGGCAATGAGCCGCGGATGCTGCCGGGCATCCCAGACAAAGGAGTGCGTTGGAATGAACAGCATTGACACCATCACCCTGCGGGTGGCCGAAATCATGATCCAGGAACTCAAGCTCGAAGATGTCACGCCCGAAACCTTCGATCCCGGAATCGACCTGGTGGACGAAGTGGGCATCGACAGCATGGACCTGGCCACCGTCGCCCTGGTGATCCGCGACGAATATGCCATCCGGATCGATGAAGACGATTACCCGAAGCTGACCACGGTCCGCCTGATTGCCGAGTATGTCGAGCGCAAGCTGAAGGAAAAGGCGGCCGAGGGTGCCGCCGCCTAACGCGGTCAGTTGTCCTTGCGGCCACAGTCTGAAAGCCCCCCGACCGCCGCCGCCGCGGCAAGTGGAGATGAGCTTTCCTGTCGTGCACAAGGGCAGGGGATTTCTTGAACAATTAATTCATCGGCGCATGTGGTGATCGTGGACAAAATATCCGACAGTGGTGCGCGGCCGACAGCGACGGCCGAATGGAAATTTTCCGACATCCTGGCCGATCCCCGCATCCGGGAACGCTGGCAGAAGGTCAAGAAATGGTTTTTCCTGCGCGAATCGACCTATGACATGACCGGCCGCTGCAATATCCGCTGCGACGGGTGCTATTACTTCGCCGGGGATAAGCAGTTCACCACCGACATCTGCGACCCCGGGACGTGGCGCCGGCTGATGCAGGCCGAAAAAGAGCGCGGCATCACGTACGTGGTCCTGGCCGGCGCCGAACCGGCCCTGGTCCCCGAGCTGTGTGAGGTGTGTTACCGGGAGATGCCGCTCGGGGCCATCGCCACCAATGGATTGATCCCGATTCCGGCCGCGATCCGATACCGGATCCACATTTCGGTCTGGGGCTCGGACGACGCGAGCCTCAAGATTCGCAAGGCCGGCAACATGCTGCGGCGCCAGCTTGCGAACTACCGCGGTGACCCTCGTGCCGTCTTCGTTTATACGTTCACGCGCGAAAATATCGACCAGGCCCGGCCGGTCGCCGAGCGGCTGGCGGCCGAGGGCGCCCGGCTGACTTTCAACATGTTTTCGGCCCCGGTGGGCTATGGGGGCGATCTGCGCCACACGGCGGCATCGCTCTCCAACTGCCGCGACACCATGACCGCGCTTATGGAGAGCCATCCCGACACGGTTCTTTTTTCCCGCTACAACGCCGTCGTCCATACCCACGCCGCGGGCCTGCACGATTTGTTCGCCTGTCCGTACCCGCGCGTGAACCCCGATGCCAGGATCGGTCTGGGCCGGTCTTTCCGGCAGTACCGCACGGACCTCACCTGGGATCCCGGTGCGGCCTGCTGCGTGCCCGACACCGATTGCGACGACTGCCGGCACTATGCCGCCGGCAGCGCGGTGGTCACGGCCCGGATGTTCAGGCACGCAACCGACCCTGAGGTTTTCAAAGCCTGGCTCGATTACGTGGACACCTATCTTGCCGTATGGGTTATGGGGTACGAGAAGGGGCCCAATCTTAGCGATGCGCCGCCCGCGCCGCCCGGCCACAAACTTTTCTGACCACGGCCGCCGGGCAAAATGCCTCCTCCGCGCGCCCGCGGCCGGTCATCAGGGAGATCTTTCATGCAGACCGTCAGCTCCTTGCTGGATCCCGAGTGGCATGCCCGCTACAAGCGGATATCGAAGCTCAACATCCGCAGCTCGATCTACGATGTGACCAACCGGTGCAACCTGCGCTGCAAAGGCTGTTTTTTCTTCTCCTCGGACGAACACAAGGCCGCCCCCGAGGAAACCGACATCCGGAAGTGGGAAGCGTTCATCGACCGCGAAAAGGAGCGCGGGGTGAACCTGGCGATTTTGATCGGCGGGGAGCCCACGCTGTGCCTGGACCGCATCGAGGCCTTCTACCGGCGCCTGCCCACGTTCTGCGCCACCAACGGTTTGATCAAGGTGCCGCGCGACCGGTTTCCCGACCTGATGGTCGGAATCTCCCTGTGGGGCGACGAGGCCGACGAAAAGACCCTGCGCGGCAAGGACACCTTTCGGGTGTCGAGTAAAAATTATGCCGGCGATCCGCACGCCTACTATCTCTACACCATCACTCCGCGCCAGATCGGAAAGACGGAGAGAGTCATCCGGAAAATCAGCGACGCGGGCCTCAAGGTCCACATGCAGCTGCTGTCGAACGACGAGGGCGTGGACGGGTTTTCATGGACCGCGCGGCAGCTGGCCGACATCCGCGCCGAAATGGACGCCATGCTGGGCGCCTATCCGGCGGCCGTCATCTCCTCGAAGTACTATCACGAAATCATCACCACCGGCGAAATGCTGGGGCGGCGCTTCGGCTGGGACCAGTGCCCGTCGGTCACCCTGCCGCTCGATCACCGCAGCCCGCGGCCCAAACGCCTGATCGAGTTCATCCGCTGGGCCTCGGATTTACACACCATGCACCGCTGCTGCACCTCGGAAACCAGGGACTGTTCGACCTGCAAGGACGGCGCCGCGCACATGAGCTGGGTGATGGTGAACAAGCGCGCCCACATCCGCACGACCCGCGACCTGCAGAACTGGATCGAGGTCTACGAAATGTTCGCCAAGCTCTACCAGTTTATTCCGTGGTAATCGATAGGGGTTCGAGAGGTTCAGAGGTTCAGGGTTCAAAGGTTCAAAGGTTCTGGGTTCCAATTAAGACATCAGTCCTTCAACCCGGAACGCCGAACGGTGAACCTTTTAACCTGTTGTATTCGGGGTTCAAAGGTTTCAATCATATTTTCAGAATGATTTCGCGTTCCTATTTGCGAGTTTCAAGTATCGAGTTTCAAGTTTCCATTCGCGGTTCGGGGTTTAAAGGCTTAAATATGGTTTCGGATCGGTTTCCTAATCTCGTAGGGGCAAAAATTTTACGCCCCTGCGTGCTTGATCTATGACGTCCAATAATCCTGTCGTCGTCGGCTGCGACGCCGTTTCCGCTTTGGGCACCGATTTGGAGGCCCAGTGGGAGCGGGCGGTGGCGGGCCGCAGCGGGATCGGCTGCCTGACCCGGTTTCCCGTTTCCGCAAAATTCCCGGTGCGGATTGCCGGGGAGGTGGACGAGATCGACCCCGCCCCGTATCCTTTCCTGAGCCCCCGCAGCCTGGCGCTCTGGCCGTCGCCGATTTTCAAGTACGGCCTGCTGGTGGTTCACCGGGCCCTGGTCAAGAGCGGTATCGACATCACCCCGGCGCTCGCGCCGCGGGTCGCCGTGACCTTCAGCTCGGCGGTCGGCGGATTGGATGCGGTCCTGGCGGCCGATCGGCGGATGATCGCCGAGGGCCGGCTGCCGCCGCCGTACGCCAACCCCAACGCCTGCATCAACATGGTGGGCGGTAAGGTGTCGATCCTGACGGGCGCCACGGGCCCGATCGCGGCCACCGTCAGCGCCTGCGCCACCGGGCTGACCTCGGTGATCGTCGGGGCCTTGCTTCTGGCGGCCGGTCGGGCCGATGTCGCCATCTGCGGGGCGGTCGACTTCGCCCTGGTCGAACCGATCGTGGCCGGTTTCGCGACCATGAACGGCGCTTATCAGGACAATAAAGAGGGGTCTGAGGAGCCGGCGCCGCGCGCCAGCCGGCCTTTTTCAGTCGACCGGCGCGGGTTCGTGATTTCCGAAGGCGCGGGCTGCATCATCCTGGCCGCCAGGGACTTTGCCGCGGCGCACGGCCTGGCGGCAGGCATCGAGCTGGCCGGGTGGTCGATGACCGCCGATGCCCGCCACTTCGTCGCGCCGCGGCTCGAGACCGTGGCCCGGTGCATGGCAGAGAGCATTGACACGGCGGGGATATCGTTGCATGATGTCGCCTCCGTAAATGCCCATGCCACGTCCACGAAAGTCGGCGACAGGGTCGAATACCAGGCCCTCAGGTCGATCTTCGGCGATCGTCTTCCGCCCGTTTCGGCCAACAAATCCCTGACCGGCCACGCGATGGGCGCTTCGAGCGCAATCGAAACCATCTTCGCCATCGAGGGGATGCACAGAAGCACGCTGCTGCCGACCATCAATTACACGCCCGATCCGGAGCTGCCGCTCGATTGCGTGGCCGACGGCGCGCGCGGGCTCGAACAGGAGTTCGTGCTCAAAAATGCCTTCGGCTTCGGCGGATGCAATGCCTGCGTGGTGTTGCACCGCACGGCGTAAACCGGCGCGGCGGCGCAGAAACTCTATACGGCTGGCGCCCATCCGAATTGCTGCGGGGCACCGCTCAGTTTCCGAACCGGAAATGTCCACTCAATGAAAGCACCTCTCAACCGGCGGGTCTTTGTCGTGGGATACGGCGCGGCGACGCCGCTCGGCAGGACGTTCGACGCCACCTGGCAGCGGGCGGTCAACGGCGAGGCGGGTTTCAGCCGCTTGACGCGCTTTCCGATGGACTCCGGATTTTCCATCGTGGGCGAGATCCCGGGATGGGACCCGGCGGCGCTGGAGTTTGTCGGCCCGCGCGAAGCCTACAACTGGAATGCCGGCTACGTCTTTCTGACCATGGCCGTCTGCAACGAGGCGCTTCAGCGAGCGGAACTGCCGATCGATGCCGACACCGGGCCCCGCACCGCCTGCCTGATCGGTTCGGCCTTGAACGGCACCGATGCCTTCCGGGTCGCGATGGACAATTACGTCAATCGCGGCCCGCTCAAGGTCAGTCCCTACCTGCTGCCCAACCTATGCGCCAATGTCCCGGCCGGCAAGGCCGGCATGTTGAAGGGGTTCACCGGGCCGGTGTTCTCGCCTCAGGGGGCCTGCGCCTCCGGCAACCACGCCATCGGCATCGGCGCCCGGATGATACGCGACGGGGATTGCGATTTTGCCATCGTCGGCGGCGTCGACACCGCCTTGATTCCCGAGATCATCCAGGGGTTCGCCAACATGATGGCCACCATTTACGTCGGTCCGCGGGACCGGGCCTTTGCCGATCCGACCCAGGCGTCGCGGCCTTTCAGCCGCGACCGCAAGGGGATCGTTTTGTCGGAGGGCGCCGGGGTCCTGGTCCTGGCGGCCCGGGAGATGTTGAGGCCCTGCGGCCTGACCCCGCGGGCCGAGGTCATGGGCATCGGCTGGACCTCGGATGCGCACCACTTCACCTTGCCGAATGCCGCCACGATCATCCGCGCCATCAACGAAGCGCTGGCGGACGCCGGCCTGGCGCCGGGCGACATCGGCTGTGTCAATGCGCACGGCACCTCGACCCGGAAGGGCGACCGGGTCGAAATTGAGTGCCTGCGGCAGGTTTTCGGGACCCGGTTGGCCCGGATACCGGTTTCCTCGAACAAGTCCCAGATCGGGCACACGCTCGGGGCCTCGGCCGCGATCGAGGCCGCCCTGGGAATCGAGGCGATGCAGCGCGAGGTGCTGCTGCCGACCGTCAACCATCTGCCCGATCCCGAGCTGGCCGACATCGATGTGGTTCCGCACGCCGCGCGCCGGCAGAGCTACGAGTTTTTTCTCTCCAATTCCTTCGGGTTCGGCGGGACCAACTGCTGTGTCATCTTCAAGGGAGTGTGATGTGCGACCAAAACCCTTCGTTCCGCAAGAGCTCGGCGACGATCCGCGCTACGTGCGGGATGAAACCGCGGGGCTGGTCTGGCACTGCAGCCGTCTCCGGACGCTTTATGCCGACACCGACCGCTCGCAGGTGGTGTATCATGCCAATTTCCTGCGCTATTTCGAATTCGGGCGCGCCTCCCTGATGCGCGCTACCGGCTACCCTTACAAGGAAATAGAGCAGGGCGGGACCATCTACCCGGTCATAGAAATAGGCGTCAGCTATTTCAACCCGGTCTACTACGACGATGCCATGTGCATTTACACGCGGCCGGCGCTGCTGGAAAAGGTCAAACTGCGCTTCGATTACGTGATCCTGCGCGAGGAAACCCGGGACATGGCCTGCCGGGGCTTCACGCGCCACTGCGCGGTCAATGTCGCCGGCATCCCGGTAGCGGTGGACGACAAGACGGCCCGGCTATGGAAGATTTTTCCCCGATAGTCGCTGCGGCGCGCCGGCCGGTGGAGATCCCGCACGACTCCCATCTGAAGGATCATTGCTTCGAGGGCCGGGCCGTGCTGCCGGCTGTCGAAGCGGCGGAGATCCTGGCGCGTGCGGCCATCGGCTTTCAGCCGGGGATCGATGTGACGGCCTTGGCCGATCTGCGGTTCGACAAATTTTTGTATCTCGATTCCCGGGCCCGGACCACGGCCGCCTTTTGCGACGTCGCGCTGCATGCGAACGGCGCGGTGCATGCCACGCTGGCAACCCGCACGCACGTAAAGCCCGCGTCCATGACGCGTCTCAAGGAACATGCCGCCGCGCATTTTTTTTGGTCCGAAGGCGGCCGGCCGTCCGAGATGCCGGGTCTACCGACCGGCCTGGCCGCCGCAGTGGTTGAGGCCGGTGAAACCATCGAGGCCGACATGATTTATCCGGACCTGGTGCCCTTCGGACCGGCCTATCGTAATGTTACGCGGCTTCGGCTCGGCGCCGCCGGGCTCGTAGCGGAAATTCGGACCCCGGCCGAACCGGCGCAGGGTAACGGCGGCGACCGACGGCTCGGCTCGCCTTTCGCCCTCGATGCGGCCCTTCAAGCCGCCTGCGTCTGGGGCCTGCGTTTCGCAGACATCCTCGCCTTTCCGGTGGGCATCGACCGGCGCCGGATTTTCAGGTCAACCGGTCCCGGCATCACGTACATCGGGCATGTGGTTCCGGTTCGCGTGGAACCGCCCCTGCTGGTAGTCGACCTGTGGATCGTCGATGCCGCCGGCCGGCTGTGCGAGTCGGCTGCCGGCGTTTGCCTGCGTGCCATCAAACGCGGCTGGGTGAAGACGGACCCATAATAATAAATCGGGGGCAGTATCTATTCGGGTATTCGGCCGTCTTACGGCCTGCGGCGGATACCACTGGGATTCCGATGACACACGACACCAGAATTTTTCACTTGCTGGCAGGGGTCCTTCTCCTGGTTGCCGGGTGGATGCAAACCGGCTGCACGACAGCCTTGCCGCGGGATGCTCGAGTCGAGGGGCCGAAAACATACCGGGGTTCGGTCGACATCCGTTTTAACGGGTTTAACCGCACCTACCTGGTCCATATCCCTCCCGGTTACAGGTCGGACGTGGCGTTACCGCTGGTCGTCGTCATCCACGGTGCTTTCGACACGGCGGCGGGGATGGAAAGATATTCCGGTTTCAGCCGCCTGGCGGACAGTGAAAATTTCATCGTCCTTTACCCGAACGGAATCGGCATATTGGGGTTTCTGCAGCACTGGAACGCCGGGCACTGCTGCGGAAAAGCCGCCGCGGATGACATAGACGACGTGGGATTTATCGCCGCCGCCGTCGAGGATGTCGGCGCGCGGCTTGCGGTCGATGCCGATCGCGTCTACATGGTCGGCTTCTCCAACGGGGGGATGCTGGCATACCGATTCGCGGCCGAGAAAGGAGACCTGCTGGCGGCCGTTGCGCCACTGGCGGCGTCAATTGGCGGAAAACCTTCTGACGACGCACCGCAGTGGCGCATCCCGAAACCGGTGCGGCCGCTTTCCGTCATTACCTTCCACGGACTGGCGGATGATGACATTCCCTTCGAGGGCGGCGTCAGCCGCCACAGAGGCGGGACCCGAACCTTTTGGCCGGTTGAGGATTCGGTTGCCTTCTGGGTCGATCGCAATGGCTGCCCACCGGGGCCCGTTGTCCGGTCCATCAATGAACGAGTGGTGGTAAAATCCTGGGAGAACTGCAAAGATGACACGGGTGTCGCACTCTGGCTGCTTGCGGGCTGGGGTCATGTCTGGCCCGGAAAATACTTTACGGCCGACCTGGCGGAAGGCGACCCCCTGAAGAATTTCGATGCGGCCGCCATCATCTGGGACTTTTTCAAAGACCGCCACCGGTAAATGCCCGGTTCGACTGCCGCCGGGTCGACAAAGAGGGTCGGGCTTTGTCGTTTCCACTGCCCCAATGGCATCAAGGCGTTCAGTCATAATAATAATGGATGAAGGTCCGGAAATCAGCATTATCTAACCTTTGAACCCTGGACCCTGAACCTTGAACCCCTCAGTTCAGTATACGCCAACGACCGCTAACGCAGCCAAAAGCCTTATTCTCAAGGTCTATGGTCGGTCATGAACTTTTCCGCGGCCACACGCGTCGCCCATCTCAGGAATATGCGGGTGTACTCGGCCCCGGCCAGATACATCCCGGCCAGAAAAACCAGGTGCGAGAGGCCGTAGGTCAGGGGGCCGCCGACGATGGCCACCAGGGGCTTTTGCAGGTAGACGGCCAGGGCCGAGAGGGCGCCGACCGCCGGCCAGCCGATGACGTAGCTGAAGCCGATCAGAAATACGCCCGCGATGATCCTGACCGTCGGCCGTTTTTTGAAGGCGCTCAGGTCCGCCTTCTCGGCCACGGCCGATCGCACGAATTCGGTTTGAGATACCTTTTCGATCAACTTCCAGGTCATTTTTAGCAGGCATCGCTCCCATGGGTCGCCGGTCATCGATTATGGATCTTACGCGAATAGCCATGCACAGTTCAAGACTTTTGAAACGGCTCTTCCAATATTCCACCCTTCCAAAATTCCATAAGTATGACGTTTTTCCATTGTTCTCCCGCCCCGTCATTCCAGTTTCCAGCACGGCTGTCATTCATGGAGACAGTGACATCCGGCATCATCGGCAGGGGCGTTTACCGAATCCGGCGGCAGAGCCGACACACTCCTCGCCGGCCGGCGGTTGGGACTACTTCGATGCCATCTACTGCATTTCCCTGGCCGGGCGTCCCGACCGGCGGCGGTCGGCCGAGGTGCAGTTCGAAAGGGTCGGCCTGGCGGACCGGGTCGAGTTTCTCGTGACCGAGAAGCATCCGGTCGATGCCGAGCAGGGCATTTACGAATCGCACATGGCCTGCCTGCGAAAGGGCATCGCGGCCGGTGCCCGCGCCATCATAGTTTTCGAGGACGATGTCGTTTTCGAGAGGTTCGATGCGGCGGTGCTGACCGCCTGCATCGAATTTCTGACCACGGCACCCGCCTGGCGAAGCTTTTTTTTCGGCTGCCTGGTGTTCAGCAGCCGCCGGACGATAAACCGGGCCGTACTGGAGGTGCGCTACCGCAGCCTGGCGCATGCCTATGCGGTCGAGCGCCGGTTCGCCCAGGTGCTGGTTGCGCAGCCGTGGCGCAACATGCCATTTGATACGCTGCTGCGCCGCACCGCCGAAACCGCCCATGCCGCCTATCCCGCATTCGCCTTCCAAAGCGATTCCCGGAGCGACAATTCGAGCCGGCCGACGCTCGACCGGTTTCGCCGGTTGTGCGGGGGGCTGGCCAGAATCCAGAAGATGAACGAGTGGTTTCACCACAATCGACTGGCCATTATCGCCATGCACCTGCTGGTGCTCGTGTTTTTGCTTTTCCTGGTTTTACGAACATGACCCGGTGTTTT
This sequence comes from uncultured delta proteobacterium, assembly GCA_963728055.1. Lineage (GTDB taxonomy): Bacteria > Desulfobacterota > Desulfobacteria > Desulfobacterales > SG8-13 > JARFQH01. The sequence goes on along the minus strand of CAVSIM010000011.1, from coordinate 113,232 downwards.
TTTCACAATAACCTCTCGAGGTCTTCCGGCAATCATCGCCGGTGAAATCGATGCCCGATCTCCTTTTTGCTTCCATACGAAAATCAGTGAAAAAGACGCCTCTGAACTGGCGCTTCCTGGCGCTCACCCTGTTGGTCGTGACCGCCCTGTTCACGTTCGCGCTTCACCGGCTTCACATCGATACCGACATTGTTGGTTCTCTGCCCCAGAGCGATCCGGTCATAGCGGACGCCGCCTATTTGTTCACCCATCATCCCATGCAAAGCCAGGTGGTTATCGACGTCGCCCTCGGAAAGACCGACCCGGACGTTCTGATTGCCGCCGGCCGGCTGGTGGAAAAGCGGTTGGCGCAAAGCGGGCTGTTCAGAAGCGTCGGGCTGGAAGACATGCAGAAGCTGATGCCCGGGTTGATCGACACCGTGACACAGAACCTGCCGGTGCTTTTTTCGGCCGCGGAGCTGCGGGAGCGAATTCAGCCGCTGACGGAAACCGCGGCCATCAAACGGCGCCTGGGACAGCTCCTGGCGAGCCTGCAGGGGCTCGAGAGCATCGGGCAGGCCGCCTTGATGTCGCGGGACCCGCTCGATTTAAGGGCCCTGGTCCTGGCCCGGCTCTCGCAGCTGGCCCCGGCGACCGGTGCCCGCATTCAGCAGGGGCACCTTCTCTCCGCCGACGGCCGACATCTGCTGCTGACCGCGGCCCCGCACTCGTCCGGAACGGACACGGTCTTCGCGCGCGCGGCCACAAAACTGCTGGACGCGGTGGCGGCCGAACTCCAGCGCGAGTTCGGCCGGGCGGATCGGCAGGTGATCCTGACCCCGGTCGGGGCCTACCGGGCGGCCCTCGACAACGAGCTGATTATCAGAAGAGACGTCGCCGTCGCCATCACCCTGGCCACCATCGGCATCGCGGTGCTGCTGCTCTTCGCCTTCCCGCGACCGGTCCTCGGACTGTTTTCCCTGCTGCCGGCCGTGGCCGGCACCATGCTCGCCCTTTTTGTCTTTTCTCTTTTCCATGAATCGGTATCGATCATGGTTTTGGGTTTCGGGGGGGCGATCATTTCGATCACGGTCGATCAGGGCATCGCCTATCTTCTTTTCCTGGATCGGCCGCATGCCGCGCGCGGAAAGGAGGCCGCGAGGGAAGTCTGGAACGTCGGGCTGCTGGCCGTGCTCACCAGCGTCGGCGCCTTCGGGGCGCTTTGCTTCAGCGGGTTTCCGGTCTTCGTCCAGCTGGGGCAGTTCACGATGCTCGGGATCGCCATCTCCTTTATCTTCGTCCACACCGTTTTCCCGAAAATTTTTCCGGATATGCCGGCGGGAAGGCCGCGCGCGCTGCCGCTGCAAAAGGTGGCGGACGCCTTGGCCGCGACCGGGAAAAAGGGACTGTGGGCCGCGGCGGCCGTTGCCGTTATGATGGTGTTCTTCGCGAAACCGGTTTTCAACGTGAGTCTGAAGTCCATGAACACGGTCGGCAGCGACACCCGCGCCGCCGATCAGCTCCTGGCCGATGTGTGGGGCGATATCTTCGACAAGGTCTTCGTGCTGACCGCCGGCGACAGTCTCGCCGGGCTGCGGCAACGGGCGGACCTGCTGGCCCGACACCTGGAAGAAGACCTGCAGGCCGGATTCTTTTCGGCCGGCTTCGCACCGTCCATGGTATTTCCGGGACCGGAGCGCCGCCGCGAGAATTTCAGAGCCTGGAAGCAGTTCTGGACCGCAGAGAAGATCGGACGAGTGAAAGCGGACATTGTCGATTTTTCCGGCGCCGCGGGGTTTTCGGCCGATGCGTTCACGGCCTTTTTCGCTATGCTGCAAACAGATGCCGAACCGGACGCGGCGTTTGCGATACCGGGTGAATACTTTGGCTTTCTGGGAATTTCCAGGGTCGCCGACGGGTCGGCATGGATTCAGGTGGCCACGCTGACAACCGGACCGGCGTACGATGCGCAGCGCTTTCATGACCGCTACGCGCCCTTCGGCCGTTTGTTCGACCCGACGTTTTTTTCGCACAGGCTGGGAAAGCTCCTTTTTCACACTTTTTTGAAGCTTTTTGTCATCATCGCGGCAAGTGTCGCCGTTCTGCTGCTCGTTTTCTTTGTCGATTTCACGCTCACCCTGGTCAGTTTACTGCCGGTTGCCTTCGCGCTCGTCACCACCCTGGGCACCATGACCCTCATCGGGCATCCGCTGGACATTCCGGGGCTGATGCTCTCGATTGTCGTCCTGGGAATGGGGATCGACTACTCGCTTTTCTTCGTCCGCTCCTATCAACGCTACGGCACCCTCGGCCATCCCTCCTTCGGCCTGATCCGCATGGCGGTTTTCATGTCGGCCGCCTCCACCTTGATCGGCTTCGGCACCCTGTGTACGGCCGATCACTCCCTGCTCAAAAGCGCCGGTCTCACCTCGTTTCTGGGCATCGGATACTCGATGATCGGCGCTTTCGTCATCCTGCCGCCGGTGCTCGGCTGGATGCACAAACGGCGCCAGGCTAAAGCCCCGAAAAGCGGAAGCCTGCAAGACCGGGTGCTGAACCGCTACCACGACATGGAAGCCTATCCGCGGCTCTTCGCACGCTTCAAAATGCGCGTCGATCCGATGTTTTCCGAATTGCAGCAGATCCTGAAATCCGGCGGGGAGGTCCAAACGATCATCGACATCGGCTGCGGGTACGGCGTTCCGGCGAGCTGGCTGCTCGAACGGTTCCGGGACGCACGGCTCTACGGGATCGAGCCGTCCAGGGAAAGAGTCAGAATTGCTTCATCGGCGGCGGGTATGCGCGGCTGCATCGTGCAGGGACGGGCCCCGGACCTCCCGCAGGTCCCCCGGCCGGCCGATCTGGCCACGATGCTCGACATGGTTCATTTCCTGGACGACGAGGCCCTCCGTCTCACTCTCGCAAGGGTGGCGGAGCGTCTGCACGCGGACGGCCGTCTCATCATCCGCGCCTCGATCCCTCCGCGGCGGCGTTTTGCCTGGGTGTGGTGGCTCGAAAACGCCAAGCTCCGTTTCGCCGGCTTGACGGCGACCTATCGGTCCGTGGAACAATTGGAAAAAATGATCGCCCGGGCGGGCTTCCGGATCATCGGTACGCTGCCCTCCGGCGTTCACGATGAACTCGCCTGGCTCATCGCGGGGACGGCGCCAAAAGAGACGGCGTGCGGCGATGGTTTGCGCGCTCGAGTGCCGAAGGCCTGACGATGAAACAGGAACGTGTCAGCGGCCGTTGGCGTAGGCTAAATTGAAGGTTTAAATTTTACAGGGACCGGGCCGGCATGCCGAAAGCCGTGAGGACATATGGTGAAAAGTTCCGAGGGCTGTCGGACGGGGAGCGGATCGGCGGCTGGTCTTTCGTGTTGGCTTTTCTTCTAATTTTTGTAGACTTTCGTCTGAGTCTGATGGTTCTGGCGGGGTTTGTCGTCCTGTGCTTCGCGGCGCCGTTTTTTCCGGGCGCGAGCTTCTACCTGCCGGTCGTCAGCCGCGGCTCGTCGGACCGCAGGGCCGTGGCCCTGACCTTCGACGACGGGCCGGACCCGCAAACCACGCCGGAGCTGCTGCGGTTGTTGAAAAAACACGGGGCTGACGGGACTTTCTTCGTGAACGGCCGCAAGGCCGGCCTCTACCCTCACCTGATAGAAGACATCCTCAGCCACGGTCATTGTGTGGCGAACCACTCCTTTGCGCACGATGTGTTCATGGCCTTCAGAAGTAAAGCGGCCGTATCGCACGATATCTCGGCCGTTCAGGAGGTGCTGCGCCCGCACGGCATTGCGCCCCTGGCCTTTCGCCCGCCGGCGGGCATCACCGGGCCGCGGCTGCGGCCGGTTTTGCAGGCAACGGGCATGTTTGCAGTGAATTTCAGCTGCCGGGCCCGCGACGGCGGCAACCGTTGGCTGCGGGATCTGTCGCAAAAAATCCTGCGGCGCATCCGGCCGGGGGACATCGTCCTGCTGCACGATATCGCGCCACGGTCCGCCGCGCTGCAGTCTTTGTGGGCCGAAGAGATCGATCGCCTGCTGGTGGGAATCCGCAGAAAGGGCCTGGTCGTTCTCCCGCTGGCCGAGCTGATCGGCAGGCCGGTGATGGTAAAGACAACCGAAGGGGACCCCTGCGCCGGCCCTACGATTGCTTCTAAAGAATCGCATCCGCCTAAAGGTCACGGCAGCAAATAATTCCACCGAATTGCGCCGGGTGTGGGATCGTTTTCAAGGAATATCCAGCGACGCACATCAAGAATACGTGTCGGCGGATGTCAGGGGTGGATCGGCCGAAAGACAAGCAAGGTGTTAAATTATTTTTTTGCTGCGGCCCTATCAAGGGGAAAACGGCAACACGGCGTGAAGAAGAAATTATCTGGATGCATTTTTATGTCCGGTCTGTGTGGGGCTGTTTTCGGCCTGTTCGGCGGCCGCCGGCAGATCCAGCGAAACATAGGCGTGGTCGGGGAACACGCGCCGCACCAGCGCGGTTTTGCCGACCTGGCGGGCGCCGGTCAGCACCACGGCCGGAAATTGACGTGCCAAAGCCCGAAGGGTTTTTTCGTATTTTCTTGTAATCCACATACAGATACATTGCAACGCCACTGCAAAATTGTCAAGAATGATCAAATTGGTTCAGTCATACGCACGGTGAGCGCATGTCATTGGTCATAATAAATGGGTAGGGGCAGGCCTATGTGCCTGCCCTTCCATTCGTGATTCCGATTTGTCCGAATCAAACCACATGGCCAATTTTGAATATAACGCGTCCATTCGAGGCACCAGCCCCTCTATGCCGTTGAAGTGCCGCGGATGAAATGCTAAAGAAAACTCATGCAAAATCCACAGAAAAAATCTTTTTCAGGCCGAAAAAATACGCCTGCGCCGGCTGACCTGAAGGCGGTCGCGCTGCAGCGCCTGGAGTTTTATCGGAATGCTGTCGGGCTCTTGCCCACGGCAGCCGACCGGAAACCCGGCATGGCCGTGATCGTGGTCGATACGCGCGGCGGGGAGGCGAGCCGATACTGCAGCTGCAAGGCCGGCGGGGGCCGGACCTGCGGCCATCTGCTGGAGCTGTCGGCGATCATGGGTGTTCTCGAGGGGAAAAACGGCATAATCAGGCTCAACGAGTCGTTTGGCGAAAGCGCCTGGTTTCGGCTGGCCAAACTGCTGGCGGATGACTGCGACGATATCCCCGGCGCGGTTCAGGTCCAATGGCGCCGGAGCGGGAACGATACGCAGCAAACCCTTGGCATTTTGAGTTCGCGCGGCAGGGAATTGCTGGAATATGCCTCGCAGGGCGCCGATCTGCAGCGCCTGCTCGAGCGCTGCGGGCAGGTGCCGGAGCCGGACGGCGGCGGATCGCGTGCGACGCTGTTCAAGCAACTGGCCCTGCTCAGCCTGACCGAGCCCGAGCGCCGGCTGCTGGAGCGCGGCTTCCGCAGTTACGCCCTGGCTTTTCAGGAGAGCTTCTGGTGCCGGTTCGCCTATCATGCCCAGCGCGAGTTCGGGCAGACGACGGTCCGCTGGCGACCGGCCATCAACACCACCGACGGGCGGTTCACTGTGGCGTTTCACGACCTCGAAGACCGCCTGCTGTTCACCCTGACCGTGCCGCGGGCCAAGGTCAAGCGGTTTATAGAAACGTTTCGCGCGCAGCTGCAAAACGCGGAAGGGCTGGCGATCGAACCGGTGCCGCTGGATGTGCTCTTCGACGTGCGCCTGACGGAAGCGTCCGGCCTGTCGGTGCGCCCCACGCTGCGGATGCTGCAGCAAAACGGCGAGTACCGGACGCTCAAGAAGGTCGATTTCGAGCGCTTCCGCTACGGCGATCTGGTCTACATCGAAGAAATGGGCATCCTGGCCGACATGCAGGAGATCGACTCGGCCCACCGGGATTTCAGTCTGGCTGGAGAAACCGTGATCCCGCACTCGCGCATTCCGACCTTCATCGCCGCCCACGAATCCGAACTGGCCGGAGACCGCTTCCGGATCGACGCGCAGGCCGGCAACCTGCGCATCATCGACACCTTCGATCAGATGGAGATCATCGCCGAGGCCGTCGAACGCGACTGGTGTTGGCTCTCTGTCATTTACGGCTTCGGCACCCGCCGCGTCTCGCTGAAGGAAATCCTGCAGGCGCGGGCGGAAGGCCGCCGCTTCATCTCCACGCCGGAGGGCTGGATCGACGTCCAATCCAAGAGCCTTGAGGGCCTCGATGCTTTTTCGGATCGCACGGAAGACGGAGCACCCGGCAAGAATTCCGACCGTTTGAAGTTCTCGCGCATGGATCTGCTGCGCCTGCAGGCGCTCAGCACGGTGCCGCTGTCGGTCCGAGGGGCGGAGGCGCCGCGGGATTTCGCCCAAAAGCTTTTGAACGTGCAGCCGCCCAGCCCCCTGCCCGAAATCCGCGGCATGACCTCGCGCCTGCGTGCCTATCAGCTGCGCGGGGTGGAATGGCTGTGGTTTCTGAACCGCAACGGGCTCGGCGGGCTGCTGTGCGACGACATGGGCCTCGGCAAGACCCATCAGGTGATGGCCCTGATGCTGGTCCTGAAGAATTTGGCGCAGGAGGCCGCGCCGTTTCTCGTCGTGTGCCCGGTGACCGTCATCAGCCACTGGCAGGACAAGATCCGGCAGCACGCGCCGTCTCTCTCGGCCGAGGTCTACCACGGCGGCACGCGCGATCTCGCGGGCGCCCTGAAGGCCGGCGACGTGCTGTTGACCTCCTACGGAATCCTGCGTCAGGACATCGCGCAGCTGTCCCAAACAACCTTCGCACTGGCGGTTTTCGACGAGGCCCAACATATCAAAAACACCCAGACCCTGGCCTATCAAGCCGGTCAGGCCGTGCGTGCTTCGTGCAAGCTCGGCCTGACCGGCACGCCGATCGAAAACCGGCTGTCCGATCTGAAGGCCCTGATGGACTTGGCGGTACCCGGGTATCTCGAATCGGATGCCGCTTTCGAAGACCGTTACAGCGCCGCGATCGAGGCCGATATCGAGAGTTCGCGGCGCCCGGAGCTGGAACGCCTGATCGCGCCGTTCACCCTGCGGCGACTGAAGAAATCCGTCTTGAGCGAACTGCCGCCCAAGATCGAAGACCTGCGCACCTGCCGCCTGAGCGACGAGCAGGTCAAGCTCTACCGCGATGCGATCGGCTCCCGCCGGGCCGACGCGCTCGCGGCGCTCTACGATCCCGACGCCGTCATCCCTTACATTCACATCTTTGCACTGCTCAACCTGCTCAAGCAGATCTGCAACCACCCGGCGCTTTTAGACGAGACCGGCGGCGATTACGAGCGCTACGAATCCGGCAAATGGGAGCTGTTCACGGAGCTGCTGGCCGAAAGCCTCGCCAGCGGCCAGAAGATCGTCGTCTACAGCCAGTTTTTAAAAATGATCGCCATCATCGCCGACCACCTGCGGCGGCAGGACATCGATTGTGCGGTCTTGACCGGCGGCAGCCGCAATCGCGGGTCCCTGATCCGCCGCTTCAACACCGATCCGGCGTGCCGCGTGTTTGTCGGCAGCCTGAAGGCCGGCGGCATCGGCATCGACCTGACGGCCGCCTCGGTGGTGATTCACTACGACCGCTGGTGGAACGCCGCGAGGGAAGAGCAGGCCACCGACCGGGTCCACCGCATCGGGCAGTCCCGCGGGGTGCAGGTGTTCAAGCTCGTGACCGAGGGCACCCTGGAGGAGAAGATCGCGGCCATCATCGCCCGCAAGAAAAACCTCATGGAGCGCGTCCTGAAGGAAGACGACCCGTCGCTGCTCAAGACCTTCACCCGCCAGGACCTGGTCGAGATGCTGGCGCTGCCGGTGGATTCGTAAGTCTTTCGCTTGAAACACCACCAAAATGGCACGTTTTTTTTCCGATCAACGCGGACGTTAAACGAATGAGGCGATTCACCATGGCCAAACAAAGTAAAAAACAAAAGCGCAACCAGAAACGCAACAGGCTCGTCAAACAGGAACGAAGCCGCCGGCAAGCTTTGCCGTCCCTGCTGCGTAAAGATCCTTTGCTGCACGAGGCGCTCCATCATCGTCATCCTTTGGTGGCCTGCCGCATCAACGAGAATTGGCGGGAAGCGAAATCGGCGATGGTTCATGTCGTGCGCGAGGCACCCACAGGCAAGATCCTGGCTGGTTTTTTGGTCGATTTGCTCGAATTCGGGCTCAAGGATGTCTCGGGAGACGCCGACATGGCGCAGAGCGATCTTGAAGAACTGTGGCATGACGCACAAAGGCGGGGTTCTGCGATGGTGCCTTGCGATTACACCCTTGCTCACCAGCTGGTCCACGGCGGCATCATGTGGGCGCGGATAAGCGGTTTCCGCCTGCCCAAGGAACTGAAAATCTGGATTCGGCTGATGGAACCGGCCCATGGAGAAGAATTAGACCTCGAGCTGTTCGGTGACCATGGGCGTCCGCTCAAGACAGGTGAAAAAAGAGGCGCCATCGATGTGGGGGTCCTGCAGGAGCCGCTTGCGTTGGAAGATGAAAATTTGTCGGCGGAAACCCTGGCTCGGATCGGTGATATTAAAGCGGCGCTGGTCGATTTTTCCAAACGGCCTGAATACCGGCAGGAAGCAGAAGACGCGCTGGTCGAGCAGTACGGCCCGGATTGGGAATCGCGTGAGGACCTGGACAGGATGAGCCTGGTCGACAACCTGCTATTGGAGACGCCCAATGCGGACGGCAAATCGATTGCCCGGCGATTTGTGGAGAATTATTCCGGGATCATGAGCGATGATGTGCGTCGGTTGGTATTGGGATGGCAGGATGTTATCAAGGGTTTATTCGAAATCGAGGGGCAAACCAGTGACTGGCTTGACACTTTCAATCTTGTCAACGAGCGGCGCTACCGGGTCTACGCGACGGCACCCAAGGCGATGGCGGGGGCAGGCATCGGCGATTTTCTCTTGGCGCGAATCGTCCCGGCCGGCCGCTTTTACTTATTTTCAGGCGGTACCAGCATTTACAAGTGGGACGGGTCGCGACGACACCGCGCAGAAATGTACCGGGCAGCGATCGGCATGCAGATGACGTTTCCGGATCTCGCTTTTCGCGACAACGAGGAGAAGCTGATGAGGAGTCGGAAGGCCATCCGGGAACAGCACGCTTTTTTCATGGAGGTTTTCGGCAGCGATGAAATCGTTGCACCGGGAATGGAGCTGGAAAAAAAGTACCGGCAATTTGTGGAGCACTGGAACCGAGATCACGCCGGAGAAGATGCCGGCCGTCCGTCGTCTCTGCCGGAACTCGACCTGCCGTCCTCCGTTCGGCGTGATCCGGCGGCCGGGCTGCTCAGCGATCCGGTCGAAGGATTTCTGCTTTTAAAAAAATACGGCGGATTCCTTGATCTGTTTGCAAGGCCGCAGGAACATATCGGTCGGTCGGAGACCCTGAATTTCTTCTTCGATTACCTCAACGACCCGGTCATCTCCGACATACCCTTTCGACGCGTTCAGAAACGCTTTCCGCAGGCTTTCAACACGGTGCTGGACTACTACAAGGAAGAATTTGAGGAAACGGTCAAAAATGTGGACGATTTAATGCGGGTCTATAAACCGGAGACTTTTGACAAGCTACCGGGCACCATGGTGGTGTTGAGTTCCGAAATCATACGTATCGCTTCGCAGGAGACCGAAAATTCGAGAGGGATACTCGGGCGGCTGAAGAGACAGTTTTCGTCTGGAAGGTCAAGACTTTGAGATTTAAATCTTGACCCTTTGAAAAGATTGAATTATGTTAATTTAAAATTACATATAAACATTTTAAGTATCTTTAAATGAACATGACGCGCATCAACAAAATTGCCCAATCTCCTCCCGCCGCCGTTGAAAATGCCCTCGGTCGGCTGGGTCGCAATATCCGTACCGCACGGCTGCGGCGCCGGCTTTCTTTGCAGGCTCTGGCCGAACGCGTCGGTATTTCACGTTTTGTGATGGCTGATATCGAGAACGGAAAGCCCACCACCGCCATCGTCGCCTACATCGGCGCCTTATGGTCGCTGGGCCTTTTAGCGGATCTACTGTCAGTGGCGGACCCGGATCGCGATGAGGAAGGCAAGATACTCGAGCAGGCCAGAAGACCGAAGACGGCGCCCAAACGCAGAGTATTCGACGATGATTTCTGAGCGCGAGTGCTATGTTTATATCGTCTTGCCGGGGGAAACGGAGTTTGTCACCGCCGGCCGCTTCCGGGTATTGCCGACGTCGGAAGGCGAACCGGTCGGGCAGTTCGTTTATGGACGACGCTATCTCGAACGCAGCGATGCCGTCGAACTCGATCCCGTCGAGCTGCGGCTGCGGCGGGGGATATATGAAACAGCCCGCCTGGAGGGCTTTTTTGGTGCGATCCGCGACTCCATGCCGGATTATTGGGGACGGCGGGTCATTGAACGAAATACCGGCCACTCGCAGCTCGAAGAATTCGATTACCTGATGCACGGCCCGGACGACCGGGCCGGCGCGCTGGGATTCGGTGATACGGTGGCACCGCCGCCTCCAAAGCGTCTCTTCAATCGCACCTTGGAACTGCAGCGACTGCAGGCCGCCGCCGATGCCATCATCAACGAAGATCCAAGCCTTGCAGGGTCGGCCGCCGGTCAGATCGAAGAACTCCTGCTTTTCGGCACTTCCATGGGCGGTGCCCGGCCAAAAACAGTGGTGCAACACGGAACAGACCTGTGGATCGCCAAGTTCGCCCGTCACGACGATCGCTGGAACAATCCCCGCGCGGAGCACGGCTTGTTAAATCTGGCCCACGCCTGCGGCATCACTGTCGCGGTAAGTGAGATCGCAACGGTCGGGGGGCGTGACATTCTGCTGGTGCGCCGCTTCGACCGTGAAAGGGAAGGGGAAAATTTTCGACGGCACCGCATGGTCAGCGCGCTCACACTGCTGCGTAGCGATGAAGGTGCGGTTGCGCGACGAAACTGGTCATACATTCTTTTGGCGGATGAGATCCGGCGCCTCAGTTCGGCACCCGAAGCCGATCTGCGCGAACTTTTCGGCCGCATGTGCTTTAACGCTGCGGTTTCCAACCTGGACGATCATCCCCGCAATCATGCCGTCATCGCTGCCGGTCGGCACTGGCGCCTGAGTCCGGCTTTTGACCTGACGCCGATGCCCGCAATCAGCCGTGAGCGACGCGATCTCGCCATGGTTTGCGGCGCTGCCGGCCGCTTCGCCAATCGTAAAAACCTGCTGAGCCGACACGGTCGTTTTCTGCTGTCCGCCGAAGACGCCGCCGCCATCGTCGATAGGATTGTCACTGCCGTGAGAAGCACATGGCGGCCGGTTATGCGGCAAGCCGGCCTCGGCGCGACCGATTGCGATGCGATTTCGGGTGCGTTTTTGTACGATGGATTTTTCTATTGACAGCAGAATCTCCTATTTGTTAGCAATGTTTTCATACAAGGCAAGAAGCCTTGATCCTGTGCCTGCCGAAGCCGTATGGCATTTTTTGGACGATTCCACCCAATGTCCATCCATAAATGGTCTTTTTTCCGCTGGGTGGCCGGTCGTAGCGGGTTTGCCCCAGCGAACGACTCCTCATTTATGAATTGGACATTCAGAAGTGCCGAAGAGATCGCGGGTGGGCACCAGCTAATTTTTTAACTTTATATTTATTGTAAAATTCAGCCACGAAGGCGTTGTCCCCCTAAGGGGGATGGCCGTCGTGGCTTTTTTTATTGGAAAGGAGCAACATGAAAACGATGCGTTTATCGGGCAGCATATTCTTGTTCTTAATCATGCTGTACCTGCCGCCGGCATCGGCATCGGCGCAGCCGGCGGCCGCGCGGACGGTCACCGATGCCGCCGGCCGCCAGGTGCAGATACCGCAGCGGGTCGAGCGCGTGATTTGCTCCGGGTCCGGCGCCCTGCGCCTGCTGACTTATCTGCAGTGCCAGTCCAACATCGTGGCCGTGGACGACATGGAAAAACAGCGGCCGCAGTTCGACGCCCGGCCCTATGCCCTGGCCAATCCCCGGTTCAGGCAATACCCGATCTTCGGGGAGTTCCGCGGGCACGATCACCCGGAGCGGATCCTGACCCTCGATCCGATGCCGCAGGTGATCTTCAAGACCTATCCGACCATGGGCCACGATCCGGTCGAACTTTCGCGCAAAACCGGAATTCCCGTGATCGTGCTCGACTACGGTGACCTGGGCAGCCGCCGGGCCGATTTATATCGATCCTTGCGGGTCATGGGCGCGGTGATGGGCGCTGCGGGGCGGGCCGAGCAGGTGATCGCGTTTTTCGATGAATCCATCGCCGATCTTCACCGCCGCACGGCCGACATTCCCGAAAACCGCCGGCCGTCATGTTTCGTGGGGGGCATCGCCTATCGCGGCCCGCATGGGTTTCAGTCCACCGAGCCGACCTATCCGCCGTTTGCCTTCGTCAACGCCCGCAATTTGGCCGCCGATACGCTCGGAGAAGAAAAAACCCTGCAGCACAGCAGCGTCGCCAAGGAGAAAATCGTGGCCTGGGACCCCGAGGTCCTTTTCCTCGACCTCTCGACCCTGCAGATGGGCGAAAACGCGGGCGGTTTGTATGAACTGAAAACCGACCCGGCCTACGCGGGGCTGACGGCGGTGCGCTCCGGCCGCGTTTATGGCCTCCTGCCATACAACTGGTACACGCAGAACTTCGGCTCGATTTTGGCCGACGCCTATTTCATCGGCCGGCGGCTCTACCCGGAGCGGTTTGCCGATATCGACCCGGCCGCCAAGGCCGACGAGATCTACACCTTTCTGGTCGGACGGCCGGTTTTTGCGGCCATGAACGCCTCTTTCGGGCAATTGGCTTTCACCGCGCTGCCGCTGAAGTAAAGGAAGGGGATATGCACTTTGTAGACGGCACCTTGAACCCGGCCTATGCGCGCTATACCCGCCGCAAGACGGTCCTGCTTTCTGCAGGACTGCTGGTGCTGGTCGCCGCGATTCTCTATGGCATTTCCACCGGCGCGGCCCGCATTTCCATTGCCGATGTGGTCCGGGGACTGGCCGGCATCGGCGAATCCGAGCGCGTTCGGATCATCGTCTGGCACATCCGGCTGCCGCAGGTCCTGGCGGCAGTCGTGGCCGGCGCGGGGCTGGCGGTCGGCGGCGCGGTGATGCAGTCCATCCTGCGCAACCCGCTCGGCTCGCCCTTTACCCTGGGGATTTCGCATGCCGCGGCGTTCGGGGCGGCGTTTTCCGTCATGGTGCTGGGGTCGGGGACCATGAGCAGCGCCACCGTGGGGTCGGTCACGATCTCTAACGCCCTGCTTACGGTGGGCTCGGCATTTGCCTGTTCGATGCTCGCCTCCCTTTTCATTGTCGCCGTCGCCCGCATCCGCGGCGCCACGGCCGAAACCATGATCCTGGCGGGTGTGGCCATGGGGGCCCTGTTTACCGCGGGCACCATGTTCCTGCAGTTTTTCGCGGACGACGTGCAGCTGGCGGCCATGGTCTTTTGGACCTTCGGCGACGTGGCCCGCGCCAGTTGGAAGGAATTGGCCCTCCTTGCCGGGGTGACCGCGGCGGGGATGATTTACTTTTTCCTGAACGCCTGGAACTACAACGCCGTGGATGCCGGCGACGAAACCGCCAAGGGACTGGGCGTGAGAGTCGAACGGGTGCGGATGGCGGGCATGCTGGCGGCTTCCCTGGTGACGGCGGTGATCGTGGCGTTTCTGGGCATCATCGGTTTCGTGGGCCTGGTCTGTCCGCACATGGTGCGCCGCTTCATCGGCGGCGACAACCGTTTTCTGCTGCCCGCCGCGGCGGTGGCCGGGGCCGTGCTCCTGCTGGTGTCCGACACGGCGGCCCGGCTGATCCTGGCGCCGCACCTGCTGCCGGTCTCTATCTTGACGGCCTTCATGGGGGCGCCTGTTTTTCTGCTTCTGATCGTCAGGGGGCGGGTGCGATGATTCTGAACGTCGACGGCATGCGATTCAGATACAACGGCCATCCGGTGCTGGAGGGCGTGACCTTTCGGGTCGGCAAAGGCGAGGTGGTCTCGGTCCTGGGTCCCAACGGGGTGGGCAAGACCACGCTGCTGCGCTGCATCAACGGCATCTTGAAGCCGTCCGGCGGCGCGGTGTTCGTGGAAGACGAGAACGTGCTCGAGCTCGACGCCACCGCCGTGGCCCGCCGTATCGGCTATGTGGCCCAGCGGCAGAGCACGGCCAGGGTCACGGTGTTCGATGCGATTCTCATGGGCCGGCGACCCTACATCCGTTTTCGCGTGTCGGAAAACGATCTGCGCATCGTGGACGGAGCCATCAAAAGCCTGCACCTCGAAAAGCTCGCCCTGCGCGCCATCGACCGCCTGAGCGGCGGCGAGCTGCAGAAAGTGGCCGTGGGCCGCGCGCTGGTCCAGGAACCCCGCCTGCTGCTGCTCGACGAGCCCACCAGCTCCCTCGACTTGAAGAACCAGGTGGAGATCCTGAAACTGATCCGTCACGTGGCCAAAGAGCACGAGGTCGCGGCCGTGATGACCCTGCACGATCTGACGACGGCCCTGCGCTTTTCCGATAAATGCCTCTTCATTAAAGACGGCGGCATTCGCGCGGCGGTCGCCCCGGCCGACGTCACCGCGGACATCATCCGGGACGTTTACCGCATCGCGGTCGACATTCATCGCTGCAACGGGGTTCCGGTGGTGATTCCCAGATAAAAGGAGTAAAGCCAATGACCTGTACAATCGAAAAAGAGCGGATCGAGCGGACCATATCGTTTCACGGCCACTGGTGCCCGGGCCTGGCAGCCGGCATCCGCGCCGCCGAATGGGCCCTGGCCGAGCTGGGCGGCCGCGCCGAAGACGAAGAGCTGGTGGCGGTGGTCGAAACCGACATGTGCGGCGTGGACGCGATCCAGTTTCTGACCGGCTGCACCTTCGGCAAGGGCAATCTCATCCACCGCGACTACGGCAAGAACGCCTTTACGTTCTATCGCCGCTCCGACGACAAATCCGTGCGCCTCATGCTGCGCGCGATGGGCCGTCCCGCCGATCGCGAGGAGATGGCGGCGCTGCACGAGAAGCGCCAGGCCGGCGCCCTGAGCAGGGCAGAGGAAAACCGGTTGAAAGACCTGCGCGAGAAGACTTCCGCCTGGCTCATGCAATCTTCCCTCGACGAGCTTTTCGACGCGCGGCCGGCAGCGGAGCCGCTGCCGGCGCAGGCCAGGATTCTTGCCGGCGCCACCTGCGATCGCTGCGGCGAGCAGGCGATGCAGACCCGCATCCGCCGGTGGGAAGGAAAAAACCTCTGTATTCCCTGCTACGAGCAGCGGCGAGCGCCGCGGTAGTCCTCACGGTTACTGTGGAAAGCACTATAGGCAAGCGGTCCGGGACGCCCTTTTCCCGCCGCAACGGTTGTCATAAGCATGGATAATCCGTATGTTCGGCAATCGAATTTATCAAATGGTCGATTGCCTCTTCACCGTTCGACATCTTGAAGCATATAGATAAGTCACTCTGACCGAAAGCTCCCCTCCACTTGTGGGAGGGGCTGGGGGAGGGGGGACTCCACCGGAAAGGGGGAAGGAGAAAAAAGTTCCCGTTCCGCCACATAGTTGTTTTTATAGCCGTCAATTGGAGCCTCGAACCGCAGTTTCTGCCAACCCTGATCCCGCCCAAACGTGAAACCGCGAACCTCGAATCGCTTTCATCCACAAACCCCGAACATTGAACCATGAGCATTGAACCATGACCCTGAACCTTGCACCCAGATATTCTCGTCACTTGCCCCCTCACAGAATTGAGACTTCAAAGATGACACGGCACTAAACGCTGTCGACAACCTCCATCCTCGTCAACTTTTTGCCGATCAGCGAGGCCGCCACGACCAGGGTCGATGAGATCATGATCATCATGATGCCCAGGGCCGAAAGCTTGCCCCACAGGCCGTCTTCGGCAAAGCGCAGGATCTGCACCGCCAGCACTTCCGTGCCGGGCCGCGAGAGCACCACCGACAGGGTCAGCTCGCGCACGAACATGGTTGCCATCAGGATCCAGCCCGAGACGATCCCCGGGATCAGCAGCGGGATCACGATCCGGCGCAGGGTGTAGAATGCGCCCGCGCCGCACACGCGCGAGGATTCCTCCAGGTGGCTGTGGATCTGCACGAAGGCGCTCGACAGCGGCCGTATGCCATACGGCAGGTAGGTGGCCACGTAGCCGATCAAAAGCGCCCAGAGGGTGGCGTAAAGCGGCGTGCGCACAAAAAACCACATGAACCCGACCCCGATGACGATCCCCGGAAAAGAGAAGGACAGAAAGCTCAAGGATTCCAGAATGCCGGCCGCGCGCGTGCGCATCTTGACGATCACATAGGCCACGAAGATCGAGAGCACGATGCCGACCGTGGCCCCGCCGAGCCCCAATATCAGGCTGTTTTTCAGGGAAAGAAGCGAAATCGGGTCCTGCAGGACCGCGGCCCAGTTCTTCCAGCTCATCATCGCCAGCGCCCGGGCGCCGGGCACCATGACATAGGGCGTCATGGAGGTGTAGAAGAGCACCAGCACCGGCAGCACGATCAGAACGAAGCAGATCAGCCCCACCACGGTAAAAAGTGGGTATTTGGACCCTTTAAGGTCGATCACGGCCGGCTTGAAACCGCGGCTCGATATGGTGACGAACTTGCCGCTCTCGGCGGTCAGGTAGCGGTAGACATAGATGAGGGTGATCGATGCGGCCAGGGCGCTCATCCCGACGGCGGCGGCCTTGCCGTAATCTGCCGCAAAACCCGTGGAGATGATGCGGTAGATGTGCGTGGCCAGCACGTAAATCCGGCCGGGCATGCCGATGACCGAGGGAACGGCGAACGAGGCCAGGCTGCGCACGACGACCAGTATGGCCGAGGCCAGGATGGCAGGCCGCAGCACGGGCAGGGTCACGCGCACGAGGGTGCGCAGGTTCGAGGCGCCGCACACCTTGGAGGATTCCTCCAGCGAGACGTCGAAGGCGCTCATGGCCGGAGCGATGATCAGGTAGGCGATCGGCAGGTCCAGGAGTGCTTCCACCAGGATCATGCCGGGCAGCGAATAGATGTTGAAGGGCGCGCGGCCAAGGCCGGTCATCTCCATGACTAGTCGGTTCAGGATGCCGTTGCTGGGGTTCAGGAGCAGCACCCAGCTGACCGAGAACAGGATGTGCGGAATCATCATCGGGATGATGGAGATGATCCGGAAGACGAATTTGAAGGGGATGTTGGTGCGGGTGTTCATGTAGGCCAGAAAGAGGGCCAGGACCGTTGCCAGGACCGCCGCACCAACGGTGAAAATAAGCGTGTTGAGAAGGATTTCGGCAAACTCGGGGTCGGTGTAGGCCGCGACGTACTTCTCTACCGTGAAGCCCTCGAAGGTGCCGAGCCCCTGCGAGAAGCTTCCCACCACGAGCATGATCACGGGGCAGACCGTCAGAAAGCCCACGATAACGATCAGGGTCGGGGTGAGGGCCGGTTTCTTCATCATGCGGGTCTTTGGGCCGGTAGCAGAAAGCAGTGGTCGGGATCGAAGGAAATGGAGATCTCGTCGCCGGCGGCCAGTTCGGCGGTGGGCTCGATCGTGATCGTCAGCAGGCTGTCTCCGATGCGGATCTCGCCTTCATAGGCCTCGCCGATGAAGACCAGATTTTCGAGCCGCCCGCGAAAGATGTTAAGGCCGCCAGCGGCATCGGTTACGGCATCGGATGCAGCATCGGCTTGGGCGTTGATTTCGGCATTGGAGCTCGCAATCCGGATGAACTCGGGCCGCACGCACAGCAGCGCCTCCCGGCCGACCGGTATTTCCTGGCGGTTCAGCCCGCGGATGGCGCCGATGGCGCAGTCGATGACGGCGTGGCGCCCTTCGCGGCGCGTCACCTGGCCCTTCAGCAAGTTGGCGCGGCCGATGAAATCGGCCACGAAACGATCGTCGGAATTGAAATAGATCTTCTTCGGGTCGCCGACCTCGATGATCCGGCCGGTGCGCATGACCGCAATCTGGTCCGAAAGCGCCAGCGCCTCGATGCGGTCGTGGGTCACGTAGACCGCCGTGATGTCCAGCCCGGTCAGAAAACGCCGCAGTTCCTTGCGGGTCTCTTCCCTCAGCTTGGCATCCAGGTTGCTCAGGGGTTCGTCGAAAAGGATGACCTTGGGTTCGGCCACCAGGGCCCGCGCCAGGGCCACGCGCTGCTGCTGCCCGCCGCTGAGCTTGGTCGCCGGGCGGTTTTCGAACCCGTCGAGCTGCACGAAGCTCAGCACCCGGGACACTTTTTGGCGGATGTCTTCCCGCGGCATTTTACGGTTCTGCAGGGGGTAGGCGACGTTGTCGAACACGTTCATGTGCGGCCAGATGGCGTAGGTCTGGAAAACCATGCCCAGACCGCGTTTTTCCGGCGGAACGAAGATGTTGCGGGCCGCGGAAAAGACGACCTCCTCTCCGATCGCAATCTCTCCGGCATCGGGCGTTTCCAGCCCCACGATGCACCTCAGAAGAGTCGTCTTGCCGCAGCCGCTCGGCCCCAGAAGGGTGAAGATCCGGTTGCCGGGGATGGTGAGATCGACCCGGTCAAGGGCCTTTATCCGCTTGCCCTCCGAGTAGTAGTCGCGCGCCAGCCCTGCGATGCGAATGTCCATCTTCTAATCGGCGTAAAAGATATTTTTGAACCGGGCGCCCCAGTCGCGGATCTCTTCGTCCGACAGCTCGCGGATCGGCAGCACCTTGGCCTCGCTGATCCCGGAAATGGGCGGGTACACGCCGGGCGCCAGCACGTACTCGCCGACCTTGTCCGCCAGCAGCTTCATGGCTTCCTTGGACAGCCAGTAATCCATCAGCACCTGCGCGGCGTTGGGGTGGGGCGCCTTGGCCGCCAGCGCGATGCCGCGCGGGGTGCCCAGCAGCGGCCCGACCTTGGCCCAGCCGAGCGGCGCCGGGGCCTTGGTGATGATGTACTTGGGCATGGAGATGGCGATCAGCTTCTCACCGCTTTCCACCGGTGCCGGCGTCGGGCTGAAGGACTTGACGAACATCGGCTTGTTGGCGGCCAGCCCCTTGACGAAATCCATCCAGGCCGCCTCGCTCGCAAACACCTTGGCCTCCTTCAGGCCCACCAGCCAGGTGATGGTGGTGGCGTGCGAGGCGGGATCGGGCATGACGATCTTGTCGTACCATTTGGGGTCGGTCAGGTCTTCGTAGCGCTTGGGCACGTCGGCCGGTTTGACCAGTTCGGTGTTGTAGATCGGGGCCACGTACTCGATCGCAAACTGCATGATGGTGTCGTCCTGCCGGGCCCAGTCGGGATACCCCGCCGCCGCCGGCGACCGGTAGGGCTTGAGCACCCCTTTTTCCTTCAGCATCTGCAGAATCGGCAGCGGCCCCTGCAGCAGGTCGGCCGCCAGTTTGCCGGCCTCATGCTCGGTCAGCACGGTGGACAGGTACTTGGCGGTTGAGATGCGCGTGTAAATGCCCTGGATGCCGGTTTTCGCACTGAAATCCTCCATCAGCGGCTCGATGGCGGTGATGTTGGCATACAAATTGGCCTGCCCCTCGGCCTTGGCCTTGCCAAGATCGGCCGCGAACGCGCCGGGGACCAATAAAAGACTCATCAACCACACAGCGATTTTTTTCACGGCAGCGCCTCCTTATGATTCGAACGGGTTAACGAAACCATGGTGATATAGCGGAAAGACGATAATTTCGAAAGCAGGGTGAGATGTCAAGAAATAAGTAAGCTCATACTTTTTGGGCAGACCACCAAAAAAATGGCGACTGCCTGAAGAGCATTTAAAAAATGGAACTGAAATGGTCAATGAAAAACCGAAAAATTCGTGGTATATTGAAATTCATTCGAAACTTGTTTTTGAGACCATGATTGAAAAGCCCGCAAAAATGGTCTTGGGAGCACTTTGCCACATCATCACCAGTTGCCGGGGATGACGAAAGCAGAATAAGGTTAAAAAGCAGTATTTTTTATACCGATGCAAGGGGATATTGATGGACGTTGAATTCATCGCTCACCAACGTGAATCCGATGGAAAGATTCAAGCTGTTTACGAACATTTAAATGAAGTAGCAACCATCTGCAGCCAGTTGACCAGCAAAATAGGTTTGCCCGAGGCAGGAAGACTTCTTGGACTGCTCCATGATTTCGGAAAATATAGCCACGATTTCCAGACTTACATTAAATCGGCCACAGATCTATTAGACCCGGATATTGACGATGAATATGTCGACTCAAAAGGTTTGAAGGGCAAGATTGATCACTCCACAGCCGGAGCGCAATGGGTTTGGCAAAAATTCGGCAGCTCTGGAGAGCAGGGCAAGCTTATCGCCCAGATCCTTGCGGTCTGTTTAGCATCTCACCATGGCGGCTTGCTTGATTGCTTACTGGTGGATGGAAGAAACGGATTTCAGAAGCGAATCTCAAAAAAGGATGCAGAGACGCATTATCATGAATGCCTGAATAACAGTGATAAGGAAATCGTTTTCACAATGAACGATCTTGTTTCCAAAAGATTTTTGAAGGATATCTGGGAAAAGATTGTTGCCATTGTTGAACCGCAGAAAAGCGAGGCTGCACGACTCAAGCATTTCCGTCTTGGCTTTTTTACCCGCTTTTTGTTCAGTTGTCTCATTGATGCCGACCGAATTGACAGCGCTGATTTTGAAAACCCCGGCAATAAAAAAATTAGGTTCACTGGCCCGGTAAACTGGCAACTGGCTATTGACCGATTGGAGACACGCCTTGCCGGTCTTGAAGTTCGCAATCAGGTGGATGTGATTCGCAATCAAATTTCAAACGAGGTCCAAAGACGGGCCGCTGAGCCCCAGGGGATCCACACACTCACAGTACCAACCGGTGGCGGCAAGACATTTGCGTCTATTCGTTACGCACTGCACCATGCCAAGGAACATGCGCTTGACCATATCTATTATATCATCCCATATACATCCATCATTGAACAGAACGCTCAGATTATCCGGGATGTGCTTGAGGAGGTTGATGATGCGTGCCCATGGGTGCTTGAGCACCATTCCAATCTTGAGCCGGAATCCCAAACTTGGCACGCTAAGCTGTCCTCCGAGAATTGGGATGCCCCCATTATTTTCACCACAATGGTGCAATTCCTGGAGGTGCTGTTCGGCGGCGGCACCAAGGGTGCCAGACGGCTGCATAACCTGGCCAAATCCATCATCATCTTTGATGAAATTCAAAGTCTGCCGGTGAAGTGTGTGCACCTTTTTTGCAATGGCCTTCGGTTTCTTGTTGAGTATGCCGGCAGCACGGCCGTCCTCTGCACAGCGACCCAGCCCCTGTTAAACGGCGTCGATCCCGAGTATGGAGCCTTGGAAATTCCTGCCAAAAATGAATTAGTCCATAATGTTACCGGGCTTTTCAAGGGATTGAAACGGGTTGAGATTAAAAATTTGATGCGGACCGGGGGCTGGAGTGAGCAAGAAGTTACTGATCTTGCCCTCAACGAGTTCCACGATAAGGGCAATTGCCTGGTAGTGGTCAACACAAAAGCCTGGGCACAGAAGCTTTTTACTTGCTGCCACCCACACCTTGCTGGTGAAACCCTTTTCCATCTCAGCACCAGCTTGTGCCCGGCGCACCGCAAAGCAATCCTAGCCAATATCAAGGTGCGTCTGGATGGAGGTCTTCCAACACTTTGCATCTCCACCCAGCTTATCGAGGCCGGGGTGGATGTCGATTTCAACGTGGTGATCCGGTTCCTTGCCGGGCTGGACTCCATCGCCCAGGCCGCGGGCCGATGCAATCGGAATGGCAGGCATGAAACCTCCCAGGTCTTTGTGGTCAACCCGACTGATGAGGCCATTGCCACGCTGGATGATATCATGATCGGACGGGACAAGGCTCAACGGGTTCTGGGTGAGTCGGAGCATGACGATTTCCTGGGCCCGCAAGCCATTGAAAGATATTTTTCCTACTATTTTTTTCAGCGGTCGGATCAGATGAAATACCCGCTGACGGAAAAGCAGGCGGGCCGACGGGATACCATGCTGAACTTGCTCAGCGACAATCCCTGCAATATTGGCCGACTGCAAGACCCGCACAAGGCGATATTCAGTTTGCAGCAATCCTTCAAAACAGCCGGCCGGGCATTTGCGGCCATAGAGGCTCCAACCAAGGCGGTGATTGTTCCCTACCAGGAGGGGCGGAATATCATTGCTGGACTCTGCGCAGATTTTGCTCCGTCCAAAGCGTATGGCTTGTTAAAGAGAGCCCAGAAGTATTCGGTTAATCTCTTTCCCAATGTGTGGGACAAGCTCGTTAAGGAAAAAGCCGTTTATGCCGTGCGGGAAGGTGAAGGGATCTATTATCTGGATGAACGATACTACAGTGAACATTTCGGGGTCTCCATCGAGGTGGTGGATGAAATGGATGCCCAGATCATTTGAGGAGGAAAGTGAATGAAGAACAGTATCAGTTTCAGACTGTGGGGCCGATATGCGCTGTTCACCGATCCGGTTACAAAGACAGGCGGAGAGAAGTGTTCCTACCATGTTCCGACGTACGAGGCCGTCAAGGGAGTGTTAAAGTCCATCTACTGGAAACCCACCATCATCTGGATTGTGGACAAATTGCGGGTGATGAAGCCGTTCAGAACCCAGACCAAGGGCACCAAGCCCTTAGTCTGGGGTGGCGGTAATTCGCTCGCCATTTACACCTTTCTTCACGAAGTCGAATATCAGGTAGAAGCCCATTTCGAGTGGAATGAGCACCGTTCGGAATTAGAGCGAGACCGCATAGACGGCAAGCATTACAACATCGCCAAGCGCATGCTGGAAAAAGGTGGGCGGCAGGATATCTTTTTGGGTGTCAGGGACTGCCAGGGATATGTGGAGCCCTGCCGATTCGGCGAAGGCGAGGGATCTTATGACAAGATCGATGAACTGAGTTTCGGCCTGATGTTCCACAGCTTCGACTACCCGGACGAGACCGGCAAGGACGAATTGGCCAGCCGTTTCTGGCAAGCCACTATGCGCAAGGGAGTGCTCCAGTTTCCGCGGTCGAAGGAGTGTGAAAAAAGAAGATTCATCCGACCGATGACGGCTAAAGCGTTTGTCCTGAATAACAATCTTCTGCCAGTTGATCGTGAGGAGGTTGCACTATGAGTTGGATGGCAAAGTTGTATGAAACTTATAATGCACTTTTGCAGAACTCCATATTGGGGAAAGGGGTAGAACCATATTTTCATAAAAAAGAACGATGCCACATCGAAATAATAATCGATGAGGGTGGAAATCTCATTAGAGCAGAACCATTGGTTGAAGAGGTAATATTCGGCAAGCAGAAATTTTGGGTAGGTTGCGAAACCATTATTCCGGTAACACCGAAAAGTTTGAGTGGTCGGACAAGTGGGCCGGCTCCTTATCCCCTTACCGAGCAATTACAATATATTGCTAAGGATTATCCCGATTTTGGAGGGGTAAAAACATCATACTATAAGGAATATTACGAACTGATTTCAATGTGGGCAAATGATGAGCAATTCTCTCATTATAAAGTTCGAGCCATATTTAAATATATTGATAAGGGGACAGTGGTAAAGGATCTACTGAAACTAAGGATATTGTATGGCTATGAATATGATGGAAAAGTTCACTTAATAAATAATTGGAACAAACAGGGGCCAAATGCAAAAAATGCTAAGGATAAAATTCCAAAACCGCCTTTGTTAAAAGCTGTTAACAGTGGCGAGCAGGGAAATGCCAAGGTACGATGGCGTGTTCAGCAGGCAGGGGAGCCAAATGACGCAACTTGGGGAGATCAAGAATTAATTGTAAATTGGCAGAGATTTCAAGAAAAGGAAAACCGCCCAAATGGATTATGTCAGGTATCAGGCGAAGAACGGTATATTACAAATAAGCATCCTAAGGGAATCGTTACTAAAGCGAATGATGCAAAGATTATTTCCACGCCGACAGATAAGTCATACCTCACATATCAAGGAAGATTTACGGCTGAAAATCAGCCTTTTTCAATTAGTTTTGAGGTGAGTCAAAAGGCGCATAATGCTCTTCGGTGCTTAATTGAAAATCAAGGTTATCAAACGGGTAGTCAGGTCTATGTGTGTTGGGCGGTTTCCGGCAAAGAGACGCCGGAGCCATTAAAGGATGCATGGGAGCTGTTTTTGGCAGATCCCGAGTTTCTGAACATAATAGTTGAAGAACCCGATGTATCCAATATCGACCACACCATCGATCTGGGAAGCTCCTTTGCGGCCAAGCTAAAGAAATACCTGGCCGGCTATCATGCCAGTCTGGATGTCAACGAGCAGATCATCATCATGGGGTTGGATTCGGCCACCCCGGGTCGAATGGGCGTCATCTATTACCGTGAACTGCTGGCCAGTGAATTTCTAGAGCGAATCAAGACCTGGCACCAACAGTTTGCCTGGCCACAGCCGCATAGTGTAGAACTGCCTGATCCAAAAGGAAAGAATAAAACTCTCCGTAAAACTATCTGGCCTGTTTCCAGCCCGGCACCCAGAGTGATCGCCAAAGCCGCCTATGGTGGTATCTTAAAGAGCAACGATGCATTGAAAAAAAGTGTCATTGAGCGGATTTTGCCCTGCATTGTAGATGGTCGGCCCTTTCCTCGCGACATTATGATGTCGGCGGTACGCAGGGCTGCCAACCGAAATATCGATGAAAAATGGAAATGGCAAAGAAATTTGGGGGTAGCCTGTGCCTTGTATAAAGGGTTCTATTTACGACATCCTCAAGAAAGGGAAAGGAGAAATTATTGTATGGCATTAGAAGAAGACAGAACCACGAGGGACTATTTATACGGCCGACTGCTTGCAATAGCGGAAAGGATTGAGGAAACAGCGTTAAGGATAGGAGGCGAGGAAAGGCCGACCACTGCTGCCAGGTTGATGCAACGCTTTGCCGATCGTCCCTTCTCGACCTGGCGGAATATTGAACTCGCCCTGCAACCTTACATGCAGAGATTGCAAGCCAACAGGACGGGATTTCTGGTAAACCGTAAAAAGGAGTTGGATGCGGTGCAGGCACTATTTTCCCCTGATGATTTCACGAGTGATAAATCATTGTCCGGTGAATTCTTGCTTGGCTATCATTGCCAGAGACAGGCATGGTTGAACAAGACAGATGAACTTAAAGCTGAGAAGGAGGAGAACCATGAGTCTTGAGCATAAAATAGATTTTGCTGTTATCATATCTGTGAAAAATGCAAATCCAAACGGTGATCCGTTAAACGGTAACAGACCAAGGGTGGATTATGACGGCTTAGGAGAAATGTCCGACGTTTGCTTGAAAAGGAAGATTCGCAACCGCCTCTTGGCTGACGGCCAGCCGATTTTTGTCCAATCAGATGACAATAAAATTGATGGCATGACGAGCTTGAAGGCCAGGGCGGAATCTGATGAATATGGTTTGGGAAAAGATGCTTTTAATGGCAAGAAAACCAAGCCTGAAGATGCCGCCAGTAAGGCATGTGAGAAATGGTTGGATGTGAGAAGTTTCGGCCAACTTTTCGCATTTAAGGGGACAGGCGCCGATGGCGTTTCAATACCAATCCGCGGACCGGTCACGATTCAGCCGGCATTCAGCGTTGAACCGGTCAGTGTAACCAGCACCCAGATTACAAAGAGTGTCAGCGGTGAGGGCGATGGTACAAAGAAAAGTTCTGATACAATGGGTATGAAACACCGCGTGGACAAGGCAATCTATGTTGCCTATGGCGCCATGAACCCTCAGCTTGCTGAGCGCACCGGCTTTGATAACAATGACGCCATCACTATTAAAAAGGGGTTGCCCCGACTTTTTGAAGGCGACGCTTCATCGGCCCGGCCGGAAGGGAGTATGGTGATTGAAAAAGTAATTTGGTGGCAGCATAACTGCAAATCAGGCCAATATTCGTCGGCCAAGGTGCATCGAACCTTACATGTGCATCCAGACGGCGGGTTTGAATTGGAAAAATTGGATGGGTTGGAGCCTGACGTTATTGATGGTTTTTGACCCCTTAATGGATTTTTCATGCTCGACTTCCTAAACAAACTCGACAACGACCTCCGCAAAAGCTTTCTTATCCAGCTCCGCAACCTGTGGACACACACCTCCACGGCCATTGAGGGCAATACCCTTACACTGGGAGAAACCGCCTTCGTCCTTGAAGAAGGTCTTACGATTTCTGGCAAACCGCTCAAGGATCACCAGGAGGTGGTGGGCCATGCCCGGGCCATAGATTTGGTATATGAATACCTGGAGCAGGGGCGAATGTTTACCGAAATGGATCTGTTCGCCCTGCACAAAGCGGTGCAGACGGAGGTTGTCGTCGACGTCTACAAACCGGTGGGCGGCTGGAAGAAGGAGCCGAACTCCACGGTAGCGGTTGTGGACGAAAATCAGGTGATCTTTGAATATGCCCCGCCTGCGGATGTGCCGGTCTTGATGGCGGACTGGTTAAAGCTGTTTAATGAGCAATGCCAAACAATAATTCCTGAAGATCGGCGGCAGGCGTTGAATGCCTATGTTTATTTGCATCTCGCTTTTGTCCGTATACATCCCTTCTTTGACGGCAATGGCCGACTGGCAAGACTGGTCGCCAACATCCCGGTTCTCAAGACCGGTCTGCCACCGATCATCATTCCCCGAGAACAGCGCAAGGCCTACATCGATGTTTTGTCGACCTACCATCATGCCGCGGGGCAAATTCGGGCCGGTGACGAACTGGTGACTGATTTCGAGCGCGTAAAACCGTTTGCCGACTTCTGCAAAGCAGCCTGGCAGGCAACAATAGAACTGGTTGATGAGGTTCGGAAAAAACAACAGGCGAGGCTAACAAGATAATGAGGATGATAAGATAATTATGTTCACTGAAGACGACCTTCTGCCCTTATCCGCCCTCCAACACCTGCTGTTTTGCGAGCGGCAGTGTGCATTGATCCATGTCGAGCAGCAGTGGGACGAGAATCGATACACCGCTGAAGGCCGGATTATGCACGAACGCGCCGACACGGGGCGGCCTGAATCCCGGAAAGACCTTCGGTTGGAGTTTGGTGTACACCTGCGTTCTTTTAGGCTCGGGGTGGTTGGAAAAGCCGACGTCGTCGAATTTCACCGTCTTACAGAAACGGATAAAGGTAACAAACCACCATCTTACAGATGGCAGCCGTTTCCTGTCGAGTACAAGCGCGGACGGTCGAAGAAGAATAACATTGACCGTGTGCAGCTTTGCGCACAGGCCTTGTGCTTGGAGGAGATGCTCGCAATCGCCGTGCCGAGAGGAGCCCTTTATTACGGCAAAACCCGACGACGGGTCGATGTGGCCCTCGACGAGACCCTCCGTCAGGAAACAGCCACAGCCGCCCGAAAGCTGCATGAACTCTTCGACAACCGATTCACGCCGCCACCGGTGTATGCGCCAAAATGCGACCGCTGCTCATTCCTGGAAACCTGCCTGCCCAAAACACTGCACGGCAGGAAATCAGCGGTGCGATACCTGAAATCATTGATTGATATATCATGAAAAAACACCTCAATACATTGTTCGTCACAAGCCAGGGGGCCTACCTGTCCAAGGAAGGGGAAACCGTTCTGGTATCGATCGAAAAACAGAAACGCCTACAATTGCCCATTCACACCCTCGACGGCATCATATGTTTCGGGCGAGTGATGTGCAGCCCGTATTTGATGGGGTTTTGTGCCGAAAAGGATGTGGCCGTCAGTTTCCTCTCCGAAAACGGCCGGTTTTTGGCGCGGGTTCAGGGACCGGTTTCAGGCAATGTGCTTTTAAGGAGGGAGCACTACCGAAAAGCGGATGATTCCGGTTTTTCGGCACGAACGGCGGGTGCCATTCTGGTGGGCAAGATCGCCAACTCGCGCACCGTGCTGCAACGTGCCTTGCGAGACCACGGTGATAAAATGGATAAGAATGATGCGAATGTGGGCCACGCAGTTATGACTCTTGCCGATTCACTGAAGCGTGTTGAATCTTGTGGTTCTCTGGATGTACTTCGCGGAATCGAGGGCGAGGCGGCCCGCACGTATTTCGGCGTTTTCGATCATCTTATCACAAATACCAGTGGAGCTTTCGTATTCAGCGGCCGCAACCGGCGTCCGCCGCTGGACAACGTCAATTGCCTGTTGTCGTTTTTATACACGCTGTTGCTTCACGATGTGCGTTCGGCTCTCGAGGGCGTTGGCTTGGATCCCGCAGTCGGGTTTCTTCACCGGGACCGTCCGGGCCGCCCCGGCCTGGCACTCGATCTCATGGAGGAGTTCCGGCCATTTCTGGCGGATCGGCTGGTCCTATCGCTTATAAATCTCGGCCAGGTAAATGCCAAAGGTTTCAAGCGATCGGAAGCCGGCGCTGTAACCATGACCGATGACACGCGCAAGACCGTGATAACCGCATACCAGAAGCGGAAGCAGGATGAGATCTTCCATCCTTTTTTAGAGGAAAAGGTTGTGATCGGAATCCTTTTCCACATCCAGGCCCTGCTTTTTGCGCGATTCTTGCGTAGGGATATCGATGGGTATCCGCCTTATGTTTGGAGGTAATTTCAATGCTCGTGCTGGTCAGCTACGATGTGACCACCGCCGACAAGGCAGGTCAAAAGAGGCTCAGAAGGGTGGCGAAAGTCTGCAAAAACTTTGGCCAGCGCGTTCAGTACTCGGTTTTTGAGTGCATGGTGGATCCGGCACAATGGACGGTTTTGAGGCAGAATCTCGTTGACGAGATCGACACTGGAAAAGACAGTCTGCGTTTTTATTTTCTTGGGGCCAACTGGAAGAGAAGGGTTGAGCACGTCGGCGCCAAGGAGACATTTGACCAAGAGGGACCGCTTGTCATTTGAAATCCGCGAACCTCAAGTGGACATGTTTTGGCCGGCCGGTTCGCGATCTTGTATCCTCTTGGTATTTCTGGATTATCTGGAGGACCTCTTCTCGCCCTGAGCGTTTTAATGGAAAAGAATAAGAACTTCGCGAGAAGTGCTATAAATATTATGTATTATCAGCAGGATAGGCATTGTACAGTCGCTCCCCGCGCGGGAGCGTGGATTGAAACATGTGCACTCGAGCTGCGGAAGCATCATCGAGCGCTCAGGTCGCTCCCCGCGCGGGAGCGTGGATTGAAACTCGATACGAACACTAGTCGCTCCCCGCGGGAGCGTGGATTGAAACGTCGTGCAATGTCGCTCCCCGCGCGGGAGCGTGGATTGAAACTCGATCGGCGTGACCTGAGCTCAGCGTCGCTCCCCGCGCGGGAGCGTGGATTGAAACGTCGATGATCGACGCCGATGACTGCCGAGCGTCGATGTCGCTCCCCGCGCGGGAGCGTGGATTGAAACATCGTGACTACGTGCGCGACTGGCATGCGACATGACGTCGGCAGTCGCTCCCCGCGCGGGAGCGTGGATTGAAACTGACATGACGCACGATTAGCGTCATGCCGAATGCTGACGTGTCGCTCCCCGCGCGGGAGCGTGGATTGAAACTACGGTTAGCGGCCAACGCGGGCAGTATGATCACGTCGCTCCCCGCGCGGGAGCGTGGATTGAAACTATCGACAGCATCTGACAGTTACAGCATGATGTCGCTCCCCGCGCGGGAGCGTGGATTGAAACCTGTCACTTGCGGTAGACGTCAGGCCATCGAGCGTCGCTCCCCGCGCGGGAGCGTGGATTGAAACACGATCACGTCGACCGATGGCCTGCACGCTGGTCAGGTCGCTCCCCGCGCGGGAGCGTGGATTGAAACTGCGATCTGCGACGTCGTCAGACGTGCTGCATCGCGTCGCTCCCCGCGCGGGAGCGTGGATTGAAACACCAATGTAGCGATCAGGTCATGCCGACGCATGATCGTCGCTCCCCGCGCGGGAGCGTGGATTGAAACACGATATGCGATGTTCGCTACATGCAGTCGACACGACGTCGCTCCCCGCGCGGGAGCGTGGATTGAAACACGTCAGCAGTCGGTCATGCCTGCAACGCATGACGTCGCTCCCCGCGCGGGAGCGTGGATTGAAACATGCACAGCTATGAATCGATTGCGGCACAGCATGCGGTCGCTCCCCGCGCGGGAGCGTGGATTGAAACACGCGCTGGCTACGATGACCGTGCAGCTTGCCGCGCGTCGCTCCCCGCGCGGGAGCGTGGATTGAAACTCGGCGTGAACAGCTCGATGCACGACATCGATATGGTCGCTCCCCGCGCGGGAGCGTGGATTGAAACATGCATGCTGCGCACTCGTGATCACGATGCTAGCCGTCGCTCCCCGCGCGGGAGCGTGGATTGAAACAGTCGATAGACGCGTTGAACTGTAGCCGATACGATGTCGCTCCCCGCGCGGGAGCGTGGATTGAAACATCGTCAATCGTTGACATGTCAAACTTTCGATGCCGTCGCTCCCCGCGCGGGAGCGTGGATTGAAACCTGCTGTAGCCGGTCGATCGGTCCGGCACACGGCAGGTCGCTCCCCGCGCGGGAGCGTGGATTGAAACATGGTGCTGAGCGGCATCGCGCCGACGCCAGCGGTCGTCGCTCCCCGCGCGGGAGCGTGGATTGAAACACCGTGGACAGTGCCGTGACCGGTCACGTGCTCGTGGTCGCTCCCCGCGCGGGAGCGTGGATTGAAACGCGACTGGATCCACGCGGCGATGGAGCGTGCACGGTGTCGCTCCCCGCGCGGGAGCGTGGATTGAAACACTCTAATGAATCTATCTGGACGATCAAGCCAGCACGTCGCTCCCCGCGCGGGAGCGTGGATTGAAACGTCTGATCCGGCACATGCCAGAGTCGCGCGCCACGTCGCTCCCCGCGCGGGAGCGTGGATTGAAACAAGATACCGACCGCGCATGCCGCTCATTGACTGCAGTCGCTCCCCGCGCGGGAGCGTGGATTGAAACTCATGACAGTGCAGCGTGATCGCATTCATGCGGCAGTCGCTCCCCGCGCGGGAGCGTGGATTGAAACTGATGATCAAGCATAAGGCAGTGCGCTGGCGAGCTGGTCGCTCCCCGCGCGGGAGCGTGGATTGAAACCATCGTATCGCCATGTGAATCCATGCGACCTGCGCAGTCGCTCCCCGCGCGGGAGCGTGGATTGAAACAGGTCATGAGCCGTGTAATGCTGCATGCCGGCATGTGGTCGCTCCCCGCGCGGGAGCGTGGATTGAAACGGCGATGTCACCAACCTCTGCGGATGCACCGCGAGTCGCTCCCCGCGCGGGAGCGTGGATTGAAACTTGCGGACGGCTTGCAACCGGACGGCGGCGGACAAGCCGTCGCTCCCCGCGCGGGAGCGTGGATTGAAACATCACCCCCTTTTTAAGCTCGCATGATCAGCTTAAGGAAGGAGATAACGTTGTTTCTTTGTTGACAAGAGAACGAGAAAGCCGTGAATAATCCAAATGCCCCGTAACGCTCGCATAGACGCTCCCGGAGCCCTGCATCATATCGTCATTAGAGGGATCGAACGCAAGGCGATTTTCGAAGATGATGACGACCGGGAGGATTTTATCGACCGGCTTTCGGGTCTGCTGCAGGAAACGGCTACACCCTGTTACGCCTGGGCATTGATGACCAACCATGTCCACCTGCTCCTGCGTACGGGCAATGTTCCGATCGCGTCGATCATGCGCCGCTTCTGACCGGCTATGCGGGCCGTTTCAACCTGAGACACCGCCGCCACGGACATCTTTTTCAAAATCGCTACAAATCAATTCTTTGCGAGGAGGATACGTATTTTAAGCAGTTGGTCGCCTATATTCACCTCAATCCGCTGCGGGCCGGGATCGTAAATGATGTGGCCGCTCTGAAAGCATACGCTTATGCGGGTTACAGCGCCTTGATGGGTAAAAAGCTAAGGACTTGGCAGGATACGACTATGTGCTGGGTTTTTTCGGCAGGCGTCATTCCGCGGCAAGACGAAATCTGGCGGTTTATGTCAGCCAGTGGTCATCCAAGGGGAGTTGCCCCGAATTGACAGGCGGCGGGTTGATCCGTTCGGCCGGTGGGTGGCAAGCGGTCAAAGAAGCCTACCGTGATGGGATCAGGATCACAAGCGATGAACGCATTCTGGGAGGCAGTGAATTCGTTGAGACCACATTGAAACAGGCCGGCGAGGTTTACGAGCGCAGAATGCTGATGCAATCCGCCGGTATCGATCTGTCTGCCCTGATCGCAGCCTCGTGTCGTTATCTTGGCATCGAAGAAAAGGAGCTGGCCCGGCCGACCAGACGTATCGAGATCGCACGGGCGCGCGCATTGATCGGCCATGTGGCCACGCGGTGCTTGTTCATTTCCGGCAGCGAAGTGGCACGCCGGTTCAATGTGGACCGTTCGGCCATCAGCCGGGCGGTCCAGAGGGTTGATAAAGACCCGAAACTTCTTGCGGCTGCCCAGGCGGTTCAAGGAGTACTCGATAGTGATATTAAGCTACGATGAAACAACGTTCCTAAGCTAACTCGGCAGCGCCTCCTTATGATCTCGAACGGGTTGAAGAAAGGATGGTGCTACAGCGGAAAGATGATAATTTCGAAAGCAGGGTGAGATGTCAAGAATTAAGTAAGTTCATAATAGTTTGGCAGACCACCCAAAAAATGCGTCTATTCGAGGAGCATTAAGAAAATGGAACGGAAATGGTCGATGAAAAACCGAGATACTTATCAGCAGCAATTGTTACAGTATAATTTTGAGAGATGGGATGCGATGCCGATACATACTCGAGTCTATTGCACCGTGCATAGAATTCATAGCACGCGTGTATAGATCTAAGGTTTGCGTGTATAAACAGCATATCGCCGTTCACCCTGCTGTTGTATTTTTCCCTGATTTTTCAATTTTTTAAGAAGATGATAGGCTTGGGGCGGGGTCAAATGACATAACTCGGCGACATCCGCTCTTTTAATAGAACCATGCTTATCAATGTAGCTCATAACCATCTGCTCCTGCTGAATTGAGTCAAATCCGACTTGACGGATATAAGCGGCTTTCTGACCGGTGGTGCGGTACACTTTGGCGCTGAGCATGTAGGTTCTGCCGCGACCCGAACCGCGGGCCTCAACCAGCCCTGCCTCGGTCAGCTTTTCAAGTGCCCCACGGGTCTCTTGTTCGGATTTCTGGGTCGATGGAGACAGATCGGCCGTTGTCAACCGTCGTTCGAAACGCAATCTGGAAAGGATAATCAGACTGTCTATGGGCATGGCGCGGCCGGTACGATCTTCATGGTACAGTATCATTTCAAGGAATTTAAAATCCGCTTCGGCGCTGGACATTCGGACTGTAACCGTGTGGGCATCCGACATGCCGTAATCCGGGGCGGGCCGGCCATAGCGCAGCATCCCCTCGTAGATGCGATCAATACCGCGCCCCGTGCGTTCGGCCAACCCGATACGTTTTACGATATCCGCAAGCAAAGGATTGCGTGAGCGGGGTGCGACCACAAGCAGGTTTTGAAGCGTCACCCCCTCGACAAAACCGCCGGGGTTGGAAATAGACAGGCCATGGTCATCGAGTTTGACGTGCACAGCACCGAGTCGTGAGTAATCCCGATGAACCAAGGCATTGACAAAGGCTTCGCGAAAGGCGCGCCGGTCGAAGTTCGGCACAGGCACACGGAACAAACCAACCTGAATTTCTTTCTCGTTGACGCGCGCCCTGAAGAGCTGTTCGACCTCCTCGAAGGTCTGTAACAGGGGTTTGCGGTAAAATTCGTTCACCAGGACATCAGTGCCTTCCAATACCTGAAAAGCAGTCTCGTAAGCCGGGACAAAGCGGCGTAACTGTTCTTCGCGCCCAAGCAACAGCAGGCCTGATAGAGTGGGATAACGCACACCTTCCGACATCATGGTCAATCCCAGGGCGCCATCCAGTTCCTCATCCGCCAGAGGCAGCAGGGATTGATCCCCGCCGTATTTTCGTATTGCCTCCCGGAGGCGATGCCTTTCCACGGGGTTCAAATCATCCATCGACAGTTCCTTCATCAACAGGGTAGAAGGATCGGTCAATCCCATGGCAGATTGCCGTTGGATAAATTCATGGGGGTAAAACGGAACGGCTTCCGGTTTGCCGTTGGCCATCAGACGACGCCGCAGCAACACCCCATCTGAGGTGGACACCAGTTGCCTGGATTTCTGGACAATGATCCTGGCAATGGTTCCCTGCTTGGTTTCAACAGCTTCCACACGTACAGATAGAGGTGGGTTGGTTCGGTTGGCGATCAGCGCTGCAAGACCGGAAAAATTCTGATGGTTCGGGTGCAGGCCGGTGATTCGCCCATCATCTTCCACGCCCAACAGCAAATCCCCGCCTTCGGTATTGGCCAGTGCCACGACGGCTGCGATGAAATCCCGATCCGGAAATCCTTTGGCATCGCTCTTGAACTCCAAAGTCAAGCTTTCGCCCTTACGGATCAAATCATTGATGAGCGTCGATGATGATTCCTTCATCACTGTTCCTACTTATCGCCCTTTGGTTTATGGAAGGCCATTGTGGTCACCATTCAATTCACTCGCCACCTCCCGGAAACTTTCAAGAGCCGCTTCGATGGTTTCGACGATTTCTTCCGCCAGCACTTCCGGGTCTGGCAAATTGTCCAGGTCGGTCAGGTTGGCGTCCTTGAGCCATGAGATGTCGAGGCTGGCCTTGTCGCGACCTGTAATTTCCTTGTAGATGAACTTGCGCCACCGGCCGTCGGGGTTCTTTTCCGGATGCCAGGTTTCCTTGCGCTTGTGGCGGTTTTCCGGATTGTACAGCGCGATGAATTCCTGCAGATCTTCAAAACGGAGCGACTTTTTCTTCAACGTATGATGGATGTTGGTGCGGTAGTCATAGGACCAAACTTCTTTGGTTTGCGGCGCTTTCGCGGCCGGGCGGTTATCGAAAAACAGCACATTGGCCTTGACCCCATACGCATAAAAAATGCCTGTAGGCAGTCGCAGCACCGTATGCAGGTCGCTGGTCTCCAACAGCTTGCGGCGCACGATTTCGCCGGCGCCGCCTTCAAAGAGCACGTTGTCCGGCACCACGATCGCCGCCTTGCCCGGGGGGAGACGGGGACCTTGTTTCTTTGTTGGCAAGAGAACGATAAAGCTGTAAATAATCCAAATGCCACGTAACGCTCGCATAGACGCTCCCGGCGCCTTGCATCATATTGTCATTAGAGGAGATCGAACGCAAGGCGATTTTTGAAGACGATGACGACCGGGAGGATTTTATCGACAGGCTTTCGGGACTGCTGCTGGAAACGGCTACGCCCTGTTACGCCTGGGCCTTGATGACCAACCATGTCCACCTGCTCCTGCGCACGGGCAATGCTCCGATCGCATCTATCATGCGCTGGCTTCTGACCGGCTATGCGGTCCGTTTCAACCTGAGACACCGCCGCCACGGGCATCTGTTTCAAAATCGCTACAAATCAATTCTTTGCGAGGAGGATACGTGGTTTTAAGAAATGACCGAATAGCCACTGAGATTGTTGGAAAGACACTGAGCCAGACCCTTGAGATTCCTTCACGAGGAATTTATTAATTCCCCCTTGATTTCACACAAATTGATGTGTAATGTTATGTGTGAAATTAAGGAGGTGGATCTTTATGGCAACAAATCTGCAGATCGATGATAATCTGATTCTAAAAGCGGTCAGGCTTGGGGGACATAAAACAAAAAAGGCCGCTGTCTCAAAGGCATTGATTGAATATATTCATCAGCTGGAACAAGAAAAAATCCTTTCGATGTTTGGAACCGTGGAATACGACACTGACTATAATTATAAAAAACAAAGAGACCGGTCGTGAAGGTCATTGTCGACACAAGTATATGGTCCCTGGCTTTAAGACGCAATAATGATGACCATCCAGCGCTTGTCCAGGAGCTTCGTCATATAATCTACGACCACCGCGCCCAAATGATAGGTCCTATACGTCAGGAGATCTTATCGGGTATTCACAGTAAAACTCAATTTAATAAACTCCGACAGCATCTTGAAAGCTTTCCCGATATACCAATTCTCACTAAAGACTATGTTACTGCGGCTCAATTTTTCAATCACTGTCGTTCAAAGGGAATACAAGGTTCGAATACTGATTTTTTGATATGCGCCGTGGCCGTTAGAAACAAGCATTCCATTTATACTGCGGATAAAGATTTCGAAATGTATTCACAGTACCTAGAAATTAGCCTTCACAAGCCCGATTAATTTAGAATCTAAATGGCAAGAAGGAGTCATATTCACGCCTGAAGAAGCTGAAATCGTCACCTGTTTGACTTAAAGGCCGGAGCCGCTCGACACGATACTTGGAGAGAGTGGGACATTCTTTGTTGACTAGGGGACGAGAAAGCCATAAATATTCCAAATGCCACGCAATGCTCGCATAGACGCTCCCGGCGCCCTGCATCATATTGTCATTAGAGGGATCGAACGCAAGGCGATTTTTGAAGACGATGACGACCACGAGGATTTATCGACAGGCTTTCGGGTTTGCTGCAGGAAACGGCTACGCCCTGTTACGCCTGGGCCTTGATGACCAACCATGTCCATCTGCTCCTGCGCACGGGCAATGTTCCGATTGGGTCGATCATGCGCCGGCTTCTGAATGGCTATGCGGTTCGTTTCAACCTGAGACACCGCCGCCACGGACATCTGTTTCAAAATCGCTACAAGTCGATTCTTTGCGAGGAGGATACGTATTTTGAGCAGTTGGTTGCCTATATTCACCTCAATCCGGTGCGGGCCGGGATCGTAAATGATGTGGCCGCTCTGAAAGCATACGCTTATGCGGGTTACAGCGCCTTGATGGGTAAAAAGTTAAGGACGTGGCAAGTATGTGCTGGGTTTTTTCGGTAGGCGTCATTCCGCGGCCAGGCGAAATCTGGCGGTTTATGTCAGCAAGTGGTCATCCAAGGGGAGTTGCCCCGAGTTGACAGGCGGCGGGTTGATCCGGTCGTCCGGTGGGTGGCAAGCGGTCAAAGAAGCCTACCGTGATGGAATCAGAATTTCAAGCGATGAACGCATCCTGGGAAGCAGTGAATTCGTTGAGACTACATTGAAACAGGCCGGCGAGGTTTACGAGCGCAGAATGCTGATGCAATCCTTCGGTATCGATCTGCATGCCCTGATTGCCGCTGTTTGCCACTATCTCGGCATCGAAGAAAAGGAGCTGGCCCGGCCGACCAGACGGGTCGAGATCGCGCGAGCCCGCGCACTAATCGGCCACGTGGCCACGCGGTGCTTGTCCATTTCCGGAAGCGAAGTGGCCCGCCGTTTCAATGTGGACCGTTCGGCCATAAGCGTCACATACATATAAGATTTTTTGCTGATCGTTCGGCCATCAGCCGGGCGGTCCGGAGGGATGATAAAGACCCGACGATTCTTGCGGCTGCCCAGGCGGTCCATGAAGCGCTTGATTTCGACGCTATGCAACGATGAAACGACGTTCTCTAAAATTAGGAGGTGTGACATGGTCCCCGATGACCGCGTTTATGTCAAATTACAAAAGCATCTGAACAATCAGGCGGTCGGGTTTCCGGCGACTAAGTCAGGCGCCGAAATCAGAATTCTCAAACATATTTTCACGCCTGAAGAAGCTGAAGTTGTCACCTGTCTGACATACAGGCCGGAGCCGCTCGACACGATATTCAATAGAGCCGGACACCTTGTGGAATCCCCGCGGGAACTGGAAACACTGCTCGATCGCATCCAGAAAAAGGGCGGTATCGAATCCAGGATTAAAGACAAAACGCTGCAGTACTGTTGCGCGCCACTCGTGGTAGGGATGTACGAGTTACAACTGGGAAGATTGACCCCGGAGTTCATCAAGGATTTCAACCGGTACATTTCGGATATGAAGTTCGGTGTCGAATTCTTGAGCACGGAACTTCCGCAGATGCGCACCATCCCAGTTGCCAAGAGCATTCGCCCCCAAAACAATGTCAGCACCTTTGATGAAGTGACGGCGCTGCTGCAGGAAGCTGAAGAGCCTTTTGTCATCATCGAGTGCATCTGCCGCAAGAAAAAGGCGATCGAAGGAAAATCCTGTAAGGTAACGCAGCGAACGGAAACCTGCCTTGCCATAGGTGGCATGGCGCAGATGGTCCAACGCTGCGGCATGGGACGGGAAATCAGCCGCGAAGAGGCGATTTCGATCATAGAAGAGAATCAGAAGCTGGGACTGGTGCTGCAGCCCTCCAACACCGAAAAGGCCGAATTCATCTGCTCGTGCTGCGGGTGCTGCTGCGGAATGCTGCAGATTCACGGCAGGATTCCGAAACCGTTGGAGTTCTGGGCCTCGAACTTTCAGGCGGTCGTAGATGCCGCCACCTGCAGCGGGTGCGGCAATTGTGAGGAAAGCTGCCAGGTCGGGGCCGTTGCCGTCCACGAGAATGGTCAATACGCCGTGGTCGACCTGAACCGGTGCCTTGGATGCGGGGTCTGCGTCGCCGGCTGCCCCACCGAATCGATCGCCTTGGTTAAAAAGCCTATCGAAGTAAGACCGCCGAAAACCCGGGAAGAGCTTTACGAAGTCATCATGGCTAAGAAGAAAAACCGGTTGGAGAAAATGAAATTGACCGGAAAACTCATGGTCGACGCCGTCCGCACGGGGCAAACATGTCTGTTGAAAAAATGAGGGCTACGTTGCGAGTTAAACCAGTTACTCAGAACATAGTCAAAATGTTTATTTGGTATACCGCCCTCATTTTAAACTCTCGAAAGCCGGATTGACGAGGTTCTCAGCGGCTTCTTCCGGCGATGTTTGACCGGCGCCGAACATGCCGCCTCTTTTCCATTCTCCAGTTCCTCCCCAGGTTATGCTTCCCGTCTCTGCGTCGACGATCATCAATTCCAATGAGGCTCCCATCCCTCTCGATATGACGATATCGAGTTTTTCGGACTTCAGGCGGGACAAGAGGAGATAGCTGCTGCCAAGCGTTCGTCCAAGAGCGGTGGTCTTTTGTTTGTCGACTACATTGGTATTGTCATAAGTTGCAAAAAGCTGCTCGAGGGTGGGAAGCATGTTTTTTTTGTTGAGCTGATCAACAACGTCTGAAAGGTCCTTGATGTTTGCCGACGGCAGCTTTTTCTCAAGCGCTGGGCCGAGCCGTTTATTTATCTCGCGTCTTAAGGACATAACCGAATCGGGGGCAAGAGATGTTTGAGCTTTAACTAATTTTTATCGCAGCTCCCACGGACACCCGCGGTATTTCCACAAATTTCCTGCAGCAGTTCGGCCGCAGAGACGGTCTTGCTCAGGAACGTTTGCGCCCCCGCTTCACGCATCGTCCGGGCGACCTGTTCGTCGTCCAGCATCGATAACCCGATGATGCGAATGTCGGGAAACTCGGCCTTGATACGGCGGGTTGCCTCCACGCCGTCCATCTCCGGCATCGAAACGTCCATCACGATGACGTCGGGTTTCAGCCGGCGGGCCAATTCGACGGCCTGCACCCCATCGGCGGCCTCACCCGCCACTTCGATGCCGGGCTGGCCGTCTACCAATCCGATAAGGCCCTGGCGCATCACCTTGTGGTCGTCGGCAAACAGAACGCGCAGGCTGCTTGTCTGCGGTGAACGGACAATCCGTGCGCCGGTTTTCATGGCGGCCGAAGGATCCAGGCTTGTCGAGGCGGACTCATCGGCCATTTTGAAGGGAATCTTTAAAGTGAAGCGGCAGCCTTGCCCGGGGGCCGCGGCGATGAACAAGCAGCCGCCCATCGAGTCGGCGCGCTCTCTGATGCTCAGCAGGCCGAAACCGGCTTTTCCCCTGGCATCGTCGAGAACGGCCGGATCGAACCCCCGGCCCTGATCGCTGACGGAAAGCTCGAGTCCGGCCCCGGAGCCGGCAAGGGTAATGCGTGCGCGCTTTACGCCGGCATGCTTGACAACGTTGAACAGAAGCTCATGCGCGGCCCGGAACATGAAGACCTTCAATGGCGTATGCTCGACCTGCCGGACCGTTTGTGCCTCAAGCTCGACCGTCAATCCGAACTGTTCACTCACCTGACCGCATAACCACTGCAGGCCGGCGACCAATCCGGAGTGGTGCAGCACCGGGGGGCTCAATTCGTGCGAGAGGCGGCGGGACTTGGCGATGGCGGTTTCCAGCAGGAGTTCGACATTTGCCATTCGAGGATTGGGCGGCGGTGCGCCGCCGGCCGCCTGCAGCTGCATTTTGGCGCTGGCTAAAATTTGCTGGAGATCATCGTGCAGCAGCTGGGCGAGGCGCCGGCGTTCCCGCTCTTCGGCCTCGATCAGTTGGACCGCCAGGGATTGCAGCTGCTCCGAACGGGCCCGGGCCAGTTCGGTGCGCTCGGCCACTTTCTGCTCGAGCTTTGCATTCAATTGTTGCAGCGCCTCCTGGGTCAGCTTGCGTTCGGTAATGTCGGCCACGGTGCCGACGAAGCTGACCGCCCTCCTTTCCGCGCCGATGCCTTCGAAGGTCGCAATGCCATGCGCCTCGATCCACTTCATGGATCCGTCGGGCAGGCTGATGCGGTATTCGGCCGAGTAGGGCTGCGGGTGGACCGGATCCAAAGCCTCTTCGACTTTGGCCCGAATTCCCGGGAGATCTTCGGGATGCAGCCGGGCAAGAATCTCTTCGATGGGGCGACTGTAGCCGGACACTCCGAAGATTTCCTTGTAGCGGTCATCCCAGGAGGCGATCCGCGTTACGGGGTCGTAATGCCACCAGCCCATGCGGGCGGCATCCAGCGCCACCTGGCGCTGGCGGGATGCGCTGTGCACCTCGGCTTCGGCCTGTTTACGATCGGTGATATCCGTGAACACGTTGATCGCCCCGTCGATTCGACCCGCCGCATCGTAGAGCGGATCGATATTGACCGACACGTTCAACCGGTCGCCGCCGGGCCGTTCGATGCTAACTTCCTGGTTGCGGACGCTGTCGGCGCCGCGCAGGACATCCGCCATCGGCGTCTGACTATGGGGCAGCGGCGTGCCGTCCGGTCGTCGCAGGCGAAAGGAGCCGCAGAACCGCTCGTCGGTGTCACCCGGCTGCGGCGACCTTCCCCACAAACGGGCGGCTTGCTCGTTGTGATAGGTGATCACGCCGTCGGCATCGCATGTATACATCGCGGCCGGCAACACCGCCAGCAGCATCCGGTAGCGCTCTTCGCTCGCATGCAGCGACGCGCGCTGCCGCTGCAGTTCCCCGAAAAGCAGGTTGTGGGGCTTTGCCAGTCCGGTTTCGATGACCGCTTTGTACATGAAATAAAACGAGACGATCTTCAGATAATGGCCTATCAGGTTCGAAAAACCAAAAACGCCGACATAACTCGTGAAGGCCAGTTCGGACAATACCGTCGCCGCAATCGACATCAGCAGCCATTTCGTAAAATCCGCATCGAATCGGTCGCGCCGCCGATATACCAGACCACCCGCTGCCAGCAGGATCACGCAAATGATGTATTCGCTGATTATTTTAAAGGGCGTCAAGCCGCCGGCCTGCGGGTCGAAACAATCGGGAAAAATGCGCCAGTGGAAAACTGTCAGCAGAACGGCGACTGTAACGGAACCGTATATCAACAGGAACAGGCCGGGTTTGAACCGGCGGTGCAGCAGAAGGGGGGCGGCCAGAAGGGTCAGGCTCTGCATGTATCGGGCGGCGATCCACAACTGAGTCGGCGCATTGGCGTCATACCCGACGAAGATGTTCATGCCGGAGTAGGAAAGGGTGTGGACGAAATCCAGGATCCCGACAAACAGGTAGGCAATGCCGATGAGCAGCAGGTAATCGTTGGCGACGTGACGGCGGGTGTTCCAGGCGACCATGAAAATGCCGCCGGCGATGACGATGGCGAAAACTTCGGAGAGGCTGTGGAAAAGAAGGTAACTGTGCAGGCTGGCAATGTAAAGCCCGGCCAGCACGAGCGTGGCCGCAAAGGCGGCGGTTAATATTTTCATGGGAATCTGTCCCGGGTTGAACCTGCCATCCTGCGGAAAGTTGCAGTTCAGGTCACATCTCCCACTGTTTTGCGGTCGGCGCCGATCGGTCAGCGCTTCCAAATTTGCCATAGCGGACAATTTGAGTAAAATTAATCGCTTTTCCGCAGAATTCGGAGGGCCCGCTCTTATTTCGATTAAACCTAGCCCACATGCGACATGAAATCAAGATGCCGTTCCATAGGGTTGTGGTTCATGTAATCGTTTCCGTACCGGCAGAAGGGGGCCGAGTCATTTCCCGTGAAAAGGTTGGAAGTTTTGGCTCGATTGTCAGAGGCTAAAAAAAGAGGGCTGAATGCGATGCGGATATCATCGCGAATCCAACAGTAGGCCTCCGGTGGCTGACGTCTCGGTGGTGACTAACTGGAGATTTAGGGTGAGAGTCGCCGATCAGGGTTTTTTTATCCCCTTATACCGGCTTGTCAGTGCGGGTGGGTTGGTGAGCGTCTGGAATATGACGCAGTAGCGCTCCGTGAGCTGGACCAGCTTTTCAAGTCTCTTCGGATCGGCGGAGCTGTCGATTTCGAAGGTCAGCCCGATGTCTACGAGCCCGACCGGCGCGCTGCGGTCGACAGCCAGGGTCCCGCCGGCATTCCAGGTGCCTACGGCGATCACCCTGGCCCGCCTGAGCGGAATGCGCATGGCGGTGGCAACCGCCTTGAACGTGACCCCGGCGCAGGCGACCAGCGCCTCCAGCAGCATGTCTGCCGAACAGGCCGTCGTTCCGTCGCCGCCGGCGGCCGGATGCAGTCCGGCCACCGCCATACCCGCGAAGGTGGGTACTCGGCAGGCGATGTCCCCCTCGCCCTCGATCAGCGCTTCGGCCCGCGCCGGGATCAGGGCGCTGCCGGGAGACTTTTTGTAGCGCTCCTTGAGCGGTGCCTGAAGCGCGCGCAATTCATCGGCGTCCATAGAGATGTCCTTTCCCGC
Source organism: uncultured delta proteobacterium (assembly GCA_963728055.1). Classification (GTDB taxonomy): domain Bacteria; phylum Desulfobacterota; class Desulfobacteria; order Desulfobacterales; family SG8-13; genus JARFQH01. The sequence goes on along the minus strand of CAVSIM010000011.1, from coordinate 70,391 downwards.
CTTTTTGATTTTTGGGCTTCTTTTCTCAAGTTCAAAGAGATGGGAACCCGGTGATGACATAAGAGTACTCATCCTAATTGTGATGGCAATGCAGCGGCGCCGCCGGGGCATGGGGTGCCAGGGGTGGTGCACCACCGCACAGCGTCCACTTGATGCGGGGCCATCGATCTTGCAGTTCACGCTCCAACCGCCAAAGCCAAACGATTCTCCGTCGGGTAAAAAAAATTACGGGCTCACTTTTCACGCTGTCGCCTCCCGATACCTATTGAATGGTTTTTGCCATGCCGAATGCGTGCAGTCGATCATTTGCCGCCGGAGGTTGAACCGCCCTCGCTTGCGGCAGTCCGATCAAAAATTGTCCTCTTATCCGGATATGGCCTCGATATATCTTAGCGCCGACATCCTGACGATTCCGGCGGCATCTTGCGCCAGCTCCCTGTCCCACCAGGCGGAGTAGAGCCGATCGAATTCCAGCGGCGCGACCGTGTCCGCAATTTTGCGGACCGCAGCGGCGGGTAAGGGGATCAGGTTGGGATAGCTGTACATGAAGCTCACCGTTTTGCGGTCCATGGCGACCATGATGGTGTCACCGGCCAGAATGGCTCCACGGCCGCCGGCCCCGCCTTTGAAGTGCAGCACCGAGCTGCCCGGGAAATGCCCGCCGCATTGAAAAACGGCTATCTCCGGATTAATGTCAATTTTATCCTCGAAGAACGATACGACGCTATCGGGTCGCATGATCCAGTGCCGGTCCGCCCGCGGCAGATAAACGGGCGCGTGATCGAAGGCATGGCTCCATTCGATCATCGCGGCATAAAAATGCGGGTGCGACACGGCAATGGCCTGGATGCCACCCAGGGTGTGCACTTCCTCGATCGTGCGGCTGTCCAGGTAGCTGATGGGGTCCCAGAGGACGTTTCCGTGTCCGGTGACCGCGAGCAGCGAGCGCTGCCCGATGCCGAAGTGGGGTTTGGTGCCGATGCCGAACAGGTGCGGCTCGACCGGCCGGATGACATTGGCGTAGTCGACTTGCCACATGTCTTCCAGGGTCGTCCATTTCTGGCCCTCCCAGCCGACATACTGGCGGTCATCTTCGCATATCCCGCACGCCGGCGGCGGTGTGTCGCTCGGCGCATACTGAGTACCGCAGGTGACGCAGATATAACTTTTCATCGTGTTATTCCCGGGATAATTTGGTGCGGGCCGGGGCAAGTTCCGAGTCTAGGGTCTCGGCAACCAATAATTTCACATCTTGCTTGTCTTTCGGCTTATCTACCGCGGTACATCAAACGAGACACATCTCGATATGCGCGGTTGGATGAGCCTTGTAGAGATTGCCGCCGGCAGATCGCCGCTCGTTTATTTCCCCCTTTTCATTTAGCATGCCAAAACATTAAATTAATATGTATTTGAATTTATTTGTTTATTTAAATCAGGGCCATTGCCGGCATCTCAAAATATTGAGCTTATCAAAATAATGAGCACTTTATCTCAAAGTATTGAGGATAGGGACTCGTGACGATGTTAGGTACAGTGGAGGGACGCATGGCAGCCGCAAAGATCGATGCGAACGTGAAATCACTGGAAAAGAAATGCCGGACACTCGAAAGCCGGTGTTCGGAGTATGTCAAGTCGCTTGAAAAAACGAACCAGCGCCTCGAGCGCGAAATCAGAAAACACAAGGCGACCGGAATCAGACTGAAGGTCAGCGAAGAGAAATTTCGCGGCATATTCGAATATGCTCCTTTTGGAGCCGCCATGATCGGTGCCAATGGAAAAATCGTTCTGGCCAACAAGGCTCTTTGCAACATGCTGGGTTATGAGAAAGAGGAAATCGAAAAAATGACGATGGCCGACCTCACTCATCCGGACGACATCGACCTGGATTTGCGGCTATTCAAGAAGCTGACCGAAAAGAAAATCGGTCATTACGGCATCGAGAAACGGTGTCGCTGCAAGAACGGAAAAATCGTCTGGGGGAGTCTGGCGCTGTCAGTGGTAGAAAATACGGCGGACAAGGATGGCGTCATCATCGGGATGGTGGAGGACATATCACAGCGCAAAAAATATGAGGATGAGGTCAAGCGTTCTCGTGACCATATGGAAAAAGTCGTCGCGCAGCGGACGGCCGAAATCCGCCGCTTGAAAGACAGGCTGCAGGCCGAAAACGTTTTCCTCAAACAGGAACTGGCCGATACGCAGTCCTACGGCACGATCATCGGCCGGAGCCATTCGATTAAAAGCGTCGTCTCGCAGATCGAACTCGTAGCGTCCACCGATGCCAACGTGCTGATTCAGGGTGAATCCGGAACCGGAAAGGAATTGATCGCCCGCGAAATACACAAGCACAGCCATCGCGGCGACCGGCCCCTGGTAAAGGTCAACTGCGCCGCCATACCAAAGGATCTGTACGAGAGCGAATTTTTCGGCCATGTGAAAGGGGCCTTTACCGGGGCGGTCAAAGACCGGGTGGGCCGGTTCGAGGCCGCCGATGGCGGGACGATTTTCCTCGATGAGGTGGGTGAGATCCCGCTCGACTTGCAGAGCAAACTCCTGCGGGTGCTTCAGGAAGGGCAATACGAGCGGGTCGGCTGTGACAAAACGCGAAGTGTCGATGTCCGCGTCATCGCGGCCACCAACAAGGACCTCAAGACAGAGGTCCGGGCCAGGCGCTTTCGTGACGATTTGTTTTATCGCCTGAATGTCTTTCCGATTCATGTCGCGCCGCTCAAAGAACGCACAGACGATATCCCGTTTCTGGCGGCGCATTTCATTAATAGGTTATCCAGGGAGATGAACCTGCCGACGCCGAGGTTGACAAAGGCCAACATAATGGACCTCCAAAAATACGATTGGCCGGGCAATGTTCGCGAGCTGGAGAATGTCGTCGAACGGGCCCTCATTCTCGCCCGGTCCGACACGTTGAGATTCGACCTGGGGCCGGAACTTGACACCGGCGCCGCGAAAACAAACCGGAACGGCGCCGGACAGCCCGATGCCAACGAAACCGTGTTGTCCTCACATGACCTTTATGAATTCGAGAAAAATAATACCTTGCGCGCTCTAAAGCGATGCAACTGGAAAATATATGGCAGCGACGGTGCGGCGGCCTTGCTCAAAATAAATCCGACGACGCTGATCGAGAAAATGAAAAGAATGGACATCAAAAAACCGCGCTGAAAAAAACATTTTATTCGCCCATTTTTCTTCCCCACCGCCGGCTGCAGTCGGCAACCTCCCACTACCCACCTGCCGGGAAAGGCTAAAACGAACCTCAAAATATTGAGAACTTCAATCAATTAATTGATAAGACTCAAACGGTTGAGGTTTGCTATGCGGCCGGGATTGTCGATGCAGTGCCCCTAACATCATCTTGATCGGGTGTCATCTTAATTGGCACGATACTTGATATGTCTATGAAGCAGGAACATCATTGCTGCAGTTACGGCGTGGAAACGAAACGGTCAATTGTACATCCGGTTTCTGAAAATCAATCGGTCGCATCGGGACGGATGCAAGCGATGCCCGAATCGCAGGAATGATCAATTTTTCAAGGAAACGGTCAGAAGATAAGTAAAACCATTATACATAAGTTTCAAGGAGGTCCGCCATGAAATCTTACAGGCCGATCGTTCAGTGTAATAAGTTATGGTTTGGTATGATTTTTCTATGCATTATGGTCTTTGCTTTCAATTGCGCCGCCGCCGTTTTTGTTGAAACGGTGTCGACCAAGGCTGATTCGGGGCCAAGGGTGTCCTCCTGGGCCAGGTTGGATGCAGCCGATTTAGTCGTGGAGGCCGGGGTGACGATACCGTTCGAGTTGCTGCGAAGTCCTCCCGAGCAGCCCGGCAAAGGTCCGGCCAACGCCATTGTCGTTTTACCCTTTCCCGAAATCGTACAAAAAAGCACTTTTCTGAACCATTTCGAGTTGAATTGGGAAAAGCACGGCCACGAACCGCCGGTTTTCAAGGTGCCGCATTTCGATTTCCACTTCTACAGCATCCCGCCCGACGAGGTGATGAAAATCGGCGCACAAGACCCCCTCCAGCCGGCAGAGGACCTTATTCCCGCCGGTTACATCTATCCCGGACGCGATTTTTCGGTTCCGCAGATGGGGGTGCACGCCGTCAGGCCTGCCGATCTCGACCGGCAATTTTCGGATGTCTTGATCTTCGGCTTCTATGGCGGTAAAATGATGTTCATCGAGCCGATGGTCACGCGCGACAGGATGCTGGAAAAGAAAGACCTCACCTACGACATCCCCGTGCCTCGTTTTGCGGGCCATGTCGCACGCTACCCGACGAAAATCGATATTCGATATGACGGTAAAGCCAACGCGTATCACATTACTTTCAGCGGGTTCATCACCGGCGGTCCGTCAAACCCGCCGCAAACCGGGCAAAACGACCAAACCGGCAAGAATGGAGGAAGCGGCGCTATAATTGAAGCCATGCGGTAATGGTTAAGGGCGCTCATCGATTTCCGATCCGGAAACGGGCCATTTTCTGCAGGTTCAGACAAGAAAGCGGCATTGTGCGAAGACGGTGCCGGATGCCCCACAAGAAATCCGGCAGGGCTTGTCGCGTCCCGGGCGCGACGATGCTGAAATTATAAAAAATGGTCATTTCCGGGCGGAAACGAAACAGGACTCATGAAGCTTTCGGTCATCATCCCGTGCTATAACGAAAAGACCACGATCCTTGACATCGTCGCGCAAGTCATCGCGATACCTGTCAGCGATCTGGAAGTCATCGTGGTCGATGACGGGTCGGTCGACGGCAGTCGGGAGCTTCTTGAGACCAGCGTGGAACCGCTGGTTAAAAAAGTTATCTACCACCAGGCCAATTCGGGCAAGGGCGCGGCGCTTAATTCCGGCTTCGGTGAAGCCACCGGCGATGTCCTGGTCGTCCAGGACGCCGATCTCGAATACGACCCGCGCAACCTGCCCGGCATGTTGAAACTCATCGAAGAAGGCAAGGCGGATGTGGTGTTCGGGTCGCGCTTCATGGGCGGCAATCCTCACCGCGTGCTGTATTTCTGGCACTATGTCGGCAACAGGTTCCTGACCCTGCTGTCCAACATGTTCACCAACCTCAATCTCACGGACATGGAAACCTGCTATAAAATGTTTCGCCGCGACGTTGTCTCGTCCATTAGAATCGAGGAAAAGCGCTTTGGCGTCGAACCCGAGATCACGGCCAAAATCGCGCGCGGGAAACATCGCATTTATGAAATCGGCATTTCCTATTTCGGCCGGACCTATGCGGAAGGCAAGAAGATCGGCTGGAAAGATGGCTTCAGGGCGGTTTACGCGATTTTGAAGTACAACCTGTTTCGCCGGGAAAAAGTTTAGTGCGATACTGGCGCAACCAAATTCCGCGCGTGAACCTGGCTTCCGTGGCCGTGTTTCTGTGCTTTCTGGGCATGGGGATACGGGCGTATTTTTACGGGTTGAACCGGTCGCTGTGGTTGGACGAGATTAAACTGGCCCTTAACCTGGTCGACCGCTCTTTCTACGGCCTGCTCGCTCCGCTGTCCTACGAGCAGGGCGCGCCGATCGGCTTTATCCTCATCGAAAAATTTTTTGTCAGCCTGTTCGGGACTTCGGAGTATGTCTTCAGGCTTTTTCCTTTTCTGGCCGGAATTGCGTCGCTGCCCCTGGCTTACAAGGTTTCGCAACGGTACACGAAGGGACCGGCACCGCTGGTTGTCCTGGCGCTGGTCGCGCTTTCGTGGAAACTCACTTACTACGCCACGGAACTCAAGCAGTATTCCAGCGACGTCTTTTTTGTCTTGCTGCTGCTGCTGACGGCCCACAAATGCTTAGAGCAGGGCGCCCGCCGAATATCAGTTTACCTGCTGGGCATCGTCGGGCTGCTGTCGATCTGGAGTTCCCACCCGGCAGTTTTTATCCTGCCGGGAATCGGCATCGCGCTGGCGGTACAGGTGTTGAAGCAAAAAGAGTATCAGCGGTTTTTTCTGCTGGCCGGAGTCGGGATTTTCTGGATCGCAAACTTTGGGGTACTGTACTTTTTGTCGCTGCGGCATCTGACCTCGAGCAGCGAGCTGGTCACCTTCTGGAAGGTCGGCTTTGCGCCACTGCCGCCGTGGAGCGATCCCGGCTGGTACTACCATCTGGTGGGATTCATCCTCCAGAACCCGGTCGGGCTGCCGGCCACCTATGTCACCGCCGGTTTACTGATTGTCGGCGCGCTGTCGCTGCTTTACCGGAGGTGGCCTCTGTTTCTGATCCTGATTTTGCCTTTTCTGCTGACCCTGGCCGCCTCCGGCCTGAAGAAGTACCCTGTCAGCGGGCGCCTGATGCTCTTTGCCGTGCCGCTCGTTTTCATGGTTGCGGCAGAAGGCATCGATCGCATCTGGTCGGTGTCGCGCGGGATAAACAAGGCCGGCGCTTTTTGCATCGCCGGCTTTCTAAGCCTTTATCTGATATACGGCCCTGCAGTCCAGGCCTATCAGCATGTCATGTCACCGCCGATGGGAGAGCACATCAAGCCGGTGCTCTCCTACCTGGCCCGCAACTTAAAAGAAAAGGACGTCATTCATGTGTATTACGGGGCCCGGATGGCGTTTGAATTTTACGCTCCGCGCTGTAAATTGACGCGCGCCGATTACAGCGTGAGCGTAAAGTCGCCGGAGGCGCCCGGCAGATACCTGGCGGCCATCGACGAATTCAAGGGCCGCGAACGGGTGTGGTTTGTTTTTTCGCACAATTGCAGCTGGTGCCAGGTGGATGAAGAAGGATACATCACCGGGCATTTAAACCAAATCGGCCGCATGACAGACCATTTCTCCGCCGATGGTGCCGCCGTGTACCTCTACGACCTCGAGTGACCGGCACGGCCCTTGCGCCGGCGGCATGCGGCAAGCCGACCGTCAGCCGCGCTGGGCGTGCTCCCGACCGTAACTGCGGACGACGAAGACCGGAATGTCCAGCGAATGACGCACCGCGGACACCGTCTGGCCGAAGACCAGGTCGTCTATCCCGCTGTGGCCGTGCGAGCCCATGATGAGCAAGTCGATGCCGGCCTCGGTCACGGCCCTGGTGATCTCTTCGGCGGGGCGCCCGTGCAGCAGCAGATATTCCACCGCCAGGTCGCGTGCCTCGATTTCGCGCGTCAGGGTCTCGAGGTAGGATTCGTCTTCGGCGCCGTGACGGCTCCAGCTCTGGTGGCCCAGCACCATCGTCCCGGGTGCGTCCACCACGTGCAGCAGCGTGATGCGCGCCTTGTGGCTGCGAGCCTCCGTGACGGCGGCCGAGACGATGACCGCGTCTCCGGCCGCATGCTGCAGCGCCGCGCCGATGTGCTTTATCTGCAAGGGCTGGATGGCATCGGCCACCAGGTGGGCGTCGGTCGTGATGGCGCTCTCCCAGAGGCGGCCGGGGCGAAAAAGCGGGTGGAAGGTAATATAGGCCAAAGTCCCGAGCAGCAGGCTCAGCGGCAGCGCGGCCGCACCCCACATCCAGGCCGGCCCGCTGCCGAGCCAGCCGGAAAGCTCGTCGAACACCAGTTTGAAATTCAGGGCGACGATCACCACCGCGATGCTCCAGGCGCCGATCTTGACCCAGGTGCGGTTGGCGAAGACGCCCATCTTGCGGCGGTCGGAGGTGAAATGGATCAGCGGGATCGTGGCGAACGGCAACTGGAGGCTCAAAATGACCTGCGAGAGGATCAGCAGGCGGTAAAGACCGTTGTCACCGGCGGCGGCGATCACGACCACGGCCGGAACCAGGGCGATGCCGCGCGTGAGGAGCCGCCGCAGCCACGGACGCATCCTCAGGTTGAGAAACCCTTCCATGACGATCTGGCCCGAGAGCGTACCGGTGATGGTCGAACTCTGGCCGGCGGCCAGAAGCGCCACGGCAAAGGCGACCGGGGCCAGGTTCGTGCCCAGAAGCCCGTCAAGCAGGCTGTGGGCCTGCTGGATTTCGGTCACGACGATGCCGCGGCTGTGAAAATCCGCGGCCGCCATGACCAGGATCGCGGCGTTGACCACAAAGGCCGCGTTGAGGGCCACCGCCGAGTCGATCAGGTTGAACCGGCAGGCTTCCCGCTTGCCGGTGATGGTGTCGGACACGGCGCGCGACTGCACCAGCGAGGAATGCAGGTAAAGGTTGTGCGGCATGACCGTGGCGCCGATCATGCCGATCGCCACGAACAGCGCCGACGGGGGAAGGTGCGGGATGAAGCCCGAGGCGATGCCGCCCCAGTCGGGCTTGGCCAGATAGACCTCGATCAGGAAGCAGCCGCCGATCGTGGCCACCAGCATCACGATGAAGGCCTCCATCTTGCGCAGGCCGAGGCGCTGGAGCGCGAGCAGCAGCAAGGTGTCGAAGGCGGTCACCGCGCAGCCCCAGAGCAGCGGCAGGCCGAACAGCAGGTTCAGGCCCACGATGGTGCCCAGCACCTCGGCCAGGTCGGTGGCGGCGATGGCGATTTCGGCCAGCAGCCACAGGAATGTGGTCAGCGGCCGCGGATACTCGCGCCGGCAGCCCTGGGCCAGGTCCAGGCCGGTCACGATGCCCAGCCGCGAGCACAGCGCCTGGAGCAGAACCGCCATCAGGTTCGACATCAGAAGGACCCAGATGAGCGTGTAGCCGAAGCGGGCGCCGGCCTCGATGTCGGTCGCCCAGTTCCCGGGATCCATATACCCGACGCTGACGAGATAGGCGGGCCCCACGAAGGCGAACAGCCTGCGGAGCGTACCGCGCTTTTTCACATCTATTTTGGGGCCGTAATCGATCTCATTGGCCCGGTTCGATGAGTCTGCCGCTTTCATGGAACGGTGTCCTTCTGCCTGGGAAACCATTCTAATTGATCTGCGTTTGAGGTCATTGTCAACCACAGATTTCTATCTTCAGCCCTGACGTTGGATCCCCGGATTGATTTCCGCCGCAAGCAGGATCGAAGACGGGCGAGGGCGACCATGGAAACCGCGGCTGAGCCCGGACGCGTTTTTTTCCTGGCATTTGCCTCGATAAATCATTACACTTTTCTCATATGGTTAGTGTTGCAGACCGATAGGGCAGACTCATGAAACAGGAGATCGCCGGCCCGGCTGCCGGGGGCGGGCTGATACATTCCGATGGCTTTGCGGGAAAGGTGCTCAACGCCTCGCTGAATGGCATCTACATCTATGATGTCAACCGCGGCCGCAACGTGTTCATCAACGACCAGTACACCACCCTGACCGGTTACACGCTGGCGGATCTCGATCGACTGGACAAGGCCCAGTTCCTGGCGCTGTTTCACCCGGACGACCTATCGCTGGTGACCGGTCAAATGGAACGGCTCGCGAGCGGCGGCCGCGAGATGCTGGAAAGCGAGTATCGCTTCAAGACCAAAGACGGCCGCTGGATCTGGTGCCTCTCGCGCAACAGCGCCTTCGACCGCGATCCGGGCGATGGTTCGGTCTCGCAGTACATCGGTACGTTTCTCGATATCACCCAGCGCAAAGAGGCCGAGCAAGCGCTGGCCCATCAGCGTGAACTTCTGCAGGGCATCTTTGATACCAGCCCGGTCCTGTTCGTTCTGTGGGACCCGCGCCTCCGGACCTTCACTCTCAATCACCACGCCGAAGGCATCTTCGGCTGGACCACCGCGGAGGCCAACCAGGGCGACTTCATGGCCATGGTCTACCCGGACCCGGCCTATCGCGCCGAGGTCGTCGGCTACATGCAGTCTCTCGAACCCGGCTGGCGCGAGTGGATGGTGATGACAAAGGGCGGGCGGGGCGTGCCGATCGACTGGGCCAACATCCGGCTTTCGGACGAGACCATGGTCGGCATCGGCGTGGACCGGCGCGAACGCCAGGAGTCCGAAGCGGCCTTGCGGCAAAGCGAGGATAAGTTTTCGAAGGCCTTTTATTCCAGCCCCACCTTTCTTTTCATCAGCGAACTGGAAACCGGCATCTTCGTCGAGGTCAATACCGCCTATTGTGAATTGACCGGCTACACGCGCGAGGAGATGATTGACCGGTCTTCGGTGGAACTGGGGATCATTTCCGCCCCGAAAAGATCTGAACTCATCCGGCGGCTCGAAGAAGCCGGGCGGCTGCAGGACATGGAATTGCAAATCGCCACCCGAACCGGCGAGACCAGGACCTGTCTTTTCGCCGCCGAACCGATGGAATACCAGGGCCGGGACTGCCTGATCTACTCCGGCTTCGATATTACCATGCGCAAGCACGCCGATGAGATGTTGCATGGATACCGGGAGCAGCTCGAGCGGGAAGTCAGGAACCGCACGGACGAAATCCAAACCCAGTACGCGCGGCTCGAAGAGCTGAACCAGTTCGTCAAGCAGATGGCCCAGCATACCATCCGGGCCATGGAAAACGACCGCCGGGCGCTTTCAAAGGAAATCCACGACAGCATCGGCGGCAGCCTGGCGGCGGTGAAGTTCATGCTGGAAACCAGGCTGCTCGACTTCGACCGTTCGCCGCCGGACGGCATCATGTCGATCGAAAAGATTATCGGTCACCTGGGCGAGACCATCCAGGAAAGCCGGCGCATTTCCTATCAAATGCGCACCCTCGTGCTCGATGATTTCGGCCTGGCCGCGGCCCTGTCGGAAAATATCAAGAAATTCAAGGAAATATACCCAATGATCGGCCTCGTTTCCAGAATCGATATTTCCGAGACCGGTATTTCCGATGAAATCAAGACCGTTCTCTATCGGGTCGTCCAGGAAGCCTTGAACAACATCGGCAAGCACAGCGGCGCCGACAGTGCGACAATAGTGTTATCCGATTCGAAGGAGCAGATCGAACTCAGGATTGATGACAACGGCTGCGGATTCGATGTTACGAAAATGATGGACGCCTATCAGCCGTTGCAAGGTTACGGGATGCACAGCATGAAGGAACGGGTCGAGATCTGCAAGGGGACCTTTAAGGTCGTCTCAACGCCCGGAAAGGGAACCGTTCTGACGGCTTCGATACCGAAGACCGCCCTGTAGGACGGGCATTGCGCCTGCCCGGCCGGCCCCGGCACCTTGAAACCCGCCGAACTTTCTCCTCGATTCCATTAAAAAAGGAGGGAAAAATTCCCTCCTTTTTCAGAAGACCGGTTACGGTAGTTACCGAAACGTCGTGACGGAAGCGAATGCTTCCGCCAGTTCATGGTCACACGCGTCCGCCCATGACCCCCGGCTGTTCATCGCGGTGTCTGGTCCAGGAGGGGCTGTTCGCGCTCGGTGAGTTGTAAGGCTGCGAGGACATGCTGCCCTGGCGGTCTTCCTCACCTTCCCGGACGCGGTCACGGCATTCGCCCTCGCAATTACCGGTTACATCTCTTTTCGGCATGGTGGTGTCCATTTTATGTTCTCCTTTTACAGCATTATTTTTAGGTAAGAGGGCTGCCTTTTCGTATACGACATGTCGGGGAAAAAAAGGAGTTAAGGAATCCGCTTCTTCCCGCGGCAGCCATTCATGCCATTACGATGTGACCCCTTGTGCAAAAAATCAAGGGTTTTCATTGAAATTTTTTATAAATTTTTCCATTTAGTAAAAAAAGAGAGCCTTGTAGAGCCTGTCAGGGGTATTATTTTTTTCGTTGAACCGTGGCAGATAACGTGACCGGCAAGCGGCTCTGCCACGCGATAGGCTTCAAGATAAATATTACGGCTGGATGTGGCACTGCCGCCTGGCGCCGCGGCCGGCGCGCGTTACAATGAGCAGATGATGGCCGTGGTCGAGCGCTGAAGGCCGGTGGGCGCCGAATTACGGGTGACGGGCTACGTGTGGTGAGTTTCAAGTTTCGTTTTTTCCTATCGACCGGTCGGTCCATGCCGGCCGAAAACGAGCCGGCTCAGCAGGACGGTGCCGGCAAAAAACGCCAGCAGCAGGGCTGTTTGCGGCAAAACGCTTTGAAGGCTGCCGTTGCGGGCAAACACGTCGATCAGGGCGTTCAGCCCCCAGGCCAGCGGCGAGAACCGGCTGATCTGCTGCATCGGCTGGGGCATGGCGTAAACGGGCACCATGATGCCGCCGAGGGCGGCCGCGATCACCACCGCTACGGCGCCGAACATGGACGCCTGCTCGTAGGTGCGGGCCAGGGTTCCCACCAGGATCCCGCAGCCGGCGGCGGCCAGGGCGGCGGCGACGACGACGACGGCGATGGCCAGGGGGGCCGATCCGATCTCCAGCACCGGCGCTCCCAGGAGCGGCAAAACGAATTTTCCCACCACCAGGATGAGGGCGAACTGGAGGCAGCCGACCAGCACGTAGGCACAGACTTTTCCGGATAGAATCGTCAGATATGAGACCGGAAGGCTCATCATGCGCAGCAGCGTGCCGTCCTGTTTCTCCCGGATCAGGGAGCCGCCCATCGGCACCACGATAAAAAACATGCCGAAAAGGGCCCAGGCCGGCACGTTCTGCTGAACCGAGGAGGGCAGTTTTACGGCGTTTCCGTTCGCCGCCTGCCGGGCATCGATGTCCAGCACCCGCCGGCGGCCCCATTCCGGGGAGGGCCGGGGCGGCGTCTCACCGAAAATCGGCACCCCACCGGAGCCTGGTGACTTTGGCAGACGCTGCGCCGCCTGCCGCTGAAAGACCTCGGAGACCGCCTGCGCCTTCAGTTCCAGTTCGAGGGTGAGCAGGATCCTGTAAAGCGCGTTGGTCACCGAAGCCCGAAAGGTTCCCTGCACCAGGGGATCGAAGAAGACGGTCACACGCGTCATCGCGGGATCCTCGCCGTCGATGCCGTCGCCGGGACCGAAGGCGGCCGTGATCTGCCGCTTGACCCGGCGTTGCACGGCCGCGGTGGCACCGGCGGGGATGACCACCGCAAACTGAAACTCGCCCTTCTGCACCGCGGCGCGGGCGGACTCTTCATTCACCGGCCGCCCGTCCACGTGCTTTTCGATCGCAAAGCCGCCCGATTGGCGCAGCTGACTTTCGATGACCTCGGACAGCAGCTGCCGGTCACGGTCGACGAACAGGACCCGGATGGCGCTTTCGCCGGTCACCTTGAGAATGTTTTCCTGAACCAGCGATACCACGATGACGAGCACGGCCGGCATGAGAAAAAGAACCAGCAGGCCGGCCCTGTCGCGGCTGAGAAGCAGCAGTTCCTTCACTATGGCGGCCGGCAGTCGTGTCACGGCAGGTCAATCCCTCAACTGTTTGCCCGTGAGCCGCAGAAATAGCCCGCCCAGGTCGCTGCAGCCGGGCTGCCGGGCGATCAACTCGGACGGCGGTCCCTGACCGATGATGCGGCCCTGGTCGATGATCGCCACCCGCGCGCACAGCCACTGGGCCTCCTCCATGTAGTGGGTGGTGTAGATCATGCCGGTGCCCCGGCGGGCGAGCCCGGCCAGCATTTCCAGGATCATGTGGCGCGACTGGGCGTCGATGCCGACCGTCGGTTCGTCCAGAAACAGCAGTTCGGGATTGTGCAGAATGCCGGCGGCGATGTTGGCGCGCCGCTTCATGCCGCCCGAGAAGGTGGCCACGCGCTTGCCGGCGCTGTTCGTCAGGCCGACCAGTCCGATGCACTCCTCGATGCGGTCTTTGAGTACGCTGCCCTTCAAACCGGCCAGTCGGCCGAAAAAACGCAGGTTCTCGCGGCAGGTCAGGCTCGGGTAGAGGGCGATTTCCTGCGGAACCAGCCCGAAATGCCCCTTCGCGCGCCGGGTCTGCTTGAAGATGTCGATACCGCAGATCGTTATCTCACCGCTGTCGGGCCGCATCAGGGTGCTCATGATGGAGATCGCCGTGGTTTTGCCGGCGCCGTTGGGGCCCAGCAGGCCCAGGATCTCGCCGGTATCCACCCGCAGGTCGACATCGCGCAGCGCCGGGACGGAATCGCCGGGATAGGTCTTTCGCAGCTGCCGCACGGCGAGCGGCCGCACCGGCGACGTTCCGGGCATGGATCGAGCTTTCAGCGCGGTTGATTTTTCGGATCGGGGCATGTAAGAATGCCTTTTTTGAGTGTATATATAACCTAACGCGGGGGAACGGGAAACAAAAAAACGGTTGAGACCGTTGGCCGGTTGGCCGGTTGAGCCCGTTAGCGCCGGTTGGCCGGTTGAGCCGGTGGCCGGTTGAACAGATTAGCCCGGCAGCCCGCGTTGCGGGGTACGGGGTGCGGGTTTGAATTGCCCTTTTCGGATCGGGTTGGAATACCTGTTTGCAAGTATCAAGTTTCAAGTATCGAGTTTCAAGTATCAAGTATCAAGTTTCCATTCCTCTTGCGTTTGTTGGCGTTCCTCGTCTCTAACGTTAAATATAATTAAATTCAAACATTTAACTCAACCAATGAAAATACTGCTCGTCAATCCGCCCAACAGCGGCCGCAGCATCCCGGAGGAGGCTTACGGCATCGGCTCGATCAAGATGATCTTCAGGGGCGAGCCGCTGGCCCTTGAAACCATCGCCGGAAACCTGGGCGGGCACGAGGTGCGCATCGCCGATCTGAAGGCCGATCCGCAGGCTCTGGCGGCAGAGCTTGACGGGTTTGTGCCGGATGTGGTCGGCATCACCGGGGTGACCTGCGAGGCCAATGCCGTACTGAAAATCGCGGCCGACGTGAAGCGGCGCTTCAACCCGGTGGTCGTCGCCGGCGGGCATCACGCCACCTGCGATCCGCAATATTTCAACCGCGAGGGTATCGATTATGTGGTCACGGGGCTGGGCAAGCTGAGCTTTCGCGACATGGTGGACGCCCTTGCGCAGGGTGCCGCGGGCGGGGACATTCCCGGCGTGGCCGCCACCCGTCCCGGACGGCCCCTGTCTTTTCAGGCGCGAGACTACACGGCCGCGGACCTTGTCGATGACGCCGCCCCGCGTTACGACCTGGTGGCGCGGCACCGCGACAAGTACGTAATGAGCGGCGTCGGTGGGAAAGTGGGGTTCGTGGCCACCGCCTTCGGCTGCACCCACCGCTGTCTTTTCTGCTCGATTCCGGCCATGACCGGCGGCCGCTACCTGGCGCACGGCATCGAGGCCGTCCTGCGCGATATGCGCCTGCTCGAAGACGTGCCCCTGATCCGCCTGGTGGACGCCAACACCTTCGGTGATGTGGCCATCGCCGAAGCGTTGGGCCGGCGGATCATCGCGGCCGGTCTCAAAAAACACATCGTGGCCGACGTGCGCGCCGACACCGTTGTCCGGCACCCGGATCTCTTCCGGCTCTGGCGGCAGGCGGGCCTGGCAGCGGCGGTCATCGGTTTCGAGGAGATCAGCGACGAGCGCCTCGCGCAGCTGAACAAGCGCACCAGGGTCGCTACCAACATCGCGGCCATGGCGATCCTGAAGAAGCTCGGCATCCGCATCATCGGTGATTTCATCGTCGCCCCCGACTATTCGGCCGCCGATTTCGCGGCCCTCGAACACTTCGTCGATACCCACGACATCGACCTGCCGCTGCCGGCCATCCTCACGCCGCTTCCCGGAACGCCGCTCTACGAGAAATGGCGCGCCAAAATCACCGTGCACGACCTGGATTATTACACCTTCACCAACGCCGTGATCCCCACGCGGATGGCGGAGAAGGAATTTTATAAGGCCTACGCGGGCCTGCTGGAGAAATTCATCGGGCATTTGAAGAACTGAAGAAGAAAGGCTTTCCATGGACGTTTTTATCAACGACATTGCCGCGTTTCTCCCCAACGAGCCGATCGACAACGACGCCATCGAGGATGTGCTGGGCCGGATCAACGGTGCGGCCTCGCGCGCCAAGCGGATCGTGCTGCGAAACAACAAGATCGAAACGCGCCACTATGCGCTCGATGCCGCCAGCCGGCGCCTGACCCACACCAACGCCCAGTTGACGGCCGCCGCCGTCCGCGGATTGAAACCCTACACCGGCTTCAGCCCGGCGGACATCGAATGCCTGTGCTGCGGCACCACCTGCCCCGACCTGCTGTTTCCTGGCCATGCGCTGATGGTGCTGGGCGAATTGGGGATAGACGCGTGCGAAGCCGTGACGACCGCCGGCATCTGCATCTGCGGCATGACGGCGCTTAAATTCGCCTTCATGAACGTTGCCGCCGGCCTGTCCGCCAACGCGGTGGCGACCGGCTCCGAACTGGCGGCCTCTTTCATGCGGGCCGAATTCATGGCGCCGTATCTCACCGCAGCCGAAGAGACCGATGTGGCGCACCAGCCGATTCGCGCTTTCGACGCCGATTTTCTGCGCTGGATGCTCTCGGACGGCGCCGGGGCCGTATTCTTGTCCGATCGGCCGAACCCCGACCGGCCAGCGCTCAAAATCGACTGGATCGAGCACAGTTCCTACGCCGGCCGGCTGGAAACCTGCATGTATTCGGGCGGCGTCAAAACAGAGGACGGACGCGCGATCGGCTGGCGGGAGACCGAGGACATCGCGCCCGAATCGAGGCCCTACCTCTTCGCGGTGCGGCAGGACATCAAGCTGCTCGACAAGCATATCGTCGGCACCATGGGCCGGGCGCTCTCGGCCGTGGCGGCCAGACGCGGCATAACACCGGACGAGATCGACTGGTTTCTGCCGCACTACTCCTCGGCCTATTTCCGGCCCAGGTTCCACGACGAGATGCAGCGCATCGGATTCGAAATCCCTTACGGGAAATGGTTCACCAACCTGGCCACCAAGGGCAACACGGGCAGCGCGGCCATGTTCATCATCCTGGAGGAAATTTTCCATGCGGGCCGTCTGAAGAAGGGGCAGAAGCTGCTGTGCTTCATCCCCGAAAGCGGCCGCTTTTCACACTGCTTCATGCTGCTGACGGTCGTGTGAGCACCGGCGCCGCCGGCTATTTTTCGAGCGCCGCCAGCACCACCAGGCCGCTGTCGCCGGCGATGCCGCGGGTGAGGCAGCCGATGGCCCGATGATCATCTTTCCCGGCCGCACGCAGAAGGGGTGCCTTTTGCCGACGGCCAGCGGGGCCGGCCGTGCCGTGCCGCCCGTTTTCGAGCAGGATAGCGGCCGCGGCGATGTCAAAGGCCGATCCGACCGGCAGGCGTCCGTAAAGGTGGGTAAAGGAGACGCCGGGCCGGTCTTCTTCGGGCGGCAGCGTGCGCGGGGCGCCGGCATTTACGATCAGCACCGCCCCCGGGGGCACGGTGACAGAATCGTTCCCCGGTCCGCCGACCGCGGCGGAACGGATGCGGGCATAGCCCCGGGGGCCGGCCGGTTTTTTTTCGAGGACGAAAAAAGCGCTGCCTTCGCCGACCGGCGCCTGCGCGGAGGCGGCGGCGGGGTGATCCCCGTCTTGCAAGTGCTGCGAGTAATAGCTCATCGCCCGCGAGAATTCATCCGTCCCGCCCACCAGGACCGAATCGACCCGGTCTTCGGCGAGCCACTGGCAGGCCGTCAGGAATGCCAGCGCAACGGACATGTCGTACTGATTGATCGTGAGCGTGGGGCCGTGTTCGTTCAGAAAGGCGGAAATGTGGGCGGCCGCGGCACTGTGGACCGAATTGGCGAACCGGATCGGTGAGCGGCAGGGATCGTCTTCGTCGACGGTGGTGTTCAGAAAATCGAACGTGTCGCAGGTGGACCCGTAACCGGTGGCCACGATGATGCCCATCCGGCCGCGGCGCCGCTCGTCCAGCCCGGCATCCGCGAGCGCCAGGCAGCTGCCGAGCAGCGCCAGGCGCGTGAAGCGGTCGATCCGCCGCAGCGCTTTTCTGGGGATAAAATCGGCCAGCGGGTCGATGTCCGCCAGCAAGGCGTCGACATCGGCCGGCACCTTCGGCGTGCGGATCTTGAACACCCCGGCCGCACCGGCGGTGTCGGCGTGCAGGGCCGCGGCCAGCGCCGCCACGCCGCAGCCGAATCCCCCCACGGCGCCGATGCCGGTTATAACCGCCGCCGCGCTCACTGGATCGTCGTTCCTAGAACGAGCGCCGAATTGGTGCCGCCGAAAGCCAGGGTGTCCGAAAGCGCGATGCGGCCGGTGATGGCCGTCTCCTCGGCGACCGGTGACGCCGGCAGATCGGGATCGGGTGTCGAAAACCCGGCGCTGGGGGGGATTTCCCCGCGCTCCAGGCAGGCCACGGTAAAGACGGCGTCGATGGCGCCGGCCGCCCCCAGCGTATGGCCGACCAGGCCCTTGGTCGAGAAAAACGGTGCATCTGCAAACATCTCGTGAAACAGGTGGGCCTCGATGCGGTCGTTGTCCTGGGTGCCGGTGCCGTGGGCGTTGATAAACGCCATGTCGGCCGGCGCAAGGCCGCCGGCGCGCAAGGCTTCGCTCAGGGCCAGCCGCAGTCCTTTGCCCTGCGGATGGGGCGCGGTGAAGTGGTAGGCATCGCTGGCCGTGCCGTATCCCAGCAGGTAGGCGCGCGGCCGCCGGCCACCGCGGCGGATGGATTCCTCGGACTCCAGGATCATCATGGCGGCGCCTTCGCCGAGGTTCAGCCCGTTGCGCCCGGCATCGAAGGGCCGGCAGGGGGCGCGATCGGAGTTCAGCAGTGAAATAAAGCCGTTGTAGGTCACCTGGTACAGCTCGTCGACCCCACCGGCGATGACGACATCGCAGATTCCGCCCCGGATCCACGCGGCCGCCAGTCCGATGGCATCGGCGCTGGCGGCGCAGGCGTTCACCACCGTCTGGCGCGGGCCGGACAGGTCGAACTCGCGGGCGATGTGCACCGCCGGGTTGCTCATGAGAAAGCGGTGATCGGGCGTGATCACGGGTACTTCGGCGGGCGGGACCGATTGCCGCAGCGCGCGGTTGCCGATGGATTCGTCCACCGAAGAACCGATGCAAACGCCCGTGCGCCCGGTGCCCAGCCGCGCGCGGTCTAAGCCGGCGTCTGCCAGCGCCTCCGCTACCGCCGTCAGCGCCATCTGGCTGTTGCGCAGGCGGCAGGCTTGCCGAAACCGGCTTGGGTGATAAAAAGGCTGCGTGATTTCGAAAACCGGGTGGGCGGGCGGCGAAGCGATGGCCAGCCGCGTGGGCGGGGCCGGGTGCCGCCGGCCCCTGAACAGGGATTCGACACATTCGGGCACATCGAGGCCGGCGGCGCACAGGCACCCCATGCCGGTGATGGCGACGGGCCGCAGACGCTTCATGCCGCCCGTCTTTTTTCGATGAAGGCGGCCAGGGTGTTGATCGATTGCAGGGCCGGCCGCCCCTCTTTCATGTCACGGATTTCGACCCCGAAATTTTCTTTTACCTGGTAGACGATTTCGATCGCATCGATCGAATCGAGCCCGTACGTGTCACCGAAAAGGGGGGCGTCGTCGTCGATGTCCGCCGGCGCCACATCGATGAGATCGAGTTCGGCCACCAGGATTTCCTTGAGCCGCTCTTTCAGGGCTATCGTGTCCATAAGAGATGTTTTGTTTCGGTTCGGCAGGCGGCAGCGGGTCAGGAAACCGTCACCCTCAACGCCTCGAACAGGTGCTCTTCCCGGGCGGCGCAGTCCCTGAGGATGGCCGCCATGGCCGGATATGTTTCGGCGTGAGAGGCGCGGTTTTTACAGATGCGCGAGCCGATGAGGGCAAATTCGCGCCACTGGTCGCCGACGTCCGTCATTTTCCGCGACAACGCCAGCAGCCGGCTTTCATCGAGCACCGCCGCGCTTTCCTGGAGAAAGGCCGCATAGAGAAAGCGGAAACCCGCGCCGCCGGTGCCGATTTCCTCCTGCATGCGGATGAGGTGGCCGATGTTAAGGGCCGCTTTTTCCGGACCCAGCTTCCGAGGCCAGCGCTGCAGCCTGTCGGCCAGATAGCGGATGCCCTTCACGCCGATGAATCCCAGCGGTGCCCGGGTCATGGCGTTGCTCACCGCCTTGATTCCCTTTATGATCGCGCCGCGCAGGTCGATGCGGTCGGGTGTCGAGGTCACGTAATACATCTTGCCCTTGGGCGCCAGCGGGCCGCGCGCGAAACGGGCCTTGCTCAGATTCTTGTTGGCGCAGGTGACCGGTTCCGGAAACACGGGATCGCTGATCAGGTAGGTTCCGTTGCTGCGGCCGTAGGCGACCAGGTTGTGCATGTTGAAATGAAAGCGGTAGCGGCGCGGAAAATAGGGCAGCCAATAGGCCCCGGTCCGGCAGCCGACCGGCGTTTGCGCTTCGAGCCTGCGGTCCAGGGCGGCCATGCCGCTTTCAGGGCTGCGGAATTTTTCCCACCTGATCTTGACGTTCAGGCGCGCGGCCACCCGGTTGATGATCCGGCCGTTTGCGGCTCGAAATGTGGTCAGGGGCAGGTGGTTGAGCCGGATGAACGGGAAGTGACCGAAGAAGAGCCCGCCACCGATCCCGAAGGCCAGCGGTTCGCTGAGTTTCAGCCCGTAATGGGAGAGCAGGTTGGCGGCGACGCCGGACTCGCAGTGGGCCGCCTGCCGGTGGGTGAACGGAATTTTTATGTCGGCGTCAGTCTGCATGCACCGCTGCCTCCGAGGCGTGGGGAATTTTCTGGAGCGCGTCGCAGGAGATGCCCAGGATGTCGGCATAGCGCGCAAGCAGGCCGCGGTCGAGACGCCTGAACCCGGCCGGCTTCAGGTGGCGGCGCACCCGCCAGCGGGGCAGCCCGGCATAGCCGGCCAGCAGGCCGACATCCATCAGGTTTTTGACCATGTGATAGGCCAGCGGACTGCTTTCGCCGGCCCTGACCCGCTCGATTTCCGCGGCGATCTCGTGCCGAATCTGTTCCCAGGCCTGCTGATTGGCGACGTTCTTCGGCTCCCACCCGAGGCTGGGCGCCTGAACATAGGTGCCGTCTTCGTCGACCGCATAGGTGATTTCCGTCTGCCCCCGGTTGAGGCCGACGTCTTGAGGCACATCTTTTTTTCGCATGAGAAAATGCTCCGCGCGGGTCCGCGTCTCCGATTTTAAACGGTAAGGATAGCCGAAAAACCGCCCTCCGGTCAACGCTTTTGTCGGCGGCGCGGACGGGCCGGCGGAGCGCTCATCCGGCGGAAGAGCACCTCGTCCGGCAAGATGACCCCCGCGGCCGACAGGATACCGTCCGGGACATCGACGGCATAGCGGTAGCGGCAGTAGACGGTCGACAGGCACAGGGCGACCACCGCCGCCAGGTGCAGATATCGCCGGCGCGGGGAAACGTTATTTTTCACCCCAGAGGGTGATCTCGTCGTGGCGCCAGATGCCGAGGACGCTCAATCGCTCGATGTCGGCATAGTGCAGCGTTTTCAGCCCGTTGTGCCTGGCAATCTCACCGAGGGCATTGGAATTGAATTCGGCATAGACGCCGTAACCGGAAACCGGTTCCTTGATGCGGATGATTTTTCCGCTGCCGGCGGCCTCGGCGGCCGGCGTTCGGTCGAGATCGTGCGTCAGGGGGTATGTGACACGGGTGTATACGGCACCGACCAGGACCGCATGGCCATTGGAGACGACGGCGCCACACCCGGCCGACAGGAGCGCGGCCAGGACGGCCAGGCTCACAAAACCGAGTCGTTTCAGCTCGAACATTTTCCCCCCTTTGCCGCGGTTCCCGTCACTGTCGCCGGCCGGCGGTCAATCGCCGTAAACCACGATGCGCCAGCGGGTGTAGAGGCCGAAGAGGACCTGCACGACTTCCTGGTCGGCGTGATTCATGACCGTGATCCCGCCGTTGCGGGCGGCGGTGCTGTAACTGGCATCCCCCCAGGCCACCAGCCACAGCAGGCTGTAGGCCTCGGCGCTCCCGGTTTTCGAGCCCAGCGCGGTCCGGTTGAGATCGGTGTCATAGGGCGTCCGGACATTGACATAGGCGCAGCCTTGAAAGAGGAGAAACACCAAGCCTGCCACCAATACGGCGGATCGCAACCTCATTTTGTCGGCCTCCCTTAAAAGAATTAACCGCGATTCTGGATGCCCGCTACCGGCCGGACCGCACGCTCGCTGACATCTGCGCCACACTTGGCACCAAAAGCACGGGCGGTCAAGACCAAAAGCGACCCGCCGGACAGGCTGCGGCGGCCGTTGACACGCGCCGCGGTTTCACGGATAATGTCGGACGAACCGCATGGCACCCCGTGCGCTGATACCAATGCCCCGCCGCAGTTTCGGCGCGGGCCCCGACGGATTTTCCGACCGCATGAAAACGAACAACGTGATCTTGTTTCAATCCCGGGAGCGCCTGCAGCAAAAAGCGCGCGCCTACATCGAAGACCCGCAGCGCCTCATCGAGGAACGGGGCCAGGCCGTGCCGCTGCTTCTCCAGGCCCTCAAGCTGGGCGAGCCGGACCTCAAGCGCGAGATCATGCTGCTGCTGGGCGGATTCGCCGGGCCGGATGTCGTCTGGCCGCTCTTCCGCCTGTTGACCGATCCGGACGAAGACGAAGAGGTGCGCCACGATGCCGCCATTCAACTCAGCGTGACGGCCTCCTTTCTCCGGGCGCCGCAGGAGCTGATCGAAAAGCTGGTGGCGGTCTTGAAAAGCACCGACCCGGTGACGCGGGCCGCGGCCGCCTTCGCCCTGGGATGGCGGGGCAATGCCGCGGCCGCCATCGCCCTGATCGACTGTCTGTACGACCCGGACCCGCAGGTTCAACAGGCGGCCGTGAACGCGCTGTCGAACCTGGAGGACGACCGCATCCTGGGACTTCTCATAGACCGGCTCCACCACGCCGCCCTCGAGCAGCGGCATCTCTACCACCCGCTTTGCGGACCAACGGCGGGTGGGGGGCGGGTGGGGCGCGGCCGCCCCACTGTCAGCCAGGGACGGCCAGCCTCACCAGCGCCTTCGCCGACTGCTTCGCGCGCACCGCCACCTCCGGATCGGCGTCGAGGGCCCCGCTGGCCAGCCCGCCGTCGAGCAGCAGCGTCAGCGACCGGGCGAGCCCGTCGGGGTCGGCGGCCCCGGCCTCCGCGGCGAGGCTCACGCACCCAGGCCAGGACCGTCGCGCTTGTGGGCGACCGTGCGCTCGTGCACGGGCGTCCCCGGCGCCGCCTCGGCGGCGGCGTTGATGAAGGCGCAGCCGCGGTAACCCTCCCGGCGGCAGGCCGATGCCCAGCGCGTCGAAGAGCCCGACGAGCTGGTCCGCCGGCTCCGGGCCGGCCGCCTCGGCTGCGGCGTGGAGCTGGCCGCTCCAGACGTCGTCGACCCGGTCCAGGTAGGCGACGACGAGGTCGTCCTTGGCGGGGAAGTGCTTGTAGAAGGTCGCCTTGGCCACGCCCGACTCGGCGATGATCGGGTCCACGCCGACGGCGCGGATGCCGCGGGCGTAGAAGAGCCGGAAGGCGGTGTCGAGGATGCGCTGCGCGCGCGGGGGGCGGGGGCACGGCGTTGATCGTAGACAGATCTGTCTGCTAGCGTCCACGTCAGCGGCAGACAGATCTGTCTGCTACACGTGCGCTCCGAAGGAGACCCCCATGAACATCGCAGTCCTCGGCACCGGCATGGTCGGCCGGGCGATCGCCGGCCGCCTCGCGCGACCTCGGCCACGACGTGGTGGTCGGCACCCGCGACCCCGCAGGCGACCCTGGCCCGCACCGAGCCCGACGGGATGGGCAACCCGCCGTTCACGGCCTGGCACGCCGAGCACCCCGAGCATCCGCCTCGCCACCTTCGCCGACGCCGCCGCGCGGCGCCGAGCTGGTCGTCAACGCCACCTCCGGCGCCGCGACCCTCGACGTGCTCGCCGCGGCCGGCGCCGAGAACCTGGCCGGCAAGGTGCTGCTCGACATCGCCAACCCGCTCGACTTCTCGCAGGGCTTCCCGCCCACGCCTGTTCGTCAAGGACACCGACTCGCTCGGCGAGCAGGTCCAGCGCGCCTTCCCCGAGGCCAAGGTCGTCAAGGCGCTGAACACCCTCAACGCCGACGCTGATGGTCGACCCGACAGCTCGCTCGGCGGCGACTCAGCACCGTCTTCGTCTCCGGCGACGACGCCGACGCCAAGGCGAGCGGTGATCGCCCTGCTCGAGAGCTTCGGCCACGACGACGTGATCGACCTCGGCGACATCGAGACCGCCCGCGGCACCGAGATGCTGCTGCCGATCTGGCTGCGGCTGATGGGCGCGCTCGGCACCGCGATGTTCAACTTCAAGATCGTCCGCTGACCCCACGAACCCCACGGGTCGTCCGCATCAGCGGCACCTCTAGCACCCGCTCATGCGGACGACCCGGCGGGGCCGCAGGTGGGAGGGGGGTCAGCCGCGGGCCGCCCACCAGGCGCGCAGCGCGGCCTCGGCCTCCTCGGGCGCCATCGGGCCCGTGTCCATGCGCAGCTCGAGCAGGAAGCGGTAGGCCTCGCCCGACCTCGCGGCCCGGCGGCCGATGCCGAGGATCGCCATGATCTGGTTGCCGTCGAGGTCGGGCCGGATCGAGGCCAGCTCCTCCTGCCTCGGCCAGCCGCGCGATCCGCTCCTCGAGGTCGTCGTAGGTCCGGCGCAGCCGCTCGGCCTTGCGCCGGTTGCGGGTGGTGCAGTCGGCGCGGGTCAGCACGTGCAGCCGCTCCAGCTGGTCGCCGGCGTCGCGCACGTAGCGGCGCACCGCGGAGTCGGTCCACTCGCCCGTCGCCGTAGCCGTGGAAGCGCAGGTGCAGCTCGACGAGCCGGCTGACCGCGTCGATCTCGTCGTTGGAGAACCGCAGCGCCTTCATCCGCTTGCGGGTGATCTTCGCGCCCGACCACGTCGTGGTGGTGGAAGGTGACCGTGCCGTCGCCGACGAACCGCCGGGTCCGCGGCTTGCCGACGTCGTGCATCAGCGCGGCGAAGCGGGAGACGAAGTCGGGCCCGCCGCCGGGCAGCCGCGTGCTCGAGGTCGATCGCCTGCTCCAGCACCGTCAGGGTGTGCTCGTAGACGTCCTTGTGCCGGTGGTGCTCGTCGCGCTCGAGCGCCAGCGCCGGCAGCTCGGGCAGCACGTGGTCGGCCAGCCCGGTCTCGACCAGCAGCGCCAGGCCCGAGCCGGGGGTACGGCGCGCAGACCAGCTTCACCAGCTCGTCGCGGACCCGCTCGGCCGAGATGATCGTCGATCCGCTCGGCCATCGCCGTCATCGCCGCGACCACCTCGGGGGCGACGGTGAAGCCGAGCTGGGCGGCGAACCGGGCGGCCCGCATCATCCGCAGCGGGTCGTCGGAGAAGGAGTCCTCGGGCCGGCCGGGGGTGCGCAGCACCCGGTGGGCGAGGTCGACGATGCCCGCCGAACGGGTCCTCGAAGCTCGCGGTCCGGGCAGCCGCGACCGCCATCGCGTTGACGGTGAAGTCGCGCCGGCCCGAGGTCGCCCGTCGAGGGTGTCGCCGAAGTCGACCGTCGGGCTTGCGGGAGGAGGGGTCGTAGGCCTCCGAGCGGTACGTCGTGATCTCGACCTGCCACGTCGCCCTTGCGGCAGCCGATGGTGCCGAACGTCGCGGCCGATGTCCCAGACCGCGTCGGCCCAGCCCGCGCAGCAGCCGCTCGGTGGTCTCCGGGCGCGCGGAGGTGGTGAAGTCGAGGTCGTTGTGCAGCCGGCCGAGCATCGCGTCGCGCACCGGGCCGCCGACCAGGGCGAGCTCCTCGCCGGCCTCGGCGAACCGCGCGCCCGAGCTCGTCGATGCACCGGCGCGACCCGGTCCAGCTCCGCGGCGACCGCGCGCTGCACCTCGGCCATCGCAGCGGGCGGCAGCGGGCTCGTCGGGCACGGGGGCCATGCTAGGTCGGGCACGCGTCGCGACCGTCCGGCGCGCCCGGGCCGGCCGCCCGGCCCGGTAGCATCGACTCGGCGTGACCCGCCCGCGGACGCCGGCGCGCGCCTGCCCGGCGCCGGCGGCCGGCGGCTGCCGCGCGCGTGCTCGGCCTGCTCGCCGCCGAGCCGTCGGGCGGCCGTGCCTCGCCGCGGCTCGCCTCCGGCCGCCGGCCCGGCGCCGCCCCGGCCGCCGCGGCCCGGCCGCGGCCGACGCCGACGGGCCAGCCCGCTGCGGGTCGCCATCGACTCGCTCGACCCCGCCTGCTCCCGCGCAAGGGCGCGATCGCGCGTCACCGGCACGGTCACGAACGTCGCGACGCAGACCTGGAGCGACGTCAAGGTCTACCTGCTTCATCTCGCGCCGAGCCCGATCGACCACCGCGGACCGAGCTCGCGGCGGCGGCGACGACCGACCCGACGCCGACGTCGGCAACCGGCTCACCGACGCCGGGCACTTCGAGCCGTCGACGACCTCGCGCCCGGCGAGACCGGCAGTTCCGGTCTCGCGTGCCCGCGCAGCCGAGCTCGCCGTCACCGAGCCCGGGCGTCTACTGGTTCGGCGTGCACGCGCTCGGCACCGACGCCGCGACGGCCGCGATCGACGGCGCCGACGGCCGGGCCCGCACCTTCCTCCCGCTGGTCCCGCGAGAAGGCGCCCGCCGACACGGTCGCGCTGGTGCTGCCGCTGCGCGAGCACGGTCGTCCGACGCCACCGACGGCAGGCTCGCGACGGCCTCGAGCGCTGGGCAGCGACCGCTCGCCGCCGGGCGGCCGGCTCGGCGCGCGTGCTCGACTTCGGCGGCCGCGGCCGGCGACCGCCCGGTGACCTGGCTGGTCGACCCGGCCGTGCTCGACGCGGTCGCGCTCGACTCGCCGCGGGCAACCCCGCCGCGCTCGCCTCGGCACCGCCGCCGGACCGGCGGCGGGGCCGGCGCCTCGCCGTCGGCCCGCGGCGCCGGCGCGCCGACCCGCGGCACCGCCCGACGACGAGCCGGCGGGCGAGGGCGACCGGCGACGAGCGCGGACCCGAGCTCGCCGCGGCCGCGAGCCGGCAGCCGCGTGGCTCGACCGCTGCGTGAGCGCGCTGCGACGCGCAGCCAGGTGCTGGCGCTGCCGTACGGCGACCTCGACGTCGCGGCGCGCGCGCCCGGCGACGCCGGCGCTGCTGCCGACGCGCGCCGAGCGCAGCGGCGAGCGTGCTGCGCCCTGGGCGACGCTCGACGTCGCCGGCCGTGGCCGTCGCCGCGCCGGCTACCTCGCCGCGCGACGCTCGGCCGACGCTCGACCGCGGCCGACCGTGCTGCTCACCGACCGAGGCGCTCGGCGCGCGACCGCCGCGCCGGCGGTGGCCCGGCCGCCGGGCGCCTGGTCGCTCGCCGACGCCCGGTGACGCGGCAGGGCGGCCCCGGGCCCGGCGCCGGCGCTGCCGCGCTCGCGATGCGCCAGCGGATCCTCGCCGAGGCCGCGGTGCGCGCGCTCGACCGGCGACGGACGCGCCGCTGGTCGTGGTGCTGCCCGCCGGCTGGGACCCCGGCGCGCGCTGGCGCGCGGCGGTTCTTCGACGGCCTCGACGAGCCCTGGCTCGACCTGGTCGACGCTCGCCGACCCGGCGCCGCCGCGGCTCGCCGGCGTACGCCGACCGGACCTGCGCTACCCCGACGGCGAGCGCGAGCGCGCGAGCTCACGCGCCGAACGTCTCGGCCGCGCCGGAGCTGATCGACCGTCGGCGCGACCGCTGGCAGGACGCTGCTCACCGACAACGACGCGGTCGGCGGCCAGGTCCCCGGCGCGGCCCTGCTGGCGCTCGTCGTTCTGGAGCCGCGGCGCACGCCGGCGCCGCGCCGCGGGCGCTCGCCGGACCGCCGCGACGCGTGGACGAGCGGCTCGACGCAGGTGAGCATCGAGGCCCCGCCGTTCGTCACCCTGTCCAGCGAGTCGGGCACCTTCGCGGTCACGCTCGTCAACGGCCTCGACCAGGCGGTGACCGTCGGGCTCGCAGGCGCACCGACGCCGGGCGTCGACGCTCGAGCGCGCCCGACGCCGGTCGCGGATCGGCGCCGGACGAGCGCGCCCGGTGCGGCTCGACGCCACGCCACCGACATCGGGCGTGCACCAGGTGCACGCTCAGCCGGTCGACCGACGCCGACGGGCGCCCGCTCGGGCGCGCCGACTGCCGCTCAGCTGCGCAGCAGCAAGGTCGGCGGCTGATCTGGATCGTCATGGGCGGCGGCGCCGCGGCTCTCTTCGTGCGCCATCGCGCGTCCGGATCGTCCGCCGGGTCCGGGCGCGCCGCTGACGCCGGGCGCCGGCGGAGCGGCCGACCGGCAGCGAGCCGCATGAGCGAGCCGGGCACCGGAGCGGCCGCGAGCCGAGCATCCTCGGCTCCAGCGCGGTGATGGCCGCCGGCACGGTGGTCTCCCGGCTCAGCGGCTTCGTGCGCTCCGCGCTGCTGGCCGCGGCGCTCGGCACCCAGCTGCACGCCGACGTGTTCACCATCGCCAACACCATCCCGAACATGCTCTACATCCTGCTGGCCGGCGGCGTCTTCAACGCCGTGCTGGTGCCGCAGCTGGTGCGGGCGATGAAGCACGACCCCGACGGCGGCGAGGCCTACACCAACCGGATCATCACCCTGGCCGCGCTGTTCCTCGCCGGCGTGACGGTGCTGCTGGTGGTGGCCGCGCCGCTGGGTGATGCGGCTCTACCTCGACGCCGGCTACTTCACCGACGCCGAGCTCGCCGCGCAGCGCGAGTCGGTCGATCGCCTTCGCCCGGCTACTGCCTGCCGCAGGTCTTCTTCTACGGCATGTTCGTGCTGGTCGGGCAGGTGCTCAACTCCCGCGGCCGCTTCGGGCCGATGATGTGGGCGCCGATCGCCAACAACGTGATCTCGGTCGCGGTGCTGGTGGTCTACCTGCTCGTCTTCGGCCCGGCCGCGCGGCGCCGAGCTGTACGGCGGCTTCACCACGCGGCCAGGAGCTGCTGCTGGGCTCGGCTCCACGCTCGGCATCGCGGTCCAGCTGCTGATCCTGGTGCCCTACCTGCGCGCGGCCGGCTTCCGCTTCCGGCCGCGCTTCGACTTCCGCGGCACCGGCCTGGGGCACACGCTGCGGCTGGGCGTGTGGACGGTGCTGCTTCGTCGTGGTCAACCAGATCGCCTACACCGTCGTGGTCCGGCTGGCCTCCGGCGGCACGCGGCCGCCGGCCGGCGCGCCGGCGAGCACCGGGCACCGGCTACACCGTCTACTCCGCGTCGTTCCTGATCGTGATGGTGCCGCACTCGATCGATCACGGTGTCGCTGGCCACCGCGATGCTGCCCCGGCTCTCCGCGCCGCGCCGCCGACGGCGACCTGCGCGGGCTCGGCCGGCAGCGTCGCCGCCACCCTGCGCACCGCGCTGGCGCTGATCCTGCCCGTTCGCGGTGCTGCTGCCGGTGATCGCCCTCGACGCTGGCCAACATCGTCTGCGGCTACGGCGCCGCGCCCGAGACCTACGGCGGCTTCGCGCCCGTCGCTGGCGCTCTTCGGCCCGGGCCTGGTCTTCTTCACCGTCCACTACCTGATGCTGCGCGGCTTCTACGCCCTCGAGCGCACCCGCACGGTCTTCTTCATCCAGTGCGCCGTCGCCGCGACCAACATCGTGCGTCGCGCTGGTGCTGGTCACCCGGGCCGTCCCGCCGCAGCACCTCGCCCGGCCTGGTCGTGGCCTACGGCGGCGTCGTACGCCGTCGGCGTCGTGATCTCCTACCTCGTGCTGCGCCGCGTGCTCGGCGGCCTGGAGACGCCCGCGCTGGTCCGCTTCGCTGGTGCGGATGGCGATCGCCGCGGTCGCGGCTCGGCCGCGGCGGCGTGGCTGGCGCGCGCGGCTGCTCGGACGCCTCGGCGAGCGAGCCGCAAGGGCGGTCGCCGGCGCTGCGTGCGCTGGTGGTCACCGGCGGTCGACGTGGTCGTCTTCCTGCTGCTGGCCGCGGCTGCTGCGCATCACGCGAGGTGACCGAGGTGCGTCGCACGGTCACGGCCGCGACTGCCGGTCCGCGGCTTGACCGGCCCCGGCGGTGCGGCCTACGATGGCCACTGACCGAGCCGAGCGAGGGAGGAGCGTGACGTGCCGAAGCTCGACCCGGCCCGGGACGTCCTCGCCGACCGCTACCGCCTCGGTCGACCTGCTCGTCGAGAGCGGCGGCGGCCGCTTCTGGCGGGCCCACGACCGGATGCTCGACCGCGCACGTCGCGCTGCACGTCATCGCCGCCGACGACGAGCGCGCCGACGGGCTGCTCGACGGCCGCCCGGCGCTCGGCGACCGTCCACGACCCGCGGCTGCTGCGCGTGCTCGACGCCGACCAGGCGGACGACGTCTGCTACGTCGTCAACGAGTGGGGCTCGGGCGTCTCCCTGGACATCATGCTCGCCAGCGACGGCCCGCTCGGCCCCGCGCCGGGCCGCCTGGCTGGTCTCGGAGGTCGCCGACGTCCATCGCCGCCGCCCACGCGCGCCGGCGTCGCCCACGGCCGGCTGATGCCCGAGAACGTGCTCGTCGACCGCACCGGCTCGGTCCGGCTCATCGGCTTCGTCGTCGACGCCGCGCTGCACGGCCTGCCGCCCGGGACGGCCTCGCGCGCACGACGTGACCGACCTCGCGGCGCTGCTCTACGCCGCGCTCACCGGCCGCTGGGCCGGGCGTGTCCCGCTCCGCCGTGCCGCGCGCGCCCCCGACGAGCACGGCCAGGTGCTGCGGCCCGCGGCAGGTGCGCGCCGGCATCCCGCGCACGCTCGACGCGCTCTGCGACCAGCTGCTCAACCCCTACGCCGGCTAGCCGCCGCGACGGCTCCGACCTGGCACCGCGCGCGGGATCGCCGACTACCTGCGCCGACTTCGTGGGCGACCCGACCGGGATGCGCCGCCGACGCCGCAGTCGGCGCGCCACCGCCGCGCGCCCGACGCCGAGCCGACGTGCCCGCGCCGAGCCCCGAGCCCGACGGCCCGCACGACCCGGCGCCGGACGCCTGCGGCCCGCCGACCGGACCCAGCCGGAGCCCGGCGACGCGGCGCGACCCGAGGCCACCCGGCCGCGCCGGCGCCGCCGCCGGACCCGGCGAGCCCGACGCCGACGCAGCGCCGGCACCGACGGCACCCGACGCGGCGAGCCGGCAGCGCACCGGCCGGGCGCCGCCGGCGGAGCGCCGGTCGCCGGCCGGTGCGCCGACCGCCAGGCCGGGATGCCGGTCTTCGACGACGACAACGACGACGTCTCGTGGCTGCGCGCCCGCAGCACGCCCGCCGCCGCCCCCGCCGCCGTTCGAGGAGCCCGCCCGAGCGGCCGCTCTTCGCACCCGAGCCCACCGACGGCCAGCCGGCGCGCAAGCCGCGGCCGAACGCGGTCGCGGCACCGACGCTCGCGACTACTGGCCGTGGGACACCGGCACCGGCACCGGCGCGGCGACCGGCAGCGGCGTCGATCCCGGTCGCCGAGGACGACGAGCGAGGAGGACGACGAGGTCCCCGGGCGCAGCTGGATGCGGCTGGCGCTCGTCCTCGGGATCAGCCTGCTGCTGCTCGTGGCGGTCGTCGTCGCCTTCAACCTCGGGCGCGGCCGCACGCCGCTCGGCGCCGGACGCCGACGAGCACCACGCCAGCCCGCGGCCACGGCGAGCGCCTCGGCGAAGCCGATCACCGGGCTGGCGGCCGCCGACTTCGACCCCGCAGGGCAACCCGCCGGAGGAGAACCCCGACCTGGCCCCGCTCGCCGTCGACGGCGACCCGTCCACGGCCTGGCAGACCATGACCTACAACGACAGAACTTCGGTCCCGGCGGCCTCAAGACCGGCGTCGGCCTGGTCCTCGACCTCGGCGCCGCGCACGACGGTCGCGTCGGTCGACCTCACCTTCGTCGGCGCCGCCGACTCGGTCTCGCTCTACGTCAGCCGCCGAGCAGCCCGACCGGCGTCGCCGGGCTGACCCCGGTCGCCACGGCGACGGCCGCCGACGGGCCACGCGACGGTCACGCTCGAGAAGCCGGCCTCGCGGCCGCTACCTCGTGGTGTGGCTGACCTCGCTGCCGCAGGTGTCGACGGGCGGCTACCGCGGCGAGGTGGCCGAGGTCGCGGTCCGCGGATGAGCCGGTGCCCGGCGACCCGGGCCGCGACGACGCCGCGCAGCCGACGACCGCGCGACCTGCTCGCGCGCCCACGTGGGCGGCGACCCCGAGGCGTTCGGCGTGCTCTTCGCCCGGCACCGCGACCGGCTGTGGGCCGTGGCGCTGCGCACCATGGGCAACCCCGAGGACGCCGCCGACGGCCTGCAGGACGGCATGGTCGCGGCCTACCGCCGGGCCGGCTCCTTCCGCGGCGAGGCCGCCGGTGACCACCTGGCTGCACCGGGTCGTGGTCAACGCCTGCCTGGACCGGCTGCGCGCGGCCAAGGTCCGCGCGGGCCGAGCCGCTGCCCGACGACCTCGACGAGTACGACGGCGCGGCGCGCTGGCGACCGCCGCCGCCGGCGGACGCCGAGGCCACGACCCGGCCGAGGCCGCGGTGGCCGGCGAGCGCCGCCGGGCGGTGCTCGCCGCGCTGGCCACGCTGCCCCCCGAGCAGCGGGCGGCGCTGGTGCTGGTCGACATGGAGGGCTACCCGGTCGGCGAGGCGGCCACGATCCTCGGCTGCGCCGCCGGCACGGTGAAGTCGCCGCTGCTCGCGGGGCCGGCGCCCGGCTGGCCGCGGCTCCTCGACCTCGAGGCGCACGCCGGTGACCGGGGCCACGCCGCCGGAGGGAACCCGACCAGCGGCTCGTCCGTCCGATCACCGGAGCCCCGCGCGGGCCGCCGGACTGGCCGGGCCGACCACACCGGCCCAGGAGCCCCACGAGGGCCGCCACCACGACCGACCACCGCCGACCGCCGACACCCGAGGAGGTGACCGTCGATGGCCGACGCGGCCCGAGCGCGCCCGAGGCGCGCGAGGTCCGTCGTCTCCTCGCCGACGCCCGGCACACGAGCCGATGCCCGTCGACGTCGCCGCCCGGCTCGACGCGGTCACTCGCCGACCTGGCCGGCCAGCAGGAGGCCGCCCGCGGCCGCCGAGGTGACCGACCTCGCGTCCCGCCGGCGCCGTCGGGCCACCACGCTGCTCGCGGCCGCGGCCGCGGTCGTCGCCGTCGGGGTCGGCGTGGACCAGCTCGCGCCGTGGTCCGCCTCCGGCGCGTCCTCGGAGAGCTCCGCCGCCCGGCGGCGCCGCGACGCAGCCGTCCGGGAGCACGACGCCGGACCGGTCCGGCGACCAGCCCGGCGACCAGCGTTCGGCCGACCCCGCCGGCTCCGCCGGATCCGCGGCCGCCGCGGAGACGCAGCCCGCGGCCGTGCCCGCGCTCCGCGCCGGTCCGCGTCCGCGCCGACCACTTCTCCGACGACGCCGCCCGGGCCCGCCGGCGCCGCGGCCACCAGGCCCGCGCGGCGCGACCTCGGCGCTCCGGCGACCTCGGCCCGACGCCGCCTCCGCGGCGACGGGGCCGCGTCGACGTGCCTACGACCGGCTCCCGGCGGTCCTGGGCTGCGCTCGTCGCCGGCGCGCTAGCGTCGGCGCCCTTCCGGTGCGCCGGCCGTCCGCGCCTGCTGCCGACCAGCGACACGCCGGCGGCGACCCCCTTCGGCGCCGTGACGGCCCGACCGGCTGGACGGCACGGTCACCGGCTGGCCGCTGGCCGTCGCCGACCCGGGCCGCCCGCGTCGGCCCCGCGCGGGGAATGGCCGCGCACCTACGATCGGTTGCACCCGTGAGCACCACCCACGCATCGAGGAGAGATCGCCCCATGCCCGATTCACCGACCCGCAACGTCATCATCATCGGCTCCGGGCCCGCCGGCTACACCGCCGCGGTCTACGCCGCCCGCGCGAACCTGCACCCGCTCGTCTTCGAGGGGTCGGTCACCGCCGGCGGCGCGCTGATGAACACCACCGAGGTCGAGAACTTCCCCGGCTTCCGCGACGGCATCATGGGCCCGGCGCTGATGGACGAGATGCGCGCCCAGGCCGAGCGCTTCGGCGCCGAGCTGGTCCCCGACGACGTCGTCGAGGTCGACCTCACCGGGCGACGTGAAGGTCGTCAAGACCGCCACGCGACACCTTCACCGCCCGCGCGGTGATCCTGGCCACCGGCTCCGGCTACCGCAAGCTCGGCCTGCCCCGACGAGGAGGAGCTCTCCGGCCGCGGCGTCTCCTGGTGCGCGACCTGCGACGGCTTCTTCTTCCGCGACCAGCACATCGCCGTCGTCGGCGGCGGCGACTCCGCGGTCGAGGAGGCGACCTTCCTGACCCGCTTCGGCACCAAGGTCTCGCTGATCGCGCCGCCGCGACGAGCTGCGCGCCTCGAAGATCATGCAGGAGCGCGCGTTCGCCGACCCGAAGCTCGAGATCGTCTGGAACTCCGTGGTCGAGGAGATCAACGGCGAGGACCGCCTCGAGTCGCTCACGCTGCAGCGACACCGTCACCGGCGAGACCCGGCGAGCTCGACGCGACCGGCCTGTTCATCGCCATCGGCCACGACCCGCGCTCGGAGCTGCTCGCCGGGCCAGGTCGACCTCGACGAGAACGGCTACGTCGCTGGCCGAGCACCCCTCGACCGCGCACCAACCTGCCCGGCGTGTTCGCCTGCGGCGACCTCGTCGACCACCACTACCGCCAGGCGATCACCGCCGCCGGCACCGGCTGCGCGGCGGCCCTCGACGCCGAGCGCTACCTCGCCGACCTCGACCACGTGGCCGCCGACCGCGGCAGGCGCAGCAGCGCGCCGACGCGGCGTGGCCGAGGCCGCGCAGACCGCCGGAGCCTGAGCACCGCCGCCGCCGCGCAGCCGCGTGGCGGGAACATCCGTCCCGACCGCGTGTTGACTCCGCAGACACCGTCTCACGAAGAAAGGAATCCCCGTGGCGCAACATCAAGGCCGTGACCGACGCCGAGTTCGAGGCGCAGGTCCTCAAGTCCGACAAGCCCGTCCTCGTGGACTTCTGGGCCGAGTGGTGCGGCCCGTGCCGCCAGGTCGCCCCGATCCTGGACGAGATCGCGGCCGAGCACGGCGACAAGATCACGTTCTTCAAGATGAACGTCGACGAGAACCCGGTCACGCCGTCGTCGTACCGCGTCACCGGCATCCC
This sequence comes from uncultured delta proteobacterium, assembly GCA_963728055.1. GTDB lineage: Bacteria > Desulfobacterota > Desulfobacteria > Desulfobacterales > SG8-13 > JARFQH01. Next base: position 35,670 of record CAVSIM010000011.1, on the reverse strand, counting down.
GACGATCAACGTCTACCAGGACGGCGAGGTCGTGAAGTCGATCGTCGGCGCGCGCCCCAAGGCGACGCTGCTCAAGGAGCTCGCCGACTACATCGCCTGAGCGGTCCTCGACCCGCTCTCGAAGCCCGGTCGCCTGGAGGGCCGGGCCTCTGCAGCGTCGCCCTGCCGGCGCTCGGCTCCGGGGCTCTGCCCGCTCCAGGTGCCACCCGTCCGCGTGGGCACCGTCGGACGTTCGGCCGGCGCCGGCCTTCGGCGTGGGGGCGGGCGCCGTCTTGTGCCCGGGGCGCACCACGCCGAGCACCCGCTCCAGGGCGGCCTCGAGCTCGTCCTTCCAGGTCACCGTCGAGCGCAGCTCCATCCGCATCCGCGGGTGCGCGCCGTGGGCGCGCTGGGTCTTGAAGCCACGCTGCTGAGGAACTCCACCGGCACCACGCACCGCCCGGTGCCCCGGGTGTCCCCGAACGCCTCCACCGCCCGGATCCCGCCGCGCTCGATCAGGTCGCGGGCCATGCCCTGCACCAGCATCCGGCCCAGCCCGCCGCCGGCGTGCCCGGGCTCGACGTACACCGTGGTCAGCAGCACCGCGTCCGGTGAGACCGGCGCGGTCGGGAAGCTCGCCGCGCCCGGCACGAACGCCTCGGGCGCATAGACCAGGTAGCCGACCGGCCGTCGTCGACGAGCGCGACCCGGCCGCAGGAGCCCCACTCGCGCAGCACCTGGCTGAGACCAGGCGTCCTTCTCGCGGCGCGGGTCCTCCACCCGGGCGCGCGCGCACCGGGTCCAGCTCCCAGAACAGGCAGGAGCGGCACGGGTCGGGCAGCTGGTCGAGGTGGTCGAGCGTCAGCCGGACGATCTTGCGCGACATGGCCCCTCCGGTCGGTGGCCGGTGTGACCGGTCCGACGCGCCCAGTCCCCGGTCAGCGCGTGCGGCACCGGCTTCCATCGTTCATGCTAGAGCGGTCATGGACAACACCCCTGCGCAGCAGCACGGCTCGGGCCGCACCGCCGGCTCGGGCACCCGGCTGGACTCCTACGTCGACCGGTACGCCGCGCGCACCGCCGGCATGACCGCCTCCGAGATCCGCGCCCTCTTCGCGGTCGCCTCCCGGCCCGAGGTGGTCTCCCTCGCCGGCGGCATGCCCAACATCTCCGGCCTGCCCCTCGACGTGGTCGGCAGCGCCATCGGCGACCTGATCGCGAGCAGCGGCGCCGGTCGCCCTGCAGTACGGCTCCGGCCAGGGCGACCCGGCCCTGCGCGAGCAGATCTGCGAGGTCATGCGGCTGGAGGGCATCGAGGCCCACCCCGACGACGTCGTGGTCACGGTCGGCTCCCAGCAGGCGGTCGACCTGGTCACCCGGATCTTCTGCGACCCCGGGGACGTGGTGCTGTGCGAGGCCCCGTCGTACGTCGGGGCGCTGGGCGTCTTCAGGGCCTACCAGTGCGACGTGGTGCACGTGGAGATGGACGCCGACGGGCTGGTGCCCGAGGCGCTGGAGCAGGCGATCACCTCGGTGCGCGCGTCGGGCGGACGATCAAGTTCCTCTACACGATCCCGAACTTCCACAACCCCGCCGGCGTCACGCTCGCCCCCGAGCGGCGCCCGGAGGTGCTCGAGATCTGCCGGCGCCACGACATCCTGGTGCTCGAGGACAACCCCTACGGCCTGCTCGGCTTCGAGGCCGAGCCGCAGCGCGCGCTGCGCGCCGACGAGGCCGAGGGGTGATCTACCTCGGCTCCTTCTCCAAGACCTTCTCGCCCGGCATGCGCGTGGGCTGGGCGCTGGCCCCGCACGCGGTGCGGGAGAAGCTCGTGCTCGCCCAGGAGTCGGCCACGCTGTGCCCGCCGTCGTTCAGCCAGATGGCCGTCTCGGCCTACCTCGCCACGCACGACTGGCAGGGCCAGATCAAGCAGATCCGGGAGATGTACCGCGAGCGCCGCGACGCGATGATCGAGGCGCTCGACGACTTGATGCCCGCCGCCTGCCCGTGGAACGAGCCCGACGGGCGGCTTCTTCGTGTGGCTGACGCTGCCGCCGGGCATCGACGCCAAGGCGATGCTGCCGCGGGCGGTCACCGCGCGGGTCGCCTACGTGCCCGGCACCGCCTTCTTCGCCGACGGCTTCGGCTCGCGGTCGATGCGGCTGTCGTTCTGCTACCCCACGCCTGAGCGGATCCGCGAGGGCGTCCGTCGCCTCGCGGGGGTGCTCGAGGAGGAGATGGAGCTGCGCCAGACCTTCGGCGCCGTCCCGCCGAGCGCGGCCGTCGAGGCCCGCAGCGGGTACGACGCTCCGAGCACCGACCTGAGCTGACCCGAGCAGACGACGACCGGAGTGGAGCGACCCCTTGAGCTCGATCCTCGTCCTGGCCGGTGGCCTCTCCCACGAGCGCGACGTGTCCCTGCGCTCCGGCCGCCGGGTCGCCGAGGCGCTGCGCGGCACCGGCCTGGACGTCGTCGAGCGCGACGTGGACGCCACGCTGCTCGCGGCCCTGCGCGCCGAGCGCCCGGCCTGCGTCGTCCCGATGCTGCACGGGGAGACCGGCGAGGACGGCGCGATCCGCGAGGTCCTCGAGCTGCTCGACGTGCCCGTACGTCGGCTCCCCGCCCGCGGCCTGCCGCACCGCGTTCGACAAGCCCGTCGCGAAGGCCCTGGTCGCGCGGGCCGGGCTGCTCACGCCGGCGTCGGTGTGCCTGCCGCACGAGACCTTCCGCGAGCTCGGTGCCGCGGAGGTGATGGCCGCCCTGGTCGACCGGCTGGGGCTCCCGCTGATGGTCAAGCCCGCGCGGGGCGGGTCGGCCCTGGGCGCCTCGGTGGTCCGCACCGCCGAGCAGCTGCCCTCGGCGATGGTCAACGCGTTCGCCTACGGCGACGTCGCGCTGATCGAGCAGCTTGTCACCGGGCCTGGAGGTCGCCGTCCCCGTCCTCGACGACGGCGCGGGCCCGCGGGCCCTGCCGGCGGTCGGCATCCGCCCCGACGGCGGCGTCTACGACTACACCGCGCGCTACACCGCCGGGTCCACCGAGTTCCTCACCCCCGCCCCGCTGTCCGGGAGCGTCGCGCGGAGGTCGCCCGGGTGGCCCTGGCCGCCCACGAGGTGCTGGGGCTGCGCGACGTCTCCCGCTCCGACCTGATCGTCGACGACGCCGGGCGGGTGTGGTTCCTCGAGGTCAACGTCGCGCCGGGCTTCACCGAGACCTCCACGGTGCCACTCGCCGTCCAGGCCGCCGGCGACGACCTCGGCAAGGTGTGCGCCTCGCTCGTCCAGGCCGCCGTGGCCCGGAACCAGACCCCTGCATGCCCCCCTGCATGAGCCCCGCATGACCACCGAGGAGACGGCCCCGTGCGCGACCTGACCTATCCCCCGATCATCGTGGCCGCGAAGACGGCCTTCCGGGCCCTCGGGCAGCGCTTCACGATGACCGGCACCGAGCACGTGCCGCGGGCCGGCGGCGTGCTGCTGGCCTACAACCACATCGGCTACGTCGACTTCGTCTACGGCGGGCTTCGCGGCGCAACCCGTCCCGGCGGCTGGTCCGGTTCATGGCCAAGCGGGAGCTCTTCGACCACCGCTGGACCGGCCCGCTGATGCGCTCGCTGCACCACATCGAGGTCGACCGCGGGAGCGGCGTCGCGTCCTACCGACAAGGCCGTGGACTACCTCAAGGCCGGCGAGGCGGTCGGGATCTTCCCCGAGGCCACCATCTCCCGCTCCTTCGAGCTCAAGGAGTTCAAGACCGGTGCGGTGCGCATCGCCGCCGAGGCCGGCGTCCCGATCGTGCCGGTGATCCTGTGGGGCACGCAGCGGATGATGACCAAGGACCACCCGCGCGACTTCTCCCGCGGCAAGACGATCGCGATCCGGGTCGGCGAGCCGTTCCACCCCACCGGCGTCGACCCGGTCGGCGAGACCGCACGAGCTGCGGGCGCAGATGGCGACGATGCTCGAGGAGACCATCGCCTCCTACCCGGCCGCCGAGCAGCCCCCCGGCTGCTGGTGGCTGCCCGCCTCCCACGGTGGCTCCGCCCCCACCCCCGCCGAGGCCGACCGGCTCGACGACGAGGAGCGGGCCGCCCGCCTCGCCCGCCGCCGGAATCGCTAGCGCGGTTCTGGGTGCTGCCTGCTGCATGACTCCCCGGCCGGCTGCAGGATTCACCGCTGGGGCCCGGTGCCGCGCCCGTCAGGCGACCAGGCTGGCGGAGCGTCCGCCGACCGGCGGCGTTGAGTCGTCCTATCGCTTTGTCGACAAAGTGGCGTGTCGACAAAGCGACTAGATCGACGCGGTCGGTGCGGTTGCGCGGGTCCATCACGTCGACGATCCGCTGCAGGTCGTCGAGGGTGGCGAACTCGACCGTGATCTTGCCCTTGGCCTTGCCGAGGTCGACCTTGACCCGCGTCTCGAAGCGGTCCGAGAGCCGGTCGGCGATGTCGACCAGGCCGGGCGCCGACGGGCTTGCGCCGCGGTGACGCGGGTCGCCGGCGGCGTCCGGCTCGCCCACCGCCACGATCTCCTCGAGCCCGCGGACGCTGATGCCCTCGGCCACCACGCGCTGGGCCAGCTGGTCCTGCCGCTCGGGGTCCTCGACGCCGAGCAGCGCCCGGGCGTGGCCGGCGGAGAGCACCCCGGCGGCCACCCGGCGCTGCACCGCGGGGCGAGAGCGGAGCAGCCGCAGCGTGTTGCTGATCTGGGGCCGGGAGCGGCCGATCCGGCCGGCGAGCTCGTCGTGGGTGCAGCCGAAGTCCTCCAGCAGCTGCTGGTAGGCGGCCGCCTCCTCCAGCGGGTTGAGCTGCGAGCGGTGCAGGTTCTCCAGCAGCGCGTCGCGCAGCATGTCGTTGTCGTCGGTCTCGCGGACGATCGCCGGGATCGTCTCCAGGCCCGCCTCGCCGGGCGGCGCGCCAGCGGCGCTCGCCCATGACCAGCTCGTAGGCCTCGTCGCCGGTGCGGCGCACCACGACCGGCTGCAGCAGGCCGATCTCGCGGATCGAGTGGACCAGCTCGGCCATCGCCTCCTCGTCGAAGACCTGGCGGGGCTGGCGCGCGGTTGGGCGTGATCTGCGCCGACCGGCAGCTCGGCGAAGTAGGCCCCCGCCACCGGCGCGAGCCCGTCGACCGCGCCCGGGCCGGCAGTCGCGGCCGCGTCTGGCCCCGGCGTCCCCGAGCCGCCGGTGCTTCCGTCGGCGGAGGCCACCTCGGACGGCGCCACCGCGGAGGTGCTCCCGCTCGGCACCCGTCCTGCTGGGCAGGGCGCCGGCTGGGCCGGGGCGGTCGGGATCAGCGAGCCGAGGCCGCGCCCGAGTCCTCGTCGCTGCGGCGGGCGGCTGGCGTTCATCGGGGTGCTCCCTTGGTCGGCGATCTCGCGGGCGGCCTCGAGGTAGCACAGCGCGCCCGGCGAGCCGGGATCGTAGGTCATCACGGTCTGCGCCGTACGACGGCGCCTCCGAGACGCGCACCGACCGCGGGATGGTGGTCTTGAGGACCTGGTCGCCGAAGTGCTCGCGCACCTCGTCGGCGACCCCGGCGGCCAGCCGGGTCCGGGCGTCGTACATCGTCACCAGGATCGTGGAGACGCCGAGCTCGGGGTTCAGGTGGGCCTGGACCATCTCGACGGTCTCGAGCAGCTGGCCGAGCCCCTCGAGCGCGTAGTACTCCGCCTGGATCGGGATCATCATCTCCTCGCCGGCCACGAGCGCGTTGAGCGTGAGCAGTCCCAGGGAGGGCGGGCAGTCGACGAAGACGTAGTCGAAGCGCTCCTCGCCGGCCTCCGCGGCGGTGCCGACCGGGGGTGGCCGTGGATCGCCTTGCGCAGCCGGCTCTCCCGGGCCACGACGCTGACCAGCTCGATCTCCGCGCCGGCCAGGTCGATCGTCGCGGGCACGACGCAGAGGCCCGGCACGTCGGGGCAGGCTGCGACGACCTCCGCGAGCGGCTGCCCGTCCACCAGCACGTCGTAGGTCGACGGGGCGCCGCGGTGGTGCTCGACGCCCAGCGCCGTCGAGGCGTTGCCCTGCGGGTCGAGGTCGATGACCAGCACCCGCTGGCCCAGCTGCGCCAGCGCGGCCGCCACGTTGACCGTCGAGCGTCGTCTTGCCGACGCCGCCCTTCTGGTTGGCCACCACCATCACCCGGGTGGCCGTCGGGTCGCGGCAGCGCCGGGCGCGATCAGCGCGCCGTGCCGGGCCGAGCACGGCTGTGCTCGCGCAGCCCGGGCCAGCGGGGTCGCGTCGTCGTCGAACGTCGCGTGACGGCGGCGAGGTCCGCGGCCGTGCGCACCGTGCACCCGCTGCGGTTCACGAGCGGGGCCGCGGCTCGGACATCGCTGTTTCACGTGAAACCACGTCGTGCGCGGCCGTCGGCCTGTGGATAACCGGGCGCGCCTGTGGATAACCACGCTCGGCGGGCCGTGCCAGACCGGTGGATAACCGTGGACGTCGCCGGCTCGGCGGACCGTCGGCGCCGGCGACTCGTGCAGGTCGCGCCCGGGCCACCCGAGCTCGCCGCTGTCCGGACCTGCGACGCCGTCCGTCACGCTGCCGCCTCGCTCGCCTGCGTCGCGCCGGCCGCGACCGCGTCGCGCGCACGCGGACGAGCGGCCAACGCTACCGGCGCGGGTCCGCCCACGACCACTCGGAGCCGGTCGTCGGTGGCTCGGGCACGGTCCGACGCCCAGCACGTGCGACCACCGGGTCGGCGCAGCGCCACCGGGCGCAGGGCCGCGCCGGCCGCGGCCGATCTCCTCCTGCACGCGAGCGATCCCTTCATCGCCAGCAGCACGCCCCGTCGGGTCGACCAGGGGCATCGACCAGCCCAGCAGCCGCTCGAGCGGCGCCACCGCCCGCGAGGTCACGATGTCGAACGTCGCGCTCGCCGTGCAGCGTCCTCGGCGCGGCCGCGCACGCACCTCGACGTGGTCGCAGACCCAGCTCGTCGACCGACCTCCTCGAGGAACGTCGTGCGCCGCAGCAGCGGCTCCACCAGCGTCACCTGCAGGTCCGGCCGGGCGATCGCCAGCACCATCCCGGGCAGCCCGGCGCCCGAGCCGATGTCGCACACCGTGGCACCCTGCGGGACCAGCTCGCCGAGCACGGCGCAGTTCAGCAGGTGCCGCTCCCACAGCCGGGGCGCCTCGCGGGGACCGATCAGCCCGCGCACCACCCCGTCGGTCGGCCAGCAGCTCGGCGTAGCGCTCCGCGAGGGCGAGCCGGTCAGACGCGAACACCCCCCGCGCCGCGTCCGGCGCGGAGGGTGCTGTTTCACGTGAAACGTCGTCGGTCATCAGCGTCAGCCGGGAGGACCACCACGTAGCGCCGCGGCTCCGCGCCCTCGGACTCCGAGGCGCAGCCCGGCGGCGGCCACCGCGTCGTGGACGACCTTGCGCTCGAACGGCGTCATCGGCTCCAGCGACACCGGCTCGCCGGTCTCCCGCACCTCGGCGATGGTCTCCTCGGCCAGCGCCTCCAGCTCGGCGCGCTCTGCGGCGCGGAAGCCGCCGACGTCCAGCATCAGCCGGGAGCGCTCACCGGTCTCGCGGTAGACCGCGAGCCGGGTCAGCTCCTGCAGCGCCTCGAGCACCTCGCCGTCGCGACCGACCAGCTGGCTCAGGTCGGCGCCGACGATCGAGACCGCGGCGCGGTCACCCTCGACGTCCATGTCGAGGTCGCCGTCGAGGTCGGCGATGTCGAGGAGCTCCTCGAGGTAGTCGGCGGCGATGTCGCCCTCGTGCTCGAGCTGCGCCGATCCGGTCGTGCGCCGGGCGTGGCCGTCACCCGGGCTCGTCGCCGCCGGAGTCGTCTGCGTCGGTCGGGCGCCTGGTCGCGTGGCGCTCCTGGTCGCTCGGTCGGCTCTCGCTCGCTGCCGGCCGGGACGGTGTTCTGCGGCCTGCGGTCTCGCTCGGGACTGCTGCTCGTCGCCTCGGTGGCTGGCCGGGCTCGGTGGGCCGCGCGCCGCCGGACTTCTTGCGCTGCTGGCGCGGTCTGCCGCTTGCGGCTGCTGCCGCTGCGGCCGGGCGCCGCTCGCTGCTCGGCTGCGCCGCGCTCGCCCTCGACGACCTCGGTCGCTCGCCGCGACGCCGTGCCGGGCGCGCCTTCGCGCGGTCGCGCTCCTGCTTGGCCGTGAACGCCGGGGTGCCCGGGCGCGGGGTTGTTGCGGATGACGTAGAACTGCTGGCCCATCGTCCACAGGTTCGAGGTCGTCCAGTAGAAGAGCACGCCGATCGGGAAGGCGATACCGCCGACGGCGAAGACCAGCGGCAGCACGTAGAGCAGCATCTTCTGCTGCTGGGCGTACGGACCGCTCAGCGCGTCGGCCGGCATGTTCTTGCTCATCAGCTGGCGCTGGGTGAGGAACGTGGTCGCGGTCATCGCGACGACCAGGACGGCGGCGAGCACCTGCACCGCCACGGTCGCCGTCGGCGCTGACGAAGGTCGTCCGTGATCCGCATGACGCCGAAGATCTTGGCCTCGCCGAAGCTGCTCGGCCAGCTCGTCGGTCAGGAAGCCGTGGCCCTGCTGGCTCTTGGCCGCCTGGTCGAGCAGCCGGAACAGCGCGAAGAAGATCGGCATCTGCAGCAGGATCGGCAGGCACGAGGCGAACGGGTTGGTGCCCGTCTCCTTGTAGAGCTTCATCGTCTCCTGGGCGAGCTGCTCCCGGTCGTGGCCGTACTTCTTCTGCAGCTCCTTGACCTTGGGCTGGATCAGCTGCATGTTGCGGCTGGACTTGATCTGCTTGACGAACAGCGGGATCAGCGCGGCGCGGATCACCAGGGTCAGGCCGATGATCGACAGCACCCAGGACGATCCCGCCGTCGCGGGCAGGACCAGGCGAAGAGCGTTGTGGAACCCGACCAGGATCGGCCGAGATCGCGTAGTAGAGCGGCGTCATGATGAAGCCGCCGATGGCGCCGAGGAATCCCACGCGTCAGGCTCCTTGCGTCGGGTGGAGGTGCCCGCGTCTGCGCGCGGGAGGACTCGCGCGGGCCGGCACCGGGTCGTAGCCGCCGGCCGCCCACGGGTGGCAGCGGCCGAGGCGGCGCAGCGCCAGCCAGCTGCCACGGAGGCTGCCGTGCACGCGTCACCGCCTCCAGCGCGTACGCCGAGCACGAGGGGTGGTAGCGGCAGACCTGGCCGTAGAGCGGGCTGATCAGCGAGCCGGTAGGCCCGCAGGAGGCCGATCAGGACGTACTTCACGACGACACTCACCCGGCCGAGGCAACGCGTCCAGGTCGCGGCCGAGCTCCGGGTACGACGGCGCCGGCTGCCGCGCGGCAGCGCACGCACCACGAGCACAGCAGAGCCCGGGAGCGATCGAGACGTGCTCCCGGGCGAGGTGGCGGAGTCGGCGCTTCACGCGGTTGCGGACCACGGCGTTCCCGACCGCCTTGCTCACCACGAAGCCCACCGCGCGGCCCGGCGGCGCTCGGCGTCCGGACCGGTCGAGCAGGTGGACGACCAGGGTCGCGCGAGCCGGCCCGCCGGCCCCGGCGCGACCGCGGACCGGAAGGCCGCCGACTCGCGTGAGCCGGTGGGCCGCGGGCAGCACAGGGCCGGGCGGCCGCGGCACGGGGCCGGCTCAGACCGCCAGGCTCTTGCGGCCCTTGCGGCGGCGCGAGGACAGGATCGGCGCGGCCGGCGCGGGTGCGCATGCGCAGGCGGAACCCGTGCACCTTGTGACGGCGGCGGTTGTTCGGCTGGTACGTACGCTTGCTCACGAGCTGTCTCTCCGATGGGTGTCAGGGCAGTCACGCCGGTGCGATCGGCGATGCCCGGATGACTCGGCTCCGTGACGCCAGTGACTCGGCAGGCACCGCCCACCCACGGCGGCCAGGCTGCGTGGACATGCGGCACCGGTCGACACCGGGTGACCGGCCAACGGTACGCGCTGGCGTCAACAGGGTCAAACCACGGCGCGGCGACCCGTGGACGACAAGCCGCCTGTGGATGACGTCTTGCTGCGCGGCCGGGACGCTTGTTACTTTCGATCCTTCCGAGGTTCCCCCCACCCGGCACGTCCGGGGGTCAGGCCACCGCTGTGTGACCGGCGTCACGTGCGCCGGAAAAGCGGCCCTGACCTGCAGCGATGCGATGATCCGCGGGCGCGTCGCGGTGCGTCTCGGACGGGCTCGTCCACACGGAGCGGCCCCAGGTTCACAGCCTGTGGACAACGCTGTGGAGACTCAGACGGCTCCGGCCCGGGACCGACCGTTTCGCTGCGAGCGCGACGTGGTGACCGAGCATGAGCACCGGCGGCACCGATGACACGGAAGCGAGGCGGGAACCCCGTGGAGCACGAGCACCGTCGGATCTCGGCACGGCCTGGCGCAGGGTCGTCGCCGACCTCCAGCCCAACCAGCGGGCCTGGCTGCGGGCCAGCGAGCCGGTGACGCTCCACGAGAGCACCGCGATCATCGCGGTGCCCAACGACTTCACCCGCACCCAGCTCGAGGGCCGGCTGCGCGGCCAGCTCGAGGACGCCCTCACGGTCGCCTTCGGTCGAGAGATCCGGATCGCGGTCACGGTCAACCCGCAGCTCGAGGAGCAGGCGGCCGCAGCCGGGACCACACTCCGATCAGTGACACCGTCGACAAGTCGACCTGACGACTTGTCGACGAATCCGCCGCAGAGCGATGCCGGCCCCGGTGCCGCCGGACGACCCCGATCCGGCCAGTCGCGCGGGCGACCACGGCCGCCGACCGCCCTCGAGACCAGGCTCAACCCCAAGTACACCTTCGAGACCTTCGTCATCGGCTCCTCGAACCGCTTCCCGCACGCGGCCGCCGTCGCGGTGGCCGAGGCGCCGGGCAAGGCGTACAACCCGCTGCTGGTCTACGGCGACTCCGGCCTGGGCAAGACCCACCTGCTGCACGCGATCGGCCACTACGTGCGCAGCCTCTACACCGGCGCCAAGGTGCGCTACGTCTCCAGCGAGGAGTTCACCAACGAGTTCATCAACGCGATCCGCGACGACCGGCAGGACCGCTTCAAGCGGCGCTACCGCGACGTCGACGTCCTGCTGATCGACGACATCCAGTTCCTGGAGGGCAAGACCCAGACCCAGGAGGAGTTCTTCCACACGTTCAACACCCTGCACAACGCCAACAAGCAGATCGTGCTCACCTCCGACCGCGCGCCCAAGCGGCTCGAGGCGCTCGAGGACCGGCTGCGCAACCGGTTCGAGTGGGGCCTGATCACCGACGTCCAGCCGCCCGACCTCGAGACCCGCATCGCGATCCTGCGCAAGAAGGCCGCGATGGACCGGCTCACCGCGCCGCCGGACGTGCTGGAGTTCATCGCCTCCAAGATCCAGACCAACATCCGCGAGCTCGAGGGCGCGCTGATCCGGGTCACCGCCTTCGCGAACCTCAACCGCCAGGAGGTCGACATGACCCTGGCCGAGATCGTGCTCAAGGACCTGATCCCCGAGGGCGGCGAGCCGGAGATCACCGCTGGCGCTGATCATCGCCCAGACCGCGGCGTACTTCGGGCTGTCCATCGAGGAGCTCACCGGCCCCAGCCGCGGCCGGCACCTGGTGATGGCCCGCCAGATCGCGATGTACCTGTGCCGCGAGCTCACCGACCTCTCGCTGCCCAAGATCGGCGCCCAGTTCGGCAACCGCGACCACACCACGGTCATGTACGCCGACCGCAAGATCAACCAGCTCCTCGCCGAGCGCCGCGCGGTGTTCAACCAGGTCAGCGAGCTCACCAACCGGGTCAAGCATGCAGGCCCGCCAGGCCTGAGCCGCGGCCGGCCCGAGTCGCTGGCGCAGACCGTCTGCGGACCCCGAGCCTGTGGAGCACCTGTGGTCCGGCGCCGACCGGGGACGATCTGTGGACAACCCGGCGCGCGCCGGACGGCCGCGCGCTGCACATCTGCCGTGCTCGTCCCGAGCCGCTCCACACCCCTGTGCACGACGATCGCCGCGCTGACCTGCGAGAACGTGGTTATCCACAGTTTCCACCGCTGCTATGACTCCTACGGACCTCCATGATCCACCGGCCCTCTGACTGGGACAACCTTCGACACTGCCTCGACGACTCGCCCGTCGACCGGCCCTCGGCGCTCCTCGCGCCCGGACGCTCCCGCCGGACACCACCGGTCCGCGTGCAGAATCTCCTCCCACGCGCCATGCACGACACTCCCCGCCTGCCCGACCGCGCACCGCACTCCAGGAAGGACACCCACCGTGAAGTTCCGCGTCGAGCGCGACGTGCTCGCCGATGCCGTCGCCTGGGCTGCCCGCAGCCTCCCGGTCCGCCCGAGCGTCCCGGTGCTCGCCGGCCTCCTCATCGAGGCGAGCGACGAGGGGCTGGTCCTCTCGACCTTCGACTACGAGACCTCGGCCCGCGCCACGCTGCACGCCGAGGTCAGCGACGAGGGCCGGGCCCTGGTCAGCGGCCGGCTGCTCGCCGACATCTGCCGCAGCCTGCCCGCCAAGCCGGTCGAGATGGTGCTCGACGGCGCCCGCGTCTCCCTGACCTGCGGCTCGGCGCGGTTCAGCCTGCAGACCATGCCGGTCGAGGACTACCCCACGCTGCCCGAGATGCCCGCGGCCACCGGCACGGTGCAGAGCGACGAGTTCGCCCACGCCGTCGCCCAGGCGGTCACCGCCGCCGGCCGCGACGACATGCTGCCGGTGCTCACCGGCGTCCGGATCGAGATCGACGGCTCCACGCATCTCGCTGCTCGCCACCGACCGCTTCCGGCTCTCCCACCGCGAGCTCGGCTGGAACCCGCGGACCCCCGACGAGTCGCTGGCCGCGCTGGTGCCGGCCAAGGTGCTCGGCGACACCGCCAAGTCCCTGACCGCCGGCAGCGAGGTCACCATCGCGCTGGCCGCGTCCGGCTCCGGCGAGGGCATCATCGGCTTCGAGGGCGCGGCCGCCGGCGGCGTCCGCCGCACCACGACCCGGCTGCTCGACGGCGAGTTCCCCAAGGTCCGCAGCCTGTTCCCCAGCCGAGCACCTCACCATGGCGCGGGTCGACAAGGCCGCGCTGATCGAGTCGGTCAAGCGCGTCGTCGCTGGTCGCCGAGCGCAACACCGCGGTCCAGCTCGCCTTCAGCGACGGCGTGCTCACCCTCGACGCCGGCTCCGGCGACGAGGCCCAGGCCTCGGAGTCGATCGAGGCGACCATCGACGGCGAGGACATCACCACCGGGCTTCAACCCGCAGTTCCTGCTCGACGGCCTCGACGCCATCGACCAGCCCGTCGTCGAGCTGGCGTTCACCCAGGCCTCAAGCCGGTCGTGATCAGCGGGGTCGCCGCCGAGGACGGCGAGCGCCGAGCCGGCGTTCCGCTACCTGCTGATGCCGCGCCGCCTGCTCTCCTGACCGGCCGACCCGGCCGTCGGCGCGACCGGACCGGCCCGTGACGCGCCAGCCGGGACAGCCGACGAGCACCAGGAGGAGCACGCATGGACATCGGACTCGTCGGACTCGGCAAGATGGGCGGCAACATGCGCGACCCGCCTGCGCGACGCCGGCCACACGGTCGTCGGCTACGACCGCAACCCCGAGCTCTCCGACGTCGACGCCTCGAGGCGCTGGTCGAGCGCGCTGCCCGCGCCCCGGTCGTGTGGGTGATGGTGCCGGCCGGTGACGCCGACCCGCGAGACCGTCCGCGCGCTCGGCGACCTGCTCGGCGAGGGCGACCTGGTCGTCGACGGCGGCAACTCCGCGCTGGACCGACGACCAGGAGCAACGCCGAGCTGCTCGCCGAGCAGGGCGTCGGCTTCGTCGACTGCGGTGTCTCCGGCGGCGTCTGGGGCCTGGAGAACGGCTACGCGCTGATGTGCGGCGGCTCCGCCGAGGACGTCGCCAAGGTCCAGCCGGCCTTCGACGCGCTCAAGCCCGAGGGCGACTTCGGGTTCGTGCACGCCGGCACAGGTCGGGGCCGGCCACTTCGCCAAGATGGTCCACAACGGCATCGAGTACGCGATCATGCAGTCCTACGCCGAGGGCTGGGAGCTGCTGGAGGCCAGGTCGACCTGGTCGACAACGTCACCGAGGTCTTCGACTCCTGGCGCGAGGGCACCGTCATCCGCTCCTGGCTGCTCGACCTGCTGGTCGAGGCGCTCGACGAGGACGACCCACCTCGACGAGATCGCGCGGCTACGCCGAGGACTCCGGCGAGGGCCGCTGGACCGTGGAGGCCGGCATCGACAACGCGGTGCCGATGCCGGCGATCGCCGCCGTCGCTGTTCGCGCGGTTCACCTCCCGCCAGGACGACAGCCCGGCGATGAAGGCGATCGCCGCGATGCGCAACCAGTTCGGCGGCCACGCCGTCGCGCACCGACGCCGCCTCCCGGCGGCGACGCCGCCCGACGCCGGACCGCGGAGCTGGCCGCGCCGTGTACGTCTCGCACCTGTCGCTGCACGACTTCCGCTCCTACGCCGACGCTCGACGTCCCGCTCGGGCCGGGCGTCGACGGCGTTCATCGGGCGCAACGGGCAGGGCAAGACCAACCTGGTCGAGGCGGTCGACTACCTCTCCCGGCTCTCCTCGCCACCGGGTCGCCACCGACGCGCCGCTGGTGCGGGCCGGGGCCGACCAGGCCGTGGTGCGCGCCGCGGTCGTCCAGCGAGGGCCGCACGGCGGTGCTCGAGGTCGAGCTCAACCCGGGCCGGGCCAACCGGGCCCGGGTCAACCGGTCGCCGCTGCCCCGGGCCCGCGACCTGGTCGGCCTGGTGCGCACCGTGCGTCTTCTCCCCCGAGGACCTCACCCTGGTCAAGGGCGACCCCGGCGGAGCGGCGCCGGTTCCTCGACGACCTGCTGGTGCTGCGCACCCCGCGGCTGGCCGGGGTGCGCGCCGACTACGACCGGGTGCTCAAGCAGCGCAACTCCCTGCTGAAGACCGCCGGCGCCGCGCGCCGCGGCGGTCGCGGCGCGCAGGAGGCGGCGCTGGCCACGCTCGACGTGTGGGACGCCCACCTGGCCCGGACCGGCGCGGAGCTGCTCGGCCGAGCGGCTGCGCTGGTCGACGGCGCTGCGGCCGCTACGTCGGCAAGGCCTACGAGACCGTGGCCCGCGGGGCCGGCCGCGACGACGCCGACCTGGACTACCGGCCCTCGCTCGGCCTGCCCGACGCTCGACGCGGCGAGCCCGACCGGGCGCGCTCGCCGAGGCGCTGCTGGCCGAGCTGGAGCGCCGTCGCGGCGACGAGCTCGACCGGGGCGTGTCGCCTGGTCGGGCCGCACCGCGACGACCTGCTGCTGACCCTCGGCGACGGCGGCCCGGCTGCCGGTGAAGGGCTACGCCTGCACGGCGAGTCCTGGTCGTTCGCGCTCGCGCTGCGGCTGGCGTCCTACGACCTGCTGCGCGCCGACGGCGACGACCCGATCCTGATCCTCGACGACGTCTTCGCCGAGCTCGACACCGAGCGCCGCGAGCCAGCTCGCCGAGCTGGTGGCCGGCGCCGAGCAGGTGCTGGTCACCGCGGCGGTCGCCGCCGACGTGCCCGCGGCGCTGGCCGGGCGCCCGGTTCGTGGTCGCCGGACGGCGAGGTGCACCCGTGAGCTGAGCGACGAGCCGCCCGGGCGCCGGCGCGGCCGGCGCCGGCGCACGCCGGGCGAGCCGGCCCGAACCGGGCCCGGAGCGACCGCGACGACGGCCTCGACCTGGCCCGGCGCGCTGCCCGGGCGGCCGGCCGGCGGCGCCGGCACGGCGCGACCCGGCGCGCCGGACGGCGGCGCCGCGTCCGGCGGCGACGCGCGCCGCGGTCGTCGGGCGCGCACCCCGACGACCGCGACCCGCAGCTGCTCGACGCCACGCCTGGGCCGGCTGGTCGGCGACCACGGCTGGGAGCTCGACCTGCGGGTGCGCGGCGTCTTCGGCCGGTGGGCCGAGCTGGTCGGCGACGAGGTCGCCGCAGCACTGCACCCCGGAGTCGTTCGCCGACGGCAGGCTGGTGGTGCGCACCGACTCCACCGCCTGGGCCACCCAGCTGCGGCTGCTCGCGCCCACGCTGCGTGCGCCGGCTCAACGAGGAGCTCGGCCACGGCACCGTGGCCGTGATCGAGGTGCTCGGCCCGCACGGGCCGACCTGGAAGAAGGGCCCGCGGTCGGTGCGCGACGGCCGCGGCCCGCGCGACACCTACGGCTGAGCCGGTCGACTGAGCCCGGCGCGGACCCGGCTCGCGCGGACCGCACAGGACGGCTCAGCGGCCGCGACAGACGTACAGGGACCTGTCCGCGCCCCTGCTCGGCCGCTCACGGACGCCTCTCAGGAGCCGCTGCGGCGGCAATTTCGCTCCACAGATCCCGCTCCCCGGGCGGCGGGAGCGTGGACTGCGGGCCTCCGAGCGGTATCATGGACGTCGGGTCGACTGGCCTCTGGTCGCCGCGGCCCTCGTCATGTCCGCGACCGGTCCGACCACGCCCGTGCGGGCACCAGCCTGAAGAGGTGCGTCTGACCGACGAGCAGTCCGCCGAGGACCCCGTCGACGAGCCCGGACGCGCCGACCGGCGGTCGAGCACCGCCACCGCGGCCGACGCGCGTCGACTACGACGCCTCCGCGATCCAGGTCCTCGAGGGCCTCGAGGCCGTGCGCAAGCGCCCCGGCATGTACATCGGCTCCACCGGTGAGCGCGGCCTGCACCACCTGATCTGGGAGATCGTCGACAACGCGGTCGACGAGGCGCTGGCCGGCTACTGCGACCGGATCGTGGTGACGCTGCTGGCCGACGGCGGCATCCGGGTCGAGGACAACGGCCGCGGCATCCCGACCGACACCGCGCCCGGCCAGGAGCATGCCCGCCGTCACGATGGCGCTGACCATGCTGCACGCCGGCGGCAAGTTCGGCGGCGGCGGCTACAAGGTCTCCGGCGGCCTGCACGGCGTCGGCGTCTCGGTGGTCAACGCGCTCTCGAGCCGCCTGGTCGTCGAGGTCAAGAACCGCGGCCACCTGTGGCGGCAGAGCTTCAGCCTCGGCGTCCCCGACGGCGACCTCGAGCAGGTCCGGCCGATGGAGCCGCGGCGAGCGCACCGGCACCACGGTCACCTACTACGCCTCCGACCGACATCTTCGAGACCACCGACTACTCCCTCGAGACCATCACCACGCCGCTTCCGCGAGATGGCCTTCCTCAACAAGGGCCTCGAGATCGTCGTGCGCGACGAGCGGCCCGCAGGCCGACGAGATCGTCGACGCGGTCGAGGACGACACCGTCGCCGACGACGTCGACGAGGCCGGCCACGACGCGATCAAGCGCGGCGAGGGCGGCGGGCTCGAGCAGGTCTTCAAGTACGACCGCGGCCTGGTCGACTACGTCGAGCACCTCAACCGGCGCAAGGACAGGCGCCAACCCCACGGTCATCTCCTTCGAGGCCGAGACCGCCGGAGACGCGTCGAGAACCACATGAGCCTCGAGGTCGCGATGCAGTGGAACACCACCTTCACCGAGTCGGTCCACACCTTCGCCAACACCATCAACACCCACGAGGGCGGCACCCACGAGGAGGGCTTCCGCGCCGCGCTCACCACGCCTGGTCAACAACTGGGGCGAGGAGTGGGGCCTGATCAAGAAGCGCGAGGACCGGGTCTCCGGCGACGACATCCGCGAGGGCCTCACCGCGATCATCTCGGTCAAGCTCGGCGAGCCGCAGTTCGAGGGCCAGACCAAGACCAAGCTCGGCAACACCGAGGCCAAGGGCTTCGTGCAGCGGATCGTCAACGACCAGCTCGGCGACTGGCTCGAGCAGAACCCGGCCGAGGGCAGGGACATCGTCCGCAAGGCCCAGGCCGCGGCCTCGGCCCGGATCGCCGCCCGCAAGGCCCGCGACCTGGCCCGCAACCGCAAGGGCCTGCTCGGCGGCGGCGGCCTGCCCGGCAAGCTGTCGCGACTGCCAGTCGACCAACCCCGACGAGTGCGAGGTCTTCATCGTCGAGGGCGACTCGGCCGGCGGCTCGGCCCGCCAGGGCCGCGACCCGCGGATCCAGGCGATCCTGCCGATCCGCGGCAAGATCCTCAACGTCGAGAAGGCGCGCATCGACAAGGTGCTGGCCAACACCGAGGTGCAGGCGATCATCTCCGCGCTCGGCACCGGCATCCACGAGGAGTTCGACCTCGACAAGCTGCGCTACCACAAGGTCGTGCTGATGGCCGACGCCGACGTCGACGGCCACCACATCAACACCCTGCTGCTGACCCTGCTGTTCCGGTTCATGAAGCCGCTGATCGAGCACGGCTACGTCTACATGGCCCAGCCGCCGCTCTACCGGCTCCGGTGGAACAAGCCGGCCGAGCACGAGTTCGTCTACTCCGACGCCGAGCGCGACGCGCTGCATCGCGCGACGGCCTGGCCGCAGGGCAAGAAGCTGCCCAAGGAGAACCCGGTCCAGCGCTACAAGGGTCTCGGCGAGATGAACGCCGAGGAGCTGTGGGAGACCACGATGGACCCCGACCAGCGGCTGATGCTGCAGGTGACCCTCGACGACGCCGCCCAGGCCGACGAGATCTTCTCGATCCTGATGGGCGAGGACGTCGAGCAGCGCCGCTCCTTCATCCAGCGCAACGCCAAGGACGTCCGCTTCCTCGATATCTGAGCCGTCTAGCCGCCGAGCACCTAGACATCCGAGTAGACGCGACCAGAGAGACGACAGACACGTGACCGAGACCCCCACCGACGGCGGCACCGGCGGCCCGCAGGGCCCCGGGCGGCCGCATCGAGCCGTCGAGCTGCAGACCTCGATGCAGCGGGCCTACATCGACTACGCGATGGCGGTCATCGTCGGGCGCGCGCTGCCCGACGTCCGCGACGGGCTCAAGCCGGTGCACCGCCGGGTGCTCTACGCGATGTACGACGGCGGCTACCGCCCCGACCGCGGCTTCTCCAAGTGCTCCCGCGTCGTCGGCGACGTGATGGGTCAGTACCACCCGCACGGCGACACCGCGATCTACGACACCCTGGTCCGCCTCGCGCAGCCGTGGGTGATGCGCGCGCCGCTGGTCCAGGGCCAGGGCAACTTCGGCTCGCCGGGCAACGACTCCGCCGCCGCGATGCGGTACACCGAGTGCCGGATGGCGCCGCTGGCCATGGAGATGGTCCGCGACATCGACGAGGACACCGTCGACTTCCAGCCCAACTACGACGGCCGCTCCGCAGGAGCCGACCGTGCTGCCCGGCGCGCTTCCCGAACCTGCTGGTCAACGGCTCGGCCGGCATCGCGGTCGGCATGGCCACCAACATCCCGCCGCACAACCTGCGCGAGGTCGCCGAGGGCGCGCAGTGGGCGCTCGAGCACCCCGACGCCACCCGCGAGGAGCTCCAGGACGCGCTGATCGAGCGGATCAAGGGCCCCGACTTCCCCAACGGCGCGCTGATCGTCGGCCGCCAGGGCATCGAGCAGGCCTACCGCACCGGCCGCGGCTCGGTCACCCAGCGCGCGGTCGATCGAGATCGACGAGGACGCCAAGGGCCGCACCTGCCTGGTCGATCACCGAGCTGCCCTACATGGTCAACCCGGACAACCTCGCGCTGAAGATCGCCGAGCTCGCCGACTCCGGCAAGGTCCAGGGCATCTCCGACGTCCGCGACGACACCTCCGGCCGCACCGGCCAGCGGCTGGTCGTCGTGCTCAAGCGCGACGCGGTCGCCCGGGTCGTGCTGAACAACCTGCTCAAGCACACCGAGCTGCAGACCAACTTCAGCGCCAACATGCTGGCGCTGGTCGACGGCGTGCCGCGCACGCTGACGCATCGACCAGTTCATCAGCAACTGGGTCGACCCACCAGATCGAGGTCATCCAGCGGCGCACCCGCTTCCGGCTCGCGCAAGGCCGAGGAGCGCGCCCACATCCTGCGCGGCCTGGTCAAGGCGCTCGACGCGCTCGACGAGGTCATCGCGCTGATCCGCCGCTCGCCCCGACGTCGACGAGGCCCGCGCAGGGCCTGATCGAGCTGCTCGAGATCGACGAGCTGCAGGCCAACGCGATCCTCGACATGCAGCTGCGCCGCCTCGCGGCCCTCGAGCGGCAGAAGATCATCGACCGGCTCGCCGAGCTCGAGCTGGATGATCGCCGACCTCGAGGACATCCTCGCCAACGACGCCGCGGCAGCGGCAGATCGTCGCCGACGAGCTGACCGAGATCGTCGACAAGTACGGCGACGACCGGCGCACCCAGATCATCGCCGCCGACGGCGACCTGTCGATGGAGGACCTGATCCCCGACGAGGACCTCGTCGTCTCCATCACCCGCGGCGGCTACGCCAAGCGCACCCGCGCCGACCAGTACCGCACCCAGAAGCGCGGCGGCAAGGGCGTGCGCGGCGCGTCGCTGCGCGGGGACGACGTCGTCGAGCACTTCATCGCGACCACCAACCACCACTGGCTGCTGTTCTTCACCACCGCCGGCCGGGTCTACCGCACCAAGGCCTACAACCTGCCCGAGGCGTCGCGCGACGCCAAGGGCGGCCACGTGGCCGGGCTGCTGTCGCTTCCAGCCCGACGAGAACATCGCCCAGGTGCTGGCGATCCGCGACTACGAGCAGGCGCCGTACCTCGTGCTGGCCACCCGCAACGGCCTGGTCAAGAAGACCCGGCTCGCCGACTACAACAGCCCGCGGCAGGCCGGCGTCATCGCGATCAACTTCCGCGAGGACGACGACGAGCTGATCGGCGCCGAGCTGGTCAACGCCGAGGACGACATCCTGCTGGTCTCCCGCAAGGGCCAGGCGATCCGGTTCCGGGCCGACGACACCCAGCTGCGCCCGATGGGCCGCGCCACCTCGGGCGTCACCGGCATGAAGTTCCGCGACGGCGACTCGCTGCTGTCGATGTCGGTCATCCGCGCCGAGCAGGTGGCGGCCGAGGAGGCCGCCGAGGCGCGACGGCCGCGCGAGGCCGCGCCGAGCGTCAAGGAGCAGTACGTCTTCACGATCACCGACGGCGGCTTCGCCAAGCGCACCCGGATCTCGGAGTACCGCCTGCAGTCCCGCGGCGGCCTCGGCATCAAGGCGATGTCGCTGGCCAACGAGGACCGCGGCGACCTGGTCGGCGCGCTTCATCGTCGAGGAGGGCGACGAGATCCTCTCGATCACCCAGAACGGCCAGGTCGTGCGCAGCCCGATCGACGAGCGACTTCCGGGCCACCGGCCGCTCCACGATGGGCGTGAAGTTCGTGACGCCGAAGCGGGCGACGCGGTCGCCGTGGTCGCCCGCTCGGTCGAGGCCAACGGCGACGAGGAGGCGGCGAGGACGGCGCGAGGACGGCGGCCGACGAGACGGTGACGCCGCGAGTCGCGAGATCGCGCCGTCCTCAGGCGACGGGTGCAACAATCGACGGATCCGAGGACGTGCCGGCACCGACCGGGTGAGAGTCCGATGCCCAGCGAGCGGCGACGCCGAAGACACCGGCGAGAGTGAGGACTGATGACGGAGCGTCCCGTCGAGCGCACCGCCTCCGCGCCCCGCCGCGGGACCGCGGGCGACGCCGACCAGACCGCGGCCCAGGCCGTCGCCGAGCGGCCGAGCGCAGCTCGGCCGAACGCTCGGCCAGCGCGGCGGACGAGCACCGGGCCGAACGCCGACCCGGAGTGCCGCACGAGTCGCTCGGCAGCGGCGCTCGGCCGGCGCGGCGGCCAAGCCGCGCGCGCGCCGGGCCCGGCTGCGGCTGACCCGGATCGACCCCTGGTCGGTGATGAAGACCGTCGTTCCTGCTCTCGATCGCCTTCGGCGTCGTGACCGTCGTCGTCGGTGCTGATGGTCTGGTCCGTGCTCGGCGCCGCCGGCGTCTGGGACTCGATCAACCAGACCGTCCAGCGACGTCGTCGGCGGCGAGACGCCGCCGACTTCGACGTCGCAGACTACCTCGGCACCTCCCGGGTGCTCGGCTTCACGATGCTCGTCGCGGTCGATCGACGTGGTGCTGCTGACCGCGATCGCCACCCTCGGGGCCTTCCTCTACAACATGGCCGCCGCCCTGCTCGGCGGCGTCGAGGTCACCCTCGCCGAGGACGAGGGCTGAGCCGCCGACCGGACGGCCCCGTTTTGTGGCGGCCGCCTCGGCGTGGGGTAATCTTCCACTCGGTCGCCGGCGACGTCCTGGCCGACGCCATCCCGGGCCTATAGCTCAGACGGTTAGAGCGCTTCCCTGATAAGGAAGAGGTCACAGGTTCAAGTCCTGTTAGGCCCACTCGACCCTTCGCTCCACGTCCACGAGGAGACGCCCATGAAGAAGATCCTGCTGGTCCTGCTCGCCGCCGCCGGCGCCGTGTTCGCGAAGAAGAAGATCGACGAGGGCAAGCACGAGCAGGCCCTGTGGGCCGAGGCCACCGACACCGTCGAGCCGTGCCTGAGCCGACCCGGTCCGGCGCACGCCCGCGCACCAGGGGCCTTGGCGCAATTGGTAGCGCACCTGCTTTGCAAGCAGGGGGTTAGGGGTTCGAGTCCCCTAGGCTCCACCACGAGAAACCGCAGGTCAGCCTGCGGTTTCTTTCAACTTTCGACCTATCCCCCTGCTGCCTGTGTGATCGCTTTGGGGGACTGGCGGGGGAAGTGGCGTGCAAGCCCGACATCGGAGCAGCGCATCCGGCAGGCATAGGTGTCGACACCACCACCCGTGCATCTCAAGCAGACGAGCCAGCACAGCGCTCCGTCGCCACGGCGTGGTGGCGCTCCGGTGTCGGCGGGTCGCGATACCAATGTCATGGCGTTCCGACTCGGGACCTACGAGAGGTGAGTACGATGACGCGATCAGGCTCGGAAAAGACTTCGGAGGAAGCGTTGACTCAACTCGCAGTTACCCGCGAGACGCTTGAAGCGGCCTTGCGCGGCAGCATCTCTGATGCTCCGATGCCCGTAGACGGGCTAGTGCGGGACGTGCTGTTGAAGTTCCACGTGGACCGCGAGGAAGTTGTCGCAGTTCTTTGGGATCTCGTCGAAGACGATGACCTTCGCTACGACGCCGCGGCCAGGGTGAGCCGCGCTGGCTAGACATGCCTGTCGAGCAGGTCGTCGTCCGCGTCGCCCCTGAAGGCACCGGGCGGGACGACAGAGTCTCAGGCGCAACGACAAAGCCCTCAGCGGAGGACCCGCGGTCTCCGAGCCGTCACGACAGAGATCGCGTCTACTACAGTGCCGGCTTTCGTCGGCTGGCCGGGGTGACGCAGGTCTTCACACCGACCGCAGAGGGGTTTCTGACTCACAACCGACTCACCCACAGCCATCAAGGTCGCGCAAGTTGGTAGGGCGATTGCAGAGGTCCTTCTTGCGGATTCGACGCACCACCAGGAGCTCGAGAACTTTGGGGGGCTCGACGTCGACGTGGTCGAGACGGCGGCTCTCTCCCATGACATCGGTCACCCGCCGTTCGGCCACG
The DNA here is from genome assembly GCA_963728055.1 of uncultured delta proteobacterium. GTDB lineage: Bacteria > Desulfobacterota > Desulfobacteria > Desulfobacterales > SG8-13 > JARFQH01. The sequence continues at coordinate 12,356 of CAVSIM010000011.1, read as the reverse complement.
TTGGCGAGAACGTCCTTGATGACTACGCCAGTCTGCCCTACATCTGCCGGAGGGTTTCGAGGGCAACGCGCAGACGTTCAGGATCATCAGCCGGCTTGAGCCACGCAGCCGGCACTGGAATGGGCTCGACCTCACAGCGGCGACGAGAGCGGCCATCGCCAAGTACCCGTGGATGCGCATTGCCGCCGAGCCCGTGAGCGACGCGTCCCCACTGGAGCGACTTCGCTGGAAGAAGTTCAGCGTCTATGACGTGGACCTGGAAGCCTTCGCCTCTGCGCGCGAGTGCGTCCCCTTACCGGAGTACACCCAGAGTCTCGAAGCGGCCGTGATGGATGTCAGCTGACGACATCACCTACGCCCTGCACGACTTGGAGGACTTCCATGGGGCCCGCCTCCTGAATGTCAGCGCCGCGACGGCAGCTCTTAGTGCGTGGCAGGAGAGTTTTGCGAAGGTCGAGCCGCAGCCGGCGAGCCCGCTCGTCGAGAACACCTTCGAGCACCTTCGCTCCAAGCTGCTGAGGGATTATCCGGAGAAGTTCGACGCCGAGATGTATCGAGATGCGGTCGCCGCGGCCCAGGTTCATCTGCAGTCATTGCTGACGGAGACCGTCGGGTCACGGCGCGGAACGGCGAGCACCCGCCGATTCGTCTCGCGCCTCATCACCGACTTCATGGGAGCCCTGGAGATGTGTTCGGACCCCCGAGCCAACTCACCCGCCCTGGGTCTCGAGCCGCTCCATCGGCACCTCGGTCGGTGCTCAAGCAGATCACGCAACGCTTCATCATCCATCGGGCCGACTTCGCTGTGATTCAGCGCGGCCAGCAGACGCTGTTGAAGGAGCTTCTGGCCTGCCTGAAGGAGTGGACCGAGGACCGTCACGACAGGCACCGCCTTCCTAGCGCATTGAAGGAGGGCCACGGTCTAGAAGGTGACCGGGCAATCATTGACTATGTAGCCGCGCTCAGCGATCTCCAGGCGGCCGCCCTGCACAGGGCCCTTCGCGGTGGGGCCCCCAGTCACTGGCCGCGACATTCACTCCGTGATCTAACCGGTGCGACGGGCGCATGCGGATCGCTCCGTGGCGTAGACGACCCACGTCTTGCCCGTGGTTGTTGAGCACGAACCGTTGTGACCCTCTCGAGCGCCTGCATGCGCCGGGCCGAAGCGCTGACGATCAATGACGAGTTCTCCAACAACTGACTCCTCAAGACCATCACTGCCTCCGACAACAGCGGCACGCATGCTACGAGTGTCCGTAGATCGGTCCGCCCACCTGGGCGGGCCGAGCCAGAAATGGGGGAAGCGCAGCCGGGCAATCGGCATCGACGGTCACATACTGAGATGACGATCGAGGAGATTCCAGTACCGATTGGTGCTGGTTGTTACCGAACGTCTCGGACTGTCTCTCAACGTCTTGGGATGTCTCGTCGGCCCGCACAAGTGGCCCTTGACGTGCAGGTTTGTCCCGCTCACGCTGGAAGTTCCCCGCTGATCGTCATCGGCGGGGACGTTTGTCGGGAGCATGCCGTGTCCGTCGCTGATCGCCTTGGCCTCCAGGACCTGGAGGGCGAGTTGATGTGCGCAGCGCGTGCGGCGTGGCGGCGCTGGTCGGCAACTCACCAGAGCTTGGCGGTCGTGCCCGAGTTCGACGATCTGCGCGACTGGACGAGGGCCGCACCGGTCGATGAGGCCAACGCGGTGCTCGGCGTACTCGCGTCGATGACCGAGACGGACGGTGGCGCGGTCACGGCGTTGGTGTGGGCCCTGCTGCCTGGGGCCGAGGCGCGCGCCCGCAAGCTGCGGGATCTAGATGGGGACATCGACGGCCTCTTCGCAAGCCAACTGTGGGTCGAGTGCAGCAGCGCCCATCGGCTCAAGGACGGCCGCATTGCTGGCGCGATCCTCGGGCAGACGACGCGGGAGGTGTGCGCTCATCTCGGCGTCGGTGACCTGGCCCGCCGGCGGGACCGCTTCATGGTCGACGCTCGTGGAATGCTCCCGGGCGACGACGTCGCCGTGGTCGACGAGGCCGATGACATCGATCCGTTCTGGGAGGTGACTGGGCTGATGATCGAGGCGATCGACGCCAAGGCGCTACACGTCTTCGATGCTTGGTTGCTTGGCGAGCTCGCTCGGATCGCTGCCGAGCTCGATGTGGCCGGTCGTCGTGGCCGGTCGGGCCTGACGACTCCGGCCGTCGTCGATGAGCTTGCTGCGACAGTGCACCTCTCGGCTCGCGCCATTCGCCGTCGAGCCACCACGGCACTCGACCGATGGGCCGAGTTCCTGCGGGTCCGCGACGATCCGGATGCCTATCCGGCCTGGCGCGCGAAGCACCGTGACTGTGCAGTGACGCCAGCCGAGGAGATGCAACTGGTGCTGAACGAGGACGGCCCAGCGGAGTTCTTCAGAACTCGAGACCTACCCCCGGACGCGTGGGCCCCCGACGTACCGCCAGAGCGTCGACGCTCCGCTGGTGGGTGACCAAGCGCTGGATCCGGTAGGCGAGGGCATCGATCTTGTGGTCCGCGGGTAGCGGGCGCCGTGGGCTTGCTGCGCGCTGCAGGATGAGCTTGGCGTTGACGCCGCTGGCTTGGATGCGGTCGAGCTCGCGGGCCAGGTCGAGAGTGTGCTCGTCACGGTGGTCGGGGTCGCCGATCGCCGTTGCGATCGTGGCCTCCCAACGGCGGACCGACGCTGGGTAGAGGGCGTCGACCTTGCGCTGGAGATGGCGCGCGTAGCGGTCGGCGGCGAGATCACCGGTGCGTGGGCCGGATCGGGAGCCCAACAGGCTGCGGTCGTCGTCGGGTACGCCGTTGGCAGCGCGCCAGACGACCGTCGTCGGTGCGGAGCTCGTCGGTGAGGACGTCGGCGAAGCGATGGAGTGTCGTCGGTAGCTGCGCGTCGCGGCGTACGACCTCGGCGAGGGTGGTGACGCGGTCGGCGCGGGCCGCCAGGTAGGCGGCCCATCGCGGCTCGTCGCGTAGGTCGGCAGGGACGCCGGGCAGCCACGGGAGCGGGCCGGGGCCGGCGGATTCGAGCGCCTGATCGGCACCTCCGCGGAGGAGTCGTTGGGTCGCGGTGGTGACCGCGTCGGCGTACCGCTGCGCGGCTTCGTGGAGGCAGGTGGCGGGGCTGGTGGCTTGCGCGAGCTCGGTGGTGGCCGAGGTCGCGGCGCCGTCACGGCCGATGATCCGGTCGAGGTTGTCGACGGCGGTGAGTTGCTCATCGATGCCGGGCAGGAACTCTTCGTCGGTGTCGGCCTCTTCGGTGATGAGGTGGACGTGGTTCTCGGCCTTTCCGCGGGTGAGCATCGTGTAGAGGAGTTGCCGGTCCTCGTGCCCGGTGATGATGCCGTGCATGACGTCGGCGGTGGAGCCTTGGGCGGCGTGGACGGTGGTGGCGTAGCCAAGCTCGACATGCTCGGCGACGTACGCCGCTGGAAGCGTGATGTGCAGGCCCGACCGCAGGTGCCGCGCGTTGAGGCTGCCGCTCGGGTTGATCGCGATGATCGTCCAGCGGTCGCCGTTCTTGACCCAGTCGGTGCCGCTGACGCCGAGGCGGCGGTCGTTGCGGCGGGTCAGGACCACGTCGCCTTCGCTGGCCTGGTTCCCATCAGCGAGTGGGACCTCGTGGTGCGGTTGGGCGCCGTCAAGGCGGGTCTTGCGCGCTGCCCTGTTCAGGCGAGCCACGAGGTCGCGGGTGGGGGCGAGCATCAGGCATTCGCGGCCGGCTTCGGTTTGGTCCTGCCAGGCGACGAGGACCTCGGTCAGGCTGCTGAGCTCGTCGCCGGTGTGAATGCGATCGTGGTCGAGGTAGAACCCGAGGGCCGAGCTGTCGCCGTCCCGTAGGGCGAGGGACGCGGTTGCTTCGATGGGGTCGTCGAACCGCACCACTTCCGAGAGTCGTTGGGCGCCGTGGGTGGAGGCGATGTCGCGGAGTACGCCGCCGGCGCCGATCGCGGCGAGTTGTTGGTCGTCGCCGATCAACCGCACCCGCGCACCGGTCCTCGTGCAGGCGGTGATGATCCGGTCGAGGGTGGGGGTGTCGGCCATCCCGGCCTCGTCGATCGCCACGATCGTGTGGGGCCCGAACCCGGGATCCAGGCCGGCGGTGAGGGTGTGGTCGAGCATCGCGAGCGTCTCGGCGGGGATGCCGGTCGCCTCGGTCAGGACCGCGGCTGCTGCCGCTGACGGCGCGAGCCCGACGACCTCGTATCCGAGGTCGTGCGCGGTCTGCGCGAGGACGCTCATCGCGGTGGTCTTCCCCGCACCAGCCGGTGCCAGCGCGAGCGCAACCTGCCGCGGGTCGGCGACGAGCGCCTGGACGAGCTCGCGTTGGCCCTCGTTCAGCGCCGGTTGATCGAGGGTCGCGGCCATCAGCGCGAGCTCGACATCCACCGGATCGGGTGCCACGGCGCTGACGGTGCCGGCGGCGTCGACGATTCTCTGCTCGGCGGCGAGCATCGCGGGGCTGGTGAAGTGGTCGGCGCCGGTGTGCCGGTAGACGCTCACGCCATCCGATCGCCGTAGTGCAGCTGGCTCGGTGATCGGGTCGAGGTCCGGGGTCAGGTTGACCAGTCGGGTGGTGACGGCGTCGACGAGATGCTCCACCACGTCAGCCACCTGCCCTGGTGCCAGGTCGAGGTCGCGGACCTGACGCTGGGCTTCGGCGTACATGTGCCAGGACTGCCACGTCGCGCGATGCGACTCGAGTTCGGTGATGACCTCGTCGGCTGTCGATGCGAGCCATGCGGAGGTGATCTGGGTGCGAGGCGGTTGGTCGTGATTGAGGGCGGTGTCGACCATGACTCGTAGCCCGCGTTCGCCGAAGAGGTCCGCGGCTTCGGAGTGCCAGGTGCTGCGTTGGTCGGCCTCGGAGCGAGGCTCGTGCTTCGCCTGCCGGGTCTCGAGGTTCGCCCGTTGCGCCAAGGCGATCGACTCCTTCTCGGTCGGCGGGCGGCCGTGCTGCTTGGTGAACTCGCCGGTGAGCTCGGCGACACGGTCCTCGATGTCGGCGCGGCGGCTCGACCACCGCTTCATCAAAGCCGCGTCGACGCCGGCGATCTCCCGCACCGGCCGCTTCCCACCCGGACGGGGGACGTCGACGAACCTGACGCCGAGACTGCGCGTGGAGGTGGGCTTCGAGGGCGGTGTTGTAGGCCTCCGAGGCGGCGACGACGTGCTCGTGCAGGATCGTGCCGTAGATCGAGAGCCACTTCCCCGCCGCGCGTCTGGACCTTGTTCGCCACCGCGACGTGGGTGTGAAGATCCGGATCCCCGGCCCGCGAGTCGCGATGCGTGAACGCGGCCGCGATCAGGCCGCGGGTCTCGACCTGACGGGCACCGCCGGCTCCTTCGCGGGTGAAGACCGCATGGGCCTCCAGGAACGCCAGCGCATCCTGAACGGCAGCGTCGTGGGCCTGCTGGATCCTGCTCGCGACCTCGGGCGGCGCGATCGCCCACAACGTCGAGACCGACTTCGCCGGACTGAACGTGAGGTCGAAGCCGGCCACCGAGCCCTTCCCGAACCTCCGCCCCAGCGCGGTGCCGGTCACCGGATGACAGCCGTCGCCGAACAGGTGGCTCATCTGCTCGGCGGTCACCACGTCGCCGTACTCGATGCCGTCGACCCCGACCAGCCCGGAGCCGACCCAGCGCCCGGGGGCCTCGCCCTTCGCCTCGTAGTAGTCGACCAGCCGGGTGCGGCCGAGCTCGGTCGAGTCGGCGGCGGCGACCTGCCGGGTCAGGTACTCATACCCCGACCCGGCCGCGAGCTTCTTCAACGTCATCGTCACACCCCTCAAGGCCGGGACCGGGCCGCGAGTGGCCACCCCGATTCGTCAGTGAAAGAGGTGTGCCTGGAAGAGAGGAAGGGTGGAGAACGGGCAGGGGAGAAGTGGAGGGCAGCGGGAGGGAGGCCGGGAAGGGGCGAGGGTGGTGAAGGTGAGGTAGTGCAGGGGGAGGCAAATGGGGTGGCCACTGGAGGACATCCATCGGCCTTGAGGGATGAAGGCAGCCAACCGGGCCGCCACCGACCCAGGAGCACCCGATGCGCGCAACCGTCACCCCCACCCGCCGCCTCATCCCACTGACCGAGGCCGCCGAGATCCTCGCGGTCTCGGTCAAGACCGTCCGCCGCTACGTCGCCGCCGGCGAGCTCGACGCCGTCCGGCTCGGGCGGCGGACCATCCGGATCAAGACCGAGTCGCTCGACCGACTGATCGACGCCCACCCCGTCAACGCCTGGCGTGAGCGGAGTGCGCGGCGGTGATTGACTGTGCCTCGTGGCCGAACCGACCGACGTCCAGCACCTGGTGAAGCAACTGATGGCCGGCGCCAGCCTCGAGGAGAACAAGGCGCTTCTCGAGGCGCTGATGAGCGGGCAGGTGACCAGCATCTTCGAGAAGCTGGAGCGCGACGAGGCGCCTACCCTGCTCCCGGTCCCGACCGAGCTCCGCGGGTTCCGCGTGCGCCTGGACCTGCACGGCGCGAAGCCCCCGGTCTGGCGGCGACTTGAGTTGCCCGGTGATCTCAGCCTGCCGCGGGTGCATGACGTCATCCAGGCGGCGATGGGGTGGACCAACAGCCACTTGCACCGGTTCCGTACCGACAGCGATCACCGTTCGCCCTCCTTTGTCACGGGCTTCGACGTCGAGGAGGGCGAGGACGGGACGCTCGAAGATGACGTACGCCTCGATCAGCTCCTCGCCCAGAAGGGCGACGAGCTCTGGTACGAGTACGACTTCGGCGACGGCTGGGACCACAAGTTGGTGGTCGAGGAGGTGCTGGACGAGGCACCCCAAACGGCACGCTGCACCGACGGACGGATGGCCTGTCCGCCCGAGGACTGCGGAGGCATCGGCGGCTACGAGGAGCTGGCCGCGTGGGTGCGCAGCGGCTACGACGACGCGCAGCTCCCCGGCGTCTTCGACGACGCTGCCCACGCTCATGACTGGCTGCCGGTCGACTGGCACCCCGACCACTTCGACGTCGAGGAGACCAATGCCGATCTCGCGATCTCACTCGCCGAACCTGTCCCCGTCACCGGTGAGCTGGCTGAGCTGGCCGAGCAGCTCGAACACCGCGGCGTCCGGCTGCTGCGGGAGGTGCTCGGCCGGCCGATCTCCCACGGGCCGACCGATGTCAGCGATGTCGAGGCTGTCCGGCTGACGGAGACCTATCGCACCTTCCTCGACGTCGTCGGCGACGGCGTCACCCTGACCGCCGCGGGCTACCTCCCGCCCGCGGTGGTCGAGCGGGTCGCAGAACGCACCGGCATCGCCGACTGGTGGATCGGCAAGGCCAACCGGGAGGACCTCACCTACCCCGTCGCCGAGATCCGCAGCACGGCGCGGGCCCTCGGCCTGGTCAGCGTGCGCAAAGGGCGGCTGAGCCCGACCGCCGCCGCCAAGCGTTGTGGACAGGATCCGCAGGCGCTCTGGCGTCACATCGTCGGTCGGCTGCCGCTGGGCACCAAGGACGCGGAGCGCCAGGCGGGATGGATGGCACTCGCCCTGGCCGGCAGCGGCGTACCTGCCGAAGCGTGGCGCAGCGAGGTCAGCGACCTGCTGTTTGTGCTTGGGTGGCGAAGCGGACACGACCGGTTCTCGCCCCCGCCCGCCAACAGTGCGACCCTCAACGTCCTCAACCATCTCGCCGGCGCGGCACGCGTCCCCTGGAGCGAGGTCAAGGGCCTCGACTTCGCCGTCGCGGCCACCGCCCGCGCGGCGATCCGACGCCGATGACACGAGTCGTCGGGCGGACTCCTAGGAAGAACTGATCAACCAGAGGAGGTTCTGTCACGGCGGCGCTGCTGGAGACTGACGAGCTCCTTGTCAGCCGACAGGACCTCAAGACACGTCGCTATAGCCACGTCGGTGTCCTGAGCCTTCGGCGGCTAAGCGGGCATTCGCGGCGGAAAGACGCACCTCCCACGGGGCACTCATAGGGGCATGAACGGAGTTCCGTGCAGGAGAAGCAGGCATGATTCTGGCATGCGCGACGCAGCCCGCGACCAAGTTCGGGCGCTTCAGGAGAAGCGGGCCGCTCTCCCCTTCCCGCCGCGCCTGCGTGGTGAGGAGATTGATGGCGTTGACATGGTCATGGTCGATGCGGACATCGCCGGGTGTGTCCAGGTCTGGCTCGGCTCCGCTGCCAACCTCGATGCTGGAAGGATCGGCACCCTTCGTACGTGTCGCGACGATGTTGAGCGCGTCCTACCAAGCCTCAGCCTGCCGAGCGAGCATGAGTACTACATGGTGCTCCGCGACCTCGCGGACGCGATCCTTCACGCGCAGCGGGGATGGTCCTGAACGATCGCGGTCGGCATGTGCGTGCGTCCACGAGGCGGCGGACGGACGCGTCGACTGGACCGCGCTGATCGCGGTATGGGCGGATGCCGTATTCGTTTGAAGGCGACCCGAGGAGAGTGCGAAGGTCACTCCCGAGTTGCTCAGCTCCAGGGAGTAGACCTGCCGCCCGTCGTCGCGGTTCGCTCGGCTCGGACCATCTGGGTGCCTAGGACTTCCCAACCGTTCGGCGTCCTGCCCAAGTCAAAGGAGCCGTCGATCGCGAGGTCAGTGACTCCGGGGAAGTCGATGCGCGTCGATTCGTTGGACCCGAGGCCCTGGAAGGTCAGGGCGAGGTGCTGGGGCGACTCGAGCCGGAGCGAAACCAGGTCCACTCCCTCCCCGCAGCGCTCGGGGTCCCACCGATCGCCATTCGCCATTAGCCAACCGGCGTGGTCGAAATGCAGCGCTGTGGGTGGCTGCCCGGGGAACCACCGGTTGCCGGGCTCGGGATCCTCGCCGCCTGCGGCTGAGCGCTGGCCGCTGAGCAGACTTCTCCATCTGACACCCATAGGTCACATGGTGAGCGCGTTCGCGCGATCTGTCCTCGGCATTGACATGCACGGAAGGTGTCAAGCAGTCTGAGACACGTCTCGTCACGCGGTCTGTATGAGGGCCTCCGGTGAGGGTTGGTTGATCCAGGCGGCCTTGGGCAGTTTCGGCGCCTGCGGTCGACGGTTGCCGAACCGCTGGGGATAGGCGGTGTGCGCGGCATCGAGGGTGTGCTGCCGCTGGGCGCGGATCTCGGTCGCGGTGCCGTGGTGGACCGACGCGGGCGTGTGCAGTCCGATTCCGGAATGGCGGTGCTCATGGTTGTAGTAGCCGAAGAACCCCTCGCAGAACCCGCGGGCGTCGGCCAGCGATCCGAACGCCTCGGGGAAGACAGGCGCGTACTTCAGGGTCTTGAACGCCGCCTCGCTGAACGGGTTGTCGTTGCTCACCCGCGGTCGAGAATGACTACGGTCCACGCCGAGGTCGAGCAGCAGTTGGGCGACGGGTTTGGAGGTCATCGAGGTGCCGCGGTCGGCGTGGATGGCCTCGGGGACGCCGTGGACGCCCATCGCCTTCTCGAGCATCGTCTTCGCGACCTCGGAGTCTTCAGTGTTCTGGACGGTCCAGGCGACGACGTAGCGGGAGAAGATGTCGAGCACGACGTAGAGCTGGAACCAGATCCCGCGGCCTGGCCCGCGGACTTTGGTGATGTCCCACGACCAGACCTGCCCCGGTCCGGTGGCCATCAACTCGGGCTTCTTGCGCGGCGGGTGGGTGGCCTGCCGGCGCCGTTCACCGGCTGCGCCGTGCTTGCGCAGCAGCCGGTGCATCGTGGACATCGAGCACAGGTAGGTGCCCTCGTCCAGCAGCGTGGCCCAGGTCTGGGCCACCGACTTGTCGCAGAACCTCTCATTGGTCAAGACCTCGAGCACATGGGCCTGCTCCTCGGAGGTCAGCGCGTTCGGCGGTGCCGGACGAGCCGACCGCGGGCCGTGCATCCGCGGCTGCTTGGCACGGTAGTGGCTGCCTCGGGGACGACCCAGCAGCTCACACGACTTCTTGATCGAGGTCAGCTCGGCGAGCTCGTCGACGGTCGGGTTGATCACCGCGGCGGCCGCTTCGCCAGCCCCGTGCTCTCGGAGAGCGTCTCCAAGAGCGCGTGTGCTTTTCCCACCAGATCCAACGCCGCCTGGGTCCTGGCCAGTTCGGTCTCGGCCTTCTCAGCCCGGGCCCGCAGCTGCGCGATCTCTCGATCGCGGCGGTCCCTGGACTTGGCGGTCTTGGGGCCCAGCGCAGAGGTCGCGCCGGCTTCGGCGGCCTTGCGCCACTCCACGATGTGGGAGGAGTACAGGCCTTCGCGGCGCAGGATCGCACCCCGCTCGCCACGGTCAGCGGCGTCGTACTCAGCGAGGATGTTCGCCTTGTACTCGGCTGTGAACGTGCGTCGCTTCGGTCGGTCAGCTCTCGGTGCCACCACCCCATCATCGATCCGGGCAGCATCAGCCAACGTCATGGTCATCAGGTATCTCGCTTCTCGCCCCGTGCAGAGGGAAGGAACTCAGAAGTCGTGTCTCACCTCAGCCTGACGCACAGGGTGCACCCGGCAGGCGGCGGAAATGACGCGACTTTGAAACCGCAGCTCATGCTGGAGCTGGATCGTCCGCAGGGCATGCTATCTGCGGCAGGTGGATGATGCCTGGCGGTGTCCCCGACGGTGTGCTTGCCTGGGTCGACTGGTCATGTCGCCCGGGTGTGGGACACCGATGGACCGCAATCGCGGGATCGCGGTACGGCACCGGGCGGTGGGGCCGTACGGTGATCGGACCCCGAGCCGTCGCTGCCGCGAGGAGTTCCCGTGTTCCGTCGGATGTTCCAACTCATCGCTCTCGTCGGAGTGCTGACCGTCCTGATGGGCACAGCTGTCGGGTGCGCGGACGACCGGCAGGAACGAGCCGTCACCGTCGACCCCGAGGAGAGCAGCAGCGACTCCCACAACGCCGACGACCCTGAGGACGGCCCAGGAGACGCGGCAGGTGATCAGTTGAGCCCGGCGCAGATCAACGACGCGCTTCTCACCGTCTCCGACCTTGCGGCCGGCTGGACGGCCTCACCGGACGAAGAGGACGACGACAGCGAGGACAAGGTCTCTCCGGCCAAGCGCGAAGAGGTCCTCGACGCGCTCGACGAGGGCTCGGCCGATGCTGCTGCCGAGGGGGAAGCGAACTTCAACAAGGGCGGCCCGTTCGGCACGATCTTGTCGGAGACCATTTCCAGCTACAAGGATGACGTGGACGCCGACGTCGTCCAAGACATCGCCGATGCGTTCTCTGAGTGCCCGAGCTTCACCAGTACTGACTCTGGCGGCGAAGTCAGCAAGGTGACCGTCTCGCCGATGTCGTTCGCGAACCTCGGGGACCAGACGCTCGCCGTCGCGATGACGTTTGAGTCCTCGACGTTCACGGTCTCGGTGAACGTGGCGTACGTGGTCATCGGTCACAATGTCGTGGCGATGATCAACGGCGGAATCGCTGGGCTGACGGCGCCAGCTGGAGAAGCTCACGAAGCAAGCGATCGCGAAGCTCGAGAACCCCGCCGCCTGAGGAGCAGTTGCCGGGCAGCCCGCTATCGGAGCCCGTTCCGGCCACGCGGAGCGTGGCTTGACGAACCGTGTCCCATGCGGCGGTGTGACGCACCTCCCAGATCACACTCACCGCGGCATGAGAGCGGACTCCGGTCCCGCCTCGTGAGTGAGCCGGGCACACTCGTTCGCATGGCTGCCCCAACTCACAACGAGGTTGAGAAGGTCCTCCTCGATTTGGTGCACGACAACATCACGCGCTCAGACGCGAGCAAGTGGGCCTGCGCGCTACTCGCTGGCGAGACAGAACCTCCGGCATGGGACGCGCCAATCGAGGACGCGCTCTCCGCCCTCGCCGTCGCAGACGGACTGCAAGAGCCAAGCGGGTGGCTCTACGGGCCGGGGGACTTTTCCGAGTGGCTCGCTGAGTTTCGCCGCCGGGTTGGGTCCAACTGACGAGCCGACAAGTGCGTTCGCATCAGCATACGCGTGCGTCCGGCTCGCGGCGGTAGTGACGCATCACTACGTCTCTTTCATCGCGGCATGGGCGGGATGCTCAGGACGCTATCTGGGCGCCGAGGCGAGCTTCGGCCATTCGTGCCAGCATCGCCTGCAGTTCTCCGCTCGGCAATGCATCCAGCCGCCGCATACCTCATCAGGGGGCCAGATGGTGTGTTCGGAGATCGGATGGGGGCATTGGTCGCAGGTGGAAGGCGCGCGCCACTCCGCGGCCGTCTCAGGCATAGGGCGATGCTACGGCGCGACGGCCTGCTCGACGAGAGAGTGCGCGCGACTGGCGGCGGTGTGACGCACCAGCCGGATCGCACCTCATCGCGACAGCTTCGGGCGGTCTACTCCGAGCCTGGCCAAGGCTCCTCGTCTTCGGCGTACGGATGTGCGTGGGCCAGGAACTCGTCGAAGACCTCGAGGACGCC
>CAVSIM010000010.1:0-215526 GCA_963728055.1 uncultured delta proteobacterium | reverse complement strand
GATGCCATATTTGACAAAATGCACCAGCGGATTGATACCTCCCTCAGCAACATCAGGATTAATTTCAAGATACTTTCGCAAGTCAAACGTCGGTGATGGATTCCGCCCTTCAGCAGCACCATGACGGATGAAGTGCTCAACCGGGTCGATACCCTCTTTTGAAACATCTTCGTTCTCGGACAGATAATAATTTTCGTCGAAAAGACCCGATGCTTTTAACAATTGGACTTCTTCAATATTTATATCTTGTTTTGGCGGCGATTTTTTGAAAGGTCTTGCTATTAATCGAATCGGTGTCGTAATTTTCCAGCTCACCGTTTTTTTGAGTTTGATTACACGTTGGCGTTGTGCCTCTATCTCTCGCTCCTTTGATTCCAATTCTGCCTTGGCCAAATTCAGTTCATGGGACAAGGTTTCATTTTTTTGAAGGGCCAGCTTTTGTTCATCCTCCGCCCTTTGCTGGGCCTGCTTCAGATTTTGATTCCTCAGAAAAATATCTTCGAGTTCCTCCTGCACCTGGTGCAACTGGAGCAAGAGGAGTTCATTCTCCTGCGACAGTTTCATCTTTTTCCGTTTCAAGCTTATTTATTTCCTGCTGTAACTTTTCGAGCTGAGCTGCTTTTTCAGATGCGAGTTTCGCCTGGCCATCGCGGGATTGGGTCAGTTGCTTTATTTCCGCTTTTAAACTGCCTATTTGTTTAACCTGATCATTTTCCATTTTTTTCAACTTATCAATTTCTGCCTGCAAATTTTGACTCTGCTGAACTTTTTCCTGCTGCACTTTTTCAAGCTGCGCCTGCCGTTCGCTCGCCAGCTTTAACTTTTCATCGCGATCACCGGTTATTTGCTTGACTTGGGCCTGGAGTTTCTTTTCCTGTTCAGACTGCTTTTGTTTCTGTAAAAACACAGTTTCGAGTTCCTCCTGCACTTGATGCAATTGCAACAGCAGCAGTTCGTTTTCCTGAGTAGCTTCCTTGTGCGCCGCTTCGGCTTTTTCCCCAACCTGTCGCCACTGCTCTATCTGTTTTCTGCAGCTCGGCTGCGTGCCTTTCCGCCTCCTCGCTTTTCTTCGTCAACTGTTCGATTTTATTTTGACGCTCAGTTGACAGCTTTATTTTGTCATCGCGCTCTTTCTTCAAATTTTTAATCTGTGCCTGAAATTCTGCGCTTTGTCGTTCAGTCTCGACATTTTTCTGGTTCAGAATCGAAATTACCCGCTGACTTTCGATCTCTTTTCGTGCTAATTCGTTTTTAGTCTCAGACATCTGTTCGAGCTGAATCTGAAGATCAACAGCCATCTTATATTTTTCGTCAAGTTGTTCCTGCCGATTCGAAGCAAGGGTATACATTTCCTCATCGCGAACCTCCAAGGAAGATTCTATCTCTCGAAGAGCCGCATCGCGTTCCGATAATAAACGGTTAAGGGAAACAGTTTCATCAGTTTTTTGAGCAAAGGCATCCTTCAAATTATTTATTTCGAATCGATATTCATTTTCCTGTCTCTCAAAGTTTTCTTGTCGCTCTAAATCTGAACTTTGCAAACTTTTTATTGCGTTTTCACTCACGCTCGCCATTTCTTTTAACCTGACGATTTCGGCATCCCGCTCCCCCAGATACCACTGCAACCGGCTTATTTCTTCCTGCCGGCTTGACAGTTCTTTTTGCAGACTCACCGTTGCAGAATTCCGCTCAGTTATCTCGTGCTGCAGTTGTTCTATCTGAGCCTTGAAATCCGTCGTCTGATTGATCTGCTCGCCCAGGACATCTTTCAACTCATCGATTTTCGCAGCCTGCTCCTGCTGCACCCTTTCAGCATTCTCCAGTTTCTGTTCGTTTCCAATCAGCGCTTGCCGTAAGTTGCGCTCACTGCCTTTCTTTCGAAATAGCTGCTGAACAGTTCCAGGGGCTGCAACTGGATGGCCGGCATATTGTCGGCCAGGGGCTGCGCCGTCGCCTCCAGCTCTTTTTGAAGTTCCTGCACATCCGGTCTATCCGCAATCAGATAGCCGGCAAGCAGCCGTTCCATCACAGCGTTATGATTTTTGGATGGCGGTAATTCTGAAGGAGCCTTCAAAGGAAGGCCGATTTGTCGGCAGACGTCGATCATTTCCTGCGGCTGGCGGCTGGCGGCTTCGGCGTCCAGTAACAGTGCCTGGCCCCGATGGCAGCGCTGGAACCGCAGCAGTTGGCGGTTGGCAACTTGCCACCCTTCCAGGAACTGCAATGGGTCGATTCCCTTTAGGCAGGCATTCGCCACGGCGGCCTCCGCACTCGTGTAAAACAACAGGAACTGGGCCTGCGGCAGCTTTGCGGCCCAGAAGTCGAGCAGCCACAAATTTCGGCTTTCCGCCAGAAGCAGCGGCTTGGTTGGCGCATCGGGCAGCAGCTTTGCAATCGCCGCCGCCATTTTTAGGCACCAGCGGCATCGGAAAATCCGGCGTTGGCGGGTCAATCATGCTGACAGGCCGAAACAGATCGTCGTACCATTGAGAGTAGGCATCACCCGCCGGCTCGAGACCGGCCAGTTGCAGGATTGGCAGGGCGCTTTCCCAATTGCTGTGAGGACAGCCGGTCGCTATTACAGTCGTCATAGAGATTCTCCAACCTGTCGATTTTCCCTGTTATATTCCTTTATTTCCCGGTTCAGGTCTTCGATTTCCTTGCGCAGGATTTCGTATTCGCGCATCTTGCGGCTTAAAAAATGGATGAGGAGGCGAAACTTTTCTTCCGCTCCCTTGGGGGTCAAGATGTAGGTATAGGCCGATTTGCTGTTGGCCTTTTTGAAGCGTTCGAATTGAATCAGGCCTTCCTTGACCATCTCGGTGATCCAGTAGTTCGTCTTTCCCCAGGCTGATGCCGATTCGCCTGGCCAATTCACGCTGCGTCATCCGGTGCTCGGCTTCCGATATGATTTTCATCAGACGTAAACGAATCTCTTCTTTGATGTGTTCAGCGTTCATGGATATAGATGATTGATCGATTATGGCTTCCTATGAAAATATTCACCGCCGAGTCGCGGAGGGCGCGGAGGAAAAGATGAAGAACAATGTTTCCGACTTGTGAACGCTTTGTAGTCTTACCCATGCGTTTGGCGTATCGGATATGCATAGTTTAGGCCAATTACGTCATTTCGACACAACCCACTTAAATTATAGATAATTTAAAGTGTTTTTAACGTTATCTCGGAGAGATTGGAGGGGAAAAAGCGTCAATAAGAGCTGGATGAGAGTCAAGTTTTCAGCGTGAACGACGGGGGTGTATGATCATGGTAAATTCGAAAATCATTCATCGCGAGTTGTTGCGGGCGGGATAACATCATGGAGAAAGGTGGATAAGGATTCACAGTTCATTGAGCCACCATTATTTTCAAAGCGGATTTTCCTGATTTTTTTGTGTATTAACAATGACATATTGTGATGTCGATAATTTTTCGCAGCTGTTAGACCTTTGGGAGTCTTTAACCTTTTCGCCTGCGGATCGGCCCTGGGAACCGGAGACTCCGACGACGGCTCGTATCATTGGAAATATTCTGGTCGTGTTCACCCGGAGAACGCGACATTGCCTGCCAGGGGTAATAAAAGCGGATAATACGACGGAACGACAGAAGGGAGGATTTTGGTAGACGTCAATATTTTGGCATTTTCTAAATTTAAAAAAAATTTGATCTTATCATTTGGTGTTTGATTATAGATTTGACATTGTTTTTCGTTTGTTATAAATTTTCCGTAAATCCGAAAGTCGGAATTTCATGACATATTTTTTATTATCAACTTTTTGCACCCCCCAAAAAAATGCAAGGGAATCGAATATGGAACTGGTCAAAATTCAAAATAAGTATCAAATTACTCTGCCAAAGACTGTAAGGAATCTTTTCGGCCTGAAGGTGGGTGACTATATCGAAATTGATAAATGTGGGGGCGGGATTTTACTGAAACCCGTCAGCGTCATTCCCAAGGACCAAAGATATTTCCATACTCCGGAGTGGCAAAAGAAAGAGGAACAGGCGGATAAGGACATCGAGAAGAAAGATATCATCGGCCCTTTTGACAATGCCGAAGACGCGATCGCGGCGCTTAAAGAATAGGAACCGATGCATAGTCCGTCGTTGCCATTTTTAGTTCACTCCCGCATCCGTTTTCAAATACATTGACATATCTATACACCGCCACTACCATTCGTGGCAGAATGCATCATTATGATGCTGACTGCTACGATCTTAACATATCGATGAGGGGAGGGCATGGTGGCCACTGTATCTTTCAGAATAGACAAGGAATTGGCGGTGCAGGCGGAGCGCGAGGCCAGAATTCAGAATAGATCAAAGGCCAAGCAGCTCGAGTACTGGGCAAAAATTGGCAAGGCTGTTTCAGATAAGCTTAATATTTCTGATGTTTATGCCGTGTCTCAAGGAATAAAAACGATCAAATTAGAGATACCCCCTTCCGCTCAATCGATTCCCGTTAATTCCGACGTGATATTCAATGATCTCGAACACGACCGGGCCCAGGGATATCTCGCTAAAAATGTAACGTCCGCAAAGATATATTATGAAGCCAGCGCCGAACATCCTGGTTACCTTGATATGGTGAATACGGCGACAAAAAAAAGACGGGCCGGTTCTTTTAGAAACGGTGAATTTAAGGCTCTCTGATGGCTGATTCAAGACAACTGTGGGTGTTATCTGGCGGCAATGGTGCCGGAAAAACGACGTTTTACAATTTGTATCTTGCCAAATATGGCATCAAGTTCGTGAATGCAGATTTGATAGCCAAAGATATTGATCCGGAAAATCCAGAAGGCATAAGCTATCTCGCTGCAGCTGTGGCCGCTAAAATCAGAGCAGACTTGATCTCGCAAGGAGTCTCTTTTTGTTTTGAAACGGTTTTTTCCCATGAATCAAAGATCGACCTCATTGCGCAGGCCAAGGCAAATGGCTATAAAATCACCCTTGTATTCATTCATTTGTTCGATTCAAGCTTGAATGAGGCGAGAGTCAAACAGCGTGTCTCCGAGGGTGGGCACAGCGTCCCGATAGAAAAGATTCACTCTCGGATACCAAGAACGATGAAGTATATTAAAACGGCGTTAACTATTGTCGATGAAGCTAGAATATTGGATAATTCTTCAAGAGATAACCCATTTCAACAAATCTTAATGATGAAGGCCGGACGCTATTTTGTAAAAAAAGATCCTTTACCAAAGTGGGCAGGAAACCTGCTTTCCGGCTAGTGGTGGCGCTGCCCGGCTATGAAATGAAAGATTAACGATATGCCGATGCGGTACAGTGATGCAGATTTGGAAATAATGATCGAAGATACGGAATCGGATTGATATCCACAATCCTGGCGGCGCGTTTGGAATCGTGACGCCGGAAAATTTCGGACAGCCGGGCATAACCGATTATCGGAACCCGAACCTGGCAGAAGCGATGAAAGTGCTAGGGTTTGTACAACGGTTTGGTGTCGGCATCGCAATGGCCAATAAGGCGTTGCTGGAAAACGGCAATCCACCAGTGGCATTTAAAGTCAGCCCGGAATCAGTGCTCGCAATATTGTGGAGGAGATCATGAACACGCCTGTGTTGACTTTTTTCAAACATTACCGAAGCCTCGTTTCAATGGCGCAGGAAGTGCGAAAACCGATATTCGAATTGACCCCGGCAGATGGCGCCATCGGCAGCCATGCGGTAGCGGTTCAGGATGCTTACAAAGATTTCGAGGTTCTGGCACGAAAGATTTTGGACACGATGAAGGGTCAAAGCGAACTAAAATGCCTGAAATGAGCTGAAGTGACTAAAGTGTCTAAAGTGGCTAAAGTGAACTAAAGTGATTAAAGTGCCTGAAGTGAGCTAAAGGAGAAAAATGGCAAAGAGGATAATTGTTATATCTCAAAAATTGATAGCCGATTTTTGCGACGCTGGCATCATAAACTGCTTGTTTAGATCTCGTGCTGCGTCGTTGGTCCGGAAAACCGCGACGCCATACTGAGCCTCACGCTTCTGCGCAGGCGTCTGATCACATCCCGGCGGGAAAGACTTTGCTCGATCTATCGTGGTTCATCCGCGAGCAGACCATTATCTCTTTATTGGGTCATTGGTTGCGGACTTTTCTCGTGGCGCATAATTCCTGTTGACGACCTTGGCTTCGCCATTCTGGGTATTGACGCAACGGCTCACGCTGTTCGGCCCAACTTTCTTACGGTTTCGGCCGCATGGGCCATAAGGTAACTGATGGCTTACATCCGATTCGGGCAGCTTCATGGCTCGTGCTTTAGTTCAGGGTTAATTTAGTCCATAAACAAGGTCAATCGTCACTATCAATGACTGTTGAAAAAAGATTACAATATCAAAAAATCGCTCGCCGGCCGCCGGCGAATCGGCTAGGGAAGTGTATGATATCAGGAAGTTATTTCCCCTCCCCCAACCCCTCCCGCCAGGGGAGGGCAGTTTTCAGGAGGGCGCTGATGAATCAGCATTTCTGAAACTCCGCTTCCCCCACCTATAATCATTCCTAGGCGTCGGTGGTCGCCATCATGCGGCATAGCGCACGATTTCAAGCTCGGTACCGCCCTCAACCTTCGCCAAGACATCATCTACCCATTGGAGAGTCTGGTCGCTGATGAGATACTCGGGGCAATTAGTGCATTGAAGAACCGGGAGACCCTTCACAATACAATGGTGCCTTCGTGATTTTGAAAGGCAAATCCGTCGCTGCCGTCATTAGTTCACCACCACATACGCCGCATTTCATAGTTTTTTTTCTTCCTCGAGATATAACCCCCAGTTCTGCTTGCCGAACCCCTCAACAGAGGCCATGAAAATCAGCCACTTATTCCCCGGTCCTATCTTCCGAAGTGCCAAAGCTTAAAACAAGCTTGAGACCATTTTCTATTTCCCCCAATCGCTTGTTCGATAGTGTGCCGATATTCTCTTTGATGCTGCGCTTGTCGACCGGCTTGATCTGGGTCAGGTTGACGACGCACTTGCGCGGCAGGTTGGCTTCACCCCTGCGCAGCACAACATTTCCCGGAAGTTCCCCGTACTTGAGGGTCGAGGTGATGGCGGCCATGAGGACGGTGCTGATCTTGCTGTCGTTCAGTACATCACTTTGGATGACGAGCCCCGGCCTCATTCCGAGCGGCTCCGACCCTTTTCCGGGGGAGAAACCCACCCAATAGATGCCGCCTTTGCGAATTACCATTCCTGACCCTCATCTTTGCCGGACCCCTCGAACCAAGCTGCTGTATTCAGCTGTTCCCGAGCAATTGCCTCGTCGGAAAAAACGCGATCGTATGCATCCCGAATTTCCCGGGCCTGCGTCTCCATGATCTTTTCCCGCAACAGGAGGGTAATGAATTTGCTCCGCGAAACACCTTTCTTGCTCCGGATGGCATCGATCACAGATACCAGGGCAGAGGGAATTGTAATAGTAACCTTTTCAGTATGCATTTTTAGTATTCCAGTTAAATACACTAATTTTACATAAATATTTACCACTGCATTAGTATGCTGTCAAGCGCTGGCTAGGACTCTTCACCTGTCCCTCGATGCGATAAAACGAATTATATTGCAATTTTGCATTTTAAATGCATAATCGTTGATGCAGGATTTGGGCGATAAGGTCCTGCCCGGTTACGTGGTTCATCCGGGCGACATTCGACTGCCGCTAGGCTCAAATGTGACTGCTCTGCCATTCTCAGATCTTTAGCCGCGGGCTACTCCGTCGATTCCGGCAGGTCGAGAAGGAATCGCCAAACCGGGACCACAGCGACGGTTCCGCTCCCGGCCTCGATCCGTTCGACCTCGTTCCGTGTCACGATGTTTCCGGTATGCAGTCCGAGTTCAGCCATCGCTTCCGTCAAAGCCGCGGTTTCTCTTTTTCGTGTCTGGGGTTCCAACAGGGACTCGCACGCCTGAACCAGCAGCGGTGAGCGGCCGCGCCGCGGAACGATGAAATCGACTTCATGGCCAGATTGGGTCCTATAATAGTAAATCTCCGGATAAAGACGCCGAAGCGCCATGAAAACGAGGTTCTCGAGAAGATGTCCGGAGTTTACCAGAATCCCGGAAGACACAGAGGTGACCAGGGCGTGATCAATGCAATAGATCTTCTTTGGATTGGTGTTGCTGCGCGCCGGCGATGCATCGAATATCCGCACGGTGAAAAGGAAATAGGCATCTTCGAACCAGGCCATGTAATCTGACACGGCGGACTTGGGAACCTTGTGCCCCAGAGACTTGAGATAACCCGTGAGCCTGTTGACAGAGTAAAGCGACGCCGTGTTGTCCGTCAACCAGTGCGCCAGATCAGACACCGCTTTCGGATGCGAAACGTCGTGGCGCTCGACCAGATCCCGGAAAAGTATGGTGTGAAAGTACTCCTGATGAATCTTGATTCGCAATCTTCGATCAAGGCCGGCGACTTCGGGAAAACCGCCCGTTTTCCAATACTCCTCGAAAGCCTTTTGAACAAAAAGCTGCTTCTTGGAAGATAAGGTGCCATCGCTATCGATTTTTTTATAGTCTAGAAATTCACGGAAAGAGAAGGGGAAGATTTCCCATGAAAGTGACCGGCCGCGCATCTGGGTGGCGATCTCTTTCGAAAGCATCGTCGCAGACGAGCCGCTGAGATATACCTCGCATTTTTCGGTACGCATCAGGCGATCGACAAATGCTTCCCAACCTGGGATTGCCTGGATCTCATCGAAGAAGCAATAGACCTTCTCGGCGTTTTTCTTTTCAGGGAAAATGGCATAATATGCATCGGCGATCAGGCCGATATTGTCCCTTTGCAAGTTGTGGAGGCGATCGTCGAAAAAATTCAGGTACAGGATGTTTTGCCGCGCCACTCCACCGTCCACCAACCGCTTCATAATCTGGAACATGTAAGTCGACTTGCCGCTTCGGCGCACGCCGATGCAGGCGGCGGCCTTGCCGCGAACCATTTCGATTCGCAGGCGCCGGGGTTCCCCGGTTTCCGGCCGAGTTTCCTGAAAATCAAGAAGGATGGCTTTGATCGTGTCTATCATCGTGTGCAACTGGCTATATTTATTACCGGATAATTACAATACCGGTAATAAATATAGCCAGTTTGACCTGAATATGTCAAGAGGATTTCTAAACGGGGAAATGAATAGAGCCTGACCCGGAGAGCGATGGATACCTGCCTTCTCAATCCGGTTGAATAAAATGATATCTTGACATCGTTTAAGCTGATGCTATGAAGAGCACCATGCGGACAACCCTTAAATTCGATGATGATGTGGTGGAACGGGCCCGAGTTATTGCGGCCAAACGGCGCACAGCCATCAAGCCGGTCATCAACGAAGCGTTACGGGCCGGCCTGGACCGGGTCGGGCAGCCTGCCGAGCTGCGGCGCTACAAAACCAAAACCCACGAAATGGGCCTGAAAGCCGGCCGGAACTTGAATAATATCCGGGAATTGCTGTCTCAAGCCGACGTCGAGGAATCCCTTTGATTCCCGTTGATGCCGTGAAGGCCACTTACGGCGCCGAGCGCCTGGCCGATCGGCTGCTCGAAAGCCTGCGCGCGGCCGGTTATGATCTCGACCGGCTGACCGCCGCCGACCTGATTACCTTCGATGAACTGCACGTCATGGGCCGCCAGGCCACCGTCGACCTGGGGCGCCGGGCCGGGCTCGCCGCCGGCATGCGCGTTCTGGACATCGGCTGCGGCCTGGGCGGATCGGCGCGCACGCTGGCCGCCGAATTCGGCTGCCATGTGACCGGCGTCGATCTGTCGGAGGAGTTTGTCGAGGCAGCGCGCGTTCTGAGCGCACGGGTGGGGTTGGCGGAAAGGGTCGACTTCCATTACGGCGACGCCTTGAACCTGCCGTTCGAATCCAACCGGTTCGATGCAGCCGTCATGATTCATGTCACCATGAACATCGCCGACAAGAATGGCCTGTTCTCGGAGGCCGCTCGCGTTTTAAAAGGGGGCGCAAAGCTGGTGCTGTGGGAAATCTGCCGCGGCGACGGTCCGGAGGTGACGTATCCGGTGCCCTGGGCCCAGGAAGCCTCCTTCAGCTTTCTGGTCCGCCTGCCTGACATGATCGCCACGATTGAAACCGCCGGTTTCGACATAACTCACTGCGAAGATGCCACGGCCGAAGCCGCCGAGTGGGTGCGCGCCCGCCTGGCCCCGCCCCGGAAAGATCGGCCCCGGCTGCCGCGCCCGGACCTCGATCTGGTGCTGGAAAATTTCCGCTCGAAACGCGCCAACCTTTCGAAAAGCCTGCTGCAGGGCTCCATCGCCGTGCTCCGCGCCGCAGCGCTCAAGGGTCATTGATCGAGCAGGCATCGGACCGCGCTCCCTCATCGTTATTCTAAATTTATACCAGAAGGAGGTGGGAAGGTATTTATGCACGAAAAAGAGGCGGATTCTTTGGTACCCTGCCCGTTCCCGTGCCCGTGCTCGTGCTCGTGAACGTACACGTGAACGAAAAAGAAGGGGCTTCTCTGGTGCCCTGCTCGTTCCCGTGCCCGTGCTCGTGCTCGTGCTCGTGAACGAAAAATTTAAATCACCGAGGTGTCCGAAATCCACTCGATTGTATTCAAAGGGACTCATCAAACCCTATCTCAAGATTCCTCCATACCCATGAGCAATGACCTAAAGAAACCTCGTGGACGTGAACGAAAAAGAAGGGGCTTCTCTGTTCCCGTTCCCGTACTCGTGCTCGTGAACGTACACGTGAACGAAAAATTTAAATCACCGATGTTGTCCGAAATCCACTCGATTGAATTCAAAGGGACTCATCAAACCCTATCTCAAAGGTTCCTCCATCCCCATTAGCAATGCCCTAAAGAAATCTCGTTCACGTGAACGAAAAAGAAGGGGCTTCTCTGTTCCCGTGCCCGTGCTCGTGCTCGTGAACGTGCTCGTGAACGAAAAACTAAATCACCGAGGTGTCCGTAATCCACTCGATTGAATTCAAACGGACTCATCAAACCCTATCTCAAAGGTTCCTCCATCCCCCTTAGCAATGCGCTAAAGAAACCTCGTGCACGTGCACGAGTACGTTCACGTGAACGAAAAAGAAGGGGCTTCTCTGGCACCGTGCCCGTGCTCGTGAACGTACACGTGAACGAAAAACTAAAGCAGCGAGATGTCCGAACCCTACTCGATTGCTCTCAATGAGATCCGTGTAACGTATCGGTCCCGTTATTCATTCGATTAATCACAAAAGAACGCTCGATTTGGTTTTGGGTCGCCAGCTCGTACCAGCGGGCGGCCGCGGGGAAACGGCGCAGCTGCAGGCAGGCCAGAAACGCCAGGCGGGCCGCTTCGGGCGAATTTTTCAGGTGCCAGGACATCTCGGCCTTTTGCAGCGCGCTGCGGCCGTCGTTTCGCTTCAGCTCCTGCATGGCGTCCTTTAAGGCCAGGTCCGCGGACAGGCGGATGTGAAACAGCGCGGTCAGATCGGCGCCGCAGCGGCTGCAGTGCGTTTCGTCCGCGTTGGACCGGTTGCAGGCCGGACAGGTAATTTCCACGGCCGGATCAATCCTCCAGGTAAAACAGCATGTCGGAAAGCGATTCGTTCAGTTCGGCCAGCCGCTGAAGGCGTCCGTCGGCGATCGCCTTCTGGCTCTCGGCCAGAAGGGTGCGCAGCTCGGCGGCATCCGTTTCATCGATGTCCTCCAGAAGCGCCGTGGATCGCTTGCGAAGGTCCTTGGCCGCGGCCACGACCCGCTCCCGGTCATCGGCGGCATCCGCGGCCGGCGCGGATCCCGCCTCCCCGTCTCCGGCTTCGGCCTTGACCCAGTCGCCCAGGTGCTCTCTTGCCTGTTCGAGATCGAACACCGCCGCCCCTTCGCCGGCTTTCATGGTCACGGTTTTGGACAGGCCCGAGCGCTTTTCGACGGCGGTGACCTCGAGCACGCCGTTCAAATCCAGCGCCAGGGTCAAAACGATCTCGTTGCCGGCGGCGACGTTGCTCAGTCCCTCGACCAGAAAATTGCCGATAAAAATATTGTCGTCGGCCAGGGGCGCCTCGCCTTGAAAGATGCGGACATCGACGGCTTTCTGATTGTCGATCATCGTCGAAAACTGTTCGCCTTTTCTGGCCGGCAGCGCGGTGCCGCGGCGGATCATTGGAACGAACACGCCTTCCCGGAACTCGCCCTCGAAAAGGCTCACGGCGCCCGTGCCGAAGGTGTAGGGCGTGATGTCCACCAGGATGCTGTGCGTTTTCTGCCCCTGAACGACCGCGGCCTGGATGGCGGCTCCCATGGCGACGATGAGGTCGGGATGGATCTCGTGCCGCGGCTCGATATTGATTTCCCTGGCGACGATTTCAGCCACCAGCGGCGTCCGGGAGGCCCCGCCCACCAGAATCACCTTGTCCAGCGCGCCGGGCAGCATGAGCGCGTCCTTGAAACAGCGGTGCACCGAATCCATGGTCTTGCGCAGCAGGGGCCGGATCATGTCCTCGTAGGCCGAGCGCTCGATTTCCACATCCAGGTGCAGATCGCCGACCAGGTATTCTTCGCGAATTTTCGTGTAGGGAACATCCGATAGTTCGCGCTTGGCTTTTTCGACGGCGGCCCACAGCCGGTTTTTGGCCTTGACGTCGTCCATGGGATGGACGCCGTGCCGCTCGAAAAAAATTTTGTCGACGTGCTCCATCAACAGGTGGTCGAAATCGTCTCCGCCCAGGTGCGTATCGCCGTGGCTGGCCTTGACCTCCACCACCCCGTTTTGAACCACCACCAGCGAGGCATCGAAAGTGCCGCCGCCCAGATCGTAGACCAGCACGGTGCGATCGCTGCTCTGGTCGGCATCGTAGGCCAGGGCGGCGGCGGTCGGCTCGTTGATGATGCGCCTGACTTCCAGGCCGGCCAGCTTGCCGGCGTTCTGGGTCGCCTTGCGCTGGGCGTCGTCGAAATAAGCCGGCACGGTGATCACCGCCTCCTCCACGGCTTCTCCCAGGTGAGCCTCCGCGGCCGCCTTGAGCTTGGCCAGGATCAGCGCGGCGATCTCCTCGGGGCTGAAGAACCGCTCGCCCATCGCGACTTTTTCGGCCTGGCCCATTTTGCGCTTGATCGACAAAATCGTCGCCTCGGGCGCGGCCGCCATCTGGTTGCGGGCGGCCCGGCCCACGAGCAGCTCGCCGCTGCCGTCCAGCCCCACGCAGGAAGGCATGATCGGTTCGCCGTCGACCGGAATGATTTGCGGCCGGCCGTCCCTGATGACGGCGACTTCCGAATTGGTCGTGCCCAGATCGATCCCGATGATAGCCCCCATCAATCGCCTCCTTTACGCGTTGCCACTTTGACTTCGGCGAACTTCAGCACATCGCCCTTGTAAAAATACCCGGCGGCCAGCTCTTCGATGACCGTGTTGTGCTCGAGGGCGTCGCTCGGCTCGACCGCGACGGCTTTCATGGTCGCCGGGTCGAAGCGATTGCCGAGTGTTTCCATGGTCACGATGCCTTCCTTGCGCAGCAGCTGCTCGAAGTGCTCCCGCAGCAGGTCGAACCCCTGCCGCAGCGAGGTCCACGCCGCGGCCCAGGTGCGGCGCGCGGACAGCAGACCGGGAGCCGGGGGGTGCTTCAGCCGGTCTTCGAGCCGGTTCAGCCGCTCCAGCATCTCCGCGAAAGGCGCTAAAAATTCCCGGCGCTCGGCCAGCTCCACCCGCCCGCGCTGCTGGCGCTCCTCGGTCAGCCGCTCGCCCAGCGACTGCAGCATGGATTCGAATCCCGTCAGGGTTTCCCCGAAGCGCACGAACGTCTCGTGGCTGCGCCGCGTGCTCTTGTGCACGTCG
The DNA here is from genome assembly GCA_963728055.1 of uncultured delta proteobacterium. GTDB lineage: Bacteria > Desulfobacterota > Desulfobacteria > Desulfobacterales > SG8-13 > JARFQH01. Next base: position 201,747 of record CAVSIM010000010.1, on the reverse strand, counting down.
GCCCGCAGCCCGCAGAGCGCTTCGTAAAACGAATACAGATCCGCCGAGCGTTCCGCCGGCGGCTCCCCGCCCGCGGCCTCTTGCCCGTCCAGCCATTGCAGCCACTCCTGAAATCGCTCGGCCGCCTCCTCTTTCCAGTCTTCCAAAGTTGCTCCTAATGAATCAATTTAGGGCTCGCAATCCGTTATTCCGCCACCAAGACCCGAGAACTCAAAGAAAAACCATGTTTTCTAAAAAGCTGAACTTTAAGAGTCGAAGACATGATGAAGGAATGCAAGGCCAAGATTTTGTCAACCATAAACCCTTTGTGCCTTAGCGACTGTGTGGCCAAGTTGTTGATTTCACACGGGCAGCGATGTCACCGCCCGGCGCAGCGACGCAAAAAGGCTTTAAGGGTATCGAAATCGGGGGGTGTGCGCCGGTCGCTCCAGTCGAAGTGGGCGGTCACCGCGTCCAGGGGCGAGGCCGCCCCGGACGTTTTTTCGAACAGCAGGTACGTCAGCCGGCTGTCCTCGTCCTTGAGCGCCTGATAGGCTTCGCTGATGGCGGTGAAGCGTTCCGGAAACCGCTCGGGCGGAAACCGTTTGGTGGCCTCCAGGTAAGCGGCCCGGACGGTTTCGTCGGTGGCGTCGGGGTCTACTCCCAAACGGTCGTAGGGGTTCATGCGGCCTTCCCTTGCCGGTGCGATCGGCACCCCGGCATCAGAACAGGTTCAATTGCTGCGGTCCATCGGGGGCCGCCTTTTTGGTCTTTTTTTTCGGCTTTTTCTTCTGGCTCACCGGCGGCTCCGTGAAAAAAGGCAGGAAGTCATCATCTTCGGACGCCAGGTCATCCTCGTCGCCCTCCTCATCCAGATCGAAAAAAGGGTCGCCGCCGAACCCGCCGCGACGCTCGAACTGCCCTATTTCATGCAGCACCTTCTGCACCGCCAGGATCACCGTCGTTTCATTTTGCTCACGCGCCAGCCGTAAAATTGTTTCCAGTTCCCGCACCTCGTCTTCGAATTCATCATGTTCCGATTCCGTTTGCTGGAGGGCAAGATACCGGTAATACCGGAAAAGCGCATCGTCGGGTTTCTGGTTCAACCGGTGGCGTATATAGGCGGCGGCGATCTTCGGGCGTTGACTCGCCTCGGAGAGCAGGAAGCTCACCAGGGTGCCGGCCTGCTGCCGGGTCATCTGCGCCGACGCGTTGCCCTTCAGGTACCCTTCCACCAGTGCGATCTTGCGCCGCAGGCTCATGGCCGCGTCCGGCAGCAGGATGGTGTACTGCAACGTCAGGATGCAGTCTATGGCCGCCGCGGCCGAGAATGTCCCCTTCAGGACTTTTTCGACAAAATTTTGACTGACCTTGAACCGTGACGGAGAAACGCCGTAGGCCTCGGCCACGATCCAGTAAAAAAAATGCAGCTTGAGCTCGCTGCCCTGCCGATTGGCTGCGGCCAGGTCCCAGAACCGGCCGGCCCGGGACTCGTCGTTATGCAGGAGCGCCATGGCCGTCCAGCGTGCATACAGGTAGGCCGCGCCGCGGTTGAAATTGTCCGAATGCACGTCCGCCCATTCCAGCGCGCGGGGCAGCAGCGCCCGCGCTTTTTTCCACTTGTTCTTGCGGACATAGTTCAGCGCGGCCTTGATGCAGGTCAAGACAAACTGTTCCCGGACGACCTTGTCCATCGGGTCCAGAACCAGCGTTTTTTCGAGATAGGTCATGGCCTTGACGAAGGCCCCGCGATCCGAACAGCGGACGCCGGTTTTGAACAGGATTTCCTTTCGATCGGGAAACTGTTGGATCAAATTGTCCAGCAGCCGGTTGACGCGGGCGGTTTCGCCGATTTTTTCGAGAAACGCCACCTGCGCCACCTGCGGCTGAAAGGCTTCCGGGTCGGCATCGACGCTCTTGTGGTAGCAATAATCGGCCAGTTCGGTATTTCTCAGGATGGGCCCCTTGCGGCGCCGGCCGGAGATTAAAAACCACAGATCGTCCTCTTCCATTTCGGCGGAAAAAAGGTCCCCCAATCGGCCGTAAACGAGCGCGCGGGCCCGCGGGCTGCCGCCGTTGAACGATTCGTAGAGGCTGACGAATTTTTCCCACTGCTCCAGGACGAATTCATCGTCATCCTCACGCCCTTCGACGAAAAGGGCCTGGGAGCGTTGGGCCCACATCCTTTCGGCTAGGTTGGCGGTTCTGCCGGTGAAAGCCGACCGAGAGAGGTGCTCGACATATTTCTTCGCCGTTTTGAACGGCATGTCGAAGCCGGCGTTGTAATACAGCTCGGTCAGCGTGCGCTCCAATCCCCGGGCGCAAGTCGGAAACCCGCTGAGCGTGCTTTGCAGATGGGCATGGGAATCCCGGTAGCGCCGCACCGTCCAGAGGTAGTGCGCCCGCGCGAGATCCGGGGCCGCGTGGCCGTAGCCGGCCGCCATGCACATGTCGGTCACCAGCGGCACGTTTTTGGCGTCGGCCGGCTGCCCGCCGTCTTTGCGCAGCAGCCGCAGATACGGCGCGGCGGCGACGGCCGGAACGGTGCCGGGGACCGTTTTACCGAAAGCGGCCACCGCTTTGTCGTCTTCGCGGCCGTAAAAAGCGCACAGCCCCTTGACGAGCCATTTCCATGAAACGAAGCTCGACCGGAGACCGATGGGTTTTATCGCTGCCAGAGCATCTTGAAAATTCGATCCGGACACACTCTTAAGGGCCGAGCGGATCCGCTCGAGATCACCGCGAAACGCCTCCGGCAAAGCGGCCTCGGCCGGCGCCGGATCGAAGGCCAGAACCAGCGCATCCGCCGCCGCACCCGCCTGATCGGACGGTCGATTTTCAGCGGTCAACAGCCGGGCGCCGGCATCGGCGGCTTGGAGGTAATTTTCGCGTTTGAGGTTCAGGACGATGAGCGCTTTCGCGGCCGCATCACCGCCGAGTTTTTCCAGCTGGCCGATGATCATGGCCGCCTCATCGAGCAGGCCCTTTTCCAGCCGTTGCCGGTACAAACCTTCGTAAGCCGCTTTCAACGGCGATAAAAAGCGGTCGTGATCGGTCTTTAAAAGCGCCTTGTAAGCGTCCACGGCCTGCCGGAACCGGCCGGCGGCCAGGTGCTGCTCACCGGCCTTTTGCAGCTGGTCCGGACCCTGAGCCGCTTTTGTCCCGGAACGATTTTTTTTCTGTTTCTTTTTGCCCATTGTGGTTCCCTCATACCACATGTAGCGTTTTTTTCAACCGAAAACCACAACATAAATTGGCGTCAGGCCGCAGTCACGAGCAGGCATCGGTCACCAAGCGCCCTTGACGGCTCCCGGAAAAGAGAACTTAGGATGTGTCCATCCATAAATGGTCTTTTTTCCGCTGAACTGCCGGTCGCAGCGGGTTTCCGGCTGCGGCGTACATAAAGTACGCCTCGCCGAAAACCCTTGTGCGGCCTTGTCCAGCGAAAAAAATCCCCATTTATGAATTGGACACTGAGAAGTGCCTAAAAAAGATCGCGGATGGGCACTAGGATGGCCCGATCCCGATCAGGGTCCCATCAGGGGAAATAGATCAACGCCCTGCGGTAGCCCTCGTCCAGATCGTTCATCATTTTGTCCAGACTGCCCATCTCTTTTTCCCAGCCGGACGCCTGCTCCTTTTCGAGCTGTTTGACGAAAAGCTCCAGCGTCTGAATGGTCTGTTGCAGTCCGGATACCGTGTCCATGTACTTGGCCTGCATCTCGGGTTTGACCCCGCCGGACTGCTGCCGGAGATCCTCGATCTTGGCTTTCCACCCGTTCAGCTGTTGTTTGAGGGCTTCCAGAGATTTTTCACCTGCCATGAGCCGTCCTCCTTCAAAAGATAGGGGCATACCCGTCCGTGTCCATTCACAAACGGTCCTTTTTCCGCTGGGCGGCTGCAGCGGGATGGCGGCTGAAACGCACATACCCTATCCCTCTCGCCGCCCTCACGCCGGCGCCGCACGGCCTTGCCGGCCGCAAAAATCCCATGGCGGTCAATATTGTAAATTTTGAGCGCATAATCAAGAAAAAGAAATACGTGGCCCCTCTTTCTGCTCTAAGCCGGGCACGAAAATGGCGGCCTGATTATTCAAATAAGGTCGTTTTTAGGGGATTGTCCTGGCCGCTATCTCGAAAAGACCAGCGAAATAATGGTCGCCCGCATCCTCCACCCCGCAATGGATGAACAGGCGATGAAAAAATGAGGGGTTCTACCTGTCGTTATGACCCGATTTGTTTGGGATTGCGAACACCGCAGGCGATGCCGATGTTATAGTCAAGCAAGCGAGGAACCGAACGGCCCTCGTAACCGCAATCAACCACAGGAGGTTTACCATGGCAGAGAAGGTTCAGGATTACACCGAAAACGAGAAAGAAAAAGATGGCCACGTCGACACCCGTCACAAAAATTTCGAGTGCGAAGACAAGGACCCGAACCTGGGCTGCGATCCCGGCATCGATGTCGCCGGCTGATACGGCCACCATAAGTCATCATCTTTTAAGATATCTCCTCCCCCCAAAAAAACGGCCGGCCGCTTTCGAGGCTTGGCCGTTTTTTTGGTCAACCTTTGAAATGATTTAATTTTTTACCCGCAGACGCCTCCCTCCCGTTCCATCCTTGAATCCCGCCGGCGGCGGTTTTATTTTGTCAACGTCGACCATCGTTCCATCACCCTTCACACCGGCGGAGTGCCCCCATGAAAACGGATCGGATTACGGTCGCCCGCGACGACAAACGGCACATGATCGCGGAGGCCGCTTACTTTCGCTTCGTCAATCGAAATTGTGCCGACGGAGATCCGGTCGCGGACTGGGTCAGCGCCGAAGCCGACATCGAGCGATCCCTGGCGGACGCCTGCCGGCTGACCCCCCAAAAAAAATCGTTGGCCCACTACCAGCGCTCAGGCGCGGCCGAGTCCTTCGAAAGGTGGGTTCAAAGGCTCGCCGGCTGGATTATACACCTGCGGTCCCGGCCCTGAGCGTGCTTTTTCTTGCAAGTCCATATCCTCTTTCGGGGTAGGCCCTCTCCTTTTACCTAAAAAAGCGGCGTCGGGCCGTCTATAGGCCAACCGCACCGGATGATCAAAAACCAAATCCCTTCTCGATTGGATAAACCTGCAATTCGCGGGCGGGTCCGGCCGTTTGCGTTCAAGGGTCTTGGCGCCGAGGCCTAATGATGCTATGCAGTCCCATTGAAATTGCGTCCGACGGTCGACCAAAGGAATTTTTCTCATGGGTCTCTTCGAATTTGCCATCATTTTTTCCGCGACAATCGCGCTGTACAATCTGCAGCAGATCAAGATGATCCTGAAGGACAAGGGGTTTGCGGTCGATGCGTTCGCGGGCTGGATCGAGGACTATCGGCGGTTCAAGCGACTGATCCGGGTCGAAACCGACCGCAAGGTCAAGATCAAATACCAGAAAATCCTCAACGGGCTGCATTTTTCGCTGGCGGGCGGCGCCGCATTTGCCGTCATCGTGCTGATCAACCGGCTGTAGCCATCCAACCGGTTCGGCAGCGCCGCCTTTTTCCGATTTGAAACCATAAAAAAACCGGAGGGGGCCCGATGAACAAATTTACCCTCGTCGTCGGCATTGCCGCGATATTTCTCGGCCTGTATTCTTTTTACCTGCGCGCGACCCACAACGACAAGTTCTCGAAATTAAGCGGTCTGCAGAAGCGTTTCGGTACGACCAAGGGCAGCATCATCCATTATGTGTCCTATTGCCTTTTTCCGATCGTGTTCGGCATCGGCATGCTATACGCCTATGTCAACAACATTTCGTTGTTTTATTGAGACGGTTCATGAAAAAGGCCGGTTCTGACCTGGCATGACGGGAGGTCGGGAGCGGCCCGGCTTCCTTCACCACGGCGAAAGGGGGGCGCATGCCCAGAAGAAGCGACATCGAAAAGATTTTGATCATCGGTTCGGGTCCGATCGTCATCGGACAGGCCTGCGAGTTCGATTATTCCGGCACCCAGGCCTGCAAGGCGCTGCGGTCACTGGGCTACACGGTCGTGCTGGTCAACTCCAACCCGGCGACGATCATGACCGATCCGGACATGGCGGACATCACCTACGTCGAGCCGCTGAACGTCAAGGTTCTGACCGAGATCATCGAACGCGAACGCCCCGACGCCCTGTTGCCGAACCTGGGCGGCCAATCCGGATTGAACCTGGCCTCGGAACTCCACCGCCAGGGAATTCTCGATACCTACGGCGTCAAGGTCATCGGGGTCGGCGTGGATGCCATCCAGCGCGGCGAAGACCGCCTGGCGTTCAAGGAAACCATGCAGCGGCTGAACATCGACATGCCGCGCAGCCAAACGGTCGAAACCATCGCGGAGGCCGAGAAAGCCGCCGACCAACTCGGCTACCCGGTGGTGATTCGGCCGGCCTACACCATGGGCGGAACCGGCGGCGGGCTGGTCTACAACATCGAAGAGCTGCGCACGATCGCATCCCGCGGCCTGGCGGCGAGCATGGTACACCAGGTGCTGGTGGAAGAATCGGTGCTGGGCTGGGAGGAACTCGAACTGGAGGTGGTCCGCGACGCCAAAAACCAGATGATCACGGTGTGCTTCATCGAGAACGTCGATGCCATGGGCATTCACACCGGCGACAGTTTCTGCACGGCGCCCATGCTCACCATAGCGCCCGAACTTCAGGAGCGCCTTCAGCAATACGCCTACGCCATCGTGGAAGCCATTCAGGTCATCGGCGGCACCAACATCCAGTTCGCCCACGATCCGGCCACCGGACGGGTGGTGGTGATCGAGATCAATCCCCGCACGTCCCGGTCCTCCGCCCTGGCCTCCAAGGCCACCGGTTTTCCGATCGCGCGCGTGTCCTCCCTGCTGGCCGGCGGGCTGACCCTGGACGAAATCCCGTATTGGCGGGACGGATCGCTCGAAAAATACACGCCGTCGGGCGACTATGTCGTCGTGAAGTTCGCCCGCTGGGCCTTCGAGAAATTCGAGGGCGTGACGGATGTCCTCGGCACCCAGATGCGGGCCGTGGGCGAGGTGATGAGCATCGGCAAGACCTACAAGGAAGCCTTTCAGAAAGCCATCCGCAGCCTGGAAACCGGCCGCTACGGGCTGGGGTTCGCGCGCGACTTCAACCGGATGCCGCTCGATAAACTGCTCGGCGCCCTGGGCTCGCCCAGCAGCGAACGCCATTTCCAGATGTACGAGGCGCTGCGCAAAGGGGCCGGCATCCAGGTTCTCCAGCGCATCACCCACATCAAGGCCTGGTTCATCGAACAGATGAAAGAGCTGGTGGACCTCGAGCAAAAGATCCTGGAACACAAGGGCCGGCGGCTACCCGACGGGTTGCTGCGGCAGGCCAAGAAGGACGGGTTCGCCGACCGCTACCTGGCCGGGCTGCTCGGCTGCCGCGAGGGCGATATCCGCGAACAGCGGCTGGCGCTGGGCAGCGCGGAAGCCTGGGAACCCGTTCCGGTGAGCGGGGTGGACGACGCCGCTTACTACTACTCGACCTACAATGCCCCGGACCGCGTCGCGGTCAGCGACCGGCGCAAGATCATGGTGCTGGGCGGCGGTCCGAACCGCATCGGACAGGGGATCGAATTCGACTACTGCTGCGTGCACGCCGCCCTGGCCATCCGCGAGGCCGGTTTCGAATCGATCATGGTCAACTGCAACCCCGAAACCGTCTCGACCGATTACGACACCTCCGACAAGCTCTACTTCGAACCGCTGACGGTCGAAGACGTGCTGAGCATCCACGCCAAAGAGCGCCCCGAGGGCATCATCGTCCAGTTCGGCGGGCAGACCCCGCTCAACATCGCCGCCGAACTCGCCGCGGCCGGGGTCACCGTCCTGGGCACTTCGCCGGACACCATCGACCTGGCCGAAGACCGCGACCGCTTTCGCCGCATCATGCGCGAGTTGGGCATCCCGCAGCCCGAATCGGGCATGGCCGGCAACATCGATGAAGCCCAGGAGATCGCCCGCACCATCGGCTACCCGCTCATCGTCCGTCCGTCCTATGTGCTGGGCGGCCGGGGCATGGAGGTGGTTCTGGACGACGGGATGCTGCAGCAGTATCTCGCCGCCGCGGTGGAGATCTCCCCCGAGCGGCCCATCCTCATCGACCGCTTCCTCGACAATGCGATCGAGGCCGAGGCGGACGCCATCGCCGACGGCCGCGAAGCGTTCGTGCCGGCCGTTATGGAACACATCGAGCTGGCCGGCATCCACTCCGGTGATTCGGCCTGCGTGATCCCCCCCATCAGCATCGCCCCCCGGCACATCGAGACCATCAGAGAGTACACCCGCAAAATTGCCGTGGCGCTGAAGGTCGTCGGTTTGATGAACGTGCAGTATGCCATCTTCGACAACACCGTCTACGTACTCGAAGCCAACCCGCGCGCCTCGCGCACCGTGCCGATCGTCTCCAAGGTCTGCGGCATCTCCATGGCGCGTCTGGCCACCCAGGTGATGCTCGGCCGGAAGCTTGCGGACCTCGGTTTGCAGCGGCGCACCGTTTCCCACTACGGGGTCAAGGAAGCCGTCTTTCCGTTCAACATGTTTCCGGAAGTCGATCCTGTCCTGGGACCCGAGATGCGCTCCACGGGCGAAGTCCTGGGGCTGTCGCACTCCTACGGCCGGGCTTTTTTCAAGGCCCAGGAGGCCACCCAGGTGACGCTGCCGCTCGAGGGCAGCGTGCTCTTCACCATCGCCGACCGCGACAAGACCGCCGCCCTGGAACCCGTGAGGCTCTTCCGCGACCTTGGCTTCCGCATCCTGACCACCAAGGGCACCCACGAGTTTCTGAGGCAAAAAGGGATTGAAACCGAATTGGTGCAGAAGCTGGGCTTCGGCCGACCGGATCTGGTCGATGCCATCAAGAACAACGAAATCCAGCTGCTGGTCAACACCCCCAGCGGACGCCAGAGTTCGCACGCCAGTGCGGAAGTGCGCAAGGCCGCCATCAAGCACAAGATTTGCTACATCACGACTACCGCCGCCGCCATTGCAGCGGCCAAGGGCATCGCCGCCCGCCGTGAAGGCGCCCCCAAAGTGCGGCCGCTCCAGGAGTACCACACGAACCTCAACGAGTGCTGAAGAATTTTGTTTTGGCTTCAAGAAAAGGAAACTGACATGAAAAACGGTCACCCGCAAGATTTCCCCTGGAGCAAGACCACCCTGCTGCTGCTGGCGCTCGTCTTTTCGGCACTTTTCGTGACGATGATCCGCCAGTTTCTGATCGTCATACTCCTGGCCGGTCTCTTCTCGGCCATGTTCCAGCCGCTGTTCCAGTGGTTCGAGCGGCAGCTGAAGGGCCGGCGGAACCTGGCCTCCCTGTTGACCCTGCTGACGATCTGCCTGATCGTCATCCTGCCGCTGTTTCTGCTCTTCGGCATCGTCACGGCCCAGGCCATCACTATCAGCAACACTGTGGGCCCCTGGGTATCGCGGCAGATCGAGCAGCCCTCGCGGATTACCGATTTTTTCAAAACCCTGCCGTTTTACGACTACCTGGGGCAGTACCAGGGGCCGCTATTTCAGAAGGCCGGCCAGCTGGTGGGAACAATCAGCAGCTTTCTGATCGAAAACCTGGCCCAGTTCACCCGCTCGACCATCACGGTCATCTTCTTGTTTTTCGTCTTTTTGTACACGATGTTCTTTTTCCTGAAAGACGGCCGCCTGCTTCTGGAGCGGATCCTTTTTTACCTGCCGCTGAGCCCCCAGAACGAAGAGCGGCTTCTGGAGCGGTTCACCTCGGTGTCACGCGCCACGATCAAGGGCACCCTGGTCATCGGGGTGATCCAGGGCGGCCTGGCCGGCCTGGCATTCTGGGGGGTCGGCATCGACGGTTCGGTGTTCTGGGGCACGGTCATGACCTTCTTATCGGTCATCCCGGCGGTCGGCTCGGCGCTGGTGTGGGTGCCGGCGGTCATTATCCTGGCCGCCATGGGCAGCGTCTTGCGGGCCATATTGCTTCTGGCCTTCTGCGGGCTGCTGGTGGGCAGCGTGGACAACCTGCTGCGGCCGAGGATGGTGGGGCGCGACACACAGATGCACGAGCTTTTCATCTTTTTCGGCACCCTGGGCGGGATCAGCTTTTTCGGCATCCTGGGCTTCATCATCGGCCCGATCGTGGCCGCGGTTTTCGTCACCATCTGGGAGATTTACGGCGAGACTTTTAAAGAATACCTGGTGTGAGCCCTACGGCCGCTTGCCCTTTAAAACAAGCCGCTTGATGCCGGCGCTGATCCAGCGGGCCGGCACCGCGCTCAGCGCGTAGCCGATGGTGGCGAGCATCAGGTAGATCATGGCCGTGCCCGTCGCCCCCATGGCCGGTGAAACGAGGCGGGGGGCCAGCCCCCAGGCGGCGGCAACGCCGATCAGGATGCGCCAGGTGTCGGGCCAGAAGAGAAGGTAGAAAAAGACGTAGCCGGCTGTCAGCGGCCTTTTTTGAGGCACGGGATCACCTGCAAATCAAAATGAAGGATTGATCGTTAAATACATAGCGATTTTTCTGCTACCTGTCCATGATAATTCCCCGGCGAGCCTCCGCCTGGATCGGCGCCGCGGCAACAATGGTCGGACCAAAAAAAATATCCATCAAGCTCTTTACGCCCTTGACAATGTCATTGCAGTCCCCCCTTTCCCTTCCCCGTGAACGTAACCGTGCCCGTGCCCGTGAGCGTGAACGTAAACGTACCCGTGCTCGTGAACGATATCTTAAAACGACACCTTTTTCTCGATGACGAAATTTCCCTGAAGCCGCACCGTTTCAATCTGATGCGATTAAGGTAAACTCTTTCGTTCACGTTCACGTTCACGAGCACGTTCACGATGTTTGGTCGACTACGAGTGGTTGGAGGAAACGGGCTTCATGGGTGAAGAGAGGAAAGGCGGGGAGATTTCCTGGGGCTGCGACCATTCGGCGGGAAATCGCCCAAAGAAGCTGCCGTTGAGTTGGGTGTGCTGGATCAGGTGGGACCTGAATTTCCAGAAAAGAGTTTTGTCGGGGGAGGTGCGCGAGCGCCAGAAATCCTCCAGGGCCATGCCGCGGCAGGTCAGGCCGTCGATGTCGTAGACGGCACGGCCGAGGGTTATGGTCGGGGTCTCGTGGAACAGGGAAGAGATGCCGACCGTGCTGTTGATCGTCACGGTGCCCAGGGCGTTTTTAAGGCAGGTCGGCAGGTGGGTGTCGTGAACCACCCCGACTCTGCCCGGGATACCCCACTGCTTTGCCCTTCTGCGAATCAGCCGCGTGTAGTTCTTGATGCCCCGGTTGGCCGGGTGATGTTTGATAATCAGGAACGTGTCTGCGGGGGCATGCCGCGCAAAGGAAACCAGGACTTCATCGATGAAGGCCTCGATGGAATCGAAGTCGGAGTGCGTGCAGACCTGGAAATCGTTGTGGGTTTGGAGCGGGACGAAGTAGTATTTTTTGCGCCAGCCGGCGCTCACCAGCGCGGAGACCCTGCTTTCGGAAACTTTATACCACAGCTTGCGGCACCCGTTGCGGATGCCGTAAAAGGCCTGCTTGAGACACGCCCTTTCACGGTGGTGCCGGTAGTGCGGGTAGCGGAATCGCAGCAGGCCCATGATCAGGTAGTAGACAACGGCCTGGAGGGCCGCCCGGAGGTGGTTGTAGTTGGCCTTAAAAATAGGAGACGAGCTGCGGTCGGCCGCCGGCAGGCGCTCGTAAAAAGACCTTTCGCGCGGCAGGTCGCTGAAGTCATTGACGCCGTTTTTTTCAAGAGTCATGTAATCCGGCCGGATGTAGCCCTCCTCGAAAACGAAACACTCGACGCCCGCGGCACGGGCTTCCTCCAGTGCAATCTTGTGGTACAGCCGGCAGTCGCCGAACAGGAAGATGCAGTCGATGCGATATGCGGTCAAGATCTGGCGTAGAAAAGAGGGCCACTGCGCGGCGGTCCCCCGGTAGGCGATGGCATTGTCCGGGTGGGCAAAAAATTGATCCCCTGCATTCAGGCAGATCCGGACGGTTTTCGCGCCTTGAGCACGAAAGAAGGTGTCCAATTTCGTAAAAAAGTCGCCGAGCGGTCCCTGCAGGAGCAAAATGTTTTTCCCGTGTATGCGTCCGATAATTTTTTTCATAAGACTGACAGTCAATTTTTCAGGTATCCCGTCGAATACAAGTCGGGTGGGTTTCGCAAGCTTTTTAATTTGATATATCGTGCACGAGGACTTTCACGACTACGTTCACGAGCACGAGCACGAGCACGTTCACGTTCACGAGCACGTTCACGGTTATCGAAGAAGCATCGCTTTTTTAGGGTAGAGGTCAGATGCAACTCGGCCTCACTACCTCTCCTCTTTCCCGTGCACGTGAGACGTTCACGTTCACGGTTGTTGAAGAAGTCATCGCTTTTTGGGAGAGGTCACATGCAACTCGGCCTCACGATCTCTCCCCCTTTCCCGTGCACGTGAACGTGCTCGTGCTCGTGCTCGTTCACGGTTACCGAAGAAGTCATCGGTTTTTGGGAAGAGGTAACATGCAACTCGGCCTCACGACCTCTCCCCCTTTCCCGTGCACGTGCTCGTGCTCGTGCTCGTGGCCGAAGTTTTTCTTGGCTTTATAACAGCCCCCTCACAAAACCTTCCAGCTTTAGACCCCAGCGCAGCGCCCTCGTTCCGCTTTTTTGCCGGCGGCCGGCGCGCTTGCGGCTGATGTGCTCGAGCGCCGCTTCCACGCCGACCAGCCGCCCGTAACGCCAGTCGAGGTAGCGCGGATAGAGAATCAGCGCCGCGGCGACCAGTTCGTCGAGCGTCAGCTTGCGGCCGCGGCGGGCGAGGTGGTGGCGGTCGCGGGTCAGGCCCCAGCCGGCGTAAAACGGCAGGCCGTAGGTGAAGACTTCCTTGTCGTTCAGCAGGGCCTCGAATCCGGTCAGGCTCGTCAGGGTGTGAACTTCGTTTACGGCCGCCAGGCAGGCCGGCATGCCGCGGCCGGTCACCGTCAGATTGCAGAGACGGCCGGCATCTTCGGGCGCGACCGCGCCCCGGCGGTTACCGGCCAGGACATCGGGGTGCGGTTTGTAGACGATGAAGGCCGCGGGGTTTTGCCGCCGGACTTCGGCCAGCAGCTCCAGGTTGGTGCGGATATCCACGCACCCCAGGCGCATCGACGCATCGTCCTCGACCTGGCCGGGGACGAGAAGGGTCCTTTGCCCCGGCGCGGCCGCCGGGCACAGCGGCGCATCGTCGCCGACATTGTACTTGCTCAGCCGGTTGCGCACGATGAGCCGGCGCAAGCCGCGAGCGCGCCGGCGCAGATCGTCGGTAAAGGCTGTCGCGCGCAGCAGCGTTTCCAGGTCGCTGGGCCGGGTGGGATCGAAGTAGATCCCTTGCGTGTCGACTACCAGCGAAAGGGGCCGCACGAGGTCCGAGCCCAGGCCGACCGACCGCAGAAAACCGTCCTCCACGCGGTGGACCGGCAGGCCGCGGCGGCGCGCCTGGCGTTCGATCGCCGACGGACCGCCCGCCCCCCAGATGATTAGCTTGTCGGCCGCGGCCAGGCTCCGCGGGCTGTCGGAGAAGACCACCCGGTTGCCGGGCGCGCGCAGGGCCCGCCGGACATAGGGCCGCTTCCACCAGTGAAACCCCGTGCAGACCAGGCGGCCCGCATCCATCCGGTGCGCGCCGCACTGCAAGGCGAGATGCGCGATGACCTGTTCGATTGCGCCCGGCTTGCCGGTGGCCGGATCGATGTAGCGCGAGTAGAGGATATAGGCCGCGGCGAACACTTCCGCCAGGGTCCGGGTGCGCGTGCGGCGGGGGCAGGCCTGCCGGTCGCGGGTCAGGCCCCAGCCCGCGTAAAATGGCAGGCCGAAGCACTCGACCGGCTTGTTCAGCAAAAGAGCCTCGAAGCCCATCTGGCTGGTAACGACGTAAACGCGGTCGACCTTCGCGATCACCGCCAGCGGGTTGAGGTCCCGGCCCAGGATGTGAACCCGGGGGTGGTGCTGCGCCGGCGGGAAAAGATAACCGCGCTTCTTGCCGGCCACCACGTCCGGATGGGCCTTGACGATGATGTCGGCCGCGGGATTTTCGGTTGCCGCCGCGGCCAGCATGCGCGCGAACGTCGCCCCGTCGGCCAGGCCGCGGTCAACCGAGCTGTCGCCGCGCGTCTGGTCGACCACCAGCACTTTCTGCCGCCGGTGACCGGGCAAGGCCCCTTGCGGCAGGGGGGCGTGGTTGTACTTGGACAGCTTTGCCGCAACGATGTGCGCCATGGCGGCCGTCGCCCGCTCGATCAGCGCGGCACTCTCCCATCCGCCGTTCTGCAGCAGGTTCTCCAGCCGTGAGGGCGCCGTGGCATCGTAGTAGATGCCCACATCGTCGAGGACCAAAGCCAGGGGCGGCGCACCGGCCGCGCCCGGTAAAACCGAGCGCAAGAAGCCATCTTCGATCGCCAGATAAGGCACCCCCCGCCGTTGCGCCAGGTTGCGCGCTCGCATGGACGTCGCCTTGTGGCCCCAGCCGATCACGGCATCGAATGGCCGGTTGCGCAGCGTCCCGCAGCGCACCACCTTCTCGCATTCGGGCAGAAAGCCCGCCAGGTGCGGAATCCCCAGAATGCCGTGCGACAGCGCGGCGGGGCGTCTGAAAACGGAGAGGGCGGCGGTCGTCAAATCTATTTATCCATCACAGGTCCAGCACCACCGAGGTTGCAATCGCGATCTGGTAGAGAATCTGTGAAATGTCTTTCACCAGCTGCAAGTTCTTGGTGTCGAACCGCGGCAGCACCATGATGTGGTCGCCGGCCAGGACAGTCGTGTCACCGGACTCGAGGACTTCGCCGTTGGGCTTGGCGACCAGGACGTGCTTCTTGTCGGCCCGATGGGAAAACCCGCCGGCGACGGCGATGTAATCCCGCACATTATTTCCTTTTCTGTAGACGACGGATTGCGGCATGATCACCTCGCCGCTGATCAGCACCACATCGCTGCGGGCGGGGATGACGATGACGTCGCCGTCCTCCAGATATACGTCGCTGATCTGCCCGGCGTGACCGACCACCACCGTGCCGTCGGGCTTGACCGTGTGTGCCTTGGCGACGAACTTGGCGATCAGTTCGGCTTCGCGCACCCTGATGGTGGCCTCGTCGACGCTCTGCGATGTGGCGGTCAGAGATGTCTCTTCCAGCCGCCGCAAAGACTCATCGAGTGCTTTTTTCTGCTGTGCCGCCACGCTTTTGCGCTGGATGTGAATGCCGTCGAGGTTGGCCAGTTCGGGTTCCACGGGAATGTAGAACAGCAGTTCGAGCAGGCGCGTATTTTTCTTGATCGGATAGCGCGAGGCGCCCAAGATGGCACCGCTGGCGGCCACCATAATGGTGGCGCCGGGCGTGTCGGCGTGAAAATCGACGACATCGCCGTCCTCCAGCACCATCTGCTGAAATTCCTCGATGGTCAGATAGGTGTTGAAGGGGGCGCCGTTGCGGGCACCGACGACGCTTGCGTGCGAGACCTTGTGCAGCGGCGTGGCCAGTTCGGCCAGCTGCCGGCCGGTGATGACGGTATCGCTTAAAAATTCGAACCGCGCGCTGTGGCGCACCTGTCCCTGCGCCATGACCCCCGCGCCGCGTTCGCCGACCAGGATCACGTCGCCCTCCTCCAGGCGCGGCTGGGGCAGCCGGCCGTCGAGGATGAAGGGATACAGGTCGATTTGGACCAGCTGGCGCCCGTCACGCAGAATGCGGATGTTACGGAAACTGCCGCGTTCGGCGTCGATGCCGCCGGCCTGATCGAGGTAGTAGAGCACCGAATCGGTGGGGCCGCCGGCAAAGCGGCCCGGCCGGGTCACGAAGCCGGTGACGTAAAGCGCCACGGGCTGGGTGTTGATCAGGTTGGTGTAGACTTCCACGTTGTTGGTGTAGACCGAGCGCACCTGCTCGGCCACCACTCGCGGCAGCTGGGAGTGCTTCAGTCCGGCGACCGGCACCGGACCGACCTCCGGCAGAAAGAGGTTGCCCTGGGCATCGACGTCGAGCACGCCGTCGAACTTCTGGGCGCCCCACAGGCGCACGGTGATGCGGTCGCCGGGCATGATGACGTAATCGCCGTTCAGCTCGTCGAAAACCCCTTTGGCGAAGTTGCCCTGGAAGAGATCGGCCCCGAACGGAGCGAAGCCGGCGGCCGAGGGCGGCGGCGGCTCGGCGGGCGGCGGCGGGGGGCCGGCGCCGGTGGCGGCCGTGGCCGGCAGGCAGAGAAGCAGAAGGAAAAGAATGAGGTGGCGCATGTCAGAACCCCGCGTGTTCGCGAATGGCGGCAATCATCAGCGAGACGATGCCGAAGAAAAGGAGCGTGCCGGCGAAAAAAATCACGGAGGCGCGGACCCGGCGCGGATAGAGGGACTCCTCGGGCAGCGTCGGTTCGGCAAACGCGACCAGGTAGCGGTTCTTGCTATCGGCCCGCACCCGTGCGGCTTCCAGGGAGGCAAGGGCCGAGACGTAGAGTTTTTCCGCAAATTCGTGCTCGACCTGCAGCCGTTCGTAATCGGTCACCACCTGGTTGAGGACCTGGCCCTTCTTGCCGGTCAGGCGGCTCTTCTCCGCGCCGATCTGGCCTTCGAGGGCCGCGAGCCGGGCCTTTAAGGCCGTGATGCGGGCGCTGTCCTCGCGCATGAAGGTGCGGGTCTCGCTCAACTCGGTCCGGGTTTTGACGGCCTCGCCTTCCAGCTGGGCCACCAGCGCCAGCATCGCGCCGGCCGCGGCCTGCGGGTTGAGCAGGTCGCGCTGATCGCGAAAATTTTTCAGGGATTCGCGGACTTCGGTCACCCGCCGCTCGGCGCTGGCCAGTTCGCTGCGCGCCAGAGCCAGGCTGTCCTGCAGCGATCTTTGCGCCAGCTGGTTCACCAGCCGCTCGCTCTGGGCCAGGATGGCCTTGGCCAGGTCCCGGGCCATTTCAGGGCTGTAGGCGCGCACCGTCAAGGTGAAGATGCCGCTGACCGGATCGTAGCCCACCTGCGCGACTTTCTGGAAGTACTCGAGAAATTCTTCGCGGGTCGCCTCGCGCTTCAGCCTGGAGATGATGTCGGCGGCGCGGCTCCGGAAGTGATCGCGCAGCGCAAGGCCCTGCTCCAGCACCGTCAGCATGTCCTGCGACTGGATGTACTCCTGAACGACATAAGCGTCGGCCGCGGTGGAGCCGCCGGCATGGCCGAACAGGGCGAGCCATTCCGGGCCGCCGCCGCCTTCGGCCCCGCGGATGGAAAAGCGCGCTTCCGAAACGTACATGTCGGTGGCCAGAAAAGAAAAATAGACCAGGCCCAGCAGGGTCGGCAGGCCGACGAAAAGCAGCAATCTGAGGCGCAGGCTGGCTGTCATCGTTCAGGCCCTTTTAGCGGCCGGACGCCCGCTGCCGTCGAGGCTGTCGTAGTGATCGACGGCGTCGTTAAGGTCGCTGAAAAACAGGAAGTTTCCACGGTCGAGCACCGCGGCCGCATCGCAGTACTGGCGGATGGTGGCCGTGCTGTGCGACACGACGATCAGCGTGGCCCGGTCCTTGCGCCGGTCGAACTCCGCCTTGCTCTTGCGCTTGAAGACGGCGTCGCCGACGGCGGTCACCTCGTCGATCAGGTAGTAGTCGAAGTCGATGGCCATGCTCAAGCCGAAGGCGAGCTTGGCCTTCATGCCCGAGGAATAGGTGTTGAGCGGCATGTCCATGTAATCGCCCAGCTCCGAGAATTCCGCCACGAAAGCGGCCACCCGGCGCAAATCGGCGCCGTAGATGCGGCAGATGAAGCGCAGGTTCTCGCGGCCGCTGAGACTGCCGTGGAATCCCCCCGAAAAACCGATCGGCCACGACACGCTGCTGCGGCGCACGATCCGTCCGGAACTCGGCATCTCGGCCCCCCCGATCAGCCGCAGCAGGGTCGACTTGCCGGCGCCGTTGCGGCCGAGAATGCCCATGTTGCAGCCCGGCGGAAAGCGCGAGCTGACGTCTTTAAGCACCGTGTGCCGGCCTTTCCGGGTGCGGTAGCTTTTGCTGAGGTTGCACAGCTCGATCATACTTCCCGCTCCATGAAACGCCGCGAATACCGTTCGAGCAGCAGCCCCAGGAAAAGGGTCACGAGAACGAAGCCGAAGACATACGGCAGATAGACGAAGCGGCTGCTGAAGCCGGTCGACAGGCCGGCCCGCAGCGACTCGATCAAGTGGGAAAGCGGGTTGAAAAAAAGGTATCGCTGGGCCGTCACCGGCATGGCATCGACCGAGAAGAACAATCCGGACACGAAAAACATCACGCGCAATATCAGCGGCACCACCCGCGCGGTGGTCGGCCACATCAGGTTCAGGGCCGAACACACGGCGCCCAGCCCGTAACCCAGCAGCAGAGATAAACCGAGCGCCTCGAATATCCGGGCCGGGTCCCGCAGCGTCACCCGGTAGGCCATGGCATGCGCCAGGGCCAGCAGCACCGCCATGACGCAGACGTACATGGCCCCTTGCAAGAGCGCCCGCGCGGTCAGGATATCCAGCGGAAATACCTGCGGATAGGCCAGCAGCGCCCGGTTGCCGCCGACCGCGTTCATTCCGCTCGAAACCGTCTCGGAAAAAAGGTACCAGGGAATGAACCCGCCCAGCAGAAAAACTGGCGTGGACATGCCGTGCGGCGCGTGGAACCCGCCGAAATCGCGGATCGCCCAGAAGATGCCGATCGAAAAGGCGGCGTTGATCAGCGCCCACAGATAGCCCAGTCTGTGCTTGCCGAACAGGGTCTTCGTCTCGCGCAGCATCAGCGCCCAAACCACCCGCCCCTGTACCCGCATGGCCGATGACGGTCCGGTCATCGGCCCTCCTCGGCCGGCGAGCCGCCCCAGATGCGCGGCACCAGCACCCACTCGCCCTCATCTTTTTCACAGACCGCGACCGGCTCGCCGAGCGGGCTGCCGTTGAAGACCAGCACCCGCTTGCAGGAAAAGCCGGCGGCCGAAAAATACTCCCGGTCGATCGCGACCGTGACGCGGCCGCCCAGCTCCGGAGCGTCGATGACGGTCCGGCTGCCGGGCGCCTGGGCGCCGACCCAGGCCGCAAAAGCGCTCCGGCGGACTTCCTGCGGGGTGTCGACCGCGCCGCCGCCGGTGTGGGCGCAGGCCGCACAAAGCAGAACCAGCCCCAGAATCGGGATGCGGGACCTGCAGACCGCAACGGCCGCCGCGGATATCAAAAGATCTCCACCACGCCCGATACGCGGGCCTCGCCATCCAGCGCCACGAGGGCCTTGATCTTGCGCCGGCTCATGAGCTGCTCGGCCTTGCTCCACAGCGAGGTCTCGGAGATCGTGACCGGCTCGCGGTGCATGACATCGGCGGCCGTGTTGGTCGACAGGGAAAAGCCGGCATTCATCATCGCCCGGCGCAGGTCGCCGTCGGTAATGATCCCCAGCAGCCGCTCGCCTTCCATGACCAGCGTCAACCCCATTCGTCCGCGGGTCATGACCCAGATGGTTTCCCGCACCGAGGCCCTGGGGCCGATAATGGGAAAGTCCTTTTCGCTGCGGCTGTGCATGATGTCCATCACCCGGCTCAGCAGGCGTCGCCCCAGGGAGCCGCAGGGGTGATAGAGCGCGAAATCCTCCGGCTGAAAACCGCGCAGGCGCATGAGCGTGACCGCCAGGGCATCCCCCAGCGACATGGCGACGAGGGTGGAGGTGGTGGGCGCCAGGTTGTACGGACAGATTTCGCGTTCGACCGGCAGCACCAGGACGATGTCGGCTTCGCGCGCCAGGGTCGAGTTTTGTTGTCCGACCATGGCGATGATGCGGTTGTCGAAGCGCTTGAGGAAGGGCAGCAGGTGCAGGATTTCCCCGGTTTCGCCGCTGTTGCTGATGAGCATGACCAGGGCGGCCGGGCGGATCATGCCCAGGTCGCCGTGAACGGCCTCGGCCGGGTGCACGAAAAAGCTGGGCGTTCCGGTGGAAGAAAAAGTCGCCGCCATCTTGCGTCCGACCAGACCCGACTTGCCCATGCCGCTGACCACCAGGTGCCCGGAGTGCGCGAGGATCGCCTGCACGGCGCGATCGAAAGACTCGTCGAGCGACAGGGCCAGGTTTTGCAGCGACCAGGCCTGTTCCCGGATGGCCTCCGCGCCGAAGAGGGCCGTTGCCTGAACGACATCTTCACGGGCCTCCGATAGATTCATCGATCATCCTCCACCGTGAGTGGCGCACGAAAGGCGGCCGCGGACGGGCTTTTCCTGCCGAAGGTGACGCCGCCTTGAACGAGTAAACACCGCCAGGACGGACCGGTCGGCGCCATTGGCAATTCATCGCGTTGTGCGGGGGAACGATTTTTCCCCCGGTCTGAAGTGCAAACTTCGAGCCAGAAACCCGACTGCGGTGCAAGAAAAGTAACGCACTAATTTATTTGTATAACTTCAATTGCTTATAAACAAAACAGGGCGGCACGCGATCAAAGACACATCCCGCGCCGGTCCGTAAAAGCGCCAACAAATTGACTGATCGCCAAGCAGAAGGTCGTGACGGTCGGCAGGTTCAAAAGCGGAGAAGCGTGTCAACACCCTGGCCGGGGCCGAAATTAGAAAAAAATCGGCTGCAGACACAGCCGGAGGCCGGGGGCGACGCCCCGGGTTAAGATGCAGTCGAAAATTATCTGCGGCACTGATGGAGCGGCTAATTCGGCAGGCCGAGAACATGCCGCTGGTGAAAGACGCGGATCAAATCCCTTCTGAATTTCACGTTGTCGTCATGTTCACCCCTCAGGCTGATGCCGGTATTGAATGTGCGCAGGGACACCTCGCGCGAAAAAATCACCTTGCCCACGATTTCGATCAGGGTCCCCTCCACATCGGTTGCCACCAGAAATATGTACTTGGCCCCGATGTATTCGCATGTTTCCAGCAGGAGTCCGGACTGGCTCACATTGATGGCCTTGCCGATCCCCTGCCCGATTTTCGATCCTTTTTCGTTGACCAGGGCGTAGGTTATCGGGTTGTTCGCCGCCACCCGCGGATACCGTCTTCGTTCCGGATCACTCATGTGTGTTTCCATGTCTTCGATCGAATTGTCTGATTTTTACCAGTAATTCTAACAGAGTGCCTGAAAAACGTCAAATGCGGGGCAGGGATGCAATCCCTGCGATCAACTGCTGATGAAATATTATCTACCTGCAGTATAAACGGGAAATACAGGCTAAATCCCATTTCTCCGTAAGTGAGAATCGAATAAAGTGGGCTAAATACGTCTGAGACGATCCAAGAGAATGACAGATAAAGGGAGTTACCGGGCGAATGGATAAAACGGGCAAAATAGTGTCGACGGTCAAAAAAATGATGACCTCCGAACATCTGCTCTGGGGCGTGGCAGGGGCTTCGCTGCTGGAATCGACGGTGGTGCCGATACCCTTGGAACTCCTGCTCATCCCGTTGATGCAGACCAATCGCGCACGGGTGTGGCGACTTGCGGCCGCGGCCCTGGCGGGCTGCATTGCCGGGGCGCTCATTGGCTATGGAGCCGGGTTCTTTTTTCAGTCGACGGCCGGGGACTGGCTCGTCTCAATCACCGGGAGCGGCGAAAAGTTCTCGCAGGCCGCGCGATTCCTGCGCCGGCAGGGTTTTTGGTTTGTCTTCAGCGTCGGTGTTACGCCGATGCCGTTCCAGGTCGCCATGGTCGCCGCCGGCGCCGCCGACTATTCCATTCCGGGGTTTCTGGCGGCCACCGCACTGTCGCGCGCTATCCGCTACTTCGGACTGGCCGGCCTGGTATGGGCCTTCGGCGATGCCGCCGAACGGCTTTACCGGAAACACAGGTGGTCGGTGGCGCTGGCGGTGACGGTGTCGGTGGCGGTCCTGTGGGTTTTGTTCTTAAGCGTCCTGTAAACTGCGGGACGGTTTTTATAGCATCGGCCGGCGGTCTCCGGTCCTGCAGTGATCATGCGGGACGCTTCTCCGGTCTTTTGCTCCCGGCGTTGACCAGGCTCGGAACGGCAGGGGGCGGCTCGCCGGTTAAAAATGGCGTCATGTCGCCCTTGTTCCACGGCGGATGGCCGCCCAGGATGCCGGCGATATTGGCGGCGGCCAGGCTGGCCATCGCCTCGCGGGTCCAGCGGGTGGCCGAGGCGATGTGGGGCACGATGACGACGTTTTCCAGCTCCGCCAGGCCGGGGCTGAGGGCCGGTTCGTCTTCGAAGACGTCCAGCCCGGCCCGGAAGTCCGGGTGGCTGCGGCAGTGGGCGACCAGGGCGGACTCGTCGATGACCGGCCCGCGGCTGGTATTTATCAACACGGCGTTTTCCCTCATCAGCGCCAGGCGCCCGGTGTCGATGAGGTGGCGGGTGGTGTCGCTGAGCACGGTGTGCAGGCTGACGCAGTCGGCACCGCGCAGCACCTCCTCGATGGCCCCGGCGCGGCGGCAGGCCACCGGCGGCTCGCCGCGGGCTTCCAAAAAGCGGGCGTAGGCGCGGACGGTGTCTTCCAACTCGCGGTTGGGCTGCGGGTCGACGTAGATGACGTTCATTTTGTGGCCCTCGACCATCATGCGCGCGAAGGCCGCGCCGATGCGACCCGCGCCGATCAGCCCGAGGGTCTTGCGCCACAGCAGCTCGCCCTGAAACAGGGTCGGCAGCCAGCCGCGGTATCTGCCGGCCCGCAGGAACCGTTCGGATTCGCCGATGCGGCGGGCGGCCGCGAAGGTCAGGGCCACCGCCATCTCGGCCGTGGCTTCCGTCAACACGCCGGGCGTGTTGCCGACCAGAATCCCGTGCCGGTCGGCGGCCGCCACGTCCACGTTGTTGAAGCCCACCGCGTAATTGCTGTAAGCCCGGCCCCCGGCGGCCGCCAGCGCCGCAAAAAGCGCGTCGCCCCAGGTTTCCGTCAGCTGCCCGATGACGGCGTCGCACCGCGTCCCGATGGCGGCCGCGATGTCAGAGATCGACAGCACCTCGGTCGAGGTACAGATCTCGACCCGGCAGCCGGCACGCGACAGCACGTCCAGCCAGTGCCGGCCGGGAAGTTCCTTGGTCACCACGACCCTCCGGCTTCCCGGCGGATTGTGAACCCGCCACGGTTTCGATTCCATCGATGCCTCCTCGGCTCGGGTTCGGACCCGCCGCCGGTGTCGTGGGAGTGCGGAAAATTTTTCGCCCCTGCGTGCCCGCGCACACGCCGCTCTACCGGTTGGTTTGGCGTGCCGGGTCCAACGTTCAAAATCTTTTTTTGGCGCAACGGTTTTATACCTGTCAGGGCCGCCGTTTGTAAAGATCATCGCGACCGCTTCAAAAATGACGCGCCAATCCAGTCTCACACCAAACCGATGTTTGTCAGTCGCGCGCTTTCGTGCTAAGCACGGGAACGAGGGCTGACAGGCTGCGCCGGATACGGTCCGGATATCCGGGAAGGCTTTAATAGAGCCGATAGGGTCAGTCGACCCCCGGAGCCGTAACCCTTGCACAAAGGAAGAATATCATGAGATTGACGGCCTACAAAACCAGGCAAGGCGAGGTCGCCGCAGTTGCCGTGCCGCGGGGGCTCGTTCCCGTCGCGGCGGTCAACCGCCGCTTTGCCCGCAGCTGGCCGACCGACGCGCTGGAGCTGATTACCACCGCCCTGGCGGACCTGACGGCCTGGTATGGGGCCGAAGGCCGCCGGGCGCTTGAAGGCCTGGATGCCGAGGTCATTTCAGGCGATACGGCAGCGCCCGCCCCGCTCTATCGCCGGCCGCGCAAGATCTGGGGCATCGGGCTCAACTATGCCGCCCATGCCGCCGATCTGTCGGAAAAAACACCGACCGGCATCCCGGGCAGCTTCATGAAGCCGGACACGACCCTGATCGGTCCCGGCGACACCATCCGCATTCCGGCGCTGTCGCAAAAGACCACGGCCGAGAGCGAGCTGGGGGTGATCATCGGCCGTGAATGCCGGGATGTCGCCATCGCAGACTGGCGGACAGCGGTGGCCGGCTTCACGACCGTCATCGACATGACGGCCGAGGACATCCTGCGGCAGAACCCGCGCTACCTGGCGGTATCCAAGAGCTTCGACACCTTTTTCAGTCTCGGAGCGCAGCTCGTCACCCCGGACGAAATCCCGGACGTTTCGGCCCTGGAAGTCGCGACGGTGATAAACGGTCGGGTCCACGCCCAGAACGTCGTTGCCAACATGACCTTCTCGCCCGCCTTTCTGGTCTCTTTCCTCTCGCAGGTGATGACCCTGCTGCCCGGCGACATCATTTCGACCGGAACCCCGGGCGCCGTCGTCATCGCCGACGGGGACATTGTCGAGTGCCGCATCGGCGGCTTCCCCGCCCTGGTCAACCCGGTCGTCGATTTGAAAAGGAGTCAACAATGAACCTGGGACTCGAAGGAAAACCGGTGCTGGTCATGGCCGCCAGCGACGGCCTCGGCAAGGCCGCCGCGCTGGCGTTTGCCCGCGAAGGCGCGCGCGTGACGCTGTTTGCGCGCTCGGAGGACCGGCTGCGGCAGGCGCAGGCGGACATCGCGGCGGCCACGGGCCACACCGCGGAAATTTTGCCCGGTGACATCACCGTCGCGGACGACGTCCAAAACGCCGTCGCCGCCACGGCCCGGCGCTTCGGTTCGGTCTTCGCCCTGGTGAACAACTCCGGCGGACCGCCGGCCGGCGGGTTCGACGCCTTTGCTGACGACGCCTGGCAGAAAGCGTTCGAATTGACCCTGTTGGGCTTCATCCGCAGCATCCGCGCGGTGCTGCCCCTGATGCGCGCCGCCGGCGGCGGCCGGATCGTCAACTTCACATCGTCCTCGACCCGCCAGGCGATCGACAACCTGATCCTGTCCAACACTTTCCGCATGGGCGTGGTGGGGTTGACCAAAACCCTGGCGCGCGAGCTGGGGCGCGACAACATCCTGATCAACGTGGTCGGCCCCGGCAAAATGGAGACGGCGCGCCTGCGCAGCATCGAGGCCGTGCGGGCCGAAAAACTGGGGCTTTCCCTTGAAGATCTCCAGCAGAAAAGCGCCGCCGAGATTCCCCTGGGCCGCTACGGCCGGCCGGAGGAACTGGCGCGCCTGGCCGTATTTCTCTGCTCGGCCGCCAACACCTACATCACCGGCCAGACTGTTCTGGCCGACGGCGGCCTCGTGCAGGCCTACTGAGGCCTGTGGGTCACGCTGAAAGGTGCGCTGTTTGGATTTGGTTCGCTTTGCTCACCATTGGAGTAATGGAACGATGGAAGAGGGGAAGGCGAATGGCTAAAGGCAAAGGGCCAAAGGAGGAAGGCGCGAAAGGCTGGGAATTTGGGGCTGGGAAGCGGGGAAGCGGGTTTGGTAGAGTGCTGAAGACTTGGAGTGGTGGAGTGATGGAGTGGTGGAATGGTGGAATGATGGAACGACGGAATGATGGGACCATTGGCGTTCCATTTTCCCCATAATTCCAATATTCCATCATTCCATGTAGGTGACATAAAACCTGTACCGCTAAAACTGTATAAAATAAAAATTGTTCCGAGCGTCGAGATGTCTATTGACTTTATGTTTTATCGGGTTAAACTATAACTGTGATTAAACGAAAGTTATACAGGGATCTTCAGAATCACCTCCCGCAAAAAGAAATGAGCCTCATCATCGGTCCCCGTCAGGCCGGCAAGACCACGCTGATGGAGATGCTCAGAGCTCATTTGGAGGATATAAACGAACGAACCCTGTTTCTCAATCTGGATGTCGAATGGGACAAACCTCATTTCGACACCCAAGCAGCGCTTATTAAAAAAATCGAACTGGAACTGGGCCGGCACAGGGGGTACGTTTTTATTGACGAGATCCAGCGCAAAGACAATGCCGGTCTTTTCCTGAAAGGGCTTTTCGATCTCAACCTGCCGTACAAGTTCATCCTCTCCGGTTCCGGCAGCCTGGAGTTGAAACAAAACATGGACGAATCGCTCATTGGCCGGAAACGGGTCTTCGAGCTTTCCACCTTGTCGCTGGAAGAATTTATCAATCATCGGACCAGCTACCGCTATGAGGGCAATTTACCGGAATATTTAGAAATAGAACCGGATAAACGAAGATCTTTGCTGTCCGAATACATGACATACGGTGGATACCCCCGAATCGTCACGGCGCCGGAAGAAGGGGAAAAACGCCGCCTCATCGACGAAATTTACCGCAGCATTTTAGAGAAAGACATCGCCTATCTCCTCAAGGTTGACAAGCCCTATGCTTTCAGCGCCCTGATAAAACTTCTGGCCGACCAGATCGGGCAGTTGATAAACCACACCGAACTCTCATCGACACTGGGCGTGTCCTTTCCGACAATCAAAAAATACCTGTGGTACGCACAAAAAATATATCTGATAGACCTGATCGCCCCTTATGCCCGCAATGTACGCAAAGAAATCAGCAAATCACCGATGCCCTATTTTTGGGATCTCGGTTTGAGAAACTTCGCCCTGGGACTTTTCGGCACTCCCGCCCGGCCTTTTGAGGGGGGATTTGTTTTTGAAAACCTCGTATACCTGCTGCTGCGTCAGAAAGTGAAATTCAGGGCGGCGACACTTAACTACTGGCGGACAAAGGATAAAGCCGAAGTGGATTTCGTGATCGAAGAGGGCGGCAGACCGATCCCGCTGGAGGTAAAATGGCGGCGCCAGACGGGGGAAAAGGTCCCGGCATCCCTGCGGCGTTTTATCGAGAAATATTCTCCGGAAACCGCCTATATCATAAACCCGGATACCCGCAAGACGATAACGATAGGTAAGACGAGGCTGTTTTTTCTGCCGCTGCACGACTTGCTGCGCCCGGACTCGGTCTTGTGATCGCACTGCTACCCTCATCCCGTTTCGCGGCGCCCAAGGGCCGTAAAAAAATTGTTTCCCCGCGACCCGCAGCCTTACTATGACACTTTTGGAGAATGGCAGGACAAATTTGTCGAAATTACCATCAACTGTCGCACGACTGAATCCGCTCACAAAAATTTAATAGTAATTTTAAATCCTTATCGGCCTTTTTCTTTTCGCGCATGTGCTGGCATTTTTATTGCTTGGTCAGTATCTTACCGCGCCCCCCTTCCCTGGCAGGCTCTGATCGTTCCCGGCTGGAGGGGCTGGAGAGGGAGATATAACGGCTCAATATCATGCCCCCCCACTTCGGCCCTTCCCGCTTCAAGAGGAGGACTGGAAAGGATTTTTTTCAGCCGATAGTCAAGTAGCGGCCCCTAGGCCGCTCTCAGATAAAAGTGATGAATACCGACCCATTGCACCAGCACCATTCCGACCATACCGCCCAGCGCCCGCCGCGGCCTCTACGACCCGCGCTTCGAGCACGACGCCTGCGGCATCGGCCTGATCTGCGACCTGAAAGGCCGCAAGTCGCAGGCCATCATCCGCGACGGCCTCCGGATCCTGGCCAACCTCAGCCACCGCGGCGCCTGCGGCTGCGACGAGACTACCGGCGACGGGGCGGGCATCCTGATGCAGATGCCGGATGCGTTTTTGCGCAGCGGCTGCGCGGCCGGCGGCATCGAGCTGCCGGAACCGGGGCATTACGGCTGCGGGCTGGTGTTTCTGCCGCGAGACGACCTTCAGCGGCGGCGGGTCATGCAGCACTTCGAAGAGGTCATCCGCCGCGAGGGTCAGCGGTTTCTGGGGTGGCGCCGCCTGCCGGTCGACAGCACCGCCCTGGGCCTTCTGGCGCGGCAGCGGGAACCGGTGATCCGCCAGATCTTCGTCGGCCGCGGGCCGGAAATCGCCGACGGCGCCCATTTCGAGCGCAAGCTCTACGTCATCCGCAAGGTCGTGGAAAACTTCGTGCGTGCCTCGCACCTGAGTCAGGCCGCCTTCTTTCACGTCCCCAGCCTGTCGGCCCGCACCCTGGTTTACAAGGGCATGCTCCTGGCCGACCAGATCCAGGCCTATTTTCCCGACCTTTGCCACCCGGACATGGCCAGCGCCCTGGCGCTCGTACACCAGCGCTACAGCACCAACACCTTCCCGACCTGGGAGCTGGCGCACCCGTTTCGCTTCCTGTGCCACAACGGCGAGATCAACACGCTGCGCGGCAATGTCAACTGGCTCAATGCGCGCCAGGCCGTCTTCAGATCGGCGCTGTTCGGGGCCGACACGGCCAAGCTGCTGCCCGTGGCCACCCCCGGCGCCAGCGATTCGGCCATCTTCGACAACACGGTCGAACTGCTCTATCACACCGGCCGCTCCCTGCCGCACGTCGTCATGATGATGATCCCGGAAGCCTGGCAGAACCACCGCTCCATGAGCGACGCCAAGAAGGCCTTTTACGAATACCACGCCTGCCTGATGGAACCCTGGGACGGCCCGGCCGCCATCGCCTTTTCCGACGGCACCTGCGTCGGCGCGGTGCTCGACCGCAACGGGCTGCGCCCGTCGCGCTACACGGTCACCACCGACGACCGCGTCATCATGGCCTCTGAAACCGGCGTGCTGCCGGTGGCGCCGGAAAAGGTGCGGCGCAAGGGGCGCCTGCAGCCCGGGCGCATGTTCCTGGTCGACATCGCGCAGGGGCGAATCGTCGAAGACGAGGAAATCAAGGCCGACATCAGCCGGCGCCGCCCCTACCGCGCCTGGATAGAGCAGAACCTGACGGCCCTCGACCGCCTGCCCCCGCCGCAGGCCGCACCGGCCCCGGAAAAACTGCCGCTGGACGCCCGCCGGCAGCTCTTCGGCTACAGCGCCGAAGACCTGCGCCTGATCCTGGCCCCGATGGCCCGCACCGCCGCCGAGCCGCTCGGCTCGATGGGCGACGACATCCCGCCGGCCATCTTGTCCCTTCAGCCCCGCCTGTTATATGACTATTTCAAGCAGCTGTTCGCCCAGGTGACCAACCCGCCGCTGGATGCCATCCGGGAGGAGCTGGTGACCTCGCTGAGAACCACCATCGGTGCGGAACAGGACCTTTTCCAGGAAACGCCCCGGCACTGCCGCCAGCTCATGCTGACCGGCCCGATCCTGACCGACGCGCGTCTGGCGCAGCTGCGCGGACTCGACCGGCCCGATCTCAGCGCAGCCGCGCTGCCGATTCTTTTCCCGCTGCCGGACGGCTCCCGCGGGCTCGAACAGGCGCTGGACGACCTGTGCCGCGCCGCGACCCGGGCCGTTGAAAACGGCGCCACGCTGCTGATCCTCTCCGACCGCGGGGCCGATGAGCGCATGGCGCCGATCCCGGCCCTGCTGGCCACCGCCGGCCTTCACCACCACCTGATCCGGGAGGGCCTGCGCACCCGCTGCGGCCTGGTGGTCGAAACCGGCGAGGCGCGCGAGATCCACCACGTCTGCTGCCTGCTCGGCTACGGCGCCGGGGCCGTCAACCCGTACCTGGCGCTGGAGACTTTGGAACAGATGGCGGCCGGCGGGGAGCTGGCCGGGCTCGACGCGCCCACCGCCGCCGCCAACTACGTGACGGCCGTGGAAAAGGGCGTCCTCAAGGTGATGTCCAAGATGGGCATCTCGACCCTGCAGAGCTACCGCGGCGCCCAGATATTCGAGTGCGTCGGCCTTAACGAGGCCCTCGTCGAGCGCTATTTTACGGGCACCTCTTCGCGGATCGGCGGCGCGGGCCTCGAATTGATCGCCGAAGAGGCCCGCCGCCGTCACCGCCGGGCCTTCTCGGACCGCCGTGCGGAATCCGGGCGGCTGCTGGCGCCCGGCGGCAAGTACAAGTGGCGGCGCGACGGGGAAGCCCACCAGTACACGCCGCTGACCATTGCCAAGCTGCAGCAGGCGGTGCGCGGAGACGACCGCCGCGCCTGGCGCGAATTCAGCGACCTGGTCGACGGGCAGAACCGCCGCGAAGGCCTGATCAGGGGGTTGTTCGAGTTCACCGCCGACGGCCCGCCGGTCCCCCTGGCAGAGGTCGAACCGTGGCCGGCCATCGTCAAGCGGTTCAAGACCGGCGCCATGTCCTACGGCTCGATCAGCCGCGAAGCCCACGAGACGGTGGCGATCGCCATGAACCGCATCGGCGGCCGAAGCAACTGCGGCGAGGGCGGCGAGGACCCGGACCGCTATCTGCCCGAGGACAACGGGGACTGGCGCAACAGCGCCATCAAGCAGGTGGCCTCGGGCCGCTTCGGGGTGACCGGCGCCTACCTGGCCCATGCCACGGACCTGCAGATCAAGATGGCCCAGGGGGCCAAGCCGGGCGAGGGCGGGCAGCTGCCCGCTTTCAAGGTCTATCCCTGGATCGCCCGGACGCGGCATTCGACCCCCTACGTCGGCCTGATATCGCCGCCGCCGCATCACGACATCTACTCGATCGAGGATTTGGCCCAGCTCATCCACGACCTCAAAAACGCCAACCCGCGCGCGCGAATCAACGTCAAGCTGGTCTCGGAGGTCGGCGTCGGGACGGTCGCGGCCGGCGTCGCCAAGGGCAAGGCCGATGTGATCCTGATCAGCGGCGAATCGGGCGGGACCGGCGCCTCGCCCCAGGGCTCGATCCGCCACGCCGGCCTGCCCTGGGAGCTGGGCCTGGCCGAAGCCCAGCAGACCCTGCTGACGAGCGGCCTGCGCAGCCGCGTGGTGCTGGAGTGCGACGGCCAGCTCAAAACGGCGCGCGACGTGGCGGTCGCCGCCCTGCTGGGCGCCGAGGAATTCGGCTTCGGCACGATCGCCCTTGTCGCCCTGGGCTGCGTGATGATGCGGGTCTGCCACCTGAACACCTGCCCGGTCGGCATCGCCACCCAGGACCCGCAGCTGCGCAAGAAGTTCGCCGGCCGGCCCGAGCATCTGATCAACCTGATGCGCTTTATCGCCGAGGACCTGCGCGGGACAATGGCCGGGCTCGGTTTCCGGCGCCTGGACGAGATGGTCGGCCGGGTCGACCGGCTGCGGGTCTCCGCGGCAATCGATCACTGGAAAGCCCGCGGCCTGGATTTTTCCAGGATCCTCTACCGCCCGGAACGGCCGGAAGAAATGCCCGCCACCTGCCGGGTGCACGCGCAGGACCACGGGCTCGAAAAGGCCCTGGACCACGACCTGATTCGACACTGCCGGCCGGCGCTTGAAAACGGCACGCCCGTGGAACTGGAGCTGGCGGTCCGCAACGTTCACCGCACGGTCGGCACGCTGCTCAGCTATGAAATCTCCCGCCGCCACGGCGACGAGGGACTGGCCGCGGACACGATCGTCATCCGCGCCGCCGGCAGCGCCGGGCAGAGTTTCTGCGCCTTCGGTGCGGCCGGGCTGACCGTCCACCTGCGCGGCGATGCCAACGATTATTTCGGCAAGGGGCTCTCCGGCGCGCGGCTGACCGTCCGCCCGCCCGCCGGCAGCCGCTTCGCGGCCGAGGAAAACATCATCATCGGCAATGTCGCCCTCTACGGCGCCACCGCCGGCGAGGCCTACATCCGCGGCGTGGCCGGCGAACGCTTCGCCGTGCGCAACAGCGGCGCCCGGGCCGTGGTGGAAGGCCTGGGCGATCACGGCTGCGAATACATGACCGGCGGCCGGGTCGTGGTCCTGGGCCCCACCGGCCGCAATTTCGCCGCCGGCATGAGCGGCGGGATCGC
Organism: uncultured delta proteobacterium; assembly: GCA_963728055.1. Lineage (GTDB taxonomy): Bacteria > Desulfobacterota > Desulfobacteria > Desulfobacterales > SG8-13 > JARFQH01. Next base: position 170,285 of record CAVSIM010000010.1, on the reverse strand, counting down.
CTACGTTCTCGACGACGCCGGAGATTTTGCGCGCCTGCGATTGAACCCGGAGATGGTCGAGCTGGAGGAGATTGCGGCCGGCGACCGGCCCGGGCTGCGGGAACTGATCGAAAACCATTGTCGTTACACGAACAGCACGGTCGCCGAAAGGATCCTGGCCGATTGGGATGCGGCCCTTTCGCGGTTCGTCAAGGTCATCCCGACCGACTACAAGCGCGCCCTGAAAGAAGCGGCCGCCGATAAAGACCCGGCCGGCCCCGCCGGACAACCGCCTGAAACCGGCCGTCCGGCGTAACGATTACATGCCCGTGGCACTATGGTCGACCGGGAAATCGAACCGGAAAGGGCGAAAAATTTTTCGCCCCTACGTGCCCCAATGACCCCACCGGCACAAATCGATCCAAACGGACCCAACGGGCCAACCGGCTAACCGGCCAAAGGCCCAACCGACTCAACGGAGAAAGATCATGGGCAAACCGACCGGATTCATGGAATTCGACCGCGAACTGCCGCGCAAGCGTCCGGTGAAAGACCGCATTCGGGATTTCAGGGAAATCCACCGCCCCTTTCCCGAAGAGGCGCTCAGGAACCAGGCCGCGCGCTGCATGGACTGCGGCGTGCCGACCTGTCACGCCGGCTGCCCGCTGGGCAACCGCATCCCGGATTTCAACGACCGGCTCTACCACGGCCACCGGCGCGAGGCGCTCGATCAGCTGCACGCCACCAACAACTTTCCGGAATTCACCGGGCGGCTCTGCCCGGCACCCTGCGAAGAAGCCTGCGTGCTGGCCATCAACGCGCTGCCCGTCACGATCGAGCAGATCGAAAAGGAGATCATCGAGCACGGGTTCGCCAGGGGCTGGGTGGCGGCGCACCCGCCCGGGCGGCGCACCGGCAAGACGGTGGCCGTCATCGGTTCGGGTCCGGCCGGCCTGGCGTGCGCCCAGCAGTTGAACCGTGCCGGCCACCGGGTGTCGGTTTTCGAACGCGACGATCGCATCGGCGGCCTGCTGCGCTACGGCATCCCGGATTTCAAGCTGGAAAAGGCGATCCTCGACCGGCGCCTGGACCTGATGGCACGCGAAGGCATCGACTTCCGGCCGGGAGTGCACGTCGGGGTGGATCTGAGCGCCGATGAGCTGCGGGGCTTCGATGCGGTGGTGCTGTGCTGCGGCGCCACCCGGCCGCGGGACTTGAGGGTGCCGGGGCGCGAGTTGACCGGCATCCACTGGGCGATGGACTTTTTGGGTCGGCAGAACCGCCTGGTCGCCGGTGACGAAATCGGCCGCCGCGACGGGCCGAGCGCCACGGGCAAAGACGTAATCGTCATCGGCGGTGGGGACACCGGCAGCGACTGCATCGGCACCTGTATCCGCCAGCAGGCGCAATCGGTCACGAATTTCGAACTGCTGCCCCGGCCGGCGCCGGAAAGGCAGATCCGGGAACCCTGGCCCTTCTGGCCGGTGAAACTGCGCACCAGCAGCTCGCACGAAGAAGGCTGCCGGCGTCACTGGAGCATATTGACCCAGGCGTTCATCGGCGAAGAGGGCCGGGTGAAAAAACTGGTCACCGTCGACGTGGCGTTTGCAGACGGCCCACCGGACAGTCCGGTCATGCGGGAGGTGGCCGGCAGCGAGCGCGAATGGCCGGCCGACCTGGTGCTGCTGGCCTTGGGGTTCAGCGGCCCCGAACCGGGCACCATCGTGGCGCAGTTCGGCCTGCGTCTCGATGCGCGCGGCAACATAGAAACCGACGGCCACCACATGACGAGCCGGCCGGCGGTTTTCGCCGCCGGCGATGCCCGGCGCGGCCAATCCCTTGTCGTCTGGGCCATTTCCGAAGGCCGCGAAGCGGCGCGCGCGGTCGACATCTTCCTGACGGGCCGCTCGGAACTGCCAACCAAAGGCTGCTGCGACCTTCCGCGGGCCTGACGCACCGGGTTTTCTTTCGGGCGGGTTTGTGGCATACTATTAAGCGGATTCCATCCATAAACGGATGAAGTTCCGGAAATAAGCTTTATCTAACCTTCGAACCCTGAACCCTTGAACCTCTTGGTTCAGTATACGCCAGCGACCGAGAACACGGCCAATATATCGGCCGGTGTCGAGGCGGCCGGTGCCGGAAAGGAGGCGGGAAAGTGACCGACAACTGGCAAAATGAACTCAACTGCGCCCTTGTCTGCACGCGGTGCAACGAGGCCTTGAAGGCCGATGATCGGCGGATTCTGTCGGTTTACGACCATCAGCCGATCTGCATGGACTGCAAGAAGAAGGAAGAGGAACGGGCCGACTACGCCGAGGTGTCGCAGCAGATGATCGGCACCTGCATGGCCGAAACCGAACGCCGGTACAGCGATCCCGGCGGATACTGCTTTTATCACTTCTACCCTTTTAAATGCTGACCGGCCGCCGGTGTCGAGGACCGATGACTTCCGGCAAGCAGCGCGCCGGACTTTCTGTCAGCGGGCAAAATGACCTATCGGTCAAGGAAGCCGAATGAGAAAACAAACGACCCCGGCCAGGGCCGGGAGTGCTTCGCCGTCTCCTGCGGCCGGGACCGCCGACGAACTCGAGCGCGCCGTCGAGGCCCTCTACGCCAGCGAGGAGAAATATCGCACGATCATCGAAAACATCGAGGACGGCTATTACGAGGTCGACCTGAAGGGCAACTTCACCTTTTTCAACAACGCCATGGCCCGCATCACCGGTTTTTCCAGCAACGAACTGCTGGGCATGAACAACCGCGACATGATGGACAAGTTCAACACCACCCAGGTGTTTCAGGTTTTCAACCGGGTCTACCAGACCGGCTTGGCCACCAAGGCCTTCGATTGGCAGTTGATCCGCAAGGACGGATCGCGACGCATACTGGAAGTGTCGATCAGCCTGAAGAAGTCGATCTCCGGCGAACCGGTCGGCTTCATGGGCATCGCGCGCGATGTCACGCAGCGCAAGCTGATGGAACAGGCCCTGCGGGACAGCGAAGAAAAATACCGCATGATCATCGAGAACATCGAAGACGGGTATTATGAAGTCGACCTGGCCGGCAATTTCACTTTTTTCAACGATGCCCTGGCCCGCATCACCGGCTACAGGCGCAAGGAACTGCTGGGCAAGAACAACCGCGCCATCATGGACGCCTTCAACGCCAGGCGCGTCATGGCCCTGTTCAACGGCGTTTACACCACCGGCCTGGCGACCAAGGCCTTCGATTGGGAACTGATCCGCAAGGACGGCACCAAGCGCTACGTCGAGGTGTCGGTCTCGCTCAAACGCGACCTGAAAGGACACCCGGTCGGTTTCATGGGCATCGCGCGGGACATCACCGAGCGCCGGGAAACCGAAGAACTGCTGCGCCGCAGCGAAGAGAAGCTGCGCGGCAAGACCCGCAACCTCGAGGAGGTCAACACGGCGCTGACGGTCCTGCTGAAAAAACGCGAGGACGACAAGCGCGACCTCGAGCAGACCGTGCTGACCAATCTGAACGACATGGTCAAGCCCTACCTGGAGAGGGTCAAGGCCCGCGCCAGCGACACCCGCCAGAAAAACAACCTGGCGGTCCTGGAAGAAAACCTGAACGCGATCACCTCGCCCTTTTCCTATCGCCTGTCCTCCCGTTATCTCAACCTGACGTCATCTGAAATCGAAATCGCCAATCTCGTCAAGCAGGGAAAAAGCACCAAGGACATTGCCGACCTGTTGAGCGTCTCCGGCAAGACGATCGAGGTCCACCGCCTCAACATCCGCAAGAAACTGGGGTTGAGCAATAAAAAGGCCGGCCTGAGAACCCACCTGCTGTCGGTTCGCTGACCGGCCGCCTGCGGCGGAAGACCGGCCGCCATCGCCAACATATCCGGATATTCCGAAAGTTCGAGCCGGCAGCCGGGTCCGGGCGGCAGCCAAAATCGGCAGCGTCGGTCCAGCTGCCATCGGCCATCCCTCTGCTTCTGCCGGGCCGGCAGCGGCGGCACCCTTGGCGTTGACGCCCGCGCAGATTGCCTCTTGACAGCCGACCAAATTAATTTTAAATAATTCAGTTAATTGGATCCATTTCAGGCTTGGGCCGCGCGCCGGTCATCCCGTGGCATCTCCTGGAAGTCCGTTTAACCTCGGACCCGCCGGGGCCGGAAGGTTCGTACGCACCGCGCTTTTTTCGCATGCCACGCGGCCAAACCCTGGAAAATCAACCGAAGACCTCATCATGCCGGAATCGGAAAAAAGAAAGTACCCGCGCGTGCTGACCCACAATGTGGTGTCCTATATCTGTCTCGACGCCGACGGGCGGCAGATCGCCGAGGGCATGGGAACCACGGTCGACATCAGCCAGGGCGGCACCCTGCTTGAAACCAGTTGCCCGATCGATGCCGAATACATTCTCCTGATGTCGATCGATCTGGACAACAACATGGTCGAAACCAAGGGCAAGGTCGCCCATTCGCGGCCGGTGGCGCCCATGAAATACTTGACCGGCATTCAGTTTCTCGGCGAACGCGAAGAAGTCACCCGCGTCGTCAAAAACTTCATCATCGACTATCACAGCCGCAAAAACAAAAACCGCTGAGCCCCCCGCCCGCTCGATCCAGACAGTCGCCGCACTCTCCGCAGACGACTTTGCCCCATCTGTAAACCGGTCGTGGCGCGCCGATGGCAGCCGGGCGCCGTTTGACGGTCCGGCCGTGCGGGCCACGCGCCCGCCTTGAGAATTTGCCATGATTGTGGTAGGATACATCTGGTTTCGGTTCGGATTTAATTTTCATTCCGAAGGCCCCGGCGGCGGTTGTGACCCCTCAAAAAATCCCGTCCGCCCGGCTTTTTGTTTTCGAGACCGGCCTTCAGCCGCTGACACCGGTCGCCCGGCAAGGCCGGGACCATGGCCGGGTTGATCCGGCGACCGTCATCGGGAGGGTGTCGTCATGCTCAAGAGATCATTCGCCGCCTTGGCGCTGTTGTTCCTGCTGCAGGTGCCGGCGTCGGCCGACCGGGTGTTTGTCTGGACGGATGCCAAGGGCGTCAAACATTTCAGCAATACCGGCCCGTCGGAGGCGACCGATGCCTTCGAGCAGAAGGAAGAACTGCCGCCCGCCGCCAACCCGGATGGCCGGTCCGCCCGGAATCCGTCCGCAGCGGCGCCGCAGCCGGGCGCCGACGATGCGCCGGGGACCGCCGCCGAACCGCCGCCCGCCGAAACCCGAACGGACCCGGATGCCGAGGTCATCGAGGCCACCCGGCTCGATCTGGTCGCCTTTCCGATGACGCAGGGCGACCTCGTCAGCCGCGAAAAATCGATCGTGGGTGATGTGCAGAACGAGCTGGACCAGGGCGGCAGCCGGCAGCAGCTCATCGGGCGTGAAAAAAAGCGACTGAACCTCGCCATTCAGGACCTGGACGCCGCGCCACTCGACAAATTCGGCTCACAGAAGAACAAGCGCCGCCAGGTGGGCTATTACAAGTACCGCCTGGAAAAATTGCTCGCCGACCCGGACGGCTATCTCGCCTATCCCGAATCGGATTCCGATTGACGGCCGGACCCGCTTCAGGCCGGCGATCGCGGGAAAGGGCCGTTTGCGGGCCGAACCTGTCGATAACCGGTCCGGAATCGCCCCGAGGCATTTCTCGGCATCCGCTCTCTTTGCCTCCCGACGCCCCTCACGGCCGCGGAATCTCCCGCAGCACCGATTCGACCCCCACCGCGGCCGGCACCAGGCCCTGGTCCACCATGATCCGTTCGGTTTGCTGCCAGGCCGCCGTATCGATATACCCGATCGGAATGGCCGGATCGGGCTGCACCAGGCTCCGGGTGACCGCCAGCTCCTCGCGCAGGACCCCGGCCGAGGAGTCCTTGTCGTAGCGGCGCAGGGTTTCCAGCGCCCGGTCGGTGTTGGCCGGCTCCAGGGCCGCCCGCCAGCCCTTCAGCAGGGCCGTGGTGAACTTGCGGACGGTTTCAGGGTTGCGCTCGATCATTTTTCCGGACGTCACCAGGGAGTTGGCCACAAACCGCACGCCGTAGTCGGCCGGGTTGAAAAAGGCGAAGGCGTCGCCGGAGCCGCGCAGCTTCTCCGCCAGGAAAACGGCCTGGGTGTTGCGGTAGACGGGCCAGAAATTGACGGTTTTCTGAATGAACGGCGTGTAGTCGTAGCGCACGCTGTAGAGGGTCACATCGGCTTCGGTGAGCCCTGCCCGGGCCAGCAGGGTCTTTAGGATGGTTTCGTCGTTGCCGCCGAACGTCACGCCCAGCTCGCGGCCTTTCAAATCGGAGAGGCCTTCGATTTTCATCTTCTCCGGCCGATATATCCACTGCAGCGGATTGATCTGAAAAAATTGGGCGAGCACGACGACATCGACCCCTTTCGACAGGGCCCGGATCACCTGGTCGGCGGACGCCACGCCGAACTGCGCCCGCCCCAGTTCGATTTCTCTGAGGGCATCGCGCTCCGGCCCGCCTTCCCTGATCTCGACCGTGAGCCCCTCGGCGTCGAAAAACCGGTGGACATCGGCGTAGAGATCGCCGACGACACTGGTGTTGAAAAGCCATTTGAGCCGGTAGACGAGGGTGTCCTCGGCCGACTGCTTCCGGCCGCAGCCGGCGCCGATGAAAAGGACCAGGGCCAGAACGGCCATTTTAACGGTGTGATGATATTTATTTTTGCCTCCCGGCATCTCTGAATCTCGCACCCCTTCCCCCCCTTGATTCAAGGAAAGCTCTTGCGGCGGTCAAGGCGCCGGTCGTGCGGCCGGCCTATTTTCCCGTCCATACCCGGCGGACGGTGGCCCCGATAAGTTCCAGAAAGCCCTGGTACACCGACAGCGTGATGCCGATGAGGAAAAGGGCCACCAGGATTTTGGCCAGGTTGCTCTGGTAGAGCGCCACGCGGATGCTGTATCCGATACCGGCATTGGCGGCGATGAACTCGGCCACGATGGTGCCGGCCATCGCCAGGGTGGCGCTGCCGGCGATCACCGTCGTCAGTTTGTTCAGATTTTCGAAGGCGCGGATCTTGACCTCCAGCTGCCAGCGCATGCGCCCGGTCACCCGGTAGAAATGCTCGATGTCGTCGACCGGCTCGGCCATGATGCCGATGACCGAGAGCAGCACCGGGAAATAACAGATCATGGCCGCAATCAGCAGCCGGGTCAGCAGGCCGTCGCCTAACAGAATGAAAATAATCGGCGCGATGGCCACGATCGGGTAGGCCTGGACGTTGTAGGCCGCGACCTTGATGAAGGAGCCGAACCAGGTCGCCTGCCGGCCGGCGATCCCCACCAGCAAGGCGATTAAAATCGCCAGCACCTGCCCCACGACCGCAACCGCCAGCGTGTCGAGGACATCGGCCAGATAGCGCCCGAACTGCGCGGTGCCGGTGTGCCAGATGTCGACCGGTCCGGGAATCACGTAGTCGGACAGGTTCAGGCCGTATTTGATCAGAAGCAGAAAGGCGAGCCCGATGGCGTAAATGATCAGAAACTGGTAAATGCGCCTATGAAGAAGCATTGACGATCTCCAGCATGCTCTGATCGAGCCGGTTCCGGTCGATCTCGCGGCCCTTCCGGGCGTCTATTCCGCTCACGACCACCGATTGCGGGTGGCGTTCCGCGCCTCTCAGGACGACGATGTCGCGGCAGAATTTCGACACCTCGACCACATTGTGCGAGATGTAGAGAAAATGGCGCCGGGGATACAGCGCCTTGACCTGCAGGATGATCTTCTCGCGCGTCAGCTCGTCGACATTGGCCAGGCTCTCGTCCATGATCAGCAGATCGAAATCCTGCAGGAGGTAGCGCAGCAGATTGACGCGGTTCTGCTGGCCCAGGGACAACTGGGAAAAGCGCTGCCGCAGGCACTCTTCCAGGCCGAAGACCGGGACCAGATCCCGCAGGCGGTCCCGCCGGCCGGCGGGGGTGACCTTTTCCAGGTGCCGGCCGACCGCCGACCAGCCCGGAAGCCGCTCGGTGTTGTAGGAATAGAGAAAAATCGTCATCCCCGCGGGGTCGATTTTTCCGGTGAAACCGCGCAGGTCGCCGGTCAGGATCCGGGCCAGCGAGGTCTTGCCGACGCCCGAGGGGCCGAAAAGGGCGTTGAATCCCGGTTCGGTCAAGTCGAAGGACAGATCCCTGAAGACGACATTCGGGGCCCCGGGATATCTGAGCGTCAGGTTTCGGATCTGCAGGCACATGGGTGCGCTTTCGCCGGCGGTTCTACTGCGTGCGGTCGGCCGGGGCCAGCCATCGCGCCAGCCTGTTCTTGAGGCTGCCCAGGAGCGGTTCGCGGATCTTGACTTCCAGGTAAAGGTCGCCGGGCTCCTCCCCGCCCTTGCCGTCGTGGCCCATGCCGGCCAGCCGGATTTTTTGCCCGGAGCGAATGCCCGGCGGGATCTTCACCACCAGCTTTTTCGATTTTTCACGCAGAAAATAGGCGTAGGGCCCGCCGGTCCGGGCCAGCTCGGGGGCGATGAAAATGGTATCGTGGACGGGCCCGCCCTTCTCCGGCAGCTCGACGCCGGCGATATTTTTCAGAAACCGGCGCGCAAGCGTGCCGAGCACCCCGCCTTGCGGCAGCGCCGGGCCCCGCCGGGTGCCGGGTCGTCCGGCACCGGTGAAGACAAACCCGCGGGCGAACATGCCGGGCCGGTTGAACTGGAAAGTGCGGAACCCCGGCCCGTAAAACTCCTTGAATATGTCCTCCACCCCCCGCACGCCGAAGGAGCGGGCCATCTCTTCGAAGACCTGGTAGATGTCCGAGCCCCTGAAAATATCGCGGTCGCTGTAGCTCTGCCGGAAGCGGCTGTGGGCGGTGTCCCCGTACCGCTGCCGCAGGCCGTCGTACTCGCGCCGCTTGCCGGCGTCGGCCAGCACGGCATAGGCCTCGTTGAGCTTCTTCATCTGTTCGGCCGCCTGCGGGTCGTCGGGATGGCGGTCCGGGTGGAACCGGTAGGCCAGCTTGCGATAGGCCTCCTTTATCTGCTGCGCCGTGGCGGTGTCGTCAACGCCCAGTAGGCGGTAATAGTCGCTGGTCGGCATGTGAATCGATTCTCCCCGCCTGCGGGCGGTTCTTTAAATAAAATGATGCAGGGTAAAATAAACCCCGACGCTATTCAAGCACAAAGCGCGGGCGACCGCACGCATGATAAGACGCCCCGACTCCGATTCAACCTTGCCGGTGAAAGATCGTCGGTGCTATACTGGACGGGTTTGGCCGGTTTAGCCGGTTTAGCCGGTTTAGTCGGTTAGCCGGTTTAGTCGGTTGAGCCCGTTTGGCCGGTTTAGTCGGTTGCCCATTTTGCCGGTTTAGCCCGTTGAGCCCGTTTAGCCGGTTTTGACCGTTTGGTTCCGCCGACGGGGGAATCGAGCCTGTCTTGCCGCCAGGGGAAGTGAAGGATGGTGTGGCAGCGATGCTATCCATTCCTGGAATGTGACCATCGAAAAGGGTGGTTGATCAACCGCAGGGGAGAACTCATGTCCGGTGTCCGCAGCGAAACTGATACCCGCGGCTATGACGTCATCATCGTGGGCGGCGGTCCGGCCGGATTGTTCGCGGCTTACCACCTTTGCGAGCACTCGGGCTTGCGGGTGCTGCTGCTCGAAATGGGCCAGGACGCTCTCAAACGCAAATGCCCCATGAGCGACAACCGCGAGTGCCTCGGCTGCAAACCCTGCCACATCCTGTCCGGGATCGGCGGGGCCGGGCTTTTCTCCGACGGCAAGCTCAACTACATTCACAAGCTGGGCAAGAGCGACTTGACCCAGTTCATGCCGCGCCCCGCGGCCGAAGCCCTGATCGAAGAGACCGAGACGATCTTCAACCGCTTCGGAATGGACGGCCCGGTCTACCCGACCGACATGGCCGCGGCCCGCCGCATCCGCCAGAAGGCCAAGCGCCACGGCATCGACCTGTTGATCATCCGGCAAAAACACCTCGGCAGCGACTGCCTGCCGCAACACATCGCCGGCATGCGCGATTACGTCAAATCCAGGGGCGTGGCGTTTCACACGTCCGAGGAGGTCAGGGATGTCATCGTCGAAAACATGCGCGTGACCGGCGTGGTGACCGATCGCGGCACCTACGGCGCCGGAAAGGTCATCCTGGCGCCCGGCCGCGTGGGCGCCAGCTGGATCGGGTCGCTGGCGCAAAAATACGGCCTGGGTCTCACCCAGCGCGGCATCGAGGTGGGCGTGCGGGTCGAGGTGCACAACGACATCATGCAGGACCTTTGCAGCGTGATCTACGACCCGACCTTTTTCATTCAGACCAGTAAGTACGACGATCAGACGCGCACCTTCTGCACCAACCAAGGCGGCTTCGTCACCCAGGAGAACTACAGCCGGTTCGTGTGCGTCAACGGGCACGCCTTCCGCCACCGCAAGTCCGACAACACCAATTTCGCCTTCCTGTCGAAGGTCGTTTTGACCGAGCCGGTGACCGACAACCAGGCCTACGGGGAGGCCATCGGCAGCCTGGCATCGCTGATCGGCGGCGGCAAGCCGATCCTGCAGCGCTTCGGCGATCTGAAACGCGGGCGGCGCAGCACCTGGAACCGCGTCCGAAAAGGCTACATCGCGCCGAGCCTGGTCGAGGTCGTGTGCGGCGACATCGCCATGGCCCTGCCCGAAAGGATCCTGACCAACATCTTCGAGGGCCTCGACAAGCTCAACCTGGTCATTCCGGGCGTTTCCAACGACGAGACCCTGCTCTACGCGCCCGAGATCAAATTTTTTGCCACCCAGGTCGACACCACCGAGCACCTGGAAACAAAAGTCGCCGGGATGTACGTGGCCGGCGACGGACCGGGCGTGGCCGGCAACATCGTCTCGGCCAGCGCCACCGGCCTGATCCCCGCCAAGGCCATCGTCGCCCGGCACTGAGGACCCGCCCCTGGCCGTTTTTTGCGAATTCGGCCTCGAAGTGAATGGAATACCCTTCAATGAAGAAGCGCCTTTCTCGAGCCAAACGAATGATTTCTTTAAAATATAAGCGCTTAGTTTAGTAGAAAACCGACCACCACAACCACGGCCGAACGGGCGATGAAAGAGATCGTCATGCAATGGCAGATGGACAGGGAAAGGATCTGCCCGGCCTGAAATTTTTGCGCCGCGTGGCCGTCGCGAACGGCCGCCGCGGTAAGGGGCATCTTAGAAGGCATCACGGTGGGGTCGTCTTGACTGTCGCCGCCGGACGACCGGACAGGTACCGGCGGTCCAGGGTTCCTTCGACGGCCGCCAGTTTTTCGACGGCCGGCGGCGTGAACCCGAAGACGAGGTCGAGAAAACTCATGGTAATCCTGAAGGTGGCCCCCCAGAGCCGTTCGGTGCCTCCGGCCCGGCGGTGCATGAAACAGGGGAATTCCCTTGTTTCGGGCGCCGGCCCGCTGCCGTTCGAACCACCCATGTGAAAGACGCAGCGCGCATAGCTTTGCGCCTGCAGCAGGCGGCGCACCGGCACGGCGACGACTTTTTCAACCTCCCAGTTGGGCGTGAAGCGTTTTTGGCCGGAAACCCAGCAGACCATCGGATAGATCGTCCGCTGGAACATCACCAGCCGGGCGGGAGGCAAAAAGCCCAGGAAGCGGATGCCGAGAGGGTTGAGCCGCATCTCCTCGAACCCCTCGCGCAGGCCGGTGGCCAGCAGCAGGGCCAGGTTGAAGGCTTCCCGCGGGCGCCGGCCGCGCCACGCGGGCCAACCGGCCCAGCGTGTCAGCGGCGATCCCCACAGCCGCAGCAGCCGGGCCAGGTTCACATCCAGCCGCGGGGCGATGCCGCCGCCGGGGCAGCACAGGTCTCCCGGCTGCACCACCCGGCGCGAGCGCTTGTTCAGGATCAGATACGGTCCGCTATCGCCGCCGTCGTCACCGGCCGGATGTCGTGCGAGCAGGAAAAGAACCGCGGATGCGCGCGGGGAATACAGGACTTCTTCGGTGAACAGCGGTGCCCGGCCGATGTGGTCGAGAAGTTTATGCTCCACGTAATCCGGCAGTGCTTCGGCATCGTCTGCCACCGCCGCCGGGGCGTCTGCCGCGCAAAGCCGCCGCCCGCACCCGTCAGATGAATTTGTCAATCTTGGCGTTCTTGCGCAAACCATCCAGGTATTCTTCTACCTTTTCACGCGTTTTCTGCTGCGTCAGGTGCTGCTCGATGTCGTCTTTCACATCGGTGAAGGCCAGGGTCGTCTCGGGTTTCTTTTCGGTGACCTTGATGATGTGATAGCCGAACCGCGTCTCCACCACGTCGCTGACCTTGCCGGGCTCCAGCGTGAACGCGGCATCTTCGAAGGCCTTGTCCATCTGGCCGCGTTGAAAGAAGCCCAGGTCGCCGCCCTTGCCCTTGCTCGGGCCCTCGGAGCTTTCCTGGGCCACGGCCGCAAAATCCTCGCCTTTTGCCAGCTTTTCCTGAACGGCGGCGATCTTCTTTTTGGCTTCGGCTTTCTGCTCGTCCGTGGCATCCGGGGCAACCTGGATCAGGATATGGCTGGCCTTGACCTGCTCGGGCTGCTTGAACTGGTCGGGATTTTCGTCATAAAATTTTTTCGCTTCGGCTTCGCTCACCTGGATGTCCTTGACGACCTTTGATTTCAGCAGGTCGTCTATCGCCAGGCCCTTTTCGAGCTGTGACCGGATCTCGGCCTCGGAAACCCCCATCTTCGCGATGGCATCCTTGAATTCCTGCTCGGTCTTGAACCGCTTCTTGATTTCCTCGTATTTATCGTCGACGGTCTTGGGGTCGATCTTGATCTTTTGCTTCTTGCTTTCCTGGTAGAGCAGTTCCTGGTCGATCAGGCTGTTCAGGATTTCGTTCCTCAGAATCGGCACCTGGACCTCGGGAACCTGTTGACCCTGGCGGACCATGCGATCGGTAAACATCTTCACCTCGCGCTCGAGCGTTTCACCGGCAATCACGGTGCCGTTGACGGTCGCCGCCTTGGCCGGCACCGCCTTTTCGGCCGGGGCGGCATCGGTTGCGGCTTTGTCGGGCGCGGCCTTTTCGGCCGCGGCTTTCTGCGCCGCGGCCGGCAGGGCGGCAAGAAGCAGGATCGCCGCGAACAGGATCGCCGCGGCAAAAAATCGGTTTCTGGACATCATGGTAAAGTTCCTTTCACGTAAAAAAAAGCCCTCTTCGGGGCCGGTAGATGATTCGGCGTCGGTTCCGTTAAACAGATCGCCGGTCCACACTCTCAATTCCCAACAGGGTTGTGATGAGGATGTTCGTGATATACCATAAGAGTGAAAAATACAATTTACAATCATCATCGCCCGGAATAAAGAGGGATTGATATCATGTGGGTCTTCACCCGTGAAGGATTTTTTTCGGTGGTCTGGGATAAAACCTGCCGCGCGGACGAACTGGTGGCAAGGTCCCAGGCCCGGGAGGATATCATCCGCCTGGTCAAGCGCCTGAACGGCTATTGCGACGAGGGGCAGATCACGGTAAACTTCGGCACATCCTGTCGTTACAGCGTCAAAATTGCCAAACAGGCCTGGTCGGCCTACCTGGCGGACTGCGCGCTCCAGATCGACTATATGGCCGTCAAAGAAGCCATCGTGCCCGACCGCGATCCATTGCGGCAGGAAGCCTATTTACAGATCTGGGAAGCGCTGTACCGCTGGCGCTCGCGAAAAGACGCCCGCGCAGGGGAAAAAAGACGGCGCGAACCCTCCCGGCCCGACGACCTCAGGCTGCCGGTGCGCTGGAAACCCTGAAGCGGCCTCGCCTTTTCGACCTTCCGCGGCGCCAGAAATTTTATTATCCGCCGGGCATTGAATGGTCGACATCCAATGGCCATTATCAAGGGCGACTGCATTATTGTGGTTTTTATATGCTGAAGAAAAGGAACTTGTCGTATGCCGATTTACGAATACCAGTGTAAAGGATGCTGCCACTGTTTCGAATACCTGGCCTTGACGGCCACCGACACCCCCGCGGCCTGCCCCGCGTGCGCCTGCCCGGATATCGAAAAACTGATGTCCGCCGGCTGCGTCCGCGCCAAAGGCATCCCCAAGGGCTCGGGCGGCTTCGATGCCCAACCGGGCTGCCGACCTTCGGGCTGATCGATTTAGTCGAAGCGCCTCGGTCGAGGCGCCCCAGTGTGTATAACTACGCCAAAATGGCACAGTTTCTTTAACGATCAAACCGGGCGCTCCGCGGACAGCGGTGGTGCTGACCCCCGAACGGCTCAATCGGCTTTCACCTTGCGCACCCTGCTGCTCCAGCTTCCGATTCCGCACCTGAACTATGGCAAACGAACCGGAAACATCCCGCTGGCGGCCGCCTGCCTCAAACAGGCGGCGGCCGGCATCCCCGGCGCATCCGTGGACATCCTGCCCGAGAGCATCGTCTCGTACCTCGGCGATGCCGCCCTGCTGCGCGAGATCCTGGCGCGCAAACCGGATGTCGTCGGCTTTTCGGTCTACAGCTGGAACCTGCGGCGATCGCTGCATCTGGCCGCCGAGATTAAACAGTCCAGGGGCTGCCGCATCGTCCTGGGCGGCCCCGAAGTCACGGCCGACAACCGTCTGGTTCGATCCGAGGCCATCGATTATCTCGTTTACGGCGAAGGCGAGGCCGTGTTCCGGCGGCTGCTTCAGGAGGATGAGAGGTTCTGGCAACAAAAAGCGGCCGCCGCCTGCGCCGATTCCTTCTTCCGGTCGAGCCCCAGCCCCTATGCGGCGGGACTGCTGGAACCCGGCATCGAAGACCTGGTGCTGCTGGAGACGCAGCGCGGCTGTCCCTTTAATTGCGGCTACTGCAGCTACGGCAAGGCCCGCCGCCGCCTGACGTTCAAATCCGAGCCCCTGCTGCTCGACGCCGTCCGCTGGGCGGTGCGCAGCGGGCATTCCGAACTCTATTTCCTGGACCCGACCCTCAACACCCGCCCCGGAATCGATGACCTGCTCGACAGGGTCAAGGCCATCAACCGCACCCGCGGCCTGGCCCTGATCAGTGAAATCAGGGCCGATCGGCTGGACGCACCCCAGGCCGATCGATTTGCGGCGGCCGGATTCACCTGGTTCGAAATCGGCCTGCAGACCACCAACCCGCGGGCCCTCGACCTGATGAACCGCGCCACCGATCCCGCCCGCTTCCTGGCGGGCGTGCGGCTGCTCGGCGAACGCGGCATATCGGCCACCATCGACCTGATCGCCGGCCTGCCGGGCGACGATCTCAGCGGATTCAAGCGTTCGGTGGATTTCATCGTCGACCACGACCTGCGCCGGGACGTGCAGGTCTTTCCGCTGGCCGTCCTGCCGGGCACCGATTTCCGGGCGCGCAGCCAAACGCTCGGCCTGGCTTTCGATCCGGAGCCGCCCTACCCGGTGATCGCCACGCCCCTGTTTTCAGAGGAGAACCTGCTGGAGGCCTTCGATTACGCCGAAGCGCGCCTGGAGGTCAATTTGTATCCGATGCCGGCCCTGGACATCTCCTGGCGCCGCGGTCCCGCCACCGATGACCGGCCGGTCCCCGATCACTACGACCGCCCGGGAAACCGTCCCGGACTCTCGAAGCTGATCCTGACTTCCGTGCGGCCGCTTTCCGAAATCGAAAAGGTGGCCCGAAACCTGACCCATCCCTACCAGGTCTTCATCGGCCCCGACATGACCGCGGAGGCTTTCACGGAACGGACACTGGAAATTTTGACCGCCGCCAATCCGTTCACGCCCCTCGAAATCGTTTTCATCGAACCGCGGCAGCTTCCCGATACCGACCGGCTGCTGGCTGCCGTTCGATTGAACCGCCCGCACTTCCTGGATCTCGAACACCGCTTCCTGTTTGCCAAACCCGGCAGCCGCTGCGTGCTGTTCACCCTTCTGAGCCGCCGGCCGCGGCCGTTTTTCACCGGTGACATGCAGCGGCAGGTCTTCTGGTGGGACCGGCGGGACCTGCCGGAGGGCGCGGACCTTCACGGGCTGGCCGACTTCGACGGTATTCTCGTCGACTCGCCCTGCGCGGCGGCGTCCCTGAAGGCCTGGCAGAATTCTTTCATCACCCGGGCCGCCGAGGTCCCGCACATCGGTTTTGCGGACATCCCCCTGCAGCGGCGCTGGCTGCTGCTGACCGAACCCGAAACCTACTATCCGGGGGCCTTCGGACCATGCTGACCGCCGGTTCGGACGCCCGCAAAGGTCGGGCCGGCCGGCCGCGGCTCACGGCGCGCGCCGAGTGCTCCGGAAGGTCTGGAGGCGGTGGTCCGCACACCGTCCAGCGCCTCACGGGCTGTAGACCACCACGAGCAGCTCGGCGTTTTCCCGGCCGACATTGCGCATCTTGTGCCGCACGCCCGAATTGAAGTGCAGGGAATCACCGGCTTTGAGCCGGTTGACGTGATCGCCGACGATGATCTCCATGTCGCCCGTCAGCACGTAGACCAGCTCCTCGCCCTCGTGCTGGTAGCCGACGCCCTTGTGGTCCTGCTGCGCGTCGACCGTGATCTTGAAGGCCTTGAGATGTTTGTGCTCGGCGCCGGGGGTCAGGGTCGTGTAGGCGTAATTCTCGGTGCGTTTGCTGAACGCCTTGATCCGCTTTTCCAGGTTGACTTCCTCTTCCCGCAGCAGGAAACCGGCGTCGAGTTCGAGCGCGCGTGAAATCTGGAGCAGCGCACCGACCGGCGGAATCTGTTTGCCGGATTCGATCTCTTTCAGGTAGTCGATCGAAAAACCGGTTTCGTTCGCCAACTGGTCGAACGTGACCTTTTTAGCGGTCCGCGCCTTTTTTATGCGCTTTCCGACCGGTGCCAGTTTGTCTGTTTTCTTCTTCGGCATACCCCCTCCTCTCTGACGCCCGCCGGCAGCGCCGGCCCAGTGCCGCCCCTTGTCGTCCACCGCCGCATGCCCGGTGCCGGCGACAGATGGTGCTTTTCCGCCGCCGAACGTGATGTTTGCCTGTCGCCATCCTATATCAGCCGCCCGCCATCCCCGCAATCTTCTTTCGGTTTACAGTCGCTGCCCGATGGGTTATTTTACTATGGCTTCAAGATAAGGGTTTTGGCTGCGTTCGCGGTCGTTGGCGTATGACTTATACAGCCGCCTCCCTCGGGCCTTGCCAAAACCCTTGTCTTAAAGCCATAGCGTTGCACCTTTACCGGATCGACGGGAACATCCTGACGGAGCCTGGCAAATGAAAGATGACTCCTTTTTGATCGAGGCGATTTTCGGCGCACCCGATTTGGACCGGGTACGTGACTTTCGTGAGCGCCGCCCGGAGGAAGAGACGCTGGCTGTGATCCGTCGTTTCAATGACATCAATTCGGATTTTCCGGCGGCCATGCTGGACGAAAAAGGCCTGATTCCGGAAGCGGCTCTGCAGCGGCTCAAGGAGATCGGTTTTTTCGGGCTGAACATACCGGCGGCGTATGGCGGACTGGGGCTCGACCTGCAGCAGTACCTGCACGTGACCGCGGAGATCGTGGCGCGCAATATTTCGCTCGGCTTCACCTCCCTGGCGCACCTTTCGATCGGGACCAAGGGCATTTTGCTCTTCGGCACCGAGGACCAGAAAGAACGCTACCTCAGGCCGGCCGCAGCCGGCGACATGATATTTTCCTACGCTCTGACCGAGCCGCGCCACGGTTCGGATGCCAAAAGCATCGAAACCACCGCGGTGCTCGCCCCGGACGGACAGCACTACATCCTCAACGGTCAGAAGTCCTACATCACCAATGCCAATTACGCCGGCGGGTTGACCACCTTTGCGCAGATGGACCCCGCCCAACCCGGCTTCATGGGCGCTTTTATCGTCGAGACCGGCTGGCCGGGCGTCACCATCGGCAAAGACATGGCCAAGATGGGTTTAAAGGCCAGTTCCACCGCCACCATCGGGTTCAAAAACGTGCGCGTACCGCGCGAAAACCTTCTGGGAAATCCGGGTGACGGGTTCAAGATCGCCATGACGATCCTCAACTACGGGCGCATGGCACTGGGGGCGGGATCGGCCGGGACGATGCGACAAGCGCTGCGGGACATGACCAAAAGAGCCGCCGCGCGCCGGCAGTTCGGCGTCGCGATCGGCACCTTCGAGCTGATCCAGGAAAAGCTGGTCAGGGCGGCGGTCAACGGCTGCGTGGCGGCGGCCATGACGGATTTCACCGCCGCGATGCTCTCCGAAGACCCGCTGGCGCCGGTGGCCATCGAAAGTTCGCACTGCAAGCTCTTCGGCACGACCCGGGCCTGGGACACCCTCTATGACGCCCTCCAGGTCGCGGGCGGTGCGGGGTACCTGGCCACGCAGCCCTACGAGATGCGGATGCGCGACTTCCGGGTCACCACCATCTTCGAGGGAACCACCGAAATCCATTCCATCTATCCGGCGCTCTACCTGGTTCGCCGCCTGGCCAACGGCCTGCGGGCGGCGTCCAAATCGAAGGTCGGTCAGGTGACTTACCTGCTCAAGAGCCTCTTCGGCCGCCGTCGCTGGCGGCTGCGCTTCGACCAGCAAACAATGGACCGGGCGCTGCGCGAGGCCGCCGCGAATGCACGCTGGGCGGCCCTTCTGGTTCATGCCGGCCTGCTGGTCCACGGCCGGAAGATTTACCGCAAAGAGTTCCTGCTGCGGCGCATCACCACCCTGAGCCTTCATCTTTTCGGCATCGTCGCCATGCTCGCCCGCATCGAGGCCGCCCGCCGCAGCGGGCGCGATGCGGCGGCCGACCTGTCGCTGCTCGCCTACGTCGTCGAAGAGTCCCGCGCCCGATCGGTCAAAGGGTTCAAAGGGCTTTTTGCCACGCGCCGTGAGCGGCTCAATCGAAAAATCGCCGCGGATATCCGGCATCATCCCCCTTCGGAAAACCCGGGGTAGAGGGTCATTCCGCCATCGACGATCAGGCTGGTGCCGGTGATGTAATCGGCGTGGTCCGAAGCCAGCCACACGGCCGCCCGCGCGATGTCATCCGGCTCGCCGATCCGCTTGTAAGGCACCAGTTCCATCAGGGCCGCATAGGCCTCGGGCGTTTGCCAGGCCGCCGTGTTGATCGGGGTGCGGATGGCCCCGGGGGCGATGCTGTTGACCCGGATGCGGTGCGGGGCCACCTCCTGGGCGATGCTTTTCATCATCAGCATGACCCCTCCCTTCGACGCCGCGTAGTTCACGTGACCGGCCCAGGGGATGATTTCGTGCACGGAGCTGATGCAGATGATCTTGCCGGCCGAACAGGAGGTTTCCTTGACCACGCCCCGGCGCTTGAATTCCCTGACGGCCGCCCGGGCGCACAGGAACTGGCCGGTCAGGTTGACGCCGATCACCCGGTTCCACTGGTCCAGGGTCATGTCCTCGAACGGCGCATCCTGCTGCAGCCCGGCGTTGTTGATCAGGATATCGATGGTGCCGCAGGTCGCGAACATCTGCCGGAACATCTCCTGCACCTGCTCTTCGCTGGAAACGTCCGCCCGGTGAACGAAGGCGCGGCTGCCGCAGGCCCGAATCCCCGCGGCCACCCGCTCGGCGGCGGCCGTGCCGCGCAGGTAGTTGACAACCACGTCCGCGCCGGCCGCGCCCAGCGCCAGGGCGACGGCCGCGCCGATGCCCGAATTGGCACCGGTCACCAGGGCCTTCTGGTTCAATAACACCTTCGCGATCGAACATGCGGGCATCTCGACCGCGGGCAGGTTTTCTTTCTTGCCGATCTGCATCTCTTCAGCCTCCACACCGACGGTTCGCGCCTCGTCATAAACACGAAAACAGATGTCGAACGCTGAACTCCGACCATTCAACGCTGAACGCCGTTGAACCCGAATTTCTCCACCAAGCTCAACCGCCCATATGGTTCAACGATCTATTCCTTCCTTAGCGACTAACCGGCAAACAGGCCAACCGGCTAACGGGCCCAACCGACCTAAAGCGTCAGCGTGTCCCCGGGCTTCATGACGGTCGCGATGGCTCCGGTTTCCTTGCCGACGGTCGCGGCCCACCGGTCGGGGTCCTGCTTGATGACCTCGAAGGTGTCGTAATGAATGGGCACCACCCGCGCCGGTTCGATCAGTTTCACGGCCCGCAGGGCATCGGCCGGGCCCATCGTAAAGTTGTCTCCGATCGGCAAGATGGCCAGATCGATCCCCTCTTCCCCGATCAGCTTCATGTCGTAAAACAGCCCGGTGTCGCAGGCGTGATAAATCTTCTTGCCCTGGATGTAGAACAGGAACCCGCACGGGTTGCCGCCGTAACTGCCGTCCGGCAGGGCCGAACCGTGCTGGGCCATCGTCAGTTTGACGCGGCCCCAGGGGTAGTCGAACCCGCCGCCGATGTGCTGGGGGTGACTGTTCTTGACGCCCTGGCCGGCCAGCCAGTTCTGGATCTCAAAATTGGCGATGACAGTGGCGCCCGTTCGTTGGGCAATCGCCACGGTGTCGCCGACGTGGTCACCGTGACCGTGGGACACCAGGATGAAATCGACATCGACGCCGTCGGCCGTGACCGGTGCCAGCGGGTTGCCGGTTAAAAACGGATCGGTCAGCAGCCTATAGTCGCCGGTGTCGATCAGGAAACAGGCGTGGCTGTACCAGGTGAGCTTTACGGTCATGCTATCCTCCTTCGGTTATCGGTTGGCGGGTTTCCGGAACCCGGCTGCCGACGCCGGCTGCTTGTCCGCACGGCGTGCCGGTCACCGGTGGGCGCTTTCCGCGGGCTTAGGGGGTGAGCGCAACCGACCTCAGGAAAACCGCCGGCACGGCCACCATCTTCTGGCGGGTGTAATCGAAAAAAACGGCGCCCGTCTTGGCGTGCGCGACCACCTTGCCCGATGGGTTTTGAGTGATGTTATAAAAAAAGTCGCATCCGTAGTTGTTGACGTCGCCCACGGCCATAGAAACGGTCAGCAGGTCTCCGTAAAACGCCTGCGACTTGTAGACGATGGCGACATCGGTCAGCATCAGCCCGCTGCCGGCGATATCCAGTTCCGAAAAGCCCAGGTTCCGGAGGAACCGCACCCGGGCTTCGTGGACCAGCGACAGCAGGGCATCGTTGCCGAGGTGGTTGCCGTAATTGATGTCGCCGATACGCACCTGAATATCGGTTGCAAAGGGAAAGACCTCGGGCAGGTGGATCGATAGGCGGGCCATTGCAGCTCACTCGCATTTTGGTGGTGCCCGCCGGCCGTAATTGACAGGCGCCGGCGGGATGTTACCTTATGAATAAAGCGTTGCACGGGAGTTAGACGTCTCGTGATTCCTGTAACATACTTAACATGCAGTTTAGCGGCACAGGCTCGATGCCGCCTACATGAATAATGGAATGTTGGAATTATGGGAAAATGAAATACCACTCGTCCCAATCTTCCATTGCTCCATCATTCCAATGAGCGAAGCGAACCAAATTCCAAGGAGGGCCGTCATGCCTGTCGCTCGCCGTGATGACACCATCTGGAACAGAAAAAAAGCGGACTTTTTCTTGTGGACGATCCGTCGCCAGCGCCAGATTGCGGCCGTGATCCATACCCAGCTGACCGCGGCCGTCGCCGTCGCGCTGCTGCTCACCATCCTGTTGCCGATTCGCCTCGAAACAGCGCTGCGCGCCATCTTCCTCGGCGGCATGGCCGTCATCGCCCTGGTGTGGGTCCTTATCGAAAGGCGCAGGTCCTGGCTGCTGGGCATCGATGATCCGGCCCTCAAAGAAACCGCCCACCGGGCCATGATCGCCTATCTGAAACAAAAGGCCGCCTGCAACACCGTCCCCGGCGGCTGCGGAGAAGAAAGGTGTATCAGCCCTCATTGCTGATCGGCCGCAGCGGCTATTTTCGCCCCCGCCGGCCTTCATCCGTTTTGGGCGGCAGTGACGGTGCACGTCAGTCCGAGATAACGCCCTTTATCAATTTACCGGGCAGCGGTTCTTTTATTTTTCTTTCGACCGGCAGGCGCGCGGCCTGCCAGACAAACCAGCCGCCCTTTAAAACGTGGGGGTTTTCAAACCCTTTCTCCAGCAAGCTGCGGGCGACATCCCGGCTGACGGTGTCGTCGGGCGACGAGCAGTAGAGGACGATCGGCTGGCGGCGGTCGTATTTTTTAGACCAGGAGGCGGTCTCCCGCGGGTCCTCGTGAACGGCGCGCTTTATTTTCTCGGTGCACTCCTCCCAGTTCAGGCGCAGATCGATCACGGTCAGGTGGTCGTCTCCGAGTCGCTGGACCAGCTGCTCCTTTGACATTTCCGCTATGGGTTCGTTCATGGGCATCGCTCCTGCACCGGCCGTCGCTCGTAGCGGCCGGTGCGCTTCCGCTGTCATCGATTTTAGATATTTTTTGCGTCACACAACCGCCGCACTTACCGTAACGGCTGCACGGCACTATATCCTGGTTGCTCGCTTCAGGTGCATGAGCGGGCAATGGCGAGCGCAGCCGTGGCGTCCGCGTGCGACGGGCTACTCCAGAATTTCCACGATTGCGCGGGCGCAGTCGGCCTTCGCATCATCGGGGCCCTCGAGGTTGATCATCTTCTGATCGAGATCGATATCGACAATCCGGCACCCGTATTTTTCGACCACGTTCTGAACGACGGTCAGCAGCTGGGCCTCGGTGAGTTCTGTCATTGTTTTCCTTTCGAATGAGTGCCCATCCGCGTTCTTTTTCAGGCACTTCGGAATGTCCGGGTGTTACATCAAGCTTGCCCGTTGCGTGTTCCCCTGTATAATAGCCACCAATTTTGCCGTGACAAGCGGTACTTGCACCGGACCCCGTCACGCATTACCATAGGCTTTAAGATAAGGCTTTTGGCTGCGTTATCGGTCGTTGGCGTATGACCTATACAGCCGCCTCCCTCTGGGCCTTGCCAAAAGCCTTATCTTAAAGCCTATGTAACGCTTCAGTATAAAGATTTTGGCTGCCGGTGTCGGTCGTTGGCGTATGACCTATACAGCCGCCTCCCTCTGGGCCTTGCCAAAAGCCTTATCTTAAAGCCTATGTAACGCTTCAGTATAAAGATTTTGGCTGCCGGTGTCGGTTGTTGGCGTATGCTGAATGAGAGGTTCAAGGTTCAGCCCCGCCGCTGGCCTTGAAGGGGCAGTTTGATCGTTAAAGAAACGGTGCCATTTTTGCGTAGTTTCATATGAGGGTTTAGGGTTCAAAGGTTAGATATTTCTGACCATTAACCGGAGTTGACATGACGACTGACTGGATTCCGTTCGAAGACGGCCTTTACGGCGTTCCCGAAGCTCTTCTGATCACCGTCGGCGGGGCGGCGGTGGCGCTCGACAAGCCCTTCATCGAGATTTATACGGGAAAAACCGGCAAGCGGTGGCTCAAGGGCGGCAGCCTGGTGCAGAACGAGCTGGTGGTGGCGCTGCTGGACGAGAGCGACGACATCGACATTCTTTTGAATGCGGGCGGAGACGTCGGCTTCCTGATGCGTTCGCCCGACATTCAGGCCGGCAAAGTCTTTTCTCCATCGGTGAAGTCTTCCCTCAAGTTCATGCCGACCCGGCCCTGGGAACCCCTGGCGCCGGCCGAGTTCAGGCGGCTGAAATCCGGAGTCAGACTCCTGACGTCCCCGATACCCTGAAAACGAAAAAAAATAATTCGTGCCCATTCTTGATCTTTTTTAGTTCTCATCGATTGACGGATTGGGCCACGTCATTGAGCCTTTCCCGGATCTCGATCAGGTACCGCGCCATCTTCCCGCGATGGTCGGCCATGACCGAATCATGGTTGCCTCTCAGCACGATCAGCGGATCGAAGCTGCAGATGCGCTCGATACCCCGCATCGCGGTCCGGATGTTGTCGGCCCCGCCCTTTTCACTGATTTCCGGATAGAGATGAAAAAGGGTCGTCAGGACATCCCGCAACACCAGCACCACTCCTTGCGTGTAATAGATCCGGTCGTCGATATCGCTGTAGGGCACTTCGCTGTTGCTCTGAACCAGAAGTCCGAGCGGCTGGTCGAGAAACTGCTTGCTGGTGATAAACATCAATATATCGTAGCGATCGTCGGAGCGCATGTTGAAGACCGCCTTGTTGGCAATCAGGTCGGCCTCGTAGCGTTGCATGAGCTCAAGGCCGTTGCGATACTCCTTTTCGGTCGACGGAAACCACCAGCTGTCTTCGCTAAAGGCGAAACGTTTTTCACGGGCTTCTTTGAGCAGCGGGTTTTCGGCATCGACGTTTCCGAGCTTGGAAAGATTGGTGGAGGTAAATCCCAGGAGCATCCGGACGGCGAAAATGGTTCCCTTCTGCCGATTGGCGCGGTTGTCGAGCCAGCGCGTCGGCGAAATCCACAGATCGTTGACCGACCAGCCGAAGGTCGATGTCATTTCCTTGTTCAACCGGTTCCGCAACGCCATCGACATCACCACGCCTTTTTCCGATTCCGACGCGGTGGGCGGCGTTTTAGCCAGGGTTTCCTTCAAAACAGGGTCCAGATCCGGAAACTTCGTGCGGTCGATGAGGGTATACCCCCGATAAATCAGAACGTACACGCCGACCGTCAGCGGCCAGATGAGCATGAAAGCCAGCAGAAAAAAAATGGTGCGTTTGCCGAGGGTCGTGAAGCGTGGTAGTCTTTTGTTTTCCATGGTGAAGTCTTTCCTATGGGCGGCCGTGTCGAAGGATCGCTTATCCCCGAAAGAGAACCGGACCTGTTTTTCCGGTTGGATTGGTAATGCCGGCATTTTAAGCACATCGAGACCGGTCGTCAATGCCGCAACGGCTGTTTACCATCCTCCCGTCCCCGTGGTACGTCAGCACCGGTCGTAGAGAAAACCTGAAATCCCGCCCGAAAATGCCGCCGGCCGGTGAAACAAGGACGCGCGATGGGGGTTCCCGCAAGACTTGTCGTTAGCTGGTGGAAGGTCGCCCTCCTGGGCTGCTGCGCCGTTGTCGGCGCCAACCTGGCGATTCGGGTTCTCTGGCAGCTGCCTTTCGACTGGCGCCGGTTCACCGGGCCGCTTCTGCCGCTGGCCTACGTCCTGGCGGCCCTGCGCTCGGGGCTGCCCCTCAACCGACGCCCCGGCGACACCCGCGTGTTCGACCGCCTGGGGGCCGCCAACGCCATCACGATGGGCCGGGGGGCGCTGGTCTCGCTGCTGGCCTGCTTCTGGAGCTGGCCGGCCGCAGTGGCCTTCTCGATCCACCACGTGTATGCCTGGCTGCCGGGCCTGATCTACATCGCGGCGGCGCTGCTCGACCTGGCGGACGGGGCCGTCGCCCGGCGATGCGGTCAGATCACCCGCCTGGGCGAACGGCTGGACACCCGTTTCGATGCGCTGGGGCTTCTGTGTGCCGTTGGGGTCGGGATCGGCCTGAAACAACTGCCCCTGATCTACCTGGCGGTGGCCCTGGCATATTATGTTTTTTCGGCCGGAACGATCGCCCGGCGCCGCAGCGGCCGGGTGGTGATGCCCCTGACGCCCCGGCCGGCCGCGCGCCTGAGCGCCGGTTTCACCATGGGCTTCGTGGGCGCGGCGCTGCTGCCGCTGTTCCGGCCGCCGGCCACGACCATAGCGGCCGGCGTGTTCATGATCCCGTTGCTGGCCGGCTTTCTGCGCGACTGGCTGGTGGTCAGCGGTCGGATTCAACCCGGCGCCGGGCAACCGGCGCGCTGGGAAAAAATGTGGCAGCGGTTGTTCCGCGATACGCTGCCGGTCGTATTGCGGGCGGTACTTCTGGTGTGCGCCCTGGCCGCCGTGGAAAAAACCGCCGCTTTTCCAGGCGCTGAGACAGCGGGTCCGGTCGATGCCTGCGCAACGTTTGTCCGGCCGGTTTTTCTCCTGGCGATCGTTTGCGCCGCACTGGGCGTGCTGGGTCGCAGTGCGGCCTTGCCGATTCTGCTCTTGAGCGGCCTCTGGATCAGCCGCCGCGGGGCGGATCCGCTGACGGGCCTGGTCCTGGTGGCCGCCGCCGGCCTGCTGCTGGCCGGATCGGGCAGCCTGTCGCTGTGGCGGCCGGAAGAAAAATTCCTGGGAATGTCGTCCCCGTAGCCTTTCTTCTCTGTAATCCTCCCGGTTCACTCCCATCACCAATCTTATCGGCCGACGGGTTCGGCACCTTTTCCACCGCAATCGATGCCCGGGCTCTGTTTTCTTTTTCTTGGCGATCGGTGGTTTTCCTGTTAATGACCTCACGTGGCTTTTCTTTCCAGCAGGAAGGATGGAAATGTTCGACAAACTGATGCGGCAGATAGCCGGTGCCGAAGAATTTCGACGGAAGCGCGGACGTCCCTTGGTCGTCCTCACCTACGCCCAGAGCCTGGATGGCAGCATCGCCGCCCACGATCGTCGCCAGCTGCGCCTGAGCGGCACGGCGGCGATGGTCCTGACCCACCGCCTGCGGTCCGGCAGCGACGCGATCCTGGTCGGCATCGGCACCGTTCTGAACGACAACCCGCGGTTGACCAACCGGCTCGCCGACGGCCCCAGCCCCCGGCCGGTCATCCTCGACACGCGACTGCGAACGCCGTCGGACGCGCGTCTGCTGCAGAGAAAGGACCGCGCCTGCTGGATCGTCGGCCGGCCGGACGGCAACGGCGGCCGGCGCGAAACCCTGCTGAAGGCCGGGGCGGTCGTCATGCCGTGCCGCACCGCCGCAGACGGCCGCATCGACCTATCGGCGCTGATGCAGCTTTTGGTGGCGCACAAGATCAATGTGTTGATGGTGGAAGGCGGGGCGCGGGTCATCACGAGCTTTATCGGCGCCCGCCTGGTGGACCAGCTCATCGTCACCGTGGCCCCCAAGCTGATCGGCGGCCTGAATGCCATCGACGATCGCGGCACGGGCATGGTGCCGTTCGTTCCGCTGGCCCGGGTGGCGTATCGACAACTGGGAAAAGACATGATCCTGTGGGCCCAGCCGGACTGGAAGCCGGCATGAAGCGCACGGCGGTCGTCTTCGACAAGCCCTTTGCCGTCTCGGTGGCCGCCGAAGCGGTGCCGGAAGGCCAACCGGGCCAGGTGCTCGTCGAAACCCGGATGAGCGCCATCAGTCCGGGAACCGAACTGCTGATTTACCGCGGCCGGGTCCCGGCGGGCTGGCCGGTCGACAGCACCATTTCAGCGCTCCCGGGCGCCTTCGGCTACCCGTTGCGGTATGGATACGCCGCCGTCGGCCGGGTGATTGCCGCCGGTCCGGCGGCCGATCCGGACCTGATCGGCCGCCGGGTTTTTTCGTTCCAGCCGCATCAGAGTCACTTCCGCGCCGACCCGTCGGAGCTGGTTCCCATTCCGGCGGACATCGCTTCGGAGGACGCGCTGCTGGTCCCCACCATGGAGACCGCCGTTAATTTCGCGATGGACGGCCGGCCGATGATCGGCGAACGGGTGGTGGTGATCGGGCAGGGCATCGTGGGCCTGCTGACGACCGCCCTGCTCGCGCGCTTTCCCCTGTCCGGGCTGGTGGCCGTCGACCGCCATGCCCTCCGGCGTCGAAAATCCCTTGAAGCCGGCGCGCACAAAGCGCTCGCCCCCGAGAGTCTTCAAGATGGCGGTGCTGCCGGCCGAAACCCGGCCGCCGGCGCCCTTCAGGGCACGGCCGATCTGGTGTACGAGGTTTCCGGCGACCCGGCCGCCCTGGATGCGGCGATCGCGGCCTGCGGCTTCGACGGGCGGGTCATCGTCGGTTCCTGGTACGGGACGCGCCGCGCGCCCCTGGATCTCGGGCGGGAGTTTCACCGCAACCGCATCCGGTTGATCAGCAGCCAGGTCAGCACCATCGCCCCCGAGTCGACGGGGCGCTGGTCCAAAAACCGCCGAACGGCGGTGGTCTGGGACATGATCCGCGCCATTCGTCCGGCCCGCTTCATCACGCACCGCTTTGCGGTCGAACAGGCCGCCCTGGCTTATGACCTGCTGGACCGTCAACCCGAATCCGCCGTCCAGGTGGTCATCACCTACGGCAACTTGTCAGAGTGAGGAAAAATGAACAGCAAGGAAAGGTATGCGGTCGCCGTTCGGCGAGAATTCACCGCCCGGCATTACCTGATCGGCGGCGATTGGGGCGCGGAAAACGAGCCTCATGAACACCGCTACGCGGTTGAAATCCGCCTCGAGGGCCCCGCGCTGGATCGGCACGGCTACCTGGTCGACATCGATGCCGTGACGGCCGCGCTTGAAGGGCAGGTCGCCCGCTTCCGGGACAAAACGCTCAATGCCCTGCCCGAATTCGAGGGCCTGAACCCCAGCGTGGAACACCTGGCGCGGATCGTGGGCGGGTCTTTGGCCGCCGCGCGCCCCTCGCACCTGCAGGCCCTTGCGGTCAGGATCTGGGAAAACGACATCGCCTGGGTCGAGTATCGCACAGAGTTCTGATGCACGTGGGACTGGTGATCAGCGGCGACCTCGAGACCCTGACCGGCGGCACGCTCTACGATCGCATCCTGGTCGACGACCTGCGACGCCGCGGGCACCGGGTCACCGTTTGCCCGCTGCCGGCCGGGCAGGGATACACGCGCCGGCTGGCCGCCAATTTTTCACGGTCTCTGGCCGGCAGCGTGCGGCGCGCGGCGCCGGACATCCTGATCGAGGACGGCCTCTGCCACCCGGCCCTTTTTCTTCAGAACAAGCGCCTGCGGGCGGTCGTCAAGGGTCCGATCGTGGCCCTCCTGCACCAGGTGTTGAGCAGCCAGCCCCGCCCGAACTGGCAGAATGCCGCCTACGGCCTGGTTGAAAAGCGCTACCTGCACTCCGTGGATGCCTGCATTTTCAACAGCCGAACGACCCGGGAAGCCGCCGGCGCGCCCGGTGTTTTGTCCCTCATCGCCCGGCCCGCCGGGGACCGGCTCGGCACCATGGCCTCGCGCGCCGCCGTCGCGGCCCGCGCGCGGGAAAAGGGGCCCCTGCGGCTGCTTTTCCTGGCCAACGTTCTGCCGCACAAGGGCCTTGACCGGCTGATCGATGCACTGGCGGCCGTCCCGTTGCCGATGTGGCGCCTGACGGTGGTCGGCAGCCTGACCATGGACCGCGCCCATGCACAAAAAACCAAGGCCCGCGTCGCCGCCCGCGGGCTGTCGACCCACATCCGTTTCGCGGGCGCACGCGACGGACCCGCTCTGGCCGGTATACTGACTGAAAGCCACCTGCTGGTCCTGCCCTACTCGCACGAGGCCTTCGGCATCGTTTTCTTGGAGGGCATGGCCTTCGCGTTGCCGGCCGTCGGGTCCACGGCCGGCGCCGCCGGGGAAATCATCCGGCACGGCGAAAACGGTTTTCTCGTGGCACCGCGGGATTCGGCCGGCCCGGCGAAGATCGTCACCGACCTTTTCGGCGACCGCGACCGGCTCGACGCCCTGAGCCAAAATGCTTTGGCGACGTTCCGCCGGTATCCCGGATGGCGGGACACCACGGGAAAAATTATTGAGTTTCTGAAAAAACTGGCAGGATGACCGCCGGGCACCGACCGAAGGCCGTCAGATGATGACAGAATTTCTCATCCAAAATTCAATCGGCACGACGCACCGTTCGGCGCGCACGGCTCGATATTCACTGGGCAACTCCCCCTGGACAAGCAATGGCGATTCCACAACCTTATGATTTCACCGACTATCTCGCCGCCAAGAAAACCATCGACGACCGTGCGCTGAACCGCGGCGTCTGGGAGCTTCTCGCCGGCGCGCTGCGCGACCTTCGGGCGCCCGAACCGCTGCGCGTGCTGGAAATAGGCGCCGGCATCGGCACCATGGTAGAGCGGATGGCCGCCGGGCCGCTGCGGCGCCGCTCATCGGCCTATACCGCCGTCGATATCGATCCGCACTGCACGCGCGCGGCCCGCCGCCGGTTGAAACGGTGGGCCGAAGATTCGGGCTTTTCTGTCAGCCGGGAAAATGGGGGGTACCGCCTCGAATCGAAGGACACGGCCCTGCGGCTGGCGTTCGAAACGGCCGACGCCAATTTTTTGGCGGCGGCGGCGGCCGGACCCGCTTATGATCTGCTCCTGGCCCACGCCTTCTGGGACCTGGTCGATATCCCCACGCTTTTGCCAGGCATGCTGCGCATCCTGGCTGACGGCGGCCTGCTTTTTTTCAGCTTGAACTTCGATGGCGACACCGTCCTGCTGCCGGCGGTCGCAGAAGAGTTCGACGAGCGGGTGATCCGGTTGTACCACCGCAGCATGGACGAGCGCATCATCGACAAACGCCCCTCCGGGCACAGCCGGACCGGACGCCGCCTGCTCCTGGCCCTCATCGAGCGCGGAATCGACATTCTGGCCGCCGGCGCCGCCGACTGGGTCGTCTGTCCCCGCCGCCGCCGATACCCTGGAAAAGAAGCGGGTTTCCTGCACCACATCGTCCACACGATCGATGCCGAACTGACCCGTCATCCGGCGATCGACGCCGCGCGCTTCACCGACTGGATCGCGCGCCGCCACGGTCAGATCGAAAACGGCGAGCTGGTATTCATCGCCCGCCATCTCGACATCCTGGCACGCAAGCAAAGCCCTTGACCGCCGTCTGAGGTGCCTGATTTTCGCGGAGAGTCAGTCCTCGACGATGATGGCGCCGGGCGCACATTCCCGCGCGGCCTGGCTGACGGCGTCTTCCAGATGGGCCGGCACGACGTCGACGCGGACTATCGCGATCAGTTTATCCTGGTCGTAGGCAAATACCTCCGGGCACACCTTGTTGCAGTTCCGGTCGCCCATGCACAAATCATAATCGATTCTGACTTTCATGGTGTCTCCTTTGTCCGGTTGGTCCGTTGAGCCGGTTGGTCCGTTGAGCCGGTTTAGTCCTATGGGAGCGGGAGACGGTCCCGCGCGTGCGACGAATTTAAGGATGTCATCGATAGTATCGAATGGACGCGTGGATCGACAGCGGCACATAACCGCTTATAATCCTTCGGGCAGGTGATCCACGGGGTTGCGGGTTCCGAGATTCGCATTACCCTTTCAAAGTTTCCACCCGATGTCATTCCACCATGACGTGGATCAACCGCCTTGCTGCAGGGGGTCCAACGGTTTTATCAGCCCCATAAAGCCGGAACGATTCAGTTGCGAGCTTTTTTCCAGGAAATTTCAACCCGGAACGTTGAACCCCGAACCGCTCAACTATGGGATAAAAAACATGGACGTCGTCAAGGGCATTTCCTACCAGCTGCGCGGGCTGCTGCTGGCGTTAAAAACCCCCAAGCTCCTGATGCTGGGCCTGATTCGCCTCGTTCTGGTGGTGGCGTTGACCGGGCTGGCGGCCGGCTACATCCTGTACCACCACGAGGAAATCTTGAAGCTCATCTGGATCAAACCGGCCAGCGCCTGGCTGGTATGGCTCTGGCATGTCGTCTCCTGGCTGCTGGCCGCCCTGTTGACGCTGGTGGCGGTGATTCTGGCCTACCTGCTCTCCCAGCTTCTGTTCGCCGTCATCATCATGGATGCCATGTCACGGATCACCGAACGGCTCGTGACCGGGCGCGAGTTGTCCCCTCAGACCCGGCCCTTTTTGCAGCAGTACCTTTTTTTGTTCAAGCAGGAAATCCCGCGCGCGACCCTGCCGGTGCTGATCACGCTCGCGCTGATGGTCCTCGGATGGCTGACGCCTTTGGGGCCGCTGCTGACGCTGCTAACCTCGGCGGTGGCCGCCATCTTTCTGTCCTGGGACAACACCGACCTGGTTCCGGCGCGCCGGCTGCGTCCCTTTGGGGAGCGATTCCGGTTTCTCAAAAAGACGCTGGGCTTTCATTTGGGGTTCGGGCTGCTGTTTCTGGTGCCGTTTCTGAACATTTTGCTGCTTTCCTTCGCCCCGGTCGGCGCCACGCTCTATTACATCGAAAACCACGACCGTTGACCGGTCCTCGCCCGGTATTATGTTTTAGGATTGCGAAAGAGAAAATTTTTGGACGTTCCCCCCTTACCGGTTCGGAAAAGGAGAAGGTCATGACGGATTCGACCACAGACAAAGGGCCCGAAGAAGACCTCAAGTGTCCCGACTGCCGCTACCCGTTGAAGCGCCGCCGCGGGCGTCGGGCGGATGAGTGTGAAATGCTCTGCGGCGGCTGCGGGCGGACGTTCGACGTGTGTGATCTCGACACGCTGGACGCCATCAAGAAACAGTCGTGACGGCCCCGGTCAGAGGATGTCAAGCTTCAGGATGCCGGTGATTTTCGCCGCCAGGTCTTGAGCGGCCGCAGCGGCGATTCGCCGGCCCCATTCGGAGGTCGCCAGCCAGGGCGCGGATTCCATGCGACCGTCCGGGAAAAATTTTCTCATCTCGGTCGCCGTCAAGGGCCAGTAATACTTCGGTTTTTCAACCGCCAGGGCCGCGGTGGCCTTGCCGTCGAATGCCGACGGGCGCAAAGACTTGGTGATCGAGACCTCGCTGGGCGTGGCGTGCTGCCCGTCGTCATCGCCGAAAGCCTCGCGGCAGGCCTGTTTCACGCCGGTTCCCCCATACCAGGAGATCACATCGAAGTAACCGGCCAGGCCCTCGTCCTTGAGCTGGCCGAAAGCGGTCTTCAGCGGAACGATGTTGCCCCCGTGCCCGTTGATGAAGAGGATGCGCCGGAAGCCGTGGGCCACCAGCGACCGGACGATGTCGGCCGCCATCGCGATCAGCGTGGCGGGGCTCAGGGCGATGGTGCCCTTGAAAGCCATGTGATGCGGCGAGACGCCGTAGCAGACGGTCGGCGCCACCAGGAGTTCCAGGTCGTCCCCCACGCTGCGGGCGATGGCTTCGGCCGCGATAAAATCGGTGCCGATCAATCCGTAGGGGCTGTGTTGTTCCACCGAACCGACCGGCACGAGCACCGTATCCTTTTTCTCCAGATACGACTCCACCTCGGGAAAGGCCATGTTTTCGAGCAGCATCAGTTGGCCTGCATGATTTTTTGGCGCGCGTTGATGAACTCTTCGGCCGAAATCAGGTCATCCGCCAGCAGATGCGCCAGTTCGGCCAGCTCCCGCTTGCGGATGGTCTCCATGTCTTCGAGTTGCGCCATCGGCCGGCCGATCCGGTGTTCCAGGGCCGCCGGCGCAGTGGGGTCCCCCACCTTGAAAGACATCATTCCGCCCAGAAAACTGATTTCGAAAGGCCGCCCCTTCAACGCGGTCATATCCAGGCTGTTGATCAGCTCGCGTCCGCCGGATCGGGCGCGGCGGTACAATACATACGCCAGAAGCAGCAAGAAAGCGCCGCCACCCAGCAGGACCCACAGCAGATAGCGGGCCACGCCGCCGATCAGCACCACCGTGAGCCCGATGGCGGCGACCACCAGAAGCTGCAGCAATATGATGAGGTGCGCCAGAAAGAGACCCTTGATCGTCTCGCTGTTCTTGATTTTATCTATGAATTTCATCGACAGTGATCTTCTTTACCCGCCGCGGGAGGCGCCCGGCGGCGCCTTTACCGCCGGTTTGTTGAGGAAACGCTACCGATGATAACCATAAAACAATCGGCATCAATGGGCAAGGGCCAACTGACCGCTTGCCGGTGAAGGCGCCCGCGGGCAGGGGCCGGCGGGCGAAGCGGCCGTGCCGTCCACAGCGGCAGACAAAAGCCGGCGGCCGCCCGGGACGCAGGGGCCCCGGTGCCGGCCGGGCGGCAGGGCTCTGTGCGCACCGGCGGTATCTGTCATGCTTGAACCGGCCGGCCAAATCCTGTATGGTGTCCCTGACATCCGGGGAGTGACGGTCGGTCCGGTGCACGCCGGCCGATCGGGGCGGGCGCCGTCTGTGGACCGGAACGGCGCCCCGCGTCAAGTTCCGCTGAACGCCGGATCGAGCGATTCAGCCCTTTTCATCCGGTCGCCGCACGAGATATCACGGAGGTGATGGTGTTTTCAGCAAGTGAAATTTTGGACATGGCCATCCTCTTGGAAAAAAATGGCGAAACCATTTACCGCGACGCACTCAAAAAGGTCCGCGATCCGGATCTGTCCCTGCTGTTGGAATGGATGGCCGACGAAGAGGCCCGGCACGCCCGCTGGTTTATGAAAATGCGCTCCAGGTTGATCCTGGAATCGCCCGACCCGCAAGCGGCAAAAATGGGTCGCGACATGCTCGACAAGCTGCTGGCCGGCCAGAGTTTTTCACTGGAAGAGGTCGACTTCGGCCGCATCGATCACATCAATGCCATGCTCGCGGCCTTTATCGAGTTTGAAAAAGACACCATTCTTTTTTATCAGATGCTCGAGGCGTTTGTTCAGGAAGAGCCGGCCCTGGCGGAGTTGAAACAGATCGTCGCCGAAGAAAAACGTCACATCGAAAAATTAAAGACCCTCAGGCACCGCGAAGCCCCGGCGACCTCCGCCGGCTGAGCCGCTGTCCCCCTCTCAAGCCATAGATAGTGTCCATCCATAAATGGTCTTTTTTCCGCCGGGCGGCCGGTCGTAGCGGGTTTCCGGCTGCGGCGTACATAAAGTACGCCTCGCCGCAAACCCTTGTGCGGCCTTGCCCAGCGAAAAAAATCCACATTTATGAATTGGACACTGAAAAGTGCCTAAAAAGATCGCGGACGGGCACTGGTAGGGCCTGACCGAAAACTCCCCTCCCGAGTGGGCGGGGTTGGGAGAGGGGGGCGTAACTCAACGGCTCTATATCGAATGGACAGCCACTCGTTAGAGTTTCTTCTTCGATCAACCTAGCCGCCACCAGCCGGCGGCGGCATTAAACCCCGAACCTTTGAACCTTGAACCTTTGAACCCTGAACCCTTCTACAGCATACGCCGACGACCGACACCGGCAGCCAAAACCTCTATCTTGAAGCCTTTAGTGTCGGAGGCTCCGGATCAATTTGAGTACCAGCACAATGGCCGGCAGGAGGTGGTAAAAAAGATCGAAGATGTCGATCGGACGGACCAGGGTCCCGTTTTTCAGCATGATCAGTTTTTCCACCACGTGCGGCATCGGCCGAAACGGTGCCAGCAGCATGAACACGGCTATCACGATCAACAGCGGGTAGGGAATCCGGTCGAGCAGCGCCCCCATGGTTTATCCTCCTGCGGTGTCAACGGCCCGTGAAAAAATAAGGTCGCGATCTCAGGCCGTCGGGTGTCCGGCCGGTACCCGATGGTCCGCGGGTCATCGCCCGCTGGTTTTGCCGCGCGCCCGGGCCGGTATCCTGCCGCCCGGGGCATTTACACGGCCGGACGATAATTCCGGCGGCCCTCGGCGGCGCGCGGGTTGCGGCGGCACCGTCGATGATTAAATTAAGCCCTGCACAGGATGCCATCCGGTCGCACGCCCCAAAAAGGGGGGCGCCGTCCGGTATCGACACCAACCGGCAGGGTAACGATGCCGCAGTGACCCACATGAGCGCAGCAGTCGAAAGGAGTCGGAAATGATCGGTGAAAAACTGAACAAGGCCATCAACGACCAGATTAAAAACGAACTCGAAAGCTATTACATCTATCTGTCCATGGCCGCCTACTTTCATTCCGTGAGCCTTGACGGGATGGGGCATTGGATGCGCTGCCAGGCCCACGAGGAAATGATTCATGCCATGAAGTTCTTCCAGCACATCCTGGATCGGGGCGGCAGGATCGAGCTGCAAGACCTCAAACAGCTCAAGACGAAATGGTCGTCACCGGCCGAGGCCTTCAAGGATGCGTATGAACACGAAAAGTTCATCACCGGCAAGATCAACGACCTGACGACCATCGCCAGGGAGGAACGGGACTATTCGGCCGAGCCCATGCTGGCCTGGTTTTCCGACGAACAGGTCGAAGAGGAGGCCAATGCGTCAAAAATAGCCGATCAGCTGGAGATGGTCGGCCAGGACAAGTCGGGCCTCTTGATGCTGGACCGTGAACTGGCCCTGCGGGCGTATCCCCCGGGAACCCCGCTCGAGCCGGCCAGTGCCGCCGCGGCCTGATATCCATCCCCAAAGGGGCGGCGACACCCGTTGCACGCCCCTTCAGCACGTCTCGATCCGATGCCGGCGCCCTCCTTGCCGGATGACATACAGCTCGTCTTCGACCGTCAAGAAGTCCGCCACCGCCATCAGACTGCGGTCGGTGAACTTCGCCCGCTTATCGCCAACCCTCACGTAGAGGCTGTCTTTTTGCACGCACAGTTGTTGCGGTTCCAACGGAAACCGGGCGCCGGTGTTGAGCACCAGCGTGACCGGATTGCCCAAAACGACGGTGAACACGAACAGGGCCGTGTCCTCGTACGGGAAATACACCTTTTCCGTGCAGGTACCCCTGTCCTGAAACAGAAAATAACCGCCGGCATCGTGACGGATCGATGCGTGAAAATAGTCGATGATTTTCTTGTTCCCGAACTTGCCGCTTTGGTTGTGCCAGCAGCCGTTGGCATCCAGCCGGAAGACGGCCTTTTCTTTGGGGATGACGATTTCAGGCGGCGGTGGCCCGGCGGCCTCTGGATCCGTGGTCATATGTCACCGGTCTCGACGTGAGCGTGTACAGCGAAATTTTGTGAGTTAAGCTCAGTGAAAATTCTCCCGGTAGGCCGACCGTTTCTCCTTCGGCCATTGGGGGCAAATGGCCGGGCGGCCCTTCATGACCAACTGGAAACAGGCGTCGCACTTCGGATTGCAGTGCAGGATCTTGTCGTCGTCGCCGCGGCGGGCTTTTTGCGGCCAGCGGGGGTCGACCCACAGCATGCGCGCCAGACCGATGAGGTCGGCCTGACCGTTTTGCAGGACGGCCTCGGCCATGGCCGGGCTCGCTATGCGGCCGGCGGCGATGACCGGCACCTTGACCGCCTCCTTGACCGCCTGGGCCAGCGGCACCATGTAGCCCGGCTGCCGCGATTTTTTAACCATTTCCGGCAGCAAAAAAGATTCGTAGGTCCCGCCCATGACCGAAAGGTAAGCCGCGCCGTTTTCCGCCAGGGCTTTGGCCAGCACGCGGGCCTCAGCGAGCGACAGGCCGCCCGGCAGCCATTCATCGGCCAGCAGGCGGTATCCGACCGGAAAATCGCCGACCTGGTCCTTGACGCGCTTCAAGGTCTCGAGCGGAAACCGCACCCGGTTTTCGATCGGCCCGCCATAGGCATCATCTCTCAGGTTGGTCCGCGGCGACACGAATTGGCTCAGCAGGTACCCGGTGCCGCCGTGCAGCTCGACGCCATCGAAGCCCGCCTTTTGGACCCTGGCCGCGGCACGCGCGAACTGTTTTTGAATCACCACGATTTCCTTTGACGACAATTCCCGCGGAGACCGACCGAAAGCCGGCACCTCTGAGGCCGAAACCGGCTCGGCGGCCGCGGCATAGCGCCCGGCATGGTTGATCTGAAGGACAGCCCGGCAGCGCTGCTCCGTGATGGTTCCGGCAAGGTGAGCCAGGCCGCCCAGGTAGCGGTCATGGTCACAGCGCAGGGTCCGTGGCGACCCGCTGCCGGCCGGCGTGACGCTGGAGTTCTCCACGACGATCATGGCCGCCCCGCTTTGGGCCATCGTGCGGTAATGCGCCAGCAGCAGGGGCGAAACCGTGCCGCCCGCGGCGGCGTAGCCCAGGTAGAGCGGCGCCATGGTGATCCGGTTTTTCAGTCGCAGCCCGTCGATGCGCTTGGCCTTGAACAGGGTCGGATAAGCCGGTCTCTTCATCGTCTCTCCTTTCCTTTGCGCCTGCCGGCCGCAGGGCGGCGGCCGCCACCCGATCCGCCCGGCGGACAAGCGCCTTACTCTTGGTCTCCCGACACGATTCGCCGCATTTTCTTGAGACGCCCACGGCGTTTTTTTTGCGCCAGCTGGCGCTCTTTGGATGCCAGGCTGGGGCGCGTCTTCACCCGCGGTTTCGGCTTTTGCGCGGCGCGCCGGACCAGCTGGACGAGACGGTCGACCGCATCCTGGCGGTTGCGCTCCTGGGTGCGGAACCGGGCGGCCTGGATGATGAGCACGCCCTCGGTCGTCACCCGTTTTCCCGCCAGGCGAATCAGGCGCTCGCGAACCGCCGGGGGAAGCGCGGCGGTGTTGCGCACATCGAAGCGCAGCTGGACGGCCGAGGAGACCTTGTTGACATTCTGGCCGCCGGGACCCGAAGCCCGCACAAAGTCCATGTGCAGCTCGGACTCGTCGATGGCGATGGCGGCGGTGACACGAATCATGGCAGCGGCATTTCCTTGGGTCAGGCCCCCCGGTCAAGGCGGTCGGCGCGCCCGGTGACGGCACCGGGCGTCGGCCGGTCCAGGTGCACGACGGCCGGTTTCCTGGGCCTTGCAGCGCCCCGCGCCAGCCCGCGATGCCGCCTGCCCGCGGTCGGCTCGCTGCGGCACCCGGTTGCCGCAGCGGGTAACACCGCAACCGATCCGGCAATCGGCAAAACGGGTTTTGCGGCGATAGTCGGCCGGCCGGCTCATCCGCGTCGGCCGATATCGCCGAGCAGGCGCCGCTCGATCTCCTTGGCCGCCCACCGCGGGTCCCGCCGGCGCCGGCCTTCGCCGTGCACCGCCAGCATGGTTTCGGCCTTCCGGCGGGCGGTACGATGACCGGCCAAGGCCGCCTCGGCAATCACCTGCCAGTCGCCCGAGCCGGTGAAAAGCTGAAAGGCGACCATCAGTTCCGGGAAGAACTCTTTTCCCAGGCCGTCGAGAAACGCCACGTAAAATCCCAGGGCGGCGGCGTCCCGGCGTTCCACGATGTGCCGCAGCGGGCCTTTTTCACCGGTGTCGGCCAGAAGGTCTTTCACCGCCCGGGCGGCGAGTTCAACCGGCGTGTGGGGGTGGGCGGCGATGATCTCGCGCCACGTGTCGCGCCTGAAAACCGCGTCTTCCCTCTCGCCGATTTCATGATAGATGTAAGTCCGGCTCTGTATGGCCAGAATTTGGCCCAGGCTGCGTTGCACGTCGACATGGCCCGGGTTCCGCAGGCCGCAGTGATGAAAGGCGAAATTGAGCGCCGGGCGACCCGATTTTTTGATGTAGAAAATCTTGTCCCACAAATAGAGCCGCGCCGCCTCCTGCCGCAGGACAATGCCGTCGCCCTGGGAGAGCGCCGGTATGGTCAGCAGGTCGCGCGCCAGCTCCCGGCCGAGGGTGTAAACCGTGTGGCCGTCAACCGGCGACTTGTCCTGGAGGCCGGCCAGCAGAAAGGTCGGTTTCAGGCTGTGGGCATACCCGGCACCATAGAAAAAACCGCGGGGTTCGAGCACGGCATTTATTTTTTGGGTGTCGAAAAGATCGAAACGCCGGCCGTCGACGTAAAGGTCGGCCGGCTCTTTTTCAGCCAGCTCTTCCCACGCGTTCTCCTTGGCATCGATCCATTCCAGGATTTCGGCCGAATCCTTTTCGACCCAGGCGGGCAGGTTGTTTTCCCACTTGTAGAGATCGCGCAGCCGCAGCGCCAGGCCGCAGATGGAGTAAAAGCCGGCATGCCGGGCATCTGAAATGTCGCAGTTGCGCCGCACCTGGCGGGTGATGTCGTCGATATCTACCATTTATTCGAGCACGGCCCGCTGCAGCAGTTTTTCATCCTCCAGCAGTCGCACGGCGCCGATAACCCCCGCGGAGAGGGGTTCCGGTGCGGTTTTCACGTTGAGGCACAGTTCTTGCCCCAGGTAGCGGCCAAGATTTCCGAGCAGGGCCACGCCGCCGGTCAACGTGATGCCCCGGTCAATGACGTCCGCCGACAGCTCCGGGGGGATTTTCTCGAGGACGATTTTGATCAGCCGGGCGATGGCGTCGACCTGGCCGGAGATCGCCTTCCAGATATCGCGCGCGGCGATGGTGATGCTCTTGGGAATGCCCGTGTGCGGGTCGCGCCCCCGGATCTCGATCTGCTGAGCGATGCGGTTGGACTCGCTGCCGCAGCTGAGCTGCTGCTTGATGATTTCGGCCGTGCTGTCGCCCACCAGAAGCTCGTAGGTGTTTTTGACGTGCTGGCTGATGGCAAAATCCATGCGGTTGCCCGAGGATTGGATCGACTGGCAGTAGACGATTCCAAGCAGGGATATGGCCGCCGCCTCGGTCTTGCCCGCGCCGATGTCGACCACCATGCTGCAGGTGGCATCGACCACCGGCATGTCCGCGCCAATGGCGGCGGCAACCGGCCCGCTGACCAGCGCGGCGGCCCGGGCCCCCACCATTTCGGCCGTTTCCCGGATGGCGCGTTTTTCGACCTCGGTGATGGCGTTCGGCACGGCGAAGACGATCCGGGGCTTGACGAATTGATGCCGGCCGTGGACCTTGCGGATCAAAAACTTCAGCAGGGCGGCAATCGCTTCGAAATCGGCGATGACGCCGTCGCGGATGGGATGCACCAGCGTGATGTCGGCCGGCGTCTTGCCCTGCATGTCCTTGGCTTCGGATCCGAAAGCGATCGCCTTGCTTCGCGTCCCGTTCATTCTTCTCACGGCCACGATCGACGGTTCGTTCAGCACGACGCCCTGGCCCTTGGCATGGATGCGGGTGTTGGCGGTGCCCAGGTCGACGGCCAGATCACTCGAAAACACGTTTAAGATCCCATTGAATTTCATACTCGCCCGCGGGCATCCTTTCTGAGCTGTCTGGTTTCAAGCCGCTCATTTTCCCATAATTCCAATAAAAAGGAAATCGGAAAAAGCCTTGCGACCGGCCGTCTATATGCCCAGATAGGCGGTTTTGATGTGCGGGTCCTCCAGCAGCTCGCGGGCCGTTCCTTCCATCGCGGTCCGACCGTGCTCGAGCACGTAACCCCGGTCGCTCAGGCCGAGCGAATTTTTAACGTCCTGTTCCACCAGCAGTACCGTGGTGCCCTGGTCCGCGATCTTGCGCACAGTCTCGAAAATGTTGCGGATCAAAATCGGCGCCAGGCCGAGCGAGGGCTCGTCGAGCATCAGCAGTTTGGGCCGGGCCATCAACCCCCTGCCGATGGCGACCATCTGCTGCTCGCCGCCCGAAAGCGTCATGGCCAGCTGAGACTCTCTTTCCTTGAGCCGCGGCAGCAGGCTGAAAACCTCCGCCAGGGTTTGGCCCCGGCGCCGGTCGGCGCGGCCGTTGTAGGCGCCGACGATCAGGTTGTCCTTGACGCTCATGAGCGTGAACAGCCGGCGGCCCTCGGGCACCTGCACGATGCCGCGCTCGACGATCTTCTCGGGCGGCTGGTCGTGGATGGGAAGACCCTCGAAAAGGATGGCGCCGCCAGCCGGTGCCATCAGGCCGGAAATGGTTTTGAGCAGGGTCGATTTGCCGGCGCCGTTGCTGCCGATGATGCTGACCACCTCGCCCTCCTCGATGGTGAGGGACAGGTCGTAAATCACCTGCACATCGCCGTAAAAGACGTCGATGTGGCGCAGCTCAAGAAATGGCATACTCTTCTCCCAAATAGGCCTTGACGACGTTCTCGTCGGCCGCGACCCGCCGGGGCGGCCCCTCGGCGATCTTGCGGCCGAACTGGATGACGACCACCCGGTCGGAAAGGGCCATGATGGCCCGCATGATGTGCTCGATGACGAAGATCGTGACCCCCTCGTCGCGCAGCCGGCGGATGACGGCCACCATGTCATCCACTTCGGCCGGCCGCAGCCCGGCCATCACCTCGTCGAGCAGCAGCAGTCTGGGTTCGGTCGCCAGGGCGCGGGCGATCTCCAGCCGTTTGCGGTCGGCGATGGTCAGGTTGCCGGCACGGATGTCCCTGCGGTCCGTGAAATTCAAATAGTCCAGCACCTCCAGCGCCTTTTCGCGGGCCTTGCCCGTATGGGCGGTGACGGCGAACGCCCCCACCATCACGTTGTAGAGGACGCTCTTGGTGGCAAAGGGCTTGACGATCTGAAAGGTGCGGGCCAGCCCGTACCTGCAGAGGTCCCAGGGCGGGCGCCCGCTGATCTCCTCGCTGCGAAAGTAGATGTGGCCCTGCGACGGCGCAAAGACCCCGGCGACGCAATTGAACACCGTCGATTTGCCGGCGCCGTTGGGGCCGATCAATCCCAGGATCTCACCTTCTTCGATATCCAGGTCCAGGCCGTCGACGGCGCGCAACCCGCCGAAGTCCTTGGTCAACTGCTGTACTTCGAGGATCTTCATCTGTCAGGTTTCCATGGCTTTCGGCGTCACAAATCGTGCCTGCACCTTTCGATACAGGCGGGTCAGCGGTTCCTGGAGCCCGCGCGGCTGAAACAGCATGACCAGGATCAGCACCGTCCCGAATATGACCAGATGCAGCCCGGGCAGGGTGGCACCGAAATAAATCCGTGAAAAATCGCTCACCGGACGCAGCAGCAAGGCGCCCAGCACCGGCCCCGCGATCGACCCGCGGCCGCCGATCAGGGCGATGAAGGCGATTTCGAAGGACAGGTCCAGGGAGATGATGCTCTTGGGGTGGATGTAGAGGGTGAACTGGGCGTAAAAGGTGCCGGCCAGGGCCGTGAGAAAAGAACTGAGCGCCATGGCCGCGAGTTTGACCTGCGCCACGTTGACCCCCAGCGCCATGGCGGCTTCGGGCTCCTCGCCGCCGGCCGTCAGGAGATAGCCGAGCCTGGAGCGCGAAATGAGGCCCGTGACGGCCAGCACCCCGGCCAGCATCACCAGGATGATGTAGTAATACGGCACCTTGCTGATGAACATGAAACTGACGAGGCCCGTGTCGAGCGGCGGAATCTGCAGGCCGCGGGGGCCGTTGAGGATGAAGGGGCCCAGGCGGTCGATGTTTTCAACCATCACCCGCAGGCCTTCGGCGAAGGCGATGGTCGCCAGGGCGAAATAGGCCCCGCGCATTTTCAGCGTCGGAAACCCGATGACGATGCCAACGATCATCGCCAGCACGCCGCCGACCACCATGCCGATCCAGGGGCTGATGCCGTACTGCAGCCAGAGGATGGTCGAGGTGTAGGCGCCGATGCCGACGAAGGCGGCATGCCCCAGGGGCAGCACGCCGGCGAAACCGCCGACCAGGTTCCAGCTCGTGGTCAGGTAGGCATACAGCCAGAGCAGGACCAGGATGTGCAGATAGGTCGCGCTGCGGACCGCCAGCGGCAGGCCGAAAGCGAGAAGCGCGACCCCGGCCAGGGCGATGGTGTCGAATTTTTCTCTCGTCATGCCGCACGCCTTTTTTTGTTGAAACAGCGGTTTACCAGTCGTATTTCATGCCGAACAACCCGGACGGCCGCACAAAGAGAAACAGCAGAAAGAGGCCGTAGACGATGGCCTCGGTCCAGGTGGCCGTCATGAACTGGGGCGCCACCGATTCGATCAGTCCGATGATGATGCCGCCCAGGATCGCGCCGCCGATGCTGCCCAACCCGCCCAGCACCACGATGATAAACCCCTTGATGTCGAAAAGGACCCCGACGGTGGGAAATATGTTGTAAAACGGCACGAGCGCGACCGCGGCGATGCCGGCCGTGGCGGTGCCGATGCCGAAGGCCACGTTGTAGATCTTGTACGGGTTGATGCCCATCAGGCTGGCCGCTTCCCGGTCCAGGCTGGTGGCCCGGATGGCCCGCCCCATGCGGGTTTTCTGAAAAAACAGATAGATGACGGCGGCCGTGAGAACGGCGGTCGCAAAGCCCCACAACTTCGGCACCGAAATCAGGATCTGGCCGACTTCCAGCATCTGGCCCTGCAGGGGATTGTCCTGGATGCTGCGGTACTGCGGGCCGAACACCAGCAGGGCCAGGTTGTCCAGCACGTACCACAACCCGGTGGTGACGATGATGACCGTGATCGGCTCGCGGACGTTCTTTTCGGCCTTGAAGATCGGCTTGATGAGGATGTCCTGCAGGTAGTATCCGAACAGAAACATGACCGGTATGACGAACACCAGCGCGAGATACGGGTGCAGGCCGCTCAGCCTGACCGTCCAGTAAGCCGCGTACATGCCGACCATCAGCAGCGATCCGTGCGCAAAGTTGATCACTTTGAGCACCCCGAAGATGATGGTCAGCCCCAGGGCGGTCAAGCCGTAAATGGAGCCCATCAAAATGCCGTTGATGGCATCTTCCAGTATGTAAATCATGACCGTCTCCTGAACCGGCGGACCGCGCGCGCCCGGCAGGCGAACCGTGGGACGAGTCGCCTCCCGTTCGCCGCCGAGACGATGATTCCGCTAGGGCATGGGAAAGACCGGGGTATACCCTGCCCGCCGGGCCGCTTTGGGCCACACCGTGATGCGTTCCAGGCCGTTGCCCAGATCGTTGACCTGGACGATCGACAGGGCCGCATGCTTGTTCTGGCCGCTGGCGTCGAACTCGATCGCATCGTAGGAGGCGATCATGGCCGGGCCGCTGCGCAGATTGGTCTGGGCCAGCGCGGCGCGGATTTTTTCCGGGTCGAGCGAACCGGCGCGCTCCAGGGCATCCTTGATCACATACATGGCAAGGTAGGCATCCACCGATTCGCCCGCCAGGTTGTACCCGTAGCGGGACTTGAACTTGGCGTTGATCTCCTTG
The DNA here is from genome assembly GCA_963728055.1 of uncultured delta proteobacterium. Taxonomy (GTDB): domain Bacteria; phylum Desulfobacterota; class Desulfobacteria; order Desulfobacterales; family SG8-13; genus JARFQH01. The sequence continues at coordinate 126,152 of CAVSIM010000010.1, read as the reverse complement.
ACGCCCGGTTTGTTGACGTCGGTTTCCCATTCGACGATGTCGAAGAGGTAGCGGGCATTGTCGCCGGTCGCCTTCAGAAATGACGGGTCGGCGTGCCCGCCGCCGCTGGCGATGATGGCCTTGAGCTTGACCCTGTAGTCGGCCAGGGTGTTGGTGAGCAGGATCGCATCGGCGGCGTTGGACACCAGCATCAGCACATCGGGCTGCGCGCGGCGGATTTTCTGTACCACCGGGCTCAAATCCGTGGCCGACGACGGATAGGGCTCGTCGAGCACGATCTTGTAGCCGTTTTTCTCGGCCAGCGCGCGCCACTGGCCGGCAAAACCCTTGCCCCAGTCACCGTTCTCGTAAACGAACGCCAGCGATTTGATCTCGGTCTTGAATTCCTGCTGGATATCCTTCAGGAAGGCGAACTGGTCCCTGGTCCACCAGCTGTCCTTGGCGGCGATCCGGAAGACGGTCTTGAAACCCTGCTCGGTGATTTTGTCGGCCACCGACACCGGCACCACGAAAGGGATTCCGTAACGCTCGGCCACGGCACTGGTCGGATAGGTGACGGCCGAATTCCAGCAGCCGGTCAGCAGATGGACCTTTTCGGTGTTGATCAGGCGCTCGGCCTCCGAGACCCCTTTTTCCGGTTTGGACTCCGAATCGGCATACAGCATCTCCAGCTTGGCCCCGCCCAGGGATTGGATGCCGCCGGCCGCATTGATTTCTTCGACCGCCATGTCGCGTGCGTTTTTGCCCTGCTGCCCCACCGACGCCGAGGGGCCCGACAGCGGGATGATATTGCCGACCCGGACGACACTTTCCGCGGCCTGGAGGCCGGTGCCGGCCGCAAGCAGCAGCCCGGCGACGGCGACCGTCGGCCACAGGCCTGCACGGCGTAACACGGGATGGTTTCTGTTCATGGATGAGCCTCCTTTTTTTTAATATGAGACGGTTGCGGCCTATATAGCCGGACACGACACAAACCTTGGAATCACAGTCCCGCAGGCACGGCACGCCGTGCCCCTACCGCGCCCGGCGACGAGTTGCGGGTTACGGGAATCGGGGGTTCACCCAGTTGCAGGCACCGGCCACTTCTACCCGGCTTTCTTCGGCCGGAATGTCATTTCGTCAATCCGGCCAGTGCCTCTTCCAGAATGGCGAGCCCGCGCTCGAGCTGGTCATCGGTAATGACGAGGGGCATCAGCACCCGGATGACATTTCCGAACGTGCCGCACGAGAGCAGCAGCAGCCCCTTGGCGCGGCAGGCGCCCACCAGGGCCTTGGCCTCATCGGCGGCCGGCTGCTTGGATTCGCGGTCTTTGACCAGTTCCATGGCCAGCATCGGGCCGATCCCCCGAACCTCTCCGATCAATTCGCAATCGTCTTTGAGGGCATCCAGCCGGCTGCGGAGCTTGAGTCCCAGGGCCCGGGCTTTTTCCAGGAGACGGTCGGTTTCGAACACCTCCAGAACGGCCAGGGCCGCGCTGCAGGAGACCGGGTTGCCGCCGTAGGTGCCCCCGATGCCGCCGGCGTGCACCGAATCCATGATGTCCTTGCGGCCGACGACGGCGCTCAGGGGCATGCCCGCCGCCAGGCTTTTGGCCACCGTGGTGATATCGGCCGTGACGTCCCAGTGTTCCATGGCGAACATGGTTCCGGTGCGGCCCATGCCGGTCTGGATTTCGTCGGCGATAAACAGGATGCCGGCGTCTTCGCAGATTCTTTTCAATTTGGGAAAGTATTCCGGCGGGGGCGTGATGAAGCCGCCTTCGCCCTGGATGGGTTCGGCGATGACGGCCGCGGTGGCCTCGGAAGCGACGTGGGAAACGAAAAACTCCTTCAGGTAATCGGCACAGGCCACCTCGCAACCCGGGTACGTCAGGGTGAAGGGGCAGCGGTAGCAATAGGCAAAGGGCATGCGGTAAATCTCGGGCACGAAGGGCCCGAAACCATATTTGTAGGGCTTGACCTTGCTCGTCAGCGTCATGCCCAGATAGGTGCGCCCGTGAAAGGCATTCTCGAATGCGATGACGGCTTGGCGCCCGGTCCGGTAGCGGGCGATCTTGACGGCGTTTTCAACGGCCTCGGCACCGCTGTTGGCCAGCATGACCGATTTCTCGAAATCGCCGGGGACCAGCTCGCAGAGTTTTTGCGCCAGCCGCACCGCCGGTTCGTACGGCAGGACCATGAAACAGGTGTGCGTGAATTTTTCGGCCTGTTCCTTGATGGCCGCCACGACGCGCGGATGCGAGTGGCCGACGTTCATCACGGCGATGCCGCCGGTGAAATCGATGTATTCGCGCCCCTGCACGTCATAGATCAGGGCGCCCTCGGCCCGGGCGACATAACAATCGGTGGCGCTCGCAAACCCTTTGGCCATCACCTTGTCCCGCAGGGCGCTCAACGACTCGGCTGTGTGCAGTGTGTTCATTGGCTCTCCTCCGGCGCGTTTTTATTGAAACAGGGCACAGCGGTCAACATTTCCGTCATCCTCATCCTGAAGTCTATAGCCCATGCACGGCACCGAAAGCAAGTGCGGCCATACCGACCTTTGGCAGTGTTATTGCATAGTCTGGCACCACGGTTGGTGTGAAGCGAAAAATCGATGACGGGGGGAACGCAGGCCCCCCTTGACGGGCAGCGCCCTCCGGCCTTGAGTGACTGCCGCCCGTAAACAGGTCGCCGGGCATCAAGGGCCCGTGGAAAAAAATAGCGCAAGAGTGTGGCGTTAACTGCATACTTCCTGTGGAAATTGGGATAGAGTTATTGGGAAAAATTTTACCGTCGGCTGCCCAACATGCTGAATAAGTGAAAAATCCGCCCAAGATATTCGACAAGATCAACACGGCCATTCCGCTGCCGTGCCATCCCCGGGTGCTGATCGCGCTCAGCCGCCTGTGCGGCAGCGAAACGGCGAGCCTGCAGGACATGGCCCGTTTGGCGGCCATGGATCCCGCCCTGACGATAAAACTCATGCGGCTGCCGCGCGCCGGCGACCCCCTGACCTCCAGCCTCGTGGCGATCGAGCGGCGCCTGACCCGCCTGGGTCCGGCCACCATAAAGAATGTTGCCCTGTTGGGCCTGAGCAGTCCGCTGTCGAACCCCCTGTTGTGGAAAACCGACGCCCATTTCAATCGGTTCTGGCTGCACTCGCTGCGCTGTGCGGTCGTCGCCCGCGCGATCGGTGCGCACCTGCTGCCCGCGCTTGCCGATGAGGCCTACATCGCCGGCTTGCTGCACGATGTCGGCAAGCTGCTGCTCTGGTCAAACTTTAAAAAGGACTACGAACCGCTTTTCAAGCGGTCGGTCCGGGCCGACAGCGCGCTTCCGGCGGAAAACGACCGGATCGGCACCAACCACTGCGAAGCCGGATGGAGCGTGATCCGGGCGCTCGGGACCCATCCGTTCGTGGCCGATGCGGTGCTGTATCACCACGGCCCTCCCGCGGCAATCGCCGATGCCCTGCCGCTGGTAAAAATCGTTTTCCTCGCCAACATCCTCTGCAACCAGGGACGCGGTGCAGACCCGGTCACCCTCGCGCGGACCATCGGCCTCGATTTGCCGGTCGATCGGCTCGATCACATTTTAGCGCAGGCGCAGACCCGAACCGGGGAGCTTCTGGAAGAGGTGGGCCTGACCGCGGAAGCGCTCGAAAAAGGTCCTTCCGCCGCGGACGACACCCGCGACGCCGCGGTGCACGTCATCATCGGAGAATTCCGCGAGCTGTGCGTCCGGCACCTCACCGTGGCGCACGCACCCGGCGGCGAAGGGCCGGTGGCCACCCAAAAGAACCTGTTGCAGGTTTTCAGCATCCTCTTCGATGTCGGCACCGCCCTGTTGTTTTTATGCGATCCGGAACGCGGCGTCCTGGTGAGCCGGCCCGCCGAAATTACCGCCGGTGACCGGCCCGTCGAGCACATCGAACTGCCGCTCGCCGCCGGCCGCAACCTTCCCGCCCTCGCCCTCGGCCACCGCCGGATTTACGATTCCTTCGGGTATCTGACCAACGAGGGAATCACGATTGCAGACGAACAGGTGATCCGCCTGCTGAACGCCGAGGGCATGCTGTGCCTGCCGCTGATCCATGACGGGCGCCCGATCGGTGTCATCTGCGCCGGAATCGACGAGCCGCGGTTTCCGCTGTTGTGGGAACAGCTGAACCTTCTGAACTCTTTTTCCGAGCAGGCCGCGGCGCTCCTCGCCCAAACAGGCGTTGACGGCCCCCGGCCATCCTCCGCCCGCCCGACCGGCGCGCCGCCGGACGAGGAAGCCATCGGCCGCGTCCTGCACGAGGTCAACAACCCGCTGGGCATCGTCAAAAATTACCTGGCCGTGATCGGTGAAAAGATCGCGGGCCGCACGGACGTCAAAGCGGAGATCGCGCTGATCCAAAAGGAGATCGAAAGAATCCCCGGCATGATCGCCCGGCTGTCGCCCGCCCGCGCCCGGCTCGCCGCCGGCGAAGACCTGCTGGATGTCAACGGCATCATTTCCGATCTGGCGAAATTGCTGTCCGCCACCATCCTCGAACCCGCGCGCATCGCCGTGACATTCACACCCGGAGCCGACCTGCCGCCCTGGCCGGGGAAGAAAAGCCAGCTGAGCCAGGTGCTCATCAACCTGTTGATAAATTCCGCGGAGGCCATGCCCTCCGGCGGCGGCATCTCCATAACAACCGCCTGCGAGCCGGTCACAAAAGGGGCGGAGGAAAACGAGATCGTCATCACCGTTGCCGACGACGGTCCCGGCATTCCGGCTCCGACCCTTGCCCGGCTCTTCGAACCCGGCGCCAGTTCCAAGAGCGGCGCCCATTGCGGCCTGGGCCTGTCGATCAGCAAGGAGCTTATCGACGGCTTCGGGGGCGCCATCAGCTGCCGGAGCCGCGCGGGCCACGGGACAACCTTTCGGATCAGCCTGCCGGTTTCGGTTCGCCGCCGGCAATCGGATGCGAGGAACATATGAGCGAACGCGCAGCCGTCTTCGTCGTCGATGACGAATCGAGGATGTGCGAGAGTCTGACCGCCTTGCTGCAGCCGCGGGGCTACGACGTAACGACGGCCACCTCCGGAGAAGAAGCCTTTCGGATCATCGGCCGGCAAAACTTCGACCTATTCCTGCTCGACATCTGCATTCCCGATCACGACGGGTTCAGGTTGATGGAGCACATTCTCAACCGGCTGCCCGATACCCCGGTCATCATGATGACCGGCGAGGCATCGGTTGATTCCGCCGTCAAGGCCTTGCGGGAAGGCGCTTACGACTACCTGAAAAAACCGTTCGAAACCGAGGAGCTGATCAAGACGATCGACAACGCCCTGCGGCAGAAAATGCTTCAGGAGATCAACCAGGAAATGGAAGACCGGCTGCACGCCTCCGAAAAACGCTTTCGCTTCATGGTGCAGCATTCCCCGGACATGATCTACACCCTGGATGCGCACGGCCGATTCACCTTCATCAACAGCGCCGCCGAGAAACTCTTCGGCTACCGCGCCATCGATCTGGTGGGAAAATCCTACCAGACGATGCTCTACGAGACCGACATCGACAAGGCCTGCTGGAAATTCAACGAACGGCGCACCGGCAAACGGGCGACCTCGGCCTTCGAGCTGCGCCTGAAACCCGGGCCCCGCAAGGCCCCGGAGGCCGGCCGGCCGAGCGGCTTCGCCGTGGTCGAGTTGAACGCCACGGGGGTGTATCGCCGCGCCGGCGCCCGCCGCCAGCTGATCGGGACTTACGGCGTGGCGCGCGACAAGACTTTTCGCAAGATCCTGGAAACCCAGTTGCTGCAGGCCAAGAAGATCGAGGCGCTCGGCAACCTGGCCGGTGGCATCGCCCACGATTTCAACAACCTGCTCATGGGCATCCAGGGAATTGTCTCGTTGATCCTGTTTAAAATGGAGGCCGGCAGCCCTTTCAAGAGCCAGCTCGAAACGGTCGAACAGTACGTCCAGGACGGCGCCGGCCTGACGCGGCAGCTGCTGACCTTCGCGCGCGGCGGGGCGCTCGAGATCCAGCCCATCGACGTCAACGCCCTGCTCCGGAAGCAGAATCAGTTGTTCGGCCGCACCAGAAAGGCCATCCGCATCACCGAGAAGCTGGCCCCCAAGGTTCTTCTGATCGAAGCCGACCCCTCCCAGATCGAACAGGTCTTTCTGAACATCTACGTCAACGCCGGCCATGCCATGCCCGCCGGCGGAGAGCTGCACGTTCAAACCGAAAACGTCCGCCTGACGGAAAAAAATCTTCTCGCCCGCGCGCGGAATCTCAAGCCGGGACGCTACGTCAAGATCTCGATCTCGGACACCGGCATCGGCATGGACGAATCGATCCTGCAACGGATTTTCGATCCTTTTTTCACGACCAAGAAAATCGGCAAGGGATCGGGGCTCGGCCTGTACAGCGCTTACGGCATCATCAAGAATCACGGCGGCCACATCCAGGTGACCAGCAAGGAAGGCCGCGGCACCGCCTTCACGATCTATCTTCCGGCCACCAAGCGAAAACTCGAGCCGTCGGAGGTCTCCTCGCCCCGCCTGGTCCTGGGGCGCGAGACCGTTCTGCTGGTGGACGATGAAGACAAGATCCGCGAGGTGTGCCGCGAAGGGCTGAAGCTGCTCGGCTATTCGGTCGTGGTGGCGGAAAGCGGCGAGCGCGCCGTCGAACTCTACAAAAAGATGGCCGACGACATCGATATCGTCGTTCTTGACATGATCATGCCCGGCCTGAGCGGCAAGGAGACATACCTGCACCTGAAGCAGATAAATCCCAAGGTCCGGGTATTGATCGCCAGCGGTTATTCGGTCGACATGCACGGCGCCGACATCGACAGCGAGAAGCAGTCCATCATTCAAAAACCGTTCAAGATCGAAGACCTGTCGCTGAAAATCCAGGAAGTCATGTCCAAGAGCTGATCCCGCAGGCACGGCTTAAATTAAATTGGAAAGTTCAAGAGCCATTTGGCGGCAGTTCTTGTAACTACCACCAAGCCCTTGTAATTTCCTCGTTTCCTGGTTGCAATCGATTGCGATTTCTTTCAAAGCTTCCTGAAATGTCATCTGACATCTTCAGCCTCATTTTTTTATTTTCCAGCCATTCTGATCGATAACTTTGTGGCATTGTCGGCTCGGCCGGGATCCGGTGCTTGCGGGAAATCACTTTCCCGCTGCAAGCCCAAAAGGCTCTGAGCGGCAAACAGCATGCGGGCCGCCGCGCCGGTGTACCAGCTCCACCCGCCCCGGCCCTCGTAGCCAGGACCGAAGTAAACATCGGCCGGCTGCTGATGCGGCGGCAGGCCGTACACCGCCAGGCCTTCCAGCGACCGGTGGCCGAGCGGTGAGATCTTGCGCCACAAGCCCCGCGCCTTGGCCCGGTAATCGGCGGCGACCTTTTCTTCCCCCCGTCCCTTGGCTTCTTCCGCCAGGACAAGCAGCGCATCCACCAGCCAGGACACGCCGTGCGAATACTGGCCGCCGTTCTCGCGGACCCCCGGCGGATAATCGGCCAGACGGCCGGGATAAATGGGGTCATTTTCGGTGAAAGGCGGCGCAAAGAGCCGGACGAGGGTTTTCTGCTCGAGTTCCTTCAGGACCGTGGCCATGGCCCGCCGCCCCCTTACCGGTCCCGCGACGCCGGACAGGATCGACCAGGCGACCACCAGGGCGTTGGCGCGGGTTATCCGCCGCCCGTCATCGGTGTAATAGTTGACATAGCGGTCTCCCAGCCACGTCGCGTCCAGGCGGTTTCTTAATTCCGCGGCTTTCGCCAGCAGGAACTTCTGGCGGCCCTGCCCCTCTTTTTTCGCCGCCAGGTCGGCGAAGTGGATCAAAATATCGTAAAAGAAGAATCCGAGCCAGACACTCTCGCCCTTGTTTCCGCTCCCGGCCGCATCGAGGCCGTCGTTCCAGTCGCCGGTCCCCAACAGCGGCAAACCGTGCGGCCCCATTCTCCGAGAAGTGAAGTCGATCGCCTTGACACAATGCGCGTAGAGGCTCGCCGTGTCGCGGGAAGCACGCTGCGCCGCCACCCGCGTGGCGGACTTTTTCCCCGGCGGCCCGCCTTCCAGGAAAGGCGTTTTTTCATCCAGGATCTGCCAGTCGCCCGTGGCGTTCACGTAACGGCAGACCATGTAGGGCAGCCACAGGTGAGGGTCCGAAGCCCGTCCACGGGCGCCGAGGCCGGTTTTCTCTTCCCAGGATCGATGCCACCACTGCAGGACGTCTCCGGCGTGAAACTGCTGGGCGGCGTGAAGCAGAATCTGCCGGCGGGCCAGCTCGGGTTTGCCATGAAGAAACGGCAGAACGTCCTGGAGCTGGTCGCGGAAGCCGAAGGCCCCGCTGCGCTGGTAGGGGCCCACCCGGCCCCAGAGGCGGGCCACCAGCACCTGATACGGCAGCCAGCAGTCGACCAGCCGGTCGAAGGCGCGATCGCCGGAGCGGGCCGGCGGCTCCGCGAGATATTGCCGCCACCACTGTCTGGTTTCAGCGAAAGCCTTTTGCGCGGCGGGAACATCTCGAAACGTGCGGATGATCCGAGCGGCTTGTTCCCGGCTCCGGGCCTGGCCGAAAATAAAACTCACCGTTATCTCACCCCAGGCGGGAACCTGGACCTCGCCGGCGAAAGCCGCACAGCGAAAGCCGTCATCGGGTTGGCGTGCATCGGCGGTGCCGGTTAGCAGCATGAAGGGCGCGGTGAGGTCCCGCCCGCCGCCGCCGATGACCCGGGTGCGCACCGTCTCGACGGCGGCCGCCGGCAGGCTCGTGGCGGCAAAAGCCCAGCCGCGCCAGTAGTCGTTGTGGGGGTTGAAGAAGAACAGCGCTTCCAGGTCTTCGTCATATTCGGTCGCGATTCGCCCGCAGGTGTCCACCGGCATCTCTCCCAACACGACCTGCCAGTACGGCAGCACGCGATACGGCCGGGGTTCTGCCGTGCGATTGCGAATCGTGAGCAGCCGGATCTCGGCCGGCCGGCCGGGCAAAACGAAATGGCACATGTCGAGTTCGACCGCCGCGCCGCGGTTCCTGGAAATCGCGAAGCCCGGCCCCCAGGTCGCATCGAACGACCGGTCTTTTCGTCGCAAGGGAACGTAGGTGGGCGTATCCGCCCGGCCGGTCTTCCGGTTCAGCAGGTAGAAAACCTGCCCGGGCAGCTGCGCGGAAACCGAGTCGGCGTCAAAGGGCGTCAGGCCGTTTTGCTGCGAATTGCGCATGAAGGAATAGCCGGCGCCCTGGTTGGTCACCACGCAGCCGTAGCCGAGGGGATTGGCCATCACGTGACTCCAGGGGCGCGGGGTGTCGCAGCCGACGGTGAGTTCGCCGCCGTCGGGCGAAAACCGGTAGCAAAGCGGTTCATGGCCGCCGCCGCCGGTTTTTTCGGCGGCGGTTGGCCGGTTCAGGCTGCGCGTTCGGTTGAACGCGGGCCACTGGCGGGCATCGCCCGGTGGGCGCAGGCCGAGGTGTTTCGCGATGCGCGCCAGGGCCTGGTGCCCGTCGATCCCATAGCCGTCGACGAAGGACACCGTGGCCGCGCCGAGCGGCGGCAGTTCGACTTGCAGGCACAGGCTGGCAATCGGGTCGAAGGTGTAGCAAAGGCCTTCGTCCGCAGGCGCGCGCCGGCCGTCCGCCAGTCCCGCGGGAGCCGCGAGCGTCTCGCGGCCGATGAACAGCGGGCGCGAATCCTGGTATCCGATGAGGGTAATCCCGTGCGCCGCATCCTCTTTCACCGCGTGAAAGGCCGTCTCCGAGGAAGCCTGCCGCCCGGTTGCGTCCGTGTGCGCTCTCTTGAGCAGGCGGTTGCCGGCCAGCAGCGCGTTCAACGGGCGAACGAAACGCGTGCCGATGTGCAGGTGGTTGAAAAACGGGTGGCGCCGGTAGGCGTCGGTGGTGTTCAGGCCGAACTCCTGATAACTGGTCAGCTCGACGACCCGCGGTCTCGGCTCGAGATTTCTCAGCTGCACGCGCCGGACTTCCACCGGCTCGGTCTCATCCACGCACAGGGTCATTTCGGCGCGGATGCCGCCTTGTTCCGTCGCCAATTCCAGGGCGAGCGGATCGGTTTGCACCGCCCGGTATTCTGCTTCCCGGCGCCGCACGGGGGCAAGGCCGATCGACCAGAACCGATCGGGATCATCCGGCGACCTGCCGCGATCCCGCAGATAAAAAAACTTGCCCCGCATCTGTAGCGGGTCATCCGGCCGGCGGGTGATATCGATCTCGAAACCTTTTTTCACCGCACTGAAAACCCGGCTGTAACCCCTGCCGTCGCCCGTGATCTCGGCCGTGTACGTGCCATTCGACAGGATGAATTTTTCGCGCTCGTCCGGCAATTGACGCCCGCGGGGATTCCGTGGTTTCGGCCGGATGACCGGCGGCGGAGACCGGCGTTTCTGGCAGGCGAAAAAAACCCCCAGCGCACCGGCGACCAGCAAAAACCCGCCCACGACAAAGGTGACCGGCGGCCAGGCGGCGTCGGCCAACCGGGCGGCGCGTTCGGCCGAGGTCTGCCAGACGTAATTCCATTCCGTGCCGCGCGGCAGGTAGAAAGGAATCAGCAGGGGCGCCCAGGTGGCGAACCGCCTCAAGCCCAGGGGCATGCAGCGGGTGCGGGCCGAATAGCCGATGGCGCGGGCCGCCTTTTCGTCCAGAATGTCGGCGCCGACAAAAGACAGATTGACAAGCGTTGCCACCCGCAGCCCCATGTGGTCGACCCAGATCAGAATGCGGAACCAGTCGTAGACCAGCAGATTGAGGAAAACATTCAGGCTCCAGGCGCGAAAGCTCGCAGGATCGAGGGTCCAGCTCTTGAACGTGGCCGCGAGCGTCCGGATGGCGCCGTCCTGGTTGTACCACGTCGGATCCGGCGCCATGCGCAGGAAGGAGTAGATGACCGGCGCCATCCACAGCCCCCACCGCAGGACGCGCACGGTCTGCTCGACCAGCGCTATCACCCCGCTGCGCGTGAAAAGCTCCTTCAAGGGGGCGCTGCTGCGCTGGAGCATGGCCGTGAGGACCACGAGGTTGATGCTGAAGAGCGGTGCCGCCAGTGACCAGTTGATCACGCCCGAAAGCGCCTCGTTGTAAAGCAGGCGCACACCGCCGGGGGTGTGGCCCAGGTTCAGGGCGCCCCATTTGCTGAAAAGCGGGTAAATGACGTAGTCGGCCACGCCCCTGTCGGCCGCGGGATAGTAAAGCGCGGCGTATTTATAGAACTTGCCGGTCAGCACCCGCAGCTGCAAGGTGTCGGCGTACCACGCCAGGCCGCCGCCGGCAACGCCGCCCAGAATAATCCCCAGGGCATAGACGCGCCAGGCCTGCAGGCGCTGCCGCCTGCCGGTCAGCACCCCGAAGGCATCTCTTAGAAAATCGACGCCGCCGTAGCCCGCGGCCCCGGCCAGGAGCCCGAAAAAAAACCGTTCGCTGCCGCCGGCCATCGGCAGGCCCTGGGCCAGGGCATCGCCGCAAAAGCCGCCCAGGACGGCCCCGCGCAGCAACCCGATGCCCTGGCGGTAATTCCGGCCGGCCCTCTGGAAAAATTTGGCGCTGCCGTCGAAGGTTTCGATGATGGTCTTGAGAAACGGGAAGGCCAGGGCCCCTGCACCAGCGGAGAATATCACGGGGGCGGCCCTGGCCGACGAGACGACGGCGTCCATCCGCATCAGCGCGGCCAGCAGCTGGATAAGCGCAATGAAAACCAGGCTGTAGACCGCCCCTTTGGCAAGGCCGGACCTGACGTGGTCGGCCCCCCAGTACCAGGTCGGCTGCTTGCCGTGAAAGGCATCCATGATCAGGCCGGTAACCAGGAAGGTCTGGCTCCAGAGTCCCGCCTGGGAGAGCATGGCAAAAAAAAGGGCCGCCGGCACGGCGGCCATCCAGGGCAGGCCGGCCAGGTAGGCGGCCGATCCCCAGTCGGCCAATTGCGGCGTGCAGGCGGCGGCCGCCGCGCTGCCGAGAAGCAGGGCGTGCACCTTGGCATCCGTGACCAGGCGCCGGACCACCAGCAGGCCGATCAGGTTGGCAACCGCCTCGTTGAACAGCCCCAGTACGACGCTGCGCCCCACAAAAACCGGCAGAACGATATCTGCGTTTTTTCCGGGCAAGACCGCACTGCCGATCCGATGCACGAGTTCCGTGGTACCGATGAGAAACAAGCCGTTGAAGAGAAGGGGAATCACCAGGATCGTACCGGCCAGCAGGGGCTGCGGGTGCCGGCCGGCAACCGCCAGCTGCTGCACCACGGCCAGGATGTAGATCGCGACGAGCAGGCTCGCGGCCAGGCTGGTCATGACGAAGGGGTCGGTGAACGTCCCGGGCACCTGCCAGATGGCGAGGCCGGCCCGAACGCAGAGCGCAAAGAAGGCCGGCACGAGAAAGTCCTGAAATCCTTCGACCGGCGTAAGCCACTTGCCGGTGAAGTGCAGCTTGAAGAGCCCGGCGGCCAGCAGCCCGAGAGCGCCCGCCGGCAGGGCGCTCACCCACCCCTGTCCCCGGGCGCCGGCATAGATGGCGGCCGCCGCGGCCAGGGTGCCGCACGAGAAAAGAAAGGCGCTGCACAGCGGGCGGTCTTCTGCGGCAGCGCCGTTTTCGGATACGTGCGCTCCGGCCGGCGGATCGGTGGCCGCATCAGGGTTGATAGACATAGCTCCAGGTTTCGCTGAGCACGTCGCGACCTCTTTTCAGAAAGGCCCTGATTTCGATCGGGCCCGCCGGCCCTTGCGGGGCCTGCTTCGCGGGGTCGATCTGAAAGACCAGGCGCCAGTGACCGGTTTGCGGTACTTTGGCGAGCTGCTGTTCGACCAGGGTGGCGTTGGGGCTGACCTGGACGACCGCTTCGAGCGGCTGATCGGCGGCAAGCGCGGCCAGGTCGCCGCCGGTGAAATCGACCACGAACTTCCGGATTCCGGGCGCCTTGCCTTCGGCCGTGCGGGTGGCGTCCACAAACGCGCCCGGCGGGCGATGACCGTCGGCGAAGTAATGCCAGCTCATGCGGTAGTCGAAACTGACGGGCTGGCCGACCGCCGGCGGGGTCGCGGGCACCCAGAAGGCCACGATATTGTCGTGGATCTCTTCGTCGGTCGGAATCATGATCAGCTGCACCCGCCCCTCACCCCAGTTGCCGGCCGGCGCCACCCAGAGACTGGGCCGATTTTCATAATTGCTCTCGATGTCCTGGTAATGATCGTACGCCTGGTCCCGCTGCATGAGACCGAAGCCCTTGGGGTCGGTCATCTGAAAAGAGGTCACCAGAAGTCCGGGCGGGTTCACCAGCGGGCGCCAGATCCATTCGTCGGAACCGGTTTCCATCATCAACCCGTCGGTGTCGTGAATTTCGGGCCGGAAATCGTCCACCGGCCGCGGATAGGTGTTTTCACCGTAGAAGAACATGCTCGTCATCGGCGCGATGCCGAGCTGCTCGATTTTTCGCCTGGGAAAAAGAGTGCTTTTGACATCCATCACCGTCTCTTTTCCGGGATGAATGACAAACCGGTAGGCCCCGGCGATGCTGGGGCCGTCGAGAATGGCATAGAGGGTGAGGGTCGTCGCGTCGGGCGCCGGTTTCTGGATCCAGAACTTGCGGAAGTACGGAAATTCTTCGCCGCTCGGCAGATAGGTGTCGATCGCCAGCCCGCGGGCCGACAGGCCGTAGTTCATGTTGCGGCCGACCGCCCGGAAGTAGCTGGCCCCTAAAAACACGGCCACCTCGTCCTGATATTCGGGCTTGTTGATGGGATAGTGGATCCGGAAGCCCGCGAAACCCAGATCATCGGGCACGAGGTCCGCGACCCGTTTTTTCTTGTAGTCGAAGAGATCTTTCGAAAAGCGCACCGGATGGATGGTGCCCGACGGTTCGATCACGTTTATCTTCACCGTCCGATCGAAGTACAGGCCCGGGTGAAAAAACTGCAGCGTGAACGGCAGGTTTTCATCGCGCCACAGGGCCTTGGGCGGCTTGAAGCGGATGTCACGCCAGTCGTCATAGTCGATCTTCATGAGCCGCTCGGGCACTTCACCGGCCGGACTCTTGTACGGGGCAAGCGAAATCTGGCGGGCTTCGTCGACCGCCGTTTCAAAGGTAAAGGGCGCATCGGCCGCGGCCTCGGAAGGATCGAGCTGGGCGCAGCCGCCGGAAACGGCGAGCAGAAAAAAAAGAAGAAAAGCCCGACGGTGGTGGAACCAGTTAATAAATTTCAAAAACATCATGTGCCTCCATTGAGCGGTCTGTGCCCGGCCATGCATCGATATTTTCCCGATGCTACCGGAACTGTTTGCGCAGGGCCCTTTTGTTGAGTTTGCCGACGCTGGTCTTGGCGATGCTCTCGACCAGCAGCACCTGGCCGGGCACGCCGAACTTGGGGATGGTCCCGTTCTGCACGTACTTCATGAAAAAGTTCAGCAGGTCTTCTTCCTTTACTTTACCCGCGAACTCCTTTTTCAGAACCACCAGGGCCAGGGGGCGTTCGCCCCACTTTTCGTCGGGTACGGCGATGACCGCCGCCTCGCTGACGGCCTCGTGCTGGCTGATGATGTCCTCCAGGGTCAGCGAGGAGACCCATTCGCCGCCGGACTTGATGACGTCCTTGATCCGGTCGGTGATCTTCAGGTAGCCGTCGCCGTCGATGAACCCCACGTCGCCGGTGTGCAGCCAGCCGCCGCGCCACAGCTCCTCGCTGCGCTCGGGTTCTTTCAGGTAGCCCTGGGTCAGCCAGGGCGCGCGGGCCACCACCTCCCCGGTCGCCCGCCCGTCGTGCGGCAGTGATTTTCCTTCCGGATCGACGATGTCGAGCAGGACGTTGGGGATCGGCAATCCGGTCCGGCAGCGGATCTCGACCTGCCGGTCGCGGTCCCATTCCAGCATGTGCGGCTTGAGATTGGCCAGGGTCAGGATCGGGCAGGTCTCGGACATGCCGTAGCCGGTGAACACGTTGATTCCCAGATCGAGCGCCGCCCGGCACAAGCCTTTGGGCAGCGCGGAGCCGCCGATGACCACCTTCCAGCGCGACAGGTCGACCTTTTTCACGGCCGGGCTGGTCACCAGCATGTGCAGGATGGTCGGCACGCAGTGGGAAAAGGTGACATTTTCCGCGGCGACCAGCTTCAGCAGCATTTCCGGTTCGTAGCGGCCCGGATAGACCTGCTTGGTCCCCAGCAGCGTCATCAGGTAAGGAATGCCCCAGGCGTGGACGTGAAACATCGGCGTCATGGGCATGTAGACGTCGCCGGAATCGATGCTGGCCTGGGTCTTGTAGGCGCACAGCCCGGCCATGACGCCGTAGGTGTGCAGCACCAGCTGGCGGTGGCTGAAGTAAACCCCCTTGGGCAGGCCGGTGGTGCCGGTGGTGTAGAAGGTGGTCGCCATCGTGTTCTCATCGAAATCGGGGAACTCGAAGCCCCCGTCGTTTTCACCGAGCAGGGCCTCGTATTCCCCCGCGACGGCCAGGGCGGTGGCCGGCGGGTGGTCGGCATCATTGATGAGGATGATTTTTTTGACCGTTTCGAACTGGTCTTTCACCCCTTCGAGCAGCGGCAAAAATTCGGCGTTGACCAGGATGATGTCGTCCTCGGCGTGGTTGATGGTGTAAATGAGCTGCTCGGACGACAGGCGCACATTGATGGTGTGCAGCACGGCGCCCATCATCGGCACCGCAAAAAAACACTCCAGGTAGCGGTGGCTGTCCCAGTCCATCATCGCCACGGTATCACCCGGCTTCACGCCCTGCCGCTGCAGCATGCCGGCCAGCCGCGACACGCGGCTGAAAAATGTCTGGTAGTCGTAGCGCATCCGGTCGCGGTAGACGATTTCCTGTTTCGGGGCGCAAACCAAGGGCGTGGACAGCATGTTCTTGATCAGGAGCTGATACGGATAGGCTGATGGCGTTCGGTGGATCTGTTTGGCCGGCATGGCGGACTCCTTTCAGCGATCGGTTGATTCACGCAAAGGCCCCTCGTCACCTGGGGCTGTTTTTATCTCAAATTTCGGCCGTTTCTTCAAGCACGGAATCTCTTCGAAGCCCGCCGCGGGAACGAAACTATGGGCGCCTCAATCCTCTGAAATCGTTCTGTTTTATTTTATGGGGAGGCCTTTTGCGACCAGTCCGGCACCAACCGCCCGTCGGACCGCCGGCGGTAGGGCAGCCACAGCAAGCCGAAAACCTCGAGAGCGATGTCGGTGCTCCGGGGGGGTATCCGCACGTCCTCGAGCGGCTCGCTCACCGGGTCCCAGGCAGCCGCCAGCGCGTCGATGTCTTCTTGCAGGCGCTCTTCGAGTTCGGCAATTTTCCCCCCCACCGCGGTGATCGTCTCCCGGGCGCGGACAACATCCATCTGCTCCTTGCCCAGCCGCCCGGCCGATTTCATGGCCGCACCGACCCGCGTCACGCTGCGCGAACTGACGGCCTTACGGCCCAGAAAGGATCCCAGGATGGCCGTGCCGAAGGAAATCACGCTTTCTATTTTCCTGCTCTGGACCTGCTCCTGCTCCCGCGCCAGAATCTGTTCGGCCCGCAGGCGGCGGTCCTGGAGAGCGGCGAACTTTTCCGCATATTTGCGGCGCAGATTTTCGGCCGCAAGATCCCGCTGTTCGCGGGCGGCCTGAGTGAGCCGCACGCGGAAGGCCCCTTCGGTCTCACCGGGGGAGCTGGTCATGTTGACCTGTTTGGACTGGTAAAGGATCAGGGGACGGTTCTGCCGCACCCAGCGCAGCATGTCCCTGGACCATTTTTTGTAGTCCCCGGACCGGTTGGCGGCCGCGGGCAGGTCCGCGAAGGTGGCCCCGGCCGGCGGGGACCCGGCCAGGTCCCCGGCAGCGCCCGCCAGCTCCAGGGCCCGGTCCCAGTCGACCGGCAGGGGCCCGTCTTCGATGGGCGCCGCCAGCGCGAGGGTTGTGCCGACATCGACACCGTAACCGCGATGGCTGTAATGGATATTCAGCCAGCCCCCGACCGCCGGGACACAAAAAAGGCCCTGGCCTGCACCCGAGGCCGGCAGATAAAACACCGCGACATCGGACGGGGCCAGGGGCGGCAACCCGCTGCCGGCAGCCGACGGCGCCGCCGCTGAAAACGAGCCGGGCGGCGGCACCGCAGCAGGCGCGGGGTGATCCGCAGGCGCACCGGCGCCAAGCATCTTGATCTGCTCGCGGGTCATCGGCCCCGCCAGGTAAGACATCGTCCAGCGGGTCTCGAAAACGACCGGTTCGCCGTCGTGCACATTGTGCATCAGAAACACCCGTTGACCGAGACCGGCCAGGATTTCACCCATCTTCTGCCGGTTGAACCGCGCGCCGGCCGCGGCGCCTTCGAGTCCGGCCATCACGCGCTCCTTGTCGTTTTCGGTCTGCAGCCGCCCGATAAACCAGGTACCGGTGTTGGCCAGGCCCTTGTAGTCGAGATCGACCGGGTTCTGGGTCGACAACACCACTCCCAGGCCGAAAGCCCGGGCCTGTTTCAACAGTGCCAAGAGCGGCGGCTTGGACGGCGGGTTTTTCACCGGCGGAAAGAACCCGAAAATTTCGTCCATGTACAAAATCGCCCGGAGGCTGGCGGTCCCCGGCTGGGTGCGCACCCAGCCGAGGATTTCATTGAGCAGCAGGGCGGTGAAGAACATGCGCTCGGCCTCCGCCAGGTGGCTGATGGAAAAGATCGCGGCCCGGGGCTTGCCGGCGACGGTGTGCAGCATGCGGCCGATGTCCAGCGGGTCTCCGGCAAGCCAGGCTTCGAAACCCGGCGCCGCCAGCAGGTTGTTCAAACGCAGGGCCAGCTGGAAACGCTCCTTGGCGGGATAAAAAGACTCCAGGTCCATCACCCCGACACGCTCCAGCGGCGGCTGCTGAATGAGCCGGATGAGTCCGGCCAGGTCCAGGCCGCGGCCGGCGCTCCAGGCCTGCTCGAAAATAGTGGAGATCAGGATGTGCTCGCGGCTGTTGAGGACCTCGGCGTCGATTCCCATCAGGGTCAACAGCGCGATGACCGTCGTTTGAATCCGCTCCCGGAACAGGTCGCCGTCCGCGCGAATCTCCGGCGGCGGCGGGGCGAAGCTGCGCAGAACATTGACCGGCAAGCCGGCACTGCTGCCCGGCGTGTAGACGGCGAAATCGGCGGCGGCGCGCAGCCGGGCAATCCGCTCCGGCTCCTGGTCCCACTCAGCCAGCCCGTCGCGCCACCGGGCGGCGGTTTTTTCGGCAAACTGCTCCAGGCCCATGCCCTGGCGCGCCGCGTCGCCGGGTTGGATCCAGGGCCGGAAGTCCTGCGGCTGCAGATCGGGAAAGCCGAGAAGCAGGTTGGCGAGATCGCCCTTGGGGTCGATGGCGATCACCGGGATATTGTCTATCAGCGCTTCCTCCAGCATCCCGATCCCCAAGCCGGTCTTGCCGCTGCCGGTCATGCCGATGATGACGGCATGCGTGAGAAGGTCTTTGGAATCATAGAGGAGCGGTTCAGCGCGTCTTTTCCGGGCGGCAGGGTCATAAATTTTCCCCAGGTAAAACACCCCCAGTTTTTCGTAAGCCTTCATCGCTTATCCTCCTTGATACGATGGCGCATATTCCGAATGACAGAATCGAGAAAACCCTTATATTTCGACATACCGGCTAAAAAACCGCTGAAGCACCATACCACAAGTGCCCCGGCAGGCGGAGCTAAAATAGAGACGTGACACTGAACACCAAAGACCAAACACACGATAAAACCCGTAACCCGCAACCCGCAACCCGGTGGTGACTTCAGGAGGGCGTATGAAACCCATGCGGAAGAAGATACTGGCGGCTCTGTCCGGGACGATTTTTCTGGCCTGCGCCGCTTCGGCGGCGGCGGCGCCCGCGGCGGATCTCTGGGAGCGCTGGACGGCAAACGATTCGGGTTCCACCGTACGGGTGGATCACGCGACCTGGGACCGGTTTTTAAAAATTTATCTGACCAGCGGTCCCGGCGGGGTGACGCTGGTACGGTACGGCCAGGTTTCGGCGGCCGATCGCGCGGCCCTTGGCGACTACCTGCGGCAGTTGGCGCAGACACCGGTGAGCCGGCTCGACCGCAAGGAACAGAAAGCCTTTTGGCTCAATCTGTACAACGCCGCCACGGTCAATCTCATCCTCGACCATTACCCGGTCGGGAGCATCCGCGCCATCGACATCTCGCCCGGGCTTTTTGCCGACGGCCCGTGGGGCAGAAAGCTGGTCGGTGTGGAAGGACAGGAGGTCAGCCTGGACGACATCGAACACCGCATCCTGCGCCCGATCTGGCGGGACGCCCGGGTCCATTACGGCGTCAATTGCGCTTCAATCGGGTGCCCGAACCTGCCCCCGGCGGCGTTTACGGCCGAAAACACCGAGGAGCTGCTGGAAAAGGGGGCCCGCGAGTTCGTCAACAGTCCCCGCGGCGCCCTGGTTGACAATGGAAAGCTGACGGTCTCGAGCCTCTACGTCTGGTTCCGGTCCGATTTCGGCGGCACGGATGCCGGGGTCATCGCGCACCTGAAAAAATACGCGCGCGCCGATTTGCGGGCACGGCTCGACCGGGTCACGCGCATCTCGGACCACCGCTACGATTGGACGTTGAATGAAGCCCCCGAACACTGAGCCGTACTTTTCCGTCCGCCGCAGCCGGAAACCCGCTGCGACCGCCGCCCGCGGGAATAAAACCATCGATGGACGGGTACCGGCTCAGGCCCAGGCGATCAACCCCGGCAAATTCTTCATGGCGCCGTCGCCCCGGGGCCGCGCCCGGACCGTGAAGCCGTACCGGCCGGAAATCAGGCAGGGCACCCGGCCCTCATACCGACAGCGGCCGTTGCCCAGATACTCCGCGGCCGACATCGGCGCCGTCCAGACGCCTTCCAGCGCATCCACCGACTTCATGTGGCCGCTGTAAAGCTCCACGTCCACGTCTTCGGGCTTCAACTCGCCGAGGCAGACCTCCACCGTGACGTCGAACTGCTCGCCGACCCGAAAAGGGCCCTTGCCGCTTTGCACCGGCAGCCCGATCGCAATGTCCTTCCAGGAGCCGACCAGCCGTTTTTCCTGGATCGCCAGATTGCGGGCTTCCAGCCCGCCTTTATCGAGCAGGGCCTCGAGGCGCCGGAAAATCGGCTGGTAGTAGCGCTCCTCGTACTCGCCCACCATCCGCAGGCTGCAAAAGTCCCGCATGGCCATCTTCATCGAGGCCTTCATCATTTTGACCCAGCGGGCCGGCAGCTCGCCGGTGCGCTCTTCGTAGAAACAGGGCACCACTTCGTTTTCGAGCACATTGTAAAGCGCCTGGCTCTCGACCGCGTCCTGGTAGGCCGGGTCCCGGTGTTCCTCGCCGCCGCCGATGCACCAGCCGCGGTCCTCGGCGTAGCCTTCACACCACCAGCCATCCAGAATGCTCAGGTTCAAGACGCCGTTGATCGCCGCTTTCATGCCCGATGTCCCGCAGGCCTCGTTGGGTCTGCGGGGGGTGTTCAGCCACACGTCCGCCCCCTGCACGAGCCCGCGCGCCAGACTCATGTCGTAGCCCTCGATGAAGACCACCCGCTGGCGGATTTCCGGCCTTTTCACGAACTCGATCAGCCGCTTGATCATCTCCTTGCCCTGGGTGTCCCGCGGGTGCGACTTGCCCGCGAAAATCAATTGCACGGGCCGCGTTTTCGAGTGCAGGATGGCGGCCAGGCGTTCGGGGTCCTGGAGGATCAGGTCGGCCCGCTTGTAGCCGGCAAACCGCCGGGCGAAGGCGATGGTCAGAATCTCGGGATCCAGAATGGTTTCCAGCCTGTCCAGCACACTGCGGGGGGCGTTGCGCCTTTCGTACTGTTTTTTCAACATTTCGCGGCAGGTGCGGATCAGCCGCGTGCGGTTCATTTCGTGCGCCTGCCACAGCTCTTCATCGTAGATCTCATCGATGCGCGGGATGTTTTCAGGCCGGCGCGAACTCATGTACCAGTCGGGGCCGAGGTGCCGCTCGAAAAGCCGGCTGAACTCCATGGACACGAAGGTCGACACGTGGATTCCGTTGGTGACGTGCGCGATGGGAACCTCGTTTTCGGGCAGCTCCGGCCACAGACCGGCCCACATCTTGCGGGCGGTCAGGCCGTGCAGCCGGCTGACGCCGTTGCAGTACTGCGACATGCGCGAACCCAGAATGAACATCGACAGGGGCGCATTCGGTCCGGCCCCGGGCGGCTGGCCCCAGGACAGAATTTCGCTTTCCTCGACGCCCAGTCGCTCACACAGCGGGCGAAGGCAGGGCCGGACGAAATCCGCCGCGAAGACGTCATGCCCGGCGGCCACCGGGGTGTGGGTCGTAAACACCGTGCAGCGCCGCACGATCTGCAGCGCGGTTTGAAGGTCGATGTGACAGCGGTCCATGACGACCGCCAGTCTTTCGAGGGTCGAAAACGCCGAGTGCCCTTCGTTCATGTGGCACACCGACGGAAAAATGCCCAGGGCCGTCAGGGCCCGCATTCCGCCGATTCCCAGGAGCACTTCCTGCGCCAGGCGGATTTTGGGCTCGGCGGCGTAAAGGCGGGCGGTGATTTCGCGGGCCTCGGGCGGGTTATCGGGCAAATTGGTGTCGAGCAGGAACAAATGGGTGCGTCCCACCTTGATCCGCCAGACGAAGGCCTTGATGCCGCCGTCGGGACCGGTCAACTCGATGGTGATTTCACTGCCGGCCGCATCCCGCGCCCTTTCGACCGGAAGATAATACAGCTCGACCTCCGGATAGGCCTCCTGCTGCATTCCGTCCTGATCGAGATACTGCCGAAAATACCCCTTGCGGTACATCAGGCCGATCCCCACCAGGGGCAAGGCCATGTTGGACGCCGCCTTCAGGTGATCCCCGGCCAGCACGCCCAGGCCGCCGGCAAAAAGAGGCATGCTTTCGTGAATGCCGAATTCCATCGAAAAATAGGCGATCGGCCCGATGCGGGAAAAAATCGTCCGCTCCTGATCCAGGTTGTTGGTGACCCGCTCGTGGAACATTGCGGCGACGTGATTCAGGTGCGCCAGAAAACTGTCGTCGGCCGCCAGTTGCTCCAGGCGGTCCTGTTTGACGTGCGAAAGAAGAAATATCGGGTTGTTGTTCGATTCTTTCCAAAGCAAGGGATCGATGCGCCTGAACAGGTCGACCGCATCGGGTTTCCAGCACCACCAGAGATTTCTCGACAGCTCCTCGAGAAAAGACAGGGGTTCCGGTATGGTCGGATGAACTTGGTAGGTCAGGATTCGCTTCATGGCACCCTCCTCTGGTTCAGTGGCCGTTGGCCGCCGCCGGCGGAAAACCATCGGGCCCGAAATTATCCGTCGATGAGGCCCTTTGCCGAAAAAAGCAAGGGATATGCCAAGCCGCAGACCGGAGGTACCCGGTTATACCTACTTGATTTAATATGTAAATTTTATTACCGCCGCCCTTCGGTGGGATCTGTTTGCGTCCATTTTTTTTACACCTCGTAAAACGGATGAAGCCTTCCTGCGACGGTTTAGGTTGCGATGGGGCCGCCGCTGACCTATATTGGCCGAGAAAAGCCGCCGGTCGCAGCCGATCCACAGGCTCCGGCATGCACTCGAGCATAAGCCGGGTGATGCGCCGCTCGGCCCGCCCGGCCGCACATCTCCGGCGCAGGACGTCTCACTCTGCTCGCCTCCAACAGGGGGGCCGGCAATTCACTGCAACGAAGCGAGGAGGTCTATCTTGGCAGGTTCTCAATACTGGGCCGATGGTTACATCGAAAAAAAGAAAAACCTCACCGATGCCATCGGCCTGATCCGGCCGGGCCGGCGCGTTTTTATCGGCTCGGCCTGCGGGGAGCCGCAGGCACTGGTCCGGATGCTTTCCGAGGCGGCGCCCCGTTCCTCGGGTCTGGAGATCGTACGCCTGATGAGCATGGAAACCTCATCGCTCACGGCCATCGCCAACCGGACCCAGGACCACAGCCTGAGCGTTCGCACCATTTATCTCGGCTCGGCGCGCGAGGACGAGGTCATCACGCGCAACAAGCGCTTTATAACCCCCATGAACATGTCGGATGTCCCCGGGTTGTTCAAAACGCACAAACTGCCGATCAACGTCGCCCTGGTCCAGGTCTCTCCCCCGGATGACTTCGGTTGGATGAGCCTGGGCATTTCGGTGGATGTGACCCTGGCGGCGGCCGTTTCGGCGGACCTGGTCATCGCGCAGGTCAATTCGAAAATGCCGCGGGTCCTGGGCCAGAGCTTCATTCACGTCAACGATGTGGATGTGATCGTCGAGCACGACGAGGACCTGCTGGCGGTCGGCCCCCGGCCGTCATCGCCGGCAGCCGCCCACATCGGACAGCACATCGCCCGGCTCATCGAGGACGGCTCCACCCTGCAGATCGGGCTCGATGCCGCCTCCCAGGCGACCCTGCAGGCCCTTTCCAACAAAAACGACCTGGGGATCCATTCGCAGTACCTGATCGACGACATCATGCACCTCTACGCCAAAGGCGTCATCACCAACCGCAAGAAAGGGTTCAACGACGGCAAGCTGGTCGCCTCGGCCGCCATCGGGTCCCGCGGCCTCTACGATTTCATCGACGACAACCCGGCGGTCGATTTTCGCCCGTCGGACTATGTCAACGATCCGTTCGTCATCTCGCGCCACAACCGGATGGTATCGATCAATGTCGCCAAGGCCATCGACCTCACCGGTCAGGTGGCGGCCGAGGCATCGGCCCAGACGTTTTACGCCGGCGTCTCCGGGATCGCGGATTTCGTCCGCGGGGCGCGGCGGGCACCGGGCGGCAAGTCGATCCTGATGCTGTTCGCCACCTCGGAGGACGGCAAAACCAGCAACATCGTCCCGACGCTCGGCGAAACGGCGGTGGTGGTGCCGCGCGGCGACGTCCACTATGTGGTCACGGAATACGGCGTGGTCAACCTGTTCGGCAAGAGTTACCAGGAACGGGTGATCGCCATGATCGAAATCGCCCACCCGGATTTCAGAAAGGAACTCTTCGAGCAAGCCAAGCACGCCGGCATCATCGGGTCCGAACGCTCCCTGGGAGAGGCGGTGCGCGGGATCTACCCCGTGCGCCTCGAGGAAACTTTCGAAATCGACGGCGAAGAGGTCACCATCCGCCCCGCCAAGCCGGTGGACGAACGCCGCATCCAGGAACATTACTACAACCTCGACAAGAACGACATATTTTCGCGCTTCTTTCACGAAAAAACCAGTTTCGCGCGCAAGGAAGTCGAGAGCAAGTCCCAGATCGACTATGTCAAAGACCTGACGCTCGTCGGGGTGGTCGGGGAGTTCGGTTTCGGCCGGGTGGTGGCCGTGGGCGAGAGCATGCTGCTGGTTGACAGCAACATGGCCGAAGTGGCGTTTTCGGTGAACGCAAAGTACCAGAACAAGGGTCTCAGCCGCCGCATCATGCGCAAGCTGGCGGACGCCGCGCGCGAAAATGGCATCGCGGGCCTGATCGCCTACACCGCCCCGCACAACCAGGCGATGATCCGGCTGTTTAAAACCCTGCCCTACAAAGTCAAAACGTCTTACGACGGCGAGGGCGTCTACCTGAAATGCCGATTCGACGAACTGGCGTGAGCCGCAGGGGAAAATCCGGCGGCCGGCGTGGTGTGAAGAGCCCGATCGCCCGGCTGCGCACCTGAAGCCCGGCCGCACCACCGCGGCGAACGCGCGCGTCATTTCCGGTATACGGGTGCCGGTCGCCGAAGCAAGCCTTGCGAACCGGCTGTGGGGGAGAAATCTCTAAAGGATGTCGAGCGGCCCGATCGAGGATGTACCGAGGCAGCGGGAGATTTGGCAGTCGAAGAAACGGCGAGCGAATCACTCCGGCTTCAGCGGTTCCTCGTGCAAATCCTCAAAAAGCTTTTTGAGCGTATCGTAGTCGACGGTAAAGGTATCCATCGGGTTGATGTCGAGGTCATCATCTAAATCGATCCGGCCGTTCTTGAGGTAGTCTTCGCAGCGGCCTTCGGCGGTAGGCTTTCGCTTGCAGCCTTTCTGATGGTAACAGTGTCCACAGATCACCGGGCACCTCCTTGGCTTGTCGGTTGACTCGAAGCCGAATGTAATTCGCTTCGCTCCCGATTGGAATGACGGCATGATGGAATGAAGGAATAATGGAACATGGGGACCATTGGTGTTCCATTTTCCCGTAGTTCCAACATTCCATGACGCCGTGTCGGCGGCATAAAATCCGTGCCGCTAAACCGTATGGCTAAAATATGGTATAGAAATTCCGAGACGTGAATTACAGTGACGGAATTTCAGCATGGCATCGTCTCGAGAATTCAAGCAAAAACCATGCCATTTTCATAGGAACAAGATATTTTTTGTTATTTTGGTTGGTTAGGAAAGTGCCCGCGGCCCCATTCCTTTACAGATGCCAAAATGGGGCCGCCGGTGGCCGATTTTCGGCAAATTTTTCCGCCGGCATTTTCCGATTCGCAGCGCATCGTTCGGCGCCCGGTTCACGCCGGATTTGCCGGTCAGCCGCCATTCCCGTTTTTGTTCGGCAGCGCCGCAGGCTGCAGAACCCGGTGCGCCACTCCGAGGCGGCGCACCAGGTTCATGAACGTTTTGGGCAGCGGCACCTCGCGCTCAACCATGAGAATACCGAGATCTTTGGCTCGTTTCAGCACCGGATCGCTGTCGATTCCCGCCAGGGTGTCACACAGAAACTGAACCCGCAACGCGTCGGTCAACGGAGCCCGCAGATCTTTTAACGCCGAAGCCGCGGCATTCAGCTCGGCTTGGATGCGATCGCGGTTCTTGGCGTTGAAGTCCACAAATACCGCCTCGCCGTTGGGGGTCCCGAAGAGTTCGTTGACCACGGCCCCGGCCAGCCGGTTGTGGAAACCGGGATCCTGCTCGGGGTATTTTTCCGGTAAACCTGCTCTGAGATGTTTGAACGCTACGGCCTTAACGACCTCGACCGCCTCTCTTAAAAGCGGAACCAGTTTGCCGTCATGTTTCATATCGCTCTCCAATTAAACGCCGTTGCAACTCCCATCGTAAAAGTGCCCTTCTGTGCTTCGAAAACAGGGGCGCCCTCTTGAACCACTCCCGAAAGGCACTACCTGTTGTCGGATGACTCCTTGAATTTAAGCATTTACCACCTTATGAAAAATGGAACCGCTTTATTAAAATCAACCCCGCGGTGACGGGCGAAAGAGGAAGTGGAGAAATTATGCCGTCTGTGGAGTTTAACTGCAGCGCCTGCGGTCACGCCTTCAACCGCGTGGTGTTCAAGGGCGACGATACTCAGGGAACGGTGTGTCCCCGCTGCGGCAGCGAGCGCGTCGAGTCATCGCCGGCCGCCGAGAGCCTGTTCGATGGGATAGCCTCCTTCAGCAGCCTTGCGACAGATGTCAACTGAACGCGCTAAAGCCTGCCGCGGCGGTCGCCGCGGGCGGTAAACCCGGCGTTACGGGACCTTGACAATCCGGCCCCTATTCGTAAGGTTTCAGCAAGTTGACGAAAACGAGGGAGGAAACGATGAAAAAATTATCCATTATCGGGATGATGGTGAGAAAAGTGCCTGGAACGTGATCCGCCACCGACCGCTCATGCAGCCGAAAGCTTTCTCTTGAAGACTGGTGGGACCAGCGCCCCGCTAACGGCCCTGGCCCCCTTTTCCGCAGCAGCTTCCGGGGCCGGCGCACCCGGCATGCGACGGCGAGGAACCGCAGCAGGACGTGTCGCCGCGGCCGGGAAGGCTGCGGGTCTGAACGCCGGAAAGCGACGAGGTCGCCGACAGCATTTTTTTCAGGCGGGTCCCCGCGCAGCTCGTGCACTGCGGGGTTTCCGCCTGGTTCAATGAGAAAATTTCACTCACCTGGCCGCAGTCAAGGCAAAGGTAGTCAAATAGCGGCATGACACGCTCCCTTCAGCAACTTCTCACCAAATCAGGGGTCCAAAACGAAGATACCCATCGTCCACGCGACCGTTGCGATCGCCCTTTAAGAAAATACGCCCGCGCAGATGTCACCGGTCAATGCGCACAGCCGCCGTGAGACCCGTGACCGGCACAGGTCATATTGAACGAAAATTCCGGCAGCCGGTTGTCTCGAATAAGTCCCAGGTTCTGGTTCAGGGTCCCCTCGACCGCGCGGTAGACCTTTATGCCGGACGACAATAATTTCTGCAAGGCGCCGCCGCCGATGCCGCCGACCACCACGGCATCGACCGTGACACCGCCCAGGGCCGCCAGCGGCTGGCAGTGACCGTGAAGGTGATCGCGATCGGCATTGACAATGGTGTCAACCGATCCGGAAGCATCGTCGACGATCAGAAAGTAGTGGGCCGAGCCGAAATGGGCAAAGACCGGGCTCTCCAGGCCTTGATCGACTTGGGTGGGAAAAGCGATTTTCATCTGGTTTACTCTCCTGGTTGAGGATTCCACCGCTGGCCGCGGTGGAAAGACAAAGACATGGCTGCGAAACACCATCGACAGTTAACCCGCCACAACCTGTTTTATAGACGGTGGCGGCTCGGCGACCATGATCAGGGGCGAAAAATTTTTCGCCCCTACGATACAATCAGCCACAACTCTTTCAATTGAACCAAATACCCCATTCACCGGTTCAACCGGCCAACCGGCCAACTGGCTAAACGGGCCAACCGGCTAACCGACCCATTTCCACAAAGCCTGACAATATTAAACCGGCCGTATGGCGGTGTCAAGGCACGCTGAAGAATGTCATATTGCAATTCTGCAATATGTGCTTAGGATACGGTGTCATGGTAATCAATTTTCAGGCTTACTTGGGTTGACCTGTTGTTCCGCGGAGCTTCCATCCTCAAGCAAGCTGTATTTGCCCCGTTACATCAACATAGGTGTAGGTGCGTCCGCCCCCGGACCGAGATCGACCCCTCCGGCCGGCCACTTGTTCCGCGTGGTGCGGTGTAACCATTTGCAAGGCAAGTATGGTGATCTGATATGCTTACACGAACCTGCCGGGTTTGCGGAAAAGAGTTCCACGTTCCCCCCAAACAGGCGACGCGCGCCTACTGCGAGCGGAAGGCCTGCCAGGAGGAAAGACGCCGCAAGCAGCTGGCTCAGGAAAGGCGAAAATACCGTCTGATTCAAAATGGCGTGAAGAAGATCAAGGCCAGGCAGAAACCCGACGAAGGGCGGAAATGCCGGAGGTGCGGGGAAAACTGCTTTCCGAATTACTTTTATTGCCCGGAGTGCCATCACTACGTGTCCTGCAATGACTGGCGATCGGAAAGCGACGAAGAAAACTGTGCCTGCAGTTGAGGGCTTGGCGGGTCGGCTTAGCGCGCCGGCCGTCAGGACCTGAAGTTGTAGTCGATTATCGCGCGGGCCATTTCGGTGGCCCGAATGCCGAGCTTTTCGCCGTGAACGGCCAGAACGCCGACACAGATGCCGTCGTTTCCATTCGGCGCCAGCGCAAAGGCCGTGGCCCAGTCATACTTGAACTGGTCGGTGACATCGTTGATGGTGCCGGTTTTGATGCCGAGATCGAAATCCTTGAATACCTTGCCGCGGCGCAATTTGTTGAAGGTTCTGCGCCCGGTGCCGTAAGCGACGGCATCCTCCATCATCAGTTTCAGGTCGGCGGCCGTTTGCTTGCTGACGGGCGCATCGAGCACCTGGCGTTTGGCCTGGTAGCGAACAACGTCCTCGGCATCGGTGACGGATTCGATCAACCAGGGCGCCGCCATCTGGCCCTGATTGACGACCGAGCAGGCCAGCAAGGCGGCATGCAGCGGTGAAACGCGGGTGCGCTTGTTGAAGCCGGAGGCGATTTCGGCCAGGCCGAAGTCATCCTGCGGCACCTCGGCCGCGCTGACGCCCACCGGCAAGTCGAACGGTATGGGGCGGTTGAAATAGAACCTTTGTGCATAGTCGGCCATGACCTGCGGCCCGAGGGCGTAGATGCCGAGTTTGCCGAAGATCGAGTTGTTGGATACCGCAAAAGCCTTGCGAAGCTGGGTTTCGGAAGTGTAGCGCCCCCGCTGCTGCTTCAGCTGGTTTTTGTAAAGGGTGTGGCGGTTGCCGTCAAAGTAGAGCGTTTTTTCGGGCGTGTAACCGGCCGCTTCCAGGGCGGCCGCGGCCGACACGATCTTGAAAAGGCTTGCGGCCGGGTAATCGGCCCTGAGGCATATGCCGGGGTCGGCACCGTTTTTGTCGTAACCCGCTATAACGAGAACGCGTCCGTCACGCGGGTCGAGCACCACCACGGCCGCCTGCAGCGTGTGCGACCGTTCGAGCAGCTTGTCGACGTAAGACTGCAGTTTGGGATTGACGGTGGTCTTATACGTATACCGGACGCCTTTTTTTTCAAAGGCCATCTGGTCGGTCAGCGGGATACCCTCGCTCGCAAGCGGATTGAACAAGGTGGCGAGCATCGGACGAGAAAAACCGCCCGGGGCCGTCTCCGCCATAGAAGCCGGGGCCATGGTGGGGGTGGCGGTCGGGACCGGCTGCCGAGTCGGAAGCGGCGGCGCCGCAGCGGGCCCGCTCAAGCGGCTGCTCATCCAGGCACCGGAGAAAACAAGGGCCAGCACGCAGCCGATCGCCCCGCCGATGAGGACCAGCTTTTTCTTCCAGAGCCGGACGCGCGACTCGCGCTTAAGACTGGTTTGGTAGGTTCGCCAGCCGGCGCCCCTGAACTCGTTTTGCCGCATAATCCATCCCACTCTCAGTGTTTACAGCCAAGCGGATACCATGTAAGTTTATTATTTACCATTGTTTACGCCCTTTTTCAAGGCGGTACCCAAAAAACCACCTTTTGAAAATTGCAGCGGCTTGTGCTATAAATCCCTGCTCACAGCCTGGATAACGGCCAGACGTCCCCGGCCTTTTCTGTTCTCAACCAAACGAAGTGGAGGGTGTGTCCATGCGAAAAGTCAGCGTTGTCTTGATTGCCGCCAGTGTCGTGTTGCTGTTCCTGTTCGCCTGTTCCAAACCGGTGGTGCGGTCGGGACCGGCGGGTTCCTCCGGGTCCGATGCCCAGTCTACGGGAGCGGGCGGCGCGGGACAGCCGGGCGCGGTAACCGAAGAAAGCCTCGGCGCGGGCGGGACGGCCGGAGCGACCCTTTCGTCCGGGCAGGCCGCCGAAGCCCGCAAGGCATTCGAAAACCAGGACATCCATTTCGACTACGACAGCGCCCTGCTCACCCCACAGGCCCAGGACATACTGCGCGAAAAAGCGCGCTTCATGCAGGAAAGCCCCGCCACCAAGGTCATCATCGAGGGCCACTGCGACGAACGCGGCACCAACGAGTACAACCTGGCCCTGGGGGAGCAACGGGCGAAGATGACCGCCGAGTTTCTGGCCGCCCTGGGCGTTTCCCCCACGCGGATCAAAACGGTCAGCTACGGCGAAGAACGCCCGCTGGTCCGGTCGAACAGCGAAGAGGCCTGGGCCGCGAACCGGCGCGCCCACTTCGTCATTACCAACTGACGATGGGGGGGCGGCTCATCCGGCCGGCGCAATCTGTTCGCGAGGTGCCCCCGAACCTTCACCCGCAAAGGTTTCGGGCACCTCGCCATAGGTGCCCAGGATTTTCAGGAAGTCCGTTTTTCGCTCCAGCCGCTCGCGCACGGCCTGCAAGGCATCGGCAGCGAGGTCCGCCTCGATATCCATGTAAAACATGTACCGCCAGGGTTCTCCCGGCAGCGGTCGCGACTCGAGCTTGATCAGGTTGATGCGGTTTTCGGCAAAAATCTTCAAGGTCTCGTAGAGGGCTCCGGGCTCGTTGCTGGTCGAGCAGATGAGTGAGGTCTTGTCGACGAAACCCTTGCAGAGAGGGCTTTTGGCGATGATGACAAACCGGGTGTAATTACGCGGGTTGGCTTCGATGTTCTCCGCCAGCACCTCCAAGTTGTACTCCTGGGCGGCCACCAGGCCCGCGATGGCGGCATCGCTGGTCGCATCGCTGTCGGCCACCCGCTGGGCCGCCGCCGCGGTATCGCCGACCGCCACCAGCTCCCAGTCGTGCTGTTCGAGAAACTGGCGGCATTGGCCGAACACCTGCGGATGCGACAGGACGCGCCGGATTTTGCCAATGGCCGCACCGGGCAACGCCATCAGATGATGCATGATGCGCAATTTGATCTCCCCGATGATTTTCAAATCGTAATCCTTCAATAAATCGTAGTTTTCATGAATACTGCCGCTGAGTGAATTCTCCAGCGGTATGACGCCGAAGTCGGCGGCGTCGGTTTTGACGGCCTCGAAGACGCCTTTGAATGACGGCACCGGCAGGGCTTCCACCTCGCCGCCGAAATACTGCCGGCAGGCCTTGTGGCTGAAGGTGCCGACCCGACCCATGAAAGCCGCCCGCTGCCGTCCGCCGTCGGCATGGCGGCTGCGCATCGCGACGGCCCGGGCCTTTTCGATATAACCGAAGTCGAGCTGCTTGCCGACGACCGGAGCGATGACATAGAGGTCCCGCATCAGCTGGCCGAACTGCCGGGGATACAAACTCTGCGGCCCATCGGAAAGCGCCCGGTCGGGTTCGTGATGAACTTCGATCATCAGGCCGTCGGCCCCCGCGGCAATGGCGGCCCGCGCCATGGGACTGACTTTTTCGCGGCTGCCGGTGGCGTGACTCGGATCGATGATGATCGGCAGGTGGGTTATGTTTCTCAATACCGGAATGGCGGTCAAATCCAGGGTGTTGCGCGTATAGGGTTCGAAGGTGCGGATGCCGCGCTCGCACAGCATGACGTGCGGATTGCCTTCGGAAAGGATGTACTCCGCCGACATGAGCCATTCCTCGATCGTGCCGGACAGGCCGCGCTTCAGAAGAACCGGCAGGCCCATGCGGCCGACCGCCTTGAGCAGCTCGAAATTCTGCATGTTACGGGCGCCGATCTGGACCACGTCCACGTATTTGAGCATGAGATCGGCCTGGGACGGGGCGGTCATCTCGGTGACGACGCCCAGGCCGCAGGTATCGCGCACGTCGGCCAGGATCTTCAAACCCTCTTCTTCCAGCCCCTGAAAAGAATAGGGCGAGGTCCGCGGTTTGAAGGCCCCGCCGCGAAACAGGACCGCACCGGCCTTCTTGACCCAGCGGGCGATCGTGAGCGCCTGCGCGCGGCTTTCGACGGCGCACGGGCCGGCAATGACCGTCAGGCGGTCACCGCCGATCAGCGCATCCCCCACGCGAACCAGCGTATCCTGCGGGTGCATCTGACGGCCGACGAGCTTGAAGGGCGTGCCTACCGCGACCATCCGGTCCACCCCGGGCTGGCTCCTGAAAAAATCCTCGGGGTGCCGTTTCGGGTTCATGACGCCGATGCGCTTGACACCGGTGTCCGGCAGTTCCCGCACATCGCAGCCGCGATCCTGCAGAATCGCCACCAGCGAGGTTTTATCGGCTTCTGTCATGTTGGGCGTCAGTTCGAGTATCATCGCTCTTTTTCCTTTCACTTGGGTGTTTGAGCCGGTCGTTCAGGCCGGGCCGCCGGATTTGTTCGTCCGGTCAGCGGCCGGGAAGACCTCCGTCTGGCTGCGCCCTGCCGGGCGCGCATAAAAAAAGCCCCGGAAAAATTCCGGGGCTTGAAAAAGAATCCCCGGACGGACCGGTTCACGATCCATCCGGGGACGTTTCAGCTGGTTACGTCATAAAGCCGGATGGACGCTTCTAAAGCCAAAAAAGAAGCGTCCGAAGCCGTTGACGTTCACGTTGAGTGGTGTCGTATCCACCATTATCCATCCCTTTGGTTTAAAAAATGATCATCGGCCAATCGTCAGCGTCTGTCACGCGATATTTCGGACCGGCCCGCCTTGGTATAGGCTTTTTTACGTTATCGCGCCACCTCCCCGGCCGCCTGCTGAAATACCGCCAGTCCTACCCGGTCGATCATCTTTCCCAGGCGCTCGCCCTTTTTGGCGTGCTCCTGATAGTACCCGACCACCGCTTCTACAACCGCCAGGACCCGGTCGTCATCCAGGCCGTCGGCACACGCCTGGGCGATCCGCGGGGCCGCGCCCACATTGCCCCCGATGACCAGCGACCAGCCGTCTTTTTTCCCGATCAGGCCGATGTCGCGCACCCAGGATTCGGCACAGCTCAAATGGCAGCCGGACACGGCCATCTTGAATTTTCCCGGCAACTGCTTGCCGTGATAGACCTCGTCCAGTTTCAACCCGACTTTGATGGCATCCTGCTGTCCCAGTTTGCAATACGTATTGCCGGGGCAGGTCCTGACGCTGCGAACGCACAATCCCACGGCGGCACCCTTTCCCAGTCGCAGCATCTCCCAGGCCCCGTCGATGTCCTCTTCCTTGAGACCCACGATCGCGATGCGGGTCGCACCGGTGATCTTGATCGCCTGCGCAGCGCACTTTTCGGCCACATCGGCGATTCGCCGCAGCAGTTCCGGTGTGACCAGCCCGCAGGGAATGTGCGGCGCAATGGCGTAGGTTTCATTGTCGCGCTGGGGAATGGCGCCCTTTTCTCCCAATTTCAACATGACCGTCCTCCTCGTCGCCGCTCGCCCCCCCGATCCTTCATCGCCGGTGCGAGCACGTCGACCTTTTCAGTAGATTGATAAATAGCGCCCATCCGCGCTCCTTTTAGGCACTTCCGCGTGTCCACTTCAAAAATGGACCCTGAATAGCGGGCGTCTGCAGCCCAGGATCCCGATGTCCGCCAAAGCGTCCGCGACTTTTCGGGACGACTCCGGCGTCCTCGATGACCGCGGCACTATAGGAAAAGGGACCGGGTCTGTCAAGAAAAGCGCGCGCGGGGGTGAATTTCGCCCGGCAACCGGCTCGCTCGGCGCTTCGATTCAAGCCCGGTGATATGACCCTGGGCGGCCGGTGTCCGCCACCGGCGCCGGCCGGAGAAAAAGGAATTTCGAATTCCGATACCCCCCAATTGAGTCCCGGGAGTTCTCATCCCGGCTCAAGGGTTTTTATCCTTCCAAGTCAACCGGTTATTGCGGTCTCAATCGCCGGGCGGCCCCTTGGAGAGGGAAAAATTAGAATGGCGCGTTCGGCGCACCGGGCATCCAAATTATTTAATCCTTTAATATCTTATAGTTAACCATTGGCACCGGTTTTGCTTTAATAGACCGTCACAGGTACGCCGGAGGACAGCGGTGAGGCTCGGTGACTTTCTCAATCAGGTCCAGCGTGACTTCCGGAGAAATCACAAACAACGAACGGATCAGGAGGCGAGGATGAAACTTTTCAAGGCAGCGGTTTGCACGGTGATGGTGGCGCTGTTCCTGTTTGCCGGTATGTCATTCCAGGCAAACCAGGCGCTGGCCAGCGGCAAAGAAGCCAAACAGGTCGAAATTTTCGGCACGGTTCAGAATTCTCCCGGCGGGTTTGTCGTCATGTCCGAAGGCAAGCAGTACCTCCTTGAAGGGCAGGACCTTTCCAGCATGAAAGGCAAGATGGTGACCATCAAGGGCACCGTCACCGAGGAAGGCGGCAAAAAAGTCCTGCATGTCACTTCGGCCGCCAAGAAGGAATAAGGTGGATCGGAGAATTTTAACGCTGAATAAGACGAGAGACGAAAGAAGGCCGGCCCGCCAGTCGGCCTTCTTCGTTTTCCATGATCCGTGGAGACTGTTTCACGGCCACACCCTGCAGGGCTCCCGGCGCGCCATGCCTGCGGCGGCAAGTTTCAGCCGCCGCCAGCCACCGGTCATCCGGGTTCAGACGGCCCACACCGCGCAACTATAGCCTACAACCTCTTTCTAAATCAAAGACTTGCAGTAAACCACCTTGCCGTCACCCGGCGCGTAGAAGTCCGCCAGCACGCTCTCCAGGCGATAGCCGCCGCTTTCGTAAAACGCCCGCGTACTGGCGTATTGAACCCGCTGGGAGGTTTCGACGTAAATGCGCGTCCCGCCGCCCTGCCGTATCAGCCGTTCGACCTCCTTTAAAATCCTGCGTCCGAGCCCTTTGCCCTGATAATCCGGATGGACCGCTATCCAGTAGACATCGTAACTCGACACCGTGCAGGCGATCGGCCCGTAGCAGGCGTAGCCGGCCAGGCGCCCGTAGTGCTCGGCCATGACGTAGTAATATCCGCTGGTTTCGCCCTTGGCCAGGCGTTCGTTGACAAGCTCGACCGCCACCTGAACTTCGGCGGCGGTAAAAAAACCGGTGATGTCGGTTAACCGGGAGATTCTTTCGGGGTCCTGCGGCTGCAGCTCATACCGAAAGACGATGCCGTGCAGCCGGACCTTGGGCTCCGGGCGCCGGCCAACCGCCTTCATGTGCGCCTCGGCCAGGCCCTTGAAGAAGTTGCGGGCGTTCTGGCCAAGGGTCCGGGTGCGGTAGCCGCCTTCCTGAACGACCACCGTCGGCACCGCCATCGCGCCGATCAGGCGCCCGTTTTCCTCGAAGTCTTTGGCCATCAACGACCAGGAGCCGGTCGGATCGCCCTTGGCGGTGTCCAGGCCCAGGGCCACCACCAGAAATTGGGGGCCGTATTCTTCTATCCTCTGCAGCGCCTTGACCAGCGCCCGGCGGTATTTTTCACCGTCCAGGTGCTCCGGCAGGGGAAAGTTCAGGTTGAACCCCTCGCCTTCACCGTCGCCGCGTTCGTCCTCGAAGCCGGTGAAATAGGGGTAGGCGAACCGGGGGCTGCCGTGGATCGAAACGGTCAGCACATCGGACCGGCGGTAGAAAATATCCTGTTGACCGTTGCCGTGGTGATAGTCGATGTCGAGGATGGCGACTTTTCCGTAGGCGCACAGGTACTGGGCCGCGATGGCGTTGTTGTTGAAATAGCAGAAGCCGCCGAAGGCGCGGCGTTCGGCGTGATGGCCCGGCGGCCGCACCAGGGCGTAAGCCATGCGCCGGCCGTCCAGGATTTCACGGGCGGCGGTCAGCGCGCAGTCCACCCCGCGCCGCGCCGCCGGATACGCGTTGCGGTTGATGGGGGTGAAGGTGTCGATGCAGTAGTAGCCCGACAGGACCGACGGCTCTTTCGGCGGGCGGGTCTTGTTGCGCACCGGAAACACGTACGGATAGAGGGATTTGCCCTCGGGCACATCAGCCGAGGCGTGGTGCAGGTAGTTGACGAAATCGGCATCGTGAACGGCATGGATCGTCTTGTCCGGAAAAGCCCGCGGTTTGAGGCGGGCGAACAGGCCGCTCTTGTCGAGTTCCGCCAGGATGCTGCGCACCCTGACCGGCGACTCCACGTATCCGCGCTCGTGCACGTGGTGGATGTGGTGACGGTCATTGACGATCAGGGCGATCTGCTCGATGGAGCGGTCATCGACCGTCGTCTTCACGGCCTGCGGTTTGACATACCGAAACTCGCGCAGCGCCACCGGATCTTCCCGAAAAGAGGCCACCACCTTCTCGACGTATTCGGCCGGACAATACCCGCTGTACTTTCTTTCCAGAATGGCGCGGACCACTTTGCGCGCAAAGACGCGGCGCAGCGGGGTGACGGCATCCAGGGCGTCGTAGACCAGATGGGGCATGCAGCTGTCCCCCGGATTGACGGGCAGCTCGTAGCCGGTGTGGACGATCGGCCGGGCGCCGTAGCGCTCGTAAAATCGGAGGCGCGCCCGGTTTTCCTTCAGCAGGGTCTCATCGGGGCAGTCTTCGGCGTCGTCCGGCAGGCACTCGAAAAAAAGCCCACCGGCGCCCAGGGCGACCGATTCCCTGCGCACCCGGTCATACAGGGCGCCGCCCAATCCGCCGCCGGTTCTGCCGCTGGCCGTGGCGATCCAGTCCAGGAAGCAAAAGCCGATTTCGGGCTCGTGCAGCAGCATGGCGAAGCCCTTGACGCGGCTGCGCAGGGTCTTGGCCACGAACAGGATCGGGCGGAACCGCTGCTTGAACGGGTTGCGCAGTTTGGCGCCGATCTGCTCGATTTCTTCTTCGGGGACCTGGCTGAAGCGGTCGCGCAAAATGGCCTTGACCTGTTCCAGGGTCTCCTTGTTGACCGGCAGGACGTCATCGAAAATGCGGCGAATGCGCAGCATCGCGGTCAAGCTCCTTCAGGGCCGGTGCCCGGTACGCGGTACCGCCGGCCGCCGCTCAGCGCATCTTCCAGGATTTTCTGCACGGCATCCGGAAAGGACACCCCGGCTTCGGTCAGGGCGGCGGCGAAACCCGCATCGGGCGACAGGCACGGGTTGGTGTTGACTTCCAGGATCCAGGGGGTGCCGTGCGGATCCACGCGAAAATCGACGCGCGCGTAGCCGCCCAGCCCGAAGAGGCGCCAGCACGCGAGGGCATCGGCCTTCAGGCGGGCCAGCAGCGCCTCGTCGGCGGATGGAAAATCGAATCGTCGCGGCGTGTGGCGGTATTCGTAGGATTCCGGCGCCCATTTGGCCCGGTACCCCACGATCCGCGGTTTGTGGTCGTCATAGCCTTCGAAGAGTATCTCGGCCGGCGGCAGGACAAGGGGCCCGGTCGCACCGGCCAGCAGGGCCAGGTTGAATTCGCGGCCGTCCACATAGCCCTCCGCGAAACAGGATCCGCCAAGGCGCGGGGCGCGGTCGCGCAAGATCCTCTCGATCTCCTCTGCACCGGGATCGGTCACCAGCGCATCTTCCTCCATGCCAAACGAGGCGTGCTCCCAGACGGATTTGACGATCCAGAAAACGCCGGGCGTGGCTGCCGGGCGCGCCGCGGCGGCGGGCAGCAGTGACAGCGGCTCGGCCGGATACGGCCCCCGCCAGGCCGGCGTGCGCAGGCCGGAGGCCGTCAACAGCTCCTTGGCCATGATCTTGTGGGTGGTCAACTGCAGCGCCACCGCCGGCGAGCCGGTGCAGGGCAGGGCCATCGCCTCCAGCAGCGCGGGAAACAGGTGGGCCAGGCGCCCGTGTTCGTCGAGCGACTCCACCAGGTTGAAGACGAGATCCGGCCGTATCCGGTTCAGCCAATTCCGCGCGCCGGTCAGATCCAGGGAGCAGGGAAAGGTGAGCGCCGCGTGCCCGAGCACGGCCAGCGCTTTTTCGACGGCAGCAGCCTGGGCCAGCACGTCCATCGCATCGGGGGCGCTGTCCCGGGTCACGGCGTTGTGTACGACGGCCACGCGCATATCAGGTGACGGCTCCTTGGCGGTCGGCCGCCGCGCCGACCCGCCGGGCCGCGGAAGCCACGATGTCCCGGATCAGGTCCTCGTAAGGCATCCCGATGTGGCTGCAGATGATCGGCAGGTCCGAATGGAAGGGGTGCAGGCCGGCCAGGGGATTGACCTCCATGAAATGCGGCCGGCCGTTTTCGTCGCAGCGCAGGTCGATGCGGCCGGCATCCCGGCACTCGAGCACGCGCCAGGCCCGCAGCGCAACGTCCTCGGCCTCCTGCACCGGCAAATCGTCATCCGGGCGTCCGAGCCGGTATTCGACCAACTCCTCGCAGCGCTCCTTGTTGACATAGGAATAGACCTCGGGTTCGGCCGCCGCCAGCAGGTGCACCTCGATGGTGCCGAGCACCCCGGCCTGTCCGCCGGTTCCCACGATGCCGACCGTGAACTCCCGGCCCGGCAGGTAGCGCTCGACCAGAACGGGCTGGTGGAAGGCGGCGATCAGAGACGCGCAGGCCGCGGCCAGATCTTCCGGCCGCCGCACGATCGATTGCGGGGTAATCCCCTTGCCGGTGCCTTCCGCCACCGGTTTGACGAAGTACGGCGCAGGAAAGGGCAGCGTCCCGGCGGTCTCACCCGCCCGCACCACTGCAAAATCGGGCGTGGGAATGCCGGCATCGCGCACCACCCGCTTGGTCATCGCCTTGTGCAGGGTCAGGGCCATGACAAGCGGATCCGAAAAGGTGTAGGGAATGCCGTAGACATCCAGCGCCGAGGGCACCTGGGCCTCGCGGCCGATGCCCGTGAGCCCTTCGGCGATGTTGAAAACGAGGTCCCAGCGGTCGCCGGCGGTCAGGCGCCCGAACAGGCTGCGGACGCTGCCGATGCGATCGGTGGCATGCCCTGAATTCCGGAGGGCTTTTTCGATGGCCTCCACGGTGTCGTCGCGGTCGAATTCGGCGGTTTCCTCTTCACCGAATCCGGCCGCCAGGTATTCCGAACGCAGGTCGTAGGTCAGACCGATTCTCATGGCGTAAATCCTTTAAAAATTATCCCGCGGATGCCCACCTCTACATCACGGGCGAAAACCGGGCAAGCGAAAAGCCCGGCCGGGTTTCGAAAACCGTTTCCGGTTCCGAAACCCGGCCGATTCGGCGGGCGGAAAAATGTGATCTATGGAGAGGTTCCCGGCCGTCAGACAACAGCAGCGGGGTCGATGTCCGCGGCCCGGCAGTCGGGATAGCGGTACAGCCGATTTTCGTAGTTGCGAAGCAGCAGATCGGATCCCTCGCGGCCGGCCGTGTAATCGGGCATCAGCGGGACTTTGCCGCCGCCGCCGGGCGCATCCACGACGTAGGTCGGCACGGCGTAGCCGCTGGTGAAGCCCCTCATGGCCCGGATGATCTCCAGGCCCCGGGCGATCGAGGTCCGGAAATGGCCCGAACCGGTTATCGGGTCGCACTGGTAAAGGTAGTAGGGCCGCACCCGCATCCGCAGCAGGCCGTGAGACAAAGCGGTCATCGTCGCCGCCGAATCGTTTACGCCTTTGAGCAGGACCGTCTGCGAGCCCAGCGGTATGCCGGCATCGGCCAGCATGCCACAGGCGCGGGTGGTCTCCGGCGTGCATTCGTCCGGGTGGGTGAAATGCAGGCTCATCCACAGGGGATGGTACTTGCGCAGCATCCGGACCAGTCGCCCGGTGACCCGCTGCGGCAGGACGGCCGGGATCTTGGTCCCGATGCGTACGACCTCCACGTGAGGTATGCGCCGCAGACGCGCCAGAATCCACTCCAGCCGGTCGTCGTTGAGGGTCAACGGGTCGCCGCCGGACACCAGCACGTCGCGCACCGACGGCGTCGCACGGACATAGTCGATCGCCTGCTCGAGACGCGACCGGCTCGGCAAAATGGCGCCGTGCCCCACCACCCGGGACCGGGTGCAGTAGCGGCAATACGTGGAACAGAAATCGTGCACCAGCAGAAGGACCCGGTCGGGATACCGGTGGACGAGGCCCGGCACCGGGCTCTGATTTTCTTCTCCAAGCGGATCGTCCGCCTCTCCCGCCGCGCCGACAAACTCGTTTATCGTCGGCACGACCGTGCGCCGCAAAGGCTGGTCGGCGTCATCGGCGGAGAGCAGGCTCATGTAATACGGCGTTATGCCCATCGGCAGCTTGGGACCGGTGTGCTCGCCGGCGGCTTTTTCCAAAGCGGAGAGATTCAGCATCGACTGGAGCTGCCCATAGTGCCGGATCCGGTTGCGGATCTGCCATTGCCAGTCATTCCAGGATTTGTCGGGTACGCCGGGGAAGAACTTGCGCCGGAAGGCGCGCGTGGTCAAGGACGTGCGAGCGACACGCTCGGGAGGGAATCTAAGGACGACGGCCGCGTCATTGCGGCGAGGGGCTCGCCGAAGTCCGCAGCTGGCAGTCGGCTCGGAAGCCGCTGCCCGTCTACC
This sequence comes from uncultured delta proteobacterium, assembly GCA_963728055.1. Lineage (GTDB taxonomy): Bacteria > Desulfobacterota > Desulfobacteria > Desulfobacterales > SG8-13 > JARFQH01. Next base: position 85,756 of record CAVSIM010000010.1, on the reverse strand, counting down.
CGGAGGCTCTTCGTCTTCCCTCCCCTGCAAGGTGTCCGGGGGGCCGTTTGCAACGGTCGGTTGAAAAATCGACGGGTTCGGATGCATGACCGGTTCTCCTTTTCTGTTGGGATCGGATTCGATCCTGAAGGGTGTCGTCCTCACTTTCCGCGCGCCAGACGATCCGTCCGGCTTTTGCCCTTCGCTTAGCAAAACAGATGCCAAAAAAATCGTAACGCCCGAAAAAAAATCCCGGCGCCGAGTGCTCGCCGTTCGAAGGCGCCAGCCCATGATTTCAGCCGGTTCGACTTCATTGTCAAGCAGGACCTCGGGTCGCCAGGCCGTTGACGCACGGCCGAACGGGTGACAGTGTAGAACTCACGGTTCTTTTTTCGGCCTTCAAAAGAATTAGGTGTTCGCGTAAGAGCGCCGGGCGGTCCGGCACCGGATTTCAAGAATCCCTCTGCGGCCGAACCGGTTCGTCGGCTTGAGGTATATCTTTGATTTCAGCGGGTTGAATTTTTAAGCGAAGGAAGCCGCCGAGCGGCCCGTGACCCGCTCGCCGGCCCGACCGGAACACGCAGTTCCACCCGTCTGGCGGCCGGCGAAGAGTTAACCGGGGTGATCCCCGCGTGCTGCGAGCGCGGCACGGGAATTGCTTTTTTTAAAATGGGTTAAAAAGGATTAAATGGACTAAATAGACACAATCGATGAACTCGACTGTCAGCGCGCACGGCGCCCGTCACCCGGGCGCCATCATCACCTTCACCGACAAGGGGACATACGTCAGATGACACGACACACGGATAAGCGGCCGGAGGTCACACTCGTTGGTTTCGTCGATCCGCTGGACGACGACGACGACACCTCCGGCGTCAAGATCTCGACCGATCGGGACGAATACATCGTCGAGATGAACCGCACGGGAAAAAAACTTCTAAACATGATAGACCAGGAAATCGAGGCGACCGGACGGGTGTCGCTCGATTCGAACGGAGCGAAAATTTTCAGCGTCACTTCCTATGACTACGCGCCGAATGACGAAAACGACGAAGATGCCGCCCCCTGAAAAAAACCGGCCGCGACCCCGGCGACGGTCGAAACGCGGATGGCCGCCTTTGGTCACATGCTTTTCCCTCGGCCGCGTCAGAGTAACGACGGGCGCCGCCGCTGGCGTTTAAGGCTGAATCCGACGATGAAGCCGAAAAGGAGAACCCCCGAGCCGGCCAGAAACCATTTGATGGCATAGCTGCGCTCGAGTTTCGCCACCTGCTCTTCGAGCTGGCTGGCCTTGCGCGCCTCGGCATCGAGATGGGTCGCCGTTTTCTCGTATTTGGATTTCAATGCCAGGAACTCGCCCGATTCGGATTTGAGCGTTTCGTATTCGGTGCGGACCTGGTTCAGGCCTTTGTCGGTGGTCGACAGCGCGGTGGTCAGTTTCTTGTTTTCGGCCTTGAGCTGCTGGTTTTCCTGGAGCAGGGTGGCATTTTGCTCCATCACGCTCTTTTGCTTCTCCTCCAACATTTCCAGTTTGATTTTGCTGGTCGGCTCGGGCGTCAGGTAACGGGTCAGGACCCAGCCGTCTTTGCCGTTGGCCGTGCGCACGTGCGCCCATTGGTCGTTCATCTGGAGAACCTCCAGCCGCTGACCGGACTGCAGGAAGCTCAGTATCTTGTGGTCGAGACTCTGTCCGGTGCGCAGGGTTATTTCCACCACATCGTTTACGTACATCGTGGTCGCGTGTACCGGAACGGCGAACAACAACAACACCAGGCAAATTCCGCAAAGAACAAGGCGTTTCATCGGCATCATCATCATGATCAATACTTTCCTCTATGTGGTTACTGTAGGTCCGGGATTTGGAATGCGTCAGCTGGGGCTGTCCTTTGATTACCTTTTATATCGACTTTTGAACACTTTAGCAATACCTGCAGCGGCCCCGCTGCGTGAAAAACACGGCCCCGGCACCCTGGAGGAGCGGCGTCGCTCCGCGACGGTTCCGTATTGAGTGTCGACGAGGTTTTTGCCTATAATGACGCGGCACGAGGATCCCCCTTCCCCCTTGCCGAGGAGGTTCGATGGACCAGCAGATTTATCAATACATTTCGGGCATGCCCCATTTTTCTTTCCTGCCCCGGGAAGAGCGCCAGAAAATTGCGGCCGCCGCCTTCGAGGAGAGCCACGCCGGGGGCGTGCGATATGCCGTGCAGGGCAAGACCAGGGTCGACAGCATTTTCATTGTGAGAAAAGGCTCTCTGGCGCTTTTCGACGAGAAGATAGACGCTGAAAAACCAACCGGGTACATCAAGCAAGGTGAGGTTTTCGGCGGGATCACGATCCTGCTCAATGCGGGGCTGTCGCTGCGGACCGCCATCGTCGCCGAGGACTGCACCGGTTATCGGGTTCCGCAGGAAGAGTTTCTGGACCTCTGCACGCGCTACAAAGCCTTTTATGAATATTTTCTGGAAAATTTCAGTCGCAACATATTCGACACCTCGCTGGCATCGATCATCGAATCCGGACAGGCCAAGCACTTTTTGTCCCGCCTGCCGCCCTTCTCGATTTTACCGGCCGTCGAACTCGATAAAATCGTGACGGAGCTGACGATGGTCCACTACCCCAAGGATACCGTTTTATTCGTGCAGGGCCGCACCCGCGTCGGATACCTCTACATTCTTCAGAAGGGTTCCGCGGAACGCTACTACGAGGAACAAAACAAAAAAACGATGGTGGAGCAGCTGAGCGCGGGCGACATTTACGGCGGCATTTCGATTCTGTTGAACGACGGCATTTCGGTGCGCACGATGCGGGTGATCGAAAAGTCCTTTTTTTATCTGCTGCCCAAGCAAACGTTTCTGGAAATCTGCAAGCGCTTCGAAGCGTTCACCGAGCATTTCACGGACCTTTTCGGCCGCCGCATGCTCGAAAAATCATATGCGAGCATCATCGCCAAGGCCTTGCAGCCGCAGCAGGAGAGCCTGCAGTTTTTCAATCAGCCGGTGGCCAGCATTTACACGCGCCAACCGGTTTTCGGCAGCGTCGACATGACGATTCAAGACGCCGCGCAAACGATGGACCGGAAAAAAATCAGCTCGATCTTTCTCAAGACACCCGCCGGCCGGTGCGTGGGCGTCCTAACGGAAAAAGACCTGGCCCTGAAGGTGATCGCCCGCGGCCTGGACATCCGGCGGCCGGTGAAAGACGTCATGTCCGCGCCGGTGCGCACGATTGCCGACCAGGCGCTGAATTTTGAAGCCCTGATGCTGATGATGAAGGACGACATCCGTCATCTGGCCGTCATGGATGCCGCCGATCAGGTGGTGGGCATTCTCTCGAGCCGTGATCTCCTGTCGGCTCAGGGGCAGTCGCCGCTGTTTCTGCTGCGGGAAATCACCGAGGCGGACAGCATGACCCAGATCATCGAGCGCTACCGCCGGATGCCGCAACTGCTCCGCAGCCTGATCACCAGCGGGGCACGGGCCCAGAACCTGACGCGCTTCATCACCGCCGTCTCCGACGCCATTCTCAAAAAGGTCATGACGTTTACGCTCGACGAGTTGGGGCCGCCGCCGATTCCGTTCGTGTTCATGATCATGGGCAGCGAAGGCCGGCACGAGCAGACCCTGAAAACCGATCAGGACAACGCCATCGTTTATCGGGACGTCGATCAACAGGAGGAACCGGCCGCACGGCAGTATTTTTTGAAATTCGGAGAAAAGGCCTGTTCCCTGCTGGACCAGGCCGGCTTTGAGTACTGCACCGGGGGCGTCATGGCTCAAAATCCCAAATGGTGCCAGTCGCTGTCGACCTGGAAGTCCTATTTTTCGGCCTGGATTCATGCGGCCGAGCCGGAAGATTTACTCCAGGCCAGCATCTTTTTCGACTTTCGCCACGGGTACGGCGATGCCACACTGATCGAGGCCCTGCGCAACCACCTGTTTTCCTCGCTCGAAGGCTGGTCCGGTTTTTTTCGCCACCTGACCGAAAATGCCCTGCACTTCAAGCCGCCCATCGGTTTTTTCCGCAACTTCGTGGTCGAATCCAAGGGTCAGCACCGCAGCGCCCTGGACATCAAGAGCGCCATGACACCCATCGTGGATTTTACCCGTATCTATGCCCTCAAGCACAAAATCGAAGAGACCAACACCCTGGAACGCCTGAGCCATCTGCAGCTGAAGAAGGTCATCACCGCACCCGAGCATGACGAAATCGAAAAAGCCTACACTTTTTTGATGCAGTTGCGGTTCGTGCGGCAGGTCACGGCGGTCGTCGATGAAAAAACCGCGCCCGACAATTACATCAATCCGAAAAAACTGACCAACATCGAACAGAAAATGCTGAAAGAAATTTTCAAGCGAATCGAAAATTTTCAGACCAAACTGGAGTTCGAGTTCACCGGCTTGGTGTAAGGCGTCATTTGATGCTTGAAAAAAGGCGACGTCTGGATTAGGATAATGCGTTGCCGATTTTAAGTGTCCGCGCATGCCCGGGGCCGGGATATGCACGATCGGATGCAGGGTCGGCGGATGGTGAATCGAGCAGGACATGATTCACCACTCTTTTTTTACCCTATTTTAAGGACAGGCCGAATTTATGGACGACAAGGAGCCTGGCGGTAGTCCTGACCAACGCCAGCCAACCCGACCAAACGCTGCAACAATCCGGAAGCACCGCGACCGGTTTCAAGACGCGAAGACTCCTTCACCACCCGCCTCGATGCGCTGACGCGCGCCGTCGCCTCTTTTCGTCTCGGCCCGTTTGCAGGCCCCGGACGTGAAGGAGGCGCTAATGACCTCTGCCCTTTGTTCCCAATTGACAGGTGCGCACCCGCCCCTGGGCACGATTGACCGCAACGTCGACGCCCTGCGCGATTTGCATCCCTCGGATATCGCCGAACACCTGGAGAATGCCGACCTCAAGCCCGAGGTGATCATCGAAATCCTCCTGCAGATCGGCAACCACATCGCCATGGAAGCCTTCGAGCAGCTGTCGCTCGAAACCCAGCAGGCGTGCCTGGAAACCGGCAACACCGTCACCATGCTGCGGTTTATCGAAAACATGGACCCGGACGACCGGGTCGACCTGCTCAAAAAAGTCGATGCCGATCTCAGCGAGGCGATCATGCCGCTGATCGCCCAGGCCGAACGCAACGACATCCGGCGCCTGTGGCAGTATGCCGAAGGGACGGCGGGAGCGGCGATGACCACCGAGTATGCTTTTCTGCCGGGGCACATCACCGTCGCCGCGGCTTTGGAGCGCCTGCGGCTGCAGGCGCCCAACAAGGAAACCATCTATTATGTGTATATCACCGACGATCATCGCCACCTTCTGGGGATGCTGTCGCTGCGTGACCTGATCATGTCCAAACCCGCGGCCCTTCTGAACAGCCTCATGCAGGGCCATGTCATTTCGGTCAAGCACGACATGGAGGTCGAGGCCGTCGCCGCCCTGATCTCGAAATACGATTTCCTCGCCCTGCCGGTCGTGGACCGCGAAGATCGCCTGCTGGGAATCATCACCGTCGATGATGTCCTGGACATCATCGAGGCCGAAAGCACCGAAGATTTCCAGCGCATTTCGGCCGTGGTCCCTTTCGATGAACAGTACTTCAAACGCCCCCTGCCCCGCCTGTTTTGGAACCGCTTCTGCTGGCTTGCCATCTTGCTGTTCACCTCGCTGCTCTCGACCACCATCATGGAAATGAATTCCGCGATTTTGCACCAGATGGTGGCGCTGGCGTTTTTCATTCCCCTGGTGACCGGCACCTGCGGCAATGCCGGCACCCAGTCGGCCACTATGGTCGTGCGCGCCCTGGCCCTGGGGGAAATCTGCCCGCGCGACGCCCTGCGGGTCTTCAGCCGGGAACTGCTGATGGGCTTGGCCCTGGGAGTTGCTCTCGGGCTGATGACCTACTTCCGGGTCTTTTTGCAGGATCACAACATGATCCTGGGCTGTATCGTGGCCCTGGCCCTTTTGGCCACGCTGCTGACGGCCAATCTCGCCGGCGCCCTCATCCCGCTTCTGCTCAAGCGCATCGGGCTCGATCCGGCGCTGACGGCCGGCCCTTTCATTGCCACGATCATCGATGCCGTCGGCATCACCCTTTATTTCCAGATCGCCGTCGTGCTCCTGAAATACGTCCAGACCTGACCGCAACCTTGACGTCGGCATTTTGCGTGCTTACCGATAGCGAGTCATAAGCTCAAAGGAGGAATATATGGACAAGTGGGAATGCCCCTGCGGCTACATCTACGATCCCGAAGAAGGCGATTTCGAGAACGGCATCCAGGCCGGTACGGCTTTCGAAAGCCTGCCCGATGACTGGGTCTGCCCGAAATGCGGCGCCGAAAAGGAATTTTTCGAAAAACTCGATTGAGCCGCCATGCCCGTCATGACTCACATACGGCCATGATCTCCTGGTTGATCGTCGGCGGCGGCATACACGGGACCTATCTGTCGCACCTTTTGGTGAACCAGGCCGGTTTGGACCCCGCCGAGGTCCGCGTCCTCGATCCCGACCCGGAACCGCTCTCGGCCTGGCATCGGAATACGGCCCGCTGCGGCATGCGCTACCTGCGCTCGCCGGCCACTCACAACATCGATCTTCCGGTTCTGTCGCTTTACCGGTTCGCCCGGCCGGCGGCGGCGGAAAATACCGCCGCGTACATTCCGCCGTACAACCGGCCGTCGCTTGAGCTGTTTCGGAGGCACTGCGCGCACGTGATCAGGCGGTTCGGTCTGCAGGAGCTGCGGATTGCCGGCCGGGCCATAGCCCTTCATAAAAGCGGCCGCTCGGTAACCGCCGAAACCACGGCCGGATCGATAACGGCCCGTAACGTTCTGTTGGCGATCGGACTGGGCGAACAACCCCATTGGCCGGCCTGGGCCAGCCGGCTGCGGGCCTCGGCGCGGATTTTTCACCTGTTCGACCCCCACTTTCGGCTGACCGATATTTCCGCGGCCGCCGATGGCGTGGTCGTTGTCGGCGCGGGGGTCTCCGCGGTCCAGACGTCCCTGATGCTCTCCGACCGACTGGATGGATCCGTGCGGCTCGTCTCCCGGCACGACCTCAGGCCAAGCCCCTACGATTTCGATCCCTGCTGGATCGGCCCGAAGTGCCTGCGCGGCTTCTACCGGCAGGATATCGCCGGCCGTCGCGCCGCCATCGACCGCGCCCGGATCGGCGGCAGCCTGCCGGCCGAGGTTCAGGCCGAACTCGACGCCGCGATCGGCGCAAACCGCCTCGGCTTTCAGAAATCGCGCATCCGCCGGGCCGTGGCCGAGGGCGGCCGCATTCGCCTCGACACCGACGGCAAACCGCTGTGGGCCGACACGGTCGTCCTGGCCACGGGCTTTCGCTCCCATCGGCCGGGAGGTGAATTCGTCGACCAGGTCATCGACGAATTCGACTTGGCATGCGGACCCTGCGGCTACCCCGTCGTCGGGGGCGATCTGCGGTGGTCGGCCAATATCTTCGTCACCGGACCCCTGGCCGAGCTGCAGCTCGGTCCCTGCGCCCGCAACATCATCGGGGCCCGCAATGCCGGCCGCCTTCTTATGGGCGCTCTAAAATCCCGACATTGACCCGCCGACTCGACACCCCGCCCGCGCCGACCTTACGGCTTTCTCCCATCAACTTCATATTCGTGCGTCGAGGGTCGTCGCCCTGCAATCCTGTGTCGGGTCGAAATCATATTTAGCGGCCCGCTATTGCCTTATCGATCAGACGACCTAATATTTTCCATTACCGGGCAGGCGCACCCCCCGCCTTCGTAAAAAAAAGCCGCGCGCCGGCCCTGTGGTAAACCAAATTTATCGAAAACGACACGGGAGGCCTCACATGACACAATCCACCGAAAATTGCCCCGAATGCCGCGGCACCGGGAAAATAAGCGCCCAGAACTGCAGCCGGTGCGAGGGCAGCGGTCAGATTATCGTTCATTCCCACAAACACCGCCATGGCGACCATGAGCATGACCATCCACACCCCCACACCGAACCGCATCATCCGGGCGATTTGACCGATCACGAACACGAGCACGTCTGATGATATAGCGCGGTCAGCGGTTCGGAGAAGGAAAACCCGCACATGGGAAAAAATCCGGTTCGGCGCCTGGGCAATATTGTCACGGTCAAGCTCTTCGACCGCATGATCGACCGGCAGACCCGGGCGCTGAGCCGGATGCTGCAGGAGAGCATTGCCGCCGCCGGCGGCCGGGTGCGGCTGCTGTTATCCATCGACACCCCCGCGCCGGCTCGCAGCCCTGAAATGCTTTATGAAAACCTGCAGTTCCTGCGGCTGCACGCCGATGGCATCGAAAAAATCGCCATCATCGGCAGCAAGGCCTGGGAAAGAACCAGTGTCGGCCTGTTCGGTCTGTTCGGCGGCATCGATATCGGCTACTTCGACCGTTCGGAAGTGGTGGAGGCCGTCCGCTGGCTTCAGGGCCAGCCCTCCGGCCGCAATACCTGACGCCTGCCCGCGATCGTTTTCAGGCGCCATCGACCTTGACATCGACTCCCCGATTTCCTAAAATCCCCCGAATTCAGTCGGTACCGTCATTCATTACAGATCCGCACCACCGTCTAAAACTTGTCTGAAGGGGAGGAGTCAATGGCATCTTTGAAAGGATCGAAAACCGAACACAATCTACTGGCGGCATTTGCCGGTGAATCCCAGGCGCGCAACCGCTATTCCATGGCCGCCAAGATCGCCAAGAAAGAGGGCTTCGAGCAGATCTGCGGCATTTTCATGGAAACCGCCGACCAGGAACTCGAACACGCCAAGGTTTTTTTCCGTCAGCTGCAAGGCGGCGAGGCCACCATCACGGCCGGGTATCCGGCCGGCGTGGTGGGCGGAACGCTCGAACAATTGAAGGCCGCGGCCGAAGGCGAGCGCATGGAGTGGACGACCCTCTACACGGGCTTTGCCGATGAGGCCGATCAGGAAGGTTTCAAGGATGCCGCCCGGATCTTCAAACAGGTCGCCGAGGTCGAAAAATGGCATGAACGCCGCTACAACAAACTGATCGACGCGGTGCAGGCCGGGAGTGTCTTCAAAAAGCCTCAGAAAGCACTCTGGAAATGCCGCAACTGCGGCCGGGTCATAGAGGCCGCCGAGGCGCCGGAAATCTGCCCGACCTGCGATCATCCGCGGGCTTACTTTGAACTCCTGGCGGAAAACTATTGAGTGTCATCCAGAAATGGCCCTTTTACGCAATTTCGGCGTCAATCGGCGGAATCGCTTGTGCGGCATACAGCAGTATGCCTCCGCGCGATTCCACCGTTTTCCTTGAACTTGCACAAAATTGCTCATTTCTGGAACGGCAAAAGGCCGTTTTAGGCAATTTCGGCGTCAGGCAGTGCCGAAAATTAGAACAGCGGAACTTTTCCCGTTGACCCAGGCCGCCAGCGCCAGCGGTCGGAAAAGACAGCTCGTCAGGAGGGTCCACTGACACTGGGCACTGATTTCCACCCCTTCCTGGATGACGGCAAACGGCTCGTTGTCAAGGTAAAGTTCCTTGAAGCGGGGCTCATGGCCTTTCAGGAGGTTTTGAGGGTCGCAGATACACAAGGGGTCGCCGGGGGCGACGGAGAACAGCACGCGCGGCTGGGGCCCGAAAAATGGGACAGGCCGTCACGCAGTCCATCCAGGGTATCGCTGATACATCGGCAGGTAAAGGCATCAACCGTCACGGTTTGTCCTCCACAGGCTAAGCACTCCGACCGACTCCGGCAAAGTCGATCGAAGTCGCCTGTAACATACTTGCCGCGACGGCTCAACGGCGCCGAGGATGGCCCGTTGACCTGATGTGGGTCAATTTTTCAGAAGCCGGAACGTCTAACCGGTCAGGAACGCCAATGACAAAGATAAAGGTCGACGATCTGACTGGGCGGCCAGAGGCGTCGCTGAACCTTGATGCGCCGGTCACCGGCCTCGTTCAAGGCCATCGAGACCCGTCAGGATGCCCCGACACCGGCAAGAGGCTTCATTGAAGCAGGTCGGCATCATCGAACAGCAGTTCGACCGAGTCCGGCGCTTCTGAATCGTAGAGTTCGATCACCGATTCGGCGATTGCCTCGGCGTAAACGCTGATCGGATACATGTTCGGCGTTCTCAACACGCCGATCAATGCCGACTTGCCTTCCCCGATCGCCGATGTGACCTCTTGACTATCGTAGCTTTCTTCGCAAAGCAATGAATAGTCTTCCTGGTTGATATCCGCAATTTCACTCATTCGCGGTACATTATCCAATACGGCGAACTCCCGAATGTGAAGTTTTTCAGACGTGTCGCTTTTGGTGATCCGGTATTTTTGCCACATGATGACCTCCAGAAGTTGGGGGTGACGTCTCGAAAGAACGCGCGCCTGCGGGTGCCCACCGGAAAACAGTGGTCGGGGGCCGCGGCGGCGCTGCGGCGCGAGACGATGACGCCTGCCGAACGACCGACCCGGCCCTGCCGGCGCAAGTCCGTTTTGTTCCGAGCGTCTATGGACGAAGAGACCAACCGGGAGGAAACCATTGCCGGCCGCACGCTGGTCTGACAGCTGAAAACTGACTGCCCGTGCCGGTGGAGAAAAAAGACACCTTTTACAGGGACCCGCACCTGGTCCGCAGAAAGAAAAGAGGAGAAATATGCGGATAGACGACTTATCTTTCTGTCTCTTTTCGTATTTCTTACACCATGCACACCGCTCGTGTCAACCCGCTTGTGTTCCGGCGCACTTGACTTTGTTTTTATCGGTGGTAGGATAAGCTTTCATGCCGGCAGCTCTTGGACATGACTACCATGCGAAAAACACTCCTTTTCTCACCCCCTGCTCCTCTGTATTTCTTCTCTTTTGCGATCCGGCATGTCCCCTGCTTCGAAAGTTTGCGTTAAGGATTTATCGGATGGAAACAGTCCCGTCCACGGAAAGGAGGCATGATGTGCAAGGCTAAAACCGGCGATACCGTAACGGTTCACTACACCGGGCGACTTGCCGACGACACGATTTTCGACACCTCGCGCGGCAAATCTCCCCTGGAGATGACCATCGGTGAGGGCCGTCTTATCAAGGGATTTGAAGACGGGTTGATTGGAATGAAAGTCGGGGAAAAACGACATCTCGTCATTTCTCCGCAGGAGGCCTACGGGCCAAGCGACGAGAAGCTCTGCACCACGGTCAGTCGCGCCCACCTGCCGGATTCCGTCGAACCGGTGCTCGGGCTGCAGCTTCAAGTCAAGCAAAAAGACGGCTCGTCATTCGTGGTCTGGATCGCGGGGATGGATGAGGAAACGGTGACCCTGGATGCCAATCATCCGCTGGCGGGCAAGACCCTGCACTTCGACGTCGAGCTGACCGGCGTTGCCCGCTGACCCGCCCCCGCTGCCGGCCATCCGCGTCGATTTTTCGTTGGGCGCGGCGGCGTCGCGAACAGAATCGACATTGACATTGCCGGCCGATATGACACACAGCTCTGCAGACGACCAGCGGGTCAAGGACATCGACAAGCCCGGAAACCCGGACATCACAAAGGGAAACTCGAAACTTGAAATTTGAAATTCGCACCCGACCGCGAAACCTCGAACATCCAAACACCTCTCGTCGGGCACCCACGGGGTGCCCCCTACCGGCTGCTTCACCCAAACACAAGATACCAGACACCGAACACTGTAAACCAACACGAAACACGTCTCCCAACCCGCAACCCGCATAACCCGTAACCCGCAACGTCCACCAATTTCCCCTGCTGATGGGGAGTGTGTGCATCGATGACAGCGTTTCTCTCTGACCGCGACCCCGCACCTGGGCCCGAACCGAGTTCCGAGGGTCTCATCGCCAAGAGCGGGATCATCGGCCGGCAAATACTGAAATTCTACCGGTTCATGCAACATGATCCCCCGACCGCTCTCCTGCCATTGCTGCCAAAGCCACCCCTCCGGAAGCAACCGCCGCCCAGAGCCGCTTGAAATGTTTGCCGCAGCAGCTGCCGCCATTTAATTGAGGCCCTCGGCGGCAATCCCGCGGCCCGGCCGGCACGCCAATTAAGTATTGATCTTTCAAAATCTCAATGCTAACGGATGGCATTTATTTCACAGGCCCCCGTTGGACTTTACCGGTTTTGACGATTTTCTCAAAACCGCGCCATCATGGAAGGAGCAGGAAGATGAAAACGTATATCGTCAAAGATCTGATGGTCCCGATATCGGAATACGCAACGGTTTCCGAAGATGCCACGCTTAGCGACGCCATCCTGGCCCTCGAGAAGGCCCAGGAACAATTCGACCAGACGCGCTATCGGCATCGCGCCGTCTTGATTTTAGACAAAAACAGCAAAATAGTCGGTAAAATAAGCCAGTTGGATGCCCTTAAGGCATTGGAGCCGAAATACAACGAGCTGCAAACCGACGGCACCATCCGCCATCTGGGGTTCAGCACCAAATTCATCCAGGGCATGCTGAATCAGTTTTCGCTGTGGGCCACCCCTTTGACGGACATTTGCAGAAAGGCGGCCGATCGCAAGGTCAAGGATTTCATGTACACCCCCACCGAGGGCGAATACGTCCACGAGGACGCTTCCCTGGATGTGGCCATCCACCAGCTGATCATCGGCCACCACCAGTCGCTGCTGGTAACCGACAAGACCGGTGAAATCCTCGGCGTCCTGAGGCTCTCCGACGTTTTTGCGGCCGTTTTTCACAAATTGAAGGAGTGCCGAAGCTAGACGGGTGCGACATGTGACCGAATCGATCCGCTCGATTGATCCGGGCCGGGCGATACCACAACACCACCGAGCGGCAAGCCGGAGGAGGACTGCAGCATGAGCGACGGGGTCAATGGCATTTCAAGCCGGATTAATTGGAAAAAACTTATTTTTCTTTTCTTGGGCGTCGGCCTTTTCACGCTGGCCTACTACTCCCCGCCCTGGCCGGACGCCATCGATCCGCTCGGCAAACACTTTGAACTGACCCGCGAAGGCAAGGGGGCCCTGGCGGTCTTTCTCCTGGCCGGCACATGGTGGGTTTTCGAAGTCGTGCCGATCGGCGTCACCAGCCTGGCGATCGGCGTGCTGCAGGCCCTGTTTCTGATCCGGCCCGCCAAAGTGGCCTTCAAGGACTTCATGGACCCCTCGGTGATGTTCATTTTCGCCTCGATCGTCATCGGCCTGGTGTTCACGAAGACCGGGCTGACCCGCCGCCTGGCCTACAAGATGCTGGCGATCGTGGGCGAGCGCACCAGCATGATCTACCTGGGCTGTTTCGTCGTCACCGCCGCCCTGACCCACATCATGGCCCACACCGCGGTGGCGGCCACCATCTATCCCCTGCTGCTGGCCATCTACTCGCTGTACGGCGAGGGCGACCGGCCCACCAGGTTCGGCAAGGGGCTCTTCATCGGCATGGCCTACGTGGCCGGCGCCGGCAGTATCGTCACCCTGTTAGGGGCCGCGCGCGGAGCCGTGGCACTGGGTTTCTACACCGATATCATCGGCAAGAGCGTCTCGTTTTTCCAGCTGACCTACTACATGTTCCCGATCGGGTGGCTGATGACCTTTCTTTTGTGGGGATTTTTCATGGTGGTCCTCAAACCGGAAAAGAAATCCATCCCCGGCCTGAAAGACAGGGCCAAGCAGCTCTATTCGGAACTCGGCCCGCTGTCGCGCAACGAGATCCTGGCCAGCGTCATCGTCTTCGCCTGCATCCTGACCATGGCCCTGCGCTCATTCATACCGGCCCTGCAGCCGGTCGACAAGACGGCCATCATCCTGCTTTCGACCATCCTGTTCTTTCTGACCGGGATCCTTGACATCGACGACCTGGAAGCCATCCCCTGGAACATCATCCTGCTCTTCGCCGGGGCGATGAGCATCGGCTTCTGCCTCTGGGAGACCGGGGCCGCCAAATGGCTGGCCGTCAACTGGCTGGTGATGTTCAAGGAAGCCAACTGGTTCGTGTTCACCATGAGCATCGCTTTTTTTGTCCTGATCATGACCAATTTCATCATGAACGTGGCCGCCATCGCCATTTCGCTGCCGGTGGCGTTCGTCATCGCCCCCTACCTCGGGGTCGCGGCCGAAGTCATTCTGTTCGCCGCGCTGGTAACCGCCGGCATGCCTTTTTTACTGCTCGTGGGGGCCGCCCCCAACGCGATTGCCTACGATTCGAAACAGTTTACTCCGGGAGAATTTTTCTTGTACGGCATTCCCGCCAGCATTCTGCTCATGATCGTTGTGGGTTTTGCGGTCTATTTCCTCTGGCCCCTGATGGGTATGCCGGTGATCGTCCCGCGCTGACACGGGTTTCGGCATACCCGAAAACTTGAAGCCGGGCCCTGCGGACGATGTCGCCCGACAGGTTTTTGCCCCGCAGAACGGAGCCATATTCTTGAGCACCAGCGTCTTGGCAGACCCGAAAAACCGCCGGCCCGGCCCGGACGGCCTGGAGAATCCGTACTACCGATCGCTGGCCCGCAAAATGATCACGCTCGTTCTGGTGGTGTCCCTGACCCCTATGCTCCTTGTCAGCGGCGTGATCCTGTATGAGTTTCAGAGGTCGCACAAGGAAAAGGTCTATGCGCACCTCGGCGAACTGGTCGAAAAGCACCGGCAGAACATCGAGACCTTCCTGAACGAAAAGCTCAGCGACGTGCGCTTCCTCGGCAAAAGCCTGTTCGACGACCGCACCTCAGATGCCGCCGCGCTGCAGGAAAGGCTGGAAACCTTTCAGCAGGTGTTCTCCCCCGCTTTCGTTGATCTGGGGGTGGTCGACGCCCAGGGCGTTCAGATCGCCTACGTGGGGCCCTTCAAGCTGGGCAAGGCCCAGTATTCGGACGCCGACTGGTTCAAAAAAGCCAGCAACAGCGACTATTTCATCAGCGATGTGTTCCTGGGCCTGCGCGGCCTGCCGCACTTCATCATCGCCGTGCGCGAATACTGGTTCGGCAAGCCGACCATCATCCGGGCGACCATCGACTTCGTGGCGTTCAACAACCTGGTGGAAAGAATTCGCATCGGGGCCACCGGGTTTGCCTTCATCCTCAACCGCATCGGTGAACTGCAGACCCAGACCACTTCCGAGACTCTGCCGCAGAAGGGGCCCTACCGCGATTTTCTCGGCATCCGGCAGGAAGAAGGAACCAAGACGGTTCACATCATCGAAAAGGCCGACGCGTCCGGTCAGATGAATATCTATGTCGCGGCTTTTTTAAAAAACGGCGACTGGCTGCTCGTTTACCAGCAGCGGGCCTACGATGCCTTCTCGGACCTGCGGCGCACCCAGAACATCGCCATCGTCATCATCATGCTCGGCGGCATCGGCATCGTGACCATGGCCCTGTTGCTGTCGCGGCGGATGATCAGCCGCATGGCCCAGGCCGACCGTGACAAGGAGATGATGGACAAGCAGGTGATCGAAACCGGAAAACTGGCCTCGATCGGGGAACTGGCGGCGGGGATCGCCCATGAAATCAACAACCCGGTGGCGATCATGGTCGAAGAGGCCGGCTGGATCGAGGACCTGCTCGAAGAGGATGACCTCAAGCAGGGCAAGAACCTGGAGGAGTTTCACCGCGCCCTGAAGCAGATCCGGGTTCAGGGGCACCGGTGCAAGGACATCACCCATAACCTGCTCAGTTTCGCCCGCAAAACCGATGGCAAGGCCAAGAAACTCCAGCTGAACGCCCTGATCGAAGAGATGGTCAGGCTCTCGGGCCAGAGGGCCAAGTTCGGCAATGTGTCGATCGAAACAGACCTCAAGGCCGACCTGCCGCTGATTTACGCTTCCGAAATCGAGCTTCAGCAGGTGTTCCTGAACCTGATCAACAACGCCCTGGATGCCATGGAAAAAACCGGCGGCACCCTGACGATCACCACCCGGGTCGCGGACCAGCATGAATTCCACGGGGTGGTGGTCGATATCGCCGACACCGGTCCCGGCATCCCCAAGGCGAACCTGGCCAAAATTTTCGACCCGTTTTTTACCACCAAACCGGTGGGCAAAGGCACCGGCCTGGGACTGTCCATCTGTTTCGGGATCATCAACAAGATGGGCGGGGAGATCAGCGTCGACAGTGTTCTGGGCGAGGGCACGACCTTTCACCTCCATTTTCCCCTCTCGCGGCCGCCGCTGGCGGAGGCCCCTGACGCCCCTCAGGCCGCCGACGCCTGAATAAATATTGAGCATCGATCACCGATGTCATCGATGCCCCTGCACAAGGAGAATAGACATGACCATAGCCAACGTACTCTTAGTCGACGACGAAGCGCCCTTCGTGGAGACCATGACCAAGCGTCTGACCAAACGCAAACTGGAGGTGACGACCGCTTTGAACGGCCAGGATGCGCTGGAGGCGCTCGCCAGGGATCCCAAACTCGAAGTGGTCATCCTGGATGTCAAGATGCCCGGCATGGATGGTGTCGAAACGCTCAAGGAAATCAAGAAGAGGCACCCCCTGGTGGAGGTGATCATGCTGACCGGACATGCCACGGTCGAAACGGCCATCGACGGCATGAAGCTCGGGGCGCTCGATTACCTGATGAAGCCCTGCGAAATGGATGTGCTGATGGCCAAGGTCGAGGAGGCCGCCGCCCGGAAACGTTCCCACGAAACCAAGATCGTCGACGCACGGCTGCGGGAGATCACATCCCGACGTCCGTGAGGGGGAAACGCGCATGTCCGGTGAAAACGAGAATCGCCACCGGCCCAGACTGCTGCTGGTCGATGACGAACGGGCTTTTGGCGCCGTTTTGTCCAAGAGATTGACCAAACGGGGGTTCGATGTCTCCCTGGCCTACAGCGGCACGCAAGCCATCCAGTCCCTGCGGGCCCGGGAGTTCGATGTGGCGATCCTGGATCTCAAAATGGAGGACATGGACGGGATAGAGGTCCTGAAAATTTTTCTCAAAATGGACCCGGAACTGCCGGTGCTCATGCTGACCGGTCACGGGTCGGAACAGGCGGCACGGGAAGGGATCGCCTGCGGCGCAGTCGATTACCTCACCAAACCCTACGAACTCGAAGACCTGCTCGAAAAGCTGACCGAAGCCCTGCAGTCGAAAAAGGGGTCGACTTACTGACTTGCCCCCGCCGCTTGCGCCTGCCGCCACCCTGACGCCTTCCGCTTCCCGGAACCGGATGAGCCGGCTTTTCAATAAGATCGTGGACGGCCCCGGGGTAAACTATACCAGGCGGGCGCACCCGGAGAAGCGCGTGCGCGCGAGGGCCGAGACGCTTTGCCGCAAGAACGTTGACCGTCTTGCACTCCAACCGAACGGCGTTGAGAAGAATCCATTAAAATAACCGCGTTCCGTATTCACCCTTTAATGCCGGGCCTTCAACCTTCGACTTTCATTCGTTCAGCGGCAACCGGCTCAACGGACTAACGGGCTCAACCGGCCAACGGGCCAACAGGCACACCCACATGATCACATTGCTCGATTACGGCGCCGGCAACGTCAGAAGCGTCATCAACGCCATCGAAAGCCTGGGTGAAACCGTCAAGATCGTTTCGGCGGCCGGCGACATCCTTGCGGCCGAAAAACTGGTTTTTCCGGGCGTGGGGGCCTTCGGCAACATGATGCGGATCCTGCACGGCAAGGGCCTCGTGGAACCGCTGAAGGCCTATCTCGGGTCGAACCGGCCTTTTCTGGGTATTTGCCTCGGCTTGCAGGCGCTCTTCGACAGCAGTGAAGAGGCGCCGGACTGCCGGGGTCTGGGGGTCATTCCGGGCGTGGTGAAACGGTTCACCCATGCGCTGGCGGTCCCGCACATCGGCTGGAACGGCCTCACCATCCGACAGCCCTCGAAAATCTTCGATTCGCTCGCCGGTGACGAAAAGTTTTATTTCGTCCATTCCTATTACGTTTCGCCAAAGGACCCGGCGCTGGTCCTGACGACCACCGATTATAGCGACAGGTTTGTCAGCGCCATTCAGAAAGGCAACATCGTCGCCACCCAGTTCCACCCCGAAAAGAGCGGGCGCGCCGGGCTGCGCCTCCTGAAAAATTTTTTGAGCGATGACGCCCGGCCTCATCTGCCCGACCGCGTCTTGACTCGCACCCGCCTGGCCAAACGGATCATCGCCTGCCTGGATGTGCGCTCCAACGACCAGGGCGACCTGGTGGTCACCAAGGGCGACCGCTACGATGTCCGCGAGGATGGCGCCGTGCGCAACCTCGGCCGGCCGGTCACATTGGCCGGCCGCTACTACGAGGAAGGCGCCGATGAAATCACCTTTCTCAACATCACCGGCTTCCGGGATTTTCCGCTGGAGGACATGCCGATGCTCGAAGTGCTGAAGCAAACCTCGCGCACCGTGTTCGTGCCCCTGACCATCGGCGGCGGCATCCGCGACTACACCGACAAAAACAGCCGCGCGTATACGGCGCTCGAGGTCGCGGCGGAGTACTTCCGGTCCGGCGCCGACAAGGTGTCCATCGGCAGCGATGCGGTGCTCGTCGTGGAAGATTACCTGAGATCCGGCAACAAATCCGGCCGCAGCGCCATCGAGGAGATCTCGCGTGTCTACGGCAACCAGGCGGTGGTCATCTCCATCGATCCGCGCCGGGTGTATGTCCCCTCACCGGCTGCCGTCCGGCACCACGTCATTGAAACCCGCTTTCCCGGTCCCGACGGGCAGCGGTATTGCTGGTATCAGTGCACGATAAAAGGCGGGCGCGAAGGACGGGACCTGGACGCCGTCGCCCTGGCCCGGGCCTGTGAAGAGCTGGGAGCCGGTGAAATCCTGCTCAACTGCATCGACCGGGACGGCACCGGACTGGGCTTCGACATCGAGCTGATCGATGCGGTCAAGGAAGCGGTGTCGATTCCCGTCATCGCCTCCAGCGGCGCCGGCAGCCCGGATCACTTTTTGGAGGTCTTCACCAGGACGGCGGCCGAATCGGCCCTGGCGGCCGGCATCTTCCATCGCCGCGAGGTGCCGATCGCCGCAGTCAAGAACTTCCTGCGCGACGCGGTCGAAATCCGGCCGTGACACCCCGCACCGTGCGGTCCCGCCCTGCTCCGCGTTCTCCATTTTTACGATCCCGTAAATTTGACAAAGACGGCGCATCATCGTATAATTTTTGTGATCTTGGAGCCTAAAACCGTGCAGGGGAACTGATGTCCAGATTGAGGAAGTGGATCGAGACGGTCGATGAACAGTCCCTGACCCTGCTGCTGCGGTATGCAGGGGAATTCGGGGCCATTTCAAGCCTGATCAATCTCGAAACCGGATCGTATCCCCTGCCGCGCACGGAGATCGATGCCATCTGGCAGCTGCGGATGCACGGGGCCGTGTTGGGAATCGCCCTGGTGTACGGCTGCGAGTTCACCCTGCAAAATAAAGCCGTGAGCGCGGCCGAACCCGTTTTTGCGAAAGACTATCGCGAGGTCCTGGCGGCCGACAAACGCACCGTTTGGGCGCGCGACCTCGACACCGCCGCCTATGAAACCCTGATGTGGAACATCGGCGAATTCGGCTTCCGCTCCCTGGCGCAAAACCGTGAAAAATACGCCATCCCCAAATTTACCGACCACCCGCACTACGACTGGTTTTTGCGCCTGGCGCTGTATAACATCGTCAGAATTTTCGAAACCTGCATCCAGAACCTCTACAAATAGCGGGCCCGAAACATCCGGTCATAGTTGGCATAGAGCCGGGGGTTGACCCGTGAAAAGCGATCGAAATCCCCCAACAATTCCATTCCGGGCACGATCGCGCGCACGACCGGAATGCCGATATCCCTGCGGGTCAAATCGACGTAGAGGGGCCTGAAGCCGTTGGAAACCAGCAGGGTTTCGATCAGGGCCAGATCCCCGTCCGCGTCGCCGCCCGAATAGTTCGGCAGCTTTTCCAGCGGCACCCGCAGAAGTCCCTTCATGGCCGGTTGCGACGGCGGGCCGCCCGGATAGGGATACGGGGTCTCCGTCATGGCCGCCAGCAGCGCGCGTCGCGCGTCGAGGTGCGCGGCGGTTCCTTTGACGATGCGTCCGTCGCCGGCAATCACGAAGCACTTGCAGCACGGCACGCCAAGGGGGGTGGTGATGTCCTGGAACTGGACCCGGATGCCCAGCCGCTCGTAGCTCTCCAGCAGGGCGCCCACCCGCGGGTCTTCGGTCTCGACCTCGAAACACTGATGGGGCGCGAAGGGCATGGTGCTTTCGCTGTCGCGCTCGATGACTTCCAGCAGCGCGCTCACCTTGGCAGCCGCCATGGTGCCGCCCGAGGCCAGGCCGGTCGAGCCGAGCGCGGAGAAGAGCTTGCGTTCGTCCAGGTTGCAGAACAAAAAGACGCCTTGCGCCGGCACGATGATGGGCGCCGATCCGGTGCCGGCGGCTTCCTGTCCCTCGATCCAGTAGAGGGGATCATCCGCGTAGGGAACCTCGAGGGTCAGGCGGTTGGGATCGAGGTGGGCGATATGCTGTCGCCGCAGCTCCGATGCGCGGCCGTGCAGCAGGGGGTACGGATTCCGATACCCGCGGATTTCGCCGGGATCGACAGGGGCATAGGCCGCGCAGCGTTCGACGATTTCCATGACGCAGGCCGCACGGGCCGATTCAAGGTCGAGCCCGCGGCCGTAGGCGGTTTGAGGCCCTGCCAATGTGAAGCGGTGCCGGCCGTTGTGCACGCGCGTCTTCATTTCCCATTCGCGCAGCAGGGCAATCGGGCTCAGCGATGACTCGTGCCGCATTTCAGGGCCCGGCACGATGCCGGCTTTCGCCAGCCGGTCGAGGGCCAGGGCCGTGGTCCCGGCAGCTTCCAAAGGCGCGGTGTGCTGCCGGTCAGCGCCGGCCGGCCGCCGGTCGAAGGCCTCCTGCAATGTCTGCCGCACCTTTCCGGCCTCGATAGCGAGCCGGTGGGGAAACGGCGGCGCCGGGGTCCCCCCTTCCGGATGGGGAAGTTCCTGATGCGCGGTGATGTTCAGTCGAAAGAGCCGGATCCATTTTTCGTGGCTTGCCCTGTCCGCCAGAAGGGCGGCGCCGATGTAAACGAGCGGCGTGACATCGGCCAGGCGCTGCGTCTCAACGGACGCGAAAAGACGGCGCAGCGAATCGAATTGCGGATTGAGCAGGCAGGCTTCGAAATACAGGGCCAGGAGAAAAAGATCGGTCGCCTTACAGGCCGAAATGGCCTGCGCCAGCGTGCGCCTGTCCCAGGCGTTTATCAACCGCAGCAGGTGTTTTCGCATGAATTCATCGTTGGGATGCGCCCGCGCATGTCGCAGGCCGGCCGCAAAATCGTAATTTCCCCGGGGAGAGCAGGCGAAATAGCCGGTTCCGGAATCGGTTTTCACCAGGTGCAGCGCATACCGCACCATCCCGTTATCTTTCGTCATATTAAATGCCCCCGATTCGCGCGCTCCTGTTTTCTTTTTGACGAACGACGCCGTCCGTGATAGGCGCCGTCAGAAGTTCCCGATGGCAGAGGCGATACTCGCCATGCCGATCCCGGGCGCCTGTCAGTGCCGCCAATAAAAAACGAGGAGTCATTTGTTGAAAGCATCCAACCTGAAAAAGGGTGCCATTGTATTGATCGACGGCCAGCTCTGTCAGGCCAAACAGATCGATGTTCAAACGCCATCCGCCCGCGGGGCCAATACGCTCTACAAGGTCCGCTTTGCCGCCATCCCGTCCGGCCAGAAGCTGGAACAATCGTTCAAGGGCAACGACACCCTGGAGGAGGTGTATCTGGAGCGCCGGTCGGTCAACTTTCTCTACCGCGACCGTAACCTGTTCACCTTCATGGATGTGGACAACTACGAGCAGTACACCCTGGGTGAAGAATTTCTAGGGGAGCAGGCGCAGTGGCTGAGCGAAGGGCTCGAGGGCATCACGGCCCTGCTGCAGGGCGGCAGTATCATCGCCATCGAACTGCCGGCCTCCGCCGACCTGGCCATCGCCGAAACCGCACCGGTCATCCGGGGGGCCACGGCCACCAATCGCAACAAACCGGCGATTCTTTCCAACGGCGCGACAGTGCTGGTCCCTGAATACCTTGCTCCCGGAGAGATCGTGCGGGTAAACATCGCGGCGGTCCGCTTCATGTCGCGCGTGAAAGCGTAACGTCGCCAGCGGCTCGATCAGCGCACCCGGGCGGCCGTCGACTTCGACTTTTGCCCGCTCGCGGTTTTTGCCGTCAGGCCTCCAGTGTCGCGCCGACATTTCCGAAGAAAAAGCGCTCCTTGAACCTGGCCTGCAGCATCGCGGCGCGCGGCAGTCCGGTGCAGTGCGAAACGCCGATGCGCGCGATGGCGTAGCGATCGATCACCTTCAGGGTTTCGGCAAACTGCGCATCGCTCGCAAAGCCCAGGTGGGTGCCGCCGATAATCGCAAAAATCCTGTCCCGCCCGGTTTTTTCCAGAACGTGGTCGATGATGTTGATCAGACCGGCGTGAGCGCAGCCGAGAACCAGTATCAACCCCGCGGCCGAATCCACGATCAGCGACAGGTCGTCTTTCAAGGGATCGGGATGGATTTTTTCACCCCCGGCCGTCATGGCCGTCATGTTGGCATCGCCCGTTTCAAAGGCGCTGACGCGCGGAATCTCGCCGGTCAGAAATACGCCCGGCCCCACCTCCACCATCCCTTTTTCCAATCAAAACCGTGCGCCGAGTGATTCCAGATACGGCCGGCTGTGGGGCATTCCAATGTAGCGCGCGTTGCCGCCCGCCGACCAGATGCGGTCCATGAAGATATCCGGGTGCGCATGCACATCCACCGGTCCCCGGATCTGAAGGACCGCGGGCAGACCGCCGGTGTGATCGTAGTGCCCGTGACTGATCATGATCGCCGCGATGGCACCCAGGTCCTTCTTGAGCGCCAGGGAATTCTGCACGATGCCAAACCCCTGCCCCGTATCGAACAGGTAGCTGCAGCCGTCGGTTTCCACGTAGCAGGCGAATCCGTGTTCGCCGACAACGCCGAAGGGCACGCCAACCGAATTTTCGCAGAGGATGGTCAGCCTGGTTTTCATTGTACCTCCTTTGCCGTCTTGTTTATGCACCATTTACCGGAAAGTCGTCCAGATTTCGATTTCAGTGACGATTAATGCCCCAAACCGTTCCAGATGCCGCAGTCCCTGCGCGTTCAGGCCCAAAATCCGGTTTCCGACCCAAAACGCGCTTGACCTGACCCAGGGGTATGATATGGGCTTCATATAAAAGATGGTGTGGTGAATCAACCCCAAGATCAGCGCGGGGGGCATCTTCCCGGCCGACCTAGCCGCCGTGAACCGGGACCTGCCGGACGGGAGGCAGCGGGACCTTTCGATCCCGCCTGATCTTTAATGCGAGGAGGGTGAGGAAATGTTTCGAAAAAAACGATGTCACACTGCGTCGTCGGTCAAAAATCTCCTGTGGCGGGGACTCGTCGTCTCGGCCCTGGTCCTGCTGTGCCTGGGTCCGGCAGCGGCCCAGGATGCTCCCCGCCTGAAAATGGGGATCATGACGGGCGGCCCCAAGGGAACCTACTACCAGTTCGGCCTGGACCTTCAAAAACTTTTGGCCCGCGTCAACATCGACCTGCGGGTCGATAACTCAAAGGGGTCGGTCGAAAATATCTATGCGGTTTACCAGAGGCCGGCCACCCAGTTGGGAATCGTCCAGTCGGACGTGCTGGCTTTTGTGTCACAGGTTCAAACCAACCCGCTGTTAAAGCAGATCGCTTCCAAGACCCGGATGGTCTTCCCGCTCTACAATGAAGAGATTCACCTGCTGGGCAAAAAGGAAATCGTCAGTTTCGATAATCTGGCCGGCAAAAGGGTGGCCATCGGCACGGAGGGCAGCGGCAACTACCTGACCGCAAGGCTCCTCTTCAAGGTTTCCGGCATCGAGCCGGCACAAACGCTGACCATCGGGCTCGACGAGGCCCTGGAACAGTTGAAGCAGGGCCGAATCGATGCCATGTTTTACGTGGCCGGCTACCCGGTCAAACTTTTCAGTGAAAACGTCGCGGCCCAGGACAATCTGGCCCTGATCCCGATTACCGACAAAAGCATTCTCGAGTTCTACCCCCAGTCCGAAATCCCGGCCGGCACCTATGCGTGGCAGGACAGCGCGGTGACGACCGCCGCGGTCAAAGCGGTTCTTATTTCCTACGACTTCAGGCGCTTTCACTGCGAAAATGTCGGACGCGTGGCCAAATACATCTATGACAATCTCGACTGGCTGATCCAGAACGGGCACCCGAAGTGGAAAACCGTCGACCTGAATTATCCCCTCAAAGGCTGGGAGCAATACGATTGCGTGAAAAAAGCCCTGGCGGGCACCCGGCAGCCGGCCGCGAAAAGCGAGCCGGGTGAACTCAACCCGGTGCTGGATGCCATCAAGGACATGCTGTCCGAATGACCCCGCCGGCGCCGCCGGCTGAAAAAGGCATCCGTCCATGACTGCACGACTGCACGGGGAAAACAATAAATTGCGCTTGACATCTTTTGGCGGGCGTGTCATCAAGAAAAAAAGTCTTCTTAATTTCAGGATGGAACCAATGACAGGACTCAGCGCAGGCAGATATTATTATTACGGGTATTACCACGGCGCCCGTGGTCTGCCTGGGGTTCGCTGAAACCATCACCGACCCGAAAGCCGCAGGCAGCATCGTGCCTGCGGCTTTTTTTTTGGGGAAACGGCCCCCACCGAAATGGCGCGGCACCTTTTTACTTACGGTTTGCCCGACCCATTGCAAAGGAGCAGAAAGTCATGAAAACCTACGATGTCAATGTCAAAGAATTCATCCCGCTCATCTCCCCGCATGCATTGAAAGACGACATGCCGATCACGCCGGCAGCCGCGCGCACCGTGGTTTCGGGGCGCCGGGTCATTGCCGACATCATCGGCAAAAAGGACCCGCGCCTGTTGGTCATCGCCGGGCCCTGCTCGATTCACGACGAAGCCGCGGCGCTGGAGTACGCCGACCGGCTCAACCGCCTGAAGGAGAAAGTGGCCGATACCATCTTTCCGGTGATGCGGGTCTATTTCGAGAAACCGCGGACGAACGTGGGGTGGAAGGGGCTCATCAACGATCCGACCCTGGATGGCTCCTGCGACATGATGCAAGGCTTGCTGAAGGCCCGCGCGCTGCTCCTGAAGGTGACCGAAATGGGCCTGACCACCGCGACCGAAATGCTCGACCCGATCACTCCCCAATATATCGACGGGCTGGTCTGCTGGGCCGCCATCGGCGCGCGGACCACCGAATCGCAGACGCACCGGGAAATGGTCAGCGGCCTGTCGATGCCCGTGGGCTTTAAAAACTGCACCGACGGCGGGCTCGACACGGCCCTGAACGCCATGATCGCCGCCGGTTCGCCGCAAAGTTTCCTGGGCATCGATCCGGAGGGCAAGGCCAGCATCGTCAAGACCACCGGCAACCCCTATACCCACATCGTACTGCGCGGCGGCCGCCGCCCGAATTACGACACCGTCAGCATCCGCGAGGCCGTGCGCCTGCTGCGCGACAAAAACCTGCCCGAGTCGGTCATGGTCGACTGCTCGCATGCCAACTCGCGCAAGCGCTACCAGGAACAGACGGTAGTCTGGCAGGATGTCGTCAACCAGCGCGCCGGCGGCAACGATGCCATCATCGGGCTGATGCTGGAGAGCAACCTGCGCCAGGGCCGCCAGGATTACGATGGGTGTCTGGAGACGCTCGAATACGGCGTCTCGATCACCGACGCCTGCATCGACTGGCAGACAACGGAGGAACTGATCCTGTCGGCCCACGAGCAGTTGAGCCGGCTGGCCGATCGACCCTCGGCAGCGCCGGCAGCCGTTTCCGGTGCGAGGATGCACGCCTGAAAGGCGCCGTCCGCCGCGTTTCGGTTTACATTCCGGTCGCCGACAATGTATGGTTTCGCGACGCCTAAGTTAAAGAACCATCGAGATATTTATGAACGATACTTGAAATAAGTGTTTGATACGGGATGCCTTCTTCGATCGCCCTTATCTGAATTCGGTGATAATCCTTTTTAGAAAGACGAAGATTTGCCTTTTGTCAACTGGCCGTTTTTCAGGCCGGCGGCAGGGCTGAAGCCTGAACCTTGCACCTTTGAACCCTGAACCCCGCAATTCAGCACGCCAACGCCCGACACCGGCAGCTCAAAGCATTTATCTTACAGCCTGATATCAATTTGGCTTTGACTTTCCGTTGACGATGTGCCATCAACCCCACTGGTAATTTTTCCCGAAATCCCCGATCGCTGAATACCCGGGCGGTGTTTTTGACAGCGATCCTTTTCTCCAAATTGTTGGTATCGACGAAGGGGGGCCTCATGAAGACCGACCGCATCAAGAGCCTGATCGTTTTGCTGATGACCGCCGCGCTGGCCCTGTCCGCAGGTGTCGCGCGCGCAGAGAAACCGATCGTCATCGGCTGCCCTCTGGCCACCTCCTTTCTCTACGGCTGGGATGCCGAACGCGGCGTCACGCTGGCCGTCGAGGAAATCAATGCCGCCGGCGGGGTTGACGTGGCCGGCAAAAAGCGCCCGTTCGACATGGCGGTGATCGACACCCGCGACCTCGAGCCCGGCGTGCCGGTCAGCGAGGCGCTATTGGCCCTGGAAAAACTGATCCTGGACAAAAAGGCCGATTTTATCATCGGCGGCCCGGTCCGTTCCGAGGCGGCGCTGGCGGCCATGCCGCTGTTGTCGAAGCACAAAAAGGTGTCCATTCTGACCACCGGGGTGCTGACGCCGAAATACCACGCCCTGGTGGCCGAGCAGTACGACAAGTACAAATACTGCTTCCGCATCCATGGCGAAGCCAAGAACCTGGTGGGTGAGATTTTCGCTAACTTCACCGACCTGAAGCAAAAGCACGGGTTCAACAACCTGTTTATCATGGCCCAGGATGTCAGCCACGCGCGCGCCGCGGCCGGCATCGTCAAGGAGATCGCCGAGAAAAAGGGCTGGAACGTGACCGGCCTCGAAGTTTACCCCACCGGCGCCACCGATTTTTCGATGGGCCTAATCAAGGCCAAGGATTCGCAGACCGAAATCATCAACATCTGGATGGACATGCCCGAAAGCGCCATCCTCCTGAAGCAATGGTACGACATGCAGATTCCGGCCCTGCCCTTCGGCTCCACGCTGGCCGCCGCGGAACAGCCCGGGTTCTGGAAGGCCACCGACGGCAAGGGCGAGTACACGCTCTGCAACGTCGTCAACGCCGGCAATGCGCCCTCGAACGCCACCCCCTGGACGATGAAGTTCTACGACGCCTACACCAAGCGCTGGGGCATCGAACCGGAAGGTTTGGGGACTTCCAGCAGCTACATGGCCGTCTATGTGTTGAAAGACGCCATCGAGCGCGCCGGCAGCCTCGATGCCGACAAGGTCGTGGCCGCCCTCGAGCAGACCGACATGATGGGCGTTTACGGCAGACTGCGCTTCGATCCCAAGAGCCACCAGGTGATCCCGGCCACAGACCCCCAGGAGGGCGCCGTCGGCAGCATCCTGCAGTGGCAGGACGGCAAACGCGTGGTCGTTTATCCCCAGAGCATCGCCACCGGAGAGATCCTGCTGCCGCCCTGGATGAAAAAATAGTCCATAAATGGCCCCTTTCCCGTTATCCCCCGACTGCTGCGGGACAACGGACGTCAATCGCACGGTAAACCGGCCAATCCAGCTATAGCGGGACTAACGGACTACCCGGCTCAACCGGCCAACCGTCAAACGGGCCAACCCGCTCACCCGGCTCAACGGGCTCAACGGGCTCAACGGGCTCAACGGGCTCAACGGGCTCAACGGGCAAACGGGCTAACCGGCTCAACGGGCTAACGGGCCAACGGACCAACCGACCCATGGACATCCTCATCTACGGCACGATCAACAGCGTGACGCTGGCCCTGTATGCCCTGGGATTCGCGCTCGTCTACGGCACCAGCCGCCTGCCGAACTTCGCCCACGGGGCCCTGTACGTGCTCAGCGGCTTCATGGTCTGGAGCGCGCTCAACACCCTGGCGCTCAACTATTTCCTCAGCATCGTGTTGGCGCTGGTCGTCACGGCCATCATCGGCGCCGTCATTTACCGCGTTTTCCTGATCCGCGTCCGGGGCATGGAAATCTCCGAGATCATCGCCTCCTACGCCATCGCGCTGGCCATCCTGGAGGGCTTGAGATGGGGCGGGTTCAAGGGCATGACCTACACCCTGCCGCCCTTCATCGAGGGCAGCACGGTAATTGCCGGCATCTCCGTGGATTATCAGCGGCTGCTGGCGGTGGGCATCGGCGCGGCCCTGGTGGCCTTCTTGTGGCTGTTCACCCATTACACGCGCATCGGCCTGGCTCTGCAGGGCATGGCCCAGGACGAACGCGCGGCGCTCATGCTGGGGATCGATTCGGACTTGATGGCCGTGGTGGCCATGGGGCTCGGCGCGGCGCTGGCGGCCCTGGCCGCGGTCGTGCTGCTGCCGCTCGGAAACATCGTAATCGAATCCGGCTACAACGTCCTGATACTGGCCATCGCGGTCTGCATCGTGGGCGGCATCGGGAGCTGGGCCGGTGCGGTGCTGGCGGCCTTCATCATCGGTTTTGCCCAGATCCTGACGGTGGTCTACCTCGGCTCCCATTTCCAGATGGTCGTGGCGCTGCTGGCCATCATCCTCACGCTGATCCTCAAGCCGTCCGGCCTTTTCGGTCAGCAGAAAGAACTGGAGGAACGCGTCTGAACGCCGCCGAACCGCAACGTCGCCGGGAAAGGATCGACCGTGGCATCAAGGTGCGCAGCGACGGGCTCTATGCCCTGATGTCCTGGCGCGAGCTGGCCTACCTGACCGCGCCGCGCCTGGTGCTGATCCTCGGCCTGTTGTCCCTGCCGCTGGTCATGCCCGGCATGTACTGGCAGCGGGTCGTTTCCATCGTCTGTATTTACGCCCTGCTGGCCTTGAGCTTCGACTTTCTCGCCCATTACGTGGGCCTGGTGTCTCTGGGGGGCGCATTTTTCGTGGGTGTCGGCGGGTACCTGACCGCCCTCCTGAACACCGAGCTGGGCCTCCCCCCGCTGGTCACGATACCCGCCGCCGCGCTGATCGGCGGCGTGCTCTGCACCCTGATGCTGCTGCCGTGCCTGCCCCTGCGCGGCGTCTACTTCGCCATCGTCACCCTGATGTACCCCCTGTTCCTGGCGCGGGTGATCGAGGCCCTGGATATCCTCGGCGGCACCGACGGGATCCTGGGCATCGACAGCTTCCCCAACGCCTGGCTGGAGCAGTATTTCGTCATCGCCATGGCGCTGCTGCTGCTCTTCGCCGTCCGCCGGCTGGTCAACACCGACCTGGGTCTGGTGCTGCGGGCCGTCAAGGACAACGATCAGGCCGTCCGGGCCTCGGCCATGAACGTGACCCGCTACCGCGCCCTGGCCGTGTTCATCGCCGCGGCCATCGGCTGCCTGGCCGGGGCCTGCCTGGTGCACATCTACATGTGGGCCGGGATTTCCACCTTCGCACTCGATTTTTCGGTGCTGCCGATCGCGGCAACGGTCATCGGCGGCAGCGGAACCCTGGTCGGCCCGCTGCTCGGCTGCCTGATCCTGGTGCCGGTCTCCGAGCTTCTGCGGGACTTCGGCACGCTTCGAATCGTGTTCTATTCCCTGATCCTTCTGGCCTTCATCGTCTTTCGCAGCGAGGGGCTGATGGTCTACGGCCAACGCAAGTACCACCAGATCGAAAGGTGGACGAAAATATGACGGCCGCGCCGATCCTCGAAGTCCGCGAGGTGACCAAGACCTTCGGCGGCATCATTGCGCTCAACCGGATCAGCTTCGAGGTCGGCGAGGGGGAAATCCTGGGCATCATCGGCCCCAACGGGTCCGGCAAAACCACCGTGGTCAACTGCATCACCGGTTTCGTCAAGGCCTCCGCCGGCCGCATCCTTTTCCGCGGTCGCGACATCACCGGCAAGCCGCCGCACAAAATCGCCGACCTGGGCGTGACGCGGACGTTTCAGATCATGCGCCCCTACTACAGCCTGCCGGCCTATAAAAACATGGTGATTCCGCTTTTTTCCCCCCGCGCCCGGCGCACCGGCGGCTGGCGCGGGGGCGGTCGGCTGGGCGACCGCAACACGGTCGGCATCGATATACTGGAAGAAATCGGCTTTGAACGCGATTCCTACGTGCCCTACAAATTGACCGCGACCCTGCCGACCGGCTACCTCAAGCGCCTGGAACTGGCACGCTGCCTGGCCCTCAAACCGGAACTGATCATATGCGACGAGGTTTTTTCCGGCCTGAGCATGAGTGAAATCGCCAGCATGGTGCCGCTGATCGAGCGCCTGCAGATGGACGGCATCACCCTGATCATGATCGAACACCGGCTGCGGGAGCTGTTCAAAGTGACCAACCGGGTGATGGTGCTCAATTTCGGCGAAAAGCTGATCGAGGGCACCCCGGCGGAAGTCATGGCCGACAAGCGCGTGCGGGAAGCCTACTTCGGCTCGGAGAACGTCGCGGAGGTGATGAAGCATGCTTGAAGCCTCCGGCCTGATGGTCTTTTACGAAAACATGCTGGCCCTGAACAACGTGAGCATCCGCTGCGGCGAAAACCGGATCGTCGGGGTTTTCGGCGCCAACAGTGCCGGTAAATCGACGCTCATGTACGCCCTTTCCGGCATCATGCTCGACATTCGCAAAAAGGAAGCCATGGCCGGCGGCGAGCGTATCACGGTCACCGGCAGCATCCGCTACAACGACCGCGAACTGATGGCGGTCAAGCCCAGCCGCAGGGCCAAGCTGGGGATTGTCCTGTGTCCGGAGCGCCGGCGCATTTTCAACGAGAGCAGCGTTCTGGAAAACCTTAAGATCGGCGGGTACCTGGCCACCGCCGCCCAGGCAAGGGAAACCTTGGACTATGTCTTCACGGTATTCCCGGCCCTCAAAAAACTGAAAAAACGGACCGGGGGCTTTTTGAGCGGCGGCGAACAGCAGATGCTGGCCATCGGGCGGGCATTGATGGCCCAGCCAAAAATTCTGCTTCTCGACGAGCCGCTGCTGGGCCTCAGCCCCCTGATGCAGGCCATGCTCATGCGCGCCACGCGCGAAATCCGGGATCAGCGGCACATATCGATCATCGTCACCGAACAGTACGCCCGCCCGGTCCTGCCGATCATCGACTACGCCTTTATTCTGGAAAACGGCTCGGCGGTTCTGGAAGGAACGCGCGAAGAGCTGATGGACAACCCGGACGTCCGCTCGGCCTATTTCGGGATTTGAGTTGCCGATGTCGGGGTTCGCGTTGCTCACCCCAACCTACGACGATGTGTTTATTGCAAATGGCGCTCATGGCTGCTGAAAGGATCGTGGGTTGGGGTGACGAAGGAACCCCAACACGCAACTGGTTGTAGAGTTGCCGATGTCGGGGTTCGCGTTGCTCACCCCAACCCACGACGATGTGTTTATTGCAAATGGCGCTCATGGCTGCTGAAAGGATCGTGGGTTGGGGTGACGAAGGAACCCCAACACGCAACTGGTTGTAGAGTTGCCGATGTCGGGGTTCGCGTTGCTCACCCCAACCCACGACGATGTGTTTATTGCAAATGGCGCTCATGGCTGCTGAAAGGATCGTGGGTTGGGGTGACGAAGGAACCCCAACACGCAACTGGTTGTAGTAAATAATCGATGAATTGATCACTTTTTAACCCTGAAATCGCTTAGAATCTACTCAACGATCATGGACCGACCCGAAAAGTCCAGCGACGAGTTGACCTTTACCCGCTTCGACCGGATGAGCGAACGCTATCCGGAAAGGCCTGCGGTAATCTATCTCGGCCAACGGTTCACCTACCGCCGCCTGCGGGCCCTCAGCGAGCGCTTCGCCGGTGCCCTGGCCGCCATGGGCGTTAACAAGGGCGACCGGGTGATGATCTACATCGCCAATTGTGCCCAGTGGGTCATCGCCTTTCTCGGCATCCAGAAGATCGGCGCCGTCATCGTTCCGGTGTCGCCCATCTACACCTCCCACGAAATCGCCTACATGATCGCAGATGCCGGGGTCGAAACCGTCATCTGCATGGACACCAATTTCGGCTATGTCAAGGAAACGGTTGCCGGCACCGGTCTGAAACGGGTGATCGTGACGAACCTGACCGATCTCCTGCCGCTTTGGAAACGGACGCTCGGCGTTCTCTTCGACAAGATTCCCAGCGGCACGGTCGACCGTGACCGCCGGGTGCATTCCTTTCGCTCCCTGCTGAAGCACCCGCCCCTGGCGTCCGCCGTGCCCATCGATCCGGTAAAGGACTTGTCCTATATCCTTTACACCGGCGGCACCACCGGATTTCCCAAGGGCGTTCCCGGCAACCACATCGGCATGACCTCGTATGTCAACGATGTCACCCGGGACGTGGCCGGAAGCCATATCCGGGAAGGCCGCGACACCTATATCGCCGTCAACCCGCTGTTTCACATCATGGCGCTCGGGCTTTTCATGGCCGTCGGACTGAACACGGGCAATGCCACGCTGCTGATGCCGGTCCCGCAGGTGGATGCCATCCTGGCCACGATCCAGCGCTA
Organism: uncultured delta proteobacterium; assembly: GCA_963728055.1. GTDB lineage: Bacteria > Desulfobacterota > Desulfobacteria > Desulfobacterales > SG8-13 > JARFQH01. Next base: position 53,290 of record CAVSIM010000010.1, on the reverse strand, counting down.
CCGGGTGCGCTGGCTGCTCGGCGTGCCGGCCCTCTACCGGATGATCCTCGAAAATGACCGGTTGGACCGCTACGACCTCTCCTCGCTGACCTATTGTTACTGCGGCGGGGATGTCCTGCCCGAAGAAGTCAAGGTGCGCTGGCACGAACGCTGCGGCGTTCCGATCTATCAGGTCTACGGGTCCACGGAAGTGGGGCACGTCGCCTACAGCAAGATCGGCGAGGAGCCCAGCCCGAGGGCCATCGGATACCCCTTGGAGAGCCGCGAGTGCTTGATCGTCGACCCGCAGACGCTGGAACCGGTCCCGGCGGGTCGCAGTGGAGAACTGCTGGTCACCTCGCCGCACACGCTCAAGCAGTATTACAACAAGCCGCAGGAAACGCTGGCAACCTTCGTGCCGATCGATGGCAAGACCTGGTGCCGGATGGGTGACTTCGTCCAGGCGAACCCCACGGGCGAGCTGATCTACGTCGAACGCTCGGCCGACATCATCAAGCACAAAGGCTTCCGGGTGTCGGCCTCGGAGGTCGAGGCCGCCCTGCAGGACCACCCGACGGTCATCGGCGCCTGCGTGGTCGGCATTCCGGATGCCAGGGTCGGCGAGCGGATCAAGGCCATCGTGGTGCTCAAGGAAGACGCCCGCGGGGTGGGCGGCGCCGAACTGACGAACTGGTGCAGCGAACGGCTGGCCGCCTACAAGGTGCCCTCTTACATCGAGTTCAGGGACATGCTGCCCAAGTCCAAGGTCGGCAAACTGCTGCGGCGGGAAGTCCGCGACGACGAACGCCGGCGAATCTCGAAAGACAAAAAGGTGTTTCCCCAGAAAGGAGCGTGACATGCCGGGCCGTATGTTAAATAACAAGCGCCTGCTGGCCGTGGACGACGAACCCGACGTCCTCGACACGCTGGAGGACATCCTGGGCGATTACGACGGCCTGGTGCTCGACCGCGCCGCGGATTACGAGACCGGTTTTCACCTGCTGCGTTCCTGGACCTATGACGCCGTCATCCTCGATATCATGGGGGTGCGGGGGTTCGATCTGCTCAATGCCGCGGTCCACCTCGGATTTCCGACGGTCATGCTCACCGCTCATGCGCTGTCACCCGAAAACCTGAAGAAATCGATCGAAATGGGCGCGCGGGCCTACATTCCCAAGGAAAAAATGGTTGAAATCGACGCATTCCTCGAAGACGTCCTGACCCTGGCGCACCGATCGAGCCTCGGCAGTATGTTCACCCGCCTCGGCGGCTTCTTCAGCAGCAAATTCGGCTCCAGGTGGATGGAAGACGAGCAAACCTTCTGGGACCGGGTGGCCGGCGGGCTCTACGAACCCGAACCGGTGATTTTGAAGAAAAAATGACGGCTTCGTAAAATGTCGGAAATTTGCATACCGCTTTACCCCTCGTCATTGCGGCCTTCCCTGATTACCCCCATATTGATCGTAATTTCAATGGCTTGATTTGTGCTTTGGAGGGTTTTCAGGCTCCGGCCGCATCGAAGGCCCGGCTCACCATGGTGCGCGCCTCCTCCTGGATCCGGCGCAGGTGATCCGGTCCCTCGAAGCTCTCGGTGTAGATCTTGTAGATTTCCTCGGTGCCGGAAGGCCGTGCGGCAAACCAGCCGTTCGCGGTGACGACCTTCAGGCCTCCGATGGGAGCATCGTTGCCGGGAGCGTGCGTCAACTTGGCCAGAATCGGCTCGCCGGCCAGGGAATCGGCGGTGATTTTATCCGGGGTGAGGTTCTTCAACACCTCCTTCTGGGCCGCCGTCGCCGGGGCGTCGAGCCGCTCGTACACCGGGCGGCCGAACATCCCGGCCAGGCTCTCGTAGTGCTGATGCGGGTCCTGCCCGGAATCGGCGGTGATCTCCGCCGCCAGAAGGTCCATGATGATGCCGTCCTTGTCGGTGGTCCAGACCGTGCCGTCCTTGCGCAGGAAGGCCGCCCCGGCGCTCTCCTCCCCGCCGAAGCCGTAAGATCCGTCGCGCAGGCCGTCCACGAACCACTTGAAGCCGACAGGCACTTCGGACAGCCTGCGCCCGAGGTGCGCGGCGACCCGGTCGATCATGCTGCTGCTGACCAGGGTCTTGCCCACGGCGGCTTCCGCGCGCCAATCGGTCCGTTTGCGGAACAGGTACCAGATGGCCACCGCCAGGTAGTGGTTGGGGTTCATCAGCCCGTCGCCGGGAGTGACGATGCCATGGCGGTCGCAATCCGGGTCGTTGCCGAAAGCGATGTCGTAGCGATCCTTGAGCCCGATCAGGCGGGCCATGGCAAACGGCGAGGAGCAGTCCATGCGGATCTTGCCGTCCTTGTCGACGGTCATGAAGCCGAAGGTGGGGTCCACGACGGGGTTGACCACATCGATCGATAGGCCGTAGCGTTCCGCGATCGGCTCCCAGTAGGCCACCGCCGCACCGCCCATGGGATCGACCCCGATCCGCAGGCCGGCCGAGCGAATGGCCGCCATCTCGATGATGTTTTCCAGGTCCGCGACATAGGGGGTGACGTAATCATACCGCCGGGTGGTGGCGGCCTTGAGCGCTTTTTCGTAGGCCACGCGCTTGACGCCCCGGTTTTTTTCCGCCAGCAGCGCGTTGGCCCGTTTCTGGATCCAGTCGGTGAGGACCGTATCCGCCGGGCCGCCGTGGGGCGGATTGTATTTGAACCCGCCGTCTTCGGGCGGATTGTGCGAGGGGGTGATCACGATCCCGTCCGCGCCGACGCCGCCGTGCCGGCGGTTCCAGGTCAAAATCGCGTGCGAGACGACCGGAGTGGGCGTGTACCCGAGGTCTTTTTGAATACGGGTCTCGACCCCGTTGGCGGCCAGCACCTCCAGGGTCGAGGCGAAGCTCGCCTCCGACAGGGCGTGGGTGTCCATGCCGAGAAAAAGAGGTCCGGTGATGCGGTCGGCCCGGCGCCGGTCGCAGATGGCCTGGGTCGTGGCCAGCACGTGGTCTTCGTTGAAACTGTTCTTCAGTGACGATCCCCGGTGGCCCGATGTGCCGAAGGCGACCTGCTGGGCCGGGTCGCCGGCATCCGGACGATGGGTGTAATAGGCGCTGACAAGCCGCGGGACGTTCACCAGCAGCGACGGCGGGGCCGGTTTCCCGGCGAGTTCGTGAGGTGCCAAGACGAGTCCTCCTTCTGAACAGGTTCGGTTAACGATCCGATAATCATATATCAAAAGCCGATTATGGCAACCGGCCGTTTGCGGCAACCCGCCCGCGGCGGCGATTCGACGGCCGCCCCACGGGCCGGCATCGCCCATACCGGCCCTATTGACTAATACATATTCATTGCCACCTATAAAGGAAACACGCTATAGTCATGCTCCATGATCGCTTCATTCATTGCCGGACCTGTTTCCGGGTTTGAGAGGTTCAAAGATGGATTCCCCAACCGTACGCTTCGGAATTGATTTCGGCACCACGCGCACGGTGGTCGCCGCACGCGACAAAGGCAACTACCCGGTCTGCAGTTTTTCCTGGAGGGGCGATTTCAAGGAGTACATCCCCTCTCTCGTCGCGGTCGACGACGGCCGCCTGCGTTTCGGCTGGGAAGCGGCGGCGCTGCTCAACCGGCCGAATGTCACGTTCCTGCGCTCCCTCAAACGCTTCGTGGGACGTCTGCGGCCCGAAGACCCGGTGGACCTGGGCCACGGCGGGTCGCTGCCGATGCTGGAGCTTCTCACCCTCTTCCTGAAGCACGTCCGGCGGATGGCCATCAAGCAGGGCAACTTGAGCGTCGGCCGCAAGGCCCCGCTCGATGTGATGGTCGCCGTTCCGGCCAACGCCAACAGCAACCAGCGCTTCATCACCCTGGAGGCTTTTCGACAGGCCGGATTCAACGTGCTGGGCGCCATGAACGAGCCGTCGGCCGCCGCGGTCGAATTTCTGCACCGCTACCTCAAAAAGCTGGGCCCGAAAAGCCCGAAGCGCTACGTGGTGGTCTACGATCTGGGCGGCGGAACCTTCGACGCTTCGGTTATCGGCATTGCCGGAAAAGGCCACGATGTCATCGCCTACGAAGGCATTGCCCAACTCGGCGGAGAGGATTTCGACCAGATCATCCTCGACATGGTCCTGGAGGCCGCCGGGATCGCGGCGGGCGACCTGACGGCCGCTCAGACCGTTCGTCTGCTCGAGGAATGCCGCGAGCGCAAGGAAGGGCTGAAACCCAACACCCGCAAGATGGTCGTGGATGCCGGCGCCGTTTTGGCTGATGCGGATCCGGTCGTGCTCGAGACCCGCGACGTGTACGAGCGCTGCGAACCGCTCATTCGACGCAGTCTCTCCTCCGTGCAGTCCCTGTTGACCAAGCTGGCGCAAAGCGAGATCGGCCCATTGGAGGGTCCCGGCCTGGCCGCCGTCTACACGGTCGGCGGTTCCGTCGCCTTTCCGCCGGTGGCGCGCTGCCTGCGGGACCTCTTCGGTCCCAAGGTCAAGAATTCGCCTTTTCCGCATGCCGCTCCGGCGATCGGCCTCGCCATCATGGCCGATCCGAAAGACCACCTGAGCGTGCGCGAGTCGGTTTCCCGCTACTTCGGCATCTGGCGCGAACGCGAGCGCGACAAAATCTTCGATCCCGTTTTTTCCAAAAAGCGCCCGGTGGACCCCGAGACCGGCCGGCTGACCGTCATCCGGCAGTACCGGCCGCTTCACAACATCGGCCGCCTGCGCTACCTGGAGTGCAGCGCGCTGGGCGGGGCCGGGGAGCCCGAGGGCGATATCACCGTCTGGCGCGATGTCTATTTTCCCTACGACCCGGGCCTGGCCGATCAAAAGAACCTGAGCGGCATTCCGATCAGGCTCTGCCCCGAGCTGTCGTCCCAGGATGTCGTCGAAACCTACGATTACGATCCCCAGGGCATCGTGCGGGTCGAAATCGAGAACCGCACCGCGGGCTATCGCCGGCAGTTTCGCCTGACGCCCGGCAGCGGTCGGAATTTGAAACTCGGAATTTGAAACTCGAAAATTCGAGCAGTGATCGCTGAATACCGCGCAAGGATGGTGTGATGAAACGCAAGTATCTGCCGTATGTCGCGGCCGTCGTCATTCTGCTGTTGTCGGCAGCGTCAGAGGCCGGGTGGGTGATGCAGGAAAGGGAGGGCGACCGGACCCTGATCTCGAAAGGGCGCCTGAAGAGTTCAGCGGACGGCATATCCTGGATTCTGGACGGACCCGGCAACAAGGTATATTTTATTGATGAAAACGATAAAACCTATGCCGCGGGCACCGTGGAAGAGTACTGCGCCGCCACGGCCGCGCTGATCGAACAGACCATGAAAAATCTGCCGACCGAGCAGCGCCAGGCGCTGGAGCAGATGCTGAAAAAGGACAAAGAGGAAGATCGCCACACGGTCGGCGTGACCGAGGCCGGCGATGGCGGAGTGATCGCGGGGCAGAAAACACGGCGGTACAAAATACAGGTGGACGGCGAACTCTACGAGGAAATCTGGCTGGCGACCGACAGCGACCTGGTCAACGAATTCAAACCGCTGAAGCCGCTGCTGCAAAAGTTCAGCACCTGCGCGACGACGATGGGAACCGAGTTTACCCCCGAAAACTCGCCCGAATACCGGCAGTTGATGGATCGCGGCGTCGAGGTCAAGAGCATCGCGTACACCGAGGGCGTAGCGGAGCCGCTGACCGATGTCGTCAAACTGGATAAATCGGACATCCCGGAGTCCGAGTTCGCCGTTCCCCGCGAGTACCGCAAGACCACCTTCGCGGACATGTTGAAATCTCAGGTCGATTGAAGACGTGTCGTGGGAGGCGGCTCAACCGGGAATTCTTTTAATGGTCCCGTTGGCGATCATGGCCTGGAACTGCCCCAGCAGTCTCTGCTCCATGGCATCGACTTTTGAATCGGCATGGGCCGCGGCCAGAATTTCATCGTACTCGGAACTGGTGACCTCACAATCCGCAATGGCTTTGTTGATGACATCGGCGAGTTTTTGACCGGTTGCACCTGATTTCATGACCACTTTTCCTCCTGGGTTAAATGGGGCCGATAGGCCACACTCATTTGAACCGCCTTCTTACCCCACACGACGGCTCAAGTCAATGACTACTCGAGGGCAGCGGCGGGCATCACCAAGCATGAAAACCAAGGGGAGGCCGGCATGAAAAAAGTCTTCAGAAACGTGTTGTGCACGACGGACCTGTCCGATTTTTCCAATATGTCTGTTTTATACGGGGCCGCCCTGGCCCGGGAGTACGCCGCCACCATCCATGTGTGTCACGTCATAGACCTGCCGATCGTCTCGGTTCATGGCGAAGCCTTCACCTACCCTCCCGATTATGTCCAGACCCTCAGGCAGGATGCCTTGCGGCAGATGGAAAACCTCATGCAGCCGCTGGGGCTGAGTTGGGAGCCGCACGTGGAAATGGGTGCCATCGCCCCCACGGTTTCCGTCCTGGCGGGCACCGTCCGCGCCGACCTGGTCATTTCCGCCAGCCATGGCCGTTCGGGCCTGAAACGGCTGCTGCTCGGTTCGGTCGCCGAACAGCTGCTGCGCACCATCGGTGTCCCGTACCTGGTCCTGACGGCGCCTGAAAATCCGGAGGATGACGGCGCGTTCCGGCACATTACCCGCAACGCCGTTGCGGATTTCACGTTGAAAAAAATTCTGGTCGGCTCCGATTTTTCACCGGATGCGGCCCATGCGCTGGATTACGGACTCAGCCTGGCGCAGGACTTCGAGTCGGAAATTCACCTGGTGCACGTGGTGGAGCCTTTTGCATACGCCGATGCGCTCGTGCCCGATTTGACGACCGCCGAGGTGCAGACCGACCTGAACGTTCTGTTGACCGGAAGGCTGACATCCCTGGTGCCGGCCGAGGCCCGCAACTGGTGCGACGTCAAGACCGTTTGCCTGACCGGCAAGCCTTACGAGGAGCTGGTGACGTACGCCGATGCCCAGCGCGTCGAGATGATCATTTTAGGCATTCGCGGCCGCGGTCTGGTCGAGACCTTCCTGCTGGGCTCGACCACCGATCGCGTGATCCGGCGGGCGTCCTGCCCGGTCCTGGCCGTCGGGCCGAAGGCGGATACTTCCCGCTAAACCAGCGCCTGTCGGCGACAGAGCGTAACGCGGGACGCTGAAAAAAGCGATTCCCCGACTCTCGATTATCTTCGTGAGATCACGCGGTCCCCCACGTCACCGCCAGAGTGTCAATCGGCCCTGACAGTCAGTTTCAGCCCGTCGAGGCCGACCACCGTGACGCTTTGCCCCTTCTCAACCGGCCGGTCGCCGGCCTCGGCCGCGGCGCGCCACAATTCTGCCTGCACCTGCACGTACCCCTCGGGGTCGAGCCGGACGGTGACCGTCCCGCGGCGTCCGATCATGGCGGACGGATCGGTGGGGTCGCCCGCGGCATATGCGCGCCACGTCAACGGAAACAGGACCATATCCTTGACGACCGCCAGCGCGACAAGTGCCAGCCCCATCCACAACGAAACGCCGGGCCACCACCGGTTTACCAGTGAAACCAAAAGGATAAGAAGCAAGAGTCCCGGCAGCTGAAGCAGCGCATAGCGCAGCACCACCCGCAGCGTCGGTTTTTCCCGCCCGTTGGGCCCGCGAAGTTTCGGCCGTTGTCGACGACGGGTCATCGGCTCACCGCACCTGGCCGTGGGATATCGTGGGGCGGGGCACGGGCATTTCGGGTCCTGGGGCCCACCGCAGCAAGACCCTCAGTGTGCCGGTGGACGCCAGGTTCCCCAAGCAGAGCCCGACCGCACCGATCAGGCTCCCGGGCACGCCGGCGCTCAGACAGACGGCGGCGGCCGACACCACGGTCCCCAAGAACCCGGCCTGACCGGCAATGACGATCAACGGTCGCCGGGCGAGTGCGGCCAGCCCCTCCCCCTGCGAGCGGATGGCCACGCAAAAGGGGAAAAAAACCAGCGCCCCGGCCGCCGCCCTTACCAGCGCAAGGTCCGTTTCGGCAAGATTCTGGAGCCGGACATAGTAGAATTCTGCCAGGCCGGGCAAAATCAACACCAGCGGCAGCAACCCGAGAATTGCGCCGGCAGCCAGCGAAAACCGCAGCGTGCGGCGGTCCGTGCGCCGCGGCGGTGCGAAGGCCAGAACGACTTCCTGCAGGCGCGTCGCCCCGTAGGCCACCGGCGTGGCCAGCCCGAGGGCGAGGTAATAGGCCGGCAGCATCCGTTCCGGCTCGGCCGCCCGCGCGATGAAAGCCCCCAGGACAATGGCCGCCAGCGACAGCAGACAGCCGCCGAAGGAAAGCGGCAGGTTGAACAGAAAAAGATCCCACTTACCGGGCGCGCTGCTATCACCCGTTTCGAGGCGCTTCAGGAAGGGCGCGGCCAGACGTCGTGACACCAGGACCTCGAGCGCCACGGGCAGCGACAGGCAGACAATGGCCCAGATCGGACCAATCCATCCCACCAGGCTAAACACGGGTGCCAGCAGCGCCGTGAGCAGAATGCGCATCAGGGTCGCCAGACTGGCCCGACCGGTGGCCCGCATGTTGAGCATCACGACCTGGTAGGAAATCCTCAGAAAAAAGAGCAGCTGCAGCGGGATGCTGACCAGAAGGGCACGTGTCGCCGGTGACTCGATGCTCGGCGGCAGGCCGATGATTTTTCCAAAGAGCAGGTGCGCGGCAAACGGCAGGCACAGCAAGGCCTGGACCGCAGCGACAAAAGCGGCGATCTGCAGAACCACCGTTTGAAAAACCCGAAAGCTTGCGCGGCTGTGCACGAAAACCATGCCCGTGGTCACCAGCCCGAAGCCGAGGGTTCCCAGCATGAACATGATGGTGTTGGCCTGGGCCAGCCCGGCCAGATTGAGCGGGCCGCCCGGTCCGCGTGAGGCCACCATGGCCACCAGGGGATAAGTCAATCCCTGCGAAGCCGACTGCAGCGCCAACGGCACGAAAAAGCGGGTCATGGACCCGGCGGTTGGTGGCGGTTTAAAATTCATCACGGGAAATCGGCCGCCGCGTGCGGCCGACAGGTTGCCATAAGCCGACCGCGGCGCAGTTCCGATACAGCCGTGGCGCCGGTCGGGAGCGGTCCGGAATTTGACGCCGCCCTGAAACGTCCGAAGCCTGTGGGCGGCGGTGCTATCGGCCGGGGACGATGATGCGCGAGGTCTCTTTGGCGGCGGGTGCAACGATCTGGGACTGCTCTTCCCGCCGCATCTTCTGCACCTCGGCCGCCAGTTTTTCCACCGCCGCCTGCATGGCTTCCGGAAATCGCTTGATCGCCTGCTGCAGCTGTTTGGCCGGAATCATCGCCTGCACCGGCAAGGGGCCCGCGGCCGTCATGAGGTTGGTCTCGCCCACGAAGATGGTCTTGCGGGTCTTGTCGATCGAACCGTCGCCGGCGACCGGGGTGAGCCGCTTGATGCTGGCCACTTTAAGGTCGGTAAAGATTTCTTCCCGGTAGAGATTGTTCCGGTCGACAGTGAAGTCGATTGCCGCGGTTTTTTCTTCCGTCATTTTCGTTGCCGCTCCTTTGCTGGATCGTCCGTCAAGCGCCCCTTCGCATCGCGAAACGCCGGTGTGGCTCGCGCCGGTGGGCCAAGGTTAAAAAACAGCGGCCGCCAGGATAACAAATAAAGGCTTTAAGATAAAGGTTTTGACGTGTGGAGACTCGGAAGCGCCTAAAAAAAACCGCGGATGGGCACGTTGTAGCGGCCCCGGGGCCCATCTAAAAAAAGCGCGGATGTTGCATCGAGCCTCAAATATTGCTAATGTGGGGCCTTTGACTCATCAACTAAAAGCGCTCCTTTGCCCTCGGGAGTTACCGACAGACTATGGGACATGCCGCCAGAATCACCGGGATCGGATCCGCCTTTCCGGAAAAACGATTGACCAACGAAGACCTCATCCAGATGCTCGCCCACCACGACGTCGACACCAGCGACCAGTGGATCCGGGACAGAACCGGTATCCGCGAACGCCGGATTTCGAACGTCGAAAACGAGGCCGAAACCAACTCCTCGCTCGGGGCGCAGGCCGCCCGCCACGCGCTTGAAATGGCGGGACGCAGGGTCGAGGAGATCGACCAGATCATCTACGCCACCTGTTCGCCGGACACCCTGCTGCCGTCCACCGCCTGCTGGCTTCAAAAAAAAATCGGGGCCTGCAACGCCTGGGCCGTGGATGTCAATGCGGCCTGCTCGGGCTTCATCTACGCGCTCGTGACGGCCCAGCAGTTCATCGTCTCCGGTCAGTCACGAACGGTTCTCGTGGTCGGGGGCGAGGTCCTGTCGCAAATCACCGACTGGTCGGACCGCTCTTCCTGCATCCTGTTTGGAGATGGGGCCGGCGCCGCCGTCGTCGAGCGGGTGGCGGCCAAAAGCCGCCAGCGCATCCTGTCGAGCCACCTGACCTCCAACGGCAGGCTGAGCGAGCTTTTTTACGTTCCGGCCGGCGGGTCCAACCTCGAGGTCACACCCGAGCGCTATGCCCAGAACCTTCACAAGATGCGGATGAACGGCCGTGAAATTTTCAAAGTGGCCGTGCGCACCCTGACCGAGTGCGCCCTGCGCACCCTCGAAAAAAGGCGGCTGCCGATCGTGCGCCTCGACTGGCTCGTGCCGCATCAGGCCAACCTGAGAATCATCGAAGCGGTGGCCAACCGGCTTTCATTCCCGATGGAGCGGGTGCTGATAAACCTGGACCGCTACGGCAACACCTCGGCCGCGACCATCCCGACGGCGCTGGATGAAGCCGTGCGCGACGGCCGCATTCAGGAGGGCCAGACGATTCTGCTCGACGCTTTCGGCGCCGGGCTGACGGCCGGCGCGCTCTTGCTGCGCTGGTAACAAGATTTGATCCCGCCCCTTGTAATTTTCGCCAGCAAACTTATTGTAGGTCAACTTTGCGAAGGGCCGGTGCCCGCTGGCCGGCGGTATCCGGACGTCCAGAATCCACCGGCTTCTTCGAACCGCCATACTTTTAACCGAACCAAAGTGGAGGCAGACAATGGGAAAACGGGTCGTGATCGACAAAGACGAGTGTGTAGGCTGTGAAAGTTGCGTGGAGCTGTGCAGTGAGGTTTTCGCTTTCAATGCGGACGAGGAAAAGGCCGAGGTGATCATGCCCGAGGGCGGACCGGAAGACTGCATCGAAGAAGCCATCGAATCCTGCCCTTCCGAGTGCATCAGCTGGGAAGAGGATTGATGGGCGAAAATTGACGGTTACCGGCCGGCCTGCGGCCCCAAACGCCAGGGCGCAATATTGATTCACCGGTTTTTCGCGGTGGTCTAATTGCGGCCTTGGCGCCGTCGTCGCAAGTGGTGTTCTCTCGAAGGCGTTCGGGTACGGCCGGGCACTCGACAAGGTATACCGCCGCGCCCGGACGTCCGATGCCGCCGCGGCTATGCCTCACAGATGCCGCATCGATCGAGATGTTCCGTCTCGTTTTCCAGAATCTTCTTCAGTTTGCTCAAATCGTTTCTGACCTGGTGGCGGGCCTTGCGCCGGATAACGAACCCCAATTTTTTGAAGTTCTTCAAGTCGATGGAGCTGCGGGCGACAAACCGCGTGCCGCCGTTGACCGCCTCGAAAATGAAACGGCTCTCACCGGCCACCGCCCCGGCCGTGAAGCGGTAAGTGCAGATCCGGTTGGGAACGTATTCGGAGATGATGCCTTCGGAATCGAAATACCGGCCCATGAAACGGTTCACCACCCGGTAAGTCGCGCCCTCTCCGAAGGGCCCCTGCGAGGTCTGCTCGGTCAGGATGACGTCGGTTTGCCAGCATGTGTTGTGGGCGAGGTTGGTCGCAAACGCGAAGACTTCCTCGACCGGCCGGTCAATGGTGACGCTGTCTTCTATGTCGATCATATATCAATCCTTTACCAATCCTTTTGCGGATCAAGCGGCGCATCGGCCGGATGCGCCGGCCACCGGAACTCCCGTTCGCCGTCGTCCCCCCAAGCGCCCGCCGCTTTTCCGGTCGCGACCGCCGTCGATCTCCAGAGCCCGGTTCCGTCAGTCCTGCATTGAAACCACTCGCGTTTCTTCCAGCAGCTTTGCAGGCAAAAGGGGCTGACATAACCCGAAATTCCGCTGTGGGGCCGTACGGTTTCCAAAAAATAATGGTGAGGCGCGATGATTTCAATACCCGGCCGGCCGCGTTTCGCGCGCGCCTGAAAATACTCGTACCCTTCAGGGCGCCAAAAGCGTTTTGCGATCGGCCCCTGATCCTGCGCCGGCCATCAGGATTTTCATTCTCTTCGCATTTGATTTCAGCAGCTTCCGCCGGGTTGACAATCGTGGTTTAACCCCCATTTTATGGCCCAAAAATCGCTATATCTGGTTGCCCGACTTGCAGGACGAAGCCACGAGAAGGAGAAAACATGGACGGAAAGAAAGAAACGCATCAGTTCAAGACCGAAGTGCAGCAGCTGCTCAATCTCATCATCAACTCTCTTTACTCCAACAAGGAAATCTTTCTGAGGGAATTGATTTCGAACGCATCGGATGCAATTGACCGGCTGCGGTTCAAGGCCCAGTTGGAACCCGATATTCTCGGCCACGACACGGAGTTTAAAATCAAGATCGTCGCCGACGGCCTCAAAGAGACGCTGACGGTTTCCGACAACGGCATCGGTATGAGCTATGAAGAAGTCATGGACAATATCGGCACCATCGCCAGGAGCGGAACCGCCGGTTTCATGGAGGCGATCGCCCACCTGAATGACAAAAGCGTGATCTCGCCCGAGTTGATCGGCCAGTTCGGCGTCGGATTCTACAGCGCGTTCATCGTGGCCGAACGGGTGACGCTGATTACCCGGGCGGCCGGATCGGAAACCGCCACCCGCTGGTCTTCCACCGGCGACGGCACCTTTACCATCGAGGAGGCGACCCGCGAGGGACGCGGTACGACGGTCATCCTGGATCTGAAGAAAAAGGAGAAAGACGAACCCGATTTCACCGACCCGTGGACCATCCGCCAGATCGTCAAGCGCCACTCGGATTTCGTCAACTACCCGATCGTGATGGACGTGGAGCGCGAGGAGCCGATCCCGGAAAAAGAGCAGATCAAGGACGATGCAGGCAAACCGCTGGGCAAGACCACCCGCTCCGTAAAGCGCGAAGAAACCCTCAATACCATGAAGGCCATCTGGGCCAGGGACAAGAAAGAGGTCGGCGCGGCGGAGTACGAGGAGTTCTACAAGCACATCAGCCATGACTGGAACGCCCCCCTGAGCCACCTGCACCTCAAGTTCGAAGGCACCACCGAGTACAATGCCCTGCTCTACATCCCGAGCCAGGCGCCCTTCGACCTGTTCAACCCGGACATGAAGCACGGCGTGCACCTCTACTGCAAGCGCATTTTCATCATGGACAACTGCCGCGAGCTGGTCCCAGAATACTTCCGCTTCATGCGCGGCGTGGTGGACGCCCCGGACCTGAACCTGAACGTCAGCCGCGAAATCCTGCAGCAGGACCGCCTGGTGCGAAACATCCGCCGCAACCTGGTCAAAAAGATCCTTGAACACCTCGAGGAAATGGCCCCCGAAACCTATGCGACGTTCTACAATCAGTTCGGGCCGGTTCTTAAATCCGGCATTTACACCGATCCGGAGAACCGCGGCAGGATCGCCGACCTCGCCCGCTACCGCAGCACGCGGTCCCAAGACGCTCTGGTGTCCCTGAAGGAGTATGTCGCGCGCATGCAGGATGGCCAGAAGGAGATTTACTACCTGACCGGAGACAACCTGAGGGCCCTGGTCGACAGCCCCCTGCTGGAAAGGCTGAAGGAAAAAGAGTACGAGGTGCTGCTGATGAGCGACCCCGTGGACGAATGGGTGGTGCAGGTGCTGACCGAATACGACGGCAAGCCGCTGAAAAGCGCCGAGAAGGGCGACATCGACCTGCCGGGGGTCGCCGCGGAAAAGCGCGATGCCTATGCGCCGCTTTTCGGTTTTATCAAATCCAGACTGCAGGACAGGATCAAGGACGTCAAGGCCTCCACCCGCCTGAAGGATTCGCTGGCCTGCCTGTCGGGCGACAGCCAGGACCCGAGTGCCTACATGGAAAAAATCCTCAAGTCCGCCGGCCAGCCGGTGCCGGAATCCAAACGGGTGCTGGAGTTGAACCCCGATCATCCGGCGCTGGAATACTTCAGGAAACTGCATGCCGCGGACCCGGATAATCCGGCCCTGGCCGACTACAGCGAAATACTGTTCGATGCGGCCATCATCGGCGAAGGCGGCAAGTTGGAAAACCCGGCCCGCTTTTCCAAGCTGCTGGGCGACGTGATGGAAAAGGCCCTCAAGTAAAAAAAAACCTCCGCGGCGATTCCTCGTCGTCGCGGAGGTTTTTATTGTCTGCCTGCAGCGTTTAGTCGCTGGCGTACTTGAAGGAAAGCTTGACCCGCGCCCGATATGCGGTCACCTTGCCGTTTTCCACCTTCATGTCCAGTTTGATGATTTCGGCAATGCGCAGGTCTCGAAGGCTTTTCGAGGCTGTTTCCACCGCGTTTTTAGCGGCTTCCTCCCAGGAATTGGGGCTGCTGCCAACCAAATCGATAAATTTGTAGACACTGTCGGCCATCTTGTCCTCCTTTCGCTTTGGGATCGGGTTTCGGGGTGGGATCACGTCGTCCGTGGCCTCTGAATGAAGCCTTGCCATTTCCTAATCAGATCGGCGCCGAAAGTCAAGCTGCAAAAATCCGCTGACGTTTCCGGCTTTTTGATTAATTGGCGGCTCGCACGCTACGGCGGCGGCAAGGTCGGGGGCAGGGCCGCCTTGCCTCTTGCAAGACCGCGCAATCCGGCATATGAAGCGTCGCGGACCTTTAAAAGCACGGGACTCGATCGATGACCACCCCCCCCGAAGGGTATCTTGAAAACCAGGAACACGGTCTGGACGTCGCCGCCATCGCCGCCGGCATTGCCGCGGTTCAAACAGCCGATGGCGACATCCCGTGGTGGACCGGGCACAAGACCGATCCGTGGGACATGGTGGAAACGGCCATGGGACTGAGCATCGGCGGCTACCCGCGCGCCGCCGAACGGGCCTACCGGTGGCTGATCCGCTGCCAGAATCCGGACGGCAGCTGGTATGCGTCCTATCGCAGCGGCACGCCGCACGACACCACCCGCGACGCCAACCTGTCGGCCTATATCGCCGTCGGCATTTACCAGCACTACCTTGTCACCGGCAACCGGTCGCTGCTCGAGGAAGCCTGGCCCGCCATCGGCTCGGCGATCGATTTTGCGCTGGGCCTGCAATCCCCGCACGGAGAAATTTACTGGGCCATCAGCCCGGAAAACCGGGTAGACCGCATGGCGCTTCTGACCGGATCGAGTTCGATCTGCATGAGCATCCGCTGCGCCCTGGCCATCGCGCGCCTGTTGGGCCATCGGCAACCCGCCTGGGAAACGGGGCTGGCGCGTTTGGCCCATGCGATTTGCGAAAAACCCCAACGGTTCAACATGACCAAGTCGCGCTATGCCATGGACTGGTATTATCCGGTTTTGTGCGGGGTGTTCGTCGGGCAGCGGGCGCGCCGCCGCATCGATCATCTGTGGAAGAAATTCGTCGTCGAAGGCCAGGGCGTGCGGTGCGTGTCGGATCGACCGTGGGTGACGATCGCCGAAACCGCCGAGCTTTGCCTGGCCCTGGCGGCCGCCGGATTCCGCCCCCTGGCCCAGATCGTGTTCGGCTGGATCGCCGACAAGCGCTATGAAGACGGCATGTACTGGGCCGGCTTCACGTTCCCGGACATGACCATCTGGCCGCAGGACCGCCTGACCTGGACCGGCGCCGCGGTGTTGCTGGCAGCCGACGCCCTCTACGACCTGACGCCCGCCGCGCGGCTATTTTCGCACGAATTCTGGCGCCGGCAGGCCCGGGAGCAGGCCAAAACGAGCGGCGGAAGAACCGGATGATCCGCGACCGCCGGCCCTACTTCGTCAAGAAAGGCTACCTGAGATTCCAGGCGTTCTACACCCGCCGCTTCGTGCGCCCGCAGTTGGCCGCCCTCGGGCGCGGGCCGCATTTCATCAAGCCCTGGCACGTTGAAATCTTCGGCGCGCCGGTCACGATCGGCCGCTACGTCACCGTCATCGCCGCGCCGGACAGCAAGGTGCGGCTGGCGGTCTGGCCCGAAACGCCCGGCAGCGGCAGCATTACCATCGGCGATTACTGCCTGATCTGCCCGGGGGTCCGCATCGGATCGGCCCGCAAGATCGTTATCGAGGACAACTGCATGCTCGCCGGGCGGGTCTACGTCACCGACTGCGACTGGCACGGCCTGTACGACCGCCTGGCCATGGGCCGGTCGGCGGCGGTGCACATCGGCCCCAATGCCTGGATCGGAGACAGCGCCATTATCTGCAAAGGCGTCAGGATCGGAGAAAACAGCGTGGTGGGGGCCGGCGCGGTGGTTACCGGCGATGTTTTGCCCAACACCGTTGCGGCCGGCAACCCGGCACGCACCGTCAAAACGCTCGATCCGCGGCGGCCCGTCACCACCCGCGCCAGCTGGTACGCCGATCCGAGGGGCCTTTTCGAACAGATCGATCGCATCGACCGCGCCAATTTGAGCCGGAACAGCTTGCTGGACTGGCTCAGGCACCTGTATAAGCCTTAAGCCCATTTCCGGGGCGGAGCATACCGAACCGGGTGCCGCTCCAGAACAGCACGCCGCCGGCGGCCGCGAGCGCGGCGCTCATCAGGAAAAGGGGCGCGGCGCCTAAGCGCTCGTACAGGAAACCATTGAGAAAAAAACCGGCCATCAACCCCAGCCCGTATTGAACGGCATTGTTGACGGCCTGGCCGACGGTCTTGGCCCGGGCCGGGGCCAGGCGGTCGATGCACAGGATGCTGGCGATGTGAAAGGTGCCGTAAGTGACGGCATGCAGCGCCTGCGCCGACAGGATCAAGGCCGGCGAGCGGGCGAAATAGAGCAGGACCCAGCGCAGGACGGCTACGCTGAAAGAGAACACCAGCACCTTTTCCAGGGAATACCGTTTGAAGATGACCTCGGATTTGACCATGACCAGGATTTCGGTACACGAGGCCAGGGCCCATGCCAGGCCGATGAAGCCGCGGGAATAGCCGAGATTTTCCAGATGGATCGAGAAGAAGCCGTAGTAGGTGCCGTGGCTTGCGAGCATGAGAAACCCGCTCGTCAGGAAAATCAGCACGGGCCGGTTTAACAGGCGCCCGAAATCGGGCCGTCGATATGAGGGGCGGTCGCCGGCGGATTCCGGAATCCGCACGGCTCCGGCGGCCTGCAGCAGGGAGCCGGCCAAAATGAGCGTCAGGATCAGCCGGATGGGAAAAAGATCGATGATTTTTCCCAGTAAAAGCACCACCAGAATGAAGCCGATCGAGCCCCACACCCGCACGGTCCCATACGTCTCCTTTTTTTCTTTCAGCTGATCCATGGTGACGGCTTCCAGAAAGGAGATGAGCGGGGCGTAAAAGGCGACGTAGGCGGTCGTGATCGCCAGCATGAGCCAGAAATCGGCGGTCAGGAGGAAAAGAGACCAGATCAGGGCGCTGGCGGCGCTGCAAAAAACAAAGATGTTGCGGCGCCGGTGAAACCGATCGGCCAGAAGGCCCCAGGCCAGCGCAAAAATCACCATCACGACCGACCTGACCGCCGACAGGGCGCCTATTTGCGTGCCGCTGAAACCGAGGTGATAGCAATACAGGTTGAAATAAGGCAGGTAGATGCCGAGGGCACCGAAGTACAGGAAATACTGGAGGCGGAGGGCCAGCAGGGGACGAGCGGCCGGCACGGGCTGCCGCTCGGGTCCCGGCCTTTGCCCCTTGGGAAAAATCAGTCGACCTTCACGTTGATTTGCTTGGGTTTTTCTTCTTCCGGTTTCGGCAGTTCGATTTCCAGAACGCCGTCCTTGAACCGCGCCTTGATCTTGTCGGGGTTTACCGCATACTGCAGGTTGAAAGACCGGCTGAAGGTCCCGTAGGTTCTCTCCCGGCGGTAATACTTTTCCGCCTGCACCTTGGCATCGGCCGTGCGTTCACCCGTGATGGTCAGAACGTTGTCCTTGATCTCGACCGTCACATCCTCTTTTCTGATGCCCGGAAGCTCGGCTTTCAGGATCACGGCGGTTTCGCCCTCGTAGATGTCCACGGCCGGACGCCAGGCCCCCCGGCTCAGCCCCTCCTCCAGGTCCCTGGCCCGCGGGAAGGCGTCTTCGAAAAGCCTGTTGATGCGTTCCTGCAGCGTGGAGACCTCCCGGAACGGGTCCCATCTGACAAGCGCCATGGCAGTCACCTCGGTTGCTTAAGGGAAGGAATATTGAAAACTTTAAGCATGACCGCGACGAGGTGTCAAGCGCGCGATGGGCGCCGGCGACAAAAAAACGCACGCCTCCGCGCCGTCTGTCGCCGTCACCGCCATGGTCCGCGCGGGCTGCAAGTCGCGCAGGTCCCTTTACAAGCCCGACTTTGAGTGTTAGGTTCCAAAATAAACCATACCGGCACACGGGATTCCTGCGGCCATTGCAGAAGGAGTTCGAAATAAAGTGGACTACATCAAAATCCGATTCGGCACCGATTTCGACCAGATCGCCTCTCAAATCGAGCGGAGCTTCGATGATGTGTTTCGACCGGTCAAGCCGATGTTCGCCTCCTCGGAGTGCAACTGGACACCGCAGATGGACATCTACGAAACCCCCGAGGAGATCATCGTGCTGGCCGAGGTGGCCGGTGTCGGCAAGGAGAACCTCGCAATCGAGATCAACAGCCGGGCCATCCGCATCAAGGGCCGGCGCGATCCGATCCAGCGCACCGAAAAGTCCACTTACCGCCTGGCCGAGATACAGTACGGACGCTTCGAACGGATCCTCTACCTGCCGGTCCCGATCGACACCGAGGTGGTTTCCTCGTCGTACAACAATGGTTTTCTGCAGATTCGCCTGGTAAAACTGATGCGCGACACCACCCGCACCATACCGATCGAAGAAGGCTGAACCTTCAGCGACGCTTTTCCGGAAACAACAAACAATCGGGTTTTTTCATCCCCACCCGAGCACCACCGGTACGAAAGCACCCGCTGGCCGCGCAGCCTGTTTGCCGCAATAAAAGCGACGCACAAAAAAATTCCTATCGGTGCGTTTCCGCTCCCTTGCCTTCTGTTACAAAAATTCGCAAGCCTGACGGGTACATACCCCTTCCAGTCTTTTGCGCCGGTTCACAAAACGGTTGATAAATTTCAGGAAATCGGCTATTTAAGATAAATGCTCCGGCAAGGCCGGCGGAAAGCGGCTGTCATCAGGGGTGAGTGGTTCAGCGTTCAACGTTCCCGGTAGAAAAGCCCTTAAGGCTGCTCTGGTCTGAGTAATACTGACTTCGTGGTGCTTATAATGCCTTGCACCCGATGGATCAAAGCGGTCGATCCAAGCAATGGTGGATGACGTTGCGGAAATCAAAATCATAGAACCTTCGAACCTTGAACCTTTGAACCCTGAACCCTTCTTCAGTATACGCCGACGACCGTCACCAACAGCCAAAACCTTTTTCAACCATCTTTACCGCGCATGCATCGCAGCGACACTTCACGGCATAGAACAATAGGGCGTATTTCCTGTACCGGACTGTGCCTGGGCGTCCTTCTGCTCATTATCAGCAGTTGCGCGAGCGTGCCCGCACCGTCGCAGACCGGCACCGCGGCCCGGCCGCCGAAGCAGTCCAAACCCTACCAGATCGACGGGATCTGGTATTATCCGCTTGCGGATGCCGACGGATTCCGCCAGACCGGTCTGGCGTCGTGGTACGGCGATCCCTTCCACGGCCGCAAGACCGCCAACGGCGAAACATACGACATGCACGGGATTTCGGCCGCCCACAAGACCCTGCCGTTCAACACCGTGGTAACGGTCCGCAACCTGGACAATGGGCGCGAAATCCATGTTCGAGTCAACGACCGCGGCCCGTTTGTCCGCGATCGCGTCATCGATTTGTCCTATGGGGCGGCCAAGCAAATCGGTCTGGTGGGCCCCGGAACGGCCCGGGTCGACCTGGTCGCCCTGGGGGCCGTGCCCGGCGCCGGCGAACCGCTGAGCACCAGCGGCGATCTCCTTCCCGTCGATTACAGGTCGGTGAAATTCACCTTCCAGGTCGGCGCCTTCCGCGACCGCGGCAACGCCGAAATGCTCAAACTGAAATTGAGCCGCGCCTATCCCGACGCGCGCGTCTGTACCGCGGACACCGGCGACGGTCTCTATTACCGCGTCCACGTTGGAGAATTCGCCAACCTGGAGGAGGCCCGCCGGGGTGAAGAAGTCCTTCTCCGCCAGGGCTATCCCGCCTTCGTGGTGGCCGAATAGCGCCGCGGCGGCGGCCGGCAGGATGCCAAAACATGCAGATCACGTCAGGCCGCGGCCGGAATCGTTTTTGCCGGTGCATGCCCCCCCTTGCGGACACCAGGGTCGTTTTCCTCGACCGCGACGGCGTCATCAACCGGGATGCCGCGGCTTACGTCAAGAGCTGGGCGGAATTCGAATTTCTGCCCGGCAGCCTGGCGGCCCTGCGCCGCCTGACGGCCGGCGGCCTTCGCCTGATCGTCATCTCCAATCAATCGGCGGTCAACCGCGGCCTGATGAGCATAGAAGCCCTTCAGGACCTGCATCGGCGGCTGCAAGCCGCCGTCGCCGCCTGCGGCGGGTGTATCACGGACATCTTTTTCTGCCCCCACCGGCCCGAAGAAGGCTGCCGCTGTCGTAAACCCTTACCGGGCCTGGTGGACCAGGCGTGCCGCAAACATGGCATCGATTCACGTCAGGCCATCTTGGTCGGCGACAGCATCCGGGATATCGAGTGTGCCCGCAACGCCGGCTGCAAAGCGGCGGTGCTGGTCAAGACCGGCAACGGCGTCGCCGCCGCCCCGGCCCTCGCCCGTCGGGGCGTTCCGGTGGCCCATGTCGCCGAGGATCTGGACCGTGCGGCCGATTGGATCCTGGCGCAGATCTTCGGCTCCGATCCTTCTGTAAATGCTTCCTGACCGGACCATCACATGACCCGCCGCCGCACCGCCCCCCGATCGGTCACCCTGGAGGGCCGCATCGAAAAAGTGACGTTTTACAATCCGGACAACCGCTTCGGAATCGCGCGGGTGCAGGTCGCCGGCAGCGCCGAGCGCGTAACGGTGCTCGGCCTGCTGCCGCAAGCGCGGGCCGGGTCCGCCCTGCACATCACCGGTATCTGGGAAACCCATGCCCGCTATGGCCCGCAGCTTCGCATCCTCACCGCGGAACCGCTGCTGCCGGCAACAATCGACGGCATTCGTCACTACCTGGCCTCCGGCTTCGTAACGGGTGTCGGCCCCCGCACCATCGCCCGGCTGGTGAATCATTTCCGGGAGGAAACCCTGGCGGTGATCGAAACCGCGCCCGAGCGCCTGTGCGAGGTCAGGGGTATCGGCCGGCAAATGGCCCGGCGGATTTCCGAAGCCTGGCAACATGAGCATGTCCTGCGGCATCTGGCCCGGTTCCTCCAGGAAAACGAGGTCGACCCGCTTTTCGCCGCCCGGATCTTTGCCGCCTACGGCGCCGAGTCACTGGCGGTCCTGCAGAACGACCCCCTGCGCCTGGCCCTGGATTTTCCCCGGATCGGGTTCACCATCGCCGATGCCGTCATGCGGCATTCCGGTGTGCCGGCTGACGACGCGGACCGCGTGCAGGCCTGCATCCTGCACCTGCTGAACGAAAGCCGCGAGGACGGCAACACCCTCGTTCCGGTAGCCGAACTGGCTAAGCGCTGCAGTCTGGCATTCGAGATCGACGCGGAGCCCGTCGCGGCGGCCTGCCGCAACCTGGCCGAAGCAAACGAGGTGGTCCTGGAGGATTGGCCGGGCGCTTCGCCGCAGCCGGCGGTTTACCTGGCGGCCCTGCACCGGGCCGAGAGCACCATCGCCGCCCGCATCAAGGCCCTGCTCTCGTTTCCGGTCCGCGCCCCCGAAATGGACCGCGAGCGCATTGCCGCCCAGGTCCTCGCCCGGCTGGCCATCGCGCTCTCGCCGGAACAAACGGCGGTCATCGCCAATATTTTCTCCTTCCGGGCGGCCATCGTCACCGGCGGCCCCGGAACGGGTAAAACCACGCTGATCCGCTCGATCACCGCCGTCTTCGAATCCCTCGGCAAGCAGATCCTTCTGGCCGCCCCCACCGGAAGGGCCGCCCGGCGGCTGTCGCAGGTCACGGGGCGCCAAGCGCACACGATTCACCGGCTCCTCAAATACTCACCGGTCAGGGACGAATTCGAGCACGACCGGGACAACCCGCTTCAGGCCGATGTCGTCATCATCGACGAGGCCTCCATGATCGACACCGTGCTGATGGCCCACCTGCTCGAGGCCGTGCACGTGTCCGCGCGCCTGATCCTGGTCGGCGACGTCTTTCAGCTGCCGTCCGTCGGGGCCGGCAATGTCCTGGCGGACCTGATCCGCGCCCGGACGATTCAGACTTTCGAGTTGAATGAAATCTTTCGGCAGGACCGCGAAAGCGCGATCATCGTCACGGCCCATGGCGTGCGCCGCGGCGACAGGCCGCACAACACCCCCGACGATTTTTCGGCTTCCCACACCGATTTCTATTTTTTCGAGGAAGACCGCCCCGCTAAGATTCTGGAGCGCATCGTCGAGCTGTGCCGCCGCGAGGTGCCGGAGCGTTTCGGCCTGGACCCGGTCACCGACATCCAGGTGCTCACGCCCATGCACAAGGGCCCGGTCGGCACGATCAGCCTCAACCGCGTCCTGCAGGAGCGCCTGAACCCCCGACCCGAAATAATCCGGATCGGGGGCCGGTCCTTCAAGCCGGGCGACAAGGTCATGCACCTGAAGAACAACTACCGCAAGGAGGTTTACAACGGCGACAGCGGCATTCTGCGCGTCATCGACACCAAAGAGGAAATCGCCTCCGTGGATTTCGACGGCCGTATCGTGACGTACGATTTCGCCGAACTCGATGAAATCGGACCGGCCTACGCCGTGACGGTCCACAAATCCCAGGGGGCCGAGTACCCGGCGGTGATCATGCCGCTCGTGACCCAGCATTTTGTCATGCTGCAGCGCAACCTCCTCTATACCGCCATCACCCGCGGCCAGCAGCTGGTCGTTTTGATCGGCAGCCGCAAGGCGCTCGACATCGCGCTGCAAAACGACCGTCCCCGGCAACGGCTCTCCGGTCTTTCGGGCCGACTTGCCAATTGAGGTTATAAAAACAGGGGGGACCAGGTCATTTCGAAAATGGGGTGTCCGGTGACGAGCGGAAATGCAGGTGCACGAAAAACACGGCGCGCAAGGTCAGGCGTCTGTATCCGGCGGAGTGGGTACGGGGACTTTGATGAAGTCGATTCCCTCTTCCTTCAGCGTCTTTTCCTCTTCGGGCGAACTGGTGCCGCGGATGTTGCGCTGCTCGGCGACCCCGTAGTGCATTTTCAGGGCTTCTTTGGCGAAATCGCAGCCGACATTGTCAAAATTCTTTTCGATGAATTCGGTAACTTTAAGTCCCAGTTCCTTCATTTGAGCGGCCGTATGTACCGACGGCGGACCGGACCGGGCCGAAGATTTGATGGCAAAAGTGGACGGGGTCCTGGTGACGGAAGTCACGTCGCACACCGGGCAGGCGATCAGGCCCGACTCCCGCTGATCGTGATAGGTTTTCTCGTCTTCGAACCAGCCCTCGAAAGAATGTCCGTTGACGCATTTGAGATCGTATGCAATCATGTTGCCGTACTCGAAAACAAAAGAATCGTCAGGCCGGCTCCCGAAGAAACGGCAACCGGGGCGACGGCTCAAAAATATGGCTTGAATTCAGTTGCTTTTAAAAGAAGTATTTGACACGATGACGCCCTGAACCAGAAAACACAGCATACAATCTGCCGCCGGTTTCGTCAAACCCCGTCTGGAATGTCACTCATCGAGGCGCCGGGCCGTTTACCACACCGGACAAGCCGATGCCCCGCATCTGCCGGCGACCCCTGCCCGCTCCTCCGCAGCAGGTCCCGAAAGCGGCCACGACCCGAATGATACCATGACCATCGAAGCGGACTTTCTGATTATCGGCAGCGGCATCGCCGGGCTCTCTTTTGCGCTCAAGGCGGCCGAGCACGGTCGGGTGGCCCTGGTCACCAAAAAGGCCGTCATGGACAGCAACACCAACCTGGCCCAGGGCGGGATCGCGTCCGTCTTCGGCCCGCTGGATTCATTCGACCTGCACATGCAGGATACCCTGGCGGCCGGCGACGGCCTGTGCCATGCGGACGTGGTTGAAATGGTCGTCACCCAGGGACCCGAACGCATCCGGGAACTGAGGGCCCTGGGTGTGGATTTCAACCTGAAGGCCGCTCCCGCCGCCGAGGAGGTCTTCGACCTCGGTCGGGAGGGCGGCCACAGCCGCCAGCGGATCGTGCACGCCCAGGACATGACCGGCCGGGCCGTGGAACGGGTCCTGGTGGAGCGCGCCCGCAGCCACCCGCGCGTCGAGCTGTACGAAGACCACATCGCCATCGACCTGATCACCTGCTCGACGCGCATGAAGCGGGGGCTGGTCACCACCACCCACGAAGACTTCTGCTGCGGGGCATACGTCCTGAATTGCCGGTCCCATCAAATCGACTCCGTCAAGGCCAGGATCACGCTGCTGGCCGCCGGCGGTGCCGGCAAGGTCTATCTCTACACCAGCAATCCCGATATCGCCACCGGCGACGGCATCGCGATGGGCTACCGCGCCGGGGCGACGGTGGCCAACCTCGAATTCGTGCAATTCCACCCGACCTGCCTGTTCCACCCGCAGGCCAAGAACTTCCTGATATCGGAAGCCGTGCGCGGCGAAGGCGGCATTCTTGTCGACCGGTCGGGCCGGGCCTTCATGGAAGGCTACGGCCCTCAAAAGGACCTGGCCTGCCGCGACGTGGTTGCCCGGGCGATCGACACCGAACTCAAAAAAAGCGGGGACGACTGCGTTTTCCTGGATATTTCCCACCGCCCGGCGGATGCCGTCCGCAGCCGCTTTCCGAATCTGTACGAGAGCTGCCTTGCTTTCGGGATCGATATGACCACCGACCCGATCCCGGTGGTTCCGGCGGCGCACTACATGTGCGGCGGCGTGGCGACCGACGTGAACGGCCGCACGGATATCCGCCGCCTGTATGCGGTCGGCGAAACCGCCTGCACCGGTTTGCACGGCGCCAACCGCCTGGCCAGCAACTCGTTGCTCGAAGCGCTGGTGTATGCCCGCAACGCCGCGCAGGCCGCGATCGAAGAACTGGGCAGCCGGGATTTCGGGCCCGTCCCGGATACGCCGAGCTGGGACGAGACCGGCACCAGCGACAGCGACGAAATGATCATGGTGGCGCACAACTGGGATGAAATCAGACGCCTGATGTGGAATTACGTCGGCATCGTGCGCTCCGACAAGCGACTGGAGAGAGCCCGGCGACGCATCGAGATCATTCAAAACGAAATCCGGGAATACTACTGGAATTTCAAGGTGGTGTCCGACCTGGTCGAACTTCGCAATATCGCCACGGTCGCCGAACTGATCATCCGGTGCGCCACCCACCGCAAGGAAAGCCGGGGATTGCACTACAATCTGCAGTATCCGCACCGCGATGACCTGCGCTGGAAGAAGGACACCGTCCTGCGAAGGCCGCTGGTGGGGTGACGCACGCCGGCGGAAGATTGATTGACAGAATATAGAAGATGACTATAGTTAAAACGTTTTTTAATATCGACGGGAAAATACTTGTTAATGTCCGGTGAGTACCTTCTTCTGGGGGCGCTGATAGTTCTGTCGGGATTTTTCTCCTCGGCCGAAACGGCATTGTTTTCAATCAGCAAGGTGCGGGCCCGGTATCTCGCCAAGACCGGGGACCGGGCCTATCAGCTGATCAAGAAAATGAAGGAAAACCCCCACCGCCTGCTGTCAACCATCCTGATCGGCAACAACCTGGTCAACATCGGCGCCTCGGCCCTGGCCACGGTCATCACCATCGAACTCGTGTCGAACCATGCGGTCGGCATCACCACGGGCGTGATGACGCTTCTGATTCTGGTTTTCGGGGAAATTTTCCCGAAATCGCTGGCAACCCGCAACAATGTCATGGTCGCCCGCCTGGTGATTCGACCGATCTACTGGCTCTCGCTTCTTTTTTACCCGATCATCGTCTTTCTCAATTTCATTCCCCTGGTCACCGGCAGGATAACCCACAAGCCGATCGTGACCGAGGCGGAACTGATGACCTTCGTGGAGGTCGTCGAAGAGGAAGGCGAAATCAAGGAGCAGGAAAAAGAGCTGATCCACAATATCTTCGAGTTCGACGACACCAACGCTTCCGAAATCATGACCCCGCGCGGGGACATGTTCGTCATCGAGGCCGATGAAAAGCTGGACCTGGAAAAGTTCGTCGAATCCGGGTATACCCGTTTTCCGGTCATCGAAGGCGACATCGATCATGTCATCGGGATCCTGAACATCAAGGACCTCTTTCTGCACTATGTCACGACCAATGGCGAAACGTCCGTTCGCCAAATCATGCAGCCGCCCTACTTCGTGCCGGAAAACAAGAAGCTCGACTCCCTGCTGCAGGCGTTCAAGAAGCGAAAACAGCACATGGCGATCGTGGTCGATGAACACGGCGGGGTGTCGGGCCTGATCACGCTGGAAGACGCCCTGGAAGAAATTGTGGGCGAGATCACCGATGAAACCGACAAGGACCAGCCTCAGATCATGAAAATCAAGGCCGACGAGTGGATCGTGCCCGGCAAGTCGGAAATCGAGGAAGTAAACGAGAAAATACCGATGAACATCCCCGAATCCAAGGAGTACGATACTTTCTCCGGATACGTTCTCAACCTGATCGAGCGGATTCCCAAGGAAAAAGAGGAGATCCAGATCGGTCATTTCCTGATCACGGTCAAGGAAATGGACGGCAACCGCATCCGCGAGTATGTCGTCCGCCGCCAGCCGCCAGCCGCCCCGCCGGCCGTCATATAATCTTTTTCGCCAGGCAAGGCCGCAGATCCCGCTACCAGCGGAACCCCGGTGGAAAAGGGGCCATCCACGAAAGGACACCCCATGTCCTTTCTTTTACATAATCTCGCTCATCCGCTTGAGGTCTTCCTTTTTTCCGATCACGACGATCACATCGCCGCCATCGAGTTTCTCGGAGGGCAGCGGATTGTAAATCATCTCGCCCGAGGACTTTTTGATGGCCACGATGATCACCCCGTAGTTCTGGCGCAGGTGGCTGTCGATCAGGTTCTTGCCGACCAGGGTCGAGCCGTCGCCGACCCGGGCCTCTTCCATCGCCAGGCCCAGCTTGCGGTTGGCCATGGCGATATCGATAAAATCGACCACGGTCGGACGCTTCAACACCTCGGCCATGCGCCGCCCCCCGAGCAGGTAAGGGGAAACGACGCGGGAGGCGCCGGCTTTTATCAGCTTGGCTTCGTTCTTGACGTCCGAGGCGCGCGACAAGACGAAGATGTCGGGCCTCAGGTCTTTGGCCGTCAGGGTGATAAAGACATTGTTGGCATCCGAACGCACGGCCGTCACGATCCCCTTGGCGCTGCTGATCCCGGCCTTCAGCAAAGCCTCTTCCGAGGTGGCGTCCATATTGATGTAGAGATACCCTTGTTTCTCCATCTCCCCGTTCTTGGCCGGGTCTTCTTCGATGATGATAAACGGAATGCTGTCGGCCTTGAGTTCCAGGCAGATGATACTGCCGATGCGGCCGTAACCGCAGATGATGAAGTGGCCCTGCATGGCGGAAATATCTCTTTCCAACTTTCTTCTCCCGAATATCCTGCCCAGCTCACCCTCGATGAACATCCTGAGCAACGTGCCGATGGTGTAAGCCCCAATCGTAATGCCGGTGCTGATGATCAGAATGGTAACGATCCGCCCCGAGGTCGAAAGCGGTTTGATTTCACTGAAACCCACCGTACTGATGGTGATCATCGTCATGTAAAACGCATCGAAGAACGGCATGCCTTCGGTGACGTGATAGCCTAACGTCCCGAAGGAGATGGTGCAGAACAGCAGAATAAATGCGATGCGAATCCGTCTGGAATCCATTCAAGCGCCCTTCGCTCCATCAGCCGCAAGTGTGTCGATGCCACCGACCGCAGCAGCGCCCGGTCCGGTTCATAATGGCCGCATGACCGTTGATTATGCAAAAAGGCGGGATAAAAATCGATGAAAAAGCGGGGTCGTGCCGCCGGCGCTCATCAAAAGCGCCCTTAGACAACTCCGGGCAAGAAGATAAAGGTTTTGGCAAGGCCGGAGAAATGCGGCTGGAATCAAAGATTGAGCGGTTCAGGGTTCAACGTTCCGGGTTGAAATGCCCTTGAAAAAGCTCGTATGTGAATATCCAAAGAACTCAAACAAGGTTGTGATTTTGAATTTTGGTCACTGTGATTTGTTTTTTATTTGTCAGTTGCATTTTAAAATTTTTCACTGAAGCATTGAAGTTTCTTCTTGGATCAAGCTGGCTGCCACCAACCAGCGATGGCACTAAACCCTGAACCTTGCACCTTTGAACCCTGAACCCCCCTCAGTTCAGCATACGCCAACGCCCGACACCGGCAGCCAAAACCTTCTTTAACCGATCTCATACTATAGGCTTTAAGATAAAGGTTTTGGCAAGGCCAGAGGGAGGCGGCTGTATAGGTCATACGCCAACGACCGATAACGCAGCCAAAACCTTCTTCAACCGATCTTATACTATAGGCTTTAAGATAGAGGTTTTGGCAAGGCCAGAGGGAGGCGGCTGTATAGGTCATACGCCAACGACCGATAACGCAGCCAAAACCTTCTTCAACCGATCTCATACTATAGGCTTTAAGATAGAGGTTTTGGCAAGGCCAGAGGGAGGCGGCTGTATAGGTCATACGCCAACGACCGATAACGCAGCCAAAACCTTCTTCAACCGATCTTATACTATAGGCTTTAAGATAGAGGTTTTGGCAAGGCCAGAGGGAGGCGGCTGTATAGGTCATACGCCAACGACCGATAACGCAGCCAAAACCTTTATCTTAAAGCCTATAGATGAACCGGCGGCGAACCGCCGGTTGCACCTGCTCATCGTGCCGCAGCAGTACCCTGTCATCGGTGATCCGGCAGCGCCCGGCTACTTGACGGCTTCCTTCAATGCCTTGCCCGCGACGAATTTGGGAACTTTGGTGGCCTTGATTTTGATTTCCTCTCCGGTTTGGGGGTTTCTCCCGGTGCGGGCCTTGCGCTTGGCCACCTTGAAGGTCCCGAAGCCGACCAGCGTGACGTCGTCGCCTTTCTTGAGCGCTTTGGTGATCGATGCGAGCATCCCGTCGACAGCGGCCTGGGCATCTTTTTTGGACGTGAGCACCTGTGATACCTCGTTGACCAGATCTCCTTTGTTCATCCGTTCATCTCCTTTCTTCGCCTGTTGTGTTGTTTACGTGACCGGGAATGTCTTCAAAATTCCCGAAGATCGCAGATAGCGCGCGCCCTAAAGGCTTTTTTTGCACTGCGGACAGTATTTCCGGGGGATTCCCCGACCGGTCCAGGGAAAATTCATGGCGTGTCTGGCCCCGCATTTGGGACAGATGCAGTCGACAATTATTTTCTCGAAGTCCGGAGACTCGTCTATCATCGCCCCTTTGCCTCCCTCGGCATATGCGGCGCTTGGATACACCTCACTGCCCGTTATCTTCTTGGCAACAACGCACATCTTGTCCTGCCTGTGATGGGATTCAGCCTGTCGTGAGAGCGTGGTTAAAAACAATCAACAGTCGTGGCGACCGTGATGATCTGCACGGTAGAGAGGGTCCGGCGTGTCGTCGACTTCATCCGGAAGTCCGTCCTCATCGAGGATGAGCGCCTCCTGTTCGAGGATGAAATTCCGGACGATAATATCACCGTTTTTCAAAAGATACAATCGGACTGTGTTAAACATGGTAAATTTCGGCTTCCCGTCCGCGGGCCCGCGGCTAAAGAGGCGCCCCGCGTACAATAATGATCAACACCTGGTGTCGTTCGGATTCACGCGACAGGCGTGGGGATGAAGATTTTGGCGTGGCCCGGGCAAAAGATTGTGCCCTTGCCCGACGGCAACCGCGATCATCGGCCACAGTGGGGAGAGATCAAGCCGGGCCAGGCGGAATTGCCGGTTCTCATTTCAGTTTGCCGCACGGCGCAATCGGTGGTGGCGGCGGCTAACCGACGTCAAAAACCCGCCGCTCGTTCGGTCTCCTCCATTTTGCTCTTGCACACAATGCAGTGACGCGCCACCGGCCGGGCCTTGAGCCGTTTGATGGCGATGTCCTCGCCGCACATCTGGCAAATCCCGTACGTTCCGTTTTCGATGTCCTTCAGGGATTGACGGATTTTTTTGATCAGGCGGCTTTCGCGGTCCCGAATCCGCAGCGTGTAATCGCGCTCGGATTCCAGGGCGGCCCGGTCCAGCAGATCGGGGGCATTGCTGTCCTTTTCCATCAGGTCTAAAACCGTATGATCGGCCTGGTTCAAAAGTTGTCCGAGCTGGTCCTCAAGCAGCGTTTTAAGGTGGGCGATATCCTCATTTTTCATCACGTTCCTCCTCTGGGCTCAAAAATCCTTTTCCCGGCATCGCATGGCTAATGGGTGCTGCGCGCGGGCGACGGCCTGAATTCCAAAGCGTTATTGTAGAAGCGGAACCGCAGGTGTCAAGAGGGATCGGCAAATAAATGCCGTATAACGCCCGAAAGGTAAATGGATTCGTGAAAACCTGCGAAAAGAGTGAGCTGCCGGCGGCCGGCCTGCGGGGCCGGAGGCGACCGTGGGGACCCGATTTTTAATCAGGCGACACTGATAACGACACATCAATGGTTCAACTGTAAATTTTCAGCACACGGATGTCGTGGACATCGATGATTTTTTTTCCTGCCAGCAGAAAAATGTCCCCGCCGAGTTCGACTTCCTCCCGCATCAGCTGTTTCAACCCGACGGCTTCACTCGCGCCGCCAATGAGGTAGAAATCCTCGTCGAAGGTTTCGATGCCGAAACCGGCGACGTTGCCGTTTTCGTCCCATTTCACCGGTACTATGATGCCCCGTACGTAGACCATGACGCCGTTTGCCCGCTTGAGGAGGTGTCAACCAAAATTTGCAAATCTCGTACCATCATTCCAAGTATCTGAAATCAATTTTGTTTTTTAATTTTGGGTCTTGTTCACGGAACTTTTTCATCCCTTCGCACCCATCAACGTCTTGGTTCCGTAGTGCCCGTTGCAGCCCCTTTTGTT
Source organism: uncultured delta proteobacterium (assembly GCA_963728055.1). Taxonomy (GTDB): domain Bacteria; phylum Desulfobacterota; class Desulfobacteria; order Desulfobacterales; family SG8-13; genus JARFQH01. Next base: position 22,057 of record CAVSIM010000010.1, on the reverse strand, counting down.
CATTTCATGCTGAAATAATTGGAAAAATAAGGATATGAATTAACGGTTCTTAAAAAAGGCGCCCCGGAACTTGGAGTTCCACCCTTTAAGATCGGTAGTGGCTTTTTTCCGCTTAATTTGATATCCACGGGGCCGAATGCCGCCGCCGACACAACACGGCCGGCGGGTCTCGTGGAAATGGTTTTCACCCTCGGCCTCATCCAGGGGTTCTGAATGAAATCGGTATTCAAAGACATATCGTATAATCTGGCTCTTATCGGCCTGGGCAGCATCATGTGCGCCGTTGCCATCAAAGGAATTTTAATTCCCAACCAGTTCATCAGCGGCGGAATCACGGGTCTGGCGCTGCTCGTCTATTATGTGTTTCCGGTCGTTCCGATGGGCGTCATCTATTTTGTCATGAACATCCCGCTCTATGTTCTGGGATGGATGTCGATCGGCCGGCGGTTTTTCTGGTACAGCGTCGTGGGCCTGGTCGTGTTTTCACTGGCGGTGATGCTGCCCATACCGGCCCTGCCCATTCACGACAAAATTCTGGCCGCCCTGCTGGCCGGCATCATCACCGGCAGCGGTTCGGGGGTGATCCTGCGGTCGAAAGGTTCCGGCGGCGGGCTGGACATCCTGTCGATCCTGCTCCTCAAACGCTATTCCATCCGCCTGGGCACGACCGTCCTGGCCTTCAACACCGGTCTGTTGTTTGTCGCGGCGTTTCGTTTCTCCCTGGAATCGGCGCTCTATGTGCTGATCTACATGTTCGTCACCTCCCAGGTTCTCAATGTGGTGGTCACCGGATTGAGCCAGCGCAAGGCGGTCATGATCATCTCGACCAACTGGGCCGACATCAATCGTCAGATTATCGACCGGATCAATCGCGGCGTGACGATTGTCAGGGGGCAGGGCGGCTTCACCGGGCAGGAAACCCACATTCTCTACTCGGTGGTCACCTTCAGCGAACTTTCGCGGCTAAAGGAGATCGTCCGCCGGGTCGATCCCCGTGCCTTTGTGGTCGTAACCGATACGCTGGAAGTCATGGGCTACCGGATCGGCAACCAGCCCCACTGGTAGCCGGGGCGCCGCGCGCGCCCGGGCGATTCGCCTTTCCTTGAAAAAAAGAGGTGACGGTCACCATGGAGAAAAATACGATTCTGCGCCTGTTCGTTGCACTGGCGGCATTGCTCCTGCCGCTGCCGTCCGCCGGCCAGGAGCCCGGCGCCGTTCGATTGGCCGCGGTTCAACGGCCGCAGCTGATCATCGGCGACAGCGCCGCCTGCGAAGAGGTCCGCAACGGCATGCCCGAGCACGCGGCGGCGGCCTTTTCAGCCGACCTGAAACGGGTTTACTGCTACACCGACTTCACCAGCGTCCGCGAAAAAACGGTCACCTATCACAACTGGTACCTGCGGGACAAACTCAAGGCGAGCGTTAAACTGGCGCTGCAGCCGCCGCGCTGGTCAACCTACAGTACCCTTCAGCTGCGCGATGCGGAAAAAGGCCCCTGGCGGATCGAGGTAACCGATGAGGAAGGCAACCTGCTCAAAACGCTGTATTTCAGCGTCATCGATTAGGTAACGATGACGCCCTTGGACCCTTTTTTCGCCACCATCCGCTGGCAGGATGTGCTCGACATCGTACTGAACAGCTATGTTTTCTTCCGGTTTTACGTCCTGTTCAGGGGCACGAATGTCCTGCGGGTCCTTTTCGGCCTGGCGTGCATCTGGTTCGCCCAGAAACTGGCGGTATCCATCGGCCTGATCGTCTCGAGCTGGATTTCCCAGGAAATTACCGCGGCCGCGGCCTTGATCGTGGTGGTCATCTTCCGCAACGAGATCCGCGGTGTCCTTCAAACCAAGAATATCCGCGGCATATTGTGGGAACTGCCGAAGAAAAGCCGCTCGACCCCGATCGAAATCATCGCCGAGAGCGCCTTTAAAATGGCCGGCCGGCGTATGGGCGCCCTGATCGTCGTCCCCGGCCGCGAAGATTTGGGGGAAATCGTGCAGCACGGGCTCGATTGGCGCGGAGTCGTTTCGAGCGAAATGCTGATCAGCATCTTCTGGCCCGACAATCCCGTGCACGACGGCGCCGTGCTCGTGCGCAACGACCGTGTCAAGGAAGTCGGGTGCATCCTGCCGCTGTCGGTGCGCAAGGACCTGCCCTCGAATTACGGCACGCGCCACCGCGCGGCACTGGGGCTGGCCGAATCCTCCGACGCGATGGTGATCGTGGTCTCGGAGGAAAGCGGGGCCGTCGCCATTGCCAGGGAGGGCCGGATCACCCGTGTCCAGGATCCGGCCACCCTCGAAAAACATGTGCGGGATCACGCCGGTCAGCGGCTGCGGTCGCGATCCGATGCGATGAACGAAAAAATCGAACTCGGCCTGGCGGTTTTTCTGTCGGCGGCGTTCACCCTGGGGATCTGGTTCAGCATCACCCGCGGACTCGACACGCTGGCCAGCTTCGAAGTGCCGGTGGAGTATGGGAACCGCGATCCGGCCCAGCAGATCGTGACCACCTCGGCCAATACCGTCAAACTGCAGCTCAGCGGGTCGCGCTCCCTGATCGACGCCGTCAATTCCGGTCAGCTGCGGGTGCGGGTCGATCTGAGCAAGGCGGCCACCGGGCAAAACACCTACACCATCACGCGCGAGGACATCTCGCTGCCCCCCGGTGTCATATTAAAGGACGTCCAGCCGCCGGTCATAGACGTCACCCTCGACATCACGGCCCAGAAGGAGCTGCCGGTGCAGGCCGATTTTGTCGGAAAGCTGCCGCAGGGCCTGCTGCTGGACAAGGTTCGCATCGAGCCGCCCACGGTCACGGTCATCGGCGCCGGCGGGTTTCTCGATAAGTTGTCGACCATTTACACCGAAAAGATCGCGGTTGCCAACCTGCGCGGCTCGGGTTCCATCGAGGTCGGTCTGACCATCAACCCGGCCAAACTCTCCCTGCCCGCGGGCGCCCGCAGCTCGGTGATTGTTTCGTATACGGTCAGGGAAAAGCAGACCGAAAAGTAGCCTGCGGCCGCAAAGGCCGTCGCCAACCAGGGTATCCGGTCCAACAGCCCGTTAACCGATCACCGTCAAGCGGACGGTGCGGATGATCGACACGGTTTGCATTTTCTGGTAGCCTTGGGGCGGGCCGAAGACGAAGACACCCGCGCAGGGCCCGAAAACCGGCTCCGGCAAAAAAAAAGATGCCGCCCCACAGGCATCCCAGAAGAAAATGGCCGCATGGCATGACCGCACGCGCTAAAAATGCAACGATTTTGATCGTCACCCCTGAGGTCACGTATCTGCAGCCGGGGATGGGCGACGTGGCCAATTACCTTTCGGCCAAGGCCGGCGGCCTGGCCGACGTGTCGGCCGCCCTCGTCAGCGCCCTTCTGGAGCAGGGTGCGGACGTTCACATCGCCCTGCCCGACTACCGCACCCTTTTCAACGACCAGTTTTCGGTGCTGCTGAAGGAGGAGATGCGGATGATCAAGAAGGTGCTGCCCGAGGACCGTTTCCACCTGGCCGAAGACCGGGCCTTCTTTTACCAGGATCGGGTGTATTCGAACATCGAATGGGAAAACCTGAAAATCGCCCTGGCCTTTCAGCGCGAAGTCATCAACAAAATCATCCCCGAGGTGGTGCCCGATCTGATTCACTGCAACGACTGGATGACCGGCCTGATCCCGGGTGCGGCCCTGCACATGGGCATCCCGAGCCTGTTCACGGTCCACAACATTCACACCGTCAAGACCACCCTGGCGGCCGTCGAGGACCGCGGCATCGACGCGGCCGAATTCTGGGATCACCTGTTTTACGACCGCCTGCCGGTCAACTACGAGGAAACGCGCGACGTCAACCCGGTCGACCTGCTGGCCAGCGGGCTTTTTGCCGCCCACTACGTGAACACCGTCAGCCCGACCTTTCTGTCGGAAATCGTGCAGGGCCGGCACAGCTTCGTGGCCGCACCCCTGCGGCAGGAGTTCGTCAACAAGTGGGCCGCCGGATGCGCAGCGGGAATTCTGAATTCGCCCGATCCGTCCTTCGATCCAACGACCGACGAAGCGCTGCACGTCAGATACGACGCCGCCTCCCACGCCGCGGCCAAAAGACAAAACAAACTGGCGCTGCAGGATCGGCTGACGCTGACCGCCGATCCGGCTGCCCCCCTTTTCTTCTGGCCCCACCGCCTCGACGACTACCAGAAGGGATGCCGACTGCTGGCCGAGATTCTGGCCGCCGTCGCCGCGCAGTACGAACCGCAGAACCTGCAAGTGGTGTTCGTGGCCAACGGCGAGTACCAGCCCCATTTCGTGAGCCTCATCGACGGCCATGGCCTCGGGAAGCGGATGGCGGTGTGCCCGTTCGAAGAGGGCCTTTCCCGGCTGGCCTACGGCGCGTCGGACTTCGTCCTGATGCCCTCGCGCTTCGAACCCTGCGGCCTGCCCCAGATGATCGGCGGCCGGTATGGATCGCTGCCGGTCGCGCATGACACCGGCGGCATTCACGACACCGTCGAGCACCTCGACCCGGCCGCCGGCTCGGGAAACGGTTTTTTGTTCAAACATTTCGATGCCCGGGGACTCTCCTGGGCCATCGACGAAGCCATGCGGTTTTTCAGCCTGCCGCACGATGTCCGAGAAGCCAACATCGGCCGGATCATGACCCAAAGCGCCGCACGCTTCACGCACTCGGTAACGGCCTCGAAGTATATCGCCCTCTATGAAAAGATGCTGCGGCGGCCGCTGATCGTCCCCTATTAGGTGAGACGTCAAAAGCCAAGCGCCGTAAGGGAAAGAAGTCGATAGGGCTTGCACCGATCGGCAAGCTGCTGTAAAATTGTTCTGTTTTTCAGTCAAACCGCGAAAGAACAGCATGCGATCCGTTCTGGTTGTCACCGGCAATGAAAAGGATTTCCAGCTCATCGGCCAGGCCCTTGGCGCCGCCTATCGCGTCGACCGGGCCGCAGATGTGGGCACGGCCCTGAAGCTTCTGCGGGAAAGTCATCACGACCTGGTCTACATCGATATCGATCTCGTCCTGGGAATTTCGCCGCCGACCGATGCGGGCAGTACGCTTGAATCTCTCAACTGCCATCACCCCGCCCCGCGGATCGTCGTCATGGCGCCCACCGAGCGCATCCGGCAGGCCATAACCATTTTGAAGTCCGGTGCGACCGACTACATCACCTATCCGCCGGTCCCCGACGAGGTGCGGCTGGTCGCCGAATCCGTCGACAAAAGCATCATCCGTGACCTTGAACTCGATTATCTTCGGGATCAATTCTGGCAGGCGGAAACGCTCGATTTGGTGCGGACCGAAAACGCCGTCATGCAGACGGTCTTCAAGAAGATCCAGTCGGTGGCCCGCACCAAGGCCACCGTTATGCTTATCGGCGAAACGGGCACCGGAAAGGGCGTGCTGGCCAAGTTGATCCACCTGCACAGCAACCGGCGCGACGCCCCGTTCATCGGCGTGCACTGCGGCGCCATTCCGGAAACGCTTCTCGAAAGCGAACTCTTCGGCCACGAGAAAGGCGCCTTCACCGGCGCCCACCGCAAGAAACTGGGCAAGTTCGAGATCGCCCGCGGCGGCACCATATTTTTGGACGAGGTCGGCACCATCCCGGCCGCCTCGCAGATCAAGCTGCTGCAGGTGCTGCAGGACGGAAGCTTCAGCCGTGTCGGCGGTGAAGACACCATCGAATCCGATGCCCGGATCATCGCCGCCACAAATGCCGATCTAAAGCAGATGAGCGAAGACGGCAGTTTTCGCAGGGACCTCTACTACCGGCTGAATGTGTTTCCGATCCACCTGCCGCCCCTGCGGGAAAGACGGGAAGACATCGGGTTTCTGGTTGGCGCCTTCCTGAAGAAGTTCAACCAGGAATACGGCAAGAACATGACCGCCGTTCATCCGCACGTGCTGTACATGCTCAAGAACTACCAGTGGCCGGGCAACATTCGCGAGCTGGAAAATCTCATGGAGCGCGCCTACATTCTCGAGACTTCCTCGCTGTTGACGCCCGAAAGCTTTCCGGAGGAACTGTTCGAGCAAAACGGCGAATTCGACGCCGGGCCCGCGAACCATCAAAACAGCCTGGCGTGGGCCCGCAAAAAGGCGATCGAGGATTTCGAGCGCCACTTCCTGCAGGAACTCTTCACCCGCAACAAGGGCCATGTCAAGAAATCGGCCGTCGATGCGGGCATCACCCCCCGCCAACTCAACAAATTGATGCTCAAGTACGGCATTCGCAAGGAAGACTACAAGGTTTAATGGTCCATACTCTTTTTGGCTTTTTCGCGCTCTATGCGGCCGTGTTCATCTTCCTGACCGGGGTGGGCCTGCTGGGAACGTTTCTGAGCCTGCGGATGATCATCGAGGGTTTTTCGGAACAGGTCACCGGGCTGGTGATGGCGGGCTACTACGTGGGCAACGTCCTCGGCTGTTTTTACTGCCACCGCGTGATCTGCCGCGTCGGCCACATCCGGGCGTTTGCAACCTTTGCGGCAGTCAGCACCGCTGCGGTCATGGCGCACGGGCTGTTCATCTCCCCGGTCGGCTGGGGCGGCTTGCGGCTGCTGACCGGCGTTGCCGTCACCGGGCTTTACATGGTGGTGGAAAGCTGGTTGAACGCCGGCACCGACCGCTTGAACCGCGGCCGCATTTTTTCGGTTTACATGGTAGTCACTTTTTTCGGCCTGGGCGCCGGACAGTTTCTGCTGAACGCCGGCAAAGTGGACGGGCCGCACCTTTTCCTTGTAACCGGCATCCTGCTGGCCCTTTGCCTGGTGCCGGTTTCGAGCACCCATTCGGTCCAACCCCTGGTGCCGCACACCCTGAATTTCAACCTGGTGGCGCTGTCGCGCAAGGCGCCCATGGGCATGATCGGTTGCCTGACGGCCGGGTTGATCAACGGGGCGCTCTACACCCTGGGGCCGGTTTTCGGCCATCGCATCGGTCTGTCGGTGCCGGGGATTTCGCTTTTCATGGGCGCCACGGTCTTCGGCGGCCTTATCCTGCAGTGGCCCGTGGGTCTTCTCTCGGACCGCTTCGACCGCAACGTCGTGATGGCCGCGGTGGCATTGGCCGTGGCGGCCATCAGCCTGGCGATCGCGCTGCTGATGCGGGAGTCGTTTATACTCCTGCTGACCTTAACTATCCTCTACGGCGGGGTGGCCTTCACCCTGTACCCGGTGTCCGTGGCCCACACCCACGACTTCTTCCCGCCCGATGACATCGTGGCGGTCAGCTCGGCCCTGCTCCTGAGTTTCGGCGTCGGGGCCAGCCTCGGTCCCCCGGCCGCCGCCCTGGCGATGAAAAGCCTCGGGCCTTCCGGTCTTTACATTTTCATCGCCGCCGCCAGCAGTATCTTCGGCGGCAGCGTGGCCGTGTTTTTACATCGGAAGCCGGAGCGGCTGCAGGCCGATCACCCGGTGCGCTTCATAGCCATGCGCACGTCCTCGCCGGTGATCGCCGTTCTCGACCCGCGCGCGGAAGCCCAGCTTCCCCCCGGCACGTCATCCGCTGCAGACGCCTGCAACTAAAGGCTTTAAAATAAAGGTTTTGGCTGCCGGTGTCGGTCGGCGGCGTATGCTGAACTGAGGGGTTAATGGTACAGGGTGCAGGGTTCAAAGGTTAGATCATGCTGATTAAAGGAACGTCACCCACCATTATTTGGATTGACCGCCTTATTACCATTGGGTGCAACGGTTTCATTAGCACCATTAAGCCGCATTTATTCAGACAGGACCAATTTAAGGGCTTTTCAACCCGGAACGTTGAACCCTGAACCGCTCGGCCTTGGATACAAGCCTCCTCCCTTTAGCCTTGCCAAAACCTTTATCTTAAAGCCTATAGAATCACCGGTACCGCCACCCCATGGCCGAACCCGGCCTTTACTTCCCCTCGAGGGCCAGCTTGACCACATCCAGCATCTTGTCGACGAAGTGAAAGGTGATCTGCTTGCGAACGTTTTCGGGCAGCTCCTCCAGGTCCTTTTGGTTTTCCTGGGGCAGGATCACGGTTTTGATGCCCGCCCGGTGGGCCGCCAGCATTTTCTCCTTGATGCCGCCCACCGGCAGCACCTGGCCGCGCAGGGTGATCTCCCCGGTCATCGCCAGGTCTTTTTTGACCTTTTTCCCGGTCACAAAAGAGACCAGCGCCGTCAGAAGGGTGACTCCGGCCGAGGGACCGTCTTTGGGAATGGCGCCGGCCGGAATGTGAATGTGAATATCTTTTTTCTCGAAGAAATCGTCCTCGATGCCCAGGTCCTTGGTGTGGGTGCGAATGAACGTCAGGGCCGCCTGGGCCGATTCCTTCATCACGTCTCCCAGCTGTCCGGTCAGCGTCAGCCGGTTCTGACCTTTCATGGCGGTGGCCTCGATGAAGAGCAGCTCCCCGCCGACCGGGGTCCAGGCCAGTCCGGTCGCAACCCCCGGGATGAGGACCCGGGCCTTGGTTTCCGGGGTAAACCGGACCGGTCCCAGGTAGCCGGCGACGTCTTCGGGCTTGATGGTCGCTTTCTTGACCTCGCCGCCCGCTATTTGTGTGGCCAGGCCGCGGCAGATATTGGCGATCTCGCGTTCCAGGTTTCGCAGACCGGCTTCACGGGTGTAGCCTTGAATAATGTGCTTTACCGCCGCCTGGGTGAACGTGATCTGGCTGGCTTTGATGCCGTGCTCGGTCCGCTGCCGCGGGATCAGGAACCGGTTGGCGATCTTGACTTTTTCCTCCTGGGTGTATCCCAGCAGCTGCAGGACCTCCATGCGGTCCCTGAGCGCGGGCGGCACGGTGTCCAGGATGTTGGCGGTGGTAATGAACATGACTTTCGACAAATCGAAGGCCACGTCCAGGTAGTGGTCCGAGAACGAAAAATTCTGCTGCGGGTCGAGCACCTCCAGCAGGGCGGCGGAGGGATCGCCGCGGAAATCGCTGCCGACCTTGTCGATCTCATCCAGCATGAACACCGGGTTGTTGGACTCCGCGCGTCGGATGCCCTGGATGATGCGGCCCGGAAGGGCGCCGATGTAAGTGCGCCGGTGGCCCCTGATCTCGGCCTCGTCGCGCACGCCGCCCAGCGAGATGCGGACGAATTTGCGCCCGAGGGCATGGGCGATCGACTGCCCTAAAGACGTCTTGCCGGTTCCCGGAGGGCCGACGAAACAAAGGATCGGGCCCTTGGAATCGGGCTTGAGTTTGCGCACCGCCAGGTATTCGATAATCCGCTTTTTGGGTTTTTCGAGCCCATAGTGTTCGTCGTCCAGAATCTGGCGCGCCTTCTTGATGTCCAGGTTGTCGGTGGTGTTCTTTTGCCACGGCAGCGTGGTCAGCCAGTCCAGGTAGGTGGTGGAAACGGTGTACTCGGCCGATGAGGGATGCATTTTAGACAGGCGCTTCAGCTCCCGATCGGCCTCCTTGCGGGCTTCCTCCGGCAATCCGGCCGATTCGATCCGTGACTTGAATTCGTCGATATCGACCGACTCCTCGTCCTTTTCCCCGAGTTCATCCTTGATCGCCTTGAGCTGCTCGCGCAGGTAGAACTCCCGTTGGCGTTTGTCCAGGTCGCCCTTGACCTGCTGCTGGATCTTGTTGCCCAGTTCGATGATCTCCAGCTGGCGGTTGGTGATGCGCGTGGCATCCTTCAACCGGTCGCGCACGTTGGTGGTTTCAAGGATCCGCTGCTTTTCTTCGATCGAGGAATTGATCGTGGAGACGATCATGTCGGCCAGCGTGCCGGCGTCTTTGATCGACTGGGCCATCTGCGCCATTTCCTGCGGCAGCCCCGGCGCGAGTTCCACGATCCGGCCGAAAAGGCCGATCAGGTTGTTCATCATCGCCTCGATCTCCTGGTCCTTTTCCTCGACTTCCTCGATGTGCATCACCTTCGCCTGCAGATAGGGCTTGCCCTGCAAAAAGCTCCGGGTCTTGAACCGTTTCAGGCCCTGGACCAGCAGCTGGGCCTTGTTGTCGCGGGTCTTGGCCATCTTGAGGATCAGGGCACTGGTGCCCATCGCGGCCAGGTCCTCGGGCTGGGGATACCCTTGCGTTTCGCCTTTCAGTTGAGATGCGAGCAGGCCGACGATGCGGTTGCCCGCCATGGCGTCATCGATCAGTTGAATGGAGGTTTCCTCCAGGACTATCAGCGGCAGGACCATCTTGGGAAAAAGAATGGCGTCCGACAAGGGCAAAACGGGCAGGGTTTCCGGTATGGCGTCCACTCCCTTTTCATCGGATGGTTGCGGATCTGGCATAAGTACCTCCATCATTCGTGTCTACTGTTGGGCCGCGATGCAGCATGAAGCCTCTGGATACAGAAAAAAATTACTCTCCGGCAATGGGAATGCGATGGCGTTCAGGGGCCGGCCGTTTGGCCAGCCGAATGATGAGAAACCCTTCGGAATAAGACGCGTCGGTGCCGTCCGACTCGATGGTCTCCGGCAGGTGCAGGACCCGTTCGAAGCGGCCGTAATGAATTTCCGCCAGCCGGTAGGTGGCCGGGACCCCGGAAGCCGGAGAGCGGCGTCGTCCGCTGATCTTGACCGCCCGCGGAGTGATTTCGACCTCCAGGTCTTCTTTGTCCACACCCGCGACATCGACGGTGACCACGATGTCCCGCGCCGATTCGATCATGTCGACCGCGGGAAGCCACAGGCAGTCGGAACACCTGAAAAGAAGATTGGCGGAACGAAAAAGGTCCGTCAGGTTCTTTTCGACCGCGGTTTCGATGAGGTCCGGCTCTTCACCGAAGCGAATTTTTATCAATTCCATTCCGGTCTTTCCTTTCGGGTGGTGGTCCTCGGCTCGATCGCGCCTTTTTACTGGTGCTCAAACTTAGTAACAGCTCGCGCCAAAAGCAAGTCGATTTTTTTTTCGCGTGCGCCTACTCCGGCCGCTTCGGCCTCGCCGGCCCGGCTTTGACGGTTGACAAAGTGACCGCTCCGGATTATCTGATGGGGTATGTGTCGTTCGCTCAGCTCGAGCGACACACGAAACGCACTGGCCTGCCGGCCGTGCGTGTTTTTTTAGGGGCAAAGATGGTCCCCTGGAAGACAAGGCGTGTTTCACCGTGCCGGCCGGCCATCCGAGGCGCGATGTCCTGGCCCGGGCAGACGCCCTGATCGGGACGGCGCGGCCGCATCTGAACATCACCGGAGGAGCTTTCGGAGTTCCGGCCCTTGCCTTCGATCGCCGGCGCAACACCGAAAGACCCCCGAAGTTTTAACGGTTGCGCCGCCCGGGTGACCGGGTGCCGCACCGGCTGAAATGCCGGGCCTGGTTTCCGGTGAACCCTTGCCGCCGGACACGAGCGACCATGGAAGCGGACTGGATCGATCACCATTCGAAAAAATCGCTGCAACGGCTGTGGCCGCGTGTCGATGCCCTGCTCGGCCACCGCGCCGGTGCGCACGTGCCGCATCGCAGGCAGGCCTTCGAGCACCGTCTCCACCGCCACTGGGAGCCGCTGTTCCGACTCCTGATCACGTTGTACGGCTGGCACTACGACTTTTTTTATCACCTCGAACAGATCCTGACCGCCACCGCCCGCGCCTGGCTCGAAAGGCCGGAAGCCTTGAAGGACCTGGATGCCCTGCGCGAGGAAAACCCCGAGTGGTTTCTTTCCCAGGAAATGGTGGGCGGCGTGCTGTATGTCGATTTGTTCAGCGACAACCTGGCGCGGCTGCCGGAACACATCCCCTATTTCAAACACCTCGGCCTGACCTATCTGCACCTGATGCCGCTTTTTGCCGCTCCGCACGGCGACAGTGACGGCGGCTATGCTGTCAGCGACTACCGCTCCGTCAATCCGGACATCGGGACCATGGCCGAGCTGACCGAACTGGCCCAAACCCTGCGGCAGGCCGGCATCAGCCTGGTGCTCGACTTCGTTTTCAATCATACCTCAAACGAGCATGCCTGGGCCCGCCGCGCGCAGGCCGGCGACCCGGATTACCAGGCCTACTACCACCTTTTTCCGGACCGCGAAATGCCGGAGCGCTACGAGCGGAGCCTGCGCGACATATTCCCGAGCGTGCGGCGCGGCAGCTTCACCTGGCATGCGGGCTGCCGCAAATGGGTCTGGACCACCTTCAACAGCTTTCAGTGGGACCTGAACTACGGCAATCCGGACGTCTTTCGGGCGATGGCCGAAGAAATGCTGTTTCTGGCCAATCGCGGCGTCGACGTGCTGCGGCTGGATGCCGTGGCCTTCATCTGGAAACAGCTCGGAACCGACTGCGAAAACCGGCCCGAAGCCCACACCGTCATCCGCGCCTTCAACCTGATCGCGCGCATCGCCGCCCCGGCGCTGCTGTTCAAGTCCGAGGCCATCGTTCACCCGGATGAGGTCATCAAGTACGTCGGCCGCGACGAGTGCCGGCTCTCCTACAACCCACAGCTCATGGCGCTCTTGTGGGAGGCCGTCGCCACCCGCGAGGTCAAGCTGCTGGTGGAGGCCACGCGCAACCGCAGCCGGCTGCCGGAGGGCTGTTCCTGGGTCAACTACCTGCGCTGCCACGACGATATCGGCTGGACCTTCGACGACCGCGATGCCGCGCGGGTGGGCATCGATCCGGCCGGGCACCGCCGGTTTCTGAACGACTTCTACACCGGCCGCTTTCCGGGTTCCTTCGCGCGCGGGGTCCCGTTCCAGTTCAATCCCGCCAGCGGCGACCAGCGGGTGTGCGGCACCCTGGCGTCTCTGGCCGGTCTGGAAAAGGCCGTCGAGGAAAACGATCCCGAACAGATCGAAACCGCCGTGCGCCGGATCAACATGCTGCGCAGCATCATATTGAGCATCGGGGGTCTTCCCTTGATATACCTGGGCGAGGAGTGGGGCGAACTCAACGACTACACGTTTTTGTCCGATCCCGCGAAAGCCGGCGATGCGCGCTGGATCCACCGCTCCCGGAAAAAGTGGCAGTCCCGCGAAAAAATAAACGATCCCGCGACCCTCGAGTGGCGTTTTTTCGACGAAATGTTCCGGCTGATCAAACTGCGGAAATCGCTTCCGGCTTTGTACGACGGCGGGATGGAAATCGTCGACACCGGCAATCCCCATCTCTTCGGTTACCTGCGCCAAACCGCCGGCCAACGCCTGCTGATCGTAAACAATTTCGCGGAAACCCCCCAGGAGCTGGGCGCCGGGGTCCTGAAGGCCTGCGGCTGCGGAGACCGCAGCACGAACCTGGTCACGGACAGGGTCATCGACGCGGCAGCGGCACTGCAACTGCTTGCCTACGGCTTCGTCTGGCTGGAATGCGAGGCGGCTCCCGCACCTGAAAACGGAGGACTTCCGTGACCACCATCTGGCCTTACCTGCTGATGCTCATTGGCTTTGCCCTTCTGATCAAGGGCGCGGATATTTTCGTCGATGGCGCGGCGTCGGTCGCGCGGCGGCTGAACCTGCCGGATATCGTCATCGGCCTGACGGTCGTGGCCTTCGGCACCAGCGCCCCGGAACTCTTCGTCAACCTCATCGCCGGAATCCGGGGCGACACCGACATCGCGATCGGCAACGTGCTGGGCAGCAACATCGCCAACACTCTGTTGATTCTCGGGATAGCCGCCGTCATCCGCCCGCTGTCGGTCGCCCGGGGCACCGTTTGGCGCGAAATCCCCTTCAGCCTGCTGGCGGCGATCGTGCTCGGACTGATGGCCAATGACCGCCTGCTCGACCACCGCGACTTCGCCGATATTTCCCGCAGCGACGGCCTGGTGCTGCTGTGCTTCTTCGTGATCTTTCTCTACTATGCCTTTACGGCCACCGGCGACAGCGAGGCGCCGGCACCGGCGATTCCTGAACACACCTATGGCCTGGCGGGCACCGCGCTGCGGTTGGCGGGCGGCTTGGCCGGCCTGGTCCTCGGCGGCCGGTGGATCGTGGGAGGGGCGGTCGCCGCGGCCGACGCCCTCGGGCTGAGCCAGGCGGTGATCGGCCTGACGGTCGTGGCCGTGGGTACATCGCTGCCGGAGCTGGCCACCTCGGCCGCCGCCGCGGTCAAGGGCAAGGTCGATATCGCCGTCGGCAATGTGGTGGGCTCCAACATCTTCAACATCTTTTTCGTCCTGGGCACCACGGCCACCATCCGGCCCCTGCCCTTCCACGCCGGCAGCAACCTGGATGTCCTCATGACCGCCTTCACCGGCCTGCTCCTGTTCGGCTTCATGTTCAGCGGCCGCAAGGGAAGAGTCGACCGCTGGGAAGGGATTGTTGCCCTGCTGCTCTATGCCGCCTTTATAGGCTACCGGATCGCCGGACCATGACCCGATAAAATGGCCCTATCTAAAAATGCAACTGATCGATTTTTTTTAAAAGGACACCAAATGAGTGCTAAACACGAAGAATGGCTGAAACAGGCCGACTACGATATGGATACCGCCGAAAATCCACAACCTACTTAATCTGCTGAATAAAAGCGGCGCGCAACCTGAACGGGAATTAGAAAGATTCATCATTAAGCTGAATACGGCCAGCATTGCCACGCGCTACCCGGATGATCTGGCAAAAATTCAAGCGGCCTATACCGAAGAAGTCACAAAAGAAGTAAGCATTAATAGAAGCCGGCTGTCGATCACCACCTTCTCACTCTCGATCTTTCCTCCTTTTTGCCTTCGACTTACGATTCAAAGTGCTCCCTTTCACTCCAAAGCCCTTTCTCGACGCACCATTTCTATTTTTTTATTGAGAGATCACACATCTCTGCACGAGTTTCGGTTCAAATCTCCCGCAAAGGGAAATTTACGGGTCGGTGTCCCGTTCGGCCTCTGATTTTTGCATTCTGTGCAAAAAATGCGGAAACTTGCTTTGAGATCCAATTGTGTATAGTATTGAGACTCGACTGGAGGTGAAATGATGAAATTTTTGAGTATCCGAGATTTAAAAACCAAATCATCCCAAGTTTAAATTCAATAAAGAAAATATAGAAATCTTTAGAGAGGTGCAACCATGACAACGGCCGTCAGAGTATCGGAGGATTTAGTCAAACAGGCTAAAATTTATAGCAAAATCGATAAAAGGTCGGTAACCGGTCAAATTGAATATTGGGCCATGATTGGAAAATGCGCCGAGGAAAATCCAGACCTTACCTATAGGTTAATCAAGGAAATATTCCTCGGTCTTGCCGAATTGGAGCAAGGCGAATACTCCGAATACACCTTTGGATGACGACGAATGAAAATCGTTTACTCCCGATCTTTCGAACGGCGGGTCAAAAAGTTTAATCGTACTCAGAAAACAGCACTCGATGAACAGATCAAGTTAATCGTCGATAATCCAAATATCGGTAGTCAAAAAAAAGGAGACCTGAGTGACGTACATGTTCACAAGTTTAAAATAAAAACCACTCAGTACCTTTTAGCCTATCGCTTCAATGAAAATCTGCTCGAACTGATAATGATCGGCCCCCACCAAAATTATTACAGAGATTTAAAGACTCATTTGAAAAAATAGCGGACCGAACGACTATGGGTTCTGAAGGGAAACGACAGGCGATGGGGGCATGCAGAAAAAACCGAAGATAAAAAATCCGGTCAGCCGTGTGAGGCGCGGCGTCGGCCAGGCGCGGCGCACCTTGACTCTTTTCATAAAAAAACCCGGGCACGCGCCGGGCACCTCGCCCGGAACGATCGTCCATCGCCCGGCAGGTGACGGCGCGGGCAGCCGCCTGACCCTCATCGCCTTCGATGCGGACCACTACCAGAAAAAAGAAATCAGCACCATCGCGGAAGCTTTTCCGCTCGCGCCAGCTCCGGCCGTCACCTGGATCAACATCGACGGTCTGCACGACACCGCGCTCATCGAAGCGGTCGGCCACCGGTTCGGCATTCATCCGCTGACCCTGGAGGACATTCTCAATCTCGGCCAGCGTCCCAAGGCCGAAGACTTCGACGCGTATGTCTACATCGTCTTCAAGATGCTGTCATACCCGCAGGACACCGACCACATCGAATCCGAGCAGGTCAGTCTCGTGGTGGGTCCCGATTTTCTGATTTCATTTCAGGAAGCGCCGGGGGATGTGCTGGCGCCCGTGCGGGAGCGGCTCGAAAAGGGCAAGGGCCGCATCCGCCGGGCCGGCAGTGATTACCTGGCCTATGCCCTGATCGATGCGGTGGTCGATCACTACTTCATCGTGCTCGAAACATTTGGGGAAAAAATCGAGGACCTGGAAGCCGAACTTCTTTCCGACCCCACCCCGCACAGCCTGCAGCACCTTTACGCGATGAAGCGCAACATCATTTTCTTCCGCAAGCAGGTCTGGCCGATGCGCGAACTGCTTAACCGCCTGGTCAAGAAGGAAACGCCATTGATCGATGCCTCGGTCGACGTTTTCTTAAACGATGTCTACGATCACACGATCCAGATCATCGACACCATCGAATCCTTCCGCGACATCATGACCGGGCTGCTCGATATTTACCTCTCGACCATCAGCAACCGCATGAACGAAATCATGAAGATGCTGACCATCATCGCCACGATTTTCATCCCTCTGACCTTTATCGCCGGCATCTACGGCATGAACTTCGAATACATGCCCGAACTCAAGTGGCACTGGGCCTACCCGGCCCTGTGGGGGGTTTTCATCGCCATCTTCCTCGGCATGCTGGCCTGGTTCAAGCACAAAAAGTGGCTGTAAGGAGGTGACATCATGTCCACACCCGCTAAACGTGCCACGATATATCTTGACCCGTTCATAAATACCAAAATGCGGGAGAACGGACAGATTTTGGAGAGGTTGAAAGGACTTGACACAAGTGTTGTTACTTAATAACCTGTTGTCCAGATGGGCAACAATATAAAAAGAGACAACATTTATGGAGCAGGAAATCGTCGTAGAGCTTGAAAAGCGTCTTCAAGAACTGGTTCCAATTGAGAGGGTTGAACTTTCGTTAGCTCCTCGTGAAAAAAACAGTATCTCCTTGCGTCCTGAATTCTCAGGCCATTTGCGGCTCGCCGGAAGCAGGTTCGATGTAGCAATTGAAGCTGTTTCTCCACGTAAGATCTCCATCCTGCCTGAAATCATCAACAGGTTAAAGGCCCACGCCGACAAGCGGCGGAGCTTGGTGCCGGTAATCGTCGCGCGCTACTTCAGCCCGGAGCGGCAGAAGCAGTGTCGGGAAGCCGGGATCAATTTCATCGACCTGTCGGGAAATGTTTTTATACACCGGGATGCGGTCTATGTGGAGCGGGTGGGGTTCCCCAACCGCTACCCCGAAATCCGCAAAGGCCGAGGGCCTTTCGCAGACAAGGCCTCGTTGATGCTGCGGGTGCTCCTCTCGGAGAGGCAGCGGCGGTGGGGGGTGCGCGAGATGGCGAAACGGCTGGGGCTAGACCCGGGGTTCGTTTCACGCATGGCGAGAGAACTGGAGCTGCGGGGGTATGCCGCCAGGGTAGATTCCAAAATTGCCCTGCTGCAGCCGGAACAGGTCCTGGAGGACTGGGTCAGGGACTATAGTTACCGGAAGAATCGAGCGGAGAGCTTCTTTTGCCTGGCGGATTCTCCCGAGGTTATCCTGGATCGAATGCGCCGGATTAATATTCCTGAGGAACTGGACCATGCTCTGACATTGCACGCCGGTGCTTCGTTAATCGCTCCGCACGCGGTCTACAATGAGGTGCACGTTTACGTTTCCGGCCGGGAAGAAGCCGACTTTTTCGTATCCGGCTTGAAGCTGAGAAAGGTTTCCCAGGGAGGCAACGTCGTCCTGCTGTTTCCCTTCTACAAAAACTCGGTGTTCTGGGCTGTTCAGTCAATCGATGGACTAAAGGTAACAGCCGATCTTCAACTTTACCTTGACCTCTACAACTATCCGCTCCGCGGCCGGGAGCAGGCCGAGCACCTTTTCGAAAAACGCCTCAAGAAAAAGCTTGAGGATTAGGGAGACGTGGTGGATCGCTTTCACGCCGGCTTTTTGAAAAGCATCGCGCTGAGAAAAGACTACCTGCCATATCTGGTCATCGCCGGAGGCTGGGCGCCTTTCGTCTATTACCGCTACCTTGCAGGCGATTCCGCGAAAAACCCGCTCCGGACCGGAGACCTCGACATCGTTGTCGGAAACCGTTTGCCCCGGGCAGGCGAGAAGCTGCTTTACGAAATTCTGACCGGGGCCGGGTTGCAGGCGGTTTACAAGACGCGGGCCCAGCCCCCTGTGGTTCATTACGAGGGCGAAATTGGCGGTCTGGGTGTTGAATCGAATTCCTCACGGATCTGAGAGGCTCCAACGATGCGCGGGTCATAGAAGTGCAGCCAGGGCTGCATGCTGAGGCCCTGCGCTACTTGGCCGTCCTGCTCGAGAACACCATAGAGGTAGTCATAGACGATGCCCTATGCATAGAGGTAGGATCGAGCTTGAAAACTCGACTGCCTTCCCCGGCGGCATTCATTTTCAACAAAGGCCTGGTGTTCTCGCGCAGAAGAGAACGGCTCAAAAAGGGAAAGGACCTCTATTACATATTCGACCTGCTGGCCTACCGGGAGGATTTCAAGGAGCGAACCGTGGCCGATCTGAGGAGCCTCGGCGCGCGCTACAAGCCATGGTTCAGGAGTTTCAAAAGCAATTTGGCAAAAGCCTTCTCCGAGCCTGGATCAGAAGCGGTTATGTTGACCGCGCAGCAAAGGCCGCCCGATGCGTTCAGCGCTTTGAACGACAGCCAAATGAAACAACATTTTTTTGAGACCTTTCAAGAATTCCTGCCCCGGCTGCAATAAAGTAAACTTCGACGCCGTCTCTCGGTCAACCTCCGTGAATCACTGCATTGATTTTATGCGCGTCTTTTGGAGCGCGATATAGCTCAATTCGGTTTCAGTATCCCTGCAATTCTTGCTCGCGTTTAGCCAGATTCGCCGCTTACCCGATTGTGGAGGAACGGACCGCGAAAACCGCATGAAACGTTACATTCGCCCTATCTCGACAATAAAGCAATATCAGTCGATATATAAACTGCCTGATGGATTATTGGAGGCGATTGCGCCCCACAACGTCTTGACAGCATAACGTTATGGCGTTATTCTGCCCGAAAAGAAGGAGGTAACATCATGTCAACACCCGCTAAACGTGCCACGATATATCTTGATCCGTTCATTCATAAAGCTTTAAAAATAAAAGCGTTGGAGACGTCTCGATCCGTATCCGATCTTGTCAATCAGGCTGTAAGAGAGGCGCTTGCCGAGGATGCCGAGGATCTTGCCGCTTTCGAACAAAGGGCGGATGATCCTCTGCTCGGTTATGATGAAATGGTGAGGAGGCTGAAGAAAGATGGCCGGATATAGGGTCTTTTTCAAAAGCTCCGTGGAGAAGGATTTTTCCGCCATTCCGAAAAAGGATGTGAAGAAAATCCTGAATCGCATCAAGACCCTTGAAGACAACCCCCGCCCGCCAGGCTGCCAAAAATTAACTGTCCAGGAAAAGTACCGACTGCGGCAGGGACGATATCGAATCGTTTACTCGATCCAGGATGATGCACTCACTGTTTGGGTCGTAAAAATCGGACACCGCAAAGATATTTATCGCTGAAGCACGCACCGTTCGCTGGATAGCATGCCAGCAAATGATTTACAATGATAACTCGAAGCCAGCCTCATAATTTTTGGCTTGGTTTGCGCCTTCAGTAACACCTGCTGGCAATGAAAAAAATCAGAATTCCATAATTTGTCTGTGGCCAACTTGTTTATACGTTGACAATAATATACAAATATGTAAACTTATGTCATTATATTCAATTGCTAATCTCGAATTCGGTTATTTTATCCAATATTGGAAATCAGGAGCATGACTCAGATTTTCAACTCAAAGCGCGCCAGGCAATCCGAGTTGCTTCAGCTGCTCTTGCTGGACACGCTGTATTCACTCTCCGGCACGGGCCGGCTTATTTTTCATGGGGGAACGGCATTGCGCTGGATCCATGGCGGACCACGTTTTTCAGAAGACCTCGATTTTGTGACTGGTGCAACAATTAAGGAAGTTGGTCTTCTGTGGGAACGGAGCCGCCCTAAAATGGTCCTGGCTTGTGCAGCTCAATTCGGAGCAGGCCTGCTCGAGCAGCAGATAAAATCCAGCCGCAAGGAAGCTTTCAAGGCATTCTGCATCTACCGGCCTCAGAACCAGCGCGAGCGGGTCGCGGTCAAGCTCGAAGTTGAGCGGCTGTCGGCCGACCGGCTGCCGGCAAATGAGCCCCACATCCTGCGTGATCTATCAGCCGTCTCGGGCTTGGTGGCCGCAGGTCAGCTGATTTTACCCTATACGAGCAGCATCGTTATCGCCGAAACACCTCTTGAAATTCTCTCTGACAAAATCAGGGCCCTGTATGAGAGGCCCTTTCTGAAGGGGCGCGACATTTTCGATTTGTGGTGGCTGATCAAGCATCGCCGGCTGACGCCGAACTGGTCGAGCGTTCGTAAAAAGCTGGAAATGTATCGAACAAATTTCAGGGCCGCCCGCCGGCCGGATTTTTTCCAGTCCCGGGATTCACGACCAGCGATCCGGGAAGCTCTCGATGCGGACCTCTCGCGCTTCATCCCGCCGAATATATTGGCCGTTTATCGCACAGACGGGTTCAAAGATTTTATCGACACCACCTATAAAGTCACGGCCCGGCTCCTCGGGCAGGGCCTCGAGGAATATCTGGATGCACACCGACTCTGAAAAATCGACCATTCAGCGCCTGAAACGCCTGCCCCGGCTTTTTCGCCTGCAAGATGCGGAAAAGGTGGCCCCGCACACCGCCGTATTCCTGTCACGTGCAGCCAAGAAGGGCCTGGTTCATCGCTTGAACCGCGGAAATTATGCCAATTCATTCCTGCATGGCTTCCCGCAGATTGAAGAGGTGGCGTGCTTTTTGAGACCGCCGGCGTATGTGTCCTGCGAGTGGGCGCTGAATTACCGCGGCCTCATCCTGCAATCGCCGGTAGTCTGCACGGCCCTTACACTTGGCTCTGCCGTGGGGAAAAAGCGCAGCATCGACTACCAGGGGGTCACGATCGAGTTTTCCAGGATCGCGAAGAACTTGTTCTTCGGTTTCGATCAGAGGGACCATGTACTGATGGCTTCCGGTGAAAAAGCCATCCTCGACACACTCTATCTCAGGGGTCGGCTGCCGGTCGCGGATGAGCTGGAATTTTCGAGAATCGATTTCGATGTGCTGTCAGAAATGGGGACCAAATTTTCCCTCACCGTCCGCCGTGCGGTTTCCAGCTCTGTCCGACCTCCTCCGGAAATGAGAAGCCACCAGCCTGGAATCCATTGTCTTTTCCAATTAATTCACATCCCAATGATGTGGTGAAGCGCTCCAGGGGCGTCTATTCGGATCTTTCGAGGCATACCATTCAGATATTAAATAATGCGGTTTTTGCAAAATGTAAATCCGAGGTATGTCCCCTACAGCTCTTTATTGACAAAACCCTATTCGGTGTGTATAAATACACACCATGGAGAGCCGGAAAATCATTCAGATTCTCAAGCAAAATGGCTGGTATGAAGTCGCCAAAGTAGGTTCTCATACCCAGTTCCGGCATCCACAAGTAAAGGGGCGAATCACCGTACCACATCCCAAAAAGGATATACCCACTGGCACATTAAAGAGCATCGAGCGCCGGTCGGGACTTAAGTTTAAGTGAGGTAATATCATGGTAAATTATATAGCTATCGTTCATAAAGAGGCCAAAACTGATTTTGGCGTATCTTTTCCTGACTTTCCCGGTTGTATCACCGCTGGGCAAACCGTCGATGAGGCCAAGGATTTGGCCCAAGAGGCGCTTGCCCTCCATATTAAGGGAATGATCGAAGACGGCGAGCAGCTGCCGGCTCCATCTAAACTTGAAGATATCATGGTTGATGCGGATTACGCTGATGCTGTCGCCTACCTGGTTATTTCTATTCCGGATACCAAACCGCGGACAGTAAGAGTCAATATTACTGTTCCGGAGATGACTCTAAAGCAAATCGATGCGGCAGCCAAGAAACGGGGAATGTCAAGATCCTCCTTTCTGGTTCATCTCGCTCAGAATGCGATTCATTCAAATCATTCGCAGCCATCGGCATAGCACTCGATTTATGGCTTGAATCTGTTC
>CAVSIM010000009.1:0-77358 GCA_963728055.1 uncultured delta proteobacterium | reverse complement strand
AACCATGCACGCCGCCATCGCCGAAAAGCACTGGCGTTCCGCTGGTATACGTCAACCAGGTCGGCGGCAACGACAGCCTGCTCTTCGACGGCCTCAGCGCGGTCTTCGACCGGCGGGGGCGGATGGTGGTGCGGGCCGCGGATTTTGCCGAGGACCTGATCGTTTACGACACGGCAGCCGCAAAGGGCGCGGTGCTGGAAATTTCTTCTACGAAACCGAATCCGTCTGGAAGGCCCTGGTGATGGGCACCCTGCTCTATACATGGTCACCAAGTGCGGTTTTTCCCGGGCCGTGATCGGCCTGAGCGGCGGCATCTACTTGGCCCTGACGGCGGCCGTCGCCGCCGCGGCCCTTATCCCTGTAACGTGGTCACCGTTTTCATGCCCTCGCCCTACACCTCGCTGGACAACGTCGAAGACACGCGCCAGCTGGCCGAAAACCTGGGCGTTGCGCTCGAAACGATACCGATCGAGGGCGTTTTCGAAAAGTTTCTCCAGGTGCTGGCGCCGTCGTTCGATCGGCGCGCGCCGGGCATCACCGAACAGAACATTCAGGCCCGCATCCGGGGGACGCTCCTGATGGCGATCTCTAATGAAACGCCTGCCTGCCTGCTGCTGTCGACCGGCAACAAGTCCGAGCTGGCGGTCGGCTACTGCACCCTTTACGGGGACATGAGCGGCGGGCTGGCGGTCATATCCGATGTGCCGCATATGTACGGCTCGACGACCTGGCGCATTTCATCAACCGCTGCAACCGCATCGGTCATCCCCGCGCGCATCGTTTCCAAGGCGCCCTCGGCCGAACTCAAGCCCGACCAGCGCGACGACGACGACCTGCCGCCCTACGACGTGCTCGACCCGACCCCAAGGGATACATCGAGGATGGGCTGGGCGTTACCGAATTGGTCGCGGCGGGGTTCGACCGGCGGCTGGTCGGCGAGATCGTTGCCAAGGTCAACCGGAACGACTATAAGCGCCACCAGGCGGCGCCGGGCCTCAAGGTGACCTCCAAGGCCTTCGGCTACGGCTGGCGGTATCCGATCGCCCAGAATACACGCCCCTTTGAGCTTCGGAGGAATTCAGGGACGGCCGCAGCCCAGACGTCGCCCCTGCCACGTGTCGCGCTGCGCGAAGACCGCCGCGATCAGATCGAGGGTCTCGCGCTTGCGAAGGGACCATAGCGGGGCGACGAGTTCGGCCCGGTGCGGGTCTCCGGTCAGGCGCTGAATGACCATCCGAGCGGGCAGGCGCTCCAGGAAGTCGCAGACCAGATCGACATACGCCGCCTGCGAGAGACAGCGGTAGTCTCCGGCACGGTAAAGCCTTTCGAGCGCCGTGCCGCGGACGACGTACAGCAGGTGCAGCTTCACGCCCGCGACCGGCAGGTCGGCCAGAAAGCGCGCCGTTTCGAGCATCTCGGAGCGGCCCTCGGTCGGCAGGCCCAGGATGACGTGGGCGCACACGTTCAGGCCGCGGGCATGCGTGGCGGTGACGGCCTTCCGGAAACAGGCGGCATCGTGCCCGCGGTTGATGAGCGCCAGGGTGGCGTCGTGCGCCGACTGCAGGCCGTATTCGACCCAGACCAGGTGATCGGCGGCATAGCCCGCCAGCAGGTCGAGCACCGGATCGGCGATGCAGTCCGGCCGGGTGCCGACGGCAAGGCCGACGATGCCGTCGACGGCCAGGGCTTCCCCGTACAGCCGCCGCAGCCGGGCGACCGGGGCGTAGGTGTTTGAGAACGACTGAAAATAGGCGATGAATTTTTTGGCCTTGTACCGGCGCGACAGCGCCGCCTGGCCCGCCAGCAGCTGCTTGGTGATCGAGAGTCCGGCGGCATGCGCGCCGGTTCCCGACCCCCTGTCGTTGCAGTAGATGCAGCCGCCGGTCGACAGGGTCCCGTCGCGGTTGGGGCAGGTGAGCCCCGCATCGACGCTTATTTTCTGAACGCGGCAGCCGTAGATGTTTCTCAGGTAGGTGGCGTAATCGTTATATATTCTGACCGGCGTCATGCCTCCTGAAACCTCCGGCTGTCCGTCTGTATATAACTCAGCGGGTTCTATACCGAGTTATTTGTCATTTGAATTTTGTCATTTTTCACTTAAGCAAGCCATCGATGAACTGTCAACCGACCACATACGACGTCATTGTCGTCGGGGCCGGGCACGCCGGCTGCGAGGCCGCCCTGGCGGCGGCGCGCATGGGCTGCCGCGTGCTCCTGACCGCCATCGATCTGGACAAGGTGGCGGCCATGCCGTGCAGCCCGTCCATCGGCGGCATGGCCAAGGGCCAGCTCGTCAAGGAAATCGATGCGCTGGGCGGCGAAATGGCCAAGACCACCGACAAGTCGGCCATCCAGTACAAGACGCTGAACACCAAGAAAGGGCCGGCGGTACACTCCTCGCGCACCCAGAACGACAAGAACCGCTACCACATGGTGATGAAGCACGTCATCGAGCAGGAGCCCAACGTCGACTTGAAGCAAGCCCTGGTGGAGCGGCTGGTGGTGGACGGAGACCAGGTGGCCGGCGTCGAGGACGCCACGGGTTTCGGCTACCGGGCGCGGACCGTTATCCTGGCGACGGGCACATTCTTGAGCGGCCTGGTGCACATCGGTTCGACGTCGATCGCGGCCGGCCGGGCCGGCGAGTTCGCCGCTTACGGCCTGGCGGCCGACCTGAAGCGGCTCGGATTTCAGCTGGGCCGCATGAAGACCGGCACACCGCCGCGCCTGCGGCGATCGAGCATCGATTTCACCCGCTTTGCGAAACAGGACCTCGACGCGGAGCCGACACCGTTTTCGCATTTTACCGCCGCGATCAGCCTGCCGCAGGTCCACAGCTACATCGGCCACACCAACCCGCGGGTCCACGGCATCGTGCGCCGCAACCTCGCGCGGTCGGCCCTGTACGGCGGCATCATCAAGGGGGTATCGGCGCGCTACTGTCCTTCCTTCGAAGATAAAGTCGTCCGGTTTCCGGACCGGGAGCGCCACCAGGTCATCCTGGAGCCGGAGGGCCTGGAGACCGAGGAAATCTATGCCAGCGGCCTCGGCAACAGCCTGCCGCTGGAGGTCCAGATCGAGATCGTGCAGGCCGTGGAGGGTCTGGAGCAGGCCGAGGTCATGCGGCCCGCCTACGCCATCGAATACGATTACGTCAATCCGATCCAGTTGAAGCCGACGCTGGAGACCAAGCGGGTTGCCGGCCTGTTCATGGCCGGCCAGATCAACGGGACCTCCGGGTACGAGGAGGCCGCCGCCCAGGGCCTCTGGGCCGGGATCAACGCCGCCGGCCGGGTCCAGAAACGGCCGGCCTTTCTGCTGGACCGCTCCCAGGCTTACATGGGCGTGATGATCGATGACCTGGTGACCCGCGGCACGCGCGAACCCTACCGGATGTTCACCTCGCGCGCCGAGTACCGGCTGATGCTGCGCGAGGACAACGCCGATTTCCGGTTGATGGAAATCGGCCATTCGCTGGGGCTGATCGATCGGGACAGTGTGCGGGACTTGAAGGAGCGCCGCCGGCAGATCGCCGGCGAGATCGCCCGCATCCGCGGCTGCATCGTCAAGCCGGGCGGCACGGTAAATGCCTATCTCGCAGAAAAAGGCGCCAATCCGATCGGCAGCGGCACCCCTCTCGATCAATTGCTCAAAAGAGCCGAACTCGATTACGGGGTGGTGGAAGCGCTCGCGCCCCCAGTGCTTCCGATCGGCCGGAAAAACGCGCGTCAGGTCGAGATCGACATCAAGTACGAAGGCTACATCGCACGGCAGCAAAGAGAAATCGAAAAGTTCCGGAACCTGGAGCGAATGAGTGTTCCGGCCGACTTTGATTTCACCCGCGTGCACGGGCTGTCAAACGAACTCAAGGAAAAACTGACGGTCGTCAGGCCCGCTTCTCTCGGGCAGGCCGCGCGCATCGACGGAATGACGCCGGCGGCGATATCGGTACTGATGGTGGCGCTCAAAGCGTAAGCGTTCGCAGGGCACCGCATCTGCCGCGTTGTCGGGCACTTGAAGTGCAAAAGCACGTCAGCGTGGCCGACGCCTTGCATCTGCGGCACCCTGCGAACGCTTACCAATACAGGGCACCGCATCTGCCGGGTTGTCGGGCACTTTGAAGTGCAAAAGCACGTCAGCGTGGCCGACGCCTTGCATCTGCGGCACCCTGCGAACGCTTACCAATACAGGGCACCGCATCTGCCGGGTTGTCGGGCACTTGAAGTGCAAAAGCACGTCAGCGTGGCCGACGCCTTGCATCTGCGGCACCCTGCGAACGCTTACCAATACAGGGCACCGCATCTGCCGGGTTGTCGGGCACTTGAAGTGCAAAAGCACGTCAGCGTGGCCGACGCCTTGCATCTGCGGCACCCTGCGAACGCTTACCAATACAGGGCACCGCATCTGCCGGGTTGTCGGGCACTTGAAGTGCAAAAGCACGTCAGCGTGGCCGACGCCTTGCATCTGCGGCACCCTGCGAACGCTTACCAATACAGGGCACCGCATCTGCCGGGTTGTCGGGCACTTGAAGTGGCAACAGCACGTCAGCGTGGCCGACGCCTTGCATCTGCGGCACCCTGCGAACGCTTACACCGGAGGTTTTGAAACGAATCGGATTGGTCGACACTCTAAACGGTTACAATGGGGTTGGGCCGCCGTCTGGTACATCGGGGCCGGCGACTTGACATTTCCGGCTCGAAATCTATATTACAAATTTTCGAATCAAATGTTTTCAGCAGGTTATATCTTTGTTCCGTTCGTTACGACGGACCGAACCGCGGTAAATCCAAGGCGTGCCGGACGAGGTCGTCCGGCAAAGGTAGGGTCCGGTGCAGGCCTCGCCGCAGCAGCAGAGCGGGTTTTTATTTTAAACGAAAGGCGTCACGATGGCCGAAGATTATTACAGCATCCTCGGAGTGAGTAAAACCGCTTCGGACAAGGAGATCAAAAAAGCGTACCGCAAGCTCGCGATGAAGTATCACCCCGATCACGCCAAGGACGACAAGGCGGCCGAGGATAAATTCAAGAAAATCAGCGAAGCCTATGCCGTGCTGAGCGACAAGGAAAAACGCAAACAGTACGATACGTTCGGCTCGGAGGGCTTCAGCCAGAAATTTTCGCAAGAGGACATTTTCCGGGGGTTCGACTTCAGCGATATCCTGCGCGAGTTCGGCATCGGCGGCCGCGGCGGCAACGTGCGCTTTACTTACGGGTCCGGCGGCCCCGCCGGCGGCGGTTCGCCCTTCGGCAATTTCGGCCAGCAGCCGCGGCAGGTCAAGGGCTCCGACCTGGTCTACGAGCTTCCGTTGACGCTTCAGGAAGTGTTGAGCGGCACCCGCAAGACCATCAGCTTCGATCACAAGGGCCGTTCGGAGAAGATCACCGTCAATATCCCCAAAGGCATGGCGACCGGCAAGAAGCTGCGCCTGAGCGGCAAAGGCGAGGCCAGCCCCTACGGCGGCCCGCCGGGCGACCTTTTCGTTCAGGCCAAAATCCTGCCGGACCCCGTTTTCGACCTCGAAGGCCAGGATTTGACCACCAACCGCGATATCAAGCTGAGCGAGGCGATCCTCGGCACGACCCTGTCGATTCCAACCCCGGACGGCAAAGAATTGAGCCTTAAAGTGCCGCCGGGCTCCCGTCACGGCACCCGAATGCGGCTTTCCGGCCATGGCCTTCCGACCATGCGGGGCGGCAAACGGGGCGACCTCTACGTCCGCATTCACATCGACATCCCCCGGAAATTAACCGGCGAGCAGGAAGACCTCATCCGCAAATTGGCGCAAACGGGCCTGTAATTCTTTAAATTATTGACAGGAAAGGCCTTTTTGTGGCAATATTGACATTGTATTACGCAGTGATGATCCCGATGCGCCGCTGAATCGAATGGGAAGCCTCCACTACAATGTCAGACCTCATACCCGTCTTGAGCCAGGCCGAACTCAAAACGACGGTCCTCGATCTCGCGCAGCGGATTTCACGCGATTACACGAACCGTGAGGTCATCCTGATCGGGGTTCTGAAAGGGTCTTTCGTCTTTCTGGCCGATCTCGTGCGACAGTTGACCATTCCGGTTTTAATCGATTTTGTTCGGCTCGCCAGTTACGGGAAAAAAACCAGTTCCTGCGGCACCGTCTGTCTGACCAAGGAAATCGAGATCGATATCGCCGGCAAGGACGTTATCGTGGTGGAAGACATCGTCGATACCGGTTTGTCGCTCGATTTTCTGATCGGTCACTTGAAAACACTGAAGGCGAGAAGCGTTCGGATTTGCGCCCTGATCGACAAGCGCGAAAGGCGCGAGCGTGACATTGCCGTCGAATATGTCGGGCGCATCGTCGCGCAGGGTTTTCTGGTCGGCTATGGTCTCGACTACGCCGAGCAATACCGTCAGTTACCTGCAATATATGATCTGCAAATCTAATCGTTGGGGAAAGCCATGATCTTAACCTGTGAAAAATGCGATACGAGTTTCAGCTTCGATGAGAGCCTGATCAAGCCGGCCGGCTCCAAGGTCCGGTGCTCCAAGTGCCGCAACGTTTTCGTCGTCCATCCGCCCGCACCGGCGGCAACGTCCGAGAGCGAAGCCGATGTTCGGCCGGATGCGACGGTTGCCGCTTCCGGGATTCCGGGCCTCGACGATTTGGATCTGAGCGCCATCGAAAAATCGCTCGACCTGAACCTTGACGCCGAGCCGGATGCGGGACCTGCGCTGGCGGACGGCGGCACGCCGGCCACCGACGACCTCGATTTCGACGCCGCCGATTTTGCGGCGGCGGCGGATATGGGTGCGATAGCCGCCGCAGACGATTCGGACGATCTTAACTTCGAACTCGACCTGGATTCCCTCGCAGACGACGCCGAAACGGATTCCCGGATAACCGAGGGCTCCACCGAAACCATGGATTTCGAGCTGGATCTGGACCTCGACGATGCCGGCGCCGACGGCGGCGCTGCCGATGCGGCCCTGCCGGCAACCGATGAAATCGAGTTCGATCTCGATTTCGACGGGCTCGAGGATGCGATAGAAAGCGCGGATGACAAGCACGCAGGCCAGGCCGCCACCGAACCGGACAGCGGACCGGACGCAAAATCGGAAGCCGGATCGGACGACGACCTCGATTTCGGGTTGGGGCTGAATCTGGATGATGACGCCGTCGCATCCGAATTGGACGTCACCGCTGCCGATATCAGTGGCGACGACGAGGAAAAATCGGTCGTCTCCGATGCGGTAACCGCCTTCGAGGAAACCCAGGAACTCGATTTGTCCGACGTCGACAGTCTGCTTGACCTGGGTCACGACCAAGCCGGCGCGGCGGCCGACGGCGATCAGGCCGAGGATCTGGACTTAGAACTCGACCCGGCCGCCGACGGGTTGACGGAGCCACAGACGGTGGCCGGCTCCGAGGCCACCGAAGAGCTGGACCTGGCGGAACTGGAAGAGATGATCGAAAATGCCGACGACACCACCCTGCCGCAGGATTCCCTGGACGCGGATGGCGACTTCGACCTCGACCTGGGGCTGGACCCGGCCTTCGACGCCGGTGCAAAGTCCACGGGCAAAGCCGAACCCGACGATGCCGAGATCACCGACGATTTCGATCTGACCGGCCTGGACGACCTGCTGGAAGAAGACGCGGCCGCTACGCCGCCCGAATCCGGCGAAATCCCGGCCGAATCATTGCCGGACGTCGCCATGGATTCGAGCGACGAACCCACGCTGGCGAAGGAAGACGCCGGCGTCACCGACCTGGACGACATGCTCGAACTGGCGGATGAGGAACCGGAAGCCGCCGATGTGTCGGCCGAAGCAACCGCGAAGCTGGCCCCTGGATTCGACACCGGGCAAACCGCTGCCGCGGACACCGGCGATGAACCGGCGGCAGCCGGCGACAACGAAGATGTCGAATTCGACCTGTCGAATCTGGATGAGATGCTCGACCTGGCCGAAGATCCGGCCGAGGCGGCCGCCGCGGACGAAGACGAGGAATTCGAGCTGCAGCTCGATCTGGAAGAGTTGCCGGCCGCGGGTGCTGCAGCAGGAGCCACGGCCGCCCATCTGCCCGGTGATTTGGTATTCGAAGCCGAGGAGGAGGGCGACGATGATGCCGCGGAAACCGAAACG
This sequence comes from uncultured delta proteobacterium, assembly GCA_963728055.1. Lineage (GTDB taxonomy): Bacteria > Desulfobacterota > Desulfobacteria > Desulfobacterales > SG8-13 > JARFQH01. The sequence continues at coordinate 69,233 of CAVSIM010000009.1, read as the reverse complement.
GCCGCCATGGCCGCAGCCGGCGGGGCCGCTTCGGCCGATGCCTTTGGAATGGGCGCGCTTTCCGAAAACGGTGCCGCCCCCGAAGCCGATAGTGAACCGTCACGTTCGGAAGCCGAAGAATTAGCGGCGTTTCCCCCGCCCGCGAGCGCGAAACGCAGCGGCGGTCTCGTTCGAGCGCTCTTCGTTTTGGTGCTGCTGGCAGCCGTGGGCGTCGGGGCCCTGTTTGCGGCGCGGCAATTCGGAATCGAGATTCCATACCTCGACAAATTGAAGGGCCTCGATATCCCCTACGTGAGCGACCTGCTGGGACCGAAGGTCGAGGAGGCCGGAAACCTTAAAATCGCCATCGATGAAAAAGACGTCACCGGCCGATTTGTCACCAATGACAAGCTCGGGACCCTTTATGTGGTCAGCGGCAAGATCAAAAACGAGTACGAGGACCCGCGCAGCGCCATTCGCATCACCGGCAAGATCTACTCCAAGGGGCGCAAGCTCGAACTCGAAAAAACCGTCTATGCCGGAAACGTCCTGTCCGAAAGCGACCTGGCCGGTGCGGACCAGGCGGCCATCGACCAGAAGCTGCAAAATCGTCTCGGTCAGGACCGGAAAAACGTCAACGTCAAGAAAAACGAAACCCTGCCGTTTATGATCGTGTTTGCCAACCTGCCGAAAGATCCGGACGAATACACGGTCGAGGCGGCCGGGTCCCGGAAAGTCAAATAGGCCTGACAGCTCTTCGAGTCGGGCATTGTGCAGTGTCGAAGCCCGCAGCGGCAGCCCCCGCCCGCCGCTGCGGGCTTTGCATTCAAGGACCCGCAGCCCCTCACGCCGTCTGTTCATTTTTCCTTTCGTTGTCGTCCTGCCGGCGAATCGGAAGCCGAATCGGGGCTCGAAACCGTGAATACTCGAAACGGGCCGTGCAGACTTCCCCTGCCGCTTTTCGCCATATAAAAACGACCGGGTTTTCCTCTTGACTACGACAAACGGAGTTGCTAAAAGATCCGTTGCCGTTCCGCGCTGTCAAGCGGCGGCGGTTTATTCGGTTTTCAGTCTGGCGATGTAGCTCAGTCGGTTAGAGCATGCGGCTCATATCCGCAGTGTCCGGGGTTCGAATCCCTGCATCGCCACCAATTCCCTCTCGTCGTTAAAAAAAATTTCCATCTGTTCCGCCTTACACCAAAATGGACGACCCATTTTCCGGTGGAAGGTGGAATCCAGCCAAGAAACACTTTGTTTCCCAGGTCTTCAAATCCCTAAGAGGACATTCTCGCCTGTAGTCCCAAGTCATAATTCACATTGTTTCAGAATCAGCTGTACCTTGGACAGTCCCATTCAAAACCGCACGAATCGCTAAATGCCGGATTGATCAGGACAACACTCCAAATTATGGACTTATTTCGGTTCAAATTGATAGTCCACAAGGTTGCTTTGGCCTGAGCTGAGTTATCAAGCCCGACATTCATCGAATATGATTATGTGGAAAGCACCTAAAAGTGTCTAAAATTCAAAGTGGCTAAAGTTGATAACGGCTTATCACCAAACCTGTCACAATTTCATTTCATTTGCTTTATCATTTGAGTCATCCCTGGTCACAACATTTAGCCGTTTTAGAGCATGAAAAAAAATACTTGACACGGCGGTCGATTCTTGATTTGGTGAATCTACCGACCGGTCAGTAGGTAACATTGAGTTGTTTCACTTAGGCAAAGGGAAAGTCGTAATGGGCGATATGAAACAAAAAATAAAGCAGGTTGCCATTAATCTGTTTTACAAAAAGGGATATTACGCCACCAGCATGAGTCACATCGCTCAAGGCTCGAAAATACAAAAAGCCAGTATCTACTATCACTATCCTAATAAAGAAAAGATTCTGGTCGACATTTTCCGAACGACGATTGAAGATCTGGAGAAAAGCCTTGAATCACGTCTGCAAGAAGTCTGCGGTGCAGAAAACCGAATGCGCGCTGCTATTTATAGCCACATCATTTTTCATGTAGAACGCCAAAAAGAAGCCATCATAGCCGACAGTGAACTGAGGGTTCTGAGCACAGATAACTACAAAACCTTCATTCGCATGCGTGATAACTACGAACGTAAATTTCAACATGTAATCAAGGAAGGTATAGATGAGGGCATTTTCAAACAATCTGATTACAAGGTCGTCTCCTACGGTGTGCTGACGATGTGCACCGCCGTTTGTTCATGGTTCAACAATGCTGGCCGACTTACTAAACAAGAAGTTGCCGATATTCTATCTGATTTTATCATCCGAGGTTTGAAGAGCGAATCCAAACCGGTCTGACATTATCGCCGGTGAAAGGAGGTGAATCAAAAATCCCAGGAAAACGCAGATTTTCATGACCCGTAATCCGAAAACAGGAGGAGTAAAAAATGGGCGGTCTCTTTGGAAAGAAAAAAATCTATTATTTTACGAGCATACCGGTGGTACTGGCACTCGCGTTTTTTCTTGGCGCTGCAGACGTATCTGCAAAAAATTACAACTGGAAAATCAGCCAGGGAATTGCCGAAGACCATCCGGCAGCAGCGCGTTGCAAACAGTTCTCGGCGCTGGTTGAAGAAAAATCCGGCGGAAGAATTAAACTGAACTATTTCCCATCAGGTGCCCTGGGAGATTGGATGGAACAAATCGAGGCCAATCGGATGGGAACCCTTGAATTCGGTTTGAATGCCGGATCAACTTCTTATGATCCCAGAACCAATCTGATGTTCATGCCTTATGTATTTGCCACGTGGGACGAAGCCCGGGCTTCAATCGGGTCAAAAGGGTGGTTGACACCGATTTTTGATGAGCTTTACTCTCAGATCGGCCTCAAAGTTCTCGGAATTTACCTGAACGCCTGGGACGGCATGGCATACACCAAAAAGGTGGACAAAGTCGTCCTGACACCGGATCAGTATAATGGTATCAAGATGCGGGTTCCGCCGATCCGCATTTTCGAAGTCTATATTCCAACCCTTGGCTTTATATCCACCCCGATTGCCTATTCGGAGACGTTTACCGCACTTCAGACCGGCATCGTGGACGCGCGATCGGCGTGTCCGGCCGTGGAGGCCTATGTCATGCGGGATGCCCTTTCCTATTGGGTTGCCACCCGGGATTGCTTTGAATACTGGTTTTTGACGGTTAACAAGGGTCTCTGGAATTCACTTGCAAAGGAAGACCAGGACCTCCTCACGGCTGCAGCTGACCAGGTGATGAGCGACCAGGCCCAGGCGGCTGAAAAGGACGAAAACGATTTCAAGAAGAAACTCGAGGCGGCTGGGGTAAAAGTTTACGAGGTTAACCAGAAGCAATGGGAAGAATCGGCAAAGGTGGTTCGAGAAAAGGCCTGGCCCAAAATCCAGGAAGAGCTGCTTGGATCCCTATTAATGGAAAAGGTAAAGGCTCATGCCACAAAAATCGGCCAATGACGCCCTCCTGAACGACTATAAATCGAATCCGAACCGCATCGAAAATGGAAAAGAGGCGGCTGGTTCGGCGCCTCTTCTCCGGCAAAATCCGGAGAATTCAATGGCCTGGTTGAAATTCAAGTCGATCTGTTCCGCTTTTGACAGAGTTTTCGACAGAGTCGGGACAATTGCACTAGTGGTTGGCGGCATTTTGGTTACCTTGACGGTTATTTTGCAGGTCCTGCTGCGCTATATTTTTAAAGCGCCGCTTTTCGGTCTCGAAGAACTGTCGAGGCTCATTGCCGTGTGGGTGTATTTTATAGGCGCGGTTTTCGGAACAAAGCTGGACGGTCACGTTCAGGGGGATGTGGTGGTGCGCTTCATCACCAACGACACTACCCGAGCATGGATTAAAACCTTGACTTGGGTGTTGAGCCTCATCCTTTGCCTGCTGTTTCTCTATCATTCGGGAAAATACAGTGTGTGGCTCTATAACACCGGTGAACGGACTACCGGTTTATGGTGGCCCAGAATCACCAGTGTCGGAAGTATGTTCTTCGGTGCCCTATTCATGACCTTGTACAGCACCGCCAACGTCTTTAAAAACTTTGGAGTAGCTCTCGACCTCTCAAAGAGTGCTAATGGGAAGCAGCCATGACGATTGTATTAGTAAGCTTGGTCCTGGTGGTTATCATCATGCTTCTGGGCGTGCCGGTAGGCTTTGCATTCGGACTGGGCGGATTCGCCATTCTCGCATTCACCGGCCTGGATCCACGGTTTGCCATTCCTGCCGCTTTTCGCAACCTCGAGTCCTATACCCTGCTGGCTTTGCCGTTGTTCATCCTGGCCGGCGGGCTGATGCGGGACGCGGATATCTCCCGGCGCTTGATAGCGTTTACCATGTCTTTTCTAGGCCGAGTCAAAGGTGGCCTTGGAATGGTCTGCGTTGTCAGCTGCGCGATTTTTGGGGCGATATCTGGTTCCGGCTCAGCCGCCATTGCCGCCATTGGGTCGGTGATGATTCCCGAGATGGTCGAGCAGGGCTACCCGCGAGGCTATTCGACCGGTCTGGTCGCCGCGTCTTCAATGCTGGCGCTGTTGATTCCGCCGAGCATTCCCATGATCGTGTTCGCCATGACAGCCCAGATTTCCATTTTGGCGGCCTTTCTGAGCACGCTGGTCCCGGGAATTCTAATGGTGATCGCGTACTGTATCATCAATCTGATCATGAGCCGCAAGATGCCGCGGGTTAAGGTCACGGCCCGAAAAAGTTTCGGAGCAACGATAACCGACGTCGGCCGTTCGGGCAAACAGGCCGCGTTTGCCCTATTCATGCCGATCCTGGTTCTCGGCGGAATTTACGGTGGGGTTTTTACACCCACCGAAGCGGCGGGAATATCTGCGCTGTATGCAGTTATCGTCGGTTTTGTGTTCTACCGTACGATGACATTCAGAGGAATGACGAATAATGTCAAAGGGTCCATGATTACCTCTGGTGTCGTCATGATCTTGCTGTTTTTTATTCTCATGGTGAGCCGTGTTTTAGTGACCTACCAGGTTCCGCAGCAGCTGACGGAGCTGATATTCAAGTTTACCACAAACAAGTGGCTGGTTCTCCTGATGCTCAATGTCATATTGCTTCTGATGGGGATGCTGGTGGATGATGTTTCCGGGAACATATTGTCGGCGGCAATCTTGCTGCCAATTGCCAAATCGGTCGGCATCGATCCGATACATTTCGCGGCCATTTCGGTGACAAACCTGTCTTTGGGCAACATAACTCCGCCGTGCGCCCCCTTGCTATACTTGGCCGGGTTGATCGGCGGAAACCTGCCGTTGAACGAGTACGTCAAGCCAGCGTCGTACTTCATGATTTTCGGAGCGCTTCCGGTGATATTAGCGGTTACATATATACCTGAATTTGCGCTAGTTTTGGTGAATTTATTTCTGAAATAACCTTCAAACAGGAGGCCTTTGGTGGAAGATACCGCAGTGCTTTATCACAAGGAGGGTAACGTTGGGGTCATAACCTTGAACCGGCCGGAACGACTGAATGCCATCAACAGTGATCTTCTGAGCGGCTTGATTAAACAATTGCACCGGTCAGGGGAAGATACTGAAGTTTCATCCGTGGTACTGACGGGAACGGGAAGGGCCTTTTGCGCTGGAGAAGATCTCAAGGAGACCTCCGCCGGCAAGACCATGGCCCAATGGACCCGGGAAGTCGAGGCCCTGCAGGAAACCCAGCGCATTATCATGAGATTGGGCAAACCGCTCATAGCGGCCATCAATGGGTATGCCGTGGGCGGTGGGCTGGAGTTCGCGCTGAGCTGCGATATTCGCATCGCTGGTGAAGACGCCAAGTTCGGCTTTCCGGAGACAGGGGTCGGGCTGACGGTTACCAATGCCGGCACGAAACTCATCTCTCAAATTGTCGGCCTGGGCAAAGCGAAAGAACTTATACTTACCGGCGATATCATCGATGCAAAGGAGGCCCTACGGATCGGTCTGGTGAACAAGGTCGTTGCCGCAGAGCGTTTGGTTGAAGAGACGCTGCAGGTGTGCCGAAAAATCAACCAGCGTTCGCCGCTCGCCCTTAAATTCTCACGCATCGCCATCGATCAAGGACTTCATTCAAGTTTTGAGCAGATACTCGAACTCGAGGCGAGCCACATGCTGACCTGCGTTCAAGTCGAAGGGCAGAAACAGTTTGTCGAAAAGAAGCTAAAAACAATGAAAAAGTCATAAGACAAGGCTCTTGGGCAGCAAAATCTGTCAAAAGCCCCTTTCAAGGCGGGTAGAACCTTATTGAGGAGTGGGCGGATGCTCGAAGGACACACCTATGATGAAGTTTGCAGAAATTTTCGCTGGGATGTTCCTCCGTACTACAACATTGGTGTAGACGTATGCGATAAATGGGCTGGAGATAAACACCGACTGGCCCTGATTTATGTCAGCCCCGAGGGCCAGGAAAAAAAATACACCTTCTGGGAGTTGAAGAATTTATCCAATCGATTGGCCAATGTCCTTGCGGCGAAAGGAATTTCAAAGGGTGATCGCGTGGGGATCTTACTGCCCCAATGTCCGGAGACCCTCATTTCGCACGTTGCCACATACAAGATAGGCGCTATTGCACTTCCGCTGCTTACCCTGTTCGGTCCGGAGGCCGTGGAATTCCGATTAAGTGACAGTCAAGCCAAGGCGGTCGTTACCGACACCGAAAATCTTTTGAAGATTATGGAGATCAAACCACGACTGCCGCAATTGCAGTCGATCATCGTTATTGATTCTGACGGTGGTGACTCCGGGTTGAATTTCTGGAAGAGCCTTGAATCGGCTAAGGGCGAATTTTCTCCGGTCCAAACGAAACCCACCGACCCCGCCTTGATCATTTACACTTCCGGGACGACTGGCCAACCGAAGGGGACGCTTCACGGACATCAACTGCTGTTAGGTATTCTGCCCGGTTTCGAATTTTACCATAATTTGTTTCCGCGCAAAGACGATTTGCTCTACACCCCCCTGGATTGGGCTTATATCGGCGGATCTTTTGACGCTCTTTTCCCGTCCCTGCATCATGGGATTCCGGTTCTCGGTTTCAGACCCCGAAAGTTCGATCCGGAATTGGCTTTCCAGATGATGGCACGCTACGGTGTCACCAACTTGATGGTGGTGCCCACCGTGTTGCGGATCATGATGAACACGGTGCCAAACCCTTGTCAGAGATACGACCTTAAGCTACGTTCCCTCACCGCGGGCGGTGAAACCCTGGGCGAGGAACTTTATGATTGGAGCATCCGGTCCTTGGGAGTGGAAATAAACGAACAGTATGGACAGACGGAATGCGATTTGGTGGTGGGTTTTTGCTCGGAGGTGATGAAGATCAAGCGAGGATCCATCGGAAAAGTCGTTCCTGGACACAGCGTAGAACTCATTGATGAAAATGGCCAACCGGTAAAACAAGGAGAACTGGGCGAAATTGCAGTGAAACGGCCCGATCCGGTGATGTTCCTGAAATACTGGAACAACCCATCGGCGACCGAAAAGAAATTTGTCGGAGAATGGATGCGCACCGGTGATTTCGGAAAGAAAGATGAAGACGGCCACTTTTGGTTCACCGGCCGGCAGGATGACCTCATCGAAAGCGGCGGATTCCGGATTGGCCCCGGTGAAATCGAAGACTGCCTCATGAACCACCGGGCGGTGGCCCTGGTCTGCGTGCTCGGGGTCAACGATAAGGTGCGTGGGCAAATCGTCAAGGCTTTTATTGTGCCTCAAAAAGGCGTGAGGGTCGATGCCGAACTCGAAGCGGACATCCGCAACCATGTGCGGGAGAGGCTTGAGGCGCACGCCTACCCGCGGGAAATCCAATTTCTGGAAGAAATGCCGATGACCAAAACCGGAAAGATCCTCAAAGCTGATCTACGCAAGCTTGAGGGCCCAGGCAAAAAATAATCCCACTATTTTTTTATCTGGGTGAACGAATTATCTCTGGTTATCCCGATTTATTTTATATTCGCAGCACACCATTGGGCGTTTCATGAAATTCGCGGTTAAGAGCGACCGACAACGCCACGCCTAAAACCTTGCGGGTATCGGCAGGATCGATCATCCCATCGTCCCATAACTCCGAAGTGGAATAGTAGGCCCCGCTTTTATCAAGGTAATCCTGGGTAATCTCCGCATAGATTTGCCGCGTTTCGACTTCTGAAAGGGTTTTGTTTTGCCTTTCCAAGGACTTAAGACGAATCTGGGCCAATGTCCGCGCGGCCTGCTCCATTCCCATCACCGAAATCTGCGAATTGGGCCAGGAGAACAGAAAGCGGGCGTCAAAAGCGCGACCGCACATGGCATAATTACCGGCACCGAAGCTGCCATTGGTCATCACCGTGAGTTTGGGGACATCCAGGTTGGTCTGAATCATCAACATCTTGGAGCCGTTTTTCGTGATGCCGCCATGTTCGTAATCCTTGCCCACCATGAACCCGGTAATGTTCTGCAGGAAGATCATCGGCACCCGATCGCGATTACAGACCTGCATGAACTGAGTACATTTCTGGGCGCTGTCTGAAAACAAAACACCATTATTTCCAATGACGCCCACCTTCCAACCATACAGGTAGGCCAAAACGCAAACAGCAGTGGTGCCGTAATCCGGTTTGAACTCGTGCAAACGGCTGCCGTCGAAGATGCGGGCCATCACCTCGCGAATATCAAACTGTTTTTTGATGTCATCCGGAATGATGCCATACAGCTCATGGGCATCATAGTAGGGTTCCTCGGGCTCGCGTCGGTCTACCGCCACCTTTGCTGCTATGGGGAAGGTGGCGATGATTTCACGCACCAGTGCAAGGCCTTCCCGCTCAGAATCTACCGCGTAGTCGGCAGTGCCGCTGACCGAGCTGTGCACATCGGCACCGCCGAGTTCATCGGCAGATACTTCTTCACCCGTGGCGGCTTTGACCAGCGGCGGCCCGCCTAAAAAGATGCCGCCAGTGCCGCGCACCATCACGGAATAATCGCACAGGGTCGGCACGTATGCGCCGCCGGCCGTACTGTGTCCCAATACCAGTGCCACCTGCCTGACGCCCAGGGCGCTCAGCACACACTGGTTGCGGAAAATACGGCCGGCCATATACCTGTCCGGGAACAGGCCCGATTGCAGAGGCAGAAAAGCTCCGGCCGCATCCACCAGGTGAACCATCGGCAGCCGGTTCTCGATGGCGATATCCAGCGAGCGGACCATTTTCTTTACCGTCAGGGGATACCAGGCTCCCCCTTTGATAGAGCTGTCACTGGCCATGACCATCACTTCGCGGCCGCTGACGATGCCAATACCCGTCACGACACCGGCGCCCGGTACGGTTCCGCCATAAGCCATGTTGGCGGCGAGGGTGGAGAGTTCGAGAAAGGGTGTCCCAGGGTCCAACAACAGGTCGACACGTTCGCGCACCAGAAGCTTGTGCTGCTTGCGCAACCGGCTTATATCCCGTTCCGGGCGATCGAACCTGGCCTTGTGCTGCCGTTCATGCAACTCCATTACGAGTTTGCGGTTATGGCGTTCGTAGTCTCTGAACGTGGTGGACTGTACGTCGATATTTGACCGAAAGCGTCGCATGTAATTAATCCTCTTCTTTACTGAGGGTGGCCAGCACGGCATTTTTTTCGAACGTCTGCCCCGGCTCAAAATGGACCCGCAACACCTCGCCGTCGCGAGGCGCAGAGATCACCGTCAGAATCTTCATGCTTTCAATGGTCATCAGGGGCTGGCCCTTGGTGATCCTGTTGCCGGCCGCCACCTTGACTTCTACCACCACTCCGGGCATGGGGGCGCGCGCCGTGTTGCGCCGACCTCCGGACTCCTGGGCCGCCTGTTCCACGGGGTCCACAATGGTCAGGACAAACGTGCGCCCGAAGGCCTGGATGTGACATGTTTCGCCCTTGACGGCTATATGTACCCGGGCACTTTGATTACCCAGACGGATTTCACCCTCACCCGAATAGTCGACAATCAACGCCGCGGTCTTGGAATCAGCGTCTTCAATCTGCAACTGCCTCTCTCCGGAGCGGCCAAAGGCCATAACCTCGTATGGCTTGTTTAAAAGATCGATCTGACGTCGCATATCAATTTCTCCAACTGCCTATGGTAGCATAAGGCTCCGGCACCTTTAAGGTCGCATCGGTAAATTCTCGGCTGCCCAAGACCGCCGCGGCCAGCAGCAGATCGCGCTGTTCGCGAGTCAATGCACGCGGTTTCAGATCCTCGGCATACCGGGGAATAAACCCAGTGTCGATCTGCCCGGCTGTAAAAGCGCTGTGAGAAAGAATTCTTTTCAAATAGTCCGTGTTGGTGGCAACCCCCAGCACCAAGGTTTCATTCAGGGCTTCCACGGCTCGTTCAATGGCGTGTTTTCGATTGTTGCCGTGGACGATCAGTTTGGCCAGCATAGGGTCAAAGGCGGAGGAAACCCGCATCCCCTCGGCAAAACCGTCGTCAACCCGAATTCCTTCACCGGTCGGGAGCCGATATCTCAGAAGTTGTCCGGTTGCCGGCAGGAAATCGTTATCCGCATCCTCGGCGTAAAGGCGCATCTCAATGGCATGCCCTTTCGCATGGACCCGCTCCTGAGCAAGGGGAAGACGTTCGCCTCTGGAGATGCCGATTTGCAGAGCCACCAGATCCAAACCGGTCACCATTTCAGTGACCGGGTGTTCGACCTGGATACGGGTGTTCATTTCCAGAAAATAAAAATCTCCATTCGGGGCAAGGAGGAATTCGACCGTGCCGGCGCTTCGGTACTTCGCCTGCCGGGCAATTTTGACGGCCGTCGAGCAGATTTGTTCTCTAAGCTCTCGAGATAGACCAGGTGCCGGGCTTTCTTCCAATATCTTCTGGAATCGCCGTTGAATCGAGCATTCACGCTCACCCAAATTCACGGTGTTGCCGAAATGGTCGGCCAGGACCTGCACCTCGATATGGCGCGGCTGTTCGACATAACGTTCGACATACACCGCACTGTCACCAAAGAAACGGAGAGCCTCATCTCTGGCTAATTGGATGGCGGGCTCAAGTTGGCGGAACTCACGCACGATATGCATACCCTTGCCGCCGCCGCCGGATGCGGCCTTGATCAAGAGCGGGGTGCCGATTTCTGAAGCGCGCTCCATAAATTCCGCACCACCATCGGTTTCAGCTACTGAGGGGATCAGAGGGAAGCCATTTTCCATACAGAAGGATCGCGCCGATATTTTGTTGCCCATCAGTTCGATGGTTTCCGCCGACGGGCCGATGAAGGTGATTTTTTCCTCGGCCAGCCGACGTGCAAACCCAGGATTTTCCGCCAGAAAGCCAAAGCCGGGATGCACAGCATCGGCTCCGGTCTTTTTGCATAGGCTAGTGATCTGTTCAATGTCGAGATAGGCGGCCACCGGTGTCAGGCCATCCACTTCCACGGCCTCTCCAGCCATGCGGACTGCCGGAGAATTGGCGTCTATCCGGTGGTAGATCAGAACACCTGGAATAGCCATTTGATTCAGGGTGCGTAAAATGCGACAGGCGATTTCACTCCGGTTGGCGACCAATATTTTTTTAAAATCTTTCATGGATTGTGTTCTCATAAACTCAATTGGACCGTTTGGGGCGCTGACGCGGCTGGACTGGGGCAAAGGCCATTGTCACATCATTGACAAACGATTCTCGTCTCCTGGTTCATTTAACGGAGATCCTATCATTTATCATAGGTCACCACCCGGACACCGGGTACCGGCGGTTCCTGGGCCACGCCGGCGAAGGCCTGGGCAATGAAAAGCCACTTCCTGACCCTCTCTCCCTGCCATTGTAAAGAGGTATCTGTTACATGACGCCTTTGGGTGGTTACCAGGCAAAACTCTTCGGCGCTTCCCCAAACCCTTTCAGACACGTCGGCTTCGCCCCACTCCCATCGTTCGCCATTCGGTCCGTCCAATTCAACGCGAGGTTTCATTCCGGGGACCTTTAAACCTCTTAGACTGAAACTCCATCCGAAGGTAATCACCCCGATGTGAGCCACATGGCGAAGGCCAGCGTAGTTTTTTCTTTTTACTCTGAGAGCATCTAGAACATCCTGGGTATGGGCAAAGGTTTCCATCAATCGTGCGGTAAAGAAAGATAGCACACTCATATCGGGTCCATACCAGATTATGCGATCCTGGGGAGCCAATTTCTGGAAGTTTTCAAGCAGGCGGCCGCGGGTTTTCCTCCAGAGAGAGAGCAGTTGGGCGTGTCCTTCAATGCCCAACTGCGGATTGATATAGTCGGGCAATCGTCCGCCCTCTTTGATGGCCCCCATGACACCACCAGTGCGTTTTCGGAAAAGCTCTGGCTTTTCGATTGCCAATAACGCTTCATGGTCAAAGAAGGCAATGTGGGCTACCTGATCAAAGATGGACCAGCGGAAAAAGGGGGTTTCAAGGTGCCACTGCTCATCGGATAGTTCAGAAACCAGGGCATCCAATTCCCGATACTGGGTCTCAAGATCTGTGCAAATATGTTTCATGGGTGTCACTCAACCGGCTCGACGACTTCTTTTTGTGATCGAGTCTTTTTTTCAAGCGCGCATTTTCTTTTTGAAAGTTTTTTCTTAAAAGATAGAAGATCATTTTCTAAAAGATCCAGCTCGGTCCGGCGCAACTGGATCGCTTTTACGCGTTTTTCCAGAAAACGCTGGCTGCGGTCGATCTGCTCAATCTCATCCATATTCATCTCTTCGACGCCGATCATTTCAGCGATTTCATCGAGAGAAAACCCAAACCGTTTTCCCCGCAGGATCATTTTCAGGCGAGCGCGGTGCTTCTTAAGGTAGACCCTTTGATTTCCAGGTGATCGCTGTGGGGTAATCAACCCTTTTTCTTCGTAGAACCGAATAGTTGACGGGCTGGTCTCAAGCTCATAGGCCAATTCTGAAATCGTATAAGTTTTCTCCGTGGTTGCGTTGCTCCGAGGCATTCCAAGACCCTTCTCATACTTAAAGTTAAATTTAACTTTAAGGTAAACGCCGATCGCTGTCAACACCTATTCGAATAGAGACCTGTGGTTTTTCACTTAACCAGTAGCGTGGATTGGTTGGATATTTTTATGAATCGCCTGCTGAAAATACGGAAATTTCGGAAAACCTGGTATGAGGAAACTCTATTCGTCCTTGACGAAACTAAAAAACTCTGGGAAGTAGTAAAAAGACAGCGTCAATTCGCATCGAAAAATTGGACAGTTTTCAGCGTATCAACTATTTATGAAAGAGGTTGATCTCTAATGGAACATCGATATGACCAAAAAGCATGGGAGCAGGAGACGGGACTTGGCCGTCGTCTTTATATCCACAACTTTGGAATGAACGGCACCGAGTTCGCCGGTTGGGAACTGGTCAACACATCGCTTGCAAGCCGCGTAGCTAACGGGTCCGAGAAGGTGTATATGTGGAACCGCAAGGACGGCAAGGGGGAAGATCTCGTTCAGGTACGCATCATTGAAAGCAGCTGTTGGCGAAATGCCCTTCAATCTCATCACGACCAATTGATGCAATCGATGCGCACGGACATCCCGCGGGGCAAAGGAAAAACGGCCGACATCGGGGACATCCAGCATGTTGGACAGACCCCTGCCAATGAAACCACGGCGATGATATTTACCCGTGGAAATCTGCAGATATCCGTCACCAGCATTGGCCTTAACCCCGTCGATGTCACCACGCTCGCCAAAGCCCTGGACAATAAGTTGACCAAACCTCCGACCAAGGCCGATGAAAAAAATCTGGTTGTTACCCGGCAAAAGCCCTTAAAGGTAACGGCCAAGAAAAAGGAAAAGACGGTTCTCATCGACTCGTTTCCCGAGCCAACCCCCGAATCCGGCTGGATGAGGATACTGACGACAGATGGGGAAATCCTCAAGGAAGGCAATACGCTTTACATTGTAGACGAACAGGGCGGAGATCGGATTGTAGAGGTAATCAACTACAAGTTGAAATAATTGTATTTCCCTCAAACATCATGAGAATAAAATCGGGATACCACTCATGAGCGATAGGCATGATTTAAGCATATATCTTGAGCCCACCTATTTTATCGATAGTGACTCACCGGCGATAATCGCATATGCAAATAAAATTTGTCACCGTAAAGACTCTGATATGGACAGGGCGATAGCACTATATTACGGAGTTCGGGATGACATCCGCTATGATCCATACAGTATTGAGGATAAGAGAGATGCTGTACGAGCAAGTTCCGTTTTAAAAAGAAAAGCTGGTTTTTGCGTCGCAAAAGCAGTCCTTCTCTCGGCAGTTCTGCGCTCTCAGAAAATCCCCGCCCGCCTCGGTTTTGCCGATGTTAAAAATCATCTTGTCACAAAAAGATTGAAGGCTCTGATGGAGATAGATTTATTTGTCTATCACGGGTACATCGAAGTCTTGCTGAATGATCGATGGGTCAAGGCAACCCCGGCCTTTAATCTGTCGTTATGCCGGAATTTTAACGTAAAACCCCTCGAGTTTGATGGGATTCATGATTCTCTTTTTCATGAATTTGATACACGTGGATATCGTCATATGGAATATGTCAATAACCACGGTACGTTTGCGGACTTGCCCTATGACACCATTTATAAGGCGTTCAGGCGTCATTATCCCAAAATCTTCGAACTGAATGTCGATAAGGATGCCGAAGCATTCGGCCGTGAAGCCCTCGATGAGAGTAGTTAAACGCCGAAAGGTGTGGCATCGATAATGTGAGGAGGGATGGCGAAAAACCAGTCAGGTGAAAGTTCTGCAACCTGACTCGGATAGAATTTTGGGCCACTAGTGGATTCAAATGTTTCTATTCCAAGAGAGCCCCCAATCAGATTGCCTCGCAGGACTTTTCCTGCCATCCATTTTTGGCATTGACTTCGATTTACAATCCTGAACTGCTGGACGTCGTTCTATTCAAAATCAAGAGAATCTGGAGGGGCTGAGTTCCTCAGCATCAAGGCACCGCCTACCACACCGGCCACCCCGAGCAAGATCATCAGAATACACTTTATTTTTTCTTTTTGAACGATGACCAGGTATTGATCGGCAATGAAATGCCCGTTTCCGGCCCTCCCGCCATAATCCTTTATGACTCTGCCCATGGACGCTATCTCACTTCCACACAATGATATCTTATGAAATCCGTTGATTCCTCCCATTATGAGAATGACACCAAGCACAATAAAGACAGCTGACCAGACCTTCCTCGGTTTCATCATCCCCTCTTGCAGTTGAAGGCTATTGTGGGAAGCAGAGCACTATGCCGATGTGATTTCAAGCAAAGGCAATATTTAAAGTTTTACCTTAAAGCCTATAGCTATAGCTTATACATTATTGCTGTTGCCTTACTCATCTGGGATGTTTAGTTTTTTTACTCTACAATATGATTTTAATCGAATAGGGGCTGATAAAATGCAACCAAATGAACAGTGGCTCTCGGATTGGTACATCGACATCGCTCCTGCGCGCGAGAAAAAAGTGGCTGGCGAGCTGCTCGAAATTTTCACCGCTTTCTGGGAGAGGCAAGGGCTAAACGGAAAATCCAAATCGACGAAAAATCGATATTCCGCCGGTCTGCAAGCTCTCGGCAGCTATCTGGTCGAAAAGGCCGTATCCGCGAAATACAGATCCTCACCGGCCAGGGAACTGATCCTGGCGTACATAACCGATTTCGAAGGGCCTCTGATCCATCACGACAACGAGGTCTGGCAGAACGAAATCGACATGGTCTGCAGGAAATTGTACAAATTTCTGACAGCAAAGGGTTGAGTGGACGCCTGGTATTCCGATTGACAATTTACAAACCATCTGATATCGGGATTAACATATTTATATAATTATAAATACAATACATTCCAAACATGGGCTGGCGCTGGAGCGGGTGTCATCCCGCTTGCCAATTGCTTTCGCATTCCGTTTTTTTACAAAACTTCCCGATGGTTGTTATCCAACAAGTGTCGACGGACAATGTCGACAAAAAAGAAAGGCAGGAAAAATGAAAATTAAAATAGGTGCCGTTTTAATCGGGGTTTTGGCTGTCTTGTGTGTTGTGCAGACCGGTGGTGCGGCCGATGTCATCAAGATCGGCATTGTCGCGCCGCTTTCACCGCCAGGCGGCGTCGAAACCGGGCAGGCGATAGTGGATGGCGCCAAAATCGCGGCCGAGGAGATCAATGCAGCCGGCGGTCTGCTCGGAAAAAAGGTCGAACTTGTGATCGGGGACACCGCCGGATTGCCCGAGAAGGGTACGGCGGTGATGGAGCGACTGATTACCCGGGACAAGGTGATCGCCGTCGGCGGTGAAGGCCACAGCTCGGTTGCCATGGCGGAAATCGAAGTCGCCCATCGAAACGGCATTCCCATCATCATTGCCGAGGCCTGGGCCGACGACATCACCGCCAAGGGCTATCCCGAGGTCTTCCGGCTGACGGTGAGCAATTCACTGATCTATTCCAAGGCCGCCAAGTGGATCAAGGAACAAGGCTTCAAACACGTGGCCGTCATCGGGGAGAATTCGGACTGGGGCCTGGGCGTCATCAGGGTTTTCAAAGACAACCTGGACCAGGCTGGTGTGAAGGTGACCTCCTTTTCGGCCGAACGCACCCTGACGGATTTCACTCCCCAATTGCTGCAGCTCAAGAATGCTTCGCCACCCGTGGATTTTATCGTCGATGGCTTCACCGGGGCCGGCGAGCTTCTCATGATCAAGCAGGCCTATGAACTCGGCATCGCGCCCTCCAAGAACTGCGCCATATTGGGGGCCGGCATGGATACCCTCTATCCCGGTTTCTGGGACACGGTCGGCGAGGCCGGCGTTTACGTGCTCAGCAATCCGGCCGGGTTGCCGGGACTGCCCAAAACTGCAACTTCGGATAAATTCAAAAAAGTTTTCCAGACCCGATACAATCGGGAACCGGATGCGGTCGCCATGGAAGGCTACGATTCGGTCATGGTAATAGCCGAGGCCGTGAAATCGGCCAAGTCGACCGAGGGCAAGGCCCTGATCGATGCCCTTGAAAACAAGGTTAATTGGGAGGGCACCCGCGGAACGATTAATTTTACAACGGAAAAAAATCCGGCTTGGGCCTATCACATGTGGATGGACGTACCGGTCTTTATCATCCAGTACACCGAGCTGAATCAGGAACCTTCCAAGGCCGCCATTTTGTGGCCGGCTGAATTCGCAACCGTCAAAGGTCCTCTCAAGCCTTCGAAATAGGTTGCAATTTCGCATTGATTCAAATGCCCCCTCTTAGGAGGGGGTAATTTGTGGAGTGCCGGATGCTGTTCTTATCTCAATTTTCCAATGCACTGGTCATCGGGACACTCTATGCTCTCATGGCGCTTGGGCTGTCATTGATTTTCGGCGTGTTGAAACTGGTGAACTTCGCCCACGGCGAATCGATGATGGTGGGCGGATACCTCTATTACTTTCTGGCGACTTCATTTATCGTGCACCTGCTCGGTCTGCCGCTCGTTGTGGCCCTGGCGGCAACGATGCCGGTGCTGTTTTTCTTCGGCGTCATCCTGGAGCGCACCTTTCTGCGTCCGGCCTACAATCGGCGGACGGCCCGCTATGACGAATACGTGATCCTGGTCACGTTCACGCTCGGCATTTTTCTTCAAAACGTGGCCCTGCCGCTGTTCGGCCCATATAACCGCCAGGCGCCGGCGATATTCAAGGGGCGCATCCGCATCGGGGACCTGATCATCGCCGGTGACCGCCTGACCGGGGCCGTCATCGCCTTCGCCGTGATCGGACTGCTATTTTTCTTCCTGTATCGGAC
The DNA here is from genome assembly GCA_963728055.1 of uncultured delta proteobacterium. Classification (GTDB taxonomy): domain Bacteria; phylum Desulfobacterota; class Desulfobacteria; order Desulfobacterales; family SG8-13; genus JARFQH01. The sequence goes on along the minus strand of CAVSIM010000009.1, from coordinate 51,496 downwards.
CTATTGGGGCAAAGGCCTGCGAGCGGTTTCTCAGAACCCGGATGCCGCGGCGAGCCTTGGCATCAATGTGCCGCGGATGCGCAGTGTGGCGTTCGGCATCGGCATTTCCCTGACCGGCATTGCCGGGGCCTTGCTCGGACCGATATTTCTCGTCAATCCGGTCATGGGTGTGCCCTTTGCCGTAAAGGCTTTCGTCATCGTGGTCTTAGGCGGCATGGGGTCCATCAAGGGCACCATTGTGGGCGCCTTCATTCTCGCCATTGTGGAAAGTTTCGGGTCGATTTTGCTGCCCGACCCGACCCGCGCTCTGGCTTACAAAGACGCCTACGGCCTGCTTCTGCTGGTTGTAACCCTCCTGTTTCGCCCCCAGGGCCTGTTCGGCGAGAAGGCGCGGCGCGCATGAAACGCCTGCCGATTGCGGGGGTGATCGTCTGTGCGGCTTTGTTTCCCCTGTTCTACAGCGACTACTGGCTTTACGTCGCCGTCATCGGTCTTTACTACGCCATGCTGTCGAGTTCCTGGTCGATGCTCGCCGGTCAGGTCGGTATCATATCATTTGCCCATGCGGCATTTGCGGCCGTCGGGGCCTACACGTCCGCCATCCTGGTCATTAACCTCCACATCCCGATTCCCATCGGCATCCTCTCCGGTGGTTGCGTCGCCGCCGGATTCGGTCTTCTGATCGGGGTCCTGACGCTCCGCATGCGCGGCCCGTACCTGGCCCTGACGACCCTCGCATTCTCTGAAATTTTTCGTATTTTCCTGACCGCGGAATACGAGTTGACCCGCGGTTCATACGGGTTGAAAGTCCCCCTGATGTTTGGCGGCAACAAGGTGCTCTTCTACTATACCGGGCTCGGTCTGCTGGTGATGATGCTGTGGACACTTCGTTGCATTCTCGATTCGAAAATAGGGCTCTTTCTTCAAGCCATGCGTGAAGACGAGGACGGAGCCGCCGCCCGCGGCGTCAACACAGTTTACTATCGCCTGTATGCTTTCGTGCTGACCAGTGGTTTCGCCGGGTTGGCGGGTGGGTACTATGCCCACGTGGTCGGCCTGGTCAGCCCGCGGATGTCCCTGATCAGTGAAATGGGCCTTATATTGGCCATGAGCGTGTTCGGCGGGTTGGAGTCTCTATTGGGAGCAGCTCTCGGCGCACTATCACTTCAGGGGCTGACGGAATACCTGCGGACCCTGGAAGAATGGCGCCTGGCCGTATTCGGTGCGCTGGTGCTCTTTACCCTGCGGTTCAGCCCCGAAGGTATTCTGCCGAAACTATACGACATAGCCAATACGGTCTTTCAGCGTCGGTCGCGGACCGTGAAAGAGGGGTCGCGCTGATGCTGCAGCTCGACGGAATCTCTAAGAACTTCGGCGGCGTGCAGGCTCTGTCTCATGTGACCGTCGCCTTCGAACAGGGCCAGTTCGTGGGACTCATCGGTCCTAACGGATCCGGCAAAACGACGCTCCTGAACTGCATCTCGGGGATTTACGCCCCCGACAAGGGAACCATCAGGTTTCAAGACAACGTCATTTCAAATCTTAAACCGCACCTGATCTTCCGGTTCGGCATCGGGCGCACGTTTCAGCTGTCAAAGGTTTTCAATCGCTTGAGTCTCATGAAGAACCTGAGGATACCGAGCCTTGCGGAAGGCCGCACGGATCTCAAGGCCATAGACGAACGGGCCGAGGAAATCCTGACAGCCATCAGGCTCGTTCACCTGAGGCATGAGCCGGCGGCGAGCCTTTCCGGCGGGCAGAAGAAACTGCTTGAAATCGGCATGATCATGATGATCGATCCCCGGTTTCTGCTTTTGGACGAACCTTTCGGCGGGGTCCATCCCGAACTCAAGTCGCAGCTGGAGGACTATCTGATCCGGCTCCATCGGGCGGGCAAGACGATCATATTGGTCAGCCACGAGATGCCCTCTGTTTTTCGTATCTGCGAGCGATTGGTGGTGCTGGATCATGGAATACTGGTCACGCACGGATCACCCGCGGCGGTTCGGGCCGACGAACGGGTGGTCACTGCCTATCTGGGTGGCAATTATGAAGCTTGAAGTCCGCGATGTGCATGCCGCCTACCAGAGAGATCTCTACATCCTCAAAGGAATGGATCTTCGTGTCGCGGAGGGCAACATCGCTATTGTCATCGGTCCCAACGGCTCCGGCAAATCGACCCTGCTCAAAGCGATCTGCGGCATCCTCAAACCTCAAAAAGGGTCGGTGTGGCTGGATGGTACGGAAATTACCGGAATCGAACTCGACCGGATCATTCGAAAAGGAATCTGCTACATACCGCAGGAACGGGCGGTGTTTCCCCAGATGACGGTCGCAGAAAATCTGGAATTGGGCTGCTGGGTGTTCAAGGGCGATCGTCGGAAAGTTCGCCGGCGCATCGAATGGGCCTACGAGAGGTTTCCCGTGCTGCAGGAGCGCAGACGTCAACAGGCCGGTTCGCTTTCCGGCGGATTGCAGCGCATTCTGGACGTTGCCAAATCACTTCTGAGCAATCCGGCCCTGCTGCTCATAGACGAGCCATCGGTCGGACTTTCACCGCTCGTGGCCCAAAGCATTTATGCCGAGCTGCTGGCGTTGAAAAGTGAAGGACGAACGATTCTTCTGGTCGATCAGGATGTGAGATCCGCCATGGCCATCGCCGATGAGGTATACGTCCTGGACCTGGGGCGAGTGAAGACCCACGGAACGAAAACCGATTTTGAAGGACAGCTCGGGGAAGTCGTCCGAAACTGGTTGATTTAGGAGAAAGCAATGAAGGCACCGAATGGCGAAGACATTTTAACGATCATTCAGGAAATCTGCCGCCTCGGCCCGCGTTGGATGGGCACAAGGGGGGCGGAGCAAGCCGTTGAATTCATCACAAGGGAATTTCAGAACTCCGGGCTGAGCGTCGAGCACCAAGCTTTTGGCTATTCTTCCTACAGTCCCAAGAAAGCCTCTTTCCTCGTCAACGGCTGCCAGGTGGCCTGCGAACCGATAGCGTTGTCACGCTCAACGACAGAGATGCTGACGGCGCCGCTCGTTTACGGCGGGCAATGCCTCCGCGAGGATCTCGCTGCCATCGCGGCCAGAGGCATCGAGGTTGGCGGATCGATCGTTCTTTCCGATAATTTACGCTCGTTTGTGGCTTACCCGTATGCCCAGGCGGTCGGTGCGGCTGGATTCGTCTCCCTGACCACCCTGCCGGGAAACAGCATCCGGTGCGGGTGTGCGCGTCTCGATCGCCTAGCGGCACAGATACCCGCCATCGCCATAGGCGGTGATGACGGAAGGGCGATGGTCAAAGAACTTGAATGTGGAACCAGCCTGGAGGCCGGCCTCGAGGTCGAGGGAAGGGTGGCGGCAAAAGAAGGCTTCAACGTCATCGGCCGTAAACCGAATACCGGAGGCCAAAGGGTTCTCGTCACGGCCCACTACGACAGCTTCTGGAACGGTGTGCACGCCATGGACAATGCCGCCGGAACCGCAACGGTCATCGCCTTGAGCAGATACTTGACGGACTTTCATGGCATCGAATTCGTTGTTTTTGGCGGCGAAGAATTGGGATTCTGGGGGTCATCCAGTTATGTGCAAGCCATTGGCGCATCGCTGGATACGATCAGGGCCATCGTCAACCTGGACACTTTCGGTTCGAATCGCAGCCAGGTCGAAATCGGTGCAACGCCTGACTTGAGCGAGTTGTGCCGCACGGTCGCCGAAGAGCGGCATATCGCCGTCGACTGCTGGAACGTCCCGCCGCGGCCCGCCAGCGATCAGCAATCTTTTGTCGAGAAAGGCGTCTCTTCCGTTTGGCTGGCGAACTGCGGCGCCGATCAACGCTATCACACTCCGCTCGATGTACCCTCGGAGATGAGCCCCGAGAAAATCGAGAAAGTTGCCGCGCTGGCTTTCGCCCTGGTTCAAAAACTCTTGTGATGCCGTTATTGAAACTTGAATTCGGTTTTTTTCACATCAGAACGATAGCGTCGGATTGGCGTGCGCTTGTAAAATCCGCCGCAAAGTTTTTTTGACGGTGGCGACTCCGGCAGAAAAATAAAACAGCGCACCGGACAGGTTTTTTTAAGGCATGTCCGGTGCGCTGTTTTTGTTTAGCAATGGTTCTATGGAATTGGCCTGTGCCTAATCGTAAAATACGATGTAGGTGCTGTAATCGCCGCCGTAGCCATCGGCTTTGTTAGCGCCCAGATTGACGCAGTCACCGGCTTTGAATGCCTTGCGGTATATCTTCAGACCGGGCTGGGTCGCAAGGGACGTGTCCAGCATCGCGCCGGTGTCGGTAAAGCTCCGCAGCCAGTAGGGCAGGCTGGTGGCGCGGCTGTCGTAGGCCACGTACACCGATCCGTCGGCGGGCATCGTGAATTTAAGATAGTTGCCGGCATCGGTGCGGCTGCGCTCGTCGTTGGGGGTCGTGACGGTTTTCATGCCCTGGTAGGACGCCGGTACGCCGGTCAACACGTAATCCCGATCCGTATAATACCGCGTACCGCTGGCCAGCACGGTCTGTTTGAACTTCGGATCGAGGACGCAGGTCGACGGCGTTCCGCCGAGCCCGTAAAACACGAGGTAGTTGCTGACCGTACCGCCGGCAAAGCCGCTGGCCTTGTTGCCGCCCAGGTTGACGCAGGTATCGGCGGCAACCGCTTTGGCGTAGACCGTAAGGTAGGGCTGCGTCGCAAGTGAGGTGTAGATCTTGAATCCGGTGTCGGTAAAGGTCCGCAGCCACAGGGGCAGGCTGGTGGCGCGGCCGTCGTAGGCTACGTAAACCGTGCCGTCGAAAGGCATCTCGAAAGTCAGGTAGTTGCTGACTTCGGTGCGGTTGGCGTCGTTGTTGGGGGTGGTGATCGCTTCCATGCCGCTGAAAGGGGCCGGGACACTGGTCAGCGTGTAATCTCGGTCCGTGTAATACGTCATGCCGGCGCTCAGCACGACCTGATCGAATTTCGGGGCGAGCATACAGGCCGGCGGGGCCACGTCGACGCCGTAAAAAACGATGAAGTTGCTGTAATCGCCCGCATAGCCGTCGGCCTTGTTGGCGCCGAGATTGACGCAGTCGCCCAAGGCATACGACTTGCTGTAAACCTTCAGGTAGGGCTGTGAGGAAAGGGAGGTGGAGACGTTGTATCCGGTGTAGGTGAAGGTTCGCAGCCAGTAGGGCAGACTGGTGGCACGGCTGTCGTAGGCCACGTACACCTTGCCGTTAAAGGGCATTTCGAATTTCAGGTAATTGCTCGCATCGGTGCGGCTGCGCTCGTCATTGGGCGTGGCGATCATCTCCATGCCCTGGTATGGCGCCGGGACGCCGGTCAGCACGTAATCCCGGTCCGTGTAATACGGCGTGCCGGTGGATAGAACGGTGTGGTCGAACTTCGGATCGAGGATACAGGCCGGCGGCGCTCCGGCCACCCCGTAAAACACGAGGTAGTTGCTGACCGTATCGCCCGAAAAACCGTCGCCCTTGTTGCCGCCCAGGTTGACACAGGTCCCGGCCCTGAACGGCTTGCCGTAGATTTTCAGGTAAGGTTGGGTCGACAGCGAGGTCTGAAGGGTCTCGCCGGTGTAAACGAAACCGCTCATCCAGTCGGGCAGCCGGCTCGCCCGGCTGTCGTACGCCACGTACACGGTCGCATCGTAGGGCATCTTGAATTTCAGATACCCGCTCGCGTCGATGCGGTTGCGGTCGTCGTTGGGGGTCTTGATGGTGTCCATGCCGCGGTAGTGGGCCGGGACGTTGGTAAGCGTATAATCACGGTCCGTGTAATATTTCAAGGAAAGCTCGAGCACGTCTGTTTGAAAGCGCGAGTCCAACCGGCAATTGGAATTGAAATCATACGAGTTGATGGCGGCGAACCAGCGGTTGGCCATTTTTTCGTACCCGCGGTCGTTCGGATGGAGGTAATCCGCCAGATCCCCGCCGGAGGCGGTCGAATAAACGAGCCCCGCACCGTTTTCCATGTCCGTGATGATGATCGTGTCGTTTGTTCTGGCCTGGGCCATCAGCTTGAGTCGTTGGTTGAAATAGGTGGTGTAAAGCTGGTGGTCCGCATTTGTCGTTGAAATGATTTGCGCCAGGACGACGACGGTGTTTTCGCTGAAATCATCGATCCGGTCGAGAATCTGACCGACTTCGTTGACCTGCACCTGAACCTGGCTTTTCCAGACCGATTCGCTGAGACCGTCATACATTCGCGCCAGATCATTGGTGCCGATGTGAAGAAGGACAACCTCGGCCGGATTGTCGAGCAGCCACCGCAGGACGTTGTCGCGGACTTCTTCGGCCCGCCAGCCCGGGTGCCCCTCGTGATAGGGATCGATGGTGCCGGGGCTGTTGTCGCTCCGGCTTCCCACGAATAGAAAATCATAGTGCGCCGAAATCAGCTGGTCGTACAAATACCCGCGATAGCCGCCATAGGTCCCGTAGGAGCCGTAGGTGATCGAATCTCCGAGAGGCATGATGTGAAGCGCGGAAAAAGCGGCAAGAGGATACAGGGCAATCAGCAGGAAAATTGTCAGGGCGAACCTGAGCGCGGCGAATCTTCTCATGGGCTTTTTTTTGAACGACGGCATTTTTCGATCATCCTCTGTGCGGTATTTTGATTCGGGAGGTTTCGCCCGCCCCTGCCGAGAAACCTGAATCGAAGAAGGCGGGCGACAAATCGGGACTCGAGTTCAGGACCAATGTAAGACCGAATCCGGAAATTAAAATATAGGGCATAGTGGAAGCAACAACCATACCCTTTAGCCGTCAAATAAACCGGCGTTTGCCGTGCAGTTGAATCGTCACGGCACACGATATGGCTGTCCACTAAATCCTCGTCATTTCCAAGTCAATACCGGAATTTTCATCCTCCCTGAATAATTACAGATTATGGCTGAATAAGAGATGCCGGTTCAGAAGGGATGACCGGCGGTCAAGCGGAAAAACAGGCAAGAATTAAATAAGGGTCCCCAATGGCATTAAACAGTGGTACCTGGCTTTTCGCCTGCCAGGCGGGGCAAGGTAATATAATTGAGTACTTTTATGCCATATTTAACGGAATATTTTTTCCGCTGTTTTGTAATGCCGGCCGATGTCGCGGCGCAGATCGAGGCGGTTGCCGGCCGGGTTTTCGCGGGGGATCACCCTGACCTTGCCGTTGTCGAAGGCGGCCAGCAGCTTATTGCGCAGCCGTTCGGCCACCTCCCCGGGGGCTTCGCCGTCCTTGAGGGTGACGTTGGCGTTGAGAAATGCCACGCGGGTACCGTCCGACTTGAAGACATCGTCGCCTTCGATATAGGTCATCGCGGAGGGAATCACCTGGATGGCCTTGCGCTTGAGGTATTTGAAATCGATTTCCAGCGGTTCGCCCTTGGTGCAGGACCAGGGGTAGCCTTTTTGCCCGTCCGGCCCGCCGGGACCGGTGACCAGGGCCGCGCAGATCGCGATCTGGTCCGTCCGGATTTCGGGCGCGACCTCTTTCAGGCGGCCCTCGGCGGTGGCTTCTATCAAGGCTCCCAGATTGCGGACGCGGCGGGCGACCGGCTGGGCTTCGGGCTCACCGGGGCGGATGTTGACCTCCGACACCCGGATCAGCGTCGGCCGTTTGTCGCGGTCGAGGGAGACGAAGCACCCGGGATACAGCACGCAGGGGCGCAGAATGCCGCGTTCGCGCATGGCCGCGATCAGCGGCCGGGCGATAACCTGCCCGGCCATCTCCACCAGCTCCGGAGTTTCCATCGGGTGCGGGGAGATGGCGCCGACGCCGCCGGTGATGGGGTTGTCCTTACCGGCCGGACCCTCGAAGCGTTCCGGATAGTCCATGGCGGTCGGCAGAATCCTGAAATCACCGTGGCGGTCCACCAGGATGGTAAAGCTGATCTCGACGCCCGACATCAGGGATTCGATCAGAAGGGGCCACCTTCCTTTCTTGCCGAACTGCTGCCGATAGGCTTCCTTGTAGTCGTCGATCAGGGTGTCGTAGACCGCGCGAATCTGCCAGGTGTCCCGTACGATTCGGGCTCCCTTGCCGCCGGCGCTGTAGGGGTACTTGAGCACGGCGCCGCCGTATTGCCCGATCAGGTGCAGGCAGTTTTGCAACACCGCATCATAGTCGCGGGCGTCGGCGTCAACCCATGTGTCCGCCACCGGAATGCCGGCGCTTTGGCACAATTGCTTGCATTCGAGCTTGTCGCCCTCGATGAAGGCGCCGGCCCGGGCGAGGCCGATGATGCGCCCGCCGAAACCCGCCGCCGCGATGTCGTCCACGATGCCCTCGAAAAGAAGCGCCTCGGGCATCGGAACGGCGTAATCGATTTCACCCGCCGCCAAGGCCCGGATCAGGCTTGCGGCATACTCGGCGGCCGAGTTGCCGGCGGTCGGAACGAAGTCGATCGGCCAGTTCATCAGTTCGGCGAATCTGGGCATGGCCGGGGTGCCGCGCACCACGATGCCCCGGTAGAGGTCTGGATGTTCATCACTCTTAGCGGTCGAGACGATCAGGGCCGATAAAACGGTGCGGCCGTCCGTGCCGGCAAATGCGATTTTTTTCATGCAGCCAAGGTTCCTTTCGGAGCGGTTGTGGTGGCCTTGTGTAACAAATCGAGGTGCAAGGGGTCAAATTATAAATCGGAAACGTTAAGAGCAACGATGAGCGGGTGCAACCGCTGGTTGCACAAATCGGTTGGACCCATGATCTGTTAACGACGGATCTTTCTTGATCACCGGGACAAAAATGTATTATAAGTCAGCAACGGTTCGTGGATGAGCTTATTTTCCGACAAGGGTCACCACAAGGGAATTTTACGTCACTAACCGCCACGACAGACGGCCGTGGCCTGATACGGAGATGCACGATGTTTCCGGGATTTGATAAAATCGTCGAAGAACGAATTCGGGATGGACTGCGGCGCGGGGTGTTCAACCACCTCGAAGGGGCCGGCAAACCGCTCAAGCCGGACGAGTTTGCCAACATACCGGAAGAAATGCGCCTGGCTTACAAGATCCTGAAGAACGCGGATATGCTGCCGCCCGAAATCGAACTCAAGAAGGAAATTCTTCAGACCGAAGACCTGCTGCGCGGCATGAGCGATACGGCCGAGAAATACCGCACCATCAAGAAGCTCAACTTCCTGATCCTCAAGCTGAACAGCATGCGCTGCGGACCGATCGAATTCGAGATTCCCCAGCACTACGAGAAGAAAATCATCGACCGGCTCGATGCGGCCAAACCGGGGGCCCGGCGCTGAGCCTGCGGCCGGTCCCGAAACAAGGAGAGCAGCATGCAGAAGCTGACCGTGGCCCTGTTGTCGGGCGGCATTTCCTCGGAAAGAGAGGTGTCGCTGAACAGCGGCAACCAGGTCTTTGCGGCCCTGGACAAACAAAAATACACCGTCCGGCGTTATGACCCGAAGACAGACCTGCAGCGCCTGGTGGCCGATGCACCGCGGATCGACGCCGCCCTGATCATTCTGCACGGTCCCTACGGCGAGGACGGTACCATCCAGGGGCTGCTCGATCTGCTCGATGTCCCCTACCAGGGCTCCGGCGTGCTGGGCAGCGCGGTCGCCATGAACAAACTCGTCTCCAAGCAGCTGTATCAGCAGGTCGGATTGCCGGTGCCGGCTTACCTGGCCCTTAAAAGTTCGGACGCCGTCGATTCGGCCGCCATTGCGGCGCGCCTGGGCCTGCCGGTGGTGATCAAGCCGGTTCAGGGCGGATCGAGCGTCGGCATGTCGATCGTCCGATCGGAGAAAGACCTGCCGGAAGCGATAAAAAAAGCCTTCGCCTACGATGCAACGGTGCTGGTCGAGGCTTACATCGACGGCATCGAGATCACCGGCGGCGTTTTGGGCAACAGCGCGCCCGAAGCCCTGCCGCTGATTGAAATCATTCCCGACCAGAGCCACGAATTTTTCGACTACGAAGCGAAATACACTGCCGGGGTGACCGAGGAAATCTGTCCGGCCCGCATCGACGAGGCCTTGGCCGAAAAAGCCCGCACCTACGCGGTAATGGCCCACGAGGTGCTCAACTGCCGGGGCTACAGCCGGACGGACATGATGTTGAAAGGTCGCGACCTCTTCGTGCTCGAAACCAACACGATCCCGGGCATGACCGCTACCAGCCTCTTTCCGCAGGCCGCCGCCGCCGCCGGGTTGCCGTTCGGCCGGCTGCTGGACCGGTTAATCGAATTGAGTCTGGAAGGCCGCTAAGCGTTCACATGGCACCGCATCTGCTTTGTTGTCGGGCACTTGAAGTACAAAAGTACGTCTGCGTTCCCGACGCCTTGCACCTGCGGCACCCTGTAAACGCTTACAATTAGGTGGTTTGGAACGCACCGGATTTTGAAACCCTGTGACAGTCGGAAAGGATACTTCGCCGTCAAAAAGGCGATCGTTTTCTTGAGTGAGCCCGAAGACGGCGGCGATCCGGGTATCCTTGGCGAATGTACATGCTATCTCAAAAACAGCGGCTGAGAACGAAATGATCGTCAGGGGCGGCAGGCAACTCGCGGAACTCTATGACCGGCTCGCACCCGGCGATGTCTTTATTGGCCGTATCCAAGGCGGTAGTCTGCGCTGCACCCGCCTGCTCGACCTTCAGGAAAGGGGCGTTCACTGTCTGCCGGCACCGTTGGCGCAGGCCCTCAACGCTTCGAAGGCGGCCCAGGCCGACATTCTGCACCAATGGATGCTGCCGCTCACACGGGTGATCCGTCGCCGGGTCGATTTGGTCACCGCCATCGGGGCCTACAACGGGCAGGGGGTCGGTGCCGTGGTGACCAAAGAAGACCGCCTGCATTGCGGTCACGGCGTGCGCTATTGGGAAAACATCGAATTTCTCTACAGCCTGAAGGGCCTCAACGAGGCTTCCTTCCCTTTTGTCCTCCAGCCGTATCTGCCGGTTTTCAACGATATCCGCGTCATTATCGTGGGGGACTTCATCGAGGCCTACCAGCGTTGCAATCCGAGCAACTTTCGTAAAAACCTGGCCGTCGGCGGCACCAGCCGGCCATTTTCGATCGATGCGGATCAGCAGCTTTTCTGCCGGTCGGCGATGAAAAGGGCCCGGTTTCTCTACGCCCACCTCGATCTTCAGCTACTGGAAAACAATCGCTGCTACCTGGCCGAAATGGCGCTGGAAGGCGGCATTAAAGGGGCGCGGATCGACCGCCGGGAACTGGCCGAAATGAAATCGAATTTGCTCGAAAAGCAGGCGCTGCGTATCGAAGGCCAGGGGTCATTGCCGGCCGCGAGTGATACGGAGTCGGCATCCACGACTAAAGGAGACGGACTTTGAAAAAGAAGCAGAACGGAACTCAAAAAGTAAAAGACCGACCGCTGGTCGGAATCGTCATGGGCAGCGATTCGGATCTGGGTGTCATGGAAGAAACGGCCGCGATTTTGCGCAAGTTCGGCATCGCATTTGAAATAACCGTAGCCTCGGCCCACCGGACTCCCCGCCGCGCGGCCGAGTTCGCCGAATCGGCCAGGGAGCGCGGCATCCGGGTGATCATCGCCGGCGCCGGTCACGCCGCACATCTGGCCGGGGCCATGGCGGCCCACACCATTTTGCCGGTGATCGGCGTGCCGATCGATTCTTCGGCCCTGCAGGGCATGGACGCGCTGCTCTCAACGGTGCAGATGCCGCCGGGAATTCCGGTGGCAACCGTCGCCGTCGGCAAGCCCGGGGCGGTGAACGCCGGCATTCTGGCGGCTCAGATTCTGGCCGTCGGCGATCCGGCGCTGGCGGACAAATTGATCGACTACAAGGCCGAAATGGCGGAGAAGGTCGAACAAAAAGCACAGAAGCTTGAAAGCTACACCTGAAATTCACCGCGTCGATCCATTGCATCCGGCAGCCGGGCCGATCGATGCGGCGGTGCGGGTCCTTGCGGGCGGCGGGGTGATCGCCTTTCCCACCGGCTGCCTTTACGGCTTGGGAGCCGACGCCATGAAGGCCGCTGCCGTCGAGCGGGTGTACGCCATTAAAAACCGGCCGGCCGACAAGCCCCTTTTGGTTCTCGTGCCCGAGCGCCAGACCGTTTTCAATCTGGCGGCCGAGGTCCCGGCGGTGGCCCACAAGCTCATGGACCGGTTCTGGCCGGGGCAGGTGACGGTCGTCTTTCAAGGCGCGCGGCGGGCTGCCCGCCGGTCTGACCGCCGGAACAGGAAAAATCGGCATCCGGCTGCCCGGCCATCCGGTGGCCGCGGCCCTGGTGGCGGCCTTCGGGCGCCCCATCACCGGCACCAGCGCGAACCTGTCCGGCCGGGAAGGCTGCCATGACATCGAGGAACTTGACCCGCTGTTGTTGGTGAAACTGGACATAGTGCTCGACGCCGGCCCGCTGAGACAAGGCATCGGGTCGACGGTGGTCGATATCAGCGGAGATGACCTTGTCGTCCTCAGGGAAGGCGTCGTGTCGCAGGCGGCGATACTGGCGGCCGTGCGCTGAAGAAGTCATTTGGTATTGACGGACGCTCGGGATTCCTGTATTGACATCGCCGACGTATTCATTCGTTGACAGCGGCATTCAAGCAAATATTTGTGCAGCTGCACAAATTGGTTGCCTGAAACGATTCGACTTTGCCGGAGTGGTGAAACAGGTAGACGCAGAGGACTCAAAATCCTCCGACCGCAAGGTCATGTCGGTTCGATTCCGACCTCCGGCACCAATATAAAACAAAGGGTTTATGGAATAGAAGCCATAAGCCCTTTTTCTTTGGTGCAAGTTCACGCGTACCATTTACCCCTCACCCCAAAATACAAACAGGTACAATAATTCACGTGAAAGGATATCGATCCGGGCGGGGATAACGGGAGCCGGTCACTTGTTGGTGGTTGTATTTTGTCTTGCGGTCGAATATTATATTTCGAGATGTTCATGTTCGTGAGGTTATCTTTGGGCACCGCATTGTGATGTTACGCCGGAAAAATGTAAGCAAAGGGTTCCATTGAGAAACCTTCTAATCATTGGGAGAATTTGTTACGAGTGTAGCTTTTCCTTAAACCTTTAACGGCGATCAAGAGGAGAGAGATGAAAAAATTAATTCTGGCCCTTTCTTTTGTCGTTCTGTTAGCAGGCTGTGCCACAACCCACATGACCAAGACCGACAAGGCTCCCGAGTTAAACTTCCAGCCGGACCAAGCCACGCTTGTCATTATTCGCGAAACTGTTTTTGGAGGGGGTGTCGTATTTTGGAACTACTTGGACGGAAAACTGATAGGCGAGACGATGGGGCGAAACTATTTTTTAACGCCGGTCGCGCCGGGACCACATTATGTGGTCGTTGCCACCGAGAATACAGGAGTTGCCCATTTCGATTTTAAACCCGGGAAAACCTATTTTCTTGGAGAAGGGGTTGCCATGGGCATGTGGCGTGCAAGAACTTCTGGTTTCTATCCAATGACCCTCGAGGATGCGACCAAAGCCATGAAAAATTGCAGCTACTTGGTCTATGATTCCAATACCGGTCAAGAAGATATGGACCCCCAATTATACCGGCAGGCCCTAGATGAATATCTCAAGGAGATCAAAGAAAATCCGGATGGATTCAAGGATATCTTAATTTATGATGGGGTTGTACTGAAATAGCGCCGGCCTGGCGCTTTGGGGCTCGCTCAAAAATAACTTACCATTTTCGGATGTCGATGCATCCCGCCCTTTTTCGTTTTAAAATCTCGGAATATCCAGATATTCCTGCGATTTTAAGCCTTGCTGGCCGGGCGCCTCGCCACCCGAAAATACCCATTTATTATTTCGCGAGCCCTTAGCTGCGTTTTTTCGTTGACGACATCACAACCACCACTTTTAGAGGGCTTGGTTTTTTTTGCCTGCTACCGGTAATTTAAGGGCAGGTGCTTTTTTGCCATTTTAAAACCTTATTCAATTTCCCACCGACGTTGTGTTGCTGACAGTTCCTCCCGTTTCTTTACAAATATATGATTTCACGGTAATATTAGTATCTTAATATCAACCCGATTTCTTCGGTGGCCGACTAGCGGCCGCGCGGAGTGCGGCTCCGGCCCCATGGGTTGCATTTCGCCGTCTGTTGCGGAGACGATCGCGGTTGAATTTTTTTCGTCGCGAAATGAGTCGCGGCGGCTACAAAACGGTATCCCCCAATGCGTTCACCGACCGGAAAAAAAGACCATTGGAAAGACTCGATCGTGGTCGCCGGGGTCGGCCTCGCCGCCCTTTACTGGGTGTGCGAATCCTTCATGTTTTTCTTTCTGGCCCCCGAAGCCAACATTTTCCACCACATCCTGGGACCGAACCTGTTCGAGGTGTGGACCCGGCTGCTGGTGCTGTGCATCTTCGTCATTTTCGTCTCCCACGTGCGGCAGGACATCAACAAGCGCCGGCTCGCCTATGAAAAAATGCGCGAGCAGGATATAAAATACCGCCTGATCATCGAAAATATCGACGAGGGTTTTTTCGAGCTGGACCCGGAAGCCCGTTTTTCGTTCGTCAACGGTCCGGTTTGCAAGATGTTGGGGTCGAACCCGGATGAACTGATCGGCACGAAATTGAGCGCTTCGGTGTCATCGGAAAATGCGGAAAGTGTCGAGCGGATACTGGAGCGGGTTTCCCGCACCGGAGAATCCTCACGGGCAAGCGAGTTCCTTGTGAGCCCTGGGGACGGTTCCGAGCTTTTTTTCGAGTTGTCCGTCTACCCCTCGAACGATAAGGAAGGCCGGCCGAACGGATTCCGCGGCATGATGCGGGATGTGTCCGAAAAAATGAAGAGTGAAACTGAGAAAACGCTCCTCGAAAAGCAGCTGATTCAGGCCCAGAAGATGGAGGCCATCGGCAATCTGGCCGGCGGCATCGCGCACGACTTCAACAACATTCTGATGGGCATGCAGGGCAATGCCTCCCTGATGCTTCTGACCATCGACGGAGACCACCCGCACTACAAGAAAGTCAAGGCCATCGAGCGCTATGTCGCCAGCGGCGCGGCCCTGACCAGGCAGCTGCTGGGATTCGCGCGCGGCGGCAAATACGAAGTCAAGACCACCCGCCTCGATGAGCTGGTCCGCCGGACGGCGCGCATGTTCGGCCGCACGAAAAAGGAGATCCGGATGCACACCGGCGGGCTCAGGGCCGTGAGGCCGGCCGATGTCGATCAGTCTCAGATCGAGCAGGTGCTGCTCAACATTCTTGTAAATGCCTGGCACGCGATGCCGGGCGGCGGCGAAATCTTTCTGACCACCTCGAATATCGATATCGATGCGACGGTTGTGCGGCCGTACCGGATCGTACCCGGGCCGTATGTGTGCATTTCCATTGCCGACACCGGCGTCGGCATGAGTCCGGCCACCCAGCAGCGGATTTTCGAACCCTTTTTCACGACCAAGGAGATGGGTCGCGGAACCGGCCTGGGCCTTGCCTCGGCCTACGGGATTATCAAAAATCACGGCGGATTCATCGACGTGGACAGCGCACCCGGCCGGGGCGCGACATTTCGGATCTACCTGCCGGCTTCGGGCAAAGCGGTGGCCGCGGAGGAAGACGGCGTCGGTGAACTTCTCAAGGGGGACGAGATGGTGCTGCTGGTCGATGACGAACAGATGGTCATCGAGATCGGGCAGGAGATCCTGGAGGCGCTCGGCTACCGGGTGCTCGTGGCGGCCAGCGGCTACGAGGCGCTGCACATCTTCCGGCGGCAGCCCGACGCCATCGCCCTGGTCATCCTGGACATGGTCATGCCGGGGCTGAGCGGCGGGGAGACTTTCGACCAGTTGAAAGCCATCAAGGCTGATGTCCGCGTGCTGCTCTGCAGCGGCTACAGCCTCAGCGGCCAGGCCACGGAAATCCTCGCCCGCGGCTGCCGCGGCTTCATCCAGAAGCCCTTCAACCTGAAAGAGCTGTCGGTGAAGATGAGGGAGATTCTGGACGGGAAGTAGGGGGAGTGCGGGATTACGGGTTACGGGTTGCGAGGTTCGGGTTACGAGTTGCGAGACGTGTTTTGTGTTTCGTGTTGGGTGGATAGTGTTCGGTGTTTTTTATTTTGTGTTTGGAAGAACTCTATCCTTGCCAAAACCTTTATCTTAAAGCCATAGTAGATTTCCTTCATATCCAGAAACTCGCAACCCGCAACGCGCAACCCGCAACATCACCTTCAAAGATTCGATCCCTGCACTTGCACCGGCGGTAACTCTATCCCATATGTTCGACTTTCAATAGAACAACGCCACCGGGTCACGCATGATGCGGTCTATGGCCTGGCCGGCGGTGTCGGCGGCGGACGGGAAAATGTCCTTCAGGTTTCGAAGGTGCCGCAGATTGTCGGCCGTTCGGAGGATCAGGGAGGCGAAGATGCCTTCTTCCATTTCGGCGACGGCGAGGGTTTTTTCCCAGGGCTCTTCGGTGGCCCAGGCATAGACCGCCGCGGCCGGGCGCAGGTAGAGGGGGCGCGCCGCGAAGCCTTTTGCAATCAGGTCCCGGGCGAAGGGGGTCAGCGCTTCGCGCAGTTTGAGAAAAGCCGGCAGGAGCGGCCGGGGCAGGGCCGATTTTTCGAACCGGTCGTCGCTTTCCCTTTCGAACACGAACGCGGCCGTCAGCGCCGCCATCAGGGCCGGGTCCCGATCCGGCAAAGCGTCCCGGCGCAGGGCCTCGGCGATCAGCAGGGGCTGGTCGACCCGCAGCTGCGACGCCCACCCGCCATCCTCGGTCAATCGCCCTTCCGGATCGACATACGCGTGGTCTTTTAGAAATGCCAGGTGCCGCAGGAAATCCTGCCACAAGGCGTCCGTGTCGCCGCGCCCTTTCTTGCGGGCCGAACGACCTGCGGCAGCCTGTTTGAGGAGATAGGTGGCAAACGAACGCTGCAGGAGATCTTCGACCTGTTGCGGTGCGTGCGACAGCAGCAGGTTGAGCACCATCGAAAAGTTGATCCGGATCTGGCTGGTCACATCCGAGGGCGGGGCCTGGATCAGCCGGGCCGCCAGGCGCACGTCCATGTACCGGCCCGGCACCGCCACGCAGAAACCGATGTTGTCCATGCCGCGCCGGCCGGCCCGGCCGGTCATCTGGTGGAACTCGGTGGGGGTCAGCGGCGCGAAATCGAGGCCGTTGAAGCGGTCGGAGTTAAAGAAGACCACCGTGCGGGCCGGGAAATTGACGCCGGCCGCGACCGTGCTAGTGGCGAAAACCGCATCGAGCAGGCCGGCCGACATCAACGACTCCAATACCAGCTTCCAGGCCGGCAGCTGGCCGCTGTGATGGGAGCCGACCGCCTGGTGCTCCAGGTACCGGCGCTGGCGATGATGCGCGATGTGCGGACTGTCGGCGACCAGCTCGTGGATGCGGCGGCTGAGGGCTTCTTGTCGATCGCCGTTTTGCGGAGCGTATTCCCGGCACAGGTCCAGCGCCCGGTCGCAGTCGGCCCGTGATTTCAGAAAGAAGATGGCCGGCAGCAGGTCGTATTTCTTCAGGACGCCGAGCATTTCGCCGAAGGGCGGCAGCCGGCCCGGGGGGGCGATGCGCGGCGGATGGCGGGTGCTCACGAATTCTTTTACCTTGCGGTACAGCCGGGGCTTGCCGTCGGAACCGGTGGAGGCGACAAAGGGCAGCAGGGTGCCCGAAGGGTGGAAGAACAGCGGATAGAGCGGCACCGGGCGCCGCGTTTCGGCCACGACGGCACACTTGCGGCCGCGCATGCCGGCCAGCCAGTCCGCGATCCGGTCGGCATTGCCGATGGTGGCCGAGAGCAGCAGCAGCGGAATGCGGGCGGGGAGGTAAATCATGATTTCCTCCCACACCACCCCGCGGTCCGGGTCGCCGAGGAAATGGGCCTCGTCCAGGATCACCAGGTCGGTCTTCAAACTCTCGCCCCGGTGCATGGCGTCGTAAAGATGGTTGCGCAGGATTTCGGTCGTCCCGACGATCACCGGAGCTTCGGCATTTTCCTTGCGGTCGCCGGTCAGGATGCCGACCTGATCGGCACCGAAGATCGCCGAGAACTCCGCATATTTGGCATTGGAAAGGGCTTTTAGGGGTGACGCGTACCAGGCGCTGCCGTTTTTTTTGCGCAGGTGCGTGATGGCCTGCAGGGCAATCCAGGTTTTTCCGGCACCGGTCGGCGCCGTCACCAGGCAGTCCGAGCGCTTGATGGCGGCCACGGCCTCCAATTGATACGAATCGGGTTTGAAAGGCCGGCGCGCCGGCACGCCGATGCCGGCAAAAACCTTCTTGAGCTTGGCATCGGCGCCGGCCTTCAGGTGCTGCACCCGTTGAATCCTGGGCGATTTGGGCGGCTGGTGCGGCGCCGGCCGGCGCCGGCGGCGGGGGTATTCACCTCGTCCGGCCATCAGAGTCGGGTGATCATTTCTTTGACGACGGCCGTGGCGGTGGATTCGACATCGAAGGGCGATTTGCCCTGCAGGTCGGCTTCGATCAGGGCATCGTCGAACGGCAGAAAGCCCAGGAACTCGAACCCGTCGAGCTGCTCCCTGAGAAAGGCCTCGTCCTTGGGCCCGCGGATCTTGTTGCCGACGACCACGATGTTGTTCAGCTTGATCTCTGAGGCCAGCTGCTTGATGTGGCCGGCCGTGTCGATGCTGCGGCGGCCGGGCTCGACCACCACGATGAGCTTGTCGACGGCCTTGGCCGTGGCGCGGCCCAGGTGTTCGATGCCGGCCTCCATGTCCATGACCACGACCTCGTCGCGCTGCAAAACGACGTGCCGCACCAGGGCCTTCAAGAGGCTGCTCTCGGGACAGATGCAGCCGGCCCCGCCTTTGGACACGCCGCCCAGGCGCATCAGCTTGATGTTCTCGAGTTTGGCCGAGAGGGCGTCCGGCAGGTCGTCGACCTTGGGATTGAGTGAAAAATAGCCCCCGATGCTGCCCGGCTGCGCGCCGGTGCGCTCGAAGACCATATCTTTCATGTCGGCGATCGGGATGATCTTGTCGGCGTCGGCTATGCCGAGCGCCGCCGCCAGGTTGGCGTCCGGATCGGCGTCGATCGCCAGAACGCGCTTGCCCTGCCGGCTGAGAGTCCGAATGAGCAGCGCCGCAAACGTCGTTTTGCCAACCCCGCCCTTACCGCTGACCGCTAAGTTTCATTATGTTTCCTTTCCTTATAATTTTCTGGCGAAAATTATTAAATTAAAAAATTTGGGGAATGTTTGGGTTTTCGAATTTTCGATTTGTACCGGCAACATAATGCAGGAAGTCGATATTGCAATTGATATAAAATTTTCCGATTCCCCGGTATACCGGAGAATCGGAAAATTTTATTGCTGGATTGGTTGTAGAAATCCGGTACCCGATATGAAATACACCTGCATTCCGAAATCATCGAAATAAAGATCGACCGCTCCGTGGCCGAAAGCCTGGAGGCCAATCTCGGGGCGGATCAAGGGGGTGGGGAAATAAGTATCGGCAGGTGTCGAAAGGCTGTCGGTGTCTATGATGGTGTAGTTACCGTTTTCGTCTTTCAGCCGCTTCGGCCACTGACTCTCCGGAATGGCGGGGTCGCGGTTGATATCGATGTCCCACTCGATCATGGTAAAATAATCATTATTTTGTCATCCGTAGGAAAACCTTCATCGGCCGGCCATCTGAATTCTCCGCGGGACTCCGCCAGTCTCTTCTGATCGTAAGGATTGTTGTGGGGTTCACCCGTGTCTGCAAGATTGTTGTAGTAAGCCTTGATTAAATTCGTCCGTCTTGGTTCATCGGATACCGTTGCAACCATCTCACCGTTTAACAAAAGGGTTCCTGTTTTAAATGGTTGAGATACTTTGTTGAGCCACAGCATACCCTTGGCATTGCCACCCAACCAGCTGCCGGAGGTAATGATGGGCTTTACGACAACTACTCCGGTAATCAACCCGCCGGTAGTGCCATCTTCTTGTGAGACCAGATCCCCAGCTTTGATTTCGGATGTGCCGGTGCTGATGAACGGAACTACGACCGCTTCGAATACGCGGACCATGACGGTGGTATTTTTATCCGGAAAGTCGAGAAATTCTTTGGAGTTGATCCGTACGTCATCGATCCACCAACCTGCCCCGTTAGCATCACCGTCGTTCCGATTGAAGTGAAAGCGGATTTTTACGTTCGAATTGCCGATATAATCGCCGATATCCAACGTCTTTTTTACCCATCCGTCTCGATTGCCGAAAATTTCGGAACTGCGGCCGGTGTAATGGGCATAGTTCGAACCCTTGGGTTCGGTCCCTTCACATTGGATAGATATTTCATTATTAAGGGGATCGCTCCACGTTACACCATCGTTCACATTCGCTAGGTATTTCACTATTAAGGCGATTGCTCCACGTTACACCATCGTCTAAGGAAACTTCTATATACCCAAAGTCATTACAGGCGCTGACCTGATAGCGGGTCCAGAAGTTCAATACTGCTGAATCAAAGCCCGAAAGATCGAGTGGTTTAGACTCCAGATAGAGGTCATCTCCATCACCGTAGCTGCCATAAAGGCTGGTGGTCCAAGAGTGGGTGCCACTGTATTTAAGATTCGAGTCTTCGGCGTATTCAGCTAAAGTCCACTCATTGCCGGCCGTCGCGTTTGCCGACCAATTGTTGATTCCCGACTCCATGTCGTCGGAAAATATGATGCTGCCGGGCAGGATGGCGTAGGCCAACCAATTGGCGGTCGGTGTATTTCCGATCTTGTTTTGCCAGAGTACCAACATGGGTATTTGATTCTGCGGCTTCAATTCCGGGGCAATGTTGTCGGGTGTCGGCAAAGTATGCGACGAGCCGCGGGTGAGCGAAAGACCGTATGTGTTAAGGTTTTGGTCCAGTCGAAAGGCGATGCCGGCCATGAAGTATTTTGGCAGCCCGTCCGGTGCGGTACCCAGTTCATTACCGTCTTCCCAAGTTCCTGAACTTGACAGCGGATCGAAGAGGATCTTCACCTGTGCGTCATAGCTTAAGAAACGTCCGGCGGACTTATGGGCCGATGCAAAGTTGATCCTCTTCGTCGACCAGTTAAAGGGAATCAGCGCAGCTTTAGATAGATGGGGATCGTCTGCGGTGGCGGTGACTTTTAACGCTTTGTTGCCGTCATCAGTGGGCTGAATTTCGAAATCTCCTAAAATTGGACTTATCCAGTTGGCATCATCGTCGAATGTGTCGCGAAATGTTTCTTTATAAAGCCTATTCGGTCGTTCCGGAATCGGCACATTGTAAACGACCTCACGCGCCGCGGCCAGATCACCCTGGCCGACTTTTCCGATCGATCGGACTTCGAGGAAGGGTTCCAGGTCGACTTCGGTGTCTGTATTCACCGTTATGCTGAAAATCTCGTCCGGGTTTTCGATATTGGTGATGTTTTGCAGAACGTTGCCGTCACGGCTGGCATAGCCGTAGGCCTCACCGGCGATTTTAAAATGTCCCTGCGTCTTGGGGAAAAAATCGCCGTCGGCCAGTGTCAGGTCCCCGTTTTGTGTCATGATCGCACTGCCGGCCGGGAGTCCGATCAGTTTGACGACGGCTTGGGCGCAGTCGAATTCGGAAAGCGAACTGGAGAGAGTGAGTTGCCCGGTGCTGTCGTTGTAATAACTGTAGGAATAGACGGCATCGCCGATTTTTACGCGGGCATTGGCGCCGTTTGACGGCAGGGTAAACCCCTCCGGTTTGCCGCCGCTGAATCGAGTCGGCACCGCGGTATCACCGGGGGAGGGAGTGCCGTTTACGGTCAGGAAATAGGGAAATATCTTCAGCTGAAATCGGCCGTCGTCGCCGGATAGGGTAAAGTTTTTTTCATGGAGGTCTGCAAGAGTCTGACTTTTTTCGTCCTGGGATTCACAGATGCCGTTGGCATCGGTGGCGTTGAGATAGCGGCTGGCGGCGTAGCGGAAACCGGATTCAGCCAGGTAATAGGCACGGTTGGCGGTTTCACTCGTCACCTGGCTGGTGGAAGAGCTGCTGATCAAGGAGACCATGCCGGCCCCCAGGGCGGCGAACAGGAGCAGGGTGACCACCAGTGCCACCAGAACGTGGCCGCTTTGGTTGTGAGCGGACGATGATCCGGCGGGTGTGTTTCTTTGGCGCCGCTGGGGGCGGCGGCAATCGGTGAACGATGCGATCCAAAAGAGCCATAAAAGAAAAACGATGAGGAAAGCGCGCTTGGCGGGCAGGGATGTAGCCGGTAAAGCGCCGCCGCCGGCCGATTCGATAAAGCAGTCGTATCTGCTTGCGGCCCGCTCGTAATCATCGTCGGAGTTGGCGGTCGCGCCGCCGGTGTTCTTGGTGTTGCGCAGGCTGACGGTGGTGTTGAAAGGGACCGTGCCATCTTTGCCCGGCCGACCTTCCGCGCGGCGCAGGACGAACTTTACATCGATGGTGGACAGCGAATCGATACCATCGCCGAAGTTCCATTTTTCTGATTCTTTATCTTCCGAATCTCCCGAACCCTTTCGGTACCCGATTGTGAAATTTTCCTCCGGGTATTTCCTGATCGATCTGATCGATCAGGGTACCGCAGTTGTTGCATTCGAAGTCTGTTGTTGTCGATTCCAGTTCGCACAACTGTAAGGTTTTCTCGAATTCGCACAAAGCCTGTCGCCCCTCCGGGTTGTCGAAAATGATCAACGGTTCGGTCCCGTTCGAGACTTTGATGACATCGGTGATCTCCAGCAGTTCGCGCTTGATGCGGGCCATGGCGATCTGGGCCTTCTGCGCCAGGTGGCCGTTTTCCTTGGCCTGCATGTAGCCGCGCAGGCCGGTGACCAGTCCCATACCCGCTATGGCGCCCAGGATGCCGACGATCAATAGCGATGCGACCACCTCGATCAGCGTGAAACCGGCCCTATGCCCATGTGCGGTAAGGGACCGGATCTGCGAACAGGGGCCGCGCAAGGATTCCACCATAGCTGGATATATAAATCGGTCGGGAAGATCCCATCATTTTTTCTTGTCTGAACCGGGACGGGTTACTGGGTGAACAGGGTCGTTACCTCGTGCTGGCCCCGAACGATCGTCACCTTCAGGACCCGCTTTTCACCCGAATTATCCGCTGCCTCGGTGAACACATTTGCTGCTTCGGTGGGCGCAAAGCTTATCCAGGAGGTGGTGGCCGTGTATGCCTCGCAACCAAAGGTATTTGTTTCGACGTCGTTTTTAAATTGGTCAAGAGGATCGGTGGTTGAGACAGACGCCGGCAGTGAGGCGATCATTTGTTTCCGGTAATTCGCGGTGAGGCACTCGACAACGCCCGTCAACTCCATGCTGTTCTGGGCCATCTTTACCGGGACGAAGCTCTTGTGAACCGTCTGGCCCATGAATTCGAGCAGGATGGCGCCTAAAATCGAGGCCACGATCAGGGAAATAATGACCTCGAGCAGGGTGAAGCCGTGCGGCTTGCCGCTGAGGCGGCCGGCCGGTTTCATTCTATGAACCCCGTGTGGCGGGTTATGGAGATGGTGTGACTTTCGGACCCCTTGGAGAGGACGATATCTCGATTCGCGGTAAGTGCCATGCCGGGCGGCGTGGCCGAATAAGAGCGTGTAATAGGGAATACCGCGCTCGTCAAACGAATAGGTCCCGGGGGTCATGGTGATATTGTCGGCGGCAAGGTTGACGGTATCTGCCTGTTCTCCCGGCAGGTTAACTTTCCTAAACGGGGGGGCGGCAGCCGGGTCATACCTGAAAAGCCAATATTTTCCGCCGGAATTGTCAGTCTGGAGGCCCCAGGGTGCCGTGTCGTTCATGGCCCGGGATTGGGCGTGGCGCAGCCGGCTTTTCAACACCTCGGTCTGGACCTTGAGGTCCGCACTGCTCACCCGGCCGCGGCCGATGGCAAACGCCGCGATGATGCTCATCACGATCAGAACGGCCACGATTTCGATGATGGTGAAGCCCGCGTTTCCTTTAATCATCATGGTTCATCGAAACATTTGAAGCGGAGGGATATGAGCCTGCCGGCAAGAAAGTGCGCCTGAAAAGGGAGGAAATCCGGCAGGCTCGTTAATACCTTTGTTACGTGGCGGACTTGTGCCATTTTGCGGCCACCTGCATAGTGGAGGCTTCCCGTTGAAGCGGAATGATTTGGCTGCCGAACGCGAGTTGGCCCCCCGCTTCCCGATCCGGCCCACTGGCCCATTTGTAGCTTGAGCCGATTTCGGTGTAAGTCGTCATTGCTGCCCAGACGACTTCATCTCCGGGAAAATTGCCTTGGGAGATTATCAGGTTGGCCCAGGTCAGGGTTTCACGGGTGTTCAATTCACTTATTCCGACATCGAGGGCGCGCAATTCGGCGGAAACACTGATATTGGAATATTTCTTGATGGCGACTGAAGTCAGAACGCCGATGATGACGAGCATGGCCATCAATTCAATAAGCGTAAACCCTTTTTCCTCCGATATTCTTCGCACTTGATTTAAATCTCCGTTCCGGATCGGCAGAAAATGAAAACATGATATTACGAGAACCATTCGATCACCATATGGCGTGGACACAAACGTAATGGCCAACACCAAGTTAAAAAGGTATAGCAAAGGCGATTCTTCTGTATGTCGACACCGCACCGATCAACCAATATGGTTTAGTCTTTATCCCGCAGGTTTTACGACGGCCCAACTGGCGGGTTTATCCAATTCTGCAGGAGTTCGCACCAAGGAGATATCGTCACCCGCTTTGAAACTCAGAACCCCGCCCGTATCATTAGGAGGGGTGGTCCATTTATAGTCGGTGCCGAGATCGGTGCTGTACTTGCCGTCTGGTGGAAGAGTCCGGACCAAACCGTCGATTGTATCGGATTTTGGACAGTCAGGATCTTCACAAGGCGCGATCTTTACATCGGCCCAAGCGAGATTTTCCCGCCCGTTCAACTCGGCAACCGCGGCATCGATTGCGCGTAGTTTGGCATTTTCTTCGAGGTTGATGTAGCGCGGAACGGCCACCGCGGCCAGAATACCCAGAATGATCAGAACCGCAATAATTTCGACCAGCGTAAAGCCTTGTTCATTCGTCAGTTGTTTTTTTAACGATATCATAACGCACTCCTTTTTTAATCGAACAATTTAGAATTGGTTGAACCGAATTCTTTGCCTTTCAGTCTGTCATACCCGTCGATCATGTCGATTTTCGGACGGTAAATGCCTCGATTGCATGGTGTATGTATTGCAGTTAGTATGCCAGAGTGATTAAAATGCGACCGGACAGCCTATTGGGGAAGAATTGATTTAAAAATCAAATAAATACGAGAGGGGTGGAATAAGGACATAATTAGCGGGCTGACCATGAAAATGGAAAAATCTACATAGTTTGTAGATAAATTTGGTTTTTTTAACAGTTTTTGATGCTTTTTACATCGATGTTGTGTTTCTTTATGCGGTGCCACAGGCTGCGCTGGTTTATGCCCAGCAGTTCCGTCGCGCGCACCTGCACGCCGCCGGTCTGGCGCAGGGCGTCGATGATCATGGTCTTTTCGATTTCCGCCAGGCGGTCGTCCAGCGACATGTCGGACGGCAGATTCGGCGGCGTGAAAATCAGGGCGGTGCTCTTCTCGACGACGCCGGTGACGTGCACCGGCAGGTGGGGCGGCTCGATGTGTCCGTTTTCGCAGATCACGGCGGCCCGTTCGATGACATTCTGCAGTTCCCGCACGTTGCCCGGCCAGGAATAGGCCATCAGAAATTGAAGCGCGGCGGGGGTGATGTCAATCTGCTTGGGGGCTCTTTCAAGGAAATGGTCCACCAGGGCCGGAATGTCCTCGCGCCGGTCGCGCAAGGCCGGCACGTGCAGGATAAACACATTGAGACGGTAAAACAGGTCTTCCCGGAAAAGATTTTCGCGGACCATCGCCTCCAGGTTCTTATTGGTGGAGGCGATGAAGCGCACGTTGACCTTGATGGTCTTGCTGCCGCCGACGCGGTAGAATTCGCGCTCCTGGATGACCCTGAGGATCTTGGATTGCAGGTTGAGCGGCATGTCGCCGATTTCGTCCAGGAAGATGGTGCCGCCGTCGGCCATGTCGAACTTGCCGGGCTTGAAAGCGGTGGCCCCGGTGAAGGCCCCTTTCTCATGGCCGAACAGTTCGCTCTCCAGCAGCTCCTCCGGAATGGCGGCGCAGTTGAGCTTGATGAACGGCTTGTTCTTGCGCAAGCCCTGATCGTAAATGCTGGTGGCCACCAGTTCCTTGCCGGTGCCGCTTTCACCGAGAATCAGGACGGTGGAGTCGGTCGGCGACACTTTCATGATCAGGCTCATCAGTCCGCGCATCGGCCGGCTTTCCCCGATGATTTTCGGAAAATAGCTGCGCGACTCCAGGCGGCTCAGAACGCTCGTGACCTGGTCGAACACCTGCGTGAACTGCTGGATCTGATCCCCGGAACCCTTGGGGGCCTCGGACGGGTCATTTTCCTCCTGTGGCGTGAACTGGCGCGCGTTTCGAACGAAGCGCTCCACCGGCTTCAATATAAAGCGCATCATGAAGACCCCGGCCGCAAAGGCCGTGGCGGCGACCAGGGCGGTCGCCCAGAAGACCGGACTGAGAGCCGCGGTTTTAGCGTGGACCTGCGAAAAGTTCAACGCCACCAGCGCCGCCAGCACCGTAAATCCCATGATGATAAAGGGGACGATGACATAGAGGCTGATGTGAAATCGCGGCATTTTCCGGATGTCTTTCAAAAATTGCGGAATCATTGAGGCTCAATTGGCTGCAAAAAGGTCACTTCCTGAAAAAAATTTCTCACTCTTTCTTAACTCCGCGGTGCGGGGTAGATCTGTGGTTTAGTTAGTGTCCATCCATAAATGGTCTTTTTTCCGCTGAACTGCGTTCTCCGCGGGTTTCCGGCTGCGGCGTACATAAAGTACGCCTCGCCGCAAACCCTTGTGCGGCCTTGTCCAGCAAAAAAAAACCACATTTATGAATTGGACACTGAGAAGTGCCTAAAAAAGATCGCGGATGGGCTAGTTAAATGATATAAAGCGGTTATATCCCCCTCCCCCAGCCCCTCCCACAAGGGGAGGGAAGTTTTCGGGCAGACACTGCTTGGACATCAACAAAGTTTGCGTGTGAGGCCCCCGAGTCAGTTTCCGATTCAGGAATGGGCAATTTTTCGCAAGGACAAGGAAATCGGTGGAATTGCGCGGAGGCAAACTGCTGTATGCCGCACAAGCGATTGCGCCAATTGACGCCGAAATTGCGGGAAAGAGCCATTTCTGGACGGAAAAAGTGAAGCTCATATAAGGCCTTTAGGGCCTTTTTCCTGAAATCCTGTAAAAAAAACAAGAAATCTATGACGGAACTTAAGAAACAAATTTTGTAGATGGTCAATTTAATATCCATAAAAAAACATTGATTTGGGTTGCGGGTAAAACCCACCTTGGCGGGCTTAATGTCCTCTCAGAAGCAGTGAATTTTGGTTCAGGGCAAGGCTGCAGCGACGTTGAAACCGCAGGGTAGCGGGGCTACGTCGAGGATTTCAACTTGGCGAGAACGCCGGCCCTGGCCAAAAGGTGCTGTTTCTGAAGGGTATTACTTGACCATCGTGGACAAATCCCACATCGGCAAAAATATCGCCAGCGCGAAAAAGCCGACCACCGCCGCGAGGCCGATGGTCAACAGGGGTCCGAGGGCTTCCGACAGTTTGCTCATCGCGTACTGGACTTCGGAATCGTAATGATCGGCGACCTCCTGCAGCATTTCCTGCAGATTGCCGGTCTCCTCGCCGATGGCGACCATGTTGATCATCATCGGCGTAAAATATTTCGAGCTGGCCAGCGGGCCGGCGATGCCCCGGCCCTCTTCCAGCAGGCTCTTCACTTCCTCGAGATCGCTGCCGATGGCGGTATTGCCGATGGTGCCCGAGAGGATGTTCATCGAATCGAGAATGTCCACCCCGCTGGCGTGCAGGATCGAAAAAATGCTGGCGAACCGCGATATGGCGGCTTTCTGGAGCAACACGCCGATAATCGGTATTTTGAGGATGCCGCGGTCGCGGATGAAACGGCCCGGCGGCGTGCGGAAAAAATAAAAAAGCGCGACCCCCGCCGCCAGCAGTCCGACGATGAGCAGCAGCCAGTAATCGGCCATGAAGCCGTAGAGCTTCATGCAGATGACCGTCGGCAGGGGCAGGACCAGGCCGGCGCTCTGAAAGATGCTGGCGAATTTAGGGATGACGAACGTCAGCAGGACGATAAAGGCGATGATCAGAAAGGCCACCACGATGGCCGGGTATTGCAGGGCCGACTTGATATCTGTTTTGACCTTCTGTTCGTGCTCGAGAATATAGGTCAGCCGCTGGAGAATTTCCGGCAGCGCACCGCTGGCCTCGCCGGCCTGGACCATGCTGCTGTAAAGCGGTGTAAAGACGCGCGGGTGCCGGCGAAAAGCCTCCGTGAGGCTGGCGCCCTCGTTGATGTCCTGGTGCATCGTCGAGATGACTTTTTTGAGCTTCACGTTCTCGGTCTGGTCCTCCAGGATCGAGAGCAGGCTGAGCATCGAGACCCCGGCCCGGATCATGGTGCGAAACTGTTTCGTGAAAAGGATGATGTCCGCGGTCCGGATCGGGGTGAACCGGTCTTGAAAGGCCTTGAGGTCGATTCCCACGCCGCCGCCGATCTCTTTGACGCGCGTGGGGATGTATCCCAGGGCCGTGAGCTTGTTGTTGGCGGAATCGGTCGATTCGGCCTCGATGATGCCGGAACCGGTCTCGCCGGTTTCGGTGATGACCTTGTAGGCGTACTTGGGCATGGGGTCCTTTGGGTTTGACGGCGATCAGACGCCGGGCGTCTGGCGGGACAGCGGCTGTCCGTCAGGTCAATACCGCCGATGCCGCCTCCTCGAAGGTGGTGATGCCCTGTTTGATCTTTTGGGCGGCGTCTTCCTTCAACGTCATGAAATTTCCGGCTTCCTTGGCGGCGCGGGCGATCTGGTGCGAGGACTGTTTCTTGAGGATCATATTCTGGATCATATCGTCGATCAACAGGACCTCGTAAATTCCGGTCCGGCCCTTGTATCCGGAATGCATGCAGTTGAAACAGCCGGCGCCGTGCAGGAACCCGGCCTCGTGACCGTTTTCCAACTCCCAGTATTCGAGGACTTCCGGCGGGGCGCTGTAGGGTTTTTTGCAGTTCGGGCAGATGGTGCGGACCAGGCGCTGGGCAAACGACACCATCATCGTCGAGGCCACCAGAAACGGCTCGATGCCCATGTCGACAAAACGGGTGATGGCGCCGGCGGCATCGTTGGTGTGCAGGGTGCTCAGCACCTTGTGTCCGGTGAGCGCCGCCTGGACGGCCACCTTGGCGGTTTCGGTATCGCGGATTTCCCCGACCATGATCACGTCCGGGTCCTGACGCAGGATCGAGCGCAGGCCGTCGGCGAAGGTCATGCCCGCTTTGCGGTTGAGCTGGACCTGGCAGATCTTTTCGATCCGGTATTCAACCGGATCCTCAACCGTTATGATGTTGGTGTCCGGCTTGTTGATGGTCTTCAGAATCGAATACAGGCTGGTGCTCTTGCCGCTGCCCGTCGGTCCGGTGCTCAGGATCATGCCGTAGGAGCGGTTGATGACCGATACGAGTTTGTCGCGATCGGTCGCCGACATGCCGAGCCGTTCGAGGGAATACACCCCGCTGCTGGTGTCGAGCAGCCGCAGGACCAGGTTTTCGCCATAGATGGAGGGAATGGTCGAGGTCCGGACGTTGATCTCCTTGTTTTTCATCTTGACCGTGAACCGCCCGTCCTGGGGCACCCGCGCGATGGAGATGTCCATGTTGGCGAGGATCTTGAGCCGCGAGATGATCGGCAGGAACATCGACTTGGGCGGGGCAGGGACTTCGTGCAGCTTGCCGTCAACCCGGAAGCGTACCTGCACATAATCTTTCTCGGGGCTGATGTGGATGTCGCTGGCGCCCTCGCGCACGGCTTGGGTGAGAATCGAGTTGACCAGACGGATCACCGGCGCCTCTTCGGCCATGCCCTGCAGCGAACTGACCTCGACGTCTTCGGTGACGGCCGACTTTTCGGTTTCCTTGTCGTACTGCATTTCCTCCATGTCTTCCAGCACGCCGCCGATGCCCGAGTAGGTTCCGTAGAGCGTGCTCAGAAGATGGTTCAGGTCCTGCTCGGTGCAGATCACCGTCTCGACCTCGTTGTTGGTGTACACCTCGATCGCATCGACGGCATTGATGTCCATCGGATCGATCATGGCGATCGTCAGAAGCAGGTGATTTTTTTTAAGAGGAACGGCCTGGTAGCGAAAGGCGAGATCGGCCGGGAGAACATGGGCCAATTCCGTGTCGAGTTCGTAGGCCTCCGTCGAATACTTGGGCAGATTCAGCTGGTTGGAGATCATTTCAACGATCTGGACCTCACTGACGATGCCTTCGCGCACCAGGAACTGTCCCAGCTTGAGGCCGGATTTTTTCTGGTATGGCAGGGCCTCCTCCAGTTGCCCCGGGGTCAGGAGCCCCCCTTCGATGAGGATTTCGCCCAACCGTTTTTTGGTTTTCAACTGGCCTTTCGTCCGTGCCGGCCCCTTGTCGCCGCTGTCGTGGGGCATGGATTTCTTCGAATTCAGATTCATGGTCTTCAACGCGCTTCCTGTCGACGGCCCTGTCACTCAGGGCGTCAACCGCCGGTATGCCGGTTTTGATGCCCGAAAAACGGGTCGGAATAAAAGGTCGCTTCCGGCGACCAGATCGAAACGATGCGCCCCTCCCGCGCGAGCAGCGGCGGCAGCTGCTCCAGGGCCATGCGGGCCGCCAGGGGATCGAAAAAATAGCGATTTACCAGCAGCTCGAACTCGATGCCGTTTTGCGGCGTCCAGAAGGAGACGATCCTGACCTGGCGGGCCTTGCCGGACAAAGAGCGCAGCAGACCATAGGCCTCTTCGAGGCTGCGACGGTGCGCGATGCTGATCCACCACACCGGATCGGCCAGGGGCCGGACATCGGCCGGAATGGCCGGCATGCGCAGCCGATCACCGATCCGGACCAGGTCGGGATCGGTGATGGTGGGGTTGGCCAGCATCAGGGAGCTGAAGAGCCGCGCGGTGACCCCGCCGTAAATTGTCTCTATCAACTCGTACAGGTTTTCGTTGGGCTTGAGGGAAACCTCACCGAGGTCTCCGGGGGCTTTGAGTTGCGGCGAATTCCCGCTTTCAGGCCCCGGCGGCTCCAAAGGCACCGCCAACGTAGCGGTTTCTTCCGGTTTCTTCAAGGCCGCGGACTCCGGTGGGGGCCCCGGCGCGGACGCCGCCTCAGGCTTTGGCGCCGGTACCGGCAGCGCAGCCGGTGCGGCGGGTGCGGCTGCCGCTGCGACGGATGGTACCGGCTGCGACGCCGGCTGCGGCGCTATTTCCGGCGCCGGCAGCGGTTCCGGCGCTGAAGCGGCCGGGCGAAAGCCGGCCGGTTCATGGCTGCCGGAAGGCGGGCCGGTGAGGGGCCGGCCGGCCAGAGCCGACAAGCGCAAATGGCGGACATCGAAGACGGCGATCCCGAGGGCCAGGACCAGGAGCAAGGCGCCCGCCGCCAGCGCCAGGCGCTTGATGCGCCGGCCGCGGTGCGGAAAGACGCGCCGGATGCAGGTGCGGGCCAGAAAAAGATCGACCGCGGTCCGATTCTGGATGATCATGGTCAGGATGCAGCGGTGGCACAGATTGATGATCTTGCGCGGATATCCCCTGGAGGCCGCATAGATGGCGATCACGGCCGGCAGGCTGAAAAATGTGTAGGCGGTGTACTTTCCGCTCGATTTTTCGAGCCGGAAGCGGATCATGGCCCTCGTATCGGCGAAACTCATCGGCTTCAACCGGTGCAGCAAATTGATGCGGTCGGTAAAATTCGCATGCCGATCGAGGGTGGTTTGAAATTCGGTCTGTGCGAAAATAACGATCTGCAGCAGCTTGTGGTCGTTGGTTTCGTAGTTCAGAAACTCGCGCAGCAGTTCCAGGCAGAATCCCGGCAGTTTCTGGCCCTCGTCGATGATGAGGACCACGGTTTTTTTTTCATCCACCCCCTGCTTGAAGAGGTGTTTCTTGACCACCTCTTTCATCTCCCAGTCACGGGCCGCTTCCGGCGGCCGCCGGCCGGTCAGCATCTCGATGATGGTCACCAGAAATTCGTCGGGGCCCGAAAAGCCGGGATCCATGACGAGATGGGTGTCGAATTCGGGCATCCCGGCGAAGCGGCGGATCAGCTGGCGGCAAAGGGTGGTCTTGCCGGTGCCGACATCGCCGATGATGACGTTCAGGCCGCGGCGCAGCCGCAAGGCGAGTTCCAACTTCTGGAGGCAGTCGAGATGCTGGCGCGAGCCGTAGAAGAATTCCGGGTCCGGCGAATTGGAAAACGGTTCGCGGTCAAGGTCGACGATGTTGAAGTATTCCATAATATTAGGCTGTTACATCTCCCTACCCCAGCCCCCTCCCGCCAGGGGAGGGAAGTGTAACGGGTGCGCCCGGTAAGTCTTACCCAGCCCCTCCCGCCGAGGAAGGGGAGTTTTGAAATGACCACTAGGCCGGGGTGGAAGAAAAGGTGCCGCCGCTGTTTTGTGTCTGGTATTACGGTGGCGGCGGTCGCAGGGCACCGTGCGGCACATCGGAAGAGAAGGTGGCCCGGTCCGCCGCTTTTTCCTCCAGGATGTAAGGGGTGATAAATATCAGCACGTCTTCCATCGCGCCGCCGCGCGAACGGCTGCCGAAAAGCCATCCGAGGCCCGGCACATCTTTCAGGTACGGAATGCCGGCCTGGTTGGCGGTGGTCGTCTCCTTGTTCAGACCGCCGATGACCGTCGTCTGCCCGTTCAGGAGAATGACGTTGGTCTCGGCTTTCTTGGTGATGATGGTGGGGTTGCCGGCCACCGGCCTGGAAAAATCAGGCTCGTCCTTGTTGGTGAGAATTTTCAGCTTCAGGGTGTCCCCGTCGATGACATTCGGCGTGACCTCCAGGCGCAGCGTCGCCTGAACGTATTCGATATTGACCTCGCCGTTTTCCACGGTCTGGATCGGGATGCGGCTGCCCGACTCGATCAGGGCGATCTGGTTCTCGAGGGTGGTGATCGACGGGCTCGACAAAATGTTGAGCCGGCCCTCCTCCTGCAGCGCCTGAAGCTGGAGGGAAAGGGCGGTACGGCCGACATTTTGAAACAAAAAGCCCAGTGACAAGCCGATGTTGTCCTGGAGGTTCAGCGGGAAATTGGAAATGTTGCCAAGGGGCCACAGAAATTCGAGCGGGTTGCCGTCTTCGTCCTTGATGGATTTCCGGTCCTCGAAATTGACGCCGTTGGGGCCGGCCCAGATGTTGTTGCCGTTGGCGGTGCCATAGGCCAGGCCGCCCCACTGCACGCCGAGCGCCCGGGCCGTGTCGTTGCTGGTTTCGACGATATAGGCCTGGATCAGGATCTGCGAGATCGGCCGGTCGAGCTGATCCACCACGGAAATCATGCGCCGCAGGTCGCTGGGGATGGCCTGGATGATCAGGGAGTTGGTGTGGTCGTCCACCAGCACCGATCCCAGGAGTTTGCCGTCGCGGTCGAGCGACAGGAACTGCTGCATGTTTTCCCGCAGCTTGGCCGCGCTGGCATAGCTGATTTTGACCACTTCGGTGATCAGCGGCTCGGCCTTGTCGAGTTCGTTTCTCTGGACTTCGCGCCGCAGCTCGGTTTCCATGTCCTGAAGCGTCATGACGCGGATGATGTCACCCTCCCAGGCGTAGGTCAGGCCCTGGGTGCGCAGGATGCTCTTGAAGACCTGATCCCACGGCGCCTCGGTGATGTTGATGTTGATCTTGCCCGTGACCCGGTCGTTGAGCATGATGTTCTGGTTCGCGATCCGGGCCAGGGCGCGCAGCAGGACCGAGACATCGATGTCGGTCATTTTCATCGTTATTTTGCGGGTCGGCAACGGCTTTTCCGGCGGCGGCAGCAGGATATCGGCTTTGGCGGCCGCGCCCCGGTTTTCTCCGGCACCCGGTTCGCGGGTGTGCTTCTTAGGCGACGGCGAGTAGGCCTGGGACTCGGCCACTTTGGTTTTCCATTCCTCGAAAAAGCCTTTGTCCGCGGGAGGCGGGGGCGTTGCGCAGCTCCACCAGAGGGCCGTTATCAGGCAGAAGCCGATCAGACGCATCGCCACGTTGTCGAACCTGCGGTAAAATGCCATTTTCCCCTGCTGCGCTATTGGGTATCTTCCAGTTTGACGGTGATTTTCCGTTTGCTGCCGGTCCGGCCGATGACCACCCGGTTGGGATAGATCTGCTCGACGATCCGGCCGCCTTCCGGCAACTTTTCGCCTTTTTCGTATTCGATTCCGTTGATGATGGCCAGATTGCGATCGCCCATGGTCAAAAAGCCCGAATAAACGAGGTCCAGTGTCGAATCGTCGGCTTCTTGCCTGGCTTCGGTCAATTTCTCTTTTTCCGGTTTGAAGGCGCCGCCCTCCGTTTTGGTGTTCAAGAACGGGTCACGGGTCCATTTGACCGGGATTTTTTCGATGATGTAGGTCTCTTCCGGCGAAACGCCGCCCTTGACCAGCGCGGCGACCCTGGTGATAAATTCGTTGTAGGTATCGAACTTGCTTTCGGGAGCGGCCGGCTTCGGTTTGCCGGGCGCGGGGTTTTCGAGGAACAGGGCGTAGGCCCCGTAAACCAATGTCAGCGCCATGACGACCAGGATTATTTTTTCCCGTTTGGACATATTACCGTTTAAGCTCCCGAAATACCCAATGCTTTCAGGATCCCCGTCACTCGCGCACCAGAAACAGGCGCAGCCTGAATTCCTTGGTGTCGTGGGTCGACTTGATGGTTAATTCCTCGATACCTTCCAGATACGGCAGCCGCGAGACTTCGAGCAAAAAAGGCTGAAAATTTAAAAACTCCCCCTTCAGCAACAGGCTGACTTTCATGGTGCCGGCCTCGCCGATCATCGACTGGATTTCGGGTGAATATTCCAGGAGTTGTAGGTCGCTTTGGCGGGCCAGGTCTTGAAAGGTGTTCCTCACCTTCGCGGTTTCATCGCGCGTCAGTTTTTCGGGCCTCACCGGATCCAGTCCCGCCGGCGGGTTCATTTCCGCTTTCTTGAGCAGGCTCTCGTAAAGCGGGGTCAGGATCTGACCCTCTTTGATCCGCAGGCCGATCTCATCGATGCGGGCATCGAGCGCCCGGGACTCTCTTTGCGCCGGTAAAATGGCCAGCAGCACGAAAAGAACGATTCCGCCGCCGAAAACGACGACGTTTATCAGGCTCTTGGTCGGAATCGATGCGAGAGAGATTTTTGCCATGGTGAAATCATCCAAGCCTGAGCTGCGCCGTAAACCGCAGCACTTCCTTGTCGTTGAAAAACCCCTGTTCCTTCTGGTTGATCACCGGTTGTTTGAACAGGGGCGATCCGCTGAGCTGGATCAGATAACCGGCCAGGGCCGATTCGAAGACCGTCCGGTCGCCTAAGACGATGCCTTCGAGAACCACGTTTTTGGCCTGGGCTTCCTTGCCGCCGGGGGCCTTGTCGGCAAAATGGACCGCGATGCCGGTCAGCCGGACATTGGCGGGCGTCAGGTTGGAAATTTCCGTCAGGGCGACCGCGCCCAGGTATTTCCGGCTGAACTCCAGAAACTCCTGGTTCTTTTTTTTCGTCTTTTCGACCAGGCCGAGAATCAGGCCTTGGCTCACCGGGACCCGGTAAGCGCTCAGCTGATTTTCGAGCCGCTCGACCTCGCTCTTTTTCCGGTCGATCAGCCGATTCTGCCAACCGTAAACCCCGACGCAGATCCCCATCAGAACGAGGGCGGCCACCGCCGTTGACTTGTTGAGCCTGCGGGTGCGGGCGGCCTTGCCCTTTTCCTTGTACGTATAGAGAAAGTTGGGCGTCTGCGCGTTGGAGGACAGCGCCATTCCGATCGCCGGCGCATACGAGCCCCTTTCGGCCGCCGATGCCGGCGCCACGATGTCCCCCAGATATCTGGCCTGGGTGGCGAACGGGTCGAAGGTTTCACGCGGCAAACCGAGTTCGTCGCCGATATAGTCGACGATGCGCCGATGCGGACGGACCGTGCTGGAGATGTAGAGCTGCTCCACGCGGTCGTTGTCGAAGTTGGCGGCGTAGTGGTCGAAGGTCCGCTCCACCTGTTGAACCAGACGCTTGAGGGCCGGCAGGATCAGCCGGAAGATCTCCTCCTCTTCGGGTTGCAGCGCTATCGGTCCGTCGGCTTTGGGGGAGACGTCGTACAGGAGCCCGAAGAAAATCTTTTGGGCTTTCTCGGAATCGAATTTCGTCTGTCCCCGGCGCAAGTCACCCGGCTCACCCTCGAGCGATGCCACCAGTTCCGGCTTGATGTCAATCGAGCCGCCGTAGTCATTTTCGACGATCATTCCGCGCATGGCCTCGTTCATGGTCTTTATGCCGGCTTTGATGCCGCGCGACAGAACCAGGTTGCCGCCGGAAAAGATGTCGATGCGCGACCAGTCGCGGCCGATGTACAGTCCCGATATCGTTTTTGCCGGCGAGGCGATCCAGCCGGTGCGCAGGAGGTTTTGAAAAGCGAAGGGGACGATTGAAATCCCTTCCAGGGGATAGCCGCTTTTCGCGAATAGATTTTTATGAAATTGAATTTCCTTTTCCGGTGCCGTGAAGGACACCGCGGCATATTTCGGTGTGCCGTCGTCGACGATTTCGCCCAGAATGTCGAAGTCGAAAACAGCCTCGCTTTCCTTGTAGGGGGCGACCTTTTTATGAGACCAGTAAACCGCATTGGCCAATTGCTTCTGGGTGACCTTCGGTATCTTCAGGTAGCGCAGTTCGACGCGCGCCGAAGAGATGCAGCTCCAGAGCTTCAGGCTTTTGGACGAGCCGCAGAAACGGTTCAGGTTCTTGCGCAGGAACCTGGCGAAGTCGTGATGCCCCGGATGCAGGTCGGGCTCGAAGGGCACGCGCAGGTAATCGATCAGCTCGTGCTTCTGGTGGGAGACATTCTGGATTTTGACCAGTTTCAGGTCGTCGTAACCGATATCGACCCCGACGGTGGTCGCTTTTTTGCTGGACACCGACTTTTTAAGGCCGCTGCCGATGCGCGTTGACATCGAGGGGGACGCCGGCGGTTCGGCCGTCTTCGCCGTCGCGGCCGTTGCGCGCGGCTGCCGGATCAGGTCGAGGAGTTTTTCGGTAGAGGAAATTTCGTCCTGTTTGGGCAAATTGACACTCCGGATCTAACGATCGAACGGGCCCTGACCGGCGGACTGCCGATCGCGGGGGACACGAGGAGGTTTTTCGGGTGATGTATAATGCGCCGAAATCATATGGGATACTTCACGCATAAATGTATCAATTAACTCATAAAATCTTGTTATTGTCAAGACTTAACCCTCACACGGCCGTGGAAGGGGCAAAGGTTGCCAACCGGTCATTTTTGGTTTACATGGAAAGAGCAGATTCGAGTGATGCCCGAAACGATGACGAAAGGACCCATGGCGACCACGGTATCCCCGTCCGATCACACGAGGGACAGCCGGCGTGCGCAGCGCACCGGCCAGGCGGAAACCGCCCCCCGGTTGGAGCGCTTCTTCAACTCCATGGTACTGGTGGGCGTTTTTATCGCGATCGTCTATATCGCCCTGGACACCGTTTTACATATCTTTTTTGCGGAGCGGTTCAACCTGATCGCCAGTGCCGTGGGCCAGGACCGCTATGAGATTTACATCCGCGTCATCGTTTTGTGCCTGTTTGCGATTTTCGGTTCCCACGCCCAGTACACGATCAACAACCTGAAGAATAAAGAAAAAGAGCTTGGCCTCTACCGCATGCACCTGGAAGAGCTGGTCAGGGAGCGCACCTCGGCCCTCACGGCTTCCAACCGGCAGCTGCGGGGCGAGATTGCGGTGCGGGAACGCTCGGAACGGGCCTTGCGCGAGTCCGAGGAGAAATACCGCCTGCTGGCGGAAAATGCCTACGACGCCATTTTTATCATTCAAGACGACAAGGTGACCTTTCTCAACCCCAAAGCCCGCCAGCTGAGCCGGGATATGAACGTGGCCATTGACCGCAGGCCGTTTTTCGACTTCATCCATCCGGACGACAAGGCCATGGTTCTGCGGTGGTACGAACGGCGTCTGAAAGACAAGGATGTTCCGAGTACCTGCACCTTCAAGCTGATCGACCACGCGGGC
The DNA here is from genome assembly GCA_963728055.1 of uncultured delta proteobacterium. Lineage (GTDB taxonomy): Bacteria > Desulfobacterota > Desulfobacteria > Desulfobacterales > SG8-13 > JARFQH01. The sequence goes on along the minus strand of CAVSIM010000009.1, from coordinate 13,421 downwards.
AAGGAACACTGGGTCGAACTCAACGCCGTGCTGATAAACTGGGAAAAGAAAATCGCGGCCCTCAATTTTTTAAAGGACATCACCGCCCAGAAAAGCCTCGAGGTTCAGTTCCGGCAATCGCAGCGGATGGAATCGATCGGCACCCTCGCCGGCGGTATCGCCCATGATTTCAACAATCTGCTGATGGGCATCCAGGGCAACGCCTCGGTCATGCTCCTGGACATCGACCGGGACCACGCGCTGTACGAAAACCTCAAGGGCATTCAGCGCTGCGTGCGCAGCGGGGCCAACCTGACCCGCCAGCTGCTCGGGTTTGCGCGCGGCGGCAAGTACGTCGTCAAACCGACCCAGATGAATGCGGTCATCGATCGGACCGCGCACCTTTTCGCCCGCTCCCGCAAAGAAATCAATATCCACCGCCGCTACAACAAGAACATTTCGCTGGTCAACGTGGATGTCGGTCAAATCGAACAGGTGCTGCTAAATCTTTACGTCAACGCCTGGCAGGCCATGCCCAGCGGCGGCGATTTATATCTGGAAACCGACAACGTCTCCCTCGACAGCGCCTTTGTCGACACCAAACCCTTCAGCGTCACCCCCGGTCCGTATGTCAAGATTTCGGTGGCCGACACCGGTATCGGCATGGACCGCAAAGTCCAGCAACGGATTTTCGAACCGTTTTTCACCACCAAGGAGGTCGGTCAGGGCACCGGTCTGGGGCTGGCATCCGCTTACGGGATCGTCAAAAACCACGGCGGCATCATCACCTGCTACAGCGAGGTCGGCAACGGGTCCACCTTCAACATCTACCTGCCGGCCTACGACAAAAAGAATGCGCCCGCCACGGAGGCGGTCAAGGAAACGCTGCCGGGCACCGAGACCATCCTGCTGGTCGATGATGAAAAAATGATCATCGAGGTCGGTCGGCGAATGATGGAAAGCCTCGGATACGTTGTGCTGACGGCCGAAAATGGGGCCAGGGCGCTGGAGCTTTACCGGGACGGGCACGAACGCATCGATCTGATCGTGCTCGACATGATCATGCCGCAGATGGGGGGCCAGGAGGTATTCAAGCACATCAAGCACATCAATCCGCAGGCGAAGGTCCTACTGTCAAGCGGCTACAGCCTCAACGGCAAGGCCCAGGACATCATGGCGCAAGGCTGCAACGGTTTTATCCAGAAGCCCTTCGATACGGGTGTGCTGTCCCGCAAAATCCGCAAGATCCTCGATTCGACCAATTGACATATTTCCAGCGGTTATATACAATTTCAGCTGTATTTTTTGCAGTTTAAACACGTTAGACATTCGCCGTTTCAGTGGGGCGCCGGTGCGTTTCCGATCCGGAAACGTTCACGTTCGAGAAAGGGTCCGGGTGCGGTTGAAACCGGAGACAAAACCATGTATGACTCTATCAAGCTAAAGGTTCAGTATACCCATGTACCTGTCATTTTACGATTTAGACCGCAAGCCTTTTGAAATCACGGTCGACCCGGATTTTTTATGGTTGGGCGAAAAGCACAACGAAGCCCTGGCCACGCTGGAATACGGCATCCGGGAAGACAAAGGCTTTTTGCTTCTCACCGGCGATGTCGGCACCGGCAAGACGGTGTTGATCAATCGGCTCGTCCGCAACGTCAAACTGCACTCCATCATCTCGACCGTCCCGGACCCGGGCCTCGACCTGATCGATTTCTACAACTTCCTGGCGGCTTCTTTCAAATTCGGCCGGACGATCAAGACAAAAGGCGAATTTCTGGCCCTGTTGAAACGGTTTCTGATCAAGGCCGAGGCGATCAGCCGCAAGGTTCTGCTTCTGATCGACGAGGCCCAGCGCCTGAATCACGGACTGCTCGAAGAAATTCGACTGCTGTCGAATATCGAGATGGAAAATCGCAAGCTCATCAATATTTTTTTCGTGGGGCAATCCGAATTCAACCAGATATTGCTCGAGCCCCGCAACCGTGCCGTGCGCCAGCGGATTGCCGTTCGCTATCAGATCGAACCGCTGAATACCGAGGAAACCGCGCAATACATTCTGCACCGCCTCAAGGTAGCCGGCGCGACGCACCCCATATTTACGGCCGAGGCCTTGCGGGAAATTTTCTCCTACACCGACGGCAATCCGCGTGTGACCAACATTCTCTGCGATCATGCCCTGTTGACCGGTTATTCACTGGAACGTGAAATGATCGATCCGGCCATCGTCAGGGAGTGCGCGCAGGAGCTGGCGCTGCCGGGGGAGAGTGCCCCGCGGACCATCGAGCGCAAGCCTCGGCGGGCGGCCGTTCCGCCGGACGAAAAGCCGCCGCGCAAGCAATCGGCGCTATCGAGCGTGATGGTCGCCCTGCTTGTGATCGCCGCCATACTCACGGCCGGGTATTTCATGTTCACCGGTGCAAAGATTTCCACGATGCCCTGGTCACCGGACCAAACCGCCGCCCAGGTGCCCGCGCCTCGGCTGCAGATGGCCCCCGGTCCCGGGAGCGCCAGGGCCGAGAAGAACACCGCAATCGAAGAAACGGCCCCGGCTCCCCCCGCCGTGGCGGAAGCGCCGAGCGACAAAACGGCCGAGATCGAGGGCGTCCCCCCCGCCGCGGCCAAGGCCCCGCCCGATGCCGCGGACCCGCTTTTCAACCTGTCGAGCATCAACAAGGTTGTCATTCGGTTCGACAATAATTCCAACGAACTGCCCGCCACTGCCTATGCGCCCCTCGACCGGTTTGCCGCCTTGCTGCTGAAAAATCCCGACATCGCTGTCACGATCAACGGCTATACGGACGATACCGGCGTGCCGAGCTACAACGTGAGCGTTTCGGAATTCCGGGCCAACATGGTCAAGGGCTACCTGGTCGGCAAGGGCGTGGCGCCCGCGCGCATCACCGCCAACGGCCTGGGCCCCAAGGATCCCGTCGCCGGCAATGCCTCGGCCGAGGGCCGCAGCCTCAACCGCCGGGTTGAAATCGTATTCAGCAAAAAATCGCCCGCTTAGGAAAGGCGGACCCAATTATAAATTTTTGATTTAATTGATACAACTATCAATAAATTTACATTTATCAGGTACTCTGGTAAAATGAGATTCATATTCATTCACTCCATACGGGACAAGACAAATGGATCGGCCATACAAATTGCTTGTCATCGATGACAGCCAGGAAATTTTGGTTGCGCTCGATAAGTACTTCAAAAAGAAGAAATTCGAGGTGGTGACGGCCGCCGATGGGCTGGAAGGCGTCAAATTGCTCAAAACGGAGCAGGGCGGTTTCGACCTCGTGATAACCGATCTCGTCATGCCGTATGTGAGCGGCGTCGGGGTGATCTCGATTTTGAAGAAAGAATTTCCGGGAACCCCGGTGGTGGCGATAACCGGGTGGGGCGAGCATCCCGAGGCGCTGGCGATCGAGGCCAATGCGGACATGGTTCTTGAAAAACCCTTCGACCTGGAGGAACTCGAACAGTCCATTACCGCCCTGTTGGAAAAACGCACCTGACGCAAGGCGGGCGGGCGGCGCCCGTCAAGAGAAATCCCAAAAAGCCGGAAACATCGAAAACCACTGATAGGGAGAGCATGGGAACGGAAATCGTCGGTGTCAGTCGCAACATCCAACGCATAAAAGAGCTGATCGAACAGGTGGCCAATACCGGATTGAACACTCTGGTATGCGGGGAAACCGGCGTCGGCAAGGAATTGGTCGTTCAAAAGCTTTATGAGCGATCGGACCGGATGGGCAAGCCCTTTGTGAAAGTCAACTGCGCGGCCCTGCCCGACGGCTTGCTCGAAAGCGAACTGTTCGGCTACGAACAGGGGGCATTCACGGGCGCTCAGCGGCGCCGGCGCGGTAAGTTCGAACTGGCGCACAACGGCGTGCTGTTTCTGGATGAAATCGGGGACATGACGCTGCCCTTGCAGTCCAAGGTTCTGCATGTTCTGCAAGGCGGGCAGTTTTCACCCCTGGGTTCGGAAAAAGACGTCAAAAGCGACACGTGGGTGGTCGCCGCGACCAATCACGAACTCGAAGGCGACATGAAACAGGGCAAGTTCCGGGGCGACCTTTTTTACCGCCTCAGCACGATCAAGATCTTCATCAGCCCGCTGCGCGACAGACCGGAAGACATTCCCTATCTCATCGACTATTACCTGCGGGAATACAGCATCCAGTTCAAGGGCAAGGAGATAAAGAAACCGAGCGCCGAGGTCATGAAAAAGCTGCTCGGCTATTCATGGCCGGGCAATATCAGGGAACTGCAGAATGTGCTGAAGCGCATCCTGATTCTGGGCGATACCGAGGAGAGTATCGACGAGCTGCTTCAAACCGCCGAGGACCCAGGGCTTCAGCGCAAACAGCAGCCCGGCCAATGTCGCGCCCCTGGTTCACGGGGATCTGCTCAATCTCGACCTTGAAAACGGCGCCAAAAACAACTCTCTTTCTCTTAAGAAAGTGCGAAAGAAAGTTCTCGATCACGTGGAAAGAGAAGTCATCGCCTATGTTCTCAACAAGACCGGTTGGAACCGCAGCAAGGCCACCAAAATTCTCAACATCAGCTACAAGACCCTGCTTTACAAGATAAAGGACCTCAATATTCCCGCCCCCGAAGGCACTGAAATCAATCAGGGACTTTAAAAAGCATGCGGGGGGGGTGACCCCCCGCTGCGGGCTCCTTTGCAATATCGAAAAGACCGGCGGCCACTGGATGGCCCGGTCCGGAAACTCATAATCGTCAGGGTTATGTAAGTCATTGCCTCATATTCTAACTTGAATACCACATTTTTTCCGCTGTTCGGCACCTCGACGGGGTGCCCCGCTCCCGCTTTCGAAGGCTAAAGTACCGTGATAATTTAAAAATATTAATGCGCGGCCGCCCAAAACCTGTGCTGCCCTTGTTGACGAGTCCATGGCATGAAAGGTGCATCTGTTTCAGAAATCAATACCGGCCTTCAAGTGAAACAAGCCTGTTATCATTACGAAAACGAATCATGAGCATCATTTTCGTTCATCCATGTGGGTAATATATTTCAAATGGTGCCTGCAATACGACCGCTTTTCAGTCATCATTTTGCACTCCGCCCGATGTGGGGCTTCGCATAAAAAAAAGTTTCGAGGGATGTCCTCATGGCCAAATGTGAGAACAGGTTTGAGAAGGACCGCATGAACCGCCACTCCGAAACCGATATCTTCACGATTTCAACCAATCCCTACGATAAGTACCTGTTGGTCGACAACGGTGGCAGACGAAGCGGCGGGGATCGCAGAAACTACTCCTACTCGATCCACCTCCCGGAAAGAAGAGCCCGCCAGGACCGGCGCAGCGGCATCGATCGCCGGAAATTTCCCCGCTACAAGTGTGAATGACTCCCGCTCGACCTGCCGCTGCTCCGAGGTGTAAGGTATAAGGTATCAGCGTGTCAAGGTGTAAGGTTTAAGGTTTAAGGTTTAAGGTTTAGGGGTATTGGCTCCGTTGAGCCGAGATTATCCATATGTGAGCTTTCACGGGCTTTTCAACCCGGAACGTTGAACGTTGAACCCTGGACAACCGCTTAACCCTGATCCAGCCGCTTCCCTCCGGCCTTTTTAAAATCATCATCTTGAAGCCTGTCCGTGTCTATCCACAATAGTCTTTTGCGCTGGTCCCCAGCAGGCGGGATCGCCGAGGGGTTCCGGCCGCGGCTTACATAAAGGTGCGCCTCGCCCCGATTCCCGACTTGCGGAACGGCCTCTTTCAGCGGACAACGCCACGGGTATGAATGGGACGCTCAGATAGGCCTGAAGAAAGATCGCGGAGGTCCTGTCCAGGCGCGGCAGCCCCTGTCCGGATGAAAAAAGACGGCCGCTTTGCCGAAACCGGAAAAAAAAGGTAGAATACGGCCCATGAATCGGTGGCTTTTTCGAGGCCCGTCAGCTGCGGGAGGAGACGCTGGATGAGACATGCGGCGGCACCCGGGAACCGGCCGCATCCCGGGAAGAAACAAAAGATCAAGGTGCGTTTCTGGGATCAGATGGTCCTGATCGGGATAGCCCTGGCCGCTTTTTACACCGTCTTCGATTCGGTCCTATACATTTTTCTGTCCTATGACATGGATTTTTTCGGCCGGCTGTTCGGGCCGGACATCAGTGTCCTGTGGCCGCGGCTGACCATCCTGGCGCTCCTGCTGCTGCTCGGGTCCCACGCCCAGTACACGATCAATCAGCGCCAGGTCATCGAGGAAGCCCTGCGGGAAAGCGAGGAGAAATACCGCACGATCATCGAAACGTCCCAGGATGGGTATTACGAGGTCGATCCGCAGGGCCGGATGACCTTTTTCAACGATGCCATGTGCACCATTTTCGGCTACTCCAGACCGGAACTGGGCGCGCTGAACAGTCAGATCCCGCTGGATGCCGAAAGCAGCCGTTTGGTGGGCGAAGCGTTCAACCGCGTCTACACCTCCGGCATTGCGGAAACATCGGTCGGCCTGGAGTTCGTCCGCAAGGACGGCTCGCGGCGGTTTCTGGAATCCTCGGTGGCGCTTCTCAAGGACAAAAAGGGCCGTACGGCCGGATTCAGCGGTTTTTTAAGAGATGTCACCGAGCGCAAACGGGCCGAAGCGCTGCAGCGCGAAAAACTGGCGGCCGATGCGGCCAATCGGGCCAAAAACGAATTCATCGCCAAGATGAGCCACGAAATCCGCACCCCCCTGAATTCGATTATCGGCATGGTGGGCTTGGTGCTCGATACCCGGCTGCAGCGCCGGCAGCGTGAAGACCTGGATGTCGCCCTTTCATCGGCCCAGGCCCTGCTGGCCGTCATCAACAACATCCTCGATCATTCCGAAATCGAGGTGGGCAAACTGGACCTGGAGGAAACGCTTTTCAGCCCGCGTGAAATCCTGGAAGAGGCCCTGCGGATCATGGCCATGAAATGTCATGCCAAGGCCCTGGAACTGGTCTGTCGCGTGGATTCGACCGTGCCGGCAACACTTTACGGCGATGCGGGGCGGTTGCGCCAGGTCTTGCTCAACCTGGTGGACAATGCCTATAAATTCACCGATACGGGCGAGGTGGTGGTCCGCATGGGGTGCGATCCGGCCGGGGATGCCGGCACCCGCCTGCACATCACCGTGAGCGACACCGGAATCGGGATAGCGGTCGAAAAGCAGGCCGATATTTTCAAGGCTTTTTCCCAGGCCGATGCCGCCAAATCCCGCCGCTATGGCGGCGCGGGCCTCGGCCTGGCCGTTTCGACCCAGATTGTCCAGCTGATGGGGGGCCGGATGTGGGTGAAAAGCGACTTGGGAAAAGGCGCCACCTTCCATATCACCGCCTGTTTCGGAAATGCACCGGAGGCGGCCGGAACGGATCCGGCTGCGGTGCCGGCGCTGGCCGGAATCAAGGCCCTTATCGTCGACGACAATGCGACCAACCGCACCATCATTGCGGAGATCCTGGCGTCCTGGAAGATGGAGTCCTGTGCGGCGGCCGGTAGCGAGGAGGCCCGCAGCCGCCTGCTCGCCGGCGGCGCACCGGCGGCAGGCCGCTGGGGGGTCGCCCTGATCGACGCCTCGCTGGCGGGGTCCAGCGGATTCGACCTGGCCCGCTGGATATCGCGGCAAGAGGGCCTCGACCTGCCGATTGTCATCATGTTGACCTACCCGCATCTTGCGGACGCCGCCGATGCCGCCGACACGGGTTCTTTCCGGAGCCTGATGAAGCCGGTCCGCCCCGTTGAACTCCAACGGGCCCTGGTCGAGGTATTGCGGATTGCGCCCGAACCGGCGCAGACAGAAAAACTAGAGTCCGGAAAAGAAAAGATGGCCATCGCCGGGCGGTCTTTAAAGATCCTGGTGGCCGAGGACACCCCTTTCAACCAGAAGTTCATCTACCGGCTGCTGCAACGCTGGGGACACGAGGCGGCGGTGGTGGAAAATGGGCGCCAGGTTCTCGATAGGCTGGCAGCCGAAGCTTTTGACCTGATCCTGATGGACATTCAAATGCCGGTGATGGACGGCTTCGAAGCCGCCCGGGCGGTGCGCGCGGCGGAGCGGGGCCAGGCCGACAGGCCGCCCGTGCCGATTGTCGCCCTGACGGCCCACGCCGGCAAGAGCGACCGCGCGCAGTGCCTGGCGGCCGGAATGGACGACTACCTGCCGAAGCCGATTTCGCCGGATAAGCTGCAAGATATTTTAACCGGCGTTGCGAGCCGAAAATACGGCCGCGACGCGCCGCAAAAAGAGCCGGCAACCGGCAACGGGCCGCCCGCGCCGCAGGTCGCCATCGACAAAAAAGTCCTCCAGGAAGCCTTCGACCAGGATTGGGAATTTTTCAAGGAGGTGGTCGATGTGTTTCTGATGGATTTTCCGCCGATGATCGATCTCATGCGGCGGGCGGTGACAGACGAGGACCCGGCCACCTTCGGCCGCCAGGCCCACGCCATCAAGGGTATGGTCAAGTTGTTCCAGGCCGAGGCGGCGGTACGGATGGCGCGATCACTCGAGGAGGCGGGCGCGAAGGGCGATTTGTCCGCCGCCGGGGCGGGTGTGGACCGGCTGGCCGTCATGCTCGATGAGATCAAGGTTTTCCTGATCGGGATGACCACTGAAAGGCTGTCGCAAACGAAATGAAAATTCTCTTGATAGACGATGACCGGGTTTTTCTCAAATTTCTCACGCATCGGCTGGAAGAGTCCGGACACGACGTCATCAGCGCCGCGGACGGCCTCTCCGCCCTGCACCTGCTGACCGATGTGACGCCGGAGATCATATTTCTCGATCTGATCCTGCCCAAGATAGACGGTGACAAGCTGTGCCGGATAATCCGTAAAATGGACCACCTCAACGAGTGCCGGCTGGTGGTCGTGTCGGCCGTGGTGGCCGAAATGGGGTCCGATTACAAGGAGATCGGTGCCGACTACTACATCGCCAAGGGTCCTTTCGCCAGTATTGCCACCCATGTTCTGGACATCCTGAAATCCGCGACCGAACCCCGGGCGACCCTATCGTCGCGGCCCGTCCTGGGTCTCGATCAGGTGTCACCGCGACAAATGACACGTGAACTGCTCTCGCGGAACCACCACTTGAAGACAATTTTGGAGAGCATGGAGGAGGGCATCATCGAGATTGTCGAGGGGGCCGTGGTGTATGCCAATGCGGCGGCCGTCAGGCTTTTTGCGCTGCCCCTCGAAAAAATACTCGCCGCGAAACCCGACCGTCTGTTCGACGCCGGACAACGGCCGCGAATCGTCGAGCTTCTCGATGCCGGCGGGGCGCAAATGACCGAAATCGGTGAAAACAATCCGATCGATCTGGGCGGACGCCTGATGACGGTCAAGTCGTTTCGGGTCGACCACGACGCCAAATGCAGGATCATGCTGATCACGGATGTTACCGAGCGCAAACGATTGGAAATCCAGCTTCAGCACGCTCAGAAAATGGAGGCGATCGGCACGATCGCCAGCGGCGTGGCGCACAACTTCCGGAACACCCTGACCGGGATCCTGGTCAACAGTCAACTGGTTCAGGAAAATTACCCCGACGATCCGGAACTGATTGAAATCGTGGGAAGAATCGGCACCGCGGTTAAAAAAGGCGCGCACCTGATCGAACGGCTGATGCAGTTTTCACGCAAGGAGATCGCGCGGGAATTCAAAAAAGTCGACCTTGTCACCATCGTCGCCGCAATTTACCAGATTGTCCGCAAGTCGTTCGGTGAAAAAACCGAGATCCGGCTCAACCTGCACCAGTCTCTACCCGTCACCGGCGACCAGGTGGGTCTCGGCCTGGTCCTGATGAACCTTTTTTCGAACGCCCGGGACGCCATGCCGGATGGCGGCATCATTCGAATCGACGCGCGGCGCGTGGGGGCGATGGCGGTCGTCCAGGTGAGCGACACCGGCTGCGGCATGGATGCCGAGACCGCCAAACGGTGCTTCGATCCCTTCTACACCACCAAGGAGGTCGGCAAGGGGACCGGTCTCGGCCTATCGACCTCCTACGGCATCATCAGGGGCCACGACGGGGACATCAGCGTGGACTCTTCGCCGCAAAAGGGCGCAACATTCACCCTGCGGCTGCCGCTGGCCGGCGGGATCGACGGCGGCGGCCCGAAAAACCGGTACGACATTCTCAAGGGCCGCGGCCAGAGGGTCCTTGTTTTAGAGCCGAACGCCAAAGAACAGGCCACCTTGCGGGACGTGCTGGAATGTATCGGCTTCCGGCCCGTGATGGTAGCTGCCGTCGACGACCTTGCGGGCCCATACGCCGCCGAAAAGCCCCGGGCGGTCCTTGTGGACCTCGATCCAACGGCCCCGGGCGAGATCGGGTGCATCGAGCGCATCTTGGCGCTCGATCCGACGGCCCGGATCGCCCTGTTCCGAAACGGGCTTTCCGCCGCGACAAACCAGGGTCCTGGTGTAACCGACGAGAGGATCATCGGGTACCTCGAGAGGCCGCTGGACGTGGCCGAGTTGAGCCAGCTGCTGGCGCGCATGGTCGATGACCACCCGGAGCCCGCCACCATCGGTTGAAGCCCTCGAGATCAAGCCGGCTCGGCAAGCAGCGTTTCGATGTGCTTTTTAAGCTCCTTCAGTTCGAAAGGCTTTATCAGAACGACATCGGCGCTGGCTTCCTTTGCCAGGTTTTCAGGGTGCTCCCCCATGCCGGTTATCGCGATGACCGGCGTGTCGGGGTTTTTGCGTTTAGCGATGGCAATAATTCCGAGACCGCTGACATGGGGCATGACGACGTCCGTAATCACCAGCGAGAAAGCGTCGCCCTCGGCCTCGATGATCTTGAGGCCCTCCAGGCCGTCGGACGCCGTTATGACCTCGTATCCCTTCCGGCTCAAAAAGTTCCGCAGACCGTTCAAGATTTCCGGGTTGTCTTCGATCAACAATACCTTGATGTTTTTTCGCATGGGAGGACCACCCAAAAATTAGGATGATTAAATTCTTAAAATAATTTATAGTAGTGAATTGATGCGTCCAAACCGCGTGTTTCTGAAGGCCCGACACGGGGAAAAGAACGGTCGATCCGAGAGGAAAACTATCCTGAAATAATCTATTCCGCCATAAATGCCCCTGATCGGCATGCAAATTGCTTTAGGCTTCAAGATAAATATTGGGGTTGCGATATGGGTCGTCGGCGTTTGACTATACAGCCTTCTCCCACCGGCCTTGCAAAATTATTATCTTGAAGCCTATGGTTCAAGCAAACGCCACCATAAACTTTTCTTACTGTGTATAGAGAACGGGATCAAGGCGAATTTTACTTGGGCGATGCCAGGCGATGACCGCCTATTTGTGAAAAAGTGTTAAAAAATACAAGCATTATAGGAGGTTGCTACGTTTCTCGACGGTAATCAACCCGGCGGAGCTGTGCCCGCGTTACGGGTCGCTGCGGCTGAAAACCCTTTGGGATCAGATTCACCCGACACGAGGTATTGACAAGGGCGACGGGCGTGTTGATATAAAAAACCTTGAACCCGACTCCCTGAAACTTCCAACCGTCGTTTATTTTCGCACCATCAAATTTATGAGGATCACCCATGCAATCGACCGATACCCTTAAGCCAGCCGACGTTATCGATATACTGATCAGGCGGCGCTGGTTTATTCTCATCCCGCTTTTTTTGACCCTTGTCGCCGGTATCTATTATGCTTTCACGGCTCCCAGAGTATATCAGGCCACCACGCTGGTGATGATCGATCCCCAGAAGGTCCCCAAGGAATTCGTCCGGTCCGTTGTCACCGACAACGCCGAGGCCATGCTCAGCGTCGTCTATCAGCAGATTGCCAGCCCTACCAATATCGAGCGGATAATCGACGAATATCAGTTAATGCCTAAAAACAGGCCCGATCTTCTCATGGAAGATGTGATTGATTCGGTAAAGAGAAAAGTTCAAATCAAGGTGTCGCGCGACAAGCAAGGCACCGATACGTTCTCCATTTCCTACACCGATTCGAAGCCGGTAAGAGCAATGGAGATCACCAACGCCCTGGCGAGTAACTTTATCGAAGCCGATCTGGTGGAGAGAGAATCCGCGGCCGCGGGCACCAACACGTTTCTGGAAGGCGAACTCGAAAGTGTGCGCAAGCGCCTCATTGAAAAAGAAGACGAGCTGAAAGCCTACCGCCAGCAGTTCATGGGTGAGCTGCCGGAGCAGCTCGGCACCAACCTTTCGGTGCTGCAGGGCCTTCAAAGCCAGCTGACGGCCAAGGAGGCGAACCTCAGGGAATTGAAAAGCAGGCTGTCCGAAGCCCAGGACCTGGTTCCGGTCGGAGCGGCGGACCCCAACGATATCGGTTCATTGAGGCGGCAGCTGGCCGAGTTGATGATGCGCTACACCGACAATCATCCCGACGTGACCCGGCTGAAAAACAGGATCAAGGAACTCGAGAACGGAGCGGGGGCCGACGGCAGTGCCGGTCAAGCGGCGGCCGGCGGGGGATCTCGCCGACAGAACATGCTGCTGCGCGAGCAGGCGGTGCTCGAAAATCAAATCGGCAACCTTCAATCCCAGATCAGGATCTATCAGGCGCGGGTCGAGGAAACCCCCAAACGCGAACAGGAACTCGTTTCGCTCAAGCGCGATTATGACAACATGGACAACCTTTACAAATCGCTGCTGAAACGCAAGCTGGAATCCGAGATTTCCATCAGCATGGAAAGAAAGCAGAAAGGCGAGCAGTTCCGGGTCATCGACAAGGCGCAGATTCCCAAAAAGCCGATCGAACCGGACCTGAAAAGGATTTTCATGCTGACGATGGCCATTGGTTTCGGCCTTGGCGGCGGGCTGGCCTTTTTACTGGAATTCCTGGACTCGTCCTATCGCAGGCCGGAAAAGGTGGAAGAAGACTTCAACATTCCCGTCATCGCGACGATCCCGGCCATCTACCCGCTGAAGGCGGTGTACAGGAAACGCCTGGAGCTTGGATTGTGCAGCCTGTTTGCCGTGGTCATCATCGTCTTGATCGGGGCCTTCTCCTATGTGACCCTGGTGGGCAACGATCAGACCCTGAGCGCCGTTAAAAATTTTGTCAGCATATGAAGGGCGAAGGTGAGGTTTAGGGTATAAGGTATAGGGTTCAAGGTGCACGGTTCTGAAATCAATTGTCAAAGTTTCCATCCCGGATGTGGAGTCAATCAGAAGTATAAGCAATGCCTCGCGGCGGCCCCTTAAGGCGTCAGCGCCTGCCATGAAATACACCTCATAAACGGGTACCTGGTGAAATACTGATGGGCAAAATACACAAAGCGTTGGAAAAATCGAAGAAAGAGAAAAACGGCCGACCCGGGTCGGGATCCGCCGCCCTGTATGCGGACGACGGCGGACGAAACGAGGTGCTCGACCGGGACGTCACGGACCACCGGGATGGTTTAGGCGATTCGGCGCCGGGTACCGCCGAATTCGACCTTGGAACGATCCACGAGCTTCTGCAGGATCCCCTGG
>CAVSIM010000008.1:0-17553 GCA_963728055.1 uncultured delta proteobacterium | reverse complement strand
GAACTTCATGCCGTCGAAGGAGAACATGTAGCGTTCCATGTTGGCGGTGATATTGACGGTCATCTCCCGATCGACCATCGTCGAATAAGGCTGCGGCGCGGTCGAGACAAGGTCCTGGTATGTCAAAACCCGCCAGCCGTCGTTTCCTAAGCCGATCCCCGGCTCGTCCAGGCGGTATTTGGGATTCATGATCACCATGGCCACATTCGTGTTGCCCTTCTCCGGTTTGAAAGGCGTCGGCCCGTTGGGGCCGGGAATTCTCGGATCCTGCCGCGGCGGTTGGCTCCCGTGTCCCATCCCGCCGTGCGGCATGGAGTCTTCCCGCATGCTGTCTTGCTGTGTGACATTTTGCTGCATATTATCTGCCTGCATACTGTCATGCTGCATGTTGCCGTGCTGCATATCGTCTTGCCGCATGGTGTCATTTTGAATGCTGTTTTGCTGCGGAGTGTCCATTGGCCTATCGCCATGCGGCATGCTGCCGTGCTGACTTTCGTCTTTCTGCATGGTGTCTTTCTGCATACTTTTTTCCTGCATATCGTCTGTCTGCATGTCACCATTTTGCATGCTGCCATGCTTCATGCCGCCGAACAAACTGTCGTCCATTCCCCCCATGCCGATGTCATCGAGGCGCCGCACGGGTCGCGGCCGCAAGGCGGGCACCGCGGCTTCCATTCCCGCTTCGGGAGCCAGGGTGCCCCGGGTGTAGCCGCTGCGGTCCAGTGATTCCGCGAAGATCGTAAAGGCCCGGTCTTCTTTGGGGTACACCAGTACATCGTAGGTCTCGGCCACACCCATGCGAAATTCGTGCACGGAAACCGGGCGCACCGTTTTGCCGTCGGCCATGACCACCTCCATGTCCATGTCCGGTATGCGCACGTCGAAATTGGTCATGGTGGAGGCGTTGATGAAGCGCAGGCGAATCGTTTCGCCCGGGTTGAAGATCGCCGTCCAGTTCATGTCCGGCGAGTGGCCGTTCATCAGGTAGGTGTATGTGTAGCCCGTCACGTCCTCCAGGTCGACCGGGCTCATCCGCATCCGGCCCCAGGCCATGCGGTCGGCGACCGTGTTCTTGAACCCGCGCTCGCCGACATCGTCGAAAAAATCCCACACGGTGCGCTGCTGAAAGTTGTAGTAGTCCCCCATCAGGTTGATGTGGCGATAAATCGTCTCCGGGTCTTCGAACGACCAGTCGGACAGGACCACCGGGTAGTCCCGGTCGTAGGTGAAGGGCTCCGGGTCTTTCGGCTCGATCACCAGGGGGCCGTAAGTGCCGGTCTGCTCCTGGAACCGCGAGTGGCTGTGATACCAGTACGTGCCGGCCTGCTTGACATGGTAGCGGTACTCGTAGGTCTCGCCCGGCTGGATGCCGTTGAAGTTAACCCCCGGCACCCCATCCATGCGGAAGGGCACCAGGATGCCGTGCCAGTGAAGGGAGGAATGCTCGGTGTCCATCAGATGGTTGGTCACGTTCAGGGCGACATCCTCGCCCTCCCGCAGGTGCACCAGCGGCCCGGGAACCGAACCGTTGATGGCGGTAGCCGTCCCCTCGCGCCCGTCGATATGAATCGGCGAATAACCTATGGTAAGATCGTAGCGGTTTCGGGGGGCCATTTGCCCGATTCCGTTGCCTGCGCTATAGGCCCAGGCCGGCAGCGGCAGGGCAAACTTCAAACCCGCCAGAAAGATCCCGGCCCCGGCTGCCTTGATAAAATCGCGTCGTGTCATGCCGGTATTTTGCTTCATGTCGTACCCTCTCGATCGGTTAGTCGGTTGAGTCGGTTGAGTCTGTTGGGTCTGTTGGGTCTGTTGGGTCTGTTGAGTCTGTTGAGTTTGTTGTGTTTATTGAGTTTATTGGGTTTATTGGGTTTATTGAGTTTACTGAGTTAGTTGAGTTTTGTGAGTCCTTTGGGTCTGCTGCGCCTGATAGGTCTGGGGGTCGATCCGATTTTATCTTCCAATGCAAGTTTACTCTCGATGCGCGAAAAATACAGACCTGGGGAATCAAACCTGCAGATTAAAAAGCGGCTGCCGGACTGCCGGTGGGGGCCATGACCTGGTCCCGCCGGTGCCTCGTTCAGCCGCCCTTCGAGTCAGTTTCCGTCCGTAAATGGCCCTTTTCCGCAATTTCGGCGTCAATCGGCGGAATCGCTTGTGCGGCGTACACGAGTACGCCTCCGCGCAATTCCTTGATTACCTTGAACTTGCGGAAAATTGCGCATTTCTGGATCGGAAACTAGTCAGAGCCCTTAATGAAACCGTGGAGGGGCACGAGGTAGATTACGAAGTCGCAAACACCTACTGTTTCCCCGAACTGTCCTCCTGACCCTCAAACTTTCGAAGCTGCTCGGGCGTGAGAATGCCCTTCAATCCGCGCAGGTACCGCCTGCCCGCCAGAAACTTGTCGGCCTGGGCTTCGGCTTTCTTCATGAACAAGTCCTTCACCTGCTGGGGATCGATTTCTTTATCCCAGCGCAGCGCCGCCAAGCCGATTTGCAACTTCATCCGCCGCGCCCACAAATCCGCCATCTTGTCCAATTTGTCAGCGGCCAGGCGGCGCACCTGATCCCACTGCTCGGAAGTCAGATCCAGGTTATCGAGCGTGCGCACCATGTCGATCGTTGCGTCGGCATCGCCGCCGCGGGCCTTCATGCCGGCGCCCATGCGCCCCATCATTTTTCCCATGCCGCCGGGACCACCCATCATGTGGGCCCTCATCATGGGCATCATCCCTTTGTCCATCATACCCATCATGTCTATAAGACGACTGTTCCGGCCTCGGTTTCTCGAGACGGTAAATTTTAATTTTATTTACCCTCTTATCCCTGATGCCCTTCGGTCGCATGCCCGTGACCTGAAGGCTCACCTTCGGTATGATCTGAATTGTTTTCTCCCGCCTAATCGCCGTGTGTGTGGCCCTGCCCCATGTCTGCATCCGGATTCTCCGCTTTCACGCGCTGCCGGTATTGCTCCGGACTCATTTGAGGGACATCTTTGACGAGTTCCACAAGACCCAGGATTTTTTCCTCGGAATGAGTGGGGCCGAAGGCAGGCATTCCGGTCATCTTAAGGCCATGTTCGACAATCCAGAAGATTTCGGCCTCGCTGAGTTCTTTCTGCAGGTGTCCCGCTGTCATGCTCGGCGGCTCCGGATATAGTCCTTTCGCGAAATCTTCGGGCTCGAAACCCGGCGCACCATGACAGCGCCGGCACATCTCGTGATAGTGAGAATAAGCAGCCTGCTCCAGTCCCGCGCTGTTCGCGGCCGGCTTTTGGATACCCTCACTGTGCGCTTCTATGGACCGGTCTTTCAGCATATTGATAAACGATGCCGTGATGGGCCAGTGGGGCTCGGTCGCCGCGATGTTGTATTCTCCGGACCAGGCAAACAGGAGCGCCCCCGCCGCCAGGACAACCAGCACGATGACAATGGTCAGCACATACTTCATGGTTCACCTCCGCTTCGGTTATTCTCCTAATTCTCAATCTCCCTCTTAAGCCGGTCAAACTCTTCCTTGGTTATTTCGCCGCCGGCATACCGTCTCTTTAGAATATCGATCGGGCTTTCTCTGGGAAAGGCATCCGGTGTCCCGGCTCTTTTGCTGCGCTCGAAAACAAAATAGATGACGACTCCGACCAAAATCAGCAGTATCAGCCACATAAACATTCCTCCATAACCGCCGTATCCCATCATGTGGTTCCAGCCTCCCACCGAGCCGTCCATCGGCCGTTGAACACAACCCAGAAAGACCGTGGCCGAACAGGCGGAGGTGAAAAACAGCCAATAACGAGTTTTCATCGCTTCAACCTCACTGTTTAAAATAAAAAGGGCGGATTATTGTTGTCCGGATGGCGCCGGCGTGCGGAGATTAGTACCGGCCACTCATACCGGTTGTTTTTCCCTCACCCTTGACGAGGGAGGGCCGGGGTGGTGTGAATAGTATTCAGCAGTTACATCCCCCTCCCCCAACCCCTCCCACTTGGGACGGAAGTTTTCGATCAGGCACTATTTATAATAGTTTCTCCCCATCGACAGCCTGCCGGCAATAAAGGTCATCATGTATATCGACCCGGCTGATCAGGTATTTCCCTCGATCTTTTCAAAATAATTCACATCTGACGTCAATCCTTCTCATCTGCACCGTCAGGAATCGAGACTTCGGCCCATACCCGATAGCTATTGCGTAAGTTTACGGCACCTCGTCGCGGGCGACGCGAAACCCGGTGTCCGTGTAATATTTGAAAGGGTCTTTTTCCAGGATCAGATCGGCCTCGATCATTTCCGACGGTGACTGGCCCAATATCACGAAATCCTCGCCCCCGGTCTCACCCCACTCGGCGAGTTGATTGATGCCTCTGATGCCATAACGGTTTTTCTCGTAATTGATCACCGGCGTTGGCAGCGGCAGGCGCGGATTGCCCAGGTTGCCGCCCGTCAGCAACACCGTGTACCATTCGCGCGCGTTCATCAAGCGCATGCCGTAATAGCGCGCGTAGGCCTGGGCACCGTTGCCGGTCACGAGCAGGACGGCGCAGGCCGAGTGCATGGGATCTTGCGATATGAAACGGCCTCCCTCGAACACGATCGGCTTGTAGCCGCGTATCTTCTCGCTCAGCTTGATGACCAGGCGGCCGTCCAGCAGGACGTCACTTTCCTCGATCTTGATACGGGCGAGATTGGCATTCAAAAAAACGACATACTGCTGATTGGTGACCGGGCTCTCGGAGAGGTAAAAGGCGTTCAGTGCAATGCGACTGGATCCCAGCACGCTCTTGTTTTTCAGCTCCAGCTCAATGGGTGGAATAAGATGCAGGTCGGAATTGTCCCGGGCGCGGGCTATCTGTTTCAGCCCCGGCGGTGCGGTGCCGACCGCCACGCTTTCGATCACCTCCGGCCTTACGGCCGGTGCCTCGATCACGGGCGGCGCAACGGGTCCGCCGACTTTGCGGAAAAGTTGGATCGCCAGGACGCCGACAGCCAGTACCGCGATAACTGTCAGCAGCCACAACCAGCGGCGCCACCCATCGCGCGGCTTTCCGGCGGGCTGCGCCTGTAACTCGTCCAGGCGACAGTATTCGAGCTGCAACAGACGATCTTTCAGCTCGCGCGCGGAACCGATGCGCTCGCTGGCTTTCTCGGCGGTGGCCGCCATAACGATCTCGTTCAGGGTCTTCAGGTAGGCCGTTTCCGTATTGGAAAACCGCACCTGCTTGAAGGGTTTGACCTTTTCGGTGATTTTCCCTTCGACGACTTCATAGAGGATGCGGCCGACGGAAAATATGTCGGCCGGCTCCCGGGCCAGGCTGAAATTGTAAAACTGTTCGGGGGCCATATAAGGCATGGTGCCGTAAATGTCGGCCAGAGAACCCGTGACGGACGGCAGGTCAAAACCCAATGAAAGCCCGAAATCGGCCAGTTTGGGAACTTCCTCCTTCATCAAGAAGTTTTCGGGCTTGATGTCCCGGTGAACGATGCCCGAGCCGTGCACCTTCTCCAAACCATCCAGAATAGGAATCATGAATTTTTCGATCCAGCTCCGGATCTCCTCTTCGTACTCGAATCCGCTGACGTCCATGGTGTTTCGCAGCGTGCGGCCGGAAACGAGTTCCATCACCAGATAGTCGATTTCATGCCGCCGGCCGCCCAGTTCGATGCTCTCCCGGTTGAAACCGAAGATGCGGATGACATTGGGGTGGTCGATCTTGGCTGCGATTTTCGCTTCGGCTTCGAAACGCTTCAAAACGCCCCCGAAACGTTCCTCGTCAAACGTTTGCGAGAACTCTGGCGATATGATCTTTATGGCCACCTGGAGTTCAAGATGCGTATCGAAGGCGAGGTAGACGGAGCCCATTCCACCCTGCCCGATCGGTTTGATAATCTGGTAGAGGTTGCCGAGACTCGTCCCCGGCGCCAGACAGAATTTCTGGTGGCTGTCACTCAATAGTTTTTCTCCGCCGATTCATGAATCCTCTTTATGAAACCACCCCAATGACGATGATTAACTCCTTGACGCTATATTTCAATGCCTCATTCAACCACCCGAAATAGGAAGAGAACAGTGGGTAATAATTCCCCTGTTTTGACCTCAAACGATCCGAGCCATGCGAAAAATTTTCGCAGTCAAATCGATAAAGCCACGTAGAGAATTTTACAAAAGTTACTTTCCCGGTTCCTTTGGCGGCAGAATAGAGCTATCCATCTGCCCCTCGCAAAGCATTCACACGATGTATCGGCTGCCAGAAACCGTTGATTTATTTTCTTCTGAAGAAGGTGCACGCAAATTGCATGCCCAAATATGTAAACATTCTGCCAAGCAGAATCTAAGCTGCGAGGCCTTGCGGTTGGCTACTCAGCATTTGGATCATAAAAAAGAGCCTAAGTTACTGATAATTAATTCTCAAATTTCTCATTGACAAGTTTTTGTGTTCCATGAAACAAAAATGAATACACTCTATCATTTAGGTTGAAATTGACAAGCCATAAAACAGTATGTCCGCCACTGTGACCAACCAGCAAGGAAACAGGGGAAAAACACGATGAAGCCTTTCTTGATTAACGGTGTCGGACCCATCCTCGTTATTCTGTGGTCTCTGCTCATTGAACCTTCATGTGTTCAGGCAAGTTCTTTTATCTGGGCGCAGCCGCCTCTGACCGGACTCATCGAGGAAGCCATGGGTCAAAACAAGGAAATACAAAGCCTGGAAGAAAGCGTGGAGAGTTTGAAAGAATTGATTCCGTATGCGGGCTCCCTGCAGGACCCTCGCATAGGTATCGGCGCACTCAACGTGCCCATCGACACCTTCAGCTTCAACCAGGAACCCATGACTCAAAAACAGCTCGCTATTTCTCAAAAATTCCCCTGGTTTGGGAAGCTGAGCTTAAGGTCGCAGAGGCAGGCGATCATAGCAGATAACCAGTACTGGCTGCTGGAGGCCAGAAGGTTCGAACTCGCCCGGCAGATAGCCGTCGCCTACTACGAATTGGGGTATGTCGGAAGGGGCCTTGAGATCAACGAGCGCTTGATCCAACTGGTAGAGCAGCTGCGCAAGGTGGCCGAAAGCCGGTATGCGACCGGCAAGGGCCTGCAGCAGGACGTATTGCAGGCGCATGTCGAACTCACCAAGATGCTCAATGAAAAAGTTTTGCTGGAGCGCGAATACCGCAACCTCGAGGACCGCATCAACGAGCTGCTCAACCGCGATCGATTCAATTCCGTAACTCCTCCCGATCGCTTGATTTATCCTGCCCTCGAGTTCGATGTTGCGGCTCTGCAGGACCAAAGCCTCAAACAAAACCCGCGGCTTGCCGCGCGCCAGACGGAAATAAATCAGGCCGAGGTAGAGGTCCGACTGGCTGAAAAAGACTATTGGCCGGATATGGATGTCACGCTGGCTTACGGTCAACGGGGTGAAGATTTAACCGGACGGGATCTGCCGGATTTTGTTTCCGGATCGGTGGTTGTGAATGTTCCGCTGTGGTACAAAACCCGGCAAAACAAGCAGCTTGCCGCAATGCGCAAACGTTTCGCTGCCGCCAGGAACAGGTATCGAAATCTCGTTGAGGCGCTGCCTTATCAAGTCAGTAAGGTTGCCACGGATATCAATAAATTTCAGGAAAACTACCTTTTATTCACCGATGCGCTCCTGCCGCAGGCCCAGCAGTGGGCCAAATCTTCCCTTGCCGCCTACCAGGTGCGCGAAGTTGAATTCGACACCATGATCCGCGCCCAGCTCCAGATGCTGCAACTGGAGCTGCAAAGCGACCGTTACCTGTTCAACATCTATCAGAAGCGCGCGGAACTGGAGGAGCTTTTGGGCGGCCGAATTTAGTCAGGAGAAAAGATGAAAATGCGCTATGTTCTGCTCATAAGTATAACGTTTATCCTCTCGATCATGACGATGGTTTTGCTTCTTAGGTGGTATCCCGACCTCATCAAACCCCTGCTGCCGCCGGCTGGGAATCAGTCGATGTCATCGACAAAAGAGATGGAAAAATCGCCCGCAGGCGAAAAAGACCAAAAGATTCTTTACTGGAAATCACCGATGGACCCCACTTTCATAGCCCAGCAACCCGGCAAGGACCCCATGGGAATGGATCTGGTACCGGTGTATGCGGGAGAGGAAAGCCAGGGGCCTGCGGGTGAGGTGCGAATCGACCCGGCGACGGTTCAGAACATCGGTGTGACGACCACGCCGGTTGTACGCAAGCGACTCACGCATGAGATCAGAACCATCGGGCGAATTACCTACGATGAGCAAAAGGAGCGGCGAATTTCACCTAAAATCGGCGGCTGGATCGAGGAACAGCATGTCAATTTTACCGGGCAGGTCGTGGCGCCAGGCGAAAAACTCTTGGAGATTTACAGCCCCGAACTCGTGGCCACCCAGCAGGAATACCTGACCACCCTGGGCTATTATCGGCGCATGAAGGACAACCCCGTTCCCACCGTTGCCGAAGGTGCCGCAAGCCTGCTGAAGGCGGCTGAAACGCGGCTGCGCTATTGGGACATCACCGAAGCCCAAATCAATGCCTTGCGCCGGCACGGTAAAATTGCACGAACCATGGCCATCTATGCCCCCTTCAAGGGCATTGTCGTTGAAAGAAATATCCCGCAAGGCGGCTTCCTGCAACCGGGGCAGATGGTCTACGGCATCGCTGATATATCCACCGTGTGGGTTATCGCCGATGTGTACGAATTCGAAGCGCCGTGGCTGAAACTGGGCCAGGCCGCCGAAATGAGCCTCGCTTACCAGCCAAGTAAAATTTACCAGGGCGAAATTGTCTACATCTATCCTTACCTCAAGAACATGACCCGCACCATTCAGGTTCGCATGGCGTTTCCGAACACCAAAGACTTCGAACTCAAACCCGACATGTGGGCCAACGTCCTCATCCGCTCGACTGTTGTGCGCGAGGGTCTGGCGGTCCCCATTCAGGCGGTGCTGCGCACCGGCAAGCGTGATATTGCCTTGATAGCCCTGGGTGAAGGCCGCTTTTCGCCGCGCGAGTTACACCTGGGTGCCCAGGCCGGTGACGAGTTCCAGGTGCTCGAGGGTCTTGAGGAAGGCGAGAAAGTGGTGACGTCCGCGCAGTTTCTGATCAACTCGGAAAGCAACCTGCGCGCCGCCATAAGCAAAATGCTGCCGCCCGAAAACTCATCGGCGGCGAAACCCGATGAGGCCGGGCAGCACTCCAAGGCCTCCGAGCATACCCTTCATAAGCCGTAAAAGGAGCAGGGACTGTGCTGCAAAGGATTATCGAGGCTTCGGTGCGCAATAAATTTCTGGTGCTGCTCTTTACGGCGGGTGCCATTGCCGCCGGCGTCTATGCTTTTGTTAAAATTCCCGTGGATGCGCTCCCGGATGTCAGCGACGTGCAGGTCATCATCTTCACCGAATGGCCGGGGCAGCCGCCTCAAATCGTCGAAGACCAGGTGACCTATCCCCTCACCACCACGATGCTGGCCGTTGCCAACGCCAAGGTGGTGCGCGGCTATTCTTTTTTCGGCTTGTCTTTCGTCTATGTGATTTTTCAGGATGGGACGGATATCTACTGGGCCCGCAGCCGGGTGCTCGAATATCTGAGCTTCGTGCAAAACCAGCTGCCGCCGGCGGTCACGCCGGTATTGGGCCCCGACGCCACTCCGGTCGGCTGGGTGTTCGAGTATGCCGTTGTCGATCGTACGGGCAAACATGACCTGGCCCGGTTGCGATCCATTCAGGACTGGTATCTGCGCTATCAGTTGCAGACGGTACCCGGGGTTGCCAACGTCGCCGTCGCCGGCGGTTTTGTCAAGCAGTACCAGGTGAACGTCGACCCCAACCGGCTGCTGGCCTACAATCTGCCGCTCAGCACGGTGGTCAAGGCGATTCGCCGCAGCAACAACGACGTCGGGGGACGCGTGGTCGAGTATTTCGAAACCGAGTACATGGTGGAAGGAATCGGCTACATCGAGAAGGTGGAAGACATCGAACAGGTTCCCGTGGGCGTGGACATGGACGGCACGCCGATTCTCGTGCGCGATATCGGCCATGTCAATCTCGGACCCGACATCCGCCGCGGCATGGTCCAGCTTGACAGCCAGGGTGAAGTGGTCATCGGCATCATCGAGATGAGGTATTGGAACAATGCCCTGGAAGTCATCAACCGCGTCAAGCAAAAGCTCGCGGAGTTAAAGCCGGGCCTGCCGGAGGGGGTTGAGGTCGTTCCCATCTACGACCGCTCGGACCTGATCCACCGTGCCCAGAACACCCTGCGCTCCAAGTTGATCGAAGAAAGCGTCATCGTTGCCCTTGTCTGCGTTGTATTTCTGCTGCATCTGCGCTCCGCGTTCGTCGCCATCTTTACGCTTCCCGTCGGTGTCCTTATGGCGATGACGGTCATGTATTTTCAAGGACTCGGAGCCAATATCATGTCGCTCGGCGGCATTGCGATCGCCATCGGCGCAATGGTGGACGGTGCTATTGTCATGATCGAAAACGTCCACAAGCATCTCGAGCGCGATCGCGGTAAAAAACCCCATTGGGACATCATCGTCGATGCGACCAAGGAAGTGGGGCCGGCGCTCTTTTTCTCCCTGGTCATCATCGCGGTATCGTTTCTGCCGGTTTTTGCCTTGACCGGCCAATCGGGCCGGATGTTTGCCCCGCTTGCGTTCACCAAGACCTATTCGATGGCGGCCGCCGCGCTGTTGTCCGTGACCGTGGTTCCGGTGCTGATGGGATATTTGATTCGGGGCCGGATACTGCCGGAAGCGAAAAACCCCATCAACCGCTTTCTGGTCTGGGCTTACCGTCCCATTCTGCGCTGGGCCTTGAAGCTGCGCTGGGTTGTGCTGCTCGGCGCCGTTGTTGTTCTGGGACTGACCGTTATCCCCTATAACCGTCTCGGCTCAGAATTCATCCCCCCTCTCAACGAGGGCGACCTTCTTTACATGCCATCTCTTTTGCCCGGGGTATCCATCTCCGCGGTCGAGGCCGTGGCGCAACAGACCAACAAGCTGATCGTGACCGTGCCCGAAGTCAAACATGCCCTGGCCAAGGCAGGCCGCGCCCGCACGCCGCTCGACCCCGCACCCCTGTCAATGTTGGAAACAACGATCATCCTTAAGCCGGAAGAAGAGTGGCGTCCGGGAATGACCATCGAAAAATTGACAGGGGAACTCGAACGCTTGATCAATTTTCCGGGAGTGACCAATGCCTGGACCATGCCGATTAAAACCAGAATCGATATGCTGTCGACCGGGATCAAGACCCCGATCGGCATCAAACTCACCGGCGCGGATCTCAGCGTCCTGCAGAAGCTTGGCGAGCAGGTCGAGCCGGTGATTCGTGGCCTGCCGGGCACCCGCAGCGTTTATGCCGAGAGGGTGGCCGGCGGTTTTTATACCGATTTTGTCATCAAGAGAAAGGAGGCGGCCAGGTACGGACTTACCGTAGATGACGTAAACGACGTGATTCAATCGGCCATCGGCGGCATGAACATCACAACCACCATCGAAGGCCTGGAGCGCTATCCCGTCAACGTACGCTACGCGCGGGAACTGCGGAGCAGCCCGGAAGATCTTCGGCGCGTGCTGATCGCCACGCCAACCGGGGCCAGTATCCCCTTGGAGCAGGTGGCGGACATATTCCCGCGGGTCGGGCCGCCATCCATCAAGACCGAAGGCGCCCGGCCGCAGGCCTGGATCTATGTGGATATTACCCCCGAACAGGACATCGGCAGTTACGTGGAACGGGCCAAGCGGGCGGTTGCCGAAGAGATTAAACTGCCGGTCGGATACAGCCTTGAATGGAGCGGCCAGTATGAATATATGCAAGAAGCGAGCAAACGACTTAAAATCGTCGTGCCTATCACGCTGTTGATTATTTTTCTCCTGCTTTATTTTAATTTCAAGAACCTTACCGAGGTGCTCATTGTGATGCTGGCCCTGCCGTTCTCAATTGTAGGGGGGATTTGGTTCATGTACCTTCTGGGATACAACATGAGCGTGGCTGTGGCAGTGGGGTTCATCGCTCTTGCCGGGGTGTCGACCGAAATCGGGGTGATCATGGTCATCTATTTAGACCACGCTTTCGAAAAGCAGCGCCGGCAAAAGACTCACCTTACCAGGGCCGAGCTGTTTGAGGCGATAATGGCCGGCGCCGCCGAACGGGTGCGTCCGATCATGATGACGGCCACCGCCATCATCGCCGGCTTGCTGCCGATCATGTGGAGCAGCGAGACCGGCGCCCGGGTCATGAAGCGCATCGCCGCACCCATGGTGGGGGGCATGGTTTCTGCAACCGTCCTGGCCCTGATCCTGATTCCGATCTTTTATCAGTTCTGGCGTGCCTGGCAATTGCGCCGTGAGGCAAAACAACAGGAGCGTGAATGATCCTTCTTTGTTAAAGAAGAATTTCAAAGGATTCAGCCTTATTAACTTTAAAATCCAGGATTGCTCCCGATGGGCGTAAACTTCGTTGGATGGCTCAACAAACAGTGATATCAAAATTCCATTTTAAATGACTTGGGGCAACACATGTTTCGGCTTAAATCATTGCAGTCGCGGTTTACGCTCTTCATGATTCTTCCCGTGGGCATTCTGCTGATCATCGTGGGGTCTTCCGCTTTCTTCTATGCCCGCGACCTTGTTCTGTCCCAATGGCGCGATGCATCGATCCTCAGGCTCCAGCGCACCGCTCACGAGGTCGACATGCGCCTCGGGCGCATCAAGGATTGGATCATGATGTTCCAAGAAAGTTCCGGCACCCAGTATTCCGAATCGTTTCATTCATGGATCCTGGAGCATTTATCGAAGCGGGAGGGTGTTGCCGGTGTCAATTTAATTTGGGACAACCCGGTAAAAAGTAACGAAGGTCGCGGCGAAATCCGGGACACCATCCCCCATGAAAGCCGAGGAATGCACGGAATGGGAATGATGCAGATGCCAATGATGCGCCGGTTTCACAGTGCCCGGATCCGGGAAATTACCCCTCCGCGGTTTGACACCGAAAGTCAGCACGGGACCTTCAGCCTCATCTCGGAACTCAACGATGAAAACGGGCAGCCTATCGGCCAACTCGACGTCGTCGTCGACTTCACTTTCATCTTCCAGCACGTGATCGATTCCGGCTGGTGGCAAAGCAACAAGGCTTTCCTGGTGGATGACAGGGGTCAAATTCTCGTCTGCACGGTGCCTGGACGACACGGGCGTCTATCTGACAGCGATGATCCGATGGAACGTGCTACCTTAAAAGCGATGGCGTCAGCCCCATATGGAACCCTGCTCGGGCAAGGTCACCCACCTGAGGAGGTCAGCGGTTATTTCCACCTCAAAGAAGCACCGTGGACTCTGGTGATGATCGCGCCGGGCGCAGAGATTCTCGCCCCTGTCGTCCAGCTGCGGCTGATCTTCTTTTTCGTCGGCATCGTGACCGTCGCGGTGATCGTTTCGCTGATCCGTATTGTGACCTTGAGGACCACGGCGGCCATTAAAACCGTGTCCGACGCCGCGCTCAAGTTGTCCAGCGGCGAGTTCATCAAGCCCCTGCCAGAAACCAGCCACGACGAAGTCGGTGATCTGACCCGCAGCTTCAACACGATGTCCAGCCAGCTCATGGAGCGGATGCAGATGAAGCGCTCCCTCAACCTGGCCAAAGAGGTCCAGCAAAACCTCATCCCGGCCTCGGACCCCCAGGTCGACGGCCTCGACATCGCCGGCCGCAGCGAATTCTGCGACGAAACGGGCGGAGACTACTTCGACTACATAGAAGAAAACGGCGGCAGTGGCAGGCTGCGGATCGTGATCGGTGATGTCACCGGCCACGGCATCGCATCGGCGCTGTTGATGAGCGGGGTTCGCGCCGGCTTTCGGCAACGGCACTGCGCGTCCGGAAGCATCGAGGAAGTCGTCGCCGGGCTCAACCGGCAGGTCGCCCTGGACGTGGGCGCCAGCGGCCGGTTCATGACCCTCTTCTGCCTGGAGATCGAGGTCGAGCACCGGCGCGCCTCGTGGGTCAGGGCCGGCCACGAACCCGGTTTTCTCTACCGCGTGAAGGACGATCGCTTCGAGTCCCTCAAAGGAGAGGGAATTCCGCTCGGCGTGGAGAAAAACACCACCTATGCGGCCCAGTCGGTCGATCACCTCGAATCCGGTGACCTGTTGATTCTGGGAACCGACGGCCTCTGGGAAACCACCGACCGCAACCGCGAGATGTTCGGCAAGCGGCGACTCAAAAAGATCATTCGGGCCCACCGCCGCGAAGAGGCGGCCGCGCTGCTGTCGGCCGTTTTCGACGCGATCCACGCCTTCGCGCGCGGCGAGGCTCTCCAGGACGACATGACCCTGATCGTCATAAAAATCGCTTGAATATGAATCCGGTCGCGTGGACAGGCCCGGCGCCGGTCGCTGCCATCATCGCTTTCCGGCTTTCGGCCGTTGCCGCGCCGCCCGGCCAAGGAGGTGCCCCATGAACAGTCCCCGTTTCTACCTCAAGTGGACCCTGATCGCCTTTTTGGTGGCGGTCATCACGATCCTGCACTACAGGACCGTCGGCGGCCATGCCGATCTGCACATCATCTACCGCGAGCTGTACTTTCTGCCGATTCTGCTCTCCTGCATCTGGTTCGGCCTCTACCAGGGCCTGATGACCGCTGTCGTCATCAGTGTTATTTACCTGCCCCACATCTTCATCTACGCGGACACCCATGGATTGGCGGCGATCGTGAGCGTGCAGATCCTGGTTTTCGTGGGCATCGCCGCTGTGACGGGTGTTCTGGTCGAGCGCCAGCGGCGAAGACAGAAAGCGTCGGCGGACGCGGAACGGCTGGAGGTTCTCGGCCGGGCCGCATCCATCGTCGGAGAGGAGATCAACACCAGCCTGAACACCCTGCGGGGCGCGCTCGGCCGGGCAGAGACGTCCGAGGCCGATGCGCCGCCGCGGTACGCCCGGGAACTCGACCGCCTGCATGACATCGCCGATGTTCTGACCACTTTCCGGTCGGGCAAGTCGGATGAAAAGGGGCCCCGCGATCTGAACCACACGGTCGAAACCCTTGCCCGGCGTCTCGCCGATCGGGGCCGCGGCAAGGGCGTCCGGGTTCTCTTCGAGGTCGATCGGGATCCATGCCGGGCGGAAATTGCTCCGGAGCGTTTCACGCGCCTGCTGGAGGACCTGGTGACAAATGCCGTCGAGGTGTCCCGCAGGGGCCAGCGCGTGTGGGTCCGCAGCCGGCACGAGCCGGAACGTTGCCGGGTGAGTGTCACCGACGAGGGGCCCGGCATCCAGAAGGATCATCTGGCGCGGATCTTCACGCCCTTTTTCACCACCAAGCCCGACGGGCACGGCCTGGCGCTGGCGGCCTCCCGCAAATACCTGCGGGAGATCGGCGGAGACATCCTGGTGGAAAACGTGCCGGGCAAGGGGGCACGATTTACCATACTGATCCCGCGTGAAGACGTAAAAGAAATGCTGAACGGGTCCGTATGAGCCAGCTTCAGTCGGCCACGTAACAGTCCATCAATCATGCCTGCCCTTGCTCATATCCTCAGGCGCGATTTCTACTTCGATATCCAGGTCCCTGGTGCGCCACCTTTTATCTGATTTATTTTGCTCTGTTTCCCCGGGGTGCGATTGAACGCTGTGGGGCACTGCCGGTGGCGGCATTGCGGCCTCTTTCACGTCGCCATTCGAAACGAGTGCTTGTATGCGTTGTAAATACTGCACCTTGGTGCGTTCGCGCTCGGCTGCAAGTTCCATCAGTTTTTTCAGTGCAATTTCGCGCTTCTCGGTGGATGCATGCAGGATGTCCAATTCCAGCACCTGCTGATCTGCATTAGTCCTTATAAGATACTTTCTTAATTCGATCATCAGGTCATCAGCCATTGCCCGGGCATCTTCGGGCAAAATTCCCTGCCCCACCAGCGTGAGAACAGTAGCGTGTGTTCGTTCGAAAGATTGCAATAAAATATCGTTCTCGAAAGGCTGGAGGCGGTCCTGCTGATGGATATTTTGTTCCGCGGCCCAGGCGGTGGTCATCACCGCTGGTGACAGTAAAACGATGCCGATCCCGAAAAGCAACTTATACCGAGTAATGGATAACATTTTGCGAATCCTTAGAGTGTCAAATGCCGTGCCACCATGTTATTGGTATTCTTCCAGCTACTTGAAATTGAATGCCTTGCCGTTGATCGACGGTTTCGTTGCAATTTTTTCGGAGTCGAATAAGGCCTCTCCGGCCCTGGCCGGCAACGGCCGGAGAGAAACCTTGTCAGAAGCCCCCAAATTCTCAATAAGTGACGTAAAAACCGACCAGAAAGGATTTAATCGAATCTTCATTCGAAGCACCCATATTTTTATCGGACTTGAGATATTCGTACCCAGCCTTGATGTTGGCGTTATTGCCTTTGAAAAAATATGTCAGGCCCACCTGCCAGTCGTAGAAGCTCCCTCTGTCATCCGTTGCGTTCCATTTAGAGTAAGCGGCCCAGGGCTGGAGCTTCCAGCTTTCGATCAAGTAGCCGATTTGGGTATACCAGCCTTCGCCTTGGGTCAGTTCGGCATTCTGTATGCCGAGCCCTGAAGCATCGGTTATCAGTTCTGTGGCATTATCCAGATCCAGATGCTGGTACCCGCCTTCGGCGGTGATGAAACCGGGCCCTAAAGGCAGGTCGGCAAACAAGTCCGCAGACCACCAGCCGTAATCAATATTGCCTTTGATGACATCTTCAGCGATATCATTTTGTGCATCGTAGGAAAATCCAACTCCGATTGTCCTCTTTTCGCCTACATAGGTGGATAAATTGTAATAGCCGGGTTCGGGATCAAAAAAGTTCATCTGCACCCGCCCGGTGTAGCGTTTTTTATTGCCGCCCGAATTCTGGATGCCGTTATAAACCCCTGCGTAATATTTGAGGTGTACGTCTGAAAACGAGTGAAATCCAAAAAGAGTCGCCCCGAGATCGCGGACATTGACTTCACCGGATAGATCGAGATTGCCGTTGGGGAAATTGGCCGTGTTGTACTGTATTCTGCCGTTCAAGCCCCATGTCAGGTTGTAGTTTGTGATGTTGGGGTGGTCCATAGCCATCAGGGCTCCCGAACTGGTGGTGATTTGCCGGCCGGCCGGGGCCACGTTCTCTCCAAGGTAGATTTGAGCGAGCGGATTCAGGTTGAGGGTGACAAAAGCATCTATCACGCGCATGTCGAAACCGGTTCCAGAGTCGTTCGCCGCCTCGGTTTGAAGAAAAAAACTCATCCACTTGGTCACGTTGCCCCCCAACCGGATGCGGGCCCTGCGCACGAGAAAGTCTTCGGCGCTGTCGCCGGTGGTGCCGCTCTCGTTGTCTGTAGCCCTGAACAATGTCTGCAGTCTGAAGCCCAGGTCGATGTCGGTGTCTTCACTTATCTTCAATTTCACACCGGCCCATGCCAGCGAAGATAATGAGGCCAGGACAGCCATAAGCACAATGGTACAGTACGCTTTTTTCATCATTTCTCCTCCTGACGTTCGATATTTTCGATTCCAGGGTTGATGTTTAGCTCTGAATTTTCTCCTTTCGTTTGAAGGGT
>CAVSIM010000007.1:0-568265 GCA_963728055.1 uncultured delta proteobacterium | reverse complement strand
TCAGCAATATGTCATCCAGTTGATTCTTGCCGATATCGTAGAGTCCTTCGGTTGTGATCTCATCATTTGGAGAAAATGATCTCGAGCCTTTCGCGTTCAAGCGGAATCAAGTCTCCTGCTCTTCTAAAAATATAGAGTTCGTACTGATCCGCCAAGTATTCATCACGGCAATAAATCCTTTCTCCCCGGATTATATTTGCCGCCAAAAAAGGGTCCGCCTCATTTATGACGACAAGATCGAGCCTTTTAATTTGAAGCAGCTCCTCTAAATCTATGGTCAGTTGAGATTTTTGTCGCACGTTCAGGCTTATTTTAGGCCTTATCTTTACGGCGACATCAAAATCAGACGATTTGGCTGTGACGATTTCACAGGCGCCGGCGGCGTAATTTTTCAGCTCCACTGCCCGGCTGCCGAACGCATAAATCGCTTCAATCGAATATCGCCGGCATATTTTTTCCAGCGCTTTACTATCGTAGGTGGCCATTTAATATCTCATCTTTTTTCTTCGATCTGAAAGGCGCTAATTTTTTCAAGCATGCGTCGAGTTTTTCCAAACGCCTTTCGATACCGCTGAATTCCGGCTTCATGATTCGATCCTTTTAATAGATCCTCTCTCTGGGCCCGCAGAACGGGCAAAAAATCGCCATAGAGGCCAAGTGTCGAGCTTTCGAACTCAACCCGAGTGGCTTTGGAAACTTCATAAATAACGGTGCCGGTTGTGATCACGGCATATTTAAGCTCGATCGGCGCACGGTTGAGAACGTCGAGTTTTTCCAAACGCCTTTCGATACCGCTGAATTCCGGCTTCATGATTCGATCCTTTTAATAGATCCTCTCTCTGGGCCCGCAGAACGGGCAAAAAATCGCCATAGAGGCCAAGTGTCGAGCTTTCGAACTCAACCCGAGCGGCTTTGGAAACTTCATAAATAACGGTGCCGGTTGTGATCACGGCATATTTAAGCTCGATCGGCGCACGGTTGAGAATCACGATATCGACTGCGGTCCGTATCCAAAACCTCCGCCGTTTGGTGCTCTAAATGATATTTCACATGGTGATCGGGCATGGCGGAAAAATAGATCGCCATGTCGTAATCGCTGAGTGGCCCGGCGGTATCGAGGGCCCGGGATCCGAAAAGGTAGACCAGTTCAATCGGCAGGATCGAGTGTTAGATTGCAAAAAATGCTTTTTTAAATCGGCGATTTGTTTTCTGACGGTTTGTTGGCTCGATTTCAGGGTCTGTCATGACATAGGTCGATTGCAATGGACTGAATTGCGACTCATTGCAGCAGAACGACGCGGTCATGGAGAAATGCCGAATTTTTTCAGCCCATCCGGCTTCAACTCCCCGAATTCGGAGGTGGTCAGAAGAATTCGATCGAAGAGGGTCGAATCCAGGGTGTCAACGGACTGAACCGTGTGGTCGAAAAATTTCTTGCCGACGCGCTGGTCGTCCAGAACCGCAGCCAATTGGATGCTTGTTTCGTGCAATGAGAGGTAGGCGATTTCCGCCAGATCGGTTGCCCCTATAAAAACAACCCGTGACACCCCCTGTGATTCCAGATCCTTTAACAGGTTTTGTATTTTCTTGCGGACCTCTTTGAAAAAAACATAGGACAGCTTGATGTACTCATAGGTCAGGCGGCTTTTCTCGGCCATGCCTTTGGGCGTAAGAATGTACTTGACCCGGTTTTTGGGGATGTGGGTGATCTTGAAATACCCCTTGCTGGCCAGGCGTTTGATGAAGGAGTTGACCAATCCAAGGGAGATGTCCAGGTGCCCGGCAAGTTGACGCTGGCTCGGGGAGTGATTTTTTTCGATCACTTCGAGCAGGTGCAGCGTGCGCATGTCAACAGGATTCATTTATTGTAAAATCAGGTAATTAAGGACTAAAAAGGAAAGCGTCGGGCATGGCTCCGCCGGGTGGGTTACATGAAAGGGGTTTCTCACCTGAAAAGAATGTAGATATGTGGTATTTGTGTAAAATCAGAGTGTTCAAAAGTAAGCGTTCAGCCTTTGAACATTTTTTCGATCGATTGTCAATGAAATTATCTTTGAATTGAAACGGGTGGGTCGGAGGCCGGAATTAAGCGGCAAAAAAGGGGTTTTCGATGAAAACACCCTCGATTCTCTGGCCGTGGTTGAGATCTTCGGTGAGGATTTTCTCTGCCTTTGCATTGCATGCAGCCGCAACGATCAAAGCATCCCAAAAGGACAATTTATATCGTTCTTCAAATTCGGAGGCGGCAAATATTGTTTCGATATCGTTCGATTCGATGGGCCATGCGCGGTAACTTTGAATAATTTCCCTTGCTTTAGGTTTTGGTAGAGGGTTAACAATTTTTCGGGTCACATTGACATAGAACTCCTGCAGTACCTGGACACTGACAATGCCGGTTTCCGTTTCCCACAGGTTTCTCAGGATAGCCGCTGCACTTGTGTGTTTCTCTCCGGCATCTGAATCGTAGGCATAGATCAGTACGTTGGTATCTAAAAAAACCTTACCGCTCATGAAGTTCCTCTCTTGACACCGTGATTTTGCCGCCGAAATGAAATCCCTCGTCAAGGTGATCCAAGGCCCGTCTTTTTGCCCGGTCGTATTCCATGGAATCGGTAACTATCTTTTCCAGTTCTTCACTGAGCATGCGACTGATCGATGTCTGCCGCTGCGCTGCCAAAATCTTTGCTTTTTTAATCAGTTCTTTGTCGAGGCTCAAGGTAATGTTTTGTTTCATAAAGCTTTCCTCCTTGAAATAAGCGTCTCTTTCCAGCCTTCCATAGCACGTAAAATACGTGTGATCAAGGATCTGTTTTATAAAATTGATACAAAGCTGCGCAATACCTGCTGCGCTGAAGCCGAACGGTTTACTTGAGTTGCCTGTCGGCAACAAACACTAAGACGACGACCAGGTCGCATCGAGAACCTTTCTGATGCCTTCAGCCGTCACCCGTCCTATTCCCCTTGCGGCCTGCAGCGCCTCCACGGAAGCGCCCAGAACGGCGGCCACCGATCCAAAGTGAATCAACAGCCGCTTGGCCATATGCGGTCCGACTCCCGGAAAACCTTGCAGCACATAAAGTTGCCTGGAACTCATGCGGCGGGGACGATATCCCGGCCGCACCGGCATGAGCGTGGATAATTTTTCGAATTGGTGCGCCATGATTTGCATCAATTCGATCGAATCTTCCATCGATCGCGAATAAACAACCGGTATGTTCCACACGGTTTGAACATTGACCAGTGCGCCTTTGATGGCCGAACGGTTCATGTCCAGCCCCGTCTGAAAGGGATTGCCCTCGATGAGCACGACCGGGTGATCGCAATTCTTTTTCAGGTTGGCCATCTGTCTGAAAAGCCGGCCGTCGATGATCGAGACGATGAGATCGCGTGCCGTTTTCCGCTCAACAGTCAGGATGCCATCCAGAATGAAATCCCCGCAGGCGACTTTTCCAAGTCGAACGTCAATATGTGCCGCGGTCATCAATTCAACGATGCCCGATGGTTGTTCACGGTAATCGACTACAGCATTCATGCGGCCCCCAATCTATTCGTCCAATCGGTAAAAAACGAACCAGCCGCCGGGCTATTGCCGGGCGGCTGGTTTGGTATCTGCCGGAATGGGTCGGTTCTCAACGGCGCTTGCGAGAACAGACTTTATTGAGTGGCTATTTTTTTGTTTACCACGATGCGGTCCTTGTTCATTTCAAACGTTTTGACTCCTATTCCCGGCACCTGCACGATGTCCTCGGACTTTGCGAACAGTCCATGGGCTTCCCGGTAGGCCACGATTTTGGCGGCATAGGCCGGCCCGATGCCCTTGAGTTGCGAGAGTTCCTGTACGGTTGCCGTATTGATGTTGACCTGCTGCGGTTCGGCGGCCCAGACGGAACTGAAAAGAACACAAATGGTCAGAATGGCGGTCATGATGGCGAAACTACGGCTGATGGTCTGCATGGTGGATCTCCTTTCAGATGGCTGTTGAGAATGTGGTTGAGTCAGTTGAGCGCCGCTTCATTTGACTGGTTTGTTACCCTGCGGATTATGCCCTGACAATCCCAATAAAATGCTTATGATTCACCTATTACGGCCACCTTTTATACTTAGGTATTTTCCTTTTTCTATCACATCTATCTGTTATTTTTAAAAATAACATGTAACGACTTTTTTTAATTAGAAACCGAATCAAAGAATTTATTTTTTAAAATTTAAATTTATTGATGGACGAAAAAACTACCCGGACGGAAGGAATTTGAATGATGAGCGATACTATCGACACCATCGAGGTTCATGCCAATGTGATCATGACGACGGCATCACTGAAGGCGATCGTGGAGAATACGAAGAAATTTACGGAACCGGGACGAGAAGGGGCATTACAAGGTGGATACGGCCGAGGCCGTGAACCGCATGATCAGCCGTTACTCCACAGCCTGCTTTACCGCTCCGGTTAGGATTCGAAACCGATACTTTGGTACCTATACAATATGATACTGACAATGCCACAGCGAATGTGCTAATTTACGAAATCTGCTCACTGCTTCCTCCTTACGTTTGATGTTGCGGCAACAACTCGCCGTAAGGATAGCAGTGAGCGGCCTATTTTGGCCGTCCCCATACGGGACCGGAATAGCCAGTCCCCATGACCCCACCCTTAGGGTGGGGGTTTCGTCTTTAATTTAATCTAAATCTTCGTGTCGGAAAAACCGATGCCGTGCGATCTTTCGACACGAAAATTCACCCACTTCGCATCGAGCACGGCCCTGATGCTTTCGGCGGTCACCCGCCCTATCCCTCTGGCGCCTTTCAGAGCCTCGACCGAAACAGTCAGCACGGCGGCCACTGACCCGAAATGATTCAAGAGCCGCTTGGCCGTGTGAGGGCCGACTCCCGGAAAGCCCTGCAGCACGTAAAGCTGCCTGGTGCTCAAGCGCCGCGGCCGGTATCCCGCGCGGGCGGTCATGCGCGTGGATCTTTTTTCAAATTGATGGGCCATCATCTGCATCAGTTCCAGCGAATCCTCTACGGAGCGCGAATGGACAACCGGTATGTTCCAGACGAGTTGAATATTGACTATCGCACCCCGAACCGCGGCACGCGTGATTTCCAGGCCGGTCTGCAATGGGTTACCCTCTATAATGAAGACCGGATTTTCGCAGTTTCTCTTCAGGCTGGCCGCCTGTCTGAAAAGACGACCGTCAATGATCGACACGACGAAATCGGTCGCCGTTTTTCGTTCGACAGTGACAGTGCCGTCGAGCACGATATCGCCGCAGGCGATTTTTTTTACTTCGACGTCGATTCCCGCGCTTCTCATCAACTCGACAATACCGGACGGTTTTTCCCGATAGTCAACAATGGCCTGCATGCGTCCTCCTTTTTTGTTCATTGCTTATCCATTATGGCCTTTGGCCCGCTGGGCTGCCGGCTCCTTGGGCAAAATTAAACCAGCCGCCTGGTTTTAGCGGGCGGCTGGTTCGAGATAGCTTGCAGTTTTAAACGGCGCTTGGGGAATACTGCTTTACTGCGTGGCGACTTTTTTGCCCACGCTGATGCTGGTCCGGTTCATTTCGAATGTTTTGGTTCCGATTCCCGGCACCTGAACGATGTCTTCGGATTTTGCGAAAGGCCCATTAGCTTCCCGGTAGGCGATGATCTTGGCGGCATAGGCGGGCCCGACGCCCTTGAGCTGGGAGAGCTCCTGAACGGTCGCCGTGTTGATGTTGATCTGCTGCGGTTCGGCGGCCCAGACGGAACTGAAAAGAACACAAATGGTCAGAATGGCGGTCATGATGGCGAAACTACGGCTGATGGTCTGCATGGTGGATCTCCTTTCAGATGGCTGTTGAGAATGTGGTTGAGTCAGTTGAGCGCCGCTTCATTTGACTGGTTTGTTACCCTGCGGATTATGCCCTGACAATCCCAATAAAATGCTTATGATTCACCTATTTCGGCCATCTTTTACACTTAAGTATTCTCCTTATATTATCTTATATACTTGATATTATAACAAAAAACTCTTATGACTTTTTTGGTCAGCAACCGGGGCACAGAATTTATTTTCTAAAAAAATTATTGACGGACGAAAAATGCTATCCGGTCGGGAGGATTTTGAATGATGAGCGATACCATCGACACCATCGAGGTTCATGCCAATGTGATCATGACGACGGCATCACTTAAGGCGATCGTGGAGAACACCAAGAATTTTACGGAACCGGACGAGAAGGGGCATTACAAGGTGGACACGGCCGAGGCCGTGAATCGGATGATCAGCCGTTTTCTGCTGGAACGGGATTTCGAGGCGTTTGCAAAAGACGTGACCCATTACCCCGCCTTCGGGTAAGAGTATCCATCCATAAATTGCCTTTTTTCCGTTGGGCGGTCGGTCGTAGCGGGTTTCCGGCTGCGGCGCACATAAATTACGCCTCGCTGCAAATCCTTGTGCGGCCTTGCCCAATGAAAAAAAATCCACATTTATAAGTTGGACACTTAACAGTGCCTGAAAAAAGATCGCGGATAGGCACGAATTAATACGATTTCAGCGACTCAAACCCCGTGGGCGGGATGGACTGGTAATATATATGAGCGAAATGAACGCTCGTGTAAGCTGAAGGCGGTCACTCGTTCAACACCGATTCGACCTTCGCCATCGCGCGCATGAAGGCTGTGCGCATCTCTTTGGCGTGGGGATTGTAGCGGTGCATGTCTGTAAACAACTGGAGGGTGTCGTGCTCCACCACGTCCAGGATATGCAGCAACCGCTTGTAGCCTTCCGTGTCGATCGCCAGTTCCCGGGCGCCGAAAGCGGCCAGTGAGCGGCCGATGAAATGGGTCAGGGCCAGACTGACGGCAATCTGGCGGTCGTGCTCCGCAGGGGTTGTTTCGATGACCTCCAAGCCTGAACGCTTGAGGAAAGAGACCACTTTACCATAATGATCGTCCGCAATTCTGACCCGGCACACGGCAATTTTCATTCCCGAGAGCCCTGAAGAGGCGCTGTCGGGACCGAACATGGGATGGGTCCCGAGGATCGACACCGTCTCGGGCAGAATGGCTTTCATCCATTTTACCGGCTTTTCTTTGACGGAACAGACATCCGCCACCAGCGCATCCGGTCTCAGCAACGGTCCGGCGGCGGCCAGCACCTCTTTGAAGGAGGAAATCGGCATGCAGGGGATGACAATCCGCTGGCGGCAGACGTCATGAAAAGAGCCGGCGTGGACGTTTGGCGGCATGTTCTCCGGCGATAGATCCCGTCGTCCGCAGACAAAAACCGGGTAATTTCCGGCCAGATGACGCGCCGCCAGGCGGCCGAAACGGCCATATCCGATAATTCCGATCACAGCAGGTTCCGGGTTCAAGGCCGATGCCTTGAGGTTCACGGTTCAATGTCCAGGGTTTAAGGTACAAGATCACGGGTCAAGCACTGGTCCCCTATACCTTAAACCCTGCACCTCGAACCAATTAGTGTCTTCTTTGCACCCTTAGCGCCTTCGCGGTGAATCAGCCCCGCACCTTCTGCCTCAGGGCGAAATCCGCCAGCACCAGGGCCGCCATGGCCTCGACGATCGGCACCGCCCGCGGCACGACGCACGGATCGTGGCGGCCCTTGGCCGCCAGGGCCACGGTCTGTCCCTCGAAATCCGCCGTTGCCTGGGTCTGGCCGATGGTGGCCGGCGGTTTGAAGGCCACCCGGAAAAAGATCGGCTCGCCGTTGGAAATCCCGCCCTGGGTGCCGCCCGAAAAATTGGTGCGCGTTCCCAACCGGTTTCCTTTTTTGACAAACGCATCGTTGTGAACTGATCCCCGCATGCGGGTTCCGGCAAAACCGGAGCCGATTTCGAACCCCTTGGTGGCCGGGATCGACAGCATGGCCTGGGCCAGCTTGGCTTCCATTTTATCGAAGACCGGTTCACCCCATCCGTGTGCGATGTTGCGGCAAACACAGTTGACGATGCCGCCGATCGAGTCCTTTTCCTCCTTGGCCGCCTCGATTTCCACCTGCATCCGATCCGCGGCCTCCGGATCAGGACAACGGACGGCATGCCGGTCAACGTCTGCTCTGGTTATCCTGGCGATGTCGATCGCGGGTGACGCGATGTTTCCGACCGCGCTGACCCAGGCGACAATGTCGACCCCAAAGACGGTCTGCAAAAATTTTTCCGCCATCGCCCCGGCCGCGACCCGCGCAATGGTTTCGCGGGCGCTCGAACGCCCGCCCCCGCTGGCGGCCCGGATGCCGTACTTCATTTGATAGGTGTAGTCGGCATGCGATGGCCGCGGAACGGTTTGCATCTGCTGGTAGTCCGACGGTTTCTGATCCTTGTTGGCGACGACAACCGCAATCGGCGTGCCGAGGGTCAGTCCGTTTTCGACCCCCGAGAGGATGGTCACCCGGTCAGCCTCCGACCGATCGGTGGTCAGGCGGCTCTGGCCCGGCCGGCGGCGGTCGAGCTGCGGCTGAATGTCGGTCTCGGAAAGCGCGATGCGCGGCGGATAGCCGTCGACGATCGCGCCGACGCCTTTGCCGTGGGATTCGCCGAAGGTCGTTACCCTGTAAAGTGTTCCGAAGGTGCTGGACATGGTTGGGGTCCGTTGGTCCGTTAGCCCGTTTACCGGTTGAGCCCGTTAGCCCGTTGGCCGGTTAGCCCGTTGGCCCGTTGGCCGGATCAAGCGGGTCGGTTTGGTCGGTTAGGCATTGGAGTCGGTTGAGTCGGTTGAGCCCGTTTGCCTGATAGCTGGTTGAGACCACTATCCGGTTAGCCTGTTGAAATGGTCGGGGTGGTTCCGATTAATTCGATTATTTTTTGGACGACCTCCGTGATGCTCAGGCCGTCGGTGTCGATTACGTCGTGTGCGGCCGCCGCATAATGGGGTCTTCTTTCGGCCATCACCTTTTCGATTTCCTGCAGGCTCCCCTGCCCCGTCAGCGGGGGGCGGTTGACTGCGGTGCCGGCGTCGGCCCGCATGCGCCGGCGGATCGTTTCGGGTGCGGCTTGCAGCCAGATCACCTTGCCGCCGGAGCGCATGCAGCGCACGTTTTCGGTCGCCATGACCGCACCGCCGCCGGTCGCGACAACCTGCCGGTTCAGCATCGACAGCCGGGCGATGACCTGCCGTTCCGTTTCGCGAAAGGCCGCCCAGTTTCTGGCGGCGATAAATTCGGCGATGCCGCAGCCGATTTCGTCGACAATGACGCGGTCCGAGTCCACGAAAGACCACTTAAGGGTTGCGGCCAGGATCTTTCCGGCGCTGGTCTTGCCCGTACAGCGATAGCCGATGAGAAACACGTTGGTCATCACGCGCCGCCCGGCCGCCGTTCGGCCCGATACAGTCGCGCCAGCACCTTCCAGAAATCGGGGAAGGATTTTTTCACGCAGGTCTCGTCTTTGATTTTCACGCCCGGAACCTTCAATCCGGCCAGGGCAAAACTCATGGCGATGCGATGGTCGTCGTAGGTGTCGATGGTCGCGCCGTGCGGGTGGCCGCCCACGATGCGCAGGCCGTCATTGGTGCATGCGGCGGCAACGCCCATCTTGGCCAGCTCCGCGGCCACGGCCCCGAGACGGTCGCTTTCCTTGGCCCGCAGGTGGGCCACGTTTTCGATGACCGTAGGACCGTTGGCAAAAGCCGCCACGACGGCCAGGGTCGGCACCATGTCCGGCATGTCGGCCATGTCGACCGTCACCCCGTGCAGCGGGCCCCCGATGACCTCGATGCCGTCACCGTGTTCCACCACGCGGCATCCCATTGCCGCCAGGCAATCCGTAAACCGCACGTCGCCCTGCAGGGAGGTTTTGGAAGTCCCCGCAACCTTTATGCCGGCACCGGTGATGGCCGCAGCCGCCCAGAAGTAGCCGGCCTGGGAGCAGTCGGGTTCCACCGCATGGTCGCCGGACCGGTAAGCCTGCCCGCCGGAGACGACGAACCGCTCGTAGCCCCGGCGGTCGACCGTGATGCCGAAGGCTTTCATGACGGCAACGGTCATGTCGACATAGGGCCTGGACACCAGGCCGCCGGTAACGGAAACGGCGACCGTTCTCATCGCAAAGGGTGCGATCAGCAGCAGGGCGGACAGGTATTGGCTGCTGATGCGGCAGTCGACGGCCACGCGGCCCCCGGTGATGCTGCCTCCGCCGATTTCGATCGGCGGACACCCGTCGCCGTTGATCGACCGCGCCTCGATCCCCATTTGACGCAA
Organism: uncultured delta proteobacterium; assembly: GCA_963728055.1. Classification (GTDB taxonomy): domain Bacteria; phylum Desulfobacterota; class Desulfobacteria; order Desulfobacterales; family SG8-13; genus JARFQH01. Next base: position 558,064 of record CAVSIM010000007.1, on the reverse strand, counting down.
CCCGTCGAGCAGGTCCTGAATCGGCCGTTCGCGCATGCGCGCCGATCCGGTCAGAACGCAGACGCCCTGCCCCAGCGCGGCCACCGCGGCCAGCAGGCGCATGGAGGTGCCGGAATTTCCGAGATCCAACGGCGCAGCGGGCGAACGCAACCGTCCGGATGACCCCTGAATCCGGAGATCGCCGGACGATTCCTTGATCGCGACCCCCATCTCCGACAGGCAGTGCCGGGTGATCCGCGTGTCCTGGCTGTCCAGTGGATTTTTGACCGTGCAGGCACCGTCCGCCAGCGCCGCGGCGATCATAAGGCGGTGCGTGTAGCTTTTAGAGCCGGGTACGCAGACAGTCGTATCGGCGATTTTATCAGGGTTGATTTCGATCATGGGTCGGTTTTGACGGTTGAGTCGGTTTGGTTGGTTGAATGAGTTTATTGGGTTGATTGGGTTGATTGAGTTTATTGGGTTTGTTGGGTTACCCGCGGCTTCGCCTTCCTGCTGTGCCTCAAACCCGCTGCAGGGCGCTTTCCACCGCCGTTCTCATCACATCCAGCGGGGCCTTTTCTTTGGTCCACAGTTCGAACTGGACCGCCCCCTGGTAAACGAACATGGACAAGCCGTTGATGGTCCGGCAGCCGGCGCGCGCGGCCTCGCTCAGCAGCCGGGTGGTCAGGGGGTTGTAGATGATGTCCATCACGACCAGATCGGACCGCAGCAGGCGCGGATCGATCGGCATCCGCTCCGCATGGGGAAACATGCCGACCGGGGTGGTGTTGACCAGGACCTGGCCCCCTATTTCCCTGGTTTCCGACAGGAGCTGGAAATCGGCGTTCAAGGCGCCGGCCAACCGTTCGCCCTTTTCCGGGCTGCGGTTTAAAATGACGACGCGGCCGCCCGCACGGACGACGCCAAACCCGATGGCGCGGGCGGCGCCGCCGGCGCCGATGATGACAACCGTCTTGCCGCCGATATCGATCGCATCGCCAAGGGCCTTTACGGCGCCGAGATAATCCGAGTTATACCCGGCCAGGCGGCCGTTGACATTGACGATCGTGTTGACGGCGCCAATGGCGCGGGCCGTGTCGTCCACCTCGTCCAGGCAGCCCATCACCGCCACCTTGTGCGGAATGGTCACGCTGAGGCCTTTGAATCCCAGCGCCCTGAAGCCGTTGACGGCCGCGGCGATGTCCGTGACGCGCAAGGCGATATAGACACCGTTGTGACCGGTGTGGGCAAAGGCCCGGCTGTGCATGACCGGGCTCAGGCTGTGGGCGACCGGATCGCCGATGACGGCGTAGACGCCGGCGGCGCCGGGGCCCGGTTCGGCGGCTGATGGCGGCGTCTGGACCGCACGCGAGATCGTGATGATCTGTTTAAAAACGTGGTAGAGATTCTCCTTGCTCAAGGGCCCTTCGTTGCGCGCCATCAGCCGGCTGATGAGCTGGCCTTCGCGTTCCGGGTCGATGATCTGCGAACCCTCGCGCAGCTTGACGGCACCGATCTGCCTGGCGATTTTAAGACGCTGGTTGATCAGGGCCAGAATTTTCTCGTCGATCTCATCGATCGATCGCCGCAATTCGGCGAGCGGTATGCCGGTATTTTGCATCATCGGTCTCAGGTGGAGATGCGGCGCCGGCGGTCGGCCCGCAACCGGGAACTGCCGCGCGACGGCCTTTCCGGTTTCATGTGCCGCAGTTTTTCCAGAACGGCGCGCAGCTCTTCTGCGAGCGCCTGCTGTTTTCGGTCTTCGAAGAGATACACCAGGGCGCCCTTTACGATCACGAACAGCAGAATGAAGAACGTCACGGGAAAAATGATGCTGTCAAAGAGATAGCCCGCGATCAGTTGCAGCGTCCACAGGGCGATGCTGCGGGATTTGTCCTGGAAATAGTCGGCTTGCGACTTCAGGGCTTCTTTTATCCCGTCAAGCTTTCCTTTCAGCAGCAGGCCGGCGATACTGCTTTTTTCACCCGGGGAGTCGTCGCCGAAAAAATGACGGCTGATCCTCTCGGCCGAAAAGTCTTCCTTTATGTTCTCGAAACTGCGCTGGGATTCCTCTATCAGCGGGCCCGTAATTTTCCGGGAAACGAAGGCGGCCCCGGCAATGGCGAACGGAAAGACGAGGTACAGCACGATTGCAAAAACGGCCATAAAGAACGTGGCGTCTTTCATCAGGCGCTTTACCCGCAAGCGGCGCGGGAAAATCCAGCCGGCCAGGACCACCAGAAGGGCGCAGCTGAACGTCAGCACCAGGCTCCACTGATCGATCAGTTCCACGGCCTGCAGCAGCAGGCGCGTGATCAGAATGGCGGTGCCGCCGGCCAGGGAGGTTTTCCAGGCGATGTCCACGTAATCATAGACCGACTGGACCACATCGCCGATCTGCAGGCTGAAGCCGATGCCGACTTCCGAGCCCTCGACAACGGCCAGGCCGGTCTTGATGCCCGATAACACCAGGAACCCGGATATGGCCGTATCCATGGACTGCTTCAGGTAGAGCTGGTTGGCGGCGGCAACCCGTTGCATTCCGAGCTTGCGGATCGGAACATCGGCCACGCCGGCCAGTGCCGCCCCAAAGGCCAGCAGCAGCGCCAGGACCAGCACCAACCTGACCGGCCGGCCCCTTGTCGGGGGCGATGCGGCTGCCGCGGCGGCATCGGATTGATACCGGCCCGACCTCGCGTCGCGCGCGCTCATATCGGCTTACTGCCCGCCGGCGGCTCCCGGCGGCCGCCATCGGCCAGCGCCGCCCCCTCGCCGGGATAGATGCGGCGTTTGTAAGCGGCAGTGGGACGGGTGACGGCCGGCCACCGCTCCGGTCGCGGGGCCGCGCCTTCGAGCGCTTTCGGCGTCGGGTGCGTGTCGACCATGCGGGGGGTGGCCCGGATGTCGATACCGGCGACCGGTGCGCTGAATTCGATCGGAATGTTGTTGGGATCGAAGGCATAAAGCGAGTGGATGAACCCGTGATCTATGATCTCGGAGGCCCAGATACCGGCGGCTTCGAATTTGTCTTTCAACCGCCACAGGTCTTCGTCGCTTCCGACCTCGAGCGAGACGTGGTCGAAAGTAACCGGGCCCGTCACCGGTGCGCCGTGGTCCTTCTCGATGCCTTTTTCAACCCCCGGCCATTCGAAGAACGCGATCATGTCGTGGGCCGTAATCTCGAAGAAGTAATGTCTGACACCCCCGCGCCCCAGGCCGGCCACGAGCCGCAGGCCGAGCAGGTCGCGCCAGAATCCGATGGTGGCCTCCATGTCCCCGGTCACCATCGCCAGGTGGTTGATCCCCGTGTAGCGTACCATCTCTTTGCCCCGTCAGTTGCTGCGAATCATGACGAGCAGCATTTTAAAGCGCTCGGCGGCGTGCAGCGCGTGTGAAATATTCGCCGGCATGATCAGCATGCTGCCGGCCGCAACCGACCGGGCCTTTCCGCCGATGGTGATGTCCGCCCGCCCGTCGAGAATGTAGACGACCGCATCGAAGGGGGCGGTGTGCTCGCTGAGTCCCTGGCCTTTGTCGAAGGCAAACAGGGTGATGTTGCCGCTTTCTTTTTTGAGCAAGGTCTTGCTGACCACCGAGCCGTCGGCATAGGCCACGGCATCGGCCAGATCGAAAGGGGTTCCTTTCGTGGTGTCATCCGCTGGTTCCATTATAATCTCCTTTCTTTTGATTCAAATAATATACGTTTGATCGGGTGGGTCAGACGAGTCGAGAAAAAGATATCCTCGTAATCGCCGGATAAGCGAACGATCACAAGGCCGCACAATTCCATGAAAATTTTACTTCTCGGTTCCTTGCCGCGGCGACCTGCTATGCTCAATCAAACCTAAACCGGGAATCCGCAACCTTGCATCCTGAACCCTGCACCATGAACCTTGAATATTCCCACCCGCCCGCCTCAGCGAATCGGCACCGCCGCTTTGAAGACGACCGCCTCACCCTCGAGGGCGTACTCCCTGACGGCGGCGGGAACCAGCACCGCCGTGCCCTTGGGAAAAGCGATCTTCTCCCCGGTGCCCCGGTCGGTGATTCCGGCCGACCCGGCGGTGCATAGCAGGATTTCGACACTCCTGAGCCGCTGGCTGACGTACGGTGTTTGCGACACGACGGTGATGGTCGACAGGACGAATTCACGCGCCGGACACTCGTAGACGCTTTCACCGTTTGCCGCCGGCCGGGGGACCAGGACACGGGCCGTTCTTTCTTCAAAGTTGAGCACCCGCAGCAGTTCGGCGACATCGACATGTTTGGCGGTCAGGCCGCCGCGCAGCACGTTGTCGGAATTGGCCATCAGCTCGATTCCCGTTCCCTCCAGGTAGGCGTGGAGTTCCGCGGCCGGCAGGTACAGGGCCTGACCGGGCTGGAGCAGGACAAGGTTAAGCAAAACGGGGGCGAATAGGCCGATGTCCCCCGGGTAGGCGGTTCCGAGTTCGCCCATCCACCGGTACACCGGATCTTCGGCCGCCAGCCTGGAGGCCTTATCGAGGGCCTGGGTGGTCAGGATCGTTTTGTCGGCGGCCGGCAGCGTCATCACGGCCTTGAAAAACGATTTCAACCCGCCCGCATCCGGCCGGTTTCGCAGAATACTCAGCAGGTCGTCAAAAACCGGAAGATCGAGCCGGCCGGCCAGGGTCAGGGTCTGCGCGATCGGGCGAAAACCGTGCAGCGCCCAGAACGGCGTCAAGGCGCAAATGCACTCCGGCTTGTGGTTGGGGTCGCGGTAGTTTCTGTGCGGGGCATCCGGCGGGATGCCGCGGGCGTTTTCGCGCGCGAAACCTTCGCGGGCCTGGGCCAGGCTTGGATGAGCCTGCAGCGACAGCGGGCGGGCGGCCGCCAGTACCTTGAACAGGTAAGGCAACGTGCTGCCGAAGGCCGCCGCCGTTTCCCGGCCCAGGATCTCCTGCGGATAACGGTCGACGAGTTCTTCCAGGGAATGCCAGGCGCCATCGACCGCGACCAGCGAGGGGGCCTTGGGGTGGGCGCCCATCCACAGTTCGGCCTGGGGCAAACCGGGTTCGGGCCGGACGCCGAGCAATTCGGGAATGGCCGTGTGGGAGCCCCAGGCATAAGGTTGAACCGTGTTTTTCAGTATGCCGATGTGCCGCATGGGCTCCTCACAGCGCAAAGAAAATGGCAAAAAGCGGTTTCTAAAAATGGGCTTTAAGACGAAGATACTGCCAAGACCGGAAGGCGGCGGCCCTGTCCAAGGTTGAGCGGTTCAGGGTTCAACGTTCCGGGTTGAAAGGCGCTTGCAAAAGCTCATATCTGAACAATTAATCGCATTCATCCTTAACCCTTAACCGTGAACCCTGAACCTTGGACCCCTCTATTACGACCGATACCAGCAGCCAAAAGCTTTATCTTCTTATACCCACCTTACCGGCGATGTGCAACATTCGAATCCGCCCCGAGCCGATCGCCGTCCACCGTTTCGCCCGCGATGCCGGGAAACACCGGATCGACTCTGTCCCGCTTCCGGAACACCCGGGCCTCGAACTGCTTGACCGTCTCCGGGTTTTATACTATAATGAAACGATTGTTTTTCAAGCAAATCCGGAGGCATATCTTGAGCCTGACATGACGGATTTCCGCCGCGGCTTCGCCGTCTCACCCGAGTACATCTTAGCCATCGATGATTGTCACCGAATCAGCCGGCCTGACCGACACCGGCAACAGACGCAAAGACAATGAGGATGCCCTGCTCGTCGACGACGCGCTGGGCCTTTATATTGTCGCCGATGGCATGGGCGGTCACCGGGCCGGCGAAGTCGCCAGCCGCCTGGTGGTCGACGCGATGCGCCGCCACATCGAAAGCTGCCGCGACGGACGGGCGGCGGCGGACAGTTCGCCGGTCGACACCACCCTTTCACTCGAAGCCAACCAGGTCCTGGCCGGGATTTTGTCCTCCAACCGCGCCGTGCACACCGCCGCCAACGGCTCGCGGGAGTGCCGGGGGATGGGCACCACGGTTGCAATTCTCAAGGTCGGCGACCGGACGCTGGTGGCCGCCAATGTCGGCGACAGCTCGATCTTCCTGGTCCAAAAAGGCCTGATCGAGCGTCTATCCGTAGCCCACACCGTTCTGGCCGAACACGAGATCGCCGATCCGCTCGGCACCGTGCGCCTGGGGGCCGAATTCAGCCACGTTCTGACCAGGGCCGTGGGGGTCAACACCACCGTCGAGGCCCATATCTGTGAAGTACCCTGCTTTGCGGGGGATGTTTTCGTCATCAGCTCGGACGGCCTGACGGACATGGTCGCGCCGGATGAGATCCTTGCCACCGTCTCCCGCCACCCGCCGGCGGATGCCTGCCGCCGACTGGTCGATCTGGCCAACGACCGCGGCGGCACCGATAACATAACGGTCGTCGTGGTGGCGATTAAAAAGACCCTCAACGGCGCGGGTAAGATAAAAAGCCTGGTGTCGCGGGTTTCGGAAAGTATTGCGGGTCTTGGCGCCAAGAAAAAGACCGTCGATCAAGCTGATTAAAAGGAATGCCCCATGCCGATGCTGACCCTGAAATTCAAAAAAAACACCATCGCAACCTACCCGCTCCAAGAGGGCAAGTCGATGACGATCGGTCGGCGCACCAACAATGACATCGTCGTCGAAAACCTGGCGGTATCGGGACACCATGCCAAGATCGATGCCATCGGCGATGGTTTCGTTCTGACCGACCTGCAGAGCAAAAACGGCTGCTTCGTCAACGAGCAGCTCGTCACGTCGCACTGGCTCAAGCACGGCGACATCATCAATATCGGCAAACACACCCTTGTTTTCGGCTATGCGGCCGACGAAATGCGTCCGCAGGACGCCGAGGGGGCCGTGGACCAGACGATGGTGATGGATGCCGAACTCTTGCGCAGCATGACCGCGGAGAAAACAGCGCCGGCGGCACCCGTCGCGGTTGAAAAATCGCCGCCCGTCGGGGTTTTATCCTTTCTGTCGGCCGGCAACGGCGATGTCACGCTGACAAAGAAACTGACGAAGATCGGCAAGGACCCGCAGGCGGACATCGTGGTCGGCGGGCTCGGTATCGGGCACACCGCCGCGACCATCAGCATGCGTCCGAACGGATTTCACCTGAGCCACGTGGGCGGTTTGTTCAAGGCCAAGGTCAACGGCGAGGCCGTGAAGGACACCGTCCAGCTGAAGGAATTCGACATCATCGAGCTGGGATCGACCAAACTGCAATTTTTCACCAAGGACTAAAGTGGTGTTTTAAAATTCGGTGGCGCACGGCCAAGGCCGCGGCGCCACCGAAACGCAAGGCGTGAAAAGCACGTAAACCACGCGCCTCGGCGCGCCGAGCCACACGGCACATCCGGGGTGCAGCGGTTATCGAATGCTTCCGTATTTTTGAATGGAGCCCCAGGGGGCGCCCGCTTTTCTTCCGCAGGCATCGTACGACAAGACCGTTGATATCCATGCCGCCGAAAAATAAAACGATCCGGCCCGCCGGGGCCGCAAAGCCGCGCCGCCGTGCATCGGCCGCCGTTTCGATCGGCACGCTGCGTTCCGTCTACCGGCCGGGATCGAGCCCGGAGCAGGATGCGTGGTTCACGGCCTTTTTCATCGAAAACCACCTCGATCACTTTGCCTATCCCGATCTGGCCGCCTCACCCGAACAGGTGCGCTTCATGGTGTTCACCGAGGGGGAGGATCGCTACTATCCGTGCTCGAGCCGCATGTTCGATGCCATCATGAGCCGCAAGAAATCCCGCTTCATGACCGGCAAGTACCTCGAGGTCCTCGACCGTACCATGGCGCTGATCAAAAGCATGATCGAGGACCCGCTCGACCGGCAATTCCTGGAGGCGCTGGTGGAGATCAAATATCACCATGAAATCACGGACCAGATCCTGATTCCCTCGCGGCTCGAAAAGCGGCTGATGATGATATTTCTGCACCGCACCCAGATCGAGGACCCGTGGTTCGAGGAAAAAGCGCGGCGCAACCGGCGGCTGCACCTGGCCTTGAAGACGCCCGCCTTCCAGAATGCGATGAACCGGGTGGCGCCCTTTCCCTGCGAGCAGGTGCCCGGCACCCTGGCCGGCATCCGCGAATTTGCGGACTACCTCGAGTTGAAACGGCTGCTCGCCCTGGCGGGCGCAACGCGCTTGTGGCAGACCGCTGCCGCCGCAGACTTCACCGAAAAGGATTACCAAGAGCTGTTTCGGCATCCCATCCACGGCAATGGCCTGGAGCCGCTGCTGGCATTTCTGGCGATTACCGGAAACCATGTCCCGAGCAACGAGGACAAGGGCCGCAAGATTCTCTGGCTGGCCGACGAGGCCGGCGTGATCATGGTCGATCTGGCCATCATCCGCTACCTGGTCAAGCGCGGCCACAAGATCATCCTGGCCGTCAAGGAGGGCCCCCTTTTCACCAAGACCGACTTTGCCGACCTGACCGCCGACCCGGTGCTGCACCGTGAACTCGAAGGCGTGCTGGTGCTGCGCGAAAAATCGCTGGGCAAGAACGAGCTGGTGGGAAAACTCCGCAGTGACTACGATATCCTGGCCATTTCGGACGGCACCCGCGAAAACCTCAACCTCCTGATGGTCTCCACCACCTTCGCCCGCGCCTTCAAGGAGGTCGATGCGGTCATATCGCGCGGCGATGACCAGCGGCGGCGGTTCTTCGACACCCCTTTTCAGTTCACCCAGGACATCTACAACATCACCGCCACCGGCGCCGTGGGCGTCGAGATCACCTTCAAGCCCCGCCACGAAAAGGTCATCAAGTTTTCACACGCCGATCTCGAGCGTAAGGCCCAGGCGATCGTCGAGCAGATGGCGGCCGCCAAGGCCGCCGGCGTGACGGTCGTTTTCTACAGCGGCATCATCGGCTCGATTCCGGGCAAAATCGACGTGGCCAAAAAAATCATGTCGACCTTTGTCCGCCATCTCGAAAAGCATTCCACCCAGACATTCATCATCAATCCGTCTGAATTCTACGAGCCGGGCATGGATGCCGACGACCTGATGTATATGTGGGAAATCGTTCAGCGCAGCGGCCTGATCGACATCTGGCGCTTTCAGACCTACGAGGACATCCTCACGGCCTTTCAGATCCTCAAGAAGAAAGTCCCGCCCGAATGGGTCGGCAAGGACGCCACCTTCAGCACCGGCTGCACCAAGGAGATGCGGATCGCGGGCGACGTGCAGCGGCGCCATCCCGAGATGCAGATCATCGGGCCGTCACAGGAAAAATTCATGCGCCGGGACGAATACGGCATCGGCAAGATGTTCGACCGGCGCTTCAGCGTTCTGTAGCCGCATCACTTCTTCACCCGCTCCACGTAGTTGCCGGTGCGGGTGTCGATCCGCACCACTTCGCCTTCCTCGACAAACGGCGGCACCTGGATCACGGTGCCGGTTTCGAGCGTGGCCGGCTTGCTGTCGCCCGAGGCCGTGTCGCCCTTGGCCCAGGGGTCGGCCTTGACGATTTTCAGCTCGATGAAGTTCGGCAGCGTGATGCCGATCGGCTTGCGGTCGAACAGCAGCACGCTGCAGACGGTGTTTTCCTTCAGTAAGCTCTTGGCCTCGCCGACCTGGCTTTCACTGAGCAGCTCCTGCTCGTAAGAGGAGGTGTTCATGAAGCAGTAGTGGTCGCCGTCGAAGTAAAGATATTCCATCTCGGCCTCTTCGAGATTGGCCTCGTTGAATTTTTCACCCGAGCGGTAAGTCCGGTCGAACTGAGAGCCGGTGATCATGTTCTTCAAGCGGCACTTGTAGAGCGCCTGGCCCTTGCCGGGCTTGACGAACTCGAACTGCACGACGACGTAAGGCTCGCCGTCTATTTCCAGCTTCAGGCCTTTTCTGAGATTTGAACTGTCAAGCATCGACTCTTTTATCCTCCTTGTTTTTTGGTCTCGCAGGGCGCCGTTGCCGCGGCGGGCGGGCCGGCACTTCCCGCCGGCGGATCATCGGCCTGCCGACGGGCGTCGAACCGGCGCACCGCATCGACAAGGCCCCTGACCCGGTCGATGTCCTTTTTGAACCGGATCGGTTTTCCCGAACCGTCGCGGGCGTTGGTGCCCGTGCAGCTGTCGACGCCGGCCGGCCCGACCTGCCGCAGCCCCTCGGCGACATTGTCCGCGGAAATGCCGCCGGCCAGAATGACCGGAATGCGTGCGGTGTCCACCAGCCTGCGGGCCATGGCCCAATCACAGGTGCGGCCGGTAATGCCGATAAAGCCGGCGACCGGCTGGTCGGCCGGATCGGTTTCAAGGGGACGCCGCGTCAGCAGGGTGTCGGTCAGAAAATAATCGCTGACGGGTTGGAACAGGGCCGCGAGTTCGAGGGTCGGCACCCGCCGGGCCTCTCCCGGCGGCGCAATGGGAATGGAACGCATGATGGCCGTCTCCGGAAAGTTTTCCCTGACCCGCCGTTGAAGAGTAATCAGTTCGCGGCATTTTTCCAGGGGGCCGGCGGCATCGCTCAGGGCATCGCAGAAATGAACGATGTCCGGGCGGTAGAAATCCAGCATGTCCATGACCGCCGCGGGCGAGCTGAAGAGCGGAATCAGGCTGCTGCGGGCCCCGGCGGCGCGGGTCAGGCGGACGGTGTCGCGTATGGCGTCATCTTTCCAGCGCGCGGCCGAGAGAATGACGCTGCCGATGTGATCCACGCCCCGTGCAAGGAGTGCTTCGGCCTCGCCCGGCGTTTGTATTTCGTACAGCTGTACGAGCGTAAATGGGGTTGACATTTGCAGCGCTCTCTACCATATTCAGCGTGCTTTCGCAAACCGTTTCAATGGGTTTCATTCGGCGCCGCAGATTGCCGCAGGGGGGGCCGCCCGCGGCCGCGGTCGCTCGTTTCAGGGTGGGTAAAGGAAAGCGATGATCCTTGTCATTGACTTTGGTTCACAATTCAACCAGCTCATCGCCCGGCGCGTGCGCGAAGCCAGGGTGTTTTGCCAGATCGAGCCGCCGACCATCCCCGTTGCGGCCATCACGTCTCTGCAACCGCAGGGCATCATCCTCTCCGGCGGCCCTTCGAGCATCTACGAAAAGAACAGTCCCAAAATCGATCCGGCCATATTCGAGCTAGGCATTCCGGTGCTGGGAATCTGCTACGGGATGCAATTCATGGTGGATGCCCTGGGCGGCACGGTTCGGCGGGCCAGCAAGCGCGAGTACGGGTTTGCCGAACTGAACCTGACGGATTCCGGCGGCCTTTTCGATGGCATCGGCTCGAAAACCCAGTGCTGGATGAGCCACGGGGATGCGATCGACGAACTGCCGCCGGGCTTTAGAGTCACCGCCACCACCGCCAACACGCCGATCGCCGCCACGGTTCACCCCCAAAGAAAACTCTACGGGCTCCAGTTTCACCCCGAAGTGGAACACACGCCGCAGGGCCGGCGGATCATCCGCAATTTTCTCTTCGAGATCTGCCACTGCCGGCGAACCTGGAGCATGAAATCCTTTGCGCGGGAATCGATCGCACAGATCCGCGATCGGGTCGGCGACAAGCGGGTCATCCTCGGCCTGAGCGGCGGTGTCGACTCCTCGGTCGCGGCGGTGCTGATCCACCAGGCGATCGGGCGCAACCTGACGGGCATTTTCGTGGACAACGGCCTGCTGCGGAAAAACGAGGCCGCCAAGCTCAAGATCACCCTCACGCAGCGGCTCGACCTCAACATCCGTTTCGTGAGCGCCCGTGCCCGTTTCCTAAAGGCGCTCAAGGGGGTTGTCGATCCGGAAAAAAAGCGTAAGATCATCGGCCGCATCTTCATGGAGGTTTTCGAGTCCGAAGCCGCCAAGATCAAGGGGGCCGAATTTCTGGCCCAGGGCACCCTGTACCCGGATGTGATCGAATCGGTCTCGGCTTTCGGCGGGCCGACCGCGGTCATCAAGTCGCACCACAACGTCGGGGGCCTGCCGGCCCGCATGAAACTCAAGCTGGTCGAACCCCTGCGCTTTCTTTTCAAAGACGAGGTGCGCAAACTCGGCCAGGCGCTGGGCCTGCCCGAAGATCTCGTCTGGCGCCAACCCTTTCCGGGGCCCGGCCTGGCGATCCGGGTCATCGGCGACATCACGGCCCGGCGCCTGAACGTCCTGCGCGAGGTCGACGATTTGCTGATTGAGGAAATTAAAAAAGCGGGGTATTATAAGAAACTCTGGCAGTCGTTCGCCGTTCTTTTGCCGATCAAGAGCGTGGGGGTCATGGGCGATGCCCGCACCTATGAAGACATCGTTGCGATCCGCGCCGTCACCAGCCGGGACGCCATGACCGCCGACTGGGCCAAGCTGCCCCACGGTTTTCTGGCCCGGGTTTCAAACCGCATCATCAACGAGGTCAAAGGCGTCAACCGGGTCGTCTACGACATCAGCTCCAAACCGCCCAGCACGATCGAGTGGGAATAATTGACAAGATGAGCAGGGAAGATTCGGACAATTTCAAATTCGGCGCCGATCAGATCAACCCGGACGACGTTCTGCGGGAGGTGCCCGAGGACAATCGCGTCGCCAGGCTGAGCCGCAGGGTGACGATTATAACGATCGTTCTGCCCGTGCTGATCGGCGCGGCGATTTACTTCCTCTACGACGATCTCAAAAAGAGAGTCGCCCAGAACCAGACCTATGGAACGCAGTCGGTCGAGAGCCTGGCCCAGACGCTCGATGCCCGGGTGCAGGAGTTTTCCGCCCGGATCGCCCCGCTCGAAACCACCGTCGCGGAACGGCTCACCGGAATCGAAAAAAGTATCGAAACCCTGAAAGCCCGGCTCGACAAGGCCGACAGCGGTTTGAAATCCGCCTTGGGCACGTTGAAGACGATCGAATCCGCCAAGGCCGACAAGAAGGAGCAGGAAAATCTGGCCGGCCAGGTGGCGGCCCTTGCGACCCAATCGGCGGCACGCGAAAAGGACATCTCCGAACGGCTCGCGGATTTGACGGCCGTCACTCAAAAAGAGGTCAACGACCTGCTTCGGCTCCGAACCGAGATCACGACGCTGAGCGATAACAAAATCGACCGCAAAACCCTGTCCCAGGAACTCGAAAAACAGCAGCAGAACCTCACGGCGCTCTCGGGCACGCTCGACAAGAAGATTGCGGCTTTCCAGAACGATCTTCTCAAACTGGAGCGGGAGCTTCGGCAGCTGCGCCAGTCCCCTCGTCCCCCGCCCGCCCCCGTCAACGGCTCCGGCATCATCGAAAAAAACCTGGATTGATACCTTACCTATCGAGCCCTGCGGCAAACCGCCCGCAGCGATTGCGCGGAATAGACGCCGGTCATCCGAGCGGCCGACCTGCTCGGGGACGACAGCGCCTGCAGCCGGACTGCAAAATTTGAATAAATAATCCGCAGGATTATTTATAGAAGCACTCGTTGGCCTTGGCCAGGCTGATCGAGGCGAAACCGATCGTGAAGGACAATGTGGTCTCCATGTCGATGCGCCGGTTTTCATCCGCCGCGGCGTCCTTGGCCCTCCAGGCTTTTTCCCCCATCTCGAACGACGAACAACTTCTTTCGGCGGCGGTCATGAAACAGGTGCTCTGGGCGCCGGCCTTTTTGAGCTGATCGATCTTTTGGGCCGCCGTGTCCACCAGGGCCGCATATTGTTCGTAGGTGACCCGGCTGCCGTAGCCTTCCTGAACATTCTTGAGCGCGGCAAGCACGGCTTCCTCTTCCGCTGTCGGCTGAGGCGGTCCGGAACGCGAGAGTGCGAGAGCGCCGGCGATCAGGATAATCCCGCCGGCGACGATGATGATGAGCAGCTTTATCCTCATGTCATTTCCTGTGTGAGCTGGTGAAATGCCGGCCGCTGTCTGCCGTGTTTCGTCTCAAGGCCGAGGCGGCGATAGAAAATAAGGTTTTTCTTTGTGCCCTCGTGTGGCAGAAAAAACGGGTTGCTCTTGAATAGGTCCTACGGCCTACACCGGTTTTCAAATTTTTCCCATTTTACCCGAAACACCCCTGGATGACAAGACTGGATGCCGGCCGGCGGTTATGGTCCCGTCAGCAGTAGACACTCTGTACCCTGAGGCCTATAGTTTATCGACCAAAGGGCCGATACCAGTAGTGGTTGAATCAGAAAATGAAAACGAAACTTCTCTTCTATTCTGCGATCGGGTTTTTCATCCTGGGCTGCAAGGCCGACGATGCGCTGCTGTATTTCTTTTTGGCCTCGCACCTGCTCACGGTAAGCCTGTGCCTTTTTCTATCGCGCACCGGCCGGTCGCGAGCGTCCAATGAAACCGACGAAGACGAGAGCGACTGACGTCTCGTAGCCGGGCCCCGGCGCACGCCGCCGGCACCCGCCCGTCATCCCGCCTGAGGTGACGGTTTCCATCCGTGATTAAATCCGATGCTTCTGAGGAGACCGGTTAATCGCTGTGGTGTCGATGCGCACGGGGCAAAACCTCATTCCGTCCTGATATGCGTGACGGGGCCGGTCTCCTAAAGCCGGTCATCTGCTGCTTCCTGCGATGCCTTGCCACATGACGTCGCAAGATTGGTGAGAAACCGCCGCCGGGGAAATCAACTCTTTTTCCGCTTCGGCTCGATACGCCGTCAACAACCGTTCGACCCGCGTCATCAGATCGCCGGCCTCGAGCGTGCCCAGCGCCTGCATCATCCGGAATTCATCTTCGGCCTGACGACAGACAAAGCCGATCTGGTCGAGGCCCTCCTTGAAAAATTCGATTTTTTTGTCGAGGGCGCCGGTGTATCCGGATATCATCTGGATCAGCCTCACGTTGTGCTGCACCCGCGGATTCCGGACCGCTTCCGCGTAGGAGCCATAGCGGTTGCGCCGCTGAAGATCACCGATTTCATCTGCGAACTTTCGGCCGAGCACCAATAACTCCGCCTGAACGCCAAGGGCCGTGTCGATGCGATCGACGACTTTTTCCCGAAGGGCATTCAGGGCATCGATCATTTGGCGCCAGTCAGCGGCGGCCGACCCTTCGGCCGGGCCGGTTTCCGAGCCGCTGCCGGGCGCCAGGGCCACCAGCGACAACAACATTCCGATGAGCATGATTTTAGGAAATGGTTTCAAACGCTGAATCTGCCACGGGTTTGTTCGGTGTTTGATATTTGGTGTTTTGGCGACGCGGCCGTAGGGGCGCCCCTTGTGGGTGCCCGGTCGACACTGTGTCTCGGTATTCGTCTTGTAATGATTCATTGCCGGTTACGGGTTACGCCGGTTAAAGGATCGTGCAACGCCAAACCTTGAATTATAAACCATGAACCCAGAACCCGGAACCGGAACCGCGCAACCGCCCATTACCGCATTGCCTCCTCGATCAGCTGCCGGAGCTTCTCGGACACGTGCAGCCGGCCGCCCGACCTCTGCCACTGAGCCAGGTGCTTCAGCGCGACCACTTCGGCCTCCATCAGCGCCGGTGCCAATCCGGTCAACTCGAGGGTCCGGCCGTTCCAGTCGGCGAGAAAAATGGAAGCCTCGGGACTCAAGTACGTCAGGCCGTTTAACGAAAGCCAGTCGCCTTGCCAGTTGAAGAGGTAGGGGGCCGTCTCGGCCGGCAGCTCGCTCAAGCCGTTCAAGCAGAACCAGTTTCCCCGCCACTTGAAAAGTCGGCGGGCCACCTCGGGCGACAGGTCCGTGATGCCGTTCAGGAAAAGATCCGGTTCCTTCCAGTGCGTCAGGCAATCGGCCGCATCGATTGAAAGCGCCGTGAGGTCGCCCTTGCGGCTCCACTGCCCGTCACACATTTCACGCCAGATCAACTGGTTGTGCGCCCGGGCATTACCGGCCGCGCCGCGGCTGGGGCCGGTGGCGGTCGAAGTGCCGTGCGGAAACATCTGCTTTTCCTTTTCGACGAGGCCCTGCCAGACTTGATGCAGATCCGGCATGGGAGCTTTTTCAAGATCGACGGTCAGCGCCTCCGCGCTCTGGGTGTAAGCCGCAAAGGCGGAATCGTTTTCGGCGGCCAGCTTTTCGGGATCGACCAGGGTGGAGACTGGAAACACCAGCGCCTGCAGCTGTTGCTTGCGCTTCAGAAACAGCAGCTCTTCGCTTGCCTGCCGCAACCGCTCGACCGGCTGGGCCAGGCATTCGATATAGGCCTGGCGGCGCCGGATGGTTTCGAGTTGAAGGGCGATCCGCCGGTTCTCGCGCGCCTGTTGCAGCGTCACGATGCCGGCATGCCTCTTTTGCGCCAAGACAGCGGCTGCGAGCCGGTCGACGGACTCGCGGTAGTGCTGCTGAAGGCGGGTCAGGTCTTCCGCCTTGGCCAGCATGCGGTCCCTCAACCCATTCATGCGCTCCTGCTGCGGTTCCAGTCGTTGGAGGAGACTATTGGCCGGCGGCCGGGCACCCGGTGCCGCGCCATTATCCTTGGCGGTCGAAACGGCCGGTAACGGATCTTTCGCAAGCGGCACCTGGACCGCCGGCCGGCGGTCCAGAAACAGGAAGCCGGCGGCCGCCGAAACCGTCAGAAGGATAACGAGCCCGGCGGCCCAAAGCCCATACTGGAAACGTTTTCCGGAACGTCGCGGATCATTCGCCTCGGCTGCGGTTTCCGCGGGGCCGGCGGTGGATCGGGAGTCCGGCGTTTCTCCGGCGGCCTCACGGCCCTCTTCCCCGTCAGTGGGCTTTTGATCGGGCATCCCCGCAACCGGGTCCGCCGGGTCGGGCACCCCTGCGGCCGGGTTTGCCGGTTCGGCCTGCTCCGGCGATCCATATTCGGCCGAAAGGAGGTCGGCGACTTCTTCCGGGCTCAATTCCTGGGTATCGTTCACCGGCGACTCGATCGCCGTGGTGCCGTCTGCCGCCGCCGGAGAGGTTTCATCGGCTGCCAGGACACCGCCGGTTGCGCCGTTTTCGGCGTCTCCGGAAGGCTCCGGGTTCTCCTGCGGCTCGTTGTCTGACTGAGGACCTGATGTCGATTCCATGACATTCCTGGCTGTGGCCGGTGATTGTTTTCTTCACTCTCTCTATCGGCAAATAGCGCGGAGTCTTGAATTCAGCTGTATTTTCAGCGACGTGGCGGCCAAAACCTTTGGCCCCAGACCGATATGCGAGCGACACCCGGTAAAGAAAAAACCACGAATGGAAAAAAGCACTCCGGAGCTTGCGGCTTTGGAGAGAAAGTGTCTGCAGGCCGGATTGGATCGAATCAGGTGGGAAACAAAGGATTTTTCAAATGGAAAAAGAGTCTTTCGGCCGGATTCGAGGGCGGGAATCCCTCATCCCGGCGCATCGCCTGCAGGCTTTGGGATCTGAAAATCGTTCGTGCGACTGATGGCGCCGATCTGGTGCCGTCTCGTCCAATCCCCGCCTACCCGCGCTCCTTAGCCCCGTCACCGTCGATGGCGACGCCTACCAGGTGGTGACCGTTGAAGTGACCGGGGGTGCCTCTGGTGATGTGTCGTATTCTGGTTTTCAACTGCCTGATGATATTGCACTTGGAGTCGTCGCGCGCATAATATTTCAGGTCTAGGATCTGCCCGACTTTCAAGTGCTCCAGGATCGGGGAATCCTCTCTGACCAGGATGCACACGCCGTTGTCCGAAATGTCCCGGAGGTTGAACTGGTAGATAGGCAGAGGCAGCCCCATGTTGATTTCCACGCTGTGAAATTGCTCGGCCTCGATCCGGGGTTCCGACCTTTTCTCCGTGGGAACACGATTTTCGGGGTGGGCCATCGCCTGCCTCTCCTTCTTGAAACCCGCAACCGGACACCTTGCCGCCCAGGGGGTCTCGATATCATTTTTATCATGGTCTTTCAGACTCTTACCTTGAAAACTATATCATCATCCGTAAAATATTGAAAGAGTCAACCCATTGACATCGATATTCATAAAGTTTTCCATTGCAAAAACCACCGATCCGGGGTTAAGGAATCGGCATGCTGATCGTAAAAGACAGTCCATACGGATGGGCGGCCGGCAAGCCCGGGTGGGTCGTGCTGCACGAAAACGAGCAGCACATTCTGCGCTTGATGATGACCTCCATGAAGGCCGGCGAACCGGAGGAAATCGAAACCGAACTGATCGATGGCGGGCAAAAAGTAAAATTTTTTCGCCTGCACGTGGACAACCTGCGGCTGGCATACGAGTTTCTATTCATGGCACGGATGACCGGCTGGTGATCCGATAGGTCGTAGGTAACGATTCGCGCAATAGATCACCCGTGTTCACTCAAGGGGGGCAGCGCCGGACAAAGGTGTCGTTTTCGGCCGATGAAAACGCCCCGGCAGCCATCGATCGGGCGATAGTTTCGGCAACCGCCACCGTGTAATGAATGCGGTCAAAATAATTCTCGTCATTGGTCGTGAGGGGCGATTCGATCAGAAAATCGAGGAACACCGCATTTTTATACCGGCAGACCACATCCGCCACTTGCCGCTTGAAGTCTTGCCACTGGACGTCTTCCGCCGACCCCGGCCGCGGTTGGTGATATATATGAAACGGCGGAATGATGACCAGCTTCAGAGTTTCGCCCGGCAAACGACTCAACATTCGTTCCAGATGGGCCAAAGCCGGAAAATCTTGAGGCACGATACGTGCCGGTGCGGCCTGACCCGCAGGGTTCGCAGCGTTGCTTTGCCCGGGAGCCGCTGACCCATAAATAGTTTCCCGCCTTTTGTCCATGTCATGTGGAAACATCGTCCGGGTAAAGTCTTCATACCCGTCATCCCTGTATTTAGACCGCCTCATGCCCGTTATGCTTTTAAACTGCTTCAACGCGATTTTCATCGTTCGCCAGGTATACGGCGGCAGGTCATTGAGCGGATTTTCATCGTACATCCATTCGGGAAAATGCTCGGCTTTGACCGCACCGATATGCTGCGCATAATTGACTCTATCGAAATAGACGTGGTCCACACCGAAAATAACCGTCTTCGGATGCGGATGATATCTCAAAAAAATATTGAAAATCGCCTCCTGCTCGAAAACGGACGCGGCATTCATGGCCAGGTTGATGAACCTGCCCTCAAAAAGCGGGTTCAAATCATCCGGGTTCAGCAGTCGAACCGTCGAGGTCCCGATGATTGCACTGTCGAAACGTGATTTTCGGGCCAGGCCGGGATAAAAAAAACGCTGCTCCGCGGTGATAGGGACGCGATCGAAGGCGAAGGTTACCGGAAGCATGCCGTAAGGGTCGACAATCAGTATAAAGAGGTAGCCGGCACAGAAAAGACCGGCGAAAGAAAAAACCAGTATCCTGAAAAACCGTTTCCAGGCGGCATCAGAATTGGAAATAAATGAATTCACTGTAATTTCCGTCGCCGGCTCTTAAAGTCAGGTAGAACAAGGCACAGGCCACGGCGACGGCATATATGGGCCGGGGGCGGAACCAGTGCGTGACAAGCCGTTGGCTGGTGGGGCCGATGAGGGCCGGCAGGGCATAATATACAAGACGCAGGGGCGGCATCACCTCGGGCAGTTCGAGAGACATTCCATGACCTCCCACCATCGATCGAATAATCGAAACGGCGGTTGCCATGGAGTCGGCACGAAAGATCACCCAGGCGAGCATGACGAAAACGAGGGTGGCTACCCAGCCGACGGGCCGCGGCAGATGAAGCCCGGATTTCTCCCACAGGTGATTGGCGACCAGGGCCAGGCCGTGGACCCCGCCCCATATCACAAATGTCCATCCCGCTCCGTGCCACAATCCGCCGAGCAGCATGGTGGCCATCAGGGCCGCGAACTGGCGCGGCATTCCGTAGCGGTTGCCGCCCATCGGTATGTAGAGATAGTCACGCAGAAAACGGGACAGGGTGATGTGCCAGCGGCGCCAGAAGTCCCTGATCGAAACCGCCCGGTAGGGGGCATTGAAATTGATGGGGATGGTCAATCCGAACAGCGATCCCAATCCGATGGCCATGTCGGAATAGCCCGAAAAATCGTAGTATATCTGAAGGGTGTAAGCGGCGGCGGCCACCCAGGCCGCGCCCGGGGAGAGCGTGCTGCCGGCGGCCGCGGCGTTAAAGAGTGAACTGGCCGTTTCGGCCACGGTGTCGGCCAGGATCATTTTCTTGAAAAGCCCGATGAAGAGCAATCCGAAGCCCTTCGCCAGGCGTTCGTACACGCCTTCCCTGAGGGGATCGAGGCCGAACTGACCGATCAATTCATCGTGCCGGACGATCGGCCCGGCAATCAACTGGGGAAAGAACGTGACGTACAGAAAATACTTGTGAAAGGGATAGGCCGGTGCGGCGCCGCGTTTGAGATCGACGAGGTACGATATCTGTTGAAACGTAAAAAAACTGATCCCCAGCGGCAATATGATGTTCCAGGGCGTGAACGCCACTCCCGCCGTCGCGGCCAGGTTGGCGACGATGAAATCCGTGTATTTAAACACTCCGATGATCAACAGGTTGACAACCAGCCCGACAACGATAAGCGCCCGATAAGGCCGGGACTCGTAGAGCCGCGAACAAAACCAGTTGAAGACCACGGATGCGCCGAGCAGGGGCAGAAATCTGACATCCCAGTAGGCGTAAAAAACGGCGGATGCCGCTATCAGGAGCCAGATGCGAAGCGTTTCCCTGGCGGCCAGGGCAAAATAGAGCAGCAGGGTCAGCGGTAAAAAGATGAGCAGAAATTGCTGGGAGTTGAACAACATCGGGTGATTATTGAAATAAGGGCCGGCTTATTATTTTAAACAGCATAGATTAGTTGCCGGCTGACTTCTTTTACCGGCACCGAGTTGGCCGGTAAACCAAATCCGAGGCTGTGGGATGGGCAAGTCAAGGCAATAAGCCCTCCGGTTCATATAAGGTACTGATAAAGAAAAAAAACCAAAAAAAACAAGGGATGGGCCTCGGACCCTGGAGGAACTGCGGCAGGAACGCAAAAAAGCGGACGAGACTGCCGCCGCCCGAAAAACGACCCTTAGTGACTATTGGCCTATATACTATGAAAAGGTAAAAGGCAAGAATAAGCCGTCCCTCGTCACCCAAAGAAGAAAGCCGCTACCGGATATGGAATGAGCCATACCTGACGGGCGTATGGGCCTCCAAGGGTTTCAACCGCCGGTGGCGCGATATCGTTTTGGCCCGGTTGCAAACTGAGGGCAAAAGTCATAAGGTAGGTTAGGCATAAAAATCATTTTTGAGGGTATTTTCGAGGGACAGATTATGCGCAACACCGTATTCTCATCATAACGATACATTCGGGAATCCGCAAAAAAAATGCTGGGCAGATCTTTATAGTAAGGCAAAGCATCTTATCGGTGTTGCTGAAAGCGGTATCTCTTATCTCGGCCAAAACCATCGTGAATACTTAATTAATAAAATTAAAGGCGCCTGATGATAGCGATTATCGATACCGGTCCGTGGGTGGCGCTAATCGATCGCAGTGAATCAAGGCATGCTGAATGCGCACAGTGGCTCAAAAATTTTTCCGGCAGTCTGTATTCAACTGAAGCGGTGCTGACTGAAGTGCTTTATCTCTTGAATTTCTCCATAATTGCTCAGAGTGCGGCATTGGATTTTGTTCTGGAAACTGTCGTTGAAATTGCGCCTTCAAACATTGAGAGTCTTAAAAAAACCAAAAGCCGATGAAAAAATACGCTGACTTGCCGATGGATTTCGCCGACGCTACCATAGTGAGCCTTGCCACGGAAACAGACATACAACACATCGTTGCTTTTGATAAAAAGGATTTTTCCATCTACAAATTACCAAAAAAGAAAAGCTTCACGATTGCACTTTGAGCATCGCTACTCTCAACGGCGGCTAAAGCCGTTTGCCCTTCATTCTTCCGATTTCTGTCTCCCTCTGTTCCCTTCGGTCAGACCTCTGCTTTTTGTCCTCTGACTTCTGATCTCCGACCTCTGCCCTTCTTACCTCCAACCTGACTCCGCTGAAAGCGCCACCCTCTGACCTCTGTCCCTTCTTTGTCCTTTGACCTATTTTCATCCTGCTACCTGTTGGACTTCGGCGATAACTTTAGCGCCTATATCTTGTTCAACTACGGCCAAATCATATCTTGATTGAAGGTTCATCCAAAACTGGGCGCTATTGCCAAAATACCGGGCAAGCCGCAGAGAGGTTTCGGCAGAGATACCGCGTTTGCCGTTAAGGATTTGAGTTATGCGACCCGAAGGAACACGCAATGCCAAGGCAAGCTTGTTGGCCGAAAGACCACGTACCGCCATTTCACGTTTTAAAATACGTCCAGGGTGTATTGGCTTCATATGGTTTACCCCTTGTGGTAATCAGTAATTTCAACATCGTAAGCGTTTCCGTTTTTAAACCGAAAACAGATACGCCATGGGCCATTCACAGTCATTGCCCATTGCCCGGCCCTGGCACCGGTTAGCTTATGCAAACCAACGCTTTTCAAAGGGCTAAGATCGCTTAAAGCTGTCGCGGCATCAAGGGCTGCGAGTAACTCGTCGGCCGCATCGATATCAAGGCTTCGAAATTTTGAAATTTTCCCCTCTTCATAAAACCGGCGGGATCGACTGTCAGCCCACGATTCGATCATACGAGTAACATACAACGTTAATCATAGTATGGCAAGTCAAAATATTTTGCGGCAGAAAGGTTTTCCTCACTAATCGATCAGGAAAGGGATTTAATTTTCTTGCCTCAAACCTCAGACCTGGCGCCAAACGGCAAGCCGTTTGCCCCTCCAACCTTTAGCCTGTGAAATTTCCGCCAGAAAGAAGCGAAGCGAATTTAACCAGGACGTCCATCCTCAAAACGTAGCGATCGCCATTCGTCCATCGATCTTTTTCCGGCCTCTGTCCTCTGACTTCTGATCTCCGATCTCTGGCTTTTCCATTGCCCCTCATCTAAGCGAAGCGATCGCCCATCTTCCTTCGGCTTTGCCTCAAACCTCAGACCTATCGCCATACGACAAAGCCGTTACTCCTCCATCTGCCGAAGTCACTTGCCTTTTGCCGTTCGCCTATAGCCGCTGGCCTCTCTTCAATTACATTCCCGTAACTTAAATTCCTATTTGATCCACAATAAAGATACCCCAGCGAGTCCCTTTCTCTGTCTTAAAAGATGTACTCCACTGGTTATGGCTTGTAACTCAGATAAATATTATGGGAACTTTTCACCGTCGCATCCAAAGTTTCCTATGAGAATTTTGTACAAATATAGAAATGGAACGGACGTCCCTGTGTTTCCCCAGATAAAATCCGAGCAGGGAAAGGGAACTGGAGTATCGGTATGGATCCCGAAGTATGTACCGGTGAAAAAGACACGCTGGCAAAGTTCTCGCACTGGCAATCGTATGATTTCGAAAGAGAAAGCCTGATCGGGTATGTGCAGCTATACTGACCCCGGCTTCATTTCACCACCCTCAGCTGATGTGTCTTCCTCAATTGTTTCCACAATTCCCAAATGATGAAAGCAGTTGCATCATCTGCGTTCATGAAAGTGATACCGGATAATTTACGACAATCGGTCAGCAAATCGACATTCTCGTTCCAGAGCCCAAACTGATTCCTGATGAATGCGCCAAAACTAAAGTGCAGACTGATCAACTCTCCTTCATCCATCTTCGACAGATCGACCTTGAACTTTAATGGTAGATTGGCAACCAAACGCTTAACGGCTTCATCAACTGTCTTGGGCATGCCTGCACCCCGGAGTGCCACAACATTCGCTTCAGAGATCGCAATGTAATAAACAGTCTGCAGAAGGTCGTAAACAGCCCTGTAAATCATGGGGTCTTTACTTTCCCTTGGACCCGCCACATTCAGGGTTTCAATCCGGTTGCTCAGTGTCCAATCAATAACCTGCTGAGCAGCTTCCAGAACCGATGTCTCGTTCAGATTAAGATGCAGCCACGGTCTGGAGTGCATGATTGCCATGTCCAAGTTGTATTGAGAGCCGCCTGTCAATTTCCCGTGGGAGACAATGAGGGTCCCATCGGAATCAACCACGTTCTTTTCAGTCCGTTTTGGATGACTCTTGGTAGGCATCTCTGTAAGATGATAATGGGCCGGTATAATACCGTCCTCGGCCATCCGTCCCTTTGGAACCCAGCCACCGTGCGGCAGATCCATCTTGATTGCAAAGTCCAATGCCGCCCTGTCGGCCCCGGTCTGGCCTCCGGAGATGATTTTCTTTATCATTATTGCCTGCTCATGTAGTCGATCTGTACCTGTTTCAGCCTTGCGTAAAACTCATCTGACGTAAAAACGCCTTTATCGATAAGCATCTGGGTTATGGTGTCCAACTGGATCGAGTTGGCAATTAGGAGTTCCCTGAAGGATAAGAGATCTGATGGGTCCATTTTTATTGCCATGATGGCCTCCATGGTGGGATTTTCCTTGTCCATACCAGAGTAACGGTGGACCGGTCAAACCTGAAAGACGTGAACGAGATCAATTGATGCTGACCAGATGAAACCAGATCGAAAGCCGCATTCAAGACGGACAGACCAGTGCAACAAGCTGGCCGAGTTCAGGGCCGATAACGGCCACTGCACGTAACCTCGTCCTGCACGTGGAACCCGGAACTGGTGCAAATGGATCTGTAACCAGAAGGAACGGCACAGGAAGGGCCTGCTGTACAAGAAGAGGGTCCAGAGGCTCAGGGATCTGGGATTCCAGTTTGACGGGCACAATGACCGATGGGAGAGCCGTTATTGCGAACACATCAAGTTCAGAGAGGCTCACGGCCATTGCAACGTGCCTGACAGCTGGCCCGAGAACCTCAGGCTGGCCAGATGGGTTATGACCCAACGCCAGATGTATCGGAAAGGAAAACTGTCTCATGACCGGGTTCAGAGGCTGGAGGCCATAGGTTTCGTCTGGTGCAGACAGGAGCATGCTTGGAATGAAATGTACCAGAGGCTGGTTAGCTACCTGAAGGCACATGGTGAAGGTGCTGTCCCTCTGGAATTGAAAGGTGACCCACAGCTGGGCAGCTGGGTGGTCAAGCAGAGGTATCGGAGGAAGAAGGGGTTGTTGAAGGACGAACGGATAAGGAAGCTGAATGAGGTGGGGATAAGATGGTGACAATGATAAAAAGCAGAGCCTCAACGACTCTGCTTTTCTGGATCTATGGCCTATTCGACAGTCACTTTATGTCCATGCACAGCATCTTTAAATGGCACTATAATCTTCAAAAGACCGGATGTAAACTTTGCCTTCGCTTCTTTGGACTTGACCTCATGGCCGAGCATAAAGCAATTCTCATATCGAAAATCCTCAGCTTCGGCTTTTAAACAAAATCCCTTCTCACCTATATCGAGATCAACGCTTTCTTTTGAAGCACCGACCAAATCCACCCGGATCTCCAACCCTGTATCATCGTCATTATGAATGACAACGACCTCGGGAACAACAACCCGTTTCTCCTCTTGTGTCATATTAATCACCTCCTTCTTGGTGACTTACCACATCTGTAATCACAGATCTGGCGAAATCAAGGCCGGTGGTAAACTCAGACTCTATTCATTCGGTCATGGTCTCTAAGAACACCGAGATAATCGATAATGTTTGGATGCAACCGAGAGCCACGTGTTATCAAATGATCCCAAATCAGACTGCTGTGTGCACCCCTCGTTTCAAAGACTTGACCTTGCCACGCTTTTTCAGCCTGTGCAATGCACTGGAAACCTGTTTCTGATTAAGGCCGGTCTGTTTTGAAATCGTTGCGTTGTCCACACCGCCATTCGATCCCATGATAACCTCAAGGACCTTATCAGGTGCAGTCTGAGGCTTTGTGCTCTCAGGTTTGGTTTTCTTTGGTGCCTTCCTTGGATGAGCATCTGCTTTCTTTTTGGCTGCAGGTGGGGTTTTAGCAGGTTTCTTTGACTTTTGAGCATTGGCCATATCTTTGATTGTCTTAGCGATGGAATGGATTTCCTCAGCCACCGCTTCTAATCCAATGGCAATTAATTTTAACCACGTATCGTAGGGACTCATCTTTACTCCTTGATCTCGTTTTCATTGACGTTAAACCGGTAACCTTCTTGCGATACGGCACCGGTTGTCTTCGGATTATCCTTAACCAGCAATCTTAACTCTGAATCCTTGTCCCGCCAGAAACCCCTTCACCGCATCCCGGTGATCCCCCTGAAGGACGATCACGCTGTCCTTAACAGACCCTCCGGTCCCACAGTGCTGTTTCAGGTCCTTGGCAAGGCTCTTCAGGGTCTTATCATCGATGTCGAATCCAAACACAGTTGTCACGGTCTTACCCTTCCGGCCTTTAGTTTCACGTCGGATCCGGATGATGCCATCCGGTTTGAAAGGCGGTAATGGATCGGCCCCTTTCCGTTTCATATTGCAGGTGCAATCAGACATCGGCTTCTGGCACTTAGGGCAGATGCTGCCTGTTTCGGTTGAGTATACGAGTCGGGTGTCGTTCATGGTTGCAACACTTTCATTTCAATCGTTACCAGCAGGTTCTTCGGCCTTCAGGTCTCTCATCAACCGGTCAAAGGCTTTCTGACGTGCTCCGGATTTGCCGTGGCAGACCTCCGTGGTTGGATTGGATCATTCAGTTCGTATTACATTTTCGTATTGCAAGTCCGTATACGGAAATGGGAGGTGGGTGTAAAAAAGGAAATAAGAACCTGCTGTAGAACGAAAAGGTGGGACAGGGGCGGGACAAATTCCGGTTTTAATGATATATCACGCAGTACATACAAAGAAAAATTTATTTTAACCTATTGATTTAACTGGTGCCCGGGGCCGGAATTGAACCGGCACAGCCCTAAGGACCGAGGGATTTTAAGTCCCTTGCGTCTACCTGTTCCGCCACCCGGGCAGGTCTTGGAAACCAAGGCACGATTCGAGGCCTTTGGAGTCGGTATCAGTTAGCGTATACGGGCCCGGATTGCAAGTCAAAACGGCCTGGAAACGCCGAATCCCGCGGCAAGCAGGCTTTGTTGCGGATGCACACCCGCTGACGCTTCAGGGGTTTCGCGGGATAAGCCTGAAAGCATCCAACACGCTGTGGCAGCGGCAGGCCGTGCCCAGAAGCACCGGTCCGGTACAGGCTTCGACCTGCCGCAGGGCCTCGAACAGGTCCCCGGGCCTGTAGCCGCCGACTCCCGCGGACATTTGGCGGCTGCGGACGATGACCGGCGTCATCAAACGGGGGGCGACCGATGCCAGCTCTTTGTGAAGGTCTACCGGCCGCGGTTTGCCGGTGACAAAACACAGATCGGCGGGTTCCGGACAGTTGCCGGGGCAGGTGAAGTCGGCCTGGCTGGTGTAAACGCAGCCGCCCTGCCCCCTGACGACGTGGCCGAGGTTCTGCGTCACGGATTCCGGAATTTTCAGCTTCTCTACCCGACACGTCGCCCCCAGTCGCAGGCTAATCCACTCAAACGCCACATGAACCGGAATGGCCGGCACGATCCAGTCGGGCGGCCCGCAAGCCTCCAGATGCTGCGCCAGGTAGGCCACGCCCTCACCGAGCACGGTGGCGGAGGCCACCGCCTCGACTTCGCGCAGGGCGGCGTTATCCCGGTCGACGATGATGATATCCGCCTCGGGATATTTCAGCCGCAGCCGCACGCCGGCTATTTCACCGAACTGTCCGGCACCTAAAATCCACACCGTCTTCATGGTCGCCTCCGCAATTGGCATCCTCCGCCGGCCCTGCACCGACTCCCCGCCGCAACAAGGTTCTTCCGATATTTCCGCATCATTGTCAAACCCGTCCGCATTTGTTAAAAGTGATCGCATGACCAAAACCGATACCGATCCGCCCCTGATCCTGGCCTCCGGGTCCCCGCGGCGCCGCTACCTGCTCAAGCAGGCCGGGCTTGCGTTTACGGTCGTTGCGGGCACCTTCGACGAGCGCAGCGTGCCGCTGACCTCACCGCCGGAATATGTACGGACGCTGGCGGTGGCCAAGGCCGACGAGATTTCACAAAAATTCCCGCAAAGTTGGGTCATCGGGGCCGACACGATCGTGTCGATCGACGGCCGCATCCTGGGTAAACCGGCCTCGGACGGCGAAGCCCGCAACATGCTGCAGCACTTGAGCGGCCGTATTCACGCGGTGCACACCGGCTACTGCATCCGCCGCCGGTCCGACGACAGTCTTTTTGCGGACACGGTTAAAACCGAGGTCCGCCTGAAGACCCTGACCGCCGATGAAATCACCTGGTACATCCAGACCCGCGAGCCCTTCGACAAGGCCGGCGCCTATGCCATTCAAGGCCTGGGGACGTTTCTGGTAAAAAGCATCAAAGGGTCCTACACCAATGTGGTCGGCCTGCCGGTGTGCGAGGTGATCGAGATCTTGATCAGGGAAAAGGTCATCGGTTTCGGAAACGACACCCCCTCAGGACTGAGACGACCGGAGGCGCGACCATGATCCGGGAAAATCTTGCCCGCGTATACCGGCGCATCGAACAGGCCGCGGTCCGCAGCGGGCGCGATCCGGCAGCCGTTCGGCTGGTGGCCGTCAGCAAGACCGTTTCGGCTGCAAGAATCGCGGAGGCCATCTCCTGCGGGGTTCGCCTGCTGGGGGAAAACTACATTCAGGAAGCCCGCCAGAAAATCGGCACCCTCGCCACCGCTCAGGCGACGTGGCATTTCATCGGCCACCTCCAGACCAACAAGGCCCGCTTCGCGGTGGAACTCTTCGATCTGATCCACTCGGTCGATTCCCTGAAACTGGCGCGCGCCCTGGACAAGCAGGCCCGGCAACTCGACAAGGTCCAACCGGTCCTGGTCCAGGTCAACCTGGCCGGCGAAGCCTCGAAATCCGGGATCAGCGAAATGGAAGCCCCGCAGGTGATCGGCGACATGAGCCGCTGCGGCAACCTGGCGGTCAGGGGCCTCATGACGATGCCGCCTTTTTTCAACGCCCCCGAAAAGGTGCGGCCGTATTTCAAGGCCCTGCGTCAATTGGCCGAGCGCCTCGCGGCCATGAACATGTCGGGGGTGACGATGGCGGAGCTGTCCATGGGCATGACCGGTGATTTCGAGGTGGCCGTCGAGGAAGGCGCCACCCTGGTGCGCATCGGGACCGCCATCTTCGGTGAGCGGCAGTGAAACTTCTGCTCCACATCTGCTGCGGACCCTGCGCCATTTACCCGCTGCGGGTCCTGCGCCGGGAAACATCCAAGCTCATCGGGTTTTTCTACCGGCACAACATCCACCCCTATTCCGAGTGCCTCCGGCGCCAGGAAACGCTCGAAGCCTTCGCAAGGCAGATCGACCTGAAAGTCATCTACCAGCAGGAATACGATCTGGAAGGATTTCTGCGCAACGTCGCCTACCGCGAGGCCAACCGCTGCACCTATTGCTACCATGACCGGCTGCACAGCACCGCCCTGATGGCCCGGCACGGAAAATTCGACGGCTTCAGCAGCACCCTGCTCTTCAGCAAGTTCCAGAAGCACGAGATGATCAAATCGATCGGTGAGGCGGTGGGCCGATCGGTCGGCATTCCCTTTTACTACCGCGATTTTCGCCCGGGATGGAAAGAGGGCGTCGCGGAATCCAAGCGCCTGGGCCTGTATCGCCAGTCCTACTGCGGGTGCGTCTACAGTGAAAAGGACAGGTTTTACCGAGGTCAAAGGTGATGTTTTCAAATTTTATTTACTTCATCATCGTCCTGCTGATTTACGCCACCTACCAGCCGGCGGCCGAAACCAATTTCACGCCGATAGACACGGCACTGCTCTTTGTCGCCCTGCACGTCCTTTTTATCACCTACAACCGGTCGCTCTTCCGGGGTCTTCTCCGCCGCAAGGGCCGGGAGAGCTTTGCACGCCTGGACAACCGGTTCAACAACCTGCTGACGCGCCAGTCGATCCTGTCCATCGCCCTGTTCGCCTTCGACGTTTACGGGTTGAGCCTGCCGTCTTTCTTTATCCCGCTGCCGCTTTTTTCACACATCCCAACCGTTCTCGCCCTGCTCTTTCTGGCGCTGTTCGTGTCCTATCTGACCGTCGTCTGGGGGTTCGCCTACGACGCCTACCGCCATCTGTACGGCGCGGATATCTCCCGCGCGACCTACGTCCAGTCGCAGATCTCCTTTTCGGTACCGGTGCTGCTGCCCTGGCTGGTGCTCTCGGGCGTCACCGATCTGATCAACGCCCTGCCCTTCGCCTGGCTCAAGGACCAGCTGGCGACCACCACCGGATCGGTGATCTATTTCACGTTTTTTCTCGTGATCGTGGCGGTCATCGGCCCGGTCATGATCCAGAAATTCTGGCGCTGCCGCCCGCTCGAGGACAGCGGGCCGCGGGAACGGATCGAAGCCCTGTGCCGCAAGGCGGACCTCGAATACGCCAACATTCTCTACTGGCCGATATTCGGGGGCCGCATGATCACGGCTGGCGTGATGGGATTGATTAAAAAGTTCCGGTATATTCTGGTCACAACCGCGCTGCTGCACACCCTCGATCCGTCCGAGATCGATGCGGTCATCGCCCACGAGATCGGGCATGTCAAACGCTACCATCTGGTGTTCTACCTCGCCTTTTTCGCCGGCTTCATGCTTCTCACCTACGCGAGCTACGATTTGATCCTCTATGCCGTGATTTACACCGAACCCCTTTTCCAGGCGGCCAGCCGGATTGGCTTCAACCCGTTGACCCTGACCTCCGTGTTTTTAAGCGTGAACATGGTGGTGATCTTTCTGATCTACTTCCGGTTCATCTTCGGCTACTTCATGCGCAACTTCGAACGCCAGGCCGACGGCTATGTCTACACGCTTTTCGACAGCGGCCGGCCGCTCATCAGCACGCTCGAGAAAATCGCCTACGCCAGCGGTCAGTCACCGGATCGGCCCAACTGGCACCACTTCAGCATCAGCGAGCGGATCGGCCACCTGGTCCGCTGCGAAACCGATCGCGGCACCATTGCCCGTCACGATCGGAAGGTCAGAAACAGCATCCTGGTTTTTTTCGGCGCCATGGTGCTGGTCGCCGCCGCCGGCTACAGCCTCAACTTCGGCCAGACCGGCAAGCAGCTGAGCAGCCACTTCTTCGAAAAAATAATCTTGCGGGAAATCGAAAAACACCCCCGGAACCCGAACCTTTACCGGGTGCTGGGCGACCTCTACTTTGAAATCGGCAACCTCGAAGGCGTTCGGCAGGCCTACGAAACCGCCCTGAAACTCAAGCCCGACAGCCCGCAAGTGCTCAACAACCTGGCCTGGCTGCATGCCACGGCCACGGACCCGCGGCTGCGGAATCCGGTCCGGGCCCTGGAGCTGGCCAAGGCCGCCGCGTCTCTTCTGCCGGAGCCCCATATTCTCGACACGCTGGCGGAAAGTTATTACGTCAACGGTCAATACGCCAACGCCCTTGCGACCGCGCAGCAGGCCCTGCGGCTGGCCCGCGACAACAGCACCTATTATCGGCAGCAGGTGGAAAAATTCAAAAAGGCGGCGGGAGGGTCGGTGTGACGCCGGTTAATGGTGCGGTGGTCGCGGTGCCGGACCGAAGAAGTTTCCTTCGAAACGACCTTCCGATGGTTTCCCTTGTGTCCTCGGGTCTTGGCGGCAGAAAAACAAATTTCACGCCAACGACCGATACAGCCGAAGCGTTATTTTGAAGCCTGTATTTCGGGACGTGTGAGTTGGACAGGTGAAAGTGGCTGAAAAGATCGCGGATGGCCTCTTACAGACCGCCCGGTTTGCGCGCGAAAATAAATGCACGGTGTGGCCGTTCAGCCTCCGGCCGGTGCGGCCCCGGACAGGCACCAGCGGGCCCCCTGCCCGCACCCCTCGATGACGACCCCGGACTGCAGGAGTGCGGTGCGAACCGCATCGGCCGCATCGCGCTGCGCGTTGTGGCGAAAGCTCGCCCGCAGCCGCAACAGTTCCTCGACCAGTGGCGCGATGAGGGCGGCGCTCGCGGGCGGGCCGGCTTCCAGCGCCGGCCCGATTAGAACGATCAGGTCCCGCAGCACTTTTCGGGCCCGCGTGACGGTCTCCTCTCCCTCCAGGTTCAGCCGGGCCTGCCAGATGGTGCGGTCCAGTTCCAGCAACGCGGTGACCAGCGTTTTCGGATCGCGCCGCCCGAGCCCATCCATGAAGGCGGCGCGCCATTTCTGAACCCTCTCCCAGAAAAGGAGCGGCCGGGTTTCGGCGGCCCGCGGCGCCGCCTCCTCCACCGGCGGGCGCGGCGCGGACCGGTGCGGTGCAGCGGCTCGTCCCTGTAGGATTTCGATCGGAAAACGCTTCCCTTTCTCGAAAACTTTCTTGCCCGTGCGGCACAGCAGCACGGCCCGGCCGCCGCCGGCGATGCGGACTTGCCGCGCTTCGAGGTCGATGATGCAGGCGGTGTGCTCCTCGATGCCGAGGATCGAAACGTCTTTGGGCAGCAGCGCCGCCAGTTTTTCGAAGCGCGGTTTGCCCATGAAACAAAAACGGGTGTCGTGCGACGCCTCGTCGGCGTTGTTCCAGTGCGGCACCACCGCCAGGTCGAACCCGAAGGGGGCGAAAATGTCCAGCCCGTCTATCCAGTGCAGATCGTGGCCGACCGTGTAGATTTCCTGAACCGGCAGCGTCATGCGCCCCAGGATGGGTGCGGCCGTGCCGCCGGCCACCAGACAGCCGCCCTCCTGCACTTTTTCCACCAGGATCTGCGGAACCGGCGTGTCCCGCAGGTGCCGCACGCCATAGGTCGGGCTGCCGGGGCCGATCAGGATGTAATCGGCGTCGCGCAGCCGCTGAAAAACCTTTTCGACACCCATGGGCAGCGGTGCCCGGCTGGACTTGAGGGAGGCAACCCGCAGGGGCTGCCGGACGCGCCGAAGGAAATATTCCGCCGCCCGGTGTGAAATCCGCTCGACATCGGGCTGAAAACCGGCCGGCGTGTCGAGAAAGACCGCGCGCGGTGCGGGTCCGAAGCGCGCCAACAGCTCCGTGTGAACCTCGACCATCGCGGCGCCGAGTTCGCCGGAGCCCATCAGTGCAATCGTCCCTTTTCCGGAGGTCATGATCTATCCTTCTTCGTTGCGGGTGACCGGTCGCATGCCGGCCTGGGCAGGGGGGTAGCGACTCGTTTCGGCCGAAGCAGGTCCTTGGCGGGCCTCACCGGGCCGGTTTGTCGCGGTCGGACTTGTCGAAGTAGGCCATAATCTTGCGGCCGCCGCCGACGATCAGGATCAGCGCCATGAGATAGAAGCAGAAATAGATAAAGCCGGCGGCGGCGGCGAACTGCTCGATACGGGTGATTTTCGGCATCACCTGCGGAATGCGATAGAGCACTCCGAGGCCCGCCAGCACCAGGGCAATCCCCCAGGCCAGCTGGAGCTGTTTTCTGCCGCCGCTCATTTGAAAACGGGCTTTCTTTTTTCCAGAAAAGCGCGGGTGCCCTCGGCGGCATCCGCGCTGGCCATGCACAGGGCGAAGGCGTCGATTTCAAAATTGCACCCGGTGGCCAGGTCCGTCTCGATTCCGCAGTTGATCGCTTGTTTGGCGGCCCTCAGGGCCACCCGGCCTTTGGCGGCCATGGTGCGGGCGGTCTTGAGCACTTCTTCCATCAACGCTTCGGCGGCGCACACCTTGTTGACCAGCCCGATCTGCTGCGCTTCGGCCGCGGTGATCATGCGGCCGGTGAAAATCATCTCCTTGGCCCGGTTCCTGCCGACCAGGCGCGGCAGGCGCTGGGTGCCGCCGAAGCCGGGTATCAGCCCGAGCGTGATCTCGGGCAGGCCGAACATCGCCGTTGCGGCGGCATAAATGACATCGCAGGCCAGCGCGATTTCGCTGCCGCCGCCGAGCGCGTAGCCGTTGACGGCGGCAATCACCGGAATCGGCAGGAGCTGCAGCCGGTTGATGACGTCGTGGCCGGCCTGTGAAAACCCCTTGGCCTGCAAGGCATCGAGCGTGGACAGCTCGGTGATGTCGGCGCCGGCGACAAAAGCCTTGTCACCGGCGCCGGTCAGGATAACTGTCCGCACGGATTCGTCGCCGGAAACCGCATCGAGGGCCTGGTCGAATTCCCGCAGCAGCTCGCTGCTCAGCGCGTTCAAGGCTTTGGGCCGGTTGAAGGTGATGGTCGCCAGGCCCTCGGCGATTGTCAGAAGAATGTATTGGTATGCCATATGCCTCTTTACTCCTTATAGGCTTTTCGAGTAGACAGGAGACTTCTGTGACTGCAGGGCAATATTTGTTTTCTCTGTTGCCGCCTGCTTTCGCGGCGGTGCCACAATATTTTGTCCATATCACAGTTGAACTCCTGTCCCTCACAGAACCGGACAAGCGGCTTTCCCATACATCCGGCTCCTCGGTCCATCATTCAGTGCGCCTCCGCCCTACGACACGGGTTCAGGTCTTTGCGGATTCGCAGGCGAGGCCACTTCACCCAGATCAATGCCCGGGTGAAGCTCTCCCAGGTGTATGCCTTGCGCTGGCTCTTGCGGTTGAGCCATTTAAACAAGATATGTTTGACGCGATAGACATAATAGCTGCACCTTTCTGCGTTATCCGTTATGGCGTAATAGTTCAGATACCCGATCACCCGGGCTCTGGCCTGCCGGAGCATCTGCCCTTTTCTGAGCACCCGTCGGGCCTTTTTCGCCCAATCGCTGAAGTTGCGCAGACTTATGCCCAGCTTCTTGCGACTGGTGCGGCGCTTGACCTTGAAGTATCCCCGCTTGGTCTTGCCGCAATAATGCGTAAAACCCAGAAAGGTAAACTCCTGTGGCTTCTCGCCGCGCTTGTATGCATTTTCTCGTGCATAGCGGCCAAACTCGATGCAGCGCGTTTTCTCCTGCGCCAGCTCCAGACCAAAGCCTTCCAGCCGGTCCTTCAGGCGCCGGTAAAAATCCTCTGCCTCGCTCTTGTGCTCAAAGCAGGCCAGAAAGTCATCGGCGAACCGAAAATAATGCGCCTCACCGCGACACTGCCTGCTCACCCGTTTGCCGAACCACAGGTCCAGCACGTAATGAAGGTAGATGTTCGAGAGCAGCGGCGATACAATGGACCCCTGGGGCGTGCCTTTTTCCGTGGCCCGCACCAGGCCCTCTTCCATGATACCGCTTTTAAGCATCCGGATGATCAGTCTGATGACCCGCTCATCTGCGATGCGGTGCCGCAGAAACTTGATCATCCACTCGTGGTTGACCCGGTCGAAAAAACTCCTGACATCGGCCTCCACCACGTGGCTGATCCGCTTCTGCTGGATCGTGCGTCCGAGAGCCTCCAGGCAGTCGTGCTGGCTGCGGCCCGGACGGTATCCATAGCTGCTGTCCTCAAATACGGCCTCGTAGATCGGCTCAAGGGTGCGTTTGACCGCCAGCTCAACAATCTTATCCTCAAAATCGCTGATGCCAAGCGGCCGGCCCTTGTCACTGCCCGGCTTCGGGACATAGCTGCGCCGTTTCGGCCCCGGCTTGTATCCCATCCGCTTCAGGCTCTCCGAGAGTTGCCCAAGGTTCTCTTCGAGGTTTTTCCCGTACTCCTGCTTGGTTACCCCATCCACTCCGGTCGCCTTGCCGGCGTCCAGTGTGTCGTAGCAGGCCCGCAAGTTGTCCACATCGCAGATGTGGTGATACAGACTGGTAAACACCAGATCCGGCTCCTTGCGCGCCTTTTCACCTATCCGTGTCAGATCCGTTGCCACTGCAAATCCACTCCTTGCATAGTGTCAGTGTTGCTCCTTTCACGGTCGATGCACCGTGGGGACCTTCGCTCAGCGGTCATTACGCGCTTCATCGCTAGGCCATTGCGGCTCTCCGGTCCCCATCACTTGCGACGCGGCCATCCCGCGGCCTCTTTTTACATTGGCCGCGGTACTCGGGTACTTGCCGGTGCGGCTGATTCCCCAAGAGCACCTTGTTCGTCGCTCGCCTGGTTACTTGCCTGTCGTTGGGCAGCTCGATGCTGTCTTAGACCCCGGGGTGTCGGCTTTGCACTCGTCTTTAACGCGCTCGCCGCATGGCCTGCGCCTACCTTGAGGGGATCGGCACGTTCCCAAAATTACCTTTTCTCGGGGCTATGTGTCAGATTCAGGGCTACACCCTTCACCTCGCTGCTCTCGCTTATTTGTCCATGGCCGTTTTCACGGCCGGACAGTTACACTACCGAGCGGCTGACTAAGCCTTACTCGGGAGGGCCTGGTGCGCATCGGCACGCTTTCCCTCTCAACAGGCAACCATTGCCAGGTTACCCAAGATTAAGGTTTTGGCTGCCGGTGTCGGTCGTCGGCGTATGACTTATACGGCCTCCTGCCTCGGGTCTTGCCAAAACCTTAATCTTGAAGCCTATAGAAAAAGGCTTGGCTGCCGGTGTCGGTCGTCGGCGTATGACTTATACGGCCTCCTGCCTCGGGTCTTGCCAAAACCTTAATCTTGAAGCCTATAGAAAAAGGCTTGGCTGCCGGTGTCGGTCGTCGGCATATGACTAATGAATCGGGGTGGTTTTGTCAAACCCAAAACCGGTTGCGTCATCGGGGCGGCGGCGGGCGTTTCTTGTCTTCACCGGCCGCCGACCAGATAATGGCCGTCAGGATGAGGGCCCCGCCGATGACCTTGGCGGCGGTCAGCCCCTCGTCGAACAGGAAGTAGGCCATCAGGGTGCTGCCGACCGGCTCTCCAAGGAGGCTGACGGCGATAAAGCCGGTGCTGAACCACTTCAGGGCCCAGTTGTAACTCGAGTGTCCGATCAATTGGGTGATCAGGGCCATGGCCCAGAGGCTGAGGCAGGTGGAACCGGAAAACCCGGTCGCGGGCAGGCCGAGGGCCAGAACAAGCAGCCACAGGATCGCGGCCGCACTGGTGTAGCACACGCAAATGTAGGCCAGCAGCGAGAGCCGGCGGCGCAGGTTGCGGCCCAGGAGCAGGTAAACGGCGGCGCAGACACCGCCGCCAAGGGCCAGCAGGTCGCCCAGGAGGGCGTTTCCGCCGGTGGCAAAATCGCCGAAGCCGATGATGGCGCCGCCGGCGACACTGAGGAGAATGCCGACGGCCACGGCCGGCCGGATCCGCTCGCCGGTCACCAGCGGGGTGAGCAGGCCGACCCACAGCGGGTTGGTGTTGACCAGCACGACGCTGTTGGCGACCGACGTGAAACTGAGCGAGGAAATCCAGGTGGCGAAATGCAGAGCCAGGAAAAAACCGGAGAGGCCGGCCAGAGCCAGGTCGCGCCGCGACAGCGCAAGGAGTTCGTCGCGCGCTTTGAACCAGGCCAAGGGCAGGATCAGGGCACTGGCCAGACCGACCCGGTAGGCGGCAATGACCAGGGGCGGCGCTTCGGCCGCCAGGCGCACGAAAATAGCGCCGGTCGAAACGGCCAGCACGCCGGTCACCAGCGCGAAAAAGGGGTTGAAAGGCGGGCCGGCCTGCGGCCGATGGGGGGCCTTGCTCATCGCGCTGTCGCGTCACATTTCATATGGCTTGGCGGCAACAAGACCTTTCTGCCGTCGCCCGATCCCAGGTTCGGCGGCAGATTGCGTGAAAGGGGCATGTCCGGGTGGATACCGACGCGTGCCCATCCGCGGTAAAATTGAAAGCACGGGTCGGTTTCCGATCCAGAAATGTGCAATTTTCCCCAAGTGAGAGCACGGGTCAGTTTCCGATCCAGAAATGTGCAATTTTCCGCAAGTTCAAGGAAATCGGCAAAATTGCGCGGAGGCATACATGGGTATGCCGCACAAGTAATTCTGCCGATTGACGCCGAAATTGTGGAAAAGGGCCATTTCTGGGCGGAAACTGACGCGCGTCCAGCCGTGGTAAAAGTGAGAGCACGGGTCAGTTTCCGATCCAGAAATGTGCAATTTTCCGCAAGTTCAAGGAAATCGGCAAAATTGCGCGGAGGCATACATGGGTATGCCGCACAAGTAATTCTGCCGATTGACGCCGAAATTGTGGAAAAGGGCCATTTCTGGGCGGAAACTAGCTTTTGGACCCGTCCGCCGGCCCCTCCTTCATGAAAGCGGTTGGATTGGTGTCCATGATGTATTTCTTCAGACCGGCAACGATTCCCTCGCACAGGCGCTCCTGGTATTTCGGGTCCAGCAGGCGTTTGCACTCGCGCGGGTTGCTGATAAAAGAGGTCTCGACCAGGATCGAGGGCATCCGGGCCCCCAGCAGCACGTAGAACGGCGCCTGTTTGACTCCCTTGCTCTTGATCCGCGAGTATCCCTTGCGGTCGAGGTGCGCGGTCAGGGAGTCCTGAACGGTGGCGGCCAGCCGGCTCGATTCGTTGATCTTGGAATAGTGCATCAGCGAGAAGAGGATCTTTTCCAGATCGCTGATGTTGTTGGTCGACGTGGCATTTTCCATGGCGGCCACGCGCTTGGCCTCGTCGTCGTCGGCCAGGTTGAGAAAGTAGGTCGAGATGCCGTAGGCCCGGTTGTTGCGGCTGGCGTTGGTGTGAATCGAGACGAACAGGTCCGCATTCTTGGTGTTGGCAAAGGCGGTGCGCTCCTCCAGGGTCAGGTAGTGATCGGTGCTGCGGGTCAGCAGCACCTCACAGTGCAGGTCCTTTTTAATGCGATCGGCCAGCCGTCTGGCAATCTGCAGAACGATGTGTTTTTCATGCACGCCCTTGAGATGGCCCGGCGCACCGTAGTCCTTGCCGCCGTGCCCCGGGTCGATGACGATCCGGCGCACCCCGAGCGCCAGCTGCCGGGCAATGTCGCCCGTGGAGACCTTGGGGTCCCTTTTCGCAACCGTGCGGTTGACCGGCAGCGGCGGCGGAGAAACCGGTTCGGCCCCGCTGCCCTTTAGATCCATGACGATCCTGAAGGGCTCCTTGAGCGAAAACACCTCGTAGCTTTCGAGCGACTTGATGTCGACCACCACCCGCACCGTGTCGGGCGAGTACTGACCCGCGCGCGCATGGTTGAGCAGATCGTCGTCGATGCTGATGATCTTGTCGAGATCGCGGGCCATGCGGCAGTTCTGCAGGTCCACGTAAAGCCGCTGGGGCTTGTGATTGGAGGGGTCTTTTTTGAGCAGGTTGTAGTCGAAATCGGTCTCCCGATCGGTGTCGATGACCAGGCGGGTGTAGTCGGGATTGGACCAGAAGCGCAGGCCGGTGACGAGCGCCGGGCCGGCGGCGGGGGCCGGCGCCGCGTTTTCGGGCCGGCCGGGCTCTTCTTCGGGCGCGGCATCGCCGGCCTCGGCAGTGCGGCTGATTTCCCGCAGGGCTGCCTGCGCCTTGGCGCTGACCGCGCTCTGCGGATAGTGGGTCACGACCTGCTGGAGCCGGTCCAGCGCCTGCCGGCGGTCAGTGTCGTTCAGGGACCAGCGGTAGAGGTCCCCGTAGAGGATGCCGGTCATGTAAAGCCCATCGGCCGCCTGCGAGCCGGCCGGCGATTGCCGGTAAGCGGCCGCGTACTTGTCGATGCAGGCGGTCCAGCTGTTTCTGAACTTCTGCTTTTGAGGCGAATGGCGCAGGTCGGCATAACACGACTCGGCCTCTCGATACAGCCGGTCGTCTTCGGCGGGCGCCGCAGCCGTCGGTAAATCGGCGGCGATGCGGCCCCCGGAGGCGGCAATCTCCTTTTTGGCCCGCCCGGCATAGCGGCTTTGGGGAAAACGGGCCTGGATCTTTTCGAAATGATCGCGGGCCTGCGCGAGATCGGCGCCGCGTCCGGAATGCCGGTAGAGGTCGGCATACAGCTTGCCGGACATGTACAGTCCGGCGGCCGCCCAGGGTCCGTCCGGCGCACCGGCGGCGACGGCCTCGAACCGATCGATGCACGTCATCCAGGCGTCGCGGTATTTTTGGGCCGCGGGTGACGTGCGCAGCTTTTTGTAACAGGCCTCGCCCTGCACATAGGCGTCCCGGGCGGCATCGGCGGCAGCCGCGGACGCGCACCATCCGAGCAGCAGAACTGCTATGGCCACCAGCGGCAGGTGACGTATTCTATTGGTCATCGGCTATCCCGATCCGCCCTTGGCGAGTTCGCAGAGCCTGTCCAGATGGTTCAAGGCTTCCAGGGGCGTCAGCCGCGTGATGTCGATGCCCTTCAACTCGGACAGCACGGCGCTTTCCGGCGTGCCGAACAGGCTCAGCTGCCGCGGCCCCTTGCCGGCTCCGGCTGGATCGGTATCGATGCCGGCTTCCGGCGGAGGATCCAGCGGACGGCCGCCGCTTTCGATGGCGGCCAGAATTTTCTTGGCCCTTATGACGACCGTGCGCGGAATGCCGGCCAGCCGGGCGACCTGGATCCCATAGCTGCGGTTGGTTCCGCCGTCGACCAGCTTGCGCAGAAAGATGATGTCGTCGTTCCACTCCTTGACCGCGATGTTGAAATTCTTCACCCGGCGGTGGGTCCGGGCCAGGTCGGTCAACTCGTGATAATGGGTGGCGAAAAGGGTCTTGACGCCCGTGCCCGAAAGATCGTGCAGGTACTCGGCCACCGCCCAGGCGATGCTCAGGCCGTCGAAGGTGCTGGTGCCGCGCCCGATTTCATCCAAGATCACCAGGCTGCGGCCGGTGGCGCTGTTCAGGATGTTTGCCGTTTCCTGCATCTCCACCAGAAAGGTGCTCTGGCCCTGCGACAGGTTGTCCAGGGCGCCCACGCGCGTGAAAATGCGGTCGGTCAGGGCGATCGAGGCTTTGCGGGCGGGCACGAAACTGCCCATGTGGGCCATCAGGACCAGCAGGGCCACCTGGCGCAGAACCGTCGATTTGCCGGCCATGTTGGGTCCGGTGATGACCAGGACCTGGTTGCGGGTGTTGTCGAGCCGGATCGAATTGGGAACGAAGCGCTCGGCGGTGATCATCTTCTCGATGACCGGATGGCGCCCGTCCTCGATGTCGATGATGTCTTGGGTGTTGATCTCCGGACGGCGGTACCCGTTCTGGTCGGCGACTTCGGCCAGGCATAGCAGGCAGTCGATGCGGGCGATGAAGCGCGCGGCCTCCTGGATCTCCCGGTTGCACTCGATGACCTGCGCCCGCAGCTGCTGGAAGATGTCGTATTCCAGCGCGGCCCGCTGTTCCTCGGCATTCAGGACTTTGGTTTCAAAGTCTTTGAGCGCATCGGTGATGTAGCGCTCGGCGTTGACCAGGGTTTGCTTGCGAACGTAATGGGGCGGCACGCTCGCCGCGCGCGATTTGGGCACCTCGAGGTAGTAGCCGAAGACCCGGTTGTACCGGACTTTGAGGGCGGTGATGCCGGTGGCCTCTTTTTCCTGGGCCTCGAGCCGCGCCAGCCAGCCCTTGCCGTCGCGGCTGATGCGCACCAGCTCATCCAGATC
The DNA here is from genome assembly GCA_963728055.1 of uncultured delta proteobacterium. Lineage (GTDB taxonomy): Bacteria > Desulfobacterota > Desulfobacteria > Desulfobacterales > SG8-13 > JARFQH01. The sequence goes on along the minus strand of CAVSIM010000007.1, from coordinate 517,027 downwards.
GGCGTTGTAGCCGGTGTTGATCATGCCGCCTTCGGTTATGCCCGGCGGCGCGTCGGCGCGAATGGCGGCCGCGATGCCTCCGGCCAGCTCTTCGAGCGGCGTCAAGTTCAGGGTCGAGGCAAAAAGAGCCGCGTCGAGGCGCGCGGTCTGGGCCGCGACGTCCGGCAGGGCCTGCAGGGATGCCTGCAGCGCCAGCAGGTCTCTGGCGTTGCAGTGCCCCATGGTGATCTTGCCGCCGAGGCGTTCGAGGTCGGCGACCGATTTGAGCGTTTCCCGCAGGCTCCTGCGCACGCCCTGGTTCTGCTTGGCCTCTGCGACCGCCGCCAGCCGCGCGTCGATGACGCCGGCATCCATCGACGGATAGCGCAGCCAGTTCTTCAACAGCCGGCCGCCCATGGCGGTCACGCTGCGATCCAGGACGCCCAGCAGGGTCCCCTGGCGCGACCCGGTGCGGATGTTGGCCAGCAGTTCGAGGTTACGGCAGCTCAGATCGTCGATCCACAGAAACCGGTCGAGCGCATAGGTTTCGATCCGGGTGACATGGCGCACCCGTTGTTTCTGGGTTTCCTGGACGTAGGCCAGAAGCGCCCCGGCGGCCTGGACCCCGGTGGCGAGGTTTTCACAGCCGAACCCTTCGAGCGAGAGGGTTTCGAACTGCTGCAGCAGGCGTTCGCGCGACCGGCGCCGATCGAATGTGCCATCGGGCACAAATGAGATCAGGCGCTCGCCCATCGTTTCGACGAAAGATGAAACCGAGTCGTCGCCCCGCAGGGATTCGGGCAGAATGATTTCGCTGGGGGCAATGCGCAGGCTCTCGTTGATCAGCTTTTCCAAGAGGCCGGTTTCGGTGACGCGGAAAGTCCCGGTGGACAGATCCAGGCTCGCGAGTCCGTACACCGCCGCATCTCCGGCCACCGCCAGGATGAAATTGTTGGTCTTTTCTTCCAGGAATTCGTTTTCGACGATCATGCCCGGGGTGATCACGCGCACGACCTCGCGCTTCACCAGCCCCTTGGCGGTGGCCGGGTCCTCGACTTGATCGCAGACGGCGACCTTGAGTCCGGCTTCGAGCAGACGGGCGATATAGCCCTGGGCCGCCTTGTGCGGCACCCCGCACATCGGGATCGGTTTGTCGACATTCTTGTTGCGCGAGGTCAGGGTGATGTCGAGAATACCGGCGGCGCGTTCGGCGTCCTCGAAAAACATCTCGTAGAAATCGCCCATGCGGTAGAAGAGAACCGCCTCCGGATACTGTCCCTTGATCGACAGGTACTGGCTTATCATGGGAGTGGTTTTGGGTGGGCTCATGAGCTGATGAACTTCTCGAACGGCGGAAAACCGACAGCGGCCCGGCCGATCGGCCGCCCGGTGGGCGCCGGTGCACCTGGCTGCCGGTTTAAAAGGGCCGCTTGAAGTCCGGCGCCGGACGGCCCCTGCCGCCGGCCCTCAAATTCGCCCGAGCCAGGCGGCGGCAGGCAGCGCGGGCACGGGCGGTTATGCCGGCTTTGCCTCGGATGGCGGCGGATCGCCCGGCTGGGAGCCGGCCGCCGGCAGGGCCGGGTCGGTGGCCGCGGGCGAGTCCGGCAGCATCGGATCGCCACGCAGGGCGCGCAGCTCCTCTTCCAGCACGACCGTCTTTTCGGTCTGCTCCTTCACCTGTGCTTTGAGGGATTTGATGATCTTGTTTCTTTTCAGGCCGCGGGCGACCATGAAGTAAAGTCCCACCAGCAGGCCGGCGGCGAAAAAGATGCCGAAAATGATGACAAGCTCCACTTCACGAGACTGGTAATGGGTATAGGGCAGGTCGACCGCCAGGCTTTGTTTGGTGGCCAGAAAAAAAGCCCTGTTCTGATAGATCACAACCGCTACGAGCGCCACGATGAGTATCCAGATCAGCAATCTAACCTTTTTCATTTCCAATCTCCATCCGCTAAATTTGTGTTAATCAAAGAGATTATGCGTTTTACCGATAAAACTCAACCTTTTTTTGCCTTCAGGGGCACCAGTTCCACCGCGCCCCAGCAGCCGATCCGGTCGCCGATGACGACGACAACGCCATCGAGGCCGCCGATCCTGCGGGCGCAGGCGATGGCCGCCGGGATGTCGGCCGGAGACCTGACGCGGTTTCCGATGGCGGTTGCGGCCGCATCCGCCAGGCTGCAGCTGGCCGAAAGGACGCACACGGCATCGGCGGTGCCCAGGCTGAGGGAATGGCCGAGGGTGCCCGACGACGTGCAGACCCCGACCGGCGTGTCTTGCCCGCCGACGCGAAGGCCCATGCGCCCGCTCAACGGGGACGAGCCGGCGTAAATTCCCATGGTCACCGGCCGCCGCGTTCTGACAAAAACATCGCCGCCGTTTTCAACGATCACCTGCCGCGTGTGCGCCAGCAACGCCAGCCCGACCCGCTCGGCGATGGCGCCGGCCACCGTCGCCATCGGGCCCACCCCCGCCGCGGCGGCGGCCCGGGCCATTTCCCGCACAATCAGCGGCGCGGGTTGCGCGAGCCGCACCGGGGTCAGCGATTCGCCGAAAACCGGCCGCTGCGCGATAAAGGCCTCGATGAACCCGCGGTGCTGCAGGACGAGTTCCCGGGTTGCCTCCGTCAGGTCCCGGTCGGCGTAGACCAGGAGATCGGTTTCCTGCACCACCACCCTGAAGCCGGTCAAACCGGCCGGCCCGACCCCGCGGCGGTAAAAGCGGCTCTGCCCCGGCACGGTCGCCATTTGAGTCAGCCCCTCAGCGCACCAACGGCCTGGGGCGCATGTCCTCCGGGCACAGCCGCAGGAAGTACTGGTCGGTCATGCCGGCGATGAAATCCCGCACGATTTCCCGCGCGTTATGTGCGGCCAGGTACGGCGCGGACATATCCTTCAGGAACCGGCTGAAAATCGTCGAGGAGGTGTTGTGCGTCTCGAGGTCGGTCAGGTATTTTTCGAACAGCATCTCGAATAGATGCCGGATCGTGTCTGTGTGGGTCTTGATTCCCGGGTTCATGTAGATGCGCTCCAGGTTGAAGGCCTTCAGCGCCTTCAGCGCCTCCGATATCTCGGCGCTGAACGCTACATGGGGCGTGCGGTAACTGTTCTTGATGACGTCGGACACCAGGTTGAAAACGATGGTGCCGTTGGTGTCGCCCAGCAGCCGGGTGCACGGCGCGGGTATCTCGGAGCGGCGAATCACGCCCAGGCGAATCGCGTCCTCGATGTCGCGGCCGATGTAACTGATGGTATCGGTCATCCGGACCACGCATCCTTCCATGGTCATCGGGGTCAGCTCCGGGTTCGGGTCGGCCTTGGCGGCGGTCATCTGGGTTTCGAGATCCTCGAAGGTCTTGCCGAGCCGCGGCGTCAGCCGCCGGTTGTGGACTTCACCGTCGTGGGTCAAGATACCGTCGAGCGTCTGCAGGCACAGGTTCCAGCCCTTGCCCTTGCGCTCGACCCGGTCGAGGAACTGCACGCTCTGAACGTTGTGGTGGAAAAACCCGATGCCGTTGTCGCGGCAGATGCGCGACAGGATGCGCTCGCCGTCATGGCCGAAGGGAATATGCCCGATATCGTGGCCGAGTGCAATGGCTTCGATGAGATCCTCGTTGAGACCCAGGAACCGTCCGATCGTGCGGGCGATCTTGGACACCAGTTGAACGTGCAGCACGCGGTGCGTGATGTGATCGTTTTCGATCAGGTAGAAAACCTGGGTTTTGTCGATGTAGCGCGTGTAGGCCAGGGAATGCAGGATGCGATCCGTGTCCACCGCAAACGACTGCCGGTAGCCTTCTTCGACCAGGACCTCCCTGCGGCGGCGGCGGCCGGCGGCATTGAGGGTCGCCGTCGGCGAGAGGTTTTCTTTTTCGATCCGGGTTATCCGCTCCGCTATTTGTTTCAGCACCGGATCGATCCGGTGCTCGTCATATATCGCCATTTTCTATCAAACGCTCCATCAGGTCGATGTAATCGATCCCGGCGGCCCTGAAGCCCTGCCGGCCGTAGTTCATGTTGGCCTCGAGCACCAGAAATTCTCCCTTCGACTCGCAGAGGTCGAGCCCCACGTCATCCCACCCGCAGCTCTGCGCCGTGCGCAGCGCCAGGGCGCGGGCGGCGGCCGGCACGGGCTCGAGGCCTATCCGGCCGCCCAGCGCCACATTGCTGCGAAAATCCCGCGCCGGGTTGATGCGCCAGTACGCGTGCGCGATCCGCGGTCCGATGACGACCACCCGGATGTCACGCTTCAGCGGGATGTACTCCTGGATCAGGGCCGGGTGCGGCCGCGCCAGGAAGCGCCGCAGGTCTTCTGCGGCGCGGATCAGAAAAACGCCGTGGCCCAGCGCCGAGCCGCGCGGAATCTTGGCGACGAACGGAAATTTGAAATAGTCGCCGACCGTCGACTTCTGGCGCCGGCCGTAAAAGACCCGCGTGCGGGGCTGCGGAATGCCTGTCAAAGCGAAAAGGGCCGACTGTTTGATCTTGTCCTGCACGCACTTGTACGTGTGATAACTGGGAAACGTTTTTTTGCCGATGGTGTCGAACAGCTCCGCATAAAACGGGGTCGGATAGTATATCTTCGGCGCCCGGCAAATCAGCGCCTGTTCGGATGGGCTGTAATCCGCAAAATTGGTCTTCACCCCGAGGGTCGTCACGTTGCGGCAGGCCCTCAGGCGCCCGGCGAGGGCAATCACCTTACGATTCGGGTCCATGGATCGGTCTAAGCGGCCTGGTGGTTTCGAACAGAGAATCGATAAAGGCCAGGCTGCGCCGGGTATGGCTGCCGGGCCAGTAAACCTTGCGGCAGCGGGGACAGCGGCTGAACCGCCCCTGGTTTTCCCAGACATAGTCCGGCACGCGGTGGCGCACCGTCTCCTTGTCGACCGCCGCGGTGGGGGTGTTGCAGAGAAGGCAGCGTGAAAAGGGCCGCAGGTCTCGCCGGCCAAGATCGAGGCCGCCGATGACCTCCCGCAGCTGGTCGCGGGGGTCGTTGGCGCGGATGAACAGAAACGGCCGGTCCCGCAGGTTCCGGCACCGTCGCCGCGTGCGGGTGAGCACGACGCGCTCCGGAAGCTCCGGCGCCACCGACGCGGCACTGGCGCCGGATTCGATGCAGGCGTCAAACCCCATCAGGCGCAGCCACCTGGCCAGCTTCCCGAGGGTCGCTTCGACGGCAAATCGGGCAGTCACGGCGGCCTCTGTTCACCGGCGGGTTTTCGGGATGCTCTGATAGGCGTGCTGAATCTGTTTGAACCTTTTCTCGGCCAACGCTTTGAACTCCTCTCCGAGATACTCGACCTTGTCGGGATGATATTTGTTGACCAGTTCGCGGTACGCCTTCCTGACGTCTTCCTCAGAAGCCGCGCGGTCGACGCCCAGGACCGAGTAAGGGTCGTCGCTGTCAAACCGGTCGCCCGCCGGATTTTGCCTCTCTCCTGCCGCCGGCTTTTCGGACGCCGGCCCCGGCCCTGACCGGGCTTGTCCGGCGCTCTGCGGCCTTTTGCGCTGCGTGAAGAGAAACCGCAACAGAAACCCCAGGACCACCAGGTCGTCTATCCGACCCCAGCCCCCTAAAAAGTCGGGCAGCAGGTCATAGGGGAAAAAGATATACAGCAGCGTCAGGAGAATGTAGAAATATTTCATCACCGTCAACCGATTCGCGGTATCCCCCGTTCCATGATTTCGAGACGTGCCCCCTGCATACCGAAAAAGCCCCCACAAGGTAAAGCAAAAAAAATTAATAAATTTGTAACCAAACCGCGGCATCGAGCCGCGGTTTGGTCACAAATTTATTCGGTGTAATCACGCTTTCTCCGGAGAAATCGCACGAAACCGGCCACCGTCAGCAAAGCCCCCAGCAAAAACAGAAATTGGTAGATATGACCGGCCAGGACCACCGGCCAGGCCGTGGTGCGGCTCTGCCGGTCGAGCCACTGTTTCTCGATTTCCCAGGGAAAGGCTCCGAATCCGCGGTAAAAGGCGGCCTCCACATCGCTGCCGCGCCGGACTTCGGCCAGGAATTCGATCAGGGTGCTCCGGCCGTTGGCCTCGACGATATAGTCCACGGCCCGGCGGCTTTCTTCATAGGCCAGCATCAGCCGGCGGTCGTCGGTCGGAAAGCGGTGGCGCAGGTCGCTCAAGGGCATGAGGCCGCCGGCGACGACGGCATCCTCGAACACCGTCGGCGGCGGTTGGTCGAGCAGCTCGGCCACCCCCTCGCTGGCCCACTGGGCCACGCCCTCCTCCAGCCATCTGGGCAGCGCGTCGGCCTGCTTGCCGGCGTGCAGGAAAAGGTGCACCAGTTCATGCTTCAAGACGCTTCTCAACTGCACCGGCCGGCCGCCCAGTCTTCCATAATCGAGCACGATCAGGTTCTCGGATGGAACCGCATAGGCGCTGATCAGCGGGTGGCCCGCCCGTTGCCGGAAGAGTTGCGCGGTTTGAATCAGCATCACCAGCGGCCGCTCGGCCAAGTGCCAGCCGAAGAGATCCACGAGTTCGGCCGAAACGGCCGGGAAAACGGCAGCCAGATCCTCGGCGGCTTTCCCGAGCGGTTCCTCGTAACGAATTGTCAGGGCCGGGCGCTCCAGCGTTCCGAATGACACCGTCGTCGCGGCAAAAAAGACGGGCGCCGGCGTCAGCAGGATTCCGATCACAAAAAAAAGTGTCGTCCGTCGTTTCAGGTGGCCTTCCTTCCCCGGGCGCATCGGCCCCTGGTTCAAGATTGAGCACCGGCAGAATTCCCGACCAAATCAGGTGCGGGCATCAGGCCCGGCAAAGCCGCCCGGCGGACTTTCGAAGACCGCATTAATGCCGGCCGGCGACATCGAGTTCCCGATCTCGACAGTTGCCGCACAGGCACGGTTCCGGTGCACACCGGCTCCCCGCCGTATTTTCGGGCCGTTATAACGCCCGGGGCCGGTCCTGGTGCTAAAGATTTCACAACGGGCGGGCTGACGGTGTCCACCAACGGGTACTTTGATAAATCGACCCTTCGGTCGGAGGTCACCGGCTATCCGGTGTTGTGGCGGGCGGTGCCAAGGGAGGGGGCAAAACTTCGGATGCCGGCTCGTCCCGGCCGGATTTGATCATGCGCGAACGGCCTTCGAAAGCGGAGCCTTCCTTGATGTCGATCGACCGCGCCGTGATGTCGCCGATCATTTTGCCGGTGGCCTGGATCTCGAGATGATTTCGGGCGGTCACATTGCCTTTGACCGTGCCCTGGATAACGACCGTGTCGGCTTCGACATCGGCCTCAACGACGCCGGATTGACCGACGACGACATCCCCTTTCAGCCTGATCGCACCGGTGACGCGTCCGTTGATCAGGATGTTCTCCTCTCCGATCAGTTCGCCCTCGATGCTGATGTTCTCGCTCACCAGCGACATGGACGCTCCGGAGGTGACGATTTCCATGGTCTGCTGCTCCTCAAGCGCTCGACTCAATCGCGCATCTTGATGTCACCGTTGAACACGGCCCCTTCCTGGAAAGCCACCGCCGAGGTGGAAATAGTGCCCGTAACGACGCCCGTGCGGTCGATCTTCAGTTTCGAAGCGGCGAGAAGATCGCCCTCCACGGTCCCGGCGACCAGAATGGTGGCGGCCTTGAGGCTGCCCCGGACGACGGCCGGCTCCCGGATGTCCAGATGACCGTCCACGTGAATGTCGCCCTCGTGGCGGCCCGCAATCTGAACGCTGTCGCGCCCGGTTATGGACCCGCTGACCGATAGATTCTTGCCCAGATACGTCGTCCCCTTTTTAGAAGAGGGTTGCGGCACGACCGGATCGATCGGTTCTTCGCCACCACTGGATTTCTTGAACCAGGCCATGGGCAAACGTCTCCTGGGATAGGTGTCGGATACGACTATAAGATACCGTTTATTTATTAATAAATCAACGAATCAGTTGAGTATTTGCGACGCTCGTATTACCTTTCGGAGAAGAACCAGCCGTCGGGTGGCGATGTATTGAGTATATCGCCATGGACGGCCAAGCCGGAGGCCGGAGCGGTGAAACTCATTGCGATCGCCTTTCCCGCTCGCCATGCGCCTCCTGCTGCCGACACCGCACGCCCGGGCCTGCGCCTGGACGGCCAACGGCTGTGCATCGGTGCTGGCATCGATCGCCGCGGCGCAGCTGGCGCTGAGCAGCGGCATCGCCGCCATCGTGATCGGTGCCGCGGGAGCTTACGGCGTGGCGTTGATTTGCGCCATCGAAACTCGTTCTTCGACCGGGGTCAAGATCACAAAGGAGCGCACGGGCGATAGACCCTAATGAAAAGAACGGTTATGATACCCATCGACGTCGATTGCCATGCGGGTTATCGCGGCGAGGAAACCCCGCGCCGGATCCGGTTTAAAACCCATGCGGTGGCGGTGGCGGCCGTGATAGACCGCTGGCTCGCGCCGGACCACCGTTACTTCAAGGTCCGGGGAGATGACGGCGATCTGTACATCATCCGGCACGATCCCCGGCAGGGATTGTGGGAGCTGACGTTCTACCGCGCCGCCGAAAGCCCTTAAGGAGTGCCCTACAGGTATGAAGTCAGAGCCTGTGGATTACTTAAATTGCGGCTCTTGAATAACAAAGGGCAGCCTCATGTTACGGCTGCCCTTTTTTTGTTGGGGAATTCATGTATCATCGCCGCGGAAATCGATGCTCCCGCCCCAACCCGTTTGCTTTTCTTTTAAAAACCGCCCTGTCTCTGCACCGGCAAGCAAGGGCGCCGGGTCAGTTCACCTCCACCTGTTTGGATGTGGCCAGAGCCGGTTGCAGCATGGCCGTGGCGGAACCCGCGCCGGATACCATACCCCCGTAAGAGGACACCTCGAAATCCGGATAGGCATTGCCGCCGTGTTCCACGAAATCCAGGCCTTCAAGCTCTTCCTCGGGAGTGACGCGCAGGCCGATGGTTTTTGAGATCAGCTTGAACATGAGAAATGTGGTCGGAAAGACCCACAGAAAGCAGGCCGCGATACCCAGCAGCTGGACCCCGACAACCGACAGCGAAAAGCCGTCGATGGCAAAAATACCGGCCGAAAGGGTTCCCCAGGCGCCGCAGACCCCGTGCACCGAAATGGCGCCGACCGGGTCGTCCACCCGGATCTTGTCGAAGAAGAGCACCGAGGTCATGACCAGCACGCCGGCGATGGCGCCGATGATGATGGCACTGCCGGGCGTGACGGTGGCGCACGGGCTGGTGATCGCCACCAGTCCGGCCAGGGCGCCGTTCAGGCTCATGCCGATTTCGGGTTTTCCGAATTTTATCCAGGATGCCAGCATGGCCAGAATGCATCCGGCGGCGGCGGCCAGGTTGGTGTTGACGAAAATCATGGCGATGTCTTTATTGGCGGCCGTGGTGGAGCCGGGGTTGAAGCCGAACCACCCCAGCCACAGGATAAAGACCCCCAGGGCGGCCAGGGGCATGTTGTGCCCCAGGATCGGCTTGATGCGGCCGTCTTTGGTGTACTTGCCCAGGCGGGGGCCGAGAACGATGGCCCCGGCCAGGGCCGACCAGCCGCCGACCGAGTGCACCACGGTGGAGCCGGCGAAATCGATGAAACCCAGCTTTTCCAGCCATCCGCCGCCGTTAAAGAGCCCGCCCCACGCCCAGCCGCCGAAGAGGGGATAGACGATGGCGCTGATCACCAAACTGTAGATCAGGTAACCGGAGAACTTGGTGCGCTCGGCCATGGCGCCCGAGACGATGGTGGCCGCCGTGGCGGCGAACACCACCTGGAACATCCAGAAGGCCAGCACCCAGGGATCGCCGCCGACCTTGAAATCACTGAGGAAAAAGCCTGTGGTGCCGAACCAGCCGGTGGGCGACTCACCGAACATGAGGCCGAAGCCGATCGCGAAGAATGCCAGACTGCCGATGGCGAAATCCATCAGGTTTTTCATCATGATGTTGACGGCGTTCTTGGCCCGCGTGAAGCCGGTTTCCACCATGGCGAAGCCGGCCTGCATGAAAAAGACCAGGGCCGCGGCCACCAGCGTCCAAACATAATCTGCATGGGTCTGCACCAGCTCGATGGCCGTGCGGTTGGATTCGATCGTGGGCGGTTCGTCCCCGGCCCAGGCCAGGGTGAAATTGACGACGAGAAACAGCAGGGTAAAAATGACTTTTTTCATGGGGGGTCAGTGCCTCCTTCCCGATCTGATGGATGACGACGTTAAAAGGGTGATTGAAAGTTAAATGGCGCCCGCCCCGGATTCACCGGTCCTGATCCTGACCGCCTCTTCCAGGGACGAAATGAAAATTTTGCCGTCGCCGATCTTGCCGGTTCTGGCGGTCTCCTTGATCACCTCGACGACCTTTTTCGACAGTTCGGCCGCGACCACGATCGCGATTTTGATCTTGGGAACGAAGTCGACCTGGTATTCGGCCCCGCGGTAGATCTCCTTGTGGCCGCGCTGGCGGCCGAAGCCTTTCACTTCGGTGATGGTCATCCCGGTGACGCCGATCTTGTTGAGGGCGTCTTTCACGTCGTCGAGCTTGAACGGCTTGATAATGGCTTCGATCTTTTTCATGCGGCATCTCCTGTGGTCTGAAATAAATGAGCGTTATTTTCTCTGCCGCGACTATTGAGCAAGCCATGTGCCAAAAGTCAGCAGGCGGCGCTTTGGATTGTAACTATCTGTAAAAATAGTTATTCTAAATGCAGAAACCCGATCGGGGCCCCGCGCATATAAATACATAATTGTAATTTTTAATATTATTAACAACAATTTTGTTTTATATGGCGACATACGTCACCGTTGCACGGATAAACGGGGAAAAAAAGACGTCGCGGGAAAACAGTGCCTGATGGTACGTGAACACGTGCAGGGGACGGGCATTAGTTGCCGTGGCCCAAACGGGGGAGATTGAGCAACCAGGCGCCCGTCCCGTAAGACCGGGTTTGCCGGAAGGACGGGCGCAGCTAAACAGCGATTCCTATGGAAGGGCTACGGTTATAAAATGGCGCCGGAGGGTGGTTGAACGAATCCGGGCGGGCGGCGGCGCCGGCCGCCCCGGCAATGTTACCGGAGATGTTCCGGGGCTGCCGATTGGGAGGCGTCGATACAATTTCCAAAGAGAAGGGTCGGTCCGGTCAACAGCCGGACCGCAGGCAGCGACGCGGCGACCTGTCCCGACCCTCTTTTCGATCCGGCCGGGGAGCGGCCCGCCGTCAACCGACCCGGTTTTTAAACGATTCCAGCGCTTCGGTCAGCAGCCGCCGGACGAAGGCCTCCTGGTCGCGGGCCGTCAGACCTCGAAACGTCGCATAGGCGGCATGGGCCGGTGAGAGTTCCGGCGGACTTCCCCTGCTCTCGGTCTTGAGCCGTTCGATCTGCCGTACCAGGTCGACCAGTGCGCGGTCCTGACAGGCAAACCGCACGACCCAGCCGAGCCGGCGCATCAGCTCGAAGCGCACCTGGTCCGCCAGAAAGAGATGGGCGTCGACGACCTTGAGTTGATTCTGTTTGTCGAGCGCGTAGAATTCCGCCGCCTTCCCTAAATCGAGCGTCCCCATGACGATCTCGTAGAACGCGAAGGTGCCGGCGTCTCCGGGCCGGGCCAGGAACAGCAGGGTTTTGTCGGATAGATCCGTCAACCGGCTGTCGGCGTCGTAGGTCTCGTTGAAGCGCCTTTTCCAGGGACCGAAGGCCCGGTCATGAAAAAGACGCTCGCGATAGGTGTTGAGGTCGACGATTTTGGTCATCGGTGTCGGATGCTGTTTGGACGTGCACGGCCTCGAACGGTGCGGACCGGCAGCGGCAATCGAACGTCCTGCCGGTGTCGCAGCCAGGCGGCCGCGGCCCCTGAAACGATCAGCCCGGCGCATGCCGCCGCATCTTCTATAAAAGAATCGGCGTCGCAAGTCAAATCGCCGGTACGGCCTTTTGAATACACTTGACCCGTAAGTAGATTGTCGCTATGGTGACGGCCAAGGCTTAAAGCCCACATCACCAAAGGAGCTTCAAATGCCCGTCATTACGATCTCCCGTCAATTCGGCGCCGGCGGCAAAACACTGGCCGACCAGCTCGCCGCGCGCCTCGGATATGACGTCGCCACCGAGGACATCATCGAAAAACTGGCACAAAGCACCCAACTGTCAAACGACAGTATCCGCTCCTTCGAAGGTGAAGACGCCCCCAAACTCCTGTCGCCTTCCGCCAGCGGCTTTATCCGGCGAAGTCTGGACAAACCCAGGAACATCATGGACGAGCAGCAGTATGCCCGGCTTCTCAACCAGATCATCCCCAGGATCGCCGACCGGGACGACGTCATCATTCTCGGCCGCGGGGCCCAGTTCATCCTGAAAGACCGCAAGAACGTCGTGCACATTCTTCTGCTGGCCGCGGAAGCCGACCGGATCAAATTCATGCAGGACCACTACGATCTCACTGCGGACGACGCCCGCCAGACCGTCGTCAAGAAAGGCAAGAGACGCTTGAAACTGATGCGGCTTTTTGACAGCGCCGATTACGATCAGCCGGTACATTACGACCTGGTGTTGAACATGTCGAAATTGAGCCTGGAGCGCGCGCTCGACCTGATGTGTGCCCTGGTCGTCCCCTGAAAAATCGGGTGCAGATCCCCACCTTCACGCCGGCGCCGCTATTTCGCCACCCGCACGTACAAACGATTCTCTCCAGCAGCAAATTCCGCCGGCGGCACGCCGGCGGCATCGAGCGCTCGGCGCAATCGGTGCTCCTCGATGCCGGCAACGGGGTTCGCCTGTCGGGCCTGTTTTCCACCCCGCCGTCCGAGAATCCGGCCAAAGGCATCGTCATCGTGCTTCACGGCTGGGAGGGAAGCGCGTTTTCCACCTACTGCGTGCGCACCGGCGACAGCCTGCTCAGAAACGGTTACGCGGTCATGCGGCTCAACCTCAGGGATCATGGCGGCAGCCACCACCTGAACGCCGGCCTTTTCTACGCCTCGGCGATCGAGGAAGTCCATCAGGCCGTTTGTCGGGCGGCGGCCGTGATGCCCGGCCGTCCGGCGTTCTTGGTCGGTTTCTCATTGGGCGGCAACTTCGCGCTGCGCATTGCCCGGCGCTGCGGCACCCAACCGATCGAAAACCTGCGGCACGTGGTGGGCATCTGCCCGGTCCTCGATCCGGAGAGTGCGACCGCCAGGATCGATGCCATACCCTATATCCGGTACTACTTTCTGAAGAAATGGCGGCGCTCGCTGCAGCGCAAGCAGGCTCTTTTCCCGCGGCTCTACGAATTCGACCGGCTGTCGGACGAAAACTCGGTGCGAAGAATGACCGATGAGCTGCTCGCCTGGTACAGCGACATCGGATCGACCCGTGATTATTTCAAAACCTATACCCTGCTGGGCGATGCGCTGCAGCGGATTTCCCTGCCCCTGACCGTCCTGGCGGCCGCGGACGATCCCATCATCGCGGTTGAAGACTTCGCGCGGCTGCGCCTCAACCGCCACACCACCTTGTCGATTCAGCGCCGGGGCGGCCACAACGGCTTTATCGAAGGCATCGGACTGCAATCCTGGTACGAACCGCTGCTGGTGAACCTCTTTGACGCCGAGGCGAACCAGGACCACGCACCATCCCGGTGAAGAGACGAAAAACCAGTCATCTTCGACCCATTTCCCTTTTCTTGCGACATTGCAATATCGGCGCCCGTGCCTATGTTGTTCCTTACGAAAATAGCGCTCGCACATCGGCACGGCGCCCGAATCAACCGTGACGCCCGATGGACCGGCTGAAGGGCGCCCGACACCGACCGACACGTCTCGTATAACGGGTCAAAGGAGAAAACGCTCATGGGTGAAGACAAAACGGTGAAGATCCTGAAAAGTGCCATCCTGCTCGAAAAAAGAGGCCGCGCCTTCTACACCACGGTGGCCCAGCAGACCGATAAAGAGGCCGTGCGCCAGTTTTTCGGCCAGATGGCCGATGAAGAGAAAACCCACATCCGCATATTGTCCGAGCAGTATAAAATCTATCGGGAAACGAAAAGCTTCAAGGCCGGCACGTATGGGACGGAGAGTGCGGGTGCCATCGCCGCGACGGTACTCTCGCAGGACCTAAAGGATCAGATTTCGGCCGCCGGGTTCGAGTCGGCCGCGATTGCGGCCGCCATGGCCATGGAAAAAAACGCCATTACACTCTATTCGCAGCGGGCGCAGGAGGCCGGGGACCCCAATGAAAAAGCGCTGTACGAGTGGTTGGCCGCCTGGGAAAAAACCCACCTGGAGTTTCTGGCGACGGTCGAGCGGGAGGTGACGGAGAAGATCTGGAACGACAACAACTTCTGGCCGTTTTAAAGCGCCGGGTCAAAGATGAATCGGTAACCGATGCACCGAGACCCGGGACCCGTTCACCTAAATTTTTCCGGACCGCCCGTCGTCGCAGGGCTCGCCCATGTCTTCCATGCGCGAGTGTTCGGCGGTTTCGGTTATGCTGCAGACCGGCAGGGGCTCGGCCTTGGCCATCTGCTGCCGGCAGCATTCGGGAGCCGTCGCGTCGGTGTTTTTCACGGTGACCTTGCGGCCGCAACTCTTGCATTCGTAGTCTGTTTCTTTCGCCATGAGAGCCTCCTTGGGGACAAGGTTGTTTTACTTCGGATAATCGTGCGGCGATAGTATGAGATATTGCCCGAGGTGTCAAGTCGCCGAACGGTGAGGCCGTATCAGGGGCGAAGGTGGTCGATGTGCCGGTGTGGATAGAATATCTCGGGCTGGCGGCACTGGCGTATGCGGCTTACGGTGCGCTGGTGTTTGCGTTCCAGCGCCAGATGATTTTTCCGCGCGGCCAAATCGATTACGCCCCGGCGGTGCTTCCCGGCACCCTTGCGATCGAAAAAACACGGCTCGCCATTCCCGGCGCGTCCGTGGAAAGCTGGTATATTCCGCCGGGCGGCGGCGCGGCGAACGGCCCGATGCCGGCGCTGATCTTCGCCCATGGCAACGCCGAGCGAATCGACCTGTGCGCCGCCGAAATGGTGCCATTCACCGCCCTTGGCATGGGCGTGTTGCTGGTGGAATACCCGGGCTACGGCCGATCCACGGGCAGGCCTTCTCAGGCAAGCATCACCGCGGCCTTCATCGCGGCCTACGACACGTTGGCGGCCCGGCCCGATGTCGACGCATCGAAGATCGTCCTCTACGGCCGTTCCCTCGGCGGCGGCGTCATTTGCGCTCTGGCGGCCAAGAGACCGGCGGCGGCCCTGATCCTGGCCTCGACCTTCACCGGCATCCGCGCCATGGCCTCACGCTACCTGGTTCCCGGCTTCATGGTCCGCGACCCGTTCGACAACCTGGTCGCCGTGCGCGATTTCAGCGGCCCGATTCTCATCGTTCATGGCCGCAGTGACGACATCATCCCCTTCCATCACGGCGAAGCGCTCCAAAAAGCCGCTCGCCGCGCGACCCTTCTGGCATACGACTGCGGTCACAACGACTGCCCGCCAAACGAGGCTCGGTTCCGCCGCGATATTGCCGCCTTCCTGCGCGAATCAGGTATTCTGAAGAACCGTTGAGCCATTGACAAGCGCCCCGCCGAAACCGAATTCGCGCTGCAGGAGGTCGATCGTCTGGGGGCTGACCGTCAGGCGCCGGATTTCGTCGGGTCCGATCCAGCGGGCTTCGCGCGCATCGTCGCCGGCGCGGACGGTGCCGCCCGCATACTCCGCCCTCAGGTCCACGATCAGATAGTGAAAGCGGACCCGGCCGCGGTCGTCGCGTTCGATCACATCGAAGGTGTGCACCGGTCGGCCGGCGCGGACAGTGAGTCCCGTTTCCTCCAGGATTTCGCGTTCCGCGGCCGCCTGCAGGCTTTCACCGAGCCGGACCTTGCCGCCCGGAATGGCCCACAGGTCGTCGGACGGCGGCTGTCCGCGACGAACCAGCAGCACCCGCCCGTTGTTAAACACCACCGCTCCCACCGCAACCACCGGGCACCCGGGATACCGGCCGGCGGTGGGGGTGACGGAATAATCGGTTGTTTCGGGCATGCAGCCCACCCCTCGACCCATCGTTTTCAGCGAAAAAAGCGCCCTTTGCCCTAAAAAAAACGCAGGCGCACCCCAGCGCATCGACCACGCACCGTCAAACCGTGACGCCCCCGTCGCGTTGAGCCACCAAGCGCTTGACAGGCCCCCTTTGCTCTGCGTATGCTGCGCGGCACAAGGCCGGGCGCTCAAGATGATGCCGGGCCCAATGAAAGGTTTCGCATGTCTCTGCGCTCCAAACTGCCCGAGGTCGGCGTGACGATCTTTACCGCCATGACCCAGCTGGCCAATGAACACGGCGCCTGCAACCTCTCCCAGGGCTTTCCCGACTTCGACGTGCCGGACGGGCTGGTGGAGCTGGTGGAAAGACACATGCGCGCCGGCCACAACCAGTACGCCCCCATGCAGGGAGCGGCCCTTTTGAGGGAAAGGATCGCCGCGAAGGCCCTCGATCTCTACGGCGCCCGCGTCGATCCCGAAACCGACATCACCGTGACCTCGGGCGCAACCGAGGCGCTTTTCGCGGCCATAACGGCCGTCGTGCATCCGGGCGACGCGGTGATCGTGTTCGAACCGGCCTACGATTCCTACGCGCCGGTCATCGAACTGAGCGGCGGACGGCCGATCTATCACAAGATGTCTTTTCCCGATTACCGCATCGACTGGAACGCGGTGGCCGATGCCGCCCCTGAAGCCCGCTTGCTGATCCTGAATTCACCCCACAACCCGAGCGGAACGATCCTGACCGCCGCGGACGTGGCGGCTTTAAAGGAAATCGTGCGGGACAGCGGGCTTCTGATCGTCAGCGACGAGGTTTACGAGCACATCATCTTCGATGGCAGGCGCCACGAGAGCCTGCTGCGCGAGCCGGAACTGGCCGAGCGCAGTTTCGTCATCAGCTCGTTCGGCAAGACCTATCACGCCACCGGCTGGAAGGTCGGCTACTGCATCGCGCCGGCCCCTTTGACCCGCGAGTTTCGCCGGATTCACCAGTTTCTGACCTTTTCAACCGCCACGCCCCTCCAGATGGCCTTCGCCGATTTCATGCGGCAAACGACCATCTATGCCGATCTGCCGCGCTTCTACCAGGAAAAGAGGGACACGTTCCGGTCGCTTTTGGAAGCCTCCCGGTTTAGCCCGCTGCCCTGCCGGGGCACCTATTTTCAGATGCTCGATTATTCGGCCATCTCCGATGCGCCCGATATCGCGTTCGCCCGCCGGTTGACGGCCGAGCACGGCGTGGCCGCCATCCCGCCCTCGGTGTTCTACCACGAGCGCGACGATCACCGGGTGCTGCGCTTCTGCTTCGCCAAAAAAGATGAAACGCTTCGAAAAGCCGCGGAGATATTATGCCGGATTTGACGGTGACGTTGATACAAACCGAGCTGGCGTGGGAGGACGCCGCGGCCAATCTGCGCCGCTTCGACCGCCTGATCGGCGGGCTCGAGACCGCCACCGACCTGATCGTGCTGCCGGAGATGTTTACGACCGGATTCAGCATGAACGCGGCCGCGCTGGCGCAGGAGATGAGCGGAACCGCCGTCGGCTGGCTGCGCGAATCCGCGCGGCGCACCGGCGCCGTTATCGTCGGCAGCCTCATCGTCACCGCCCACGACCGCTATTACAACCGCCTGTGCTGGGCGCGGCCGGACGGCACCCTGGAAACCTACGACAAGAAGCACCTCTTCGGCTACGCGGGCGAGGACCGCATTTACACGGCCGGCAGCGCGGCGCTTCTGGTGGAACTGAAGGGCTGGAAGATCCGGCCCTTCGTGTGTTACGATCTGCGGTTTCCGGTCTGGGCGCGCAACGGCCACCCCGCCGACTACGACCTGGCGCTTTTTATCGCCAACTGGCCGCAAAAAAGAGCCGCACACTGGAAGGCCTTGCTCCAGGCGCGGGCCATCGAAAACCAGTGTTTCGTGATCGGTGTCAACCGCATCGGCTCCGATGGCAACGGCCTCTACCACAGCGGCGATTCGTCGATCGTCGATCCGGCCGGCGCGATTTTGTTCCAAAATGCCCACGCCCCCTGCGTGTTCACGCTGACGCTCGCACGCGGCCGCATCGATGCCTGCCGCCGGGAGTTTCCGGTGTTAAGGGATGCCGATCAGTTTGCGCTGCGGTAAACCGCGGTGTCCAGGTTGACCTGGGTCTTCCAGTACGGGTTGATCAGGTCCTCGAAAATGGAAATGGCGGCGGCCGAGCCCTGGCCGGAAGCCGTTACAATCTGCTTGTAACCGCCCTCCACGTCTCCGGCCGAGTAAATACCGGGGATGTTGGTCCGATGCTTCTCGTCGTGCTTGATGAAGCCGTCTTCGGTCAACTCCACGCCGATCTTTTTGGCCAGCTCGACCGACGGTTCGTAGCCGACGGCGATGAAGACCCCGTTGGTCTTGAAGGTGCGCTGCTTGCCGGACACGCTGTCGACCAGCAGGACGTCCTCGACTCTTTCCTTGCCGCGAATCTCCTTGATTTCGGTGTTCCACAGCACCTCGATATGGTTGTCGAAGAGCTGCTTGGCCAGAAAGTCCTGGGCCCGGAGCTTGTCGCGCCGGTGAACCAGGGTGACATCGATGCCGATGTGAAACAGGTGCAGGGCTTCGGTCACCGCGCTGTTGCCGCCGCCGACCATGATCACCTTCTTGCCCCGGAAAAGAGGCCCGTCGCAGGTGCTGCAGTAGCTGACCCCCCGGCCCGCCAGGCGCTCTTCGCCGGGAACCCCCAGGTGGCGGTGCTTGGCACCGGTCGCCAGCAGCACCGCGCGCGTCTCGAACTTGCGGCGGCTGGTCTGAACGACGATGGGCTCTCCGGGCTGAATGCCCAGCACGGCTTCGCCGGGATAGATCTGAACGTACTGCAGGGCATGGCTGACCATGATGTCCACCAGGGTTTTGCCGCCGACCTGGGCAAAGCCGGGATAGTTCTCGACAATCGGCGTGGTGGCCACCTGGCCGCCGAGCGCATCGCGCTCGATGACCGCGGTGCGCAGACCGCTGCGTTCGGTGTAGATGCCCGCAGCCAGGCCGGCCGGACCGCCGCCGACGATCACGACATCGTTTTTAACCAGTTCGGCATCGCTTTCGGGAATGAATATGCTCTGGGGCTCCATTTTCTGGAGCGACAGGGCGAACACCTCTTCGCTCTGCGCCCCCTGCCCGATCAGGATATCGTTGGCATACGTCTGCGGCACGCTGTGCGCGTTGTACTGGTCGGCCAGGTCCGGTGCACACTGGATGTCGACGATCTCGACCGACACCATGTCCGGCATTTCGATCGCGGCCCGGATGGCGTTGACGGCCTGCTGCGGGCAGTACGGACAGGTGGCGCTGACAAAAACCTTCACCTGGCGGGGCGAATCTATTTTCTTGAGCACCTTGAGCGTCTGCTCGTTCAGGTTGCTTTTGCCCAGCCCCACGAAAATCAGGGTTTCGAGAAAGGTGCGGCCTTCTTCTCCCAGCGGGGCGCCGATCCAGCGGATGTTCACCCGCTCCGGAGCGATCAGGAGGGTCGGCGACCGGTCCACGTTCCATTTGCGCGCCAGCTCGTGCGCCATGGGATGTTCGCGAAAGGTGATCTTGGATGTCAACTCCCTGAAAGCGCGCACGATCTGGCGGTTGGTCTGGGCGAAAACGTCGTCGCGACCCGGTTCGACAAACATGTAAATGGGAATGTCGTTCGGCAGTTTTTCGAAGGTCTGCTTCAGCTGGCGCATGAACTGGTCCTGGCTGGCTGCGGCGGCCGGGCCGTCCGTCGGGGCGGTATGTTCCACGGATTTTTCCTCCTGGGTGGCGGTCGTCAGTCCTTGTTTTATGCTTGAAATCACAATGATTTTATTAATTTAACGCCCCAATATTAAGTATCGCCCACCGGCCTGTCAACCGGATGACTCAAGCCCGCGGCACGCAGCAATGCCGCCGCCAGGACCAGATCTTCGGCGGTGGTCACCTTGATGTTGGATTTGCTGCCCGCAACGAGGGTGACGGGATGTCCCAGGCGCTCGACCAGGCTGGCGTCGTCGGTGCCGGCATAGCCGTCGCGAATGGCGCGCTGGTGGGCATCCACGATGAGCGCATAGCGAAACACCTGCGGGGTCTGGATGAGCCACAGGTCCGTGCGGTCGATCGTTTCGGCGATCGTGGCCGCGCCGTGCACGCGCTTGATGGTGTCCTCGGCCGGTATGCCGGGCGCACAGGCGCCGCTGGTTACGGCGGCCCGGATGCAGGCCGTGATCAGCGAGGGGTCCACCAGCGGCCTGACGCCGTCGTGGACGGCCACCAGCCCTTCCTTGCGAGCAAGGGACCGCAGGCCGTTATAGACCGATTGCTGGCGCGCCCGGCCGCCGGCGACGCACGTCAGCGGTGTCCCGATGGGCGTGCCGGAAAGCAGGCGGCGGCAGTCGTCGAGATCATCCGGCGGCACGACCACGCACAGGTGGTCGATCAGGGGGCAGTCATCGAATTTTTGCAGGGTGTGCACGATCAGCGGCCGGCCGGCCACCGGCAGGTATTGCTTGCGCGTCGCACTCTTCATTCTCACGCCGAGCCCGGCCGCCACGATCACCGCGGATACCATAATGCATCACTTTAAGTATTTAAGCTCGCGGGGCAGCGGCACCCCCTTGCCCATCGTGTCTTCGCCGTAATTGACCCCCGCCAGAATCTCGATGTCCTTCAGGGCGCGCACATCCCCTTCGAACCTGACCCGTTCGAGGTTCTCCTTTTGTATTTTCCCGCCGGCCCATTGGATGTCGAGCACGCTGCTGGCATCGAAACGGTCCTGTCCGACGACCATTTCGACCTGCCCGCCATAATTCTGCACGATTTTGGCCAGCAGCAGGCTCGGCCGGCTGTGAAATCCGAGTTTGACGGGAATGCCCACCACGATCGATCCGCGTTCGATGTTTTCGTTGAGGATGTCGCCGGCCAGCTTGGTGCCGATATTGAGAAAGTGGCAGGTAAAATAGAGGCCGTAATTGATCGTGCGGTCCAGCAGCGCTTCGGCGTCGACCAACAGCGTCAGGCGCTCCTGCACCTGTTTGTAGGTGTTTTTGTACCCGGCATCGTAGAGGTGCCGCTCGTAGAAATGAAGCAGCCGGCCCATGACCTGCAGCAGGTGAAAGACGGCCGAGAAGTTGCCGCGCAACTGTTTGAGCTTGCGGTTGCCGAACCGGTACCCGCCGTGAATCACGTAAGTATCGAAGGAGGATTGCAGGTTGTGGACCAGCATCTCGAAGCGCCGGACCTCGACCTCGTTAATCTTGTCGGGCACGATGGACCGGATTTCCTCGATGCCGTAGACTTCGTAGAAACGGAACTGGTCGAGGGTTTTGGCGATGCGGATAAACTCGCTGGCGATGTTGACGATGTGCTTTTTCTGCTGGTCGCGATTGTCGTCATCGATGTCGTAGGGCAGGAGGTCGGCCGTCACGACCTCGGGAAAGTTCGTAATGTCGACGGCATCGGCGGGTTCGGGAATGTTCAGGCGGCGGGCTTCCTCGATGATGACCGGCGCCAGGCTCTTCAACGTGTTGGTCAAAAACGCGAAGGTCGCCTCGCCTTCGCGCTTGAAATTCTCCATGTCGACCAGATCGTAGAAAACCAGGCGATTCAGGATATGCTTCTGAGAATAGCAGGCCAGGCTCAGGTGCCTGACGGCCGCACTCAGCTCCCGGAAAAAATACCAGTCGGAATTGTTCTTGGCACCGTGAAAATCGAGAAAGTCTTCCAGCAGCTGCGAGTTTGAAATCAGGGCGGCGTAGAGCTTCTTGCTGATGACCCCGGGGGTGGAACGTTCGTCGGTCAGGAATTTGCAATACTTCAAGTATTCCTGGGTGAATATCCTGACCCGTTCGGCGAAAGTGATGTCGCAGGTGTACGGAGCATCCATTGTTACATCCCCTTCCCCCAACCCCTCCCACTTGGGAGGGGAGCTTTCGGTCAGGCACTGATATAAAGCCATCGTGGCGGCTGTTAAGGTCTTAAAGGCTCTCTGTAAAAATGAAGATATCCTTTCACTGACTCAACCGACCCGACCGACCCAATGACTTTTCATTCATGGTGGCGGCCCGCAGGGCCATGAGCACTTGATGCGACAATAGAATTCCAAAGAAACATCGACCATCGAATGCTGAACATCGAATAAGGAAGTCGCTTCGCTCCGCCAACAGGTTTACCGAAATGACATTTTTTTTTGATTCGCCATTCGACGTTGGACGTTCGATGTTCGACGTTCATTTTTTCAGCATAGCGGTGAAGCGGGAACCCGGAACCGTAAAAAATGGGGCGGCCGGAGTGGTTCGTAAGCCGAATTCTGTTCCCGCGGCCGGTTACCCGATCGCGGGCGACGATCATTCATCTAGGATGCCGATTGCCCGGCACCTCGTGCGACCTACCCGGGAGCTTGGACGGGCCGCCCTCGAGCACTCCCCTATTTGGTCTTGCACCGGGTGGGGTTTACCGAGCTTCCCCGGTCACCCGGGGAACTGGTGCGCTCTTACCGCACCGTTTCACCCTTACCCCGCATGTGCTGCGGGGCGGTTTGCTTTCTGTTGCACTTTCCTTCGCGTCGCCGCGACTCCACGTTATGGAGCACCCTGCCCTGTGGTGTTCGGACTTTCCTCCGGACGAACGGGCCGTCCGGCGATCGTCTGAACGACTCCGACCGCCCTATGCTGTTTTATGAATCCAAGAGGGATATTAGCGGATTTTCAGCCAAATGCAAGCATTGGAATGAAACGGCTCAATCGGCGGCGGGATAAATCAGCCGTTCGCAGTGGGGACAGATGAACAGCTTTTCGAAATGCAGCAGGTCGTGGTACATCTGCGGCGGCAGGTTGACGTGGCAGCCCCGGCAGACGGCGTTTTTGACGGCCGCGATCGCCACGCCGCCGCTGTTTTTCTTGACGGTTTCGTAGGTTTTCAGCATATCCGCGGGAACGGCGGCGATGATCTCGGCCCGTTGAGCGGTCAGACGGTCGAGTTGCTGCTGCGTCGCCGCGGCGTTTTGACGGATGAGATCTTTTTCTTCCGCCACGTCTGCGGCCAGCCGCTTAACCTCGTCCTTTCGGGCGCCGACCGCCGCGGCCACAAGGTCCATCTCCTCCAGGCACGCCAGCATGCGGTCTTCGACGGCCGAAAGTGCGGCTTTCACATCATCGATCTCCTTCAGCGACGACTGGTATTCCTTGTTGGTCTTGACCGCACGCAATTTCTCTTCGCTCTTGACGATCCGGCCCTGGATCGCCTTGGCCTCCGACTCCAGCGCGCGATAGGTCTGCCGGACCTCGTTCGACCGGCCCTCTTCGATAACCACGGCCTCTTCGGCGGCTTTGACCTCAGCCTCCAGATCGGCCTGCTGCCGGGGAAAGGCGGCAAGCCGCGCCTGAACGGACGCCGTTTCGATTTCAACTTCCTGGAGGGTCACCAGGGTGTCGAAATTTTTCTTGAGTTTTTCGTCCATGACGCCCGTCCGCCCCCCGCACCATCGTTGAGGTTAGACATATGTAAACGGTTCTTTTTCCAGCTCACAGCCGCTGATATCGACATCGAATCCGGCCGTGGCGGCGGTCTCCCGCAGCCGCCGGGTCACTTCGGCGACGAAAATGTGCTCGGATGCAAAATGCCCGACATCGATCAACCCGCGCCCGGCGGCGGCCGTGTCGCGGGCATCGTGGTACCGGAGATCGCCGCTGATGAAAACCTCGGCCGCCGAGGCCAGAAAACTCGGCAGGAGGCTCGCGCCGCTGCCGGTGCAGACCGCCACCCGCTTTACCGGCAGACGGGGGTCGCCGGCCACTCGCAGCGTTTGGACGTCGAAGGCCCGCTTGACCGCGAGGGCCAGCGACGTGAGGTCCATCGGCCGGGCCAGTTCGCCCACCCGGCCGAGCCCCTGCAGCGGGTCGGCCTGGCGGAGGGGATAGACGTCGTAGGCCATGGTCTCGTAGGGATGATGGGATCGCAGGTGGGCGACGACCCGCGCAAGATCGCGCGGCGCGACCACGGCCTCTAGTTTGACTTCGGCCACATCGTTGACGCGTCCGCGTTCACCCGCATAGGGCGCGGCATCTTGACCGGGCTTGAAAGTGCCCCTTCCGGCGGTCCTGAACGAGCAGTTGCGGTAGGCGCCAATCTCGCCGGCCGGGGTCTCGAAGAGCGCGGCCAGCAGCCGCTGTTCGTGTTCCACCGGCACGAACACCACCAGTTTGTAAACGTCGGCGGGCGCCGGCGCCGCTAGCGCTGCGAGGTGGGTCAAGCCGAGGCGGCCGGCGAAGATGTCGTTCAACCCGCCGGCGGCGCTATCGAAATTGGTGTGCGCCGCATACAAAGCCAACCGGTTTTGGATCGCCTGCAAGATGCACCGGCCGGCCGGCTCGTCAAAATCGAGGCGTTTGAGCGGCTTGAAAATAAGGGGGTGATGGGTGACCAGGAGGTCCACCTTGCTGCGGCAGGCCGCCGCGATGACCTCCGGCAGCGGATCGAGGGCCGTCCAGACCCTTTCGACGCGCCAGTCCCGGTGCCCGGCCTGCAGGCCGACATTGTCCCAGGATTCGGCCAGTCGGGCCGGTGCGAGGGTTTCCATAATGTCGATGAAATCGCCTACCGTCGCGGACATGGGCTTCTCTTTCGTGCGTGCAAGGACACCGCAGCCGTTCCGGACCCTTCAGGCGTCGTCACGGCCCGCTGAACCAAATAAAAAAAGCGCGGCCGACCCGCCGGCAGCCCCGCCTCCTTCCGAACCGGTCCGGTTCACCCCGACCGCCGTGCTCCGGTCGGAATTCGAACGATCTCGATGTTTGGGATACAGGCTGACATTTCTTTTTTAAGGGGCATGGGCCCACCTGGGATCGAACCAGGGACCGACCGGTTATGAGCCGGTGGCTCTACCAGCTGAGCTATGGGCCCGCAAGCGTTACAATGACGGCATTATCCTGAAAAAACCGACAGCCATGACAGCCCTTCGATACCGGCGCAAGGCCGTCAGGGGGCGGTGCGGACCCCATAGTCACGGGAGTGGCCACACCAGCCCCGCCGGTCACCGGCAAGGCGTTTGCTGAAAACGGTTTTCTCTTACCCTTTAAGGGCCGCGGTTGTCAAGCGTAACCCTGTGCATCGCGCCGCCCCTTTTCCCGGCTGTCCGGCTGCGATAAAATCACGGGTGGCGATGTTTTGAGGCGCCCATGCAACTTGCCCACCGCCGTCCGGATGGCAGTGACATCTACCGCCGGCTCCATCGCAGGCTTGATTTTTCCTGGCTCCAAAAGGGATTGTTGTTCATCGCGGAAGATGAAGGTTTTCGCGTCGGGTACCGAGGCGGCTTTTTAATGTGGCACAGGCTGCTCGATACAAAAACCCCCATACCATGACAGGTACAGGGGTTTTGGACAATCGGCACTCAAAATATCTCTACAAACATATTCGCCTGTGGCGTTTACATAAAATATGGATTTTCATATTTTATGTTTCGATGAAATGCTTGAGCTTGCGGCTGCGAGTCGGGTGGCGCAGCTTGCGCAGGGCCTTGGCTTCGATCTGGCGGATGCGCTCGCGGGTGACCGCGAAATCCTGCCCGACCTCCTCCAGGGTGTGATCGGCCTTTTCACCGATGCCGAACCGCATGCGCAGCACCTTTTCCTCGCGCGGCGTCAACGTGGCCAGCACCTTGCGGGTCTGTTCGGCCAGGTTGAGGTTGATGGCGGCATCCGAGGGCAGCATGAATTTCTTGTCCTCGATGAAATCGCCCAGATGGCTGTCCTCCTCCTCCCCGATCGGCGTTTCGAGCGAAATCGGCTCGCGGGCGATTTTAAGGACCTTGCGCACCTTTTCGAGCGGGATCTCCATTTTTTCGGCGATTTCCTCCGGGCTCGGTTCGCGGCCCTGCTCCTGAACCAAGTAGCGGGAGGTGCGGATCAGCTTGTTGATCGTCTCGATCATGTGCACCGGAATGCGGATGGTGCGCGCCTGGTCGGCAATGGCGCGCGTGATGGCCTGGCGGATCCACCAGGTGGCGTATGTGCTGAATTTGTACCCGCGGCGGTATTCGAACTTGTCGACCGCCTTCATCAGCCCGATGTTGCCTTCCTGGATCAGGTCCAGAAACTGCAGCCCGCGGTTGGTGTACTTTTTGGCGATGCTGACCACCAGGCGCAAATTGGCGCGCGTCAACTCGCTCTTGGCCAGTTTGGCCCTCTGCCGGCCTTCCTCGACGTTGGCCATCACCCGCTTCAAGGTCCTGTTTTTGGTTTTCAGCTCCTTTTTACGCTCCTGGATGGCCGTTTCGATATTGACGATCTCCGTGTGCAGGTCCGCCAGCTCCTCTTTTTTGAGGGTGCAGAGCTGTCCGGCCCATTTGACGAATTGGGTTTTTGAGTGCAGGTTGTTGCGGACCTCCCCCAGCGGGGAGTTGACCGCGCCGGCGCGCCGCATCAGGTTCTGGTTCATGCGGTCGAACCACTCGATCTGATCGATGATCCGCTGCTCGATGTCATCGATGATGCTCCCCTCGAGCCGCCACTCCTTCAGCAGTTCGAAAATCCTGGCATTGCGCCGCTTGATGGAACGCCGCACGCGCCGGCTCTCGTCCGGCTTCAGCTCGTCGGTGAAGAGCCTCTCGCGGAAGGCGTTGTTTTCGAGGTGAATCTCCCTGATCGCGCGAATCGTGTTCAGGAACTTTTCGGTCTGCACGACCTCGTCGACGTACGTGTCGCCCTCGTCGATGTCCCTGAGGACGTACTTGGGCCGCAGCTCGGCCTTCTCGATGCGGTCGCCGAGTTCAAGGATCGATTCGACGCCGTGGATGGTGTCGAGCACGGCGCGCAGCACTTCCTGTTCGCCGGCCTCGATTTTCTTGGCGATCTCGACTTCACCCTCACGGCTCAGGAGGGTCACCATGCCCATTTCGCGCAGGTACATCTTTACCGGGTCGGTGACCGCCCCGAAATCGGTCACGGCCCGCTGGCGCTCCTTGAGTTTGGCCTGCTTGAGTTTCTTGGCCTGCTCCGATTTTCGAGCGCTTTTTTCGTCCAGAATGTCGATCTCGTGGTCGTCGAAAAGAATCAGGGTCTCTTCGATCTGCTCGGCCGACAGCATGTCTTCCGGCAGGACCTCGTTGATTTCGTCATAGGTGAGATAGCCCTGCTTGGTACCCTTTGAAATCAATTCCTTCAATGCTTTGCGGTTTATTTGCGCGCCGCCGTTTTTTTCGGCGGTCTTATCGTCGCCCGCCTTGGCCACCGAACTTGCGGACTCACCCGCTGCGGCCTTTTTCTGCTGGCTGTTTTTGGTATTCACCGGTACTTTGGCGGATTTACTAGTCATTAATGTGTGCCTCCCCCGCGTCCTTCACCCGTTTCCAAGAATGTCCGTTCAGAAATACAGGCGTCAAAACCATGTTTTGGGCTGCCGGTGTCGGTCGCCGACCTGTCACAAACCAGCCGCTTGCCTCCAGCCTTGCCAAAATCTTTATCTTGAAGCCCACAGCTGCCCCGGTTTCAGTTCCAACCGCAAGGACTTACAGGCCGCCCGGCCGGAGCCCCCGGGCTGGCCAAAAACACGATCTTCGAGCGCACGCCCCCCCGCCGCCGCCTCGGCCGGACGCCGCGCGGATACTGCCGAACGGCCATCTACCGGTCGAGCAGGGCCATTTTCCGTTTTTCACGTTTGACCGCCAGGGCCTGTTTTTCGACCAGTAGCTGCTCGAGCAACTTGTCGTCCTTTGCGGTCACGGCGGCCCTGATCCGGTGTTCGAGATCGTGATGACTCCGGCGCTTCCGCGCCGCTTCGACAAAATACAGAATCTGTTTTTCGCATCCCTCGATATCCCAACTTTCCGCATGGATGGCCGCGTCGGCGATCGCCCGCCGGTCCTCGTCCGCCAAGCCCGCCATGATATCCGCCAGCCATCGATTCTCGGCGACGGCGCCGTCTTTCCAGCGGTCATATGCCTCGAGAATCACCGTTCCCAGCCGGGTGAGAAACGAATCTTCGAACAAGGCCAGGGCCTCCAGGCGGCCGACGATCTTGCAGGCTGGCGGCACTTGCAGCATCATGGCGATAATCTGCTTCTCCACCCGGCTGCCCTCGCCGGCGGCGGGCGCAGCCCGGTGCGCTGGAGACGGGGCGACGGTCGACTGACGCAGTTTTTCCAACAGGGCCTTTTCGTCAATCTCCAGCCGCTCGGCCGCCAACCGCACATACAAGGACCGGGCGACCGTGTCGGAGACGGCGTTCAGCGGTCCTTGCAGGTCGTTCACGATCCGCACCCGGCCCTCGACCGACAGGCCGTTTTGCTTTATGGCGTTCTCGAGCAGAAAAGGGATGATCTCCAGTGCCCCGTCGGCGGCGGCGTGAAAAGCCTCGGCTCCGTGCTCGAAGATGAAGCTGTCCGGGTCGTACCCGGATGCTAAAACTAAAATTTGCGCATTGACATATTCTTTGTCAAACACCTCGATGCTGCGCCGGGCCGCCTTGATGCCGGCGTCATCGGAGTCGTAGACCAGAACGGCCCGGCCCTTCTCGCCGACACATCCGCGCAGCAGCCGCACGTGTTCGGCGGTCAGCGCGGTCCCGAGTGTTGCGACCGCATTGCAAAGGCCGTGTTGATGCAGCGCGAGCGCATCGAAGTACCCCTCGACGATGAACACCGACTCGGACGCCCGGCATGCCGCTTTGGCCAGATGCAGCCCGTAGAGGGACCGGCTCTTGCTGTAGAGGGCCGTTTCGGGGGAGTTGAGGTACTTGGGCAGGGCGTCGTCCATGACCCGGCCGCCGAACCCGATGATGCGCCGGTTCACGTCTAAAATCGGAAAAATGATCCGCTCGCGGAATCGGTCGTAGAAGCCGCCGCTGTTTTTGCGCGGCAGGACCAGCCCGCTTTTTTCGATGACCGACGCCGGCAGGTGGCGGCCGTTCAGGTGCCTGGCGAGGTGATCCCAGCCTTTGGGCGCAAAGCCGATCTGAAACGTCTCGATCGTCTCGCGGGTCAGGCCGCGCTTGGTAAGGTAGCTGCGCGCGCGTTCGCCCGCCGGCTCTTCGATCAGGTTTTTTCGAAAAAAATCCAGCGCCAGGCGGTTGACGGAGATCAGTTGCTCCTTTTCATCGAGGTGCCGCCGCTGCGCGCCGCTCATGCGCCGCTCCGGGAGCGCAACCCCGCAGCGGCGCGCCAGGTCCCGGACGGCTTCGGCGAAGCTCAGGCCCTCCTGCTTCATGACGAAGGAGAACACATCCCCGCCTTCGCCGCACCCGAAGCAGTGAAAAATCTGTTTGTCGGGGCTGACGGTGAAGGACGGGGTTTTTTCGGAGTGAAAGGGGCACAGGCCGAGATAGTTCCGGCCGCCTTTTTTCAGCAGCACCACGCCGGAGACGATATCGACGATGTCGGCGGCATGTCTGATTTCGGCTATTTTTTCTTCCGGGATTAAATTGGTCAAAAAGAACACCCTCCACTTCTCTGGAACATGCAACATCGTCCTGCAATGGAGGTGGTTATACGGAAAGAGGATCAGCGATTTTTGTATTAATAGATTGAATGGATCAGCGGATAAACATATTTTATCAGTAACATATTGTCAAGGTTTTTCTATCGTCATGACCCGGATGGGGCACGGTCGCCGGCGGCACGGGCGATGGCGTGTTTCAGGTCCAGCTTACCGGCATACAGGGCGCGGCCGACGATCACGCCGCGCACGCCATCGGCCTCCAGCGGCAGGAGGGCGAGGATATCCGCGAGGGACGATATCCCCCCGGACGCCACCACCGGGATTGCCACCGATTGCGCCAGGCGGCGCGTTTCTTCGATGTTCACCCCGGTTTGCATGCCATCCCGGTGAATGTCGGTAAAATTGATGGCGGCCAGCGGGCAGTCCTCGAAGCGGCGTGCCAGGTCGACGGCGCGCACCGCGGTGGTTTCGGTCCAGCCCTCGACGGCCACCATGCCGTTGCGGGCATCGATGCCCAAAACGATGCGGTTGGGAAACCGGCTGCAGATGGCCTCGATCCGATCCGGGTCCCTGATCGCCGCCGTGCCGATCACCACCCGTGCCGCCCCGGCATCCAGGTAAGCCCGGATCGTTTGTTCGTCCCGAATCCCCCCCCCGATCTGGACATCGACCTCGACGCTGTCCAGAATGGCGCGGATGGCGGCCGTGTTGCGCGGTCTTTTTTCGAAGGCCCCGTCGAGATCGACGACGTGGATCAGCCCGGCCCCGGCCTCGGCCCAGCGGCGGGCCATGGCCGCCGGGTCGTCGGAAAAGACGGTGACATCGTGCTGGCGGCCCTGAAGGAGACGCACGCACCGTCCGGCTTGAATGTCGACGGCCGGTATGACGATCATGACTTTAGACCTGTTCTCACAGCGCGCCTTTGGTGGAGCGGACGCCCGTAATCCGCGCATCGCGTGTGGTCGCTTCATCCAGGGCCCGGCCGGCGGCCTTGAAGATCGACTCGATCACGTGGTGCGGGTTTTCGCCATAGTGGACATCGATGTGCAGGGTCATTCCGCAGCGATTGGCGAAAGCCCGGAAAAACTCCTTGGCCAGGGCCATGTCGAACCGCACGCCGCTGCCGGTCAGGCCGGCGGCGTGGAACACCAGAAACGGCCGGTTGGAAAGATCGACGCTGACGCTCGTGAGGGCCTCGTCCATCGGCGTGACCGCATGGCCGTAACGCTTGATTCCCGCGCGGTCCCCGAGGGCCTGCCGGAAGACGTCGCCCAGCACCAGGCCGACGTCTTCGACCGTGTGGTGGTGATCGACCGCAAGGTCGCCAGTGGCGGCCACCGTCAGGTCGAAAAAACCATGCGCCGCGAAAAGGGTCAGCATGTGATCAAAAAACGGGATGCCGGTCGATATGTCGCCGTTGCCGCTGCCGTCAAGATCGATGGTGAGGCGGATGCGGGTTTCTTTGGTGGTGCGGGTCGCTTCGGAAGATCGCGTCATTCGTCCTGTAGCCTCGTTTTGCCGGGTGGAAACGACACAGAAGGATTGCCCCAGTAACTATCAATAATTACAATAGATCCTCGAGGCAAGTCAAGGATCAAATCACTCGTCCGCCAACGCGAGGCCGCGATGGGGCCCGCGGAGTGCGCCGCAAAGGACCCCTTTTTCCGGGTCCTGCCGCCCGGGATCGTCCGGACAGCGCCTTGAAGGTCCGGTCGTTTTCGGGTATACGTGGTTCATGAGAAAGCTATCGAGGTCTGATGACCGGCGGCGGGGCAAGGCTCCCTTAGATCAGCGGACAGCCGGGGAGACCACGCCTCCGCCATCGGACTCGGTCAACCGGGAGTATCTGAATTGCCCCGGTTACAAGGGGCGTCACAAAAAACACGTGGCCGTATGCGCGCGGTGCAGCCGGAAAAACAGTTGCCCGGCCTACCGCCGTTACCGGCAGCCGGAACTGCCTTTCGGAACGCCCGCTCCACCGACGACGCCACCCGATCGTTTTTCCGAAGAGTGACCGCGTCCACTCTCTGGCCCTTTAGCCGTTGCAGCGTCGGGGTGAGAACCGCCCCCGGTTCATCCCACCGCCGACCGGGCACATCCGCACCGCTGGGCACCACCGGTTTTCATGCACCCTGGCGCGCGGGGACCACCAAAGGTGTTTTCAGAAAAATAATGGCGCTGAATTCGATTCAGCGCCAGGCCGACTTTGATTGGTGGAGATGGCGGGGGTCGAACCCGCGGCCTCAGCGTTGCGAACGCTGCGCTCTCCCAACTGAGCTACATCCCCGATGATCAAGCGCTGTTTTTAACAGAGAAAAACGAATCGGTCAATTCAAAATCGCAGCCGGTTTATCGCAAGGAATCCCATGACAGTTGAAATCAAATTAAAGGATGCCCTCAAGGGCTATACCCGCGACCAGGACAAGATCCTTCCCCCCGCGGAAACCGTGCGGCGGCTGAAGGCCAGACTCGAGCGGCTCGATCTCGACATCCTCGATCGCACCGTCAGGATCGACTCCGGACGCCTGGGCATCCCGGTTTTTTTCAGTTACTGCGGCCGCGACGCCGCCGCGCTGACCGGCACCAGGAAGCAGATGGGAAAAGGCGCCACGGCCGAGCAGGCCGAGGCCAGCGCCGTGATGGAACTGGCCGAGCGCTTCAGCCTGTTCAGCTTCGCCGGCGATCCGACCAACTTTATCACGGCCACCCGGCGCGAACTCGCCCAGCCGACGCTGCCCTTCGAAAAGATCGCCGCCTCGGTTCACGACACCTCCGCGGACCTGGAAGCGGCACGCGTCATCTTCGAAAGCCTGCCGCTGAAGTGGACCGGCGCCTACAATCTCACGCGCCGGGAGGCGGTGTTGATCCCCTTCGACTGGTTTTACGCGATCAATGCCTTCAATGGGCCATCGGCCGGAAACGCCGTGGAGGAGGCCCTGTGCCAGGGCATCTGCGAAATCGTCGAGCGCCACACGTCCTCGATCGTCAGCCGCGAGCGCCTCGACTGTCCCGCGATCGACCCCGGTTCCGCCGCCGATCCGCTGGTCAGGCAGATGATGGACAAGTACCGCGCGGCCGGGATCACGGTGCACCTCACCGATTTCACGCTGGACATGGGCATTCCGACCGTCGGGGTCCTGGCCTACGATCCGCAGACGTTTCCGGCCAAAAGCGAGATCGTCTGGACCGCCGGCACGGCCCCGGACCCCGAAAAAGCCCTGAGCCGGGCGCTGACGGAGGTGGCCCAGCTGGCCGGAGATTTCAACAGCGGCACCCGCTACGTGGCCAGCGGCCTGCCGAAGTTCAGCCGCCTCGCAGACGCGGCGTTCGTCACCCGCCCTGCCAAAACAGTGGCCGTCTCCGATCTGCCCGACATTTCCTGCGCCAACATCAAAACCGAGGTGGAACGCTGCGTCGCCGAACTCGCGGCCCGCGACCTGGAGGTCTTCGCCATCGACACCACCCATCGCCTGCTGGGCGTTCCGGCCTTTTACACCATCGTGCCCGGCGCCCACTTCCGGGAGCGGGCGTTGAACACCGGCGTCGGCATGTTCGCGGCCAAACTGCTGGTCGAGAAACTGGGCCCCGCCAAGGCCGACCGCGAACTCGACCGCTTCGAAAACCTGCTGCCGGGCAAGTACTACACCAGTTTCTACCGCGGCACCTGCCATTTGGCGCTGAAAAACCCCCGGCAGGCCCTGCGGTATTTTCACCAGGCGCTCGACCGGCAGCCCACCCGCCCGGATGCGGCCGCGGTGTATTCCTACATCGGGATCGCCCACAAGGAAATGGAGGAGTACCGTCTGGCGCTGGAGGCGCTCGAACGGGGGGAAAAATACGACGCGGAGCGAACGGACATCCACAATTTGATGGGGTTTTGCCACTTCAAGCTCAAAGCGCACGCGGAGGCCATCAGGTGCTTTGAAAAGGTCATTGCCCTGGATCCGTCATCGGCGATCGACTATGCCAACATCGCCTCCAACTACCGCGACCTCGGCCAGAAAGAAAACGCCGTGCGCTATTACCTGATGGCGCTTGAAATCGATCCGTCGATCACCTTCGCGCGCGAAAACCTGGCCAAACTCGCCCGGGGTTTGAACGGTTCCGCCGGCGGCTGAAGATGCCGCCGCCCGACCCGCGGCATCACTGCTCGTTTTCGACCGCCCGGCGCAGCCGCGAAATCCGGTCGTCGATCTCGCCGGCCGCGCGCTGCATCTCCTGGAATAGACCCGCAATTTTTTCGCGGTCGGACTGCTGCCGGTCGACATGGGCGGACAGCTCGCCGGTGTCGTTGCTGTACGCCTGAAACCGCTCGGTCAGGTTCTCGACCAGCCGCCGCTCAACTTCCTCCACCAGCGGGAACAGGTAGGTGAACTTCAGGTTTTCGCGGTAATCGATGAATTGAAACCGGAGGGATTCCTCGGTCAGGCGCTTCATCCGCCGCACCCCCTTCTGGAGCGCCCTGGCGTGCGAGCCTCCGGGGCCGCTTTCCCTGCGCTTCAAAATCGTGTTGAAGAATTTGACCAGCGAGAAAACGCCCAGCGACAAAAAGGCTTCGGATTTTATGCTGGCCGCGTACGTCAGGAAAGCGACCAGCGGCGGCAGTTTCAGGCCGGCGGATTCCCTGGCGTCCGCCGCCGCCGGCACGTCCCGCGCACCCGCGGGGCCACCGGCCCGTCCCGCGATGTCAAGGCCGACCAGTACGTCTTTCAATTCGGACAACCCCTGGTCGACGATGCCTTCGTAGGGCCGGAAAACCGCTTCAAAGTGCCGATCTATTTTTTCTTCCTCCAGGCGGGTGAACCGCACGATGTCGGGGTACACGGCCGTTGTCATCACGGTGTCGAGGGCCAGTTTGAATTCCTGGTAAATCAGGTACAGCGTGTCGAGAAAGCCGTTTTCGGCCAGGCTGCCGTCGTAGCGGCCGGCCTCGATTCTGTAATCGCGGATGAATCCGACGATGGGACGGGCACACGCTCCGGAAGGAAAATCGAAGAACCGGTTGACATCGGCGGCCAGCTCTTTCTCGAGCTGCGGCAGGGCTCCGGCAATGCTGGTCGCGACAACGGTCTTGATCTGGCCGATCCGCTCCTGCTGCCGCGCCAGGCCGTCGGCGATGTGCCGCGCGTCGCCGTCGCCGCGTGAGAGCACCTCGCGGTTGATGCCGATCCAGTCTCCCACGCCGGCCAGGATGATCCCGTGGCGCTCGATCTGGCCCCTCAGCATCAGCTGATAGCGCTTGCGGGCCAGTCTTTGCCTGAGATCGCCGATGAACCGCCGGTGTTCGCCTTTCGAAAAATCGACGATCTCCTTCTGACTGTCCCATTGCTTCAGGCGCAGCCGGTCCTTTTCGGTCAATTTTTCCCCCAGCGCACTGAAAAGCCGGTAAAGGGCTGAAAACGTGTATATTTCAGGTGCGGGGGCCATCACCCCCAATTCGCCCGATACCCGCGCCCCGAGGGCTTCGAGATCGGCCAGCCGCTCGTGTTCGCTGATGTCGGTGTTGACCACGAAAATAAGCGTGTGGATCAGCCCCATTTTTCGAATGATGGACAGGAACTTGAGGTCGGCTTCGCGCACGCCGGTGCGACTGCTGATGACATAGATGATCAGGTGGGCCTGCTGGAGATACTCCTGGATCATGGCCAGGTGCAGGGGGTTGGGCGAGTCGCTGCCCTGGCAGTCGGCAAACTCGGTGCCGCTGTCCAGGTTTTCACTGCCCAGATCCAACTGCACGTCTTTGAGGTAAACCGCCAGGGCGTCATCGCTCACGAAACGCCAATGATCGGTCCAGTCGTCATCCGCCAGCACCGTTTCGGCGTTGTCGTCCGCCAGCAGGTCCCGGACCCGCTCGAAGCCATCGGCATAGCAGGTCAAAAGGGCCGTGTTCAGATTGCGGGTGCCGCGCGAAATCACCTGCTCGACCGGCAAACCGCCGAGCAGCGATTCGAGCGCCGCCCGCCGGCCGGCGTCGCGGAGGTCGAAGCTCTCGTTTGCGGTCAGCTCTTTGCCGGCGGGGATCAGGGCCAGGGCCGCCAGAATCTCCCGGTTCACCTCGCCCCACGATTTGAAGATGAGGCGGGCGCGGGGCTGGCTTCCGGCGCGGATGCGGGTCACGATGGAGGTCACCACCCCGGCCCCGCGCTTCAGGTAGTCGCCGCCGAAAAGAGCGTTCAAAAAAGTACTCTTACCCGACTTGATGGCACCCACCACGGCGATGCGAAGGGTCTCCTCGGCGAGCTGCCGCTTAAGCCTCCGGCAGGTGCGCTGCCACTCCTCGAGGGCGCCCTTGGGCATGCCCGGCACGGATACACCGCTTGCCAGCAGCGTTTCGAGGCCGTCGTTGATGTCCAGAAGCTCTTTCCTGTACTCGCGGAAACGATTCATGATCCCTGCCGCTTTTTGACTTTACCGGCAGCAGCGCTGCCTTTTTCCGTTTCTTCTTGCAAGGGGCCGGCCGGATTTCGACGGTTGTTCTGTCCGGGGTTTCATGCTATTTAAATCGGCATGATCCGAACGGTTTCTCGCGCGCGACCGGACAGGATGGGCCAATCGTCCGGAACAATTCGTTGACATTCGAATTGCTTTCATCCTTTAACCTTAAACCCCGAACCCTGAACCTTATTTTAAAGCGAGGCTGGTGCGTTCTGGGATGGTAGGCATAATGCTTAAAGGAAAACGTCAGTCCATGTCGGAAAAACACCCGGAATGCCCGCTGTACAATCCCCTCAATTGCAAAGAATACCACAATCCGAAGGTGTGCGCCTTCGTCAGAAAGGACAAGGCGTGCCTGAAAAAAAAGAAGCCGAAGCTAGACCTGAAACTGGAAACGTGAATATTGGAAACTTATAATTGGAGTTTCGAAACTCGCAAAGAGGAAATCGAACCCGATCCGATACCGATAAACCCCCGAACCCGGCTCTTTCTTTTTTTGCCCTTCCCTTTGTTCCTTCCGCCTTTTGCCGACTGCCTAATGCCCTTAACAAAACGTCATCGGTCGCCCGTAACCCTTTTTTTCTGTCGTCAGTCCTCCGCGCTCTGCCATCTGTCTTTCACCTTACACCTTAAACCTTACACCTTAAATCCTGCACCTTAAACCCTACACCCTATACCCCTTAAACCTATCCCTTCCCCCCTTCAGGCATTTCCGGCCGTGGACGACAGCAGCGACGGGTCGATGCCCAGGCACCGCACGGCCTCTTCCCAGCGGTTTTCCGCCGGGCGGCCGAAGATGATCTCCTCCTGGACCGGAGAGGTCAGCCAGGCATTTTCCCGCAGCTCCGCTTCCAGCTGTCCCGGTCCCCATCCGGCGCAGCCCAGGCACAAAACAAGATTCCGGGGCCCCTGGAGGGCGGCGATCGCCTCGACGATATCGCGGCTGTTGCTCATGGCGAGTGTCGGGCTGATCGGCAGACAGGCGTCCCAGGTGAAGGGCGGACCGTGGAGCAAGAATATCTCGCCGGTGTGAACCGGGCCGCCGATGTGGATCGGAAGCGAGGCTGCCGCGGGTGCACACTCTATTTTCAGTTCCTTGAAGATATCCGCACCGGTCAAGACCGCGTGCGGACGGTTGATGACCAGGCCGAGGGCCCCGTCCTGGTTGTGTTCGCAGATAACCGTCACGGATTGGTTGAAATTAGGATCGAGCATTCCGGGCATGGCCATCAGAAAATGGCCTTTGAGTCCTCCCACCATGCTTTCCATACATGTCTCCAAATCTGGTGCGCCTGTAGAATGGACCCCGAATAGCGGTCGAACGGAAACCTTTTTTCCCCTCACCCTTTGACGGGAGAGGCCCGGGGCGAGTGTGACATATGGTCAACAGCTACATGCCCCTTTCGCGCCCCATCCCACTCGGGAGCGGAGTTTTCGTTCGGGTAATAGTTACGTATAACCGGCCGGATTGTCAAGGCGACGCGCGGGGCTTGAGAGCCGGTCCCGGTGGACCTGCGGCGGGGCACCTGGCTTCAAGGCGTTCGGGCACGGCAGGGGGAAACGGCGCCGGCCCCCATGGCAAATAACGTTTTCCTACGGCCCCTCCCATGGAGGCGGAAACGTTCCTCGAAGCCGGCCTGGCGGCCGTGGCGCCCGAAGTTGCGCAGAAAGGTTTTGGCGTGCGCGTGATTCCGATTTCAGGCGACAAATTCGGGTGACGAGGCCTCCTGGCACGCCTCGCAGCCCAGCAGTTCGTAGAGGCTCAAATCGCCGAGGGCGTTG
Source organism: uncultured delta proteobacterium (assembly GCA_963728055.1). Taxonomy (GTDB): domain Bacteria; phylum Desulfobacterota; class Desulfobacteria; order Desulfobacterales; family SG8-13; genus JARFQH01. The sequence goes on along the minus strand of CAVSIM010000007.1, from coordinate 479,421 downwards.
TGAAGGTTGCGCACCTGAAGACTGGATTGGGCGGCGCGCCGGGTATTCTCGCCGATGATGATGCCGTTGGGGTAGGATTTGGTCAGTTCCTGCAGCCTGAAGACGGTGTTGACGGCATCGCCGATCACCGTGTAGTCCATTTTCTTGTCGAACCCGATGTTGCCGACCACCACGTCGCCGGTGTGCACGCTGATGCCGATGCTGAGAGCGATGCCCATCTGCTTCTCGAAGGTCTTGTTGATCTGGGCGATCCCGGCTTTCATTTCCAGCGCGGCGGCGGCGGCGTTGTCCGCGTCGCGCACGCTCGACACCGGCGCCCCGAACAGCGCCAGGAAGCCGTCGCCGAGGTACTTGTCGACGATGCCGTTGTGTTTGAAGACGATCTCCCCCATGACCGAGAAAAAATTGTTCAGCAGCGAGACGGTTTTCTGCGGGCCCATCTCCACCGCCAGCTCGGTAAAGCCCCGGATGTCGATGTTGAGCAGGGTCACGGTCTTGACCTCGTCGACGACGCTGCGGCCGGTGCGCTCGCCCTGGATGATGTTTTCGAGGACCGCCTTGGGCACGAATTTCTGGAACATCCGGCGCACGCCGCGCTCGTGTTCGGCCATCGACACGGTCTCCTTGTAAAGCCGCGCATTTTCGATGGCAATGCTCACCGAGGCCGCGATCGACTGGAGCAGGTCTTCGTCGTTGACGGAGAAATCGCCCGTGATCTTGTTGAGGACCTCGATCACGCCGATCACCTTGCCCTGCGAGATCATGGGCACCGCGAGGACCGAGCGCGTCACGTAGCCGGTTTGCCGGTCGACACCCGGGAAAAAGTGCGGGGATTTCTGGGTGTCGTTGACGATGATCGCCTCGCCGCGGGCGGCCACGTGGCCGGCGATGCCCTGGCCGATCCGCAGGCGGAACTTCTTCATCGACGAGAGGCGGGTGTTGAAGGCCACGGCCAGCTCCAGTTCGCTGTTTTCGAGAAACAGCAGCGATCCGGCCTCGACGTTCATCAGGACCCGGACCATGTCCATCGTGTATTTGAGGACCTTTTTCATGTCGAAGGTCGAAGAGGCCAGCGCGCTGCCCACCTGTTTGATCGTTTCCAGCTCGCGGTTGCGCTTGAGGACGGCGGCCGACAGGCGGTTGCGTTCGATGGCGATCGACAAGCCGTTGGCGATCCACTCGATCAGGTTCTGCAGGCCGTCGAAGAGCCCGCGGGTCTTGGCGGACAGCGCCAGCACCCCGGTGACCACCCCGTCGCTGCGCAGGGGCGTCAACAGACAGGTCCGGCGGCCGTTTTTCAAAAACAGTTCCGCCATGATGCCGCTCTCGCCGCCGCCGCCGCCCTCCCCGCCCGACATCGCCCCCGCGGCCCGGGTGTCCTCGATGACAAGGGTCGTCTCCTGCTTGAGCACTTTTTCGACGACGGTTTCGCGGTAATCGAGCTGCGCGCCCTTGGTGACATCGGTGGGTCCGTGGGCCGCCATGTCGAAAACGGTCAGGCACTCGGGCTTCCGGCGGTTTTTGGCCAGCACCAGGGCGATGTCGAAGGCGATGACGGTGTGCATCTCGCCCAAAACGGCCTGGAGCAGTTCGCTGTCCCGGAAGCTGGAGTTGATGATCTTGAAGATCTTTTCAATCGACTTCAGCTGCAGAAAACCGCGCTCGTTTTCCTTGATCAGCCGCAGGTTCTCGAAGGTGAAGGCGGCGTTGCTGAGCAGCGGCGTGAGGGCCTCGATGTCTTCCGGGCCGTAAACCCGGGCATCGTCCTTGCGCGAGAGCGTCAGCACGCCGATGATCTCCTTGCTGGTCTTGATCGGCATGCACACGAAGGATTTGGTGCCGTAGTGCGGCAGGTTGGCGCGGCCGAAGCGCCGGTCTTTTTCGATGTCCTTGACCACCAGCGGCGACTTGTTGATGACCGCGTACTTGGCGATACTGGTGTCGAAGTCGATGCGGTCCCCCAGCTTGACGTATTCACCCAGCCCGACGCTGGCCTTGACCACGAATTCCTTGTGCGTCTTTTTCTCGACGGTCAGCACCGAGCCCAAATCCGAGCGGGTCAGCATCAGGGCCCGCTCCAGGGTGACGTAGAGGATTTCCTCCGGATCGAAGGTGACGTAGCACAGCTCCGAGAGTTCCTTCAGGATCGATATCTCCGAAGCTTTTTTTTCCAGCTGATGAAAGGTGCTGCCGAACTGTTTCTGAAGAGCCGAAAAGGACTCGACGATGTTCTGCAGCTCGTCCGCACCGGTCTTTATTTTCTCCCCGGCCATGTCGACAAAGAAGTTTTTCGTCAAGTCGCGGGAAATGGTCGTGATTTTGTCGAAAAGGCTGCGGAGGATGATGAAGCCGACCAGCGAAAAGACCAGCACGCCCATGAAAAAAAAGGGGACATACTGGTCGGAGAGGATATCGTACTTGTAGCCGAAGTACAGAAACCCGAAAACCGGGAAAAGGAAAAAAAGGCCGAAGATGATGTTGAGCTTGTAGGACAGGTTCTTGTCCTTGAGTGACCCCTGGCCCAGCCATTTGTCTAATTTCATTTTCTGATCCTTACTGACCGGCGCAGCCCGCCGCCGGTCGATATAACCACCTGTCAAGACTTTAAAATTATACCCGATAACGCTGATTTCTTCAAGGAAAATGGCCGCTTGCGCCCTTGACTTTAGGTCCGCGGTCGCCTATAGCACCCCCTTGTTCAACCACCGCCCCCGCCCGGCCCTGCGGCATCAGCAGCGCGCGGCCGGCGCCATCGGGCGCTCACCCCGGAAAGGAACGATGAATTTGACGCACATTGCGACGATTTCCGCCGAACTCGGCCTGGCGGCCGGGCAGATCGAAGCCGTTGCCGGCCTTCTCGGCCAGGGCGGCACGGTGCCCTTCATTGCCCGCTACCGCAAAGAAGTCACCGGCAGCCTGGACGAGGTGGCCGTCACCGCCATCCGCGACCGGCTCCACCGGCTGGCGGAACTCGACCAGCGCAAGGCGGCGGTCTTGAAGTCCCTCGAAACCACCGGCCACCTCACCGATGAGCTGAAGGAGCGGGTGTCGGCCGCGCCGACGCTGGCGGTGCTCGAGGATCTCTACCTGCCCTTTCGGCCCAAGCGGCGGACCAAGGCAACCGTGGCCCGCGAAAAAGGTTTGGAGCCGCTGGCCCTTGACCTCCTGGAGCAGAAGGGCCGCGACCCGCAGCAGCTGGCCGCGGCTTTCGTGGACCCGCAGAAGGGCGTCGAATCGATCGCGGACGCGCTCGAGGGCGCACGCCACATCATCGCCGAAACCATCAACGAAGACCCGCGGGCGCGCGAGCGCCTGCGCGATCTCTACCTGCGCCAGGGCGTCATCCGCAGCCGGGTGGCCACCGGCAAGGAATCCGCAGGCGCCAAGTTCCGCGATTATTTCGACTGGAGCGAGTCGGCCGCCGAGGCGCCGTCCCACCGGATCCTGGCCATGCGGCGCGGCGAGAAGGAGGATGTTCTCAACCTGTCCATGGGACCGCCCGAGGCCGAAGCCATCGCCCTGCTCGAAGACCTCTTCGTTACGGGCGATGGAGCCGACGCCGCCCAGGTGCGGCTGGCGATAAGCGACGGTTACCGGCGGCTGCTCGCGCGCGCCATGGAAACCGAGCTGCGGCTGGCCACCAAGCAGCGCGCCGACCTGCAGGCCATCCGCATCTTTGCCGGCAACTTGCGGCAACTGCTTCTCAGCCCGCCGCTCGGCGCCCGGCGCGTGCTGGGCATCGACCCGGGCTTTCGCACGGGCTGCAAGCTCGTTTGCCTCGACCGCCAGGGCAAACTCCTGCACCACGACACCATCTACCCGCACCTGACCGAGCGGCAGGACCGCCAGGCCGCCGAAAAAATAGCCGAACTCTGCCGGCGCTACGAGATCGAAGCCGTGGCGGTCGGCAACGGCACGGCCGGTCGCGAAACCGAGGCCTTCGTGCGCCAGATCGAGGCCCTCGAGGCCATTCCGGTCATTATGGTCAACGAAAGCGGCGCCTCGATCTATTCGGCCTCGGAAGCCGCGCGCCGCGAATTCCCGGACCTGGATCTCACGGTGCGTGGATCGGTGTCGATCGCCCGCCGCCTGATGGACCCGCTCTCGGAACTGGTCAAAATCGATCCGAAGTCGATCGGCGTCGGCCAGTACCAGCACGACGTCGACCAGGGCGACCTCAGGCAGGCGCTCGATGACGTGGTGACCAGTTGCGTCAATGCCGTCGGGGTGGATGTCAACCGGGCCAGCGTCGAGCTGCTCACCTATGTCGCCGGGCTCGGCCCCCAGCTGGCCGCCAACATCGTGGCCGTTCGCAACGAAAAAGGGCCGTTCACCGCACGCGCGGAGCTGCTGGCCGTGCCGCGGCTGGGCCCCAAGGCCTACGAGCAGTCGGCCGGTTTCCTGCGCATTCACGCCGGCACCAATCCCCTGGACGCCAGCGCCGTGCACCCGGAGCGTTATGCCGTGGTCGATGCCATGGCCCGCGACCAGGGCTGCGATGTCGCCGAGTTGATGCGCAACGCCCAGCGCCGCAAAAACATCGATCCCGCCCGCTATGTCGACGACACCATCGGCCTGCCCACCCTGCGCGACATCCTGGCCGAACTGGAAAAACCGGGCCGCGACCCGCGCCGGGATTTCGAAACCGTCACCTTCGCCGGTCACGTCAACCAGATCGGCGACCTGCGGGCGGGCATGAGCCTGCCGGGGGTGGTCACCAACGTCACCGCCTTCGGCGCCTTCGTGGATATCGGCGTCCACCAGGACGGCCTGGTCCACATCAGCGAAATGGCCGACACGTTTGTCAAAGACCCGGCCGCCGTGGTTTTCGTGCAGCAGCGGGTGAAGGTGACGGTCCTCGACGTCGATCTGGAACGCAACCGGATTGCGCTCTCCATGAAAAGCGCCCCGGCGCCCAAGGCCGTCGCCACAGAAAATCCCGACCGTCCGCGTCCGCCCAAACGCGAGAAACGCAAACAGGCACCCGAAAAAAAAGCCAGCCGCCCCTTTCACAACCCCTTCGCTGACGCCCTGGGGCGCGGCAAGCGGCGATAAGGAAGCTCGAGGCGCGAGGAAAAGGTACCGGGGTACAAGACCGACGTACCTAGCGTCCGGAAGGTTCCGGATGCATGTACGATCGCGGATGAATCGACAAAAAGGGCGGGCACAGAGGCCCGCCCCTACGGCGCTGTGAGGATCGATGGGTCGTGATACCCCAAAAAAACCAACCGACCCAAACGACCTGACCGACCCAGCCGACACAATAAATTTTCATTCATGGTGGCGGTCCGCAGGGCCATGAGCGTTTGATGCGACGATAGAATTCCAAAGAAACATCGAACATTGAACGCTGAACATCGAATAAGGAGGTCGCTTTGCTCAACCAGCCATACAGTGAAATGACAATTTTCCTTATTCACCATTCGATGTTGAACGTTCGATGTTCGGCGTTCATCTGTTCAGCACTCCGGGTTCAGCTCACCGACCCAACCGACTTAACCGACCTAACTGACGTAACCGACCCAACCTATTTTCAGGCACCGAGGCCATGTGGTCCCCGGATGCCGCAGGGCATAATTCCATGCGGGCGGTCATCCAGAGGGTGAAAGAAAGTGCCGTGTCGGTCGGCGGGCGGGAAGTCGGCCGCATCGGAGGCGGGATGCTGGTGTTGCTGGGCGTCCACCGCCAGGACACGCCGGGCGCGGCGGCGGAACTGGCCCGCAAGATTTCGCACATGAGAATCTTCGAAGACGCCGGCGGCAAAATGAACCGGTCTCTGATAGACACCGGCGGTCAGATGCTGGTGGTGTCCCAGTTTACGCTGTACGCAGACTGCCGCAAGGGCCGGCGGCCGTCGTTTGTCGAAGCGGCCGCGCCGGAAGAGGCCCGGCGGCTTTACGATCATTTCATTCAAAGGGTGCGTCAGGCGGGGATCGCCGTCGAAACCGGGCTGTTCGGCGAAATGATGGCGGTCCATCTGATCAACGACGGCCCGGTAACCCTCATTCTCGACAGTGGGCCCTGATGTCCGCCGGGCGAAGGTTTTCTCAGGTGATGGCCAGGTGATCGGTGAGCGCCCACTGCAGAAACCGGGTGTAGACCTCCCAGCTGTGTTCGCCGTAGCCCCCGGCCATCAGGTAGGCCCGCGGAATGCCGCGTTGCTTGAGGAACTGATAGACGGTCCAGTCGCGCGCGTAGAGCTGCTCGAGCGTCAGCCGCAGGCCGGCTGTCGAGGGCAGCTCGTCCTTTTCGTAGGGGTCGGCCCCGGAGACGACCAGGGCGATGTCCGGCTTTGGCCGGCGCGCCAGCTCCCGCAGGCCTTCTTCGAGTTTGACCAGGTACAAGGCGTCCTCGCCGACGAAAACCGGGATGTCGATGTCGCTGGGAATGAAGGAGGGATTGAGCCGGCCTTGCGCATCGCGCTCCGGGCCGTCGAGCGGCCACCCGCGGCCCATGTGGATGCTCAGGGTGACGATCGTCGGATCGCCGGCCGTCAGGGCCGCCGTTCCGTCGCCCTTGTGGGCGTCGACATCGATCACCCAGGCGGTTTTGATGCGCTTTTCAGCCTGCAGTTTGCGAATGGCGATCACGATGTCGTTGAGCAGGCAGAAGCCGTTGCCGAATGACTTCTGGGCGTGATGCATGCCGCCGCCGAAATAGAAGCAAAATCCCTTTTCCAGGGCCACGGTGCAGCACTGCCAGGTGCCGGACACCCGCTCCATGATGCGCGCGAAGAGGCCGGTCAGGGGCAGGGTGGCGGTGTGCGGGTCGTAGCGGTGATAGCGGCCCGCGTCGTCGATCAGTTCGTAGGTCCGGATGATTTCGGCTTCCAGTGCGTCGGAGAAAAGCCGATCGACATAGTCCGCATCGTGAACCCTTTCCAGGTCGGCACGCGCCAGCGGCCGATGCACTTTCGCGACGAACCAGTCCGCCATCCGCGGCCCGAGCACCGGATGGGTCTTCAGGTTCTCGAAGGTCCGCGCGGCCCGGCTGTCCTTGACCGGAATCTGAACCCCGAACTCGTAAAAACTCACCTTTTGCTGCGGATCGTAGAGGATCATATCGTCGTTTCGCTCGCCGTCCGTCCGGCGGATCAGGCCACGACCTTGTCGGTGAACCCCGGCGCGCACCGGCATTCATCCATGCGCCGCAGGCCTTCGAGCAGCATGTCCATGAACGTGCCGAGCACCGGGGCCGATTTTTCCTTTTCGGACAGGTCGGGATGGAACTTGAAGCGGCCTTCGTTTTCGAGCATGAGGTCGAAAAAAGCCTCTTTGCCGGTCTTTTTTTTGTAGGTCGCCCCGACCAGCTCGCCCTGGCGAAAAGCCACCCGGGCGGTTCCTTCCGGCAGCATCAATGAGAGCCGGCCCGTTTTCTGGTTCAGGTTCAAGGTCTGGAAAATCTCGGCCGGCGGCATTTCCGACAGCCGCCCGAGCATGCCCGATGCGATCTCCTCGGCCACGGCCAGGTTCGATTTTGCCAGGCGCTGGGCCAGCAGCCGGGCAAGGTACATCTGAATCGACGGGAATTTGTTGAGAATTTCCTTGAAGTCCTTGCCGTTGAGGAAAATGATCTTGGCCGGCTCGACCACCTTTATCGTGGCCCCCACCGGTTCGCCGCTGATCAGGCTCATTTCGCCGAAGACATCGCCTTTGCGCAGGGCTGAAAGCCTCACGCCGTCGTCGTCGAGCACGTCCACCGCGCCGGCCAGGATGATGTAAAGATTCCGCGCCGGATCGCCTTTCTTCAGGATAATCTCGTTGCGGGCAAATCGCTTGAGCTTCAGCAGGGCCACCATTTCACGGAGATTCTGATGATCGAGGGCCTGAAATATCGAAAAGTTGCTCAGAATGGCGGCCACGGCATCGAGATTCCGGGCGCGCTCCTTGGCCCCGTTGGGGCGGTGGCGCAGACAGGCCTTGATTTTTATCAGCCCCGAACACCCGCTGCACGCCACGATGGTTTCGGGTATGCGGTCGATGCTCTCGCGCTCGATCAGGATGCGGGTCAGGTCGCCGATGAGCGTGCGGCAGGGCTCCTTTTCGTAGGGCGGCGTCACGATGGCGGTTGAAATAAAGGTTTTTTCCTGCTTCAGGTCCAGCAGGAGGGCATTGCCGGAGAGTTTGAATTCGTCCCCTTTGCCATAGCAGGGGCACCGGTCATCCTGGACCACCCTGAAAACCACCTCTGAATTTCGCATACTGATGTCCCGCATACTGGTATCTGGTCGATCGTGCCCGTCGGCGAACTTCTTCGGGCGCGTCCGAGTGTACCGTTCGTGTCTGACCGAAAACGCACCTCCCCTGCCGGGCCTGACGGGAGGGGGTTGGGGAGGGTGCCCTCTCCGTCACGGGGGAAGGGTAAGAGGTTGTTCGCCGGGCGGGGCCCCGTCCCGCCGGGCGGATTTCGAGACGCGGCGTACGGTGATGTCCGCTGCGATCGCAACCCCGCTGCGATTCGGAAGCCCGGCAAAAAAAAGATCATTTTTGCAATCGGAAAAAATAGTATACCATTTTTTTGTTCCGAACGGCAATCGTAAAGCGCTTCGATGCGGGCGAACGTCGTCATCGATAAAAAATGTTACAAGCGAGGGTAAAACACGTGCCGGGGATCCGGTAATTTATCGCGGCACACGGCTCACAGCCCTGCCGAATCCGATATGTCCCGGCCGTCAAGACCGTCAGGGCGCGCGGTCCGCCGAAAAGAAAGGGGAAAGGGTGCCGCCGGGCGTCTCTCCTCCGAAGAAAACGGGTTTGTCAGGGGCATGATTTTTGCTTCGATCCCGTGTGCTTCTGGCATCCCTTGAACCCGGCGGGGGGTATACTTGACAAAAAGCCGGCGGCCGTTTAAATCAGCGTGAACTTTATGCCGGCCGGAAGGCCTGCGCGCGTGGCGCCTCGGGCCGTCACGGGAACCGATGCTTCAGAGCGGGTGACCGTTTTTACCCTCGGTCCCGGTCGGGGAAGCAACCCGTTTACGGCGGGTTTCCGTCGGGCTTCGATAGCGGCTCGTCCGCGCCACGGGGCGCCTTATTTATTGGCAGTCTTTATACGACAGGTGTATGTCGCGGTGAAAAAAAACCCGAAATACCGTTTCAATCTCGATCGTCGCTCGGGCGGGGACCGGCGCAGCGGCAAAAACTTCCAGTTTGTCCAGCAACTGATCAGCGGTCAGCGCATCATCGCCCGGCGCAACAGCGACCGCGCGCGGATCGTTTACTTCGACCGCTACGATTCAAAGCTCATTCGCGTCATCATCGCCGTCTTGGCCTTGAGTGTGGCCGATGCCGTGTTGACGGTCAGGCTGATCGGGCTGGGCGCGGTCGAAATCAACCCTCTGATGGCGTATTATCTGAAGCTGGGCCCGCACGGCTTTATGGCCGTCAAATATGTATTAACCAGCCTGTCGGTCTTCATCCTGGTCATCTACAGCAACTCGGGCCTCAAAAGAGGCCGGCACTCCATCCGCGCGGTCTTCCCCTGGATCATCACCGTCTTTGCGGCCGTCGTGGTATGGGAAATCTACCTGATGGTCAAGGTCGCCCTTTAGCTCGTGTCCATTCATAAATGGTCTTTTTTCCGCTGGGCGTCCGGTCGTAGCGGGTTTCCGGCTGCGGCGTACATAAAGTACGCCTCGCCGAAAACCCTTGTGTGGCCTTGCCCAGCGAAAAAAATCCACATTTATGAATTGGGCACTGAAAAGTGCCTAAAAAAGATCGCGGATGGACACTCGCCTCCGTCCAGAAATGGCCCTTTTACACAATTTCGACGTCAATCGCGCCTGGGACGTGACAGGTCAAAGGGTTTTAAGCGCTCTGCGGATTAAATCGAAGATATCCCTTCACTGACCCCGCTGACACCCGGAATCTCAGGAGAGCTTGAGCCGGCTCAAAATGCGGACGCCGACCAGGCAGTGGCCCTCGTAAAGGCCCTGTGGAGCTTTGGTGATATGCGTGATTTCGGAGCGGTGAAATACGGTGGGGTGCCCGGCGGAATCGAAGTGAAACTGGATCTCGATTTCCTGGCCAACCGATAGATTGCGCAACACGGCCGAGTCGATGGCAACCAGAAAACAGGTCCCGTTTTGGGAAATATCCTTGAGCCGGAACTGTTGAACGGGAATGCCGCTGACCCTGACGACCGCATGGCATTCGGCCTTGGCGTCGCCTCTTTGCTCGGCGCGCCGCTCTCCTTGAAATTCCACGGGTTTCTCTTCACTCACAGCGTGTGTCTCCGTTGAATGGCCGACCGTCATTGTGGCACAGGGTCAACCATAAAGTTTTACATTGAGTTTTTCGGCGCAGTGCGGCCTGTGGGAACCCGTTTCGGAAAGCTTGATGCCAAGCCGGTGTGGAACCGAGAGCCTGCGACCTCAATTAGGTCATTTTGCGTAAAAAAGCAAGGTGTCCCTGACCGGCCGGCACCGTTTTCGGCTGGGTCAATTACCGCAGAAAGCTGCGTTATTTCACACACAGACGCCCCTGCCGGAAGGTGAAAAGAAATAAGGAACATAGCTGTAAAAATCTGTAATTATTTAATTAATTACGTTTTCTCTACTGTGGCACACTCCTTGCCCGGTCTCCATTCAAAAATCAACAAAAATCGTCACAAGGAACCGGGGATGACACCTGCAGATCAGCACACCGAAAAACGCCGCGATGACCGCTATGGGTACCGCAGCCCGATCCTGCGTGAACACCTGGACACGGGTCCGATCGTCATCGGCCGGATGCTCGACTACAGCCGGGGCGGGTTCTCGTTCGAATCCAATGCCGCCCTTGCAGCCGGCGACATCGCCATCCTGGGCATCGCCGAATCGCCTTATCCGCACGATGCCCCGCTGCACGAATCCCATCGGGTCAAGATCCGGTGGCGCAGAGACCTCCATCATTCCCGCTACCGCTATCTCTACGGAGTCCAGCACCTGGACCCGATCGGCAGCGAACCCGAAATCGAAGAGCGCTATTACTGCGACATTCCGGAATATTTGAGCCTGATGTCCGGCATGAGCCCCGAAATGAGGAAACATGACAGGAAACGGCTCGCGACCACGGTGTACTTCAGCGCCCGTCAGCGCCTTTTCAAGGGACTGCTCCGCGATGTCAGCCGCAGCGGGCTTTTCATCGAAACCGGAGGCAGGTTGGCGGTGGGACGGTTCGTTCGACTGGTCGTGCCCGGCACCACCTTCGACAACCGGCTCGTGCTCAAGGGTCGGGTGGTTCACACCACCCTCTCCGGTTTCGGGGTCAGGCTCCTGGGAATTCAAAAAATGTAATCCGAATGACAAATCACGGCGTAACGGTCATCTCAATCGCAGCGCCCACAGGGCTCTTACATGCACGTAAGGGATTGGATTTTTACGTAATGAGTCTTTTTCTGTCTAACGTGCATGTATTTTGCAGGGTATTGCCGCAGAGAAATTCACCCACATCCTCAATTTCTCTGTATTCCTCCTGAAGGGCGGCCATCGTGGTCGCCCTTTCTTTTTTTTTCGACTTGACTTCGATCGACAGATTATGGTTCCTTTACACACGAGCCGTGCGCCGTGCGAACCTGCCGCGACCCGGGATTTTACCGGCGGAAAGGCCGACCCGACGGGCAGCCGATAGGCGTTGCCGATGATCTGCGGCTGATCGTCAGCCTTGCAAACCGCCGGCCGCCGATGCTCGTCACCCAAAGGAGGAGACAGATGAAGAAAATGATGTGCACGATGATCGTATCGGCCCTGGCCGTTGGTTTCGTGGCGACGGCGTCCGCGCAGTTCGAAAAACCCGAGGATGCCATCACTTACCGCCAGGCGGTCATGGCCGTGATCGGCCAGCACTTCGGCCGCATGGCGGCCGTGGTCAAGGGGCAGAGTCCATACGACCAGCGGGCCTTCGAAAAAAACGCCGCCATCGTCAGCGTCCTGGGGCCCCTGCCGTGGGAAGCCTTCCTGTTTCCCGGCACCGACAAGGGCAAAACCGATTTGAAGCCCGCGGCTTTCAAGGAAAGGGACAAGTTCATGCAGGACGCTCAAAAAATGGAAGCTGAAGCCGCCAAGCTGGCCGAGATCGCCAAGACCGGCGACCTGAACGCCATCAAGGCCCAGTTCGGCGAAACCGGCAAGAGTTGCAAGACCTGCCACGACAACTTTCGCAAATAAAATCAGCCTTGCGGGAAAAACATTTCAGCGGACCAGCAGATACACCGCCGCTGCGGCGGCCGCGGCCGTCGCCGCCGCCGCCCAGGTGCGGCCGGCCGGCGGCGGGACGGTTCCCTGCCAGGATCGCTGGCCGGTGATCATCGGGGTCAAGAGGTTTTCGCGTTTGACCGCGAAATAAAACACGATCGCCGAAACGTGTACGGCGACCAGCGCAACGATCAGCCCCTGGTTCCACTCGTGAATGTCGGTGATAAAGTCGCTGGTCGCCTTGCTCACCCAGCCGTAGAGCGGGCCCTCGGTCATGATGTCGTCGTTGGCGAAAAGACCCGTGCCGGCCTGCACGAAGAGCGCCGCCAGCATGGCCACAATCGACCACCCGCCCAGGGGGTTGTGACCGAAATACACCGGAGACTCTTTTCCCCACAGGGTTCCGGCATAGGCCAGGACCGCTTTCGGCCCGCGCACGAACGCCGCAAAACGCGCGCTGCGGCTGCCCCAAAAGCCCCAGCCCACCCGGAACAAAAGAAGCGCCAGAATCGAGAAGCCGCTCCACTCGTGGATCCGCATTGCATTGCCGCCGATTTCAACGGTCACGAAGGAGGTTGTCACAAGGGCCGCGAGCAGCCAGTGAAAGAGGCGCGTCGGCAGGTCCCAGACCACCACCAGCCGGGGGGCTGCACCGGCCGCGGTTTCAGGGTCGCTTGCGGGTCTGCGGTTCATTTGTGGATGCCTCCCGCGCTTTTTTTCGCCGTTTGCCCGGCCAGCCGACGGCGATATTCTTCAAGCGGCTGCTTGAGGCTCAAGATACTCTGTCCCCAGAACGCCGGGTCCGTGAACTCGACGCCCAGGGCGCGCCGGCCGACGTTTTCGACCGCATCGGCGCCCGCGAGACGCAGAAAAGCTTCGTAGTGCGGCAAGAAATCCCGCCCCTGCCCGCGGTAGCGGTCCAGCAGCGACCGGGCCAGCAGATAGCCGAAGGTGTAGGGGAAGTTGTAAAAGGTGGTATCGGTGATGTAAAAGTGAAGTTTGGATGCCCAGAAATACGGATCGGCGCCGTCGGGCAGCAGGGCATCGCCGTAAACCTCGCGCTGGGCCTCGGTCATCAGCGTCTTGAGGCGCGACACCGGCACCTCCCCTGCCCGCCGCTCCTCGTAAAACGCTTTTTCGAAGGTGTAGCGCGTGGTGATGTCGAGCAGGAAGACCGCCGCGTCGGTCAGCTCGGTATCCAGCAGCAGCAGGCTCTGGGCTTCGCCGACCGCGGGTTCCCGGAGCAGGCCCTCCATGAACAGGTGTTCGGCGAAAATGGAGGCGGTTTCGGCCAGCGTCATGGGATAGCGGCGGGCGAAGGGACGCACGCCGCGCAGCAGGTGGCCATGCCAAGCGTGGCCGACTTCGTGGGCCAGGGTCGTCATGTCTCCCGGCGTGCCGTTAAAGGTCATGAACACGCGCTGCTCTTCGATCACGGCCGAGCCGGTGCAAAAAGCGCCCGGCCGTTTGCCGGGGCGGGCCTCGGATTCGATCCAGCGCTTGTCGAGCATGCGCCGGAAGTAATCGGCCAAGGCGGGGTAGACGGCGGCAAAGGTCCTTGCGACGGTCTCGGTCGCCGGCCGCCAGCTTAGTGGCGTCAACCCGGGCAGCGGGAGCGGGGCTTCGCGCTCGAAAAACCGGATCCCGGCACGATCGAAGAAACCCGCCTTGGCGCGCAAAATGTCGCGCGCGGTCTCGATATTTTGGAAAATTGCGGCATACATCGCCTCCAGCGTCTCGCGCCGGATGGCGGCCTGAAACAGGGCCCGGTCCAGGTAGTGCGCCACGCGGCGGTGGCTGTTCAACGTCAGCCGCGCCCCGGCGATGGCATTCAGGGCCGCGGCGCACACGTCCTCGATCTGCTGCCAGGCCCGGTTGCCGCCTTCAAACGCCCGGCGACCGATCGCGCGGTCCGGGTCCGACATCAACGCCCGCCATTGGGATATCGGCCGCCGCCGCTTTTTGCCGTCCTGGTCGATGAAATCGAATTCCAGCTTGCCCGTCACCTTGTCGTACAACCGCCCCCAGGCCGAGAGCCCGTCGATGTTCAAATCCGAGGCGAGCGCCTCCTCGCGGCGGGACATGGTGGTGCGGCCCCTTTCCCGCAGGCGCCTGAGGTAGTAGGCGATCTCCCTTACCTTCGGCCGGTCGCAGAAGGCATCGAACACGGACTTTCCGGCCCGCTTGAAAACAGCCAGAACGTCGATGTCGAATTTCTCGACTGCCGCAAACTGCCGCACCAGCGCCGCCTGCGCCAGCGCAACGGCCTCGTCGTTTGCATCGGCCGCCTCCAGGCACCCCAGGTAGGAGGACAGGTGCCCCAGGCGGCGGTAGATGTCTTCGGCGGTCAGGATGAGCGCTTCCCACTGCTCCAGGGTCTCGGCTCCCAAAGCCGCCAGCCCGGAAGACGAGGCTTTGAGGTGTTCGATGTCCCGGTCCAGTTCACCCTTGAAGGCGCGCATCCGCGGCCCGTCGAACTCGGGGAAATAAGGGCTCAGGTCCCAGGTCACGCCGTTTATGTCAGTCATTTTTCCTCGCCGCAGTCGTTGTTTCGCTGTGGAGTCCGTCCGATGTAAAATCAAGAGTGTATAAAGCATCGTTAATACGACGGCTTGACAAAATCAATCCAAAAAATTACCATCGGTAAGAATTTGAATCTTCGGTAAGAAAGGAGGGACCTATATGCCGACCGCCACCCTGACCGGCAAAGGCCAAACCGTCATCCCCAAACCGATCCGCGACCGTCTGGGCCTCAAACCGGGGGACACGATCGATTTCATCGTCGTCGATAATGGTGACGTGTTGATTCGACCGGCTGTAAGCGATGTCCGAGCACTGAAAGGGCTGCTGCGTCGTCCCGGGCAAAAGCCAGTGGCAGTCGAAGAAATGAACCGGGCCATCCGCTTGCGAAAAGGGAAAAAATCGTGAACGGCTTGGACACCAATGTGCTGATCAGGTATATCACCCAGGATGACGGTCAACAGGCCGCCCAAGCCGAGAAAGCCATTGAAACCGCCCGGTCTCGAAACGAAAAACTGGTGATTCAACCGGTGGTGCTATGTGAAATGATATGGGTGCTCGAAACGGCCTACGGTTTTACGAAGAATGACGTCCTTACGGTTCTCGATCAGGTGATGCGGACAGCGCAATTCAAGATAGTCGACAAAGACGTCTGCTGGAAAGCCCTGGGCGATTTCAGCCGGGAAAATGGGGACTTCGCGGATTACTATATCGGGCGCGCCAATGGAAGAGAGGGGGCAGAGATGACGCTCACCTTCGATCGCGCCTTGAAAGAATCGGATATGTTTGTTGTTTTGTAATTGTCCGGCAGGCAGGCCTTAGTCGTGCTGGTCAAAAATTTTAAAAAATGGAATTATATAAATAATTTATCTTGCAGTGGGGCATCGATAGGATTGATTCACCCCAAAGGGTGCGGTATATTGGATTCCAAGCAAGAGGGGGAGCGGCCATGTCACAAATCAGTCCGGATCAATTGGTTGTGAGATGCTGCGGGCACCGGCAGAAAAACGGCCGGTATTACGGCGTTTGTCTTGAATTTAATATCGCCGCGGAAGCCTGCAGTAAGGAGGAACTCAAGGAAAAGCTCGAAGCCATGATCCGCAGCTATATCGCCGCGGTGCTCGATACCGGAGAAAAGGATTCGGTGCCGATCTTGATGTCGCGAAAAGCCCCGTTGCGGGACTGGGTCATATACTATTTGATCTCATTTATAATTTCCATCCGCAATTTTCCCACCAATTTCACGTTCAAGCGGTTTATTCCGTTTCATCTGAGTGCGGACGGCAGCTGCTCCTGATGGGCAAGCGGTACCCGCCGCTCGATCGTCACCAGGTCGAGGCGATCCTCAGAAAGCTGGGTTTTGTGGTAAAGCGGCAGGCGGGCACCAGTCACGCCCAGTGGGAAGGATATATCGATGGCCGGCGGCGGATCGTCACCGTCGATCACCTTAAAAGCGCAAGGAGAAATACGGCCGCGCCTTGCTCAAAAAGATGATCGAGCAGTCCGGCTTGTCGAAAAAGGAGTTTTACCGATCCAATACGACAAGAGTATGGTTTATTTCGTATTTTTCGGGCGAATTTTCAGCCTAAAATGGGCCGGCGCATCAGGGCCTAAAAAAGATCGTGGATAGCATTCGAACAGTATACCCCGAGGACGGGTGCTGCACCTGTCCGGTCAACTCTGCCACAAAAAAAAGCCCTGGCACTGAAAAATTTCATTCAGCGCCAAGGCTTTATTTTTCATTGGTCGGGAAGAGAGGATTTGAACCTCCGACCCCAGCGTCCCGAACGCTGTGCTCTACCAGACTGAGCCACTTCCCGGTTGAAGACGATTTCTTTAAAACGTTTAAATCACTTTGTCAATCCCATTGTCACGCGGCAAAGGGATTCCTCAACACGATCGTCTCGTTGCGACCCGGACCGACCGACACGATCTGAATCGGCGTGTTCGTCAGTTCCTCGACCCGCCTGAGATAATTTCTGGTCGTTTGCGGCAGATCGTCGAAGCGCCGGACGGCCGAAATTTCCTCCGACCAGCCGGGCAGGGTTTCATACACCGGCGTACAATCGGCCAAAACCTTGAGGCTGGCGGGAAATTCGTCCAGGCGCCGGCCGTCGTATTCGTAACCGTTGCAAATCTTCAGCTCTTCGAGCCCGCCCAGGACGTCGAGCTTGGTGATCGCCAGGCCGGTCAGTCCGTTGAGCCGCACGGCATTGCGCACGATGACCGTGTCGAGCCAGCCGCAGCGGCGTTTGCGTCCCGTCGTGGCGCCGAATTCGACGCCTTTTTCCTGGATGCAGGCGCCGGTCGCGTCGAAAAGCTCGCAGGGAAAGGGACCGGCGCCGACGCGCGTGGTGTAAGCCTTGACGATGCCGATCACGTCGGTAATCGCCCCGGGACCGATGCCGGTGCCGCAGCAGGCGTTGCCGGACACCGTGTTGGACGAGGTCACGAAAGGGTATGTGCCGTGATCGATGTCCAGGTGAGTGCCCTGGGCGCCTTCGAACAGCACCTGGCGGCCGCTCCTGACAGCCGCATCGAGCGCGAGCGACACGTTGGTCACGTGCGGCGCCAGGCGCTCGGCGTAGCGGCGGTAGGTGTCGATGATCTCGTTGCCATCGAGGGTGGCGGCGGAAAAGTAGTTTTTTAGATAGAAATTTTTCTCCTCAAGCAGGGCGAGCACTTTGTCGGCAAAGGTTTCGGGCTCGAGCAGGTCGGCGAACCGCACCCCCCGGCGGGTGGCCTTGTCTTCGTAGGCCGGGCCGATGCCGCGGCCGGTCGTTCCGATCTTGGCCTCGCCCTGCTGGTCTTCACGCGCCAGATCGACGGCCTTGTGGTAGGGCATGATCAAGTGGGCGCGTTCGCTGACCTTGATCCGGTCGGCGCCCACGTCGATGCCCTTGGCGCCGAGGTAGTCCATTTCCTCGATCAGGACCGCCGGATCGACCACCACGCCGTTTCCGATCAGGCAGGTCTTGCCCTGCAGGATGCCGGAAGGCACCAGGTGGCTGATGAACTGCTCGCCATCGACGACCATCGTGTGCCCGGCGTTGTTGCCGCCCTGAAAACGGACGACCACATCCGCGCGCGCCGCCAGAAGATCGACGATCTTGCCTTTGCCCTCGTCCCCCCACTGGGTTCCGACGATAACGGTATTTGCCAAGCTATTGCTCCTTCCAAGATTAGTGTGGGCTCATGGATTCCAGGGTGAAGTGGCGTGGGGAACAGCCCAAACTATTACAGTCAGCGAAACGTTGCCATACGAAAAATGCCGTCGATGAACGCCCCTGTTGCCCGCCTTCAGCCTTGCACCCTTTGCCCTCAGCCTTGCGCCGTTAGCCTTCAGCCTTTAGCCTTTCTCCTTAAGCCTTTCGCCTTAAGCCTTTAGCCTTTAGCCTTCAGCCTTTAGCCATTCTCCTTAAGCCTTTCTCCTAAGCCTTTTGCCCTTGGCCGTTAGCCTTCAGCCGTTTTTATTTAATCCTCCGGTTACGGAAAAACTCCTGCATCAAGCTTCGGCAGGCCTCTTCGCAGACACCGGAAACGACCTCGACCTGGTGATTGAAACGGTCATCCGCGGCAAAATCATACAAGGAGCCGGCGGCGCCCCATTTCGGATCGAACGCGCCAAACACCAGCCGCGCCACACGGGCGTGAATCACGGCGCCCATGCACATGGGGCAGGGTTCGACCGTCACATACAGGGTCGACCCCGGCAGGCGGTAATTGGCCATCGCCGCACACGCCGCCCGCAGGGCCAGGATTTCGGCGTGGGCGCTGACGTCGGCCAGGGAAACGACACGGTTGTGAGCAGCGGCGGCAACCCTGCCGCTGCCATCGACGACCACTGCACCTACCGGAACTTCACCGCTTTGTCCAGCCTTTTTAGCCTCGGCCAGCGCCAGTTCCATGTATTTTGTGTGAACATTCAATATCTTATACACTTTGGGTGGTTTATAATCGCAAATGCCGTGTCTTGTCTCGAAGGTTTCCTGCACCTTTCCATTCGGCAAGTGATCGTTGCACGGCCTCAACCGGCCGCGGCGGTTTTTACAAGGCCGGCTGTGAGGCGCAGCGGCTCACCGTCGGGTGCATAAGGCGCACAGGTTTTGTCTGAATGTGCCGTTCAGGATCGAAACTCATTGACATGCCGGCCATATTGTCCTAATGAACAAATTCGTTTTTAGAGTTACCCCGCGCCCGTAGCTCAGCCCGGATAGAGCGCCGGACTACGAATCCGTAGGTCGCAAGTTCGAATCTTGCCGGGCGCACCAAATTTAAAAGTAAAACAGAAAGTTAAAGCCCCTGCAAACAAAAAATGCAGGGGCTTTTATTTTGGGTGTCAGCATAGTGTCGCCCCTGGATATTAAAATGCCAACAGTTAATTTATGAAAAAGGCGTTACCAGAAGAGTTACAAGAAGCTAATTTGCGGTTAAACGGTTTTGTGCCCTCCGTTGAAAAAATCTGGATGAGGACATTACCGTCCCAGGCCTTGTCGCCGGTAATTTTCAACTTCCTTTGAAATCCGAATAGTGTTTCGTGCATTTTTTGGGATAAATCTCTTCCTTGGATAGCCAAGCAGCATATTCCAGACAAAAGGAAAAGGCCAAAACAAAAAGCCGCTCCGACCCGTTCTTTTTTTTGAGAGGATAAGCAGGTACAATTAAGAAGACATTTTCACCACAGAGACACGGAGTCCGCGGAGAAATCATTTTTTTTTTGAGCGGCCGTGAGGGGAGGCCGCTAAAAAGACGGTCTGCCCTAACCTTACAACGCAACTTGGATTATTTACCTCAACATAACATATTGATATCTTTGTATTCTAAGCTCACATAAAGTGGTTGGATTCTGCAATTGTCGTCGTAGGGCTACGGGATTGAATCGTAGAATTTAGGAATTGTAAATTTAAGAATTTTAGGTTGAATTGAAGCTTTATTAATGTTACCGGCGCGTGGCAAGGGAGACAAATACTCGCGTTTCAGAGAAGAAACCAAAGGCGATCTCTCGCTGTTTTCCTTCAGAAAATCCCACACGTCAGTCAGTGTTTCTGTTGGCCGAGTAGTTGCACGGCGTGATCGATTTGCCACTTATGCATGGGAAAACAAGATCTTTTGGTGACAAGAATTATTGGAAACGTGGCATGGGATCCTAAATATACCCTTTTTCGCCCAGAAAAAGAAGGATCTCCTGGGCCGAGTCGTTCGGAGATCGGTTGGTGGTGTCGATGCGCAGTTCGGGGTGGCGCGGGATTTCGTAGGGGTCGTCCACGCCGGTGAAGCCCTTGATCAGGCCGGCGCGCGCCTTGGCGTACATGCCCTTGCGGTCTCTTTTCTCGCAGACCTCCAGCGGCGTTGCTATGTGGACTTCCACGAAACCGCCGTAGGCCTCGATGCGCGACCTGATCTCGTTGCGCGTGGCCTCATAAGGGGCGATCGGGGCGCAGATCGCGATGCCGCGGTTTTTGGTGATTTCGCCGGCCACGAACCCGATGCGGTTCACGTTGGCGTCGCGGTCTTCCTTGGAAAAACTGAGGTTGTTCGACAGGTGGCGGCGCACGATGTCGCCGTCGAGCAGGGTCACCGGCCGCTCGCCGATCTCCAGAAAGCGCGAATAGAGGATCTTGGCGATAGTCGATTTGCCGGCCCCGGAAAGGCCGGTCATAAAGACGGTGAATCCCTGGCGGGCGGGCGGCGGGTAGCCCTTCTGGAGTTCTTCCAGGACTTCCGGAAACGTCATCCACTCCGGGATGTTACGGCCCAGCTGTAGGCGTTTGCGGATATCGGATCCCGAAAGCGATATGGACTGGACCCCTTCGGGCACCTGGTCCTGCGGCCGGAACTCGTCCTCGAAGGGCAGATACACCAACTGCTCGAAAGGCGTGATGACGACCCCGATTTCATCGGCGTGCTCTTCGGCCAGCCGGCGCGCGGCACCGACCTGGTAGAACCAGCGTCCGTTGTTGTCGACGCCGGGCCCGGCGTGGTCGTGCCCGACGATGAAATCCGTACAGCCGAAATTCTTGGCGATGATCACGTGCAGCAGCGCCTCGCGGGGGCCGGCCATGTGGGATGAGAGCGGCAGCAGGTTGAGCAGCAGGGAATCCGGCGGGTAGTGGCGGCTGACAGACCGGTAGCAGCGCATGCGCGTGAAGTGGTCGAAATCGCCGGGCTTGGACATGCCGACTATCGGCAGGATCAGCAGGTTGGCGTGGATCCGGCGCATGGCCTTAATGGTCATCTCGAACTGCGGGCGGTGGATCGGGTGCCGGGTCTGAAACCCGATGACCCGCTGCCATCCCATCCTGGCAAAGGCCTGGCGGATTTCGGCGGGCGCAAGGCGCAGCGGCCGGAAGTCGAAGTGCAGCGGCAGGCTGGTGGCCTCGATCCGGCCGCCGATGTAAACGTCGCCGGTTCGGTTGAGCAGATAATTGACCCCGGGGTGGGCGGTGTCGGTCGTGCCGAACACCAGGTCGGCCTCCTTCATCTTTCCGATCGGCCAGATGTCTTCGATATTGAGCACGCCCAGCAGAAAGCCCTCCGGGTCGCGCAGGGCCACCGATTGCCCCACTTCGAGCGTCCGCGCCTTGGTTTCCGACACGTCCAGGCAGATCGGAAGGGGCCACAGCGTGCCGTCCTGAAGCCGCATCCGGTCGATGACCGATTCGTACTCCGGCTTTTTCATGAACCCCTCTAGCGGCGAGAAAACGCCCGCGGCCAGCAGTTCGAAGTCGCACAGCTGGCGTTCGTTGAGGGTGACGTCCTGCAGGTTGGTCGCGATTTTCTTCAGCAGTTCGGCCCGGTCGGCATCGACCAGGAGGGTGACGAGTTTGCCGCCGTGCGGATCGATTGGATTGTTAGGGGTCATGGTTCTCCGTGTGTCGGTTGGCCGGTTAGCCTGCTGGCCGGTTAGCCTGTTGGCCGGTTTGGCCCGTTGAGCCGGTTTGGCCGGTTGGCCCGTATGCCTTTTGCCTTTTGCCGTTTCCCGTTTGCCATTTGCCGTCGGTTTATTGCCGTTAAACATATTGATTTTATAAAATTTTTATTTTATTGTCCAACTTTTTTCGCGGAATTCGGCCGAACCGTTCGCGCATCCTGGCATTACCCGGTAAAAGGGCTATTGACCAGCCGTTCATCGAGAAAACAAGCGGCTCCCGGCTTACCCCGAAACGGCCCGAAGCTGCGGTCGAAGCCTGCGGTCAATGGCATTTCACCCCTGGAGTCAACGCATTTGCCATATGGAAATCCTTTCCGACGACAAACACCACCTGCAGACCCGCCAGCGGCTTTATTTCGGCGATGCCAGGAAGATGACGGCCGTGGGCGACGGCAGCGTCGACCTGGTGGTCACCTCCCCGCCCTACCCCATGATCCAGATGTGGGACGAGCTGTTCGAGCGCCTCGATCCGGCCGTGTTCAGGGCCTTGGAGAAAAACCGCGGCATGGCGGCCTTCGACGGGATGCATGCGGCGCTCGATCGCGTCTGGTCGGAGGTTCACCGGGTGCTCAGAACCGGCGGCATCGCCTGCATCAACATCGGCGATGCCGTCCGCACGATCGGCGGCGATTTCACGCTCTACCCCAATCACGCCCGAATTCTCACGGCCATGCTGGCCCTGGGATTTCAGCCGCTGCCGACGATCTTGTGGCGCAAGCCGACCAATGCCCCCAACAAGTTCATGGGCTCGGGCATGCTGCCGCCCGGGGCCTACGTGACTCTCGAACACGAACACATCCTGGTCCTGCGCAAAGGCGCTAAACGGGATTTTTCGGGATCCGTAGAAAAACACCGGCGCCACGAAAGCGCTTATTTCTGGGAAGAGCGCAACACCTGGTTTTCGGATGTGTGGGCGGGGTTGATCGGTGCGAACCAGCGCCTGGCGGCAAACGACACCCGCAAGCGCAGCGCGGCCTTTCCCCTCGAGCTGCCCTACCGCCTGATCAGCATGTTTTCGGTCGCGGGCGACCGGGTGCTCGACCCCTTTCTCGGCATCGGCACCACGCTGCTGGCCGCGCTGGCGACCGGGCGCGACGCGATCGGCTATGAACTGGAATCGGAGTTTCGGGAAACCATAGTGCAGAGTTTGACAGCCGGCGTGCCCATCGCCCAGCGGCGCATCGCCGGGCGCCTGGCCGATCATGTGAAATTCGTGCAGGAAAGAACCGCCGCGGGCCGCGCGATAAAGCACCGCAACCGGTTCTACGGGTTTCCGGTGATGACGCGCCAGGAGGTCGATCTCGTTTTCCATCGTCCCACGGCCGTATCCCAGCCGGATAAGGACCTGTTCGTGGTGGATTACGAGCTGTTTCACCTGCAAGACGGTGTTGTGCCGCCTACGGCACCGCCAACCGACCCCGATCGCGCTTCTGCGGCATCGAACCGCCCCCGGCAGGGCCTTCTCTTCTGATAAATTCGCTGCGCGAATTTATTAATTTTAAATCATACAATTAGCTTAAAGCCATTTTCTCCACTTTGAGAATGGGAGGCTTGGTGGGATTTCTCATGAGTTTTTAAAACCCCCTGAATCCTCTTTTTAAAAGAGAACTTTCAACGGGAATTCTGAAGTTAATGATCTTTTGGCGCTCGTCTGTTCGGAACGACTGCGGGGCGGTTGATGAGAAGGTTGGGCGCTTGACGACGGCCGATCTCATTCGGGGGGGCGTCCCATGAATCTTGTATTCCCTGTTTTTTTTACCTGGCGCCGCAGCCAGGCCAGGCCGGCGCGGCCGCGCAGGTTGGCGGCCGCCAAGGCCAGCGGCAGCACCCGCTCGATCGCGGGGGTCAGGTAGCAGATGCGCAGCAGGTTCATGTAAAGTTCCTCGAAGCGGCTGGCATCCAGAAGGATGTCGGCCCCTTGCCGCTTAAACCCCCAGCGGGCGGCGAGCTTTTTCGCGGCCCGCTCCCCCTCTCGCCAGGTGAGCCGCGCGTGAAACGGACCGACGAGTTTTAATGGCCCGCTGTCGGCCTGGCGCAGGGCCGCGGCAGCCGCGCGGGCCAGACCCCGGCGCCATTTCTCGGCCGCGAAGGCCTGCCGATCGCCCGACTTGTCGATGGAATAGACGTCAATTCCCGAAATAACGGCCCGGGCCTGGTCGCAGGCCACCGGGCAGCCGGAAAAAAAGACCGGCCGCACGCCGAACGGCGCCAGGGAGCCTGCGAAGAGATAGACTTCCGGCACCAGCTGCCCGTTTACTGCCAGGCGCCGTATGCGCGAGGTCAGGGTGTGGGCCAAAAACCCGCCGGAGCCGGAGGCGGCGTGCATGCCCATAAAAAGTGCCGCCGCCGCGGCGTTCGGATCGCCGATGCCCGGCACCGGGCCTTTGCGGTAACCCTGGACAACCCGGGCGCGCGGATCGATCATTTCGGGCAAAATATTGTAGCCGGTGCGGTGAAAATCCTTGACGCGGACCCGGCGCACGCCATCGTCCAGAAGGGCGCGCACCACGGCGGCCACATCGCGGGTCAGCCCCACGCAGGCCGCGACCCATTCGGGCGTTTTATACGCGGCTGCCCTTTTACTCCAACAGCCGGAACTGCCCTCGATATCGGCGATGATCAGAACCGACTCCACGGGGGTCATCCCGAAACCGGTGCCGGCGTCGATGCTATGGGCCGGGACCGTCGTTTTGAAATAGCCTGCAGCCGCTCTATCACCGGCGGATGCGAGTAGTTCAAAAACACATACAACCGGTGAGGCGTAAGATTGGTCAGGTTGTGAACGGCCAGCTTTTTGAGAGCCGTCGCCATGGCGCCCGGCTCCCTGGTGGTGTCGACCGCGAAGCGATCGGCCGCGAATTCGTTGCGACGCGAAAACATCTGCATGAATACACCGGTCAGCAGGTCGAGCGGGGTGTAGAGCAGGACGAAAAAAACGAGCCCCGCGTACACCGAGGGCTGCGGCACATAAAAGGCGGCGGCCAGCGCCGGGTTGGAAATGAAGAGCGACAGCAGGAAAAACATCAGCCCGCTCTGCACGATGCCCAGCAGGAGCGACTTCTGGATGTGTTTTTGCTTGTAATGGCCCATTTCGTGAGCCAGCACGGCCAGCAGCTCTTCGAGAGTATGGTTGTTGACGAGGGTGTCGAAGAGAACGATGCGCCGGTGACGGCCGAAGCCGGTAAAAAAGGCATTCGACTTGCTGGAACGCCGTGACCCGTCCATGACGTAAATGTTTTCGAGCGGGAAATCGATCGATCGGGCGTACGCAACGATGGCCTGCTTCAGCGGCCCTTCGGCCAGCGGGCTGAAACGGTTGAAAAGCGGCATGATCCAGGTCGGGGCCACAAACTGCACCCCCAGCATGTAGAGCGTAGCGGCCGCCCAGCAGTAGAGCCAGGCCAGAGACCCGGCATATTCGAAAAAAGCGAGCACGCCGGCCAGAAGCGGCGCACCGAGCAGCAGCGCCAGGGCCAGCCCCTTCAGCCTGTCCTTAATAAACGTGGCCCGCGAACTCCGGTTGAACCCGAACCGCTCCTCGATCACAAAGGTGTGATAAATCGTGAACGGCAGGGAAACGGCGCCCGCCAGAAGGGAAAGCGTGCCGATAAAGGCCATTCCGGTCGGCACCGGGCCCAGAGTCCAGGCGCGCAACCAGTGATCGAGCAGCGCGAAACCGCCGCCAAACCAGAAGACGAGCAGCACGGCCAGGTTTATGGCCGAAACCACCCAACCGAAACGGGTGTTGGTTTTCAGGTATTGCTGCGATCGCTGGTAGCGCACCTCGTCGTAAATGTCCCGAAACTCCGGCGGCAGGTCCGGCCGCAGGGTCTTGAGGTTCAGATAATCGGCGACGGTGTTCAGGACCAGGTTCAGCAGCAGCGCGGACAGGATGAAAGTGGGTATGAGGGGCATGGGAGAAAATAAAGGCAAAAGGCTAAAGGTGAAAGGCTAAAGGTTTAAGGTTCAAGGTGAAATAAACCGGTTGGAATCATGGGTTTGATGGCCTCACGCCAGGCGCGGTACGGCGTTTTCGTCCAGAAATTTTTCGATTGCGGCCCGGGGTTGGGCGCCGACCAGGAACTTTCCGCGGACCATGAAGGTCGGCACGGCGGTTATGCCCCTGCGGGCGGCGTGCTCCCAGTCCCGGTCGACCGCCAGGCGGTATTCTCTGGCGTGCAGAACCTGCCGGGCCTCGTCGGCAGGCAGGCCCGCGGCTGCGGCCAGATGCACCAGGACCTGCGGCTCGGCGATGTTCAGCCCCTCGACGAAATAGGCCCGAAACACCTCCTGGTGAAACTCGCTTTCCCGGCTTTTGACCGCCGCCCACTTGGCCAGTTCCTGGGCCAGACGGCTGTTGTAAGTCATGGTGCGGTTGCCGAAAGGCAGCCCCAGCGCTGAAGCCGTCCGCTGCAGGTGCCGCATCATTTCCCCGATATCGATCCGACGGCCGGCAAAAAGCTCGGCGAGACTCCGGCCCTCATCCGGTGTTTCGGGATGCAGCGGAAAGCCCCGCCAGTCGATTTCGACGTCAAAAATTTTTTTTATCTTTTCAATACGCCCGGTAATGAAATAGCACCAGGGTCAGATAAAATCGGAAAAGATGTCCAGCCGGACCGGTTCGGACATGATCGCTTCCTTTCGCGCCATCCCGGCAGCGCCCGTGCCACCCGACCCCCACCAAGCCAAAGCGGGTTTGGCCAGTCCGCCCGAGGGGTCCCACGAATAACCGTTTGGCCTAAAAGAAAGGGGAGGCATTGGGGAAGATGCCTCCCCTCTTTACAGAGGAAAGAGAAAAGGGGTTAAGCATGCGGGTAACATGTCCTAACCACTTGAGCAGCTGGCGCTGCCTGACCCTAAACTAATACCACAGCGTGACATGTCAAGAGTTAGGGACATGTATCCTTCCGACCGACGGAAACGGCATTCCTGCCTGACCCTCGAGCGCAAAAGGCCCCCTCCCCCAGCCCCTCCCGCCAGGGGGTGGGGAGTTTTCGGTCAGACAATTGATTCTCTCAATGAAGATCTATTTAGTTTCCGTCCATAAATGGCCCTTTTCCGCAATTTCGGCGTCAATCGGCGGAATCGCTTGTGCGGCATACAGGAAGTATGCCTCCGCACGATTCCTTGATTTCCTTGAACTTGCGAAAAATTGCTCATTTCTGGATCGGAAACTTATCAGTGCCTCTGATGAAACCGCGGATGGGCACTATTTAATTCGCTCTATGAACTCCCAGATCGTGCGGTGGACCCGCTCGGAACCCTCCCCCAGCACGATCCCGTGCCGGTTGAAACTGAACAGCACATAGGTCTTGTCCTCTGCGCCCAGCCGCTGGAAAACCCGGACCGAACCCTTCGGGTTGACGACCGGGTCACCCTGCCCCTGAATGACCAGGGCCGGCATTTTTACATCGGCCAATTTGGGTTCCAGGGCGTCCATGAAACGTTCCAGTTCCCGCACGCCGGCGATCGGGTTGCGCAGATAATTGATGTGGGGGTTCTCGGCTTGATTCTCCACGAATTCCATGCCCGCATCGTCCAGGCGCACCTTTTTCATCAAGCGGTTCCACACATCCACCGCCGGCACGAAACGCGCCGAAAAATCCTGCAGCCGCAGCGGTGGTGAGACGGCAAACACGCCGGCCGTGTCGGCGACCCGCGCCGCCAGGTCGAGCGCCAGCCCGGCACCGTTTGAAAAGCCGCCGACGACCACCCGCCGGCACAGACTACGCATCAAGGCATACGCCTCATCGGCTGTTTCCATCCAGTCGGTATAACGGGTTTGGGCCAGGTCCTCGGCCGAGGTGCCGTGGCCTTTGACCCGCGGCACATACACCCACATTCCCCGGCGCGCCAGGTACTGCGCCAGTTCCCTCATCTCCAAAGGTGCCGCCATGTACCCGTGGATGAGAACGACACCGATGCGGCGCGATCCGCCGCGAAGTAAAAACGGCCGGCCGACCTCCTGGGGCTTGGACTGCCCTTCGATGAAAAACTGCTCGTAATCCGCGTCGAATGAACTCGCCGCGCTGCGCTTCAGCACGGTCGCCACCCTGTGCCGGACCCAAAAATCGGGCAGCCAGGCCGTCCAGCGCACCAACCGCTGCAAGGCGGTCAATGGTTCGACGGCGTTGGCCATCACCTCGACCGGGTTGTCGATCCGCGCTCGATGAAAATCGAAAGGCGAGGAAAACTTGGACCGGTCTTTGACCAGGTAACGGCCGTCACGCGTCAAGATGCCCTTTTCGATGGCGATCGACAAAAAATCGCTCACCCGG
Source organism: uncultured delta proteobacterium (assembly GCA_963728055.1). Lineage (GTDB taxonomy): Bacteria > Desulfobacterota > Desulfobacteria > Desulfobacterales > SG8-13 > JARFQH01. The sequence goes on along the minus strand of CAVSIM010000007.1, from coordinate 451,521 downwards.
CCGTAGCGGTCATCGGTCAGCAGGTGTACCTGATCGTCTTTGAGGTTCTGGTGCAGGTGCAGGCTGTCGATTTTCCGGACCGCCCCGGTCAGCAGGAACAGCTTGCGCCGCAGGGCATGTTCCCCGAACTTCTTTTGCGGTGAAACCCTGAGCAGCGAAGCGAAAAGGTGGTCGTGGTTGACGGTGGTCATGCTGTAAATGGCGGCCATGTAGCGCTGCATGATCTTCAGAGCTTCCTTGTTCATCCGGCGCCGGCGCGGCAAAGGGTCGTCGAACCGCAACCGGCGGCCGGAGGCGGTCCCGCGCGCGGGCGGGGCGCAGGGAAGGCATTCCTCGATTTTAATCGGTGCGCCGAAACGAATGTCGATGTCCACGCCGGACAGGAGCATGGTCCCCTCGATCATGATTTCCTCCACCAGGCGCTCCGAAATGTCGTCGACCAGGTGGGCGGCCAGGGAGCTGAGGCCGTTTTCGCGCGCCCGCAGGGGAAAATAGCTCAGGCAGACCGGCACGATCCAGGTGCCCTCATCCGCGAGCGTCACGTCCTCTTTGATCTGGAATTGCTCCAGCAGGCGCTGCGCCTCCGCCGGGTCTGTCTCGAGCAGCCGTTTGATCCGCTGACGGTAGAACTCGGTGCGCAGCGCCAGGAAGGCCGCCCCGGTGTGCGGCGGGTGCTTGCCGCCGGCATAGGATATCATGAAGCGCCCCTTCTCGATGATCTTCTTGTTTTTGACCATCCGGCCTTCGGGAAAGATGATCCAGTTGGCCTCACCGGTGAGAAGGGTCTTGACGATCAGAAGATCGCGCTCGGGATTGCGGGTCGACACCGCGCCGACTTTTTCCAGGTAGGCCCCGAGGGCGCCGGTGAAGAATTCATAACTGGCCAGGGACCACACCGGCACACGGGTGAGTTTAAAAATGACGTAGGGCATCAAAAAGGTTTCCATGCGGGTGAAATGGTTGAGAACGAAAATAACCGATCCGCTGGGAATGTTTTCGATGCCGTAGAGTTTGATCTTCGCCTTTGACAGCTCGGTGATCGTCTTGATCAGAAGCCCGGTGGTACGGTAGGCAAAACGGTTCATCTGCGATCTCCGGATTACCGGCGTGCCGCCCGAATTGAGGCCTCCGGTGTTTCGTGAGCTGCCGTTGACACGGCTTTTGATACCTTCTATTGTATATCCTCGGCTTTCAAAAATAAAGAGGTTCTCGGAGGCAACGTGTACTCAAGGATTCTCATCTTACGGTTCCCGGCGGTAACCGCCCAGAAACCGATCGTCTGCTATCTCACCCGAGACTACGACCTGACGTTCAATATCCTGAACGCCGCGGTGCTGCCGCGCAAGGAAGGGGTGATGGTGCTCGAATTGTCGGGCGACAAAAAAAAATTCAAAGAGGGCGTACGGTACCTCAAGGACCAGGGTATAAAGGTCGACTACGCTTCGCAGGAGGTCCAGCGCGATAGAGACAAGTGCACCCATTGCGGCGCCTGCGTGGCGGTTTGTCCCACCGGGGCTCTTTCCATCCAGCGACCACGGATGACGGTCCGGTTCAACCAGAAAAAATGCAGCGTGTGTGAACTCTGCGTCCCCGCCTGCCCCACCCGAGCCATGGAGGTCCACTCCGTCAACCAGACCTTTTTCGAATGAAACCGCTCGTCGCCGTCGCCGTCAGCGGGGGAGTCGATTCCCTGGCGGCGGCCGCCCGCCTGAAATCCCGGGGGTATCCCCTGTTCGGCATTCATTTTTTGACCGGCTACGAGCCCGAAAAAAAGGACGTCGCCGCCGCCACCGATCGGCTGGGGATTCGGCTGCACGTAATCGATTTGTCCGAGGCCTTTCGAACCCGGGTCGTCGCCTATTTTTCACAGACCTATCTGGCCGGAAAAACCCCCAATCCGTGCCTGGTGTGCAACCCGGTCATTAAGTTCGGGGTCCTGCTCGACCATGCCCGCCGCCTCGGGGCCGAATACCTGGCGACCGGACACTACGCCCGCATCGTGCCCGACGACCGCCGGCGACCGCACCTGCTGAGAGGTGTCGACAAGGCCAAAGACCAATCCTATTTTCTGGCGTTTTTGACCCGCGCCCAACTGGCACGAGCCTGTTTTCCGCTGGGAGAAATGACCAAAACGCAGGTCGTGACGTGGGCCGCTGTGGAAGGCCTGCAGCCGGTTTCCGGCCCGGAAAGCCAGGACGCCTGCTTCGTCGGCAGCGGCCGCTACAGCGAATTTTTGACCGCGCAGGCGCCGGCCCCACCGGCCGGCGGCGACATCGTCGACCGCGACGGCCGCGTCCTCGGGCGTCACGCCGGGCTCCATCGCTACACCGTCGGCCAGCGGCGCGGCATCGGCTGTCCGGCTGCCGATCCCTACTACGTCCTGCGCCTCGACGTCGACAGCAATCGCCTGGTGGTGGGATCGAAAGCCGACACGCTGGCGTCGAGCTGCCGGGTGAGCGGGATCAACTGGATTCAGCCCGAGCCGTCCGGGCCGGTTCGGTTATCCATCCGCATCCGCTACCGGCATCGCGCCGCACCGTCCGAAGTGGTCCCCCGGCCGCGGTGCTGCGCCGCCGTCACCTTCGATAATCCCCAAAGCGCGGTCACACCCGGGCAGGGCGCCGTGTTTTACAGGGGAGATGAAGTGATCGGCGGCGGGTGGATCGAATGAGGGGGAAGAGTGGAAGGCGGAAGGCGAAAGGCGGAAGGTGTAGGGTGTAGGGTGGAAGACTTTACAAACGGCAAATGGCACGCGGCAAATGGCAAACGGGCCAACGGGCCAACGGGCAAACGGGCCAAACGGGCTTAACCGCCCTGACCTGTGTCATATCGCCAGGCGATCTTAAATTATATAACTATTATGTTCACAGTTACTTAGTGTCATTACCTAATGTTCAAGTTTAAAGTTTCCACCCTCGGGTGCAAGGTCAACCAGTGCGAGTCGGACGCGCTGGCGGTGCGGCTCGAAGCGGCCGATCTGGCTCCGGCTGGTTCGGGCGAGACGGCGGACCTGGTCATCGTCAACACCTGCACCGTCACCGGCCGGGCCGCCATGCAGTCACGGCAGGCGATCCGCCGCACCGTGCGCGAGAATCCCGGGGCGCGGGTGATCGTGATGGGGTGCTATGCCCAGACCGCGGCGGCGGAGATCGCGCGCATCGACGGCGTCGATGCGATTGTGGGAATCGCCGACAAATGGCGCCTGCCGGAGCTGATTCTCGGCCCGCACGGCCCCTCGCCCGAGGGTGGAGCAGGGGGCGATACGCTCCCGGGCGCTGGCGCGGACCACGGGCCGGTTACCGGCAACCGTTCCCGGCCATTCATAAAAATTCAGGACGGCTGCGAGGCCTTTTGCACCTACTGCATCGTCCCCTATGCCAGGGGACCCAGCCGGAGCCTTGCGCCCGAACAGGCGATCGAGGCCATCCGCCGCATCGGGCGGGCCGGCTTCCACGAAGCGGTCCTGACCGGCATTCACCTCGGCTGCTATGGCACCGATCTCACGCCGCCGACAACTCTTCTGGCGTTGCTCGGCCGCCTCCGTTCCACCGGCGCGATGGACCGCGTGCGGCTGAGTTCGATCGATCCACGGGAGATTTCCGATGCGCTGATAGAGTTCGCGGCGAATGCCGGCCGGGGTCCGGGCCGCATCTGCCCGCATTTTCACATCCCGCTTCAGAGCGGAGATGACGCCATCCTCAAAAAAATGCACCGGCCCTACACCGGCGGCTTCTTCGCCGAGCGGGTCGGCAAGATCCTGCACCTGATGCCCGATGCCGCCATCGGGGTGGATATCCTGGTCGGTTTTCCCGGTGAAACCGACGCCTGCTTCGCGCACACCCGCCGGTTGATCGAAGATCTCCCGGTGGCCTATCTGCACGTATTTCCCTTTTCTCCCCGCAAGGGCACACCGGCCTGCCACTTTCCGGAAAAAGTTCCGGCAGCGGTCATAAAAGAACGCTGCCGGGTGATGCGGGAGATCGGAAAACAAAAAAAACGCGCATATTACCGGAAGTTCGTCGGCCGGCCGCTCGAAATCATCGTCGAAAACCGCCGCCGCCTGCCGCGGGGCCATATCATCGGGACCTCGGCCAACTACATTCCTGTTCTGGTCAAAACACCCCCCAATCAAGACAACCGTCTCCAGGAAAACACCCCGGCACCGCTCCGGGTCGTGATCGAAAGGATCGATCGGGACGCGCGGGTGTTCGGCAGGGCTGAAATCAGAAAAGGAGATTTACCTGGTGAACGGACTGACGCCTGACTATTCGATCGTCGTCCCGGCTTACAACGAAGAACGCTTCCTGCCCCGGACGCTGGAAGCCCTGCACTCGGCGATGGCGGCCGTCGCCCTGTCGGGCGAGATCGTCGTCGTCGACAACAACTCGACCGACCGCACGGCTGACATCGCCAGGCGCCGGGGCGCCACGGTGGTCTTAGAGGCGGTCAACCAGATTTCCCGCGCCCGCAACACCGGCGCCCGAATTGCACGCGGGCGGTATCTCATCTTTGTCGACGCCGACTCCACGCTTTCTCCGGATCTGCTGCAATCGGCGCTGAATCGGCTCGACGGCGGAGCATGGGCCGGCGGCGGAGCCATCGTGGCGCCCGACCGGCCGCTTGAGCCCTTGTACCGGCTGGCTCTTGCCGCCTGGAACCGCTTCTCAGTGAGATTCAAGATCGCCGCCGGGTGTTTTATCTTCTGTTCGAGAGCCGGCTTCGAGGCGGCCGGCGGCTTCAGCCGGAAGGTCTTCGTCGGCGAGGAAGTCTGGTTTTCGATAGCTCTCGGACGGTGGGCCAGAACGCAGCGTCTCACGTTTTCCATCATCGACGGCTTTGCGGTTGTCACCTCCACCCGCAAGTTGAGCTGGTATTCCGGCGTTCAGACTCTGGGCCTGCTCGCCTCCATGGTCTTTTTTCCCCTCACCAGCCGTCATCGCGCGCTTTGCCGCTACTGGTATCAGCGGCCGCGACCGCCGGGCGGCGGTCGCTGCGATCCCCATGGCAGTCGCCGGTCTTGATTTCCGCCAGCCAATTGTTAAAGTCCAACTGGCGAGCGTTTTGCGGAGGGAAATGGAATGAGCGAAAATCTGCCGGATTTAAAAGAAGATGTCGTTACGGAGAACGAAGAAGAGCTGTCCGAACCGCCGCTGTTCAAGGTGCTGCTGCACAACGACAATTACACCACCAAAGAGTTTGTCGTCAGAATAATCGTTTCGGTCTTCGGCAAAACCCTGGAGGAAGCCACCCAACTGATGTGGGCGGTCCACAAGAAGGGGGTGGGCGTCTGCGGGGTCTATCCGTTCGAGGTCGCGGAAACCAAGGTCAACCTGGTCACCGCCACCGCCCGTGAAAACGGCTTTCCGCTGCGTTCCACCATGGAACCGGAATAAGCGCCGCGCCGGCGGCTTCGCTGACCCCTCCGGCCTCGCCCGTGATCTTCTGACACCCGCCGCCGTCCAACAAGCGGAGTTTTCACCCCTTCAAATCGTCAAAGAACCCTGTTCGCCTTTTTTTCGTGCCGGAAACCCGAGAAATGTATTTCCCGCCCGCCTAAATTAGGCTACACTGATCGGCGTCGAATTCCATGAGCGTTTTCACAACTGACTCTTTCAGCCGCTGGAGAGACCGATGAAAACCCGGTTCCATCTCGCCCTTCTGTTGCCCTGCCTGGCGCTGCTCGCCGGGTGCGCCGCCTACAGCGAAATGAAAAAACAGGACGATTTCGGCGAAACCTCGCGCTCCTATGAAAAAATGATCTTCTGGTCGAACTTCGACACCGCCGACTCGTTCCGTGACCCGCAGGACAGAGAAGCCCATCCGCTCGACGTCGAGGACCTCAAAAAGGTCAAGGTCACCGCCTATTCGGTCAAGAATGTGACCGTTGCAGCAGATCAATCCGAAGTGCGCCAGGTGGTCGAAATCGGCTATTACCGGATCGACGAGGTCAAGGTGAAAACCATGCGCGACCAGCAGGTGTGGGTCTACAATCCGTCATTGAAACGCTGGTACCTGCACAGCGGGCTGCCGCCATTCGAGTAGCCGGACTGTCAGTTTATCCGACGCTCTTTTTTTATCATTTCAAATGCTTCCTGAATCTCGCGAAATTTGTCCTCGGCGAACTTGGCGAACTCTTCGGGAAACCCGTTCGAAACGATCCGGTCCGGGTGATATTTCATCACCAGTTTACGGTACTGGCTCTTGATCTTCTCGTTGCTGTCGTCGGGGTTGACCCCCAAAATGGCATAGTACTTGTCGGCCGTGGGCGCATAGCGCGAGCGCAGACCGTTATAAATGGCTTCGTCGAAACCGAAGATGCGCACGGCCGAAAGAATCAGGCGCTCCTCGTGCGGATTCAGTTCCCCGTCGGCCACCGATACCCGCAGGAGAATGTCGACCATCAGCCTTAGAATTTCAGGCTGCGCGTGAAACTGACCGAAAAATTGGCCGGCGAACTCCTCGAAGGTGTTGGCGGAGTCGATCGCCGTCCGAAAGATGTTCATGGCGACGATGCGGCTGTAGGGGTCCAGGTTCAGATCCTGGAGCATGAAGCGGTTGATCGTGTCGATTTCGCCCGGGGTGACCCGGCCGTCGGCCCGGGCCAGCTTGGCCAACATGGAAAAGGCCGCCACGAAAAACGTCAACTGCGCTTCCTGGCCGGGACGCGGCCGGATCGCCTCCTGCGGCAGCTCGATCAGCTGGCTCTGGTCATAGGCATGCCCGAAAGCCGCCCCGGCGATGGCTCCCAGCGGGCCGCCGATGGCAAATCCAATCGTTCCGCCGACTAACTTTCCGATCCACCCCATTGCCGGACACGCTCCTTGTTGCCACTTACATTCAGGCTGGTTTCATATTATTTCATGACCGCGGAAACGTTGAAATTAATTCGAGCCGCGGCTGCCGTAATATTCGAGGTTCTGAACCAAAAAAGACCGGCCGTCATCCTTGAGGTCCATGAAAATCTTGCCCGCGTTCTCGCGCCACTTCTTGTCCGGCGGCAGCCATTTCAATAGGAAATTACCCTCGAGGCGCACCGTTTTCTGCAGGCTGTCGTAGGTGTATTGCTGCAATTCGATGCGGTACATGATCGCATCGATCATATCGAAATTCTTCTGGTACTTGGGCAACAGATTCGCAAAAGGCTTCCCGTTTTCACGGGCGTCCGGACCGAAAAAGTCTTCAAACCGGTCAAGGTCTCTGGCCGCATAAGCATTGCAGTATTTTTGCAGAAACGAGCGCAGCCGCTCCTCCATTTGCAGATTTTTGGGTGGCGCCGCAACCGCGGCGGAGACGGCCGGCCGCGCTGGGGTGGCGCCGGCCGTATCCGGGCGCACCTGGGCGGGCGGTGCGGGCGGTTTCTGGATTCGAAGCGGCTCTGCGGCAGGCAGCGACGGTTGGCTGACCGCGGCGGTTGCCGCCGGCGGCGGGGGTGCCGCCGGTTTTGGTGAAGAAGTCTCGACCGGTTTGATTTGGGTCTGCGCCGCACCGGCAACCGGCGGCGGCCCCTTTATTTCAACCGGCGACAGGTCCGCTCTTTTTTCAAGGCCCGGAGCGGCTTCTTTTTCCGGCTTCGTCGCCTGCAGCCGCTCGGCCTCTATCTCGGCAACGAGGCGCCTGATCTGCTCCCCACTCGATTTCCCCATATCGAGAGGCGCTTTGTCACCCCGGCGCGGCCCCGCCGGTCCCGGAGACGGCTTCAATCCGGCGCCAGGCCCATTTTCAGGACCGGCCGTCCTATCGCCGCGGCCGCCGGGCGCAAAAACGGTGGCACTGTTTTCGACCACGTCCGGCAATTTGTTTTCCGCCGGCGGATATGGCTCGGCCGGGATGGTCAGGGTCCGGTCGACGATGTCGTATGGCTGCCGCTGCAAATCGACGTTTGCGCGATCCGGCTCCCGGTCCGGGGCCGCAACAACCGCCGGTTGCGGCACCAGCCGGACGGCGGGCGACGGGCCGTTTTTCACCTCCGAAGCGGCGACCTCAACCGGCGACGGCGTGTTTTTTTCCGCCAGCAGGGCGGTCGCCGGTTCCTGCGCGGCTTGCTTGAGGGAGAAGAGGGTCGGCGCGAACCCGGAAGTAAACAGCAGATAAATTCCCAGGATTCCAAGAACGCATACCAGGCCCGCGACGGCGAAGCGCGGCCTGGTTCTCGACTTTTGCGGCGGCGGCTCGAGCACCGGCGACCAGCGCGGGTCCGGCGGCTGCGGCGGGCTCTCGACCTCCTTGGGTTTCAGCCCGGCTGGAATACTCAAGTCCCGCGCACACTCCTCGATCACCTCGGCCCCGATCGACGTGGCGCCGGCGGCGTATGCACACAGCAGGGCATGGTCGCAGACGATGTTGATCAAGCGGGGGCAGCCACGCGAAAATCGATAGATTTCACCGATGGCAGCGGGACTGAAAATCTCCCGCGTGGCCCCGGCCACCGTCAGCCGGTGACGGATGTACTGGCCACAGTCGCGCTCGGACAGAGAACCGAAATGAAAGCTGATGACGATCCTCTGGCGGACGGCCCTGTTTCTGGGATCCATCAAGAGGTCGCCGAATTCGGGTTGGCCGACGAAAAAAATATTGATCAGCTTGCGGTCGCTCATTTCGATGTTGGACAGCAGCCGCACCTGCTCTAAGATCTCGTCGTTCAGTCGCTGAGCCTCATCGATGATCAGCAGGACGCTTTTCTGCACCGCATGGGTTTTCCGGAGAAATTTCTTGAGTTCGATCAGGAACTCGCCCTTGCTGTGAAATTTCCTGGCCATGTGAAATTCACTGGCCAGGATGTTGAAAAAATCGAGAGCCTCCAGCCCCGGGTCCGGAATGTTGGCGATGATCGTCGATTGATCGAGGTCCTGGAGCAACCGATGAATCAGGGCCGTCTTGCCCACGCCCACATCGCCGGTCAGGAGCAAAAACCCCTGGTTTTCGGTAATGGCGTATTTCAGCGCGGCGAGAGCTTCGGTGTGCTTCTCCCCCAGCCAGAAAAAGCGGGGGCCCGGACTCAGATCGAAGGGCTTCGCCGTGAGGTTGAAGTGATCGAGGTACATTGTGTTCAGCCGCCGGTAAAATGGGTTGTTCGGACCGGGAGCACCGGCTTTGGCCGCCAGGCCCGTTAGATATCATACAGGATTGAATTGCCGGATGTCAAAACCGGCTGCGGCCTGCACCCGGTCGAGCCGCAGCCAGCGATCCCCGTGGGCGGGAAAGCCACGGTTTGATGGCGCGCTTTTGGTATTTTTACGGGTTCGGCAAGGCCAACATAACCACATGCGGAGCGAAATCAAACGGTCTGCGGGCATCGGCCGTGTCGCGCGACGTCCCAAAGGCTTGCAAAAACCAACAGGGAATGGGGGGCGCCGGCCCGGCCGCACCGGGAGGGGGCCGGCTCAGGTGGGCCGGTCACGGCTACTTGGACCAATAGGCGAATCCGGTGCCGGCGACCGTCAAGCTGAAACCTTTGAAGAACCCGCTGAGCGCCGCCTCGCCGACAATCAGGATGTCCCGGTCCTGCAAGGCCGTTTCTTTCGATTCGACCTGGCCCATATCCAGATCGATGACCTTTCTTTCACCGGTCTCCATCATTCGCACCAGTTTGACGACATCTGTTTTGGCCCACGACTCGAAGCCCCCGGCCTCGACCAGGCCTTCCTGCACGATCAAATTGCGTTTGATCGGATACACCCCGGGCTTCTTCACCGCACCATCGACAAAAAACACGCCGGCTTCGGGAACAAACAGGACATCGCCGCCGTTCAGGCGGATGTTCAGCCCGGTGCTGCCGTCTTTAATGAGCCGGTCGAGGTCGACGATAAAGGTGTTGGGCTCGCCCTGGACGCTTCGCGTCCGGCGCACCTGCACGATCTGCCCGGCCCGTTCGCTCAGGCCGCCGCCCAAGGCGATGCCGTCGAGCAGCCTCTGGTTCGAGAGGTAATCGTAGGTGCCGGGATTCCTGAACTGCCCGACCAGGGTGATGCGCTGGCTGATCTGCTCCTCGATGAAAATGCTGACGTGCGGGTCCTTGATATAGCGCTGTCTGTACAACTCCTCGATCGTCTCTTCGGCTTCGATCGCCGTCAGGCCGCTGACCTGGATTTCACCCACCAGCGGCAGGCTGATGAAACCGCGCGAACTCACCCGCACCGTCTTGTCGAGTTCTTTGGCCTCGAAGACGCTGATCTGAAGCAAATCACCGGCCCCGATGAGAAAGTCGCCCGGTTCGCCGCCGAGCTGGGCCTGAGCCAGGATCTGTTCATTGAGGGCCTTGATTCCCTCCGAGGCGCCCACAGGCGGAAAAGCCCGCGGCGCTTCGGTCGTGGCGCAGCCGCCGGCCAGGACCATCACCGCCAGGACGGCGAGCAGCGTGAGAATCCCCTTGGCCGGTTCCGTCCCGCCGCGCACAGTCGATTGAGCTATAGGATCTGTCGGCATCATTTTTTTCACCTCGGCTATCGGATTTCAAAAAAAATCGGCAAGGCCGGAAGGGTTGAAGCATGAACGTTTCTTCTTCGATCAAGCTGGACGATAGCAGCCGGCGGCTGGGCTGAAACCTTGAACTTCAAAAACGCATTCATCCTTCGACCCTGCACCGTGAACCGTGAACCTTGTACCCATCTTTTATCATACGCCAACGACCGATAGCACAGCCAAAAGCTTTATCTTTTGGGAACATTACGGCGCCGAAGGGCTCACGGACCCGCCCCCGCCACCGCCACCACCGCCGCCGCCGCCGCTGAGACCGATAATCAGGCCGATTCCCGCCACGGCGCCCACGGTGGCCAGGGCAATCTGCTTGCCGGTCATCTTGAACTCTTTTGGCTTCGGCGGCACCTCTTCGGCCGGTTTTTCACCTTCGGGAGGCGCCCCGATGTCCATTTCGGCCTGTGACAGAACCATGCTGCCGCCGGCTTTCAGCGTGCGCGGGCCCTTGTCGGTCAAGACGTCGATCGAACCGCCCTCGACGACCCCCAATTCGCTGCGGTCCCCGGTAACGGCGAGAAACCCTTTCACCGATCGGTCACCGAAGGCGGCATCGAGCCGAATGCTCTGGATGGTGACGTTGCCGCCGGGGGTGACCAGGGTCAGGGGCTGTCTCATGCCGGATGCCTTGAAGTAGAGGATCCCTTTCTTCAGGAAAAGATTCCTCTGCCGGCCGGACACCTGCGATGAAAAAACGCTCTGATCTTCAGCGACCAGAAACAGGTCGCCCAATTTCACGGCACAGCGGCCGTCGGTCGCAAGGGTGGCGCCTTCCGGAAACGGCGCTTCCCTGGTGTAGGCCCCCACTTTTTGGTCCCCCTTGTAAACCGCCACTTTCAAGGTGGGGTAAATCCGGTCCGTTCCCCCGGCAAACACATTCCCCGCCAGGATCGCGGAGAAGAAAAAAACGATGCTGTTGATTCCGACTCTGCCGTTTAAATGCCTCATCGTCAGCCCCTTTCGTTTTACTTTTTTTAGAGCCCCCACCTTCGACGATATGCTTCAGCCCCCCGGAGAAAACCCGTTTCGATGCGTTCAGGCCGCCGGCCACCGCTGCCACCGCCGCAAAACCATCTGCGGCAAACCGCTCGGCTCAGCCGGCCGCCAGCTGTTTGCGGCCGTCTTGCTCCGCCTCGCAGCTGTTATATTTCCGGTAGGAGCGGTAGTACCCACCGTAGCCGTATTTGCGGCTGAAATCCACCTTGTTGACGATACAGCCCAGGATCGTGCCGTCGATGCCGGTGATCGATTTTTTGAATTGGCCGATCGCCTCGCGGCTGGTCTCCCCGATGCTGCTCACGAGCACGACGCCCCCCACGCAGCGCGAAAGGATCAGGGTGTCGGCAAAACCGATGTGCGGCGGACCATCCAGAATGATCCGGTCGTGCCGCCCGAGCAGTTCTTTGAGCAGAATCTTGAACCGCTTCGACGCCAGCAGCTCGGCCGGATTGGGCGGCACCGGTCCCGAAAGGATCACCTTGAGGTTCTTGTGATATTTGGTAAAGGTCTTGAGCCGGTTGGTGACATCGGCCAGAAAGCTCGACAGCCCGTTGCCGTCGACCCGCTGCGAGAGGCCGAAAACATCGTGCAGCCGGGGTTTGCGCAAGTCGGCATCGATGAGCACGGTCCTTTCGCCCGCCGCGGCAAAACTAAGGGCCAGGTTCACCGCCAGCGTCGTTTTGCCTTCGCTGGGCAGCGTGCTGGTGATGAGGATGCACTTCGAGCGCGTGGCGCTTCCGGACAGCTGGACGGCCACGCGCGCAGACCGGATGGCTTCCGAAAACGCGGCCCGCGGATGGCGCAGAAACGCGTTCTCCAGTCCGTGCTCATCGGCTTTCGCGTGGGGAATGGTTCCCAGGAGCGGAATCATGAACCGGTCCGGGATCTCGTTCGGGCTGGTGACCGTGTCGGCAAAGTGTTCGGCCAGAAAGGCGCAACCGATGCCGCCCAGCAAGCCGATGGCGATCGCGAGCAGCAGGTTGAGTTTGATGACCGGTTTGACCGGCAGCAGCGGCAGCTCGGCGCGGTTGACGATCTGGATGTTGCTCGACGACACCCCGGCCATGGATTCGATCTCCTTGGCGCGCTGCAGCAGGCTCTGGTAGATGACCTTGTTGGTCTCCACCTCGCGCGCCACGATCGTATACTGGGTGGCGCGGTCGTTCAGGTCCAGAACCATCTTTTTTTGAAGCTCGATGCGCTTTTCCATGCCCTCGACGACTTCCTGCGCGGACTCGTATTCGCTCTTGATGGTCCTGAATATACCGATCTCCTCGGCCCTGATCAGCGCGGCAATGCTTTCCAAGCGCGCTTTCAGGGTCTTGGCCTTGGGATACTCGTCGTGAAAGGTGGTCATGAAATCTTCGTAACTGGAATTGAGTTCGGCGTACTTGTCCTTCAGGTTGGCAATCAGGTTGCTCTCCAGGACCCGCGGCAAATTGGCGTGCCCGTCTTTCAAGGCCTGCTGGTAGGCGGCCCTTTTGGCGATCATGTCCGCCTCGGCGGTGGCAATGGCCGAGTTGAGTTCCTCGAGGTGGCGGTAGATGCTGTTCAACCTGGCGTCGAGCGAGACAATGCCGGCCTGCTTGGCAAAGTGGTTCATTTGCTCCTCGGCCTTTTCCAGATTGATCTTGGCCCGGTCTATCTGCAGCATGAGGAAATCCCGGGCGATGCCGGAGGCCTCGAGCCGCTGTTCCATCTTCCAGCCGATGAAATCTTCGACGAGGGTGTTGACGACCGCCAGCGACAACTGGCGGTCGGGCGAGCGGAAAGACACCCTGATCAGCATCGACTTGCGGCTCGGCGCGGCCGAGATGTTCTTGGAAAGGTAGGTGACCACTTTCTGACGTCTCCTGAACTCCTCGGAAACCGCCTCGCCGCCGGCGGCGCGCCCGCCGTCCGGCATGAAGGACGCAACCAGCGCCTTGATCCGTCGCCCCGGGTTGAACCCGCCATCGCCGAAGACCTCGGCCACGATCACCGGATGGCGGGTCAGCTCGAGCTTGTCGATGACCCGGTTGACGATCGCGCGGCTGCCGATCAATTCGACCTGGGTTTCGTAGAATTCACGCGCCTGGGACTTAGAGGCCAGTACCTCCTCGAATTTCGTCACCTGCGGCGTCTCCTGGTTGACTTCGATGACGGCCGAGGCTTCATAGATCCGGGTGGCCGCCAGGGTGAAAATCAACGTGGAGAGAAACGCCAGCATGAGGACGGTTAAAATCAGCCATTTTCTGCGCAGCACGACATCGAGATAATCGCGCAGCTGAATTTCCTCGACTTCCTGGAAGCCATTGAAAGGGGTTTGGCCCTGCGCCGCGGGCAGGCGGCCGCCGAGGGTCGCCGGCACCCTGCCCTCCGGGGCGCCTCGACCGTCATTTACTGGGTATGTCGGCATTTATCGACCTCGTTGTCCCTGCACGCCGCGTCGATGAACCGGGGTCGCCTGTGTTAACGGCGTCCTCGAAAAACCGGCCGGCTTGCGGTTCGGCCCCTGATCGGCGTATGGCGTCGTCCGTTCTTTCCAGCCGGAAATCATCGAGCCACAGCGTCCCGCCGATCTTCGCATCGAAGCGATTGCTCGGTTGACGGCGCAGGCGCACGACAATCGCCCGGCAGTCCTCCGGCGGCTCGAATTCGATGGATTCCCTGCGCCAGTCATGGGTGCCGGATATCATCGGCCCGGTCGCGTAGAATTCCTCGCGGTCGAAGCCGTATATTTCCACGAAGGGGCCCTGGTCGGTGGTGAGCCCCCGGCTTTTCCAGGCATAGGTCAAGCGGTATCCGGCGTGCGGCTCGACCGTGACGATCTGGTAAAAATGATAAAAGGAAATGTTCTCGCGCCCGCTGAAGTCGACCTGCAGGGCGTAAAGGCCCTCCCGCGCCCCGTTATCGACGCGCGCCACGTCCCATTTATCGTCCTTGTCCTTCCAGTAGCACCAGTCGAAGCCCCTGCCGGTGATATCGGTTTCGAAACCGGGGTTCGTCAAGCCTTCGGTCCCGGTTTGCCGGCGCCAGATCCTTGCGGCGGCCGCGACCTGCTTGTGGTGCAGCAGAAAGTGGGCGTATTGCAGGGCGGTTTCCCTTTCCGCCGGCGCGCTCTCGGCCATGGCATGCCAGACCGCCAGGCTCTCTTCGGTCATCGCCCAGCTCATCAGCCACTCGAGGTAGAGCCTCAAGTGTTCCGGCGCCAGCATGCCGGCCACATCCGCGCCACTGCCGCCCGCTTGGGTGTGCAGAAACTGCAGGGTGTCCGCCACCAGGACTTTTCGGTCCAGCAGGGCGTTGGCTGCGCGGCGCACGACCGCCGGCTGGCCGAGTTCTGCGGCCAGCAGCATCTGCGGCCATTTCCAGCGCGTCACGCCCGACGCCCGGTCGAGCGTGAAGGCGAGGATATTCTCGGCGTTTTGCGCGCGGTCGAGGGCCGCTTCGGCTTCGGCCAGCCGCAGCCAGCCGTCGAGAAACAGGACATTTTCGGAGACGGCCTGCCGGAAGAACCCCGCCGCCGCCGCGGCGTCCTGCCGGCCCCAGGCGGCGAGACCGTGCGCGTACTGGGCCGCGGGGATGCGTTTCAGGCGCTCGGCCTCCGCGGCGGTGTACGAATAGGTGCCGAACCGGACCGTTCGCAGCAGCAGGTTGTGATGAAATGTCCAGCCGCCCAGAAACACCAGCCCAATGGTTACCGCAGTTCGTAAAAAAAGGTGCTTCACCCGGGTCCCCACGGCGTTACAGTCTTGGAAACTTGAAATTTGAAACTCGCAACGAGGAATTCAAGCCATTGCACCTCAGAACCCCGAACCTCGAACCCCGGTGCGTCTCCCTTTGCCTCGTTCAAAGCCGTCAAGACTCGTCGAAGACGACACGCCCTGCGCGCACAGGCACCTTTTACCGGCCGTTCCTATTTCCAGAATCGCCAGCCGCGCGCCTTTTTGGGTCCGGCCATCGCCCCGTTTGCCGTCATTGCCGCCACCTGGCCGCCGCGCAGGACCCGGCCCGGGTTGTCGCGGGCGATGAGCGCCAGGTTGTCTTCTCCGATCAGGCCGACGATCCTGTCTCTTGCCATTTTAAGGGCCGCCGGGTCAAGTCCCAAGGCCCGGTGACTGTCGGTGGCCAGGCAGTGAATCCAGCCGTTTTCCGCCATGACGTGCGCCGTGCGGGCCGCCTTGCGGCCGTATTGACCGATGAAGCTGCCCCAGTTGACCTGCAGGTGGACGCCGGCATCCATGAGCCGCTCGATCGTCTGCGGCGTGTCGGCCAGGTGATTGCAGCGCTCGGGATGGGCGAGCAAAACCGAAAATCCCTTTGCGAGGACCGAAAATATGATGTGCTCCCACCCGGCAGGCAGGTGTAAAAACGGCGGTTCGATCAGGAGCCAGGCCGTCTCGCCGAGACCGACCAGGCGCCCCTGGTCCAGGAGTTCGGGGATCTGGGGGTCGAGCGCCACCTCCATGCCGGCGACGATCCGGATTGCCAGGTTTTCCTGCGCGATGGCACGGTTCAACTCGCCGGTCTTTTCTTTGATCCGATCGGCAGACGGCATCCAGGCGGTTCCCGGAATCATGTGGGGCGTGGCCGCGGCGACCGTGTACCCGGCGGCGCAAAACGCCCTGGCCATCTCGAGGCTCTGCGCGACCGTCTGCGGGCCGTCGTCGATGCCCGGCAGGATGTGTGCGTGCAAATCGATCAAGACCGCCCTCGATCAAGCCGGGAATGCGGCGGAAGCCGCGTCTGCGGCCACCTCCCGCCGGGCGCGCTCGCCAGTCGTCGAACAGATTCGAGCTGCGCCGTGCAGGCGGACAACACGGCCATCAGGACGACGAAATACAGCGCATTGGCGGGAATCTGTAGATTGAAATCGAAAAAACTGTGAAAGGCCAGCGAAACGAGGCCGCTGAAGGCCCCGACAGCCATGAAAAACCGCTTCGGATCGGCCTCGGCATCCAGCCGCCGGATCAGGTTGTAATTTTTTACGGCAAAATAAATAAACCCGCCGACCAAGACGAAAAATCCGATCCAGCCGCTCTCGATCAGAAGCTGCAGGTAGTCATTGTGGGCGTAGATGACCTTTTTGTCGGAAACGAAGGCGTGATTGTAGACCTCAAAAACCGTTTCGAAATTGTGCAGCCCGATTCCCATGGGATGATCTTTTAGAATCGACAGGCCGTCGCGCCAGATGTCGAGGCGTGATTTGCCGTCGCCGATCGACAGGAAGCGTTCGAAGGTCGGTCCCAGGCCGATCGTCGCGCCATAAACGCACAGAACGCCGACGGCCGCTATCGTCAGCCAGCGGGTGTGCCGGGCGATGCGCCGCATTCTGGGCCGCGCCATGAACCAGAACGTCATCAGGCCGACGGCACCGCCGGTGATCCCCGCCCGCGAGCGCGACAGCAGCAGGGCCAGCAGCAGGACGACGATGCCAAGCGCCATCAAGGCCTGGCGATTGAGCCTGTCGGAGGCCAGCTCCCGTTTCAGCGATTGGCCCCGCGCGCTCATGGCCATCGTGGCGCCCAGCATCAGGGGCCAGGTCATCTCGATAAAACCGGCAAAATGATTGCGGTTGATGAAGGTGCCGCGCGCATAGCCCATGTATTCATCGAAATAGCCGACCCACAAAACGCCCAGAGATGGGATCAGGGCCTGGATGATGCCATACACGGCTTCGATGAGCGCCAGCGCGATCATGACGGCCGCCGCGCGTTCGAACGTTTTCCGATCGGAACTCAGATGCCGCACGAGCAGAAAAAAAAGGAACAGGCCCAGCAGGAAAGACCACCAGGAAAAAGCCGTCAGCGTCGAATAACTCAGGGCGTGCCAGTGGGTATCGGCGCCCGTCAGGCCAGCAGCGGCCGTAACGGTCCTGAATCGCAAAGGGCTGAGCGGCGCCATCACGGCCGCGGGCAGCGGCAGGCACTGGAACAGCGTCACCAGGAAAAACAATCCGGCCGGCAGGGCGGCCGTCGGACTGGAGACAATGGCTCTCAAGCCGGTGCTGCGCCGCCAGAAAAATATGCCGAAGGCGGCCATCATGCACAGGCTGTAGAAGGACCAGACCCAGGGCTGGACGGCGGCGAAGAGGATCGGCATGGTGGCGAGAATGAAAAACACGATGACGGTCGCAAAGGTCATGGAAGGTTTGAATTATCGGCTCGTGTCACCTGCGATACGTCGCGGCCGGAGCCTTTGATCGACGCAAGGATGCAAGAGCAACAGGGTTTAAGGTATAAGGTATAAGGTTTAAGGTATAAGGTTTAAGGTTTAAGGTTTGAGGTATAAGGTTTAAGGTTCAGACCAGCCGCTGGCCGCGGAGCGTCCGTTTGATCGTTTCGATCGTTAAAGAAACTTTTAAGTTTCCGAGGCAGTTTTGGGATGGTTTTACATTCCTCTTTGCGAGTTTTTCGAGTGTCAAATATCAAGTTTCCATCCGCGGTCTCTTAATCCAAAAAAAGTTCCGCAAGGAATCCGCAACCAACGGTTCACTGTCTACAGGTATTTTTTTTAAAGTCCAGAAGTTTTTTTTTAGTCGCGGCCGGTTCAGTATTTCCGCCTCCGGTGCCCGCCGCCCCGGACATCGATCAGCACCCTTTTCGGCACGCTCATCGCCCGCCGCACCCGCACGCTGCGCCGCGACCGCGCGTCTTGGCGCGCCGCAGACCGGTCATGATTTCAGCCGGTCTGTGGTTGCCAAAACCTGTCCGCGCGTGTAAACGATGACCGATTGCCTAATCTTGCATGAACCGGTCAGCGTTATTAAATTTTTATCCCTTTGAGCCAACCAGGAGAATACAGTCGATGCGTACCGTCAACCGGGTCTCGAACACAGTCGCGTTTCCTATTTTATTCTTTACGCTGTCGATGGCGGGCGCTTTCGGCGTGCTGCTCCACTTCGGCATCGCGCGGACCATCGCCGAGCTGAATCCGCTGCTGGCATCCGCCGGCCAAACATCCGCCGCGCCGACGTGGAGCCTCATTTTATTTTATCAGGCCCGGTTCTGGTATACCGTGTTTCCGGCGCTGCTGCTGTGCGCGCTTTTTGCGGGTCTGCTGTGCTGGCTCATCGTCCGGTCGCGCATCCGCCGGCTGACCGCGGTCGGCGGGGCGAAGGCCGGTACGGTCCCCACGGGCCTCGAGCAAGAAAAAGGGGATGTCGCCGAGCGCCGCATGTTTCTGCACCTCTTTGCGATGATGCAGCAGGAGGGGCGGCTGATGGATTTTCTGGCCGAGGATCTCGATCGCTACGAGGACGCCCAGATCGGTTCGGCGGTCCGGGCGATCCATGCCAACTGCAACCGGGTGGTGCGCGAGTACCTGGACCCTAAACCGATACTGACGCAGGCCGAGGGCGAGCCGGTGACCGTCGCCGCCGATTTCGACCCGGGTGCGGTCAAGCTGACCGGCAGGGTTGTCGGGGAGCCCCCGTTCGGCGGCATCCTGCGCCATAAGGGGTGGCGGGTCGGCCGGCTCAGGCTGCCCAAGCTTTCCGGCCGGCAGAATGCCGAAATCATCTCGCCGGCGGAAGTGGAACTGTGACGCAAAAAAACCTGGCCCCATCATAAAAACAATCTGCGAGAGAAATCATCATGAGTGACGCGAAATTCATCGTCGGCATCGACCTGGGAACCACCAACAGCATCCTGGCCTACACACCGGCGGCGGCCGATGAGCGCGGCGCCCCCGCCATTCACATACTGGAGCTGCCGCAGTTGATCGGCCCCGGCGCGGTCGCCGGGCGCCACATGCTGCCCTCTTTTATCTACATGCCGGCCGGCCGGGACCTTTCCGCCGATGCCCTCGAATTGCCTTGGCCGCGCGAAGGCACCCAGATCGTCGGCGAACTGGCCCGCAATCGGGGCGCCGAATTGCCCCAGCACCTGATCAGTTCCGCCAAATCCTGGCTGTGCCAGACGACGGTGGACCGCAACCAGCCCATTTTGCCGTGGGGGTCCCCGGCCGACATCCCCAAGCTCTCGCCCGTGGAGGCTTCGGCGGCCATCCTGGACCACATCCGGCGGGCCTGGAACCATGCCATGGCCGGAAACGACGGCGACCTGCTGCTGGAACGGCAGGAGATATTTCTGACGGTGCCCGCTTCCTTCGACGCCGTCGCCCGCGAGCTGACCGTCCGGGCCGCAGCCTTGGCCGGGCTGCCCGAGATCACCCTGCTGGAAGAGCCGCAGGCGGCATTCTACGCCTGGATCGTGGCCGCGGGCGAGAACTGGCGCGAGGCCGTCGGGCCCGGCGACCTGGTCCTGGTGTGCGATCTGGGCGGCGGCACGAGCGACTTCAGCCTCATCCGGGTGTCCGACGTTGCCGGCAGTCTCGACCTGGAGCGGATCGCCGTCGGCAACCACATTCTGGTCGGCGGCGACAACATGGATCTGGCCCTGGCCTATGCGGTCGCCCGCCAGATGGCCGAAGCCGGCCAGAAGGTGGACTCCTGGCAGATGCGCTCCCTCTGGCACACCTGCCGCAGCGCCAAGGAAAAAATCCTGGCCTCCGCGGACACCGCCGCCGTCCCGGTATCGATCCTGGGCCGCGGCAGCAGCCTGATCGGCGGCACGCTGAAAACGGAGCTGAGCCGCGCAATGGTCGAACAGGTGATCGTGGAGGGCTTTTTTCCTTTTTGCGAGCCCGAGAGCCGTCCCCGCGCGGTGCCGCGGGCCGGCATCCGGGAAACCGGCCTGGCCTACGAGGCCGATCCGGCCGTCACCCGACACCTGGCCCAGTTTCTCAGCCGCCAGGACGAGCGTCCGCGCGAATTGCCCACGGCCGTTTTGTTCAATGGCGGCGTGATGAAGGCCCGGCTGCTGCAAAACAGGGTGACCGAGGTGCTGACCTCCTGGCAGGGCGAGGACCGCCTGCGGGTCCTGGAGGCATCGAACCTTGATCTGGCCGTCGCCACCGGCGCCGCCTATTACGGCCTGGCCCGCCGGGGCCGCGGCGTGCGGATCCGCAGCGGCCTCAACCGCTCCTATTATATCGGGGTGGCGGCTTCCCTGCCGGCCGTGCCGGGCATGCCGGCACCGGTCAAGGCCCTGTGCGTGGCGCCCTTCGGCATGGAAGAGGGGTCGGACACCGAACTGACCGAAAAAGAGTTCAGCCTGATTGTCGGCGAACCGGCCACGTTCGATTTTCTCGGATCCTCGCTGCGCACCGACGATGCACCCGGGTCCCTGATCGAAGACTGGGAGGGCGACATCGAACCGATCACCACCATCGAAACCACCCTGGACGGGACCTACGGCACCGTTGTCCCGGTTTCGATCCAGGTGCGCTTGACCGAGATCGGCACGCTGGAACTCTGGTGCGTTTCGCGGCAGGACGGCCAACGCTGGAAGCTCGAATTCAACGTGCGGGAAAAAGCATGATGGACGACACGGAGGAGCGCCGGTTCATTGTCGGCATCGACCTGGGAACGACCAACTGTGCCGCGGCCTATGTCGATTTGCAGGAAAAAGGGCCCGGACGCCGCAAAATCCGGCTCTTCAAGATCCCGCAGCTCACCGGACCCGGCCAGGTGAAGCGCCTGCCGCTGCTGCCGTCATTTCTCTACATCCCCGGAGAGTACGACATCCCCGCCGATGCCGTCGTGCGGCTCTGGCCGGGCCCGGAAAACCACTTCGTCGGCACCTATGCCCGCGATCACGGGGCGCTGGTGCCCGATCGGCTGGTTTCATCGGCCAAAAGCTGGCTCTGCCACGCCGGGGTGGACCGCCGCGCGCGCATCCTGCCCTGGGGCGCGGCCGCGGAAATTTACCGGATTTCGCCGGTAGCGGCCACCGCGGCCTACCTGAAACACATCCGCCTGGCCTGGAACAGCGTGTGGGGCGCGGATGAAAGCCTGCACCTGGAAAATCAGCTCGTGATCGTCACCGTGCCGGCCTCCTTCGACGAGGTCGCCCGTGAATTGACCCTGGAAGCGGCGCGGGCCGCCGGCATGGGCGCGGTGCTGCTGCTCGAAGAGCCCCTGGCGGCATTTTACAACTGGCTCATGCACCACGAGAACACCTGGCGCGCGCACGTCCAGCCGGGCGAAACCATTCTGGTTTGCGATGTGGGCGGCGGCACCACCGATTTCACCCTGATCGCCCTGCGCGATGGCGCGGGAAGCCCCCGTTTCGAGCGGATTGCGGTCGGGGACCACTTGATCCTGGGCGGCGACAACATCGATCTGGCCCTGGCCCGGCGCATCGAGGCCCAGCTCACCGGGCCGCAGCAAACCATGAGCACGGAGCGCTGGAAAGCGCTGTGCCACCAGTGCCGCCAGGCCAAGGAAGCGCTGCTGGGCGGTGCCGCCCAACGGGTGAAGGTGACGCTCATGGGAGAAGGCAGCCGGTTGATCGCCGGCACGCGGCAACTGGAACTGGACAGGGACCTGGTCACGGAGGTCGTCTTGAAGGGCTTTTTTCCGGCCGACACGACCGGAGGCGCGGCGCCCGCCGCCGCCCGCAAGGGGATCGGCGAATTCGGCCTGCCCTACGAGCCGGAACCCGCCATCACGCGGCACATGCTGGCGTTTGTGGATCGTCATCGTCAGACGGTCGCCAAAATCGAGGGGCAGCCCGCGGATGTTCCCGACCTGATCCTTTACAACGGCGGTTCGCTCAAACCGCCGGAAATCCAGGCCCAAATCCGCAAGGCTTTGCGAAACCGGGCCTCAGAGCCCGAACCGCAGCGCCCGCGGGTGCTGGAGAGCCCGGACCTGGACCTGGCCGTCGCCTTCGGCGCGGCCTACTACGGCCTGGTCAAAATCGGCGAGGGCGTGCGCGTCGGCAGCGGCAGCCCGCGGGGCTACTATCTCGGCGTCGCCCGCGCCGGGGGCGGCGGCCCGCCCCCGGCCGCCCGGGAAGTGATCTGCATCGTCGAACGCGGCCTCGACGAGGGCAGCGCCATCGACCTGAAAGACAGGGAGTTCGAGGTTCTCACCAACCAGCCGGTCACCTTCGATGTCTTCAGTTCGAGCTACCGCAGCGGCGACCGCAGCGGCGACCTGCTGCCGGTCGACGACTCCTTCACGCCCCTGCCGCCGCTGCAGACCGTTATCCAGTACGGCAAAAAAGGCGTCCAAAAGTCCATCCCGGTTAAAATCGAGGCCGCCTACACCGAGGTCGGCACCCTGGCCCTGTGGTGCCGGTCGCGCATCAGCGATCACCGCTGGAAGCTTCAGTTTCAACTGCGCGAAAGCGCCGCGCCCGCCGCCGCCGAAGACGCGCGGATTCTGGAACACGCGGTCATCGAATCCGCCCGCTCCCACCTCGCACAGGTCCTGGCCGACGATGACAAATCCCAGATGGAAAAGCTGGCCAAGGAGCTGAGCCGGATCGTGGAGCTGCCCCGCGACGACTGGCCCCTCAGCTTTATCCGCAGCCTAGCCGACGATCTGCTGGACCGGCCCGCGGCCCGCGCCAAGGGGCCCGATTTCGAAAGCGGCTGGACCGGCCTGCTCGGGTTCTGCCTGCGGCCGGGCATCGGCGAGGGCCTGGACAAGCAGCGCCTGCAGCGGCTCTGGAAACTGTATCCGGCCGGTCCGCTGCACGCCAAAAACCCCCGCGTGCGGCTGGAGTGGTGGATCATGTGGCGCCGGGTGGCCGCCGGACTCACGCCGGGGCAGCAGCGCCAGGTTTTTCAGGACCTCACGCCCGTCTTTTTCGACAAGAAGACCCCCTCCGCGAAAGTGCCGCCCCAGGAACGGCTCGAAATCTGGATGACGGCCGCCAACCTGGAAAAACTCCACGGCAAGGACAAAATCCGGCTGGGCCGCCAACTGCTTTCCGAGATCACACCGCGCAAAGTCAAGGCGCAACACCTCTGGGCGCTGTCGCGCCTGGCGGCCCGCGACCTGCTCTACGGCCCCGCCGACCGCGTCACTCCGCCCGTGGAGGCCGCACGGTGGATCGAGCGGTTGATCGGGTGGACCGGGGCGAATTCGACCATGATCGGCCGGACGGTCTCGCAGATGGCCCGCCGAACGGGCGACCGCGCCCGGGACCTCGACGACGAGACGCGGCAGCGGGTGCTGGCGTGGATGGAGGAAAACGGACTGGACGAGGAGGTGAAGCGCCGCGTCAGCGAGCCGACCGCACCCGCCCGCGGCGATCAGGTGGCCATGTTCGGCGAATCCCTGCCGCTCGGCATCATCCTGAAGACGGAATGAGGCCGCGGGTTCAGGCCGAATTCACCAAAAAAAAAGCCGGCGTCACCGGGGCTCGGGGCGCTGGGGCGTTTTTTTCGCGCCGGCGGGTCGCCGCCCGACCGCCCAAAAACCTGTGCGGGTGCACCGGCGGCCGCGGCGGTCATTCCCTGAAGTTAGACGGATCGAGTTTGTAGCGTTTCATCAGTTCGTAAAGATCGGCGCGGTACTTGCCGGCCAGCCGCGCGGCCTGGCTGACGTTGCCCTGGGTAAACTCCACCAGCTGCAGCAGGTAGTCCTTCATAAAGTCGTCCTTGGCTTCCTTGAGCGGCTTGATGCAGTCGTTGTCGGCCTCGCATTTCGGCAGTATCAGGTCGGCGCCGATCTCGGTCCCGGACCCCAGGGCGACCGCGCTTTCGATCGTGTTTTCGAGTTCGCGCACGTTGCCGGGCCAATGGTAGCGCAGCAGCTTCTGCAGGGCGGCGGATGAAAATCCGGTGACCTCCTTTTTCATCTCGGCCGTGTATTTTTTGAGGAAATGCCGGGCCAGCAGCGGGATGTCGTCTTTTCTGTCGCGCAGAGGCGGCAGCTGGATCCGGATCACGTGTATCCGGTAGTACAGGTCCTCGCGAAAGTTTTTGTTTTCCACCTCCTGCTCGAGGTTCTTGTTGGAAGCCGTGATGATCCGCGTGTCGACCTTGACGGTCTGCTGGCCGCCGACCGGGAAGAATTCGCGCTCTTCCAATACCCGCAGCAGCTTGCTTTGCATGCTCAGCGGCATTTCGGAAATTTCATCCAGGAAGAAACTGCCGGTGTGAGCCTGCACGAAAAGGCCTTTCTTGTCGCTCACCGCGCCGCTGAAAGCCCCCTTCTTGTAGCCGAACAGCTCGCTCTCCAACAGGGTTTCCGGAATCGCCGCGCAGTTGATGGCAACGAAGGGGCCTTTCTTGCGGGGCCCCGATAGGTGCAGGGACTTGGCGATCAACTCCTTGCCGGTCCCGCTTTCGCCCTCGATGTGAACGTTCGAGTCGGTCTCGGCCGCCTGGGCGACCTGCTCCAGGACCCGTTTCATCTGATCGCTCTTGCCGATGATGTTTTTGAACCCGAACTGAACCGCGCAGATGTTCCGCAGCGAGCTGACCTCTTTGGACAGCTCGCTTTTCTCCAGGCAGTTGCGAATCTGCAGCAACAGCTCCTGGTAGTTGAACGGCTTGGTCAGGTAGTTGACCGCCCCGCGCTGCATGGCCTCGACGGCATTGTTGATGCTGCCGTGGGCGGTCAGGATGATAATGGGCAGCTCGGGCCTGAGCCGATGAATGTCGACCATCAGCGTGATGCCGTCTTCTTCCTTCAGTCTCAAGTCGACCAGCGCCAGGTCGATTTCGGTGTCTTTGAGAATCGTGAGCGCCTGACTCGAATTGAGCGCCTTTAAAACGCGGTAGTTCTCGGCCTCGAGCCGCATCTGGATCACGTTGAGTATGTTGCGGTCATCGTCGACCACCAGAATATTGTTCATAACGTCCTCGTTGACCTCACAATATGATAATCAAGGGGTGACCTTGCGTTTTTTTTCTTCGATCTTTATATCCACTTCCTTGAGCTTGTCGATATTTTCCTCTAGCTCCTTGATCTGTTTTTCCTTGGACTCGATGGCTTTTTCATAGATATCCTCTTTGGTTTCGGAGATCTTCTGCTTCTGCTCCTGCAGTTTTTTCACCTTCTCCTGCTGATCGCGCTGCTGCTCGCGGTAGCGGGACAGTTCCTGATCCTTGACGCTGAGCACGCTTTCCATGTCCTGCAGGCTGCGCAAGGTCATGATCCACAATTCGGCCTGCGGCTTGAGAAAGCTGTCGGGATACCGGCTGACGATCGCACCGAAAGCCTCGCGGGCCTTGGTGAAATCATGCTCCGGATTTTCGGGATGACTGTAGATGAGGCCGATCTGAAAAAGCGCCCGGTCGCCCAGAAGCTGCGGGTAGAGGCTCAGTATCGTCCGGCTTTCCCGCAGCGCGGCGCTGAAGTCGTCTTTGCCCAGGTAATAATTGGCCGTTGACAGGTGTTCCTCGATCTTCCAGCGCTGCGGCGGAACCGTGCAGCCGGCCAGAAGCAAAGCTATCGTCAGGCCGCCGGCAATGCGAAGTAAAAGGTGCTGCCGCTTCCCGGAGCACTTTTGGCCCATATTTCACCCCCATGATCCGAGATGATGTGTTTGGCGATCGTCAGCCCCAGGCCGGAACCGGCGATTTTGTGCCCGTTGGTTTCGACGCGCGAGAATTTTTCGAAAATGGTTGTCAGCGACTCGGCCGCGATACCGATGCCCGTGTCGGAGACGGCCACGCAGACAAACTTCTTGGCATGGTTGTAGGGGGCCGCCATGATCCGCACCTGGCCGTCCTGGGGCGTGAATTTCAGCGCATTGCCGATCAGGTTGTCCAGCACCTGGCTGATGCGCTCGGCGTCCATTTTGATCAACGGCAGCCCCGGCAGCGGTTTGAGTTCCAGCTGTATGCACTTGCTCTGTGCGATCGGCATCAGTTTCAGTACCGCCTGGTGCAGCAGGGGCCCGAGCTTGGCCTTCTGGTAACGGTACTCCATCATGTGGGCTTCCATGCGCGAAAAATCGAGGATCCGGTTGACCGACCGGATCAGGCGCTCGCATTCTTCGCGGGTGATGACCAGCAGCTGCTGCTTTTTTTCGGGAGCGTTGGCGTAGGTGCCCTCCAGCAGCATCTCGGAGGCCTCGCGAATGGCCGTCAACGGGGTCCGCAGTTCGTGTGACAAGTGGTTGATGAAATCGATCTTCATTTCATCGAGCTGCTTGAGCCGGGTGCTCATCGCATTGAAATCGTCCGCCAGGTTCACGATCTCCGGCGGGCCTTTCATCGAAGGGATCTGCACATAATTTCCCTCGGCGATTTCCTTCGTTTTTTTCTGCAGCAGCACGATCGACCGGTTGATGCGCCGCGTGCTGAAAAAGGAGATCAGCGTTCCGACCGCCACGGTGAGGATTGCCGTAAACAGCGTCATGTTGAAAACGCGCGCGCTGATCAGGCCGGCCGATATGATTTTCTCTTCACGGCCGTTCTGAACGATGGCGATGATGCCGTTGAGCCGCAGGGCGATGCCGTCCAGCAGGGTTTCGTTTTGGGCCACATATTCGGCGCTCGGCTTCGAATCGCCCCGGAACAGGCGCTTGTTCTCCTCCTCGAACGATTCCAGATACGCTTCGTAGAGTTCGCTGGTTTCTTCGAAAAGGGTTTTTTTGCGCGCCGTATCCATCCGTTGTTCGTTTTCAACGAGGCCGGCCCTGAAAAGTTCGCGAATTTCCAGAAACTTGTTTTTAAAATCCACGTCCTTTGAAATGTGGTATTTTTTCTCGAAACTGACCTGGGAAAAAAGCGTGTCCCGCAGATGTTCCATCTGGGCGATGGTGGTCCCGTCGATGGCCGTGCCGCGAATCAAGCGGTTCAGCAGATTCAGGTTGATGGAGACGTAAACCGCGAGCAGAACCACCAGGAACAAAATAATCACATAACCGAGTGTCAAACGTTTTAAGAGGGTAAATTTCATTGTTACCGCTTTTGAGAAAAATATTCAACCGGCTTGGTGCCGATGCGCGCAACGCTCGCGACGAGCCGGCTTGTCGCGGCTCGTCGGGCCAAGGGTGCCGCGGATCGGCGCAGTTCATATTACCCGAAAAAAAGTTTTGTGGAAACAGCTTTGACAAGCGCAAATCGATTCGCGCTTCCTTGGGCGAGTCCGCGGACGGTCTGATGCGACCGGCTGCTGCCGGCCCGCAAGCGCGCCCCGCCGCGGCTCAAGTAACAGCGGGCGACAGCCGATAACTGATGATGGCGGATGATCGCGCCGCTCAAATCCGGTCGTCGGCGCAAGGACCGCGGCCGGACGATACCATCTCCCTGCGGTCATGCCGACATCGTCATCTTGAAGCCTTGTATGGAAACACGCCACTCGAAACAAGAACCTCGGTGCCCATACCCCGAACCGGCAGAAACGATGCAGTCCTGGTATTTCTCATGGTTAACGGCTCGCCCGAAATGGCGCCGCCTCAAAGCGTTATGGGCGGGGCCGCTGCGTCCCGAGTGGCGCATCGGTTGCCTGGTCTTGTTAACGGCACTTTTTGTCGCGCACTGCGATCGGCCGCTTTTCAAAAACGACCTGGAGGCGATTCAGGCGCGGGGGGTCTTGCGGGTGATCACCCGCAACAACGGAACCTGTTACTACGAAGGACCGCACGGCCTGGAGGGCTTTGAATACACCCTTGCCAAAGCCTTTGCCGACTATCTGGAGGTCAGGCTCGAGATTGTGGTCATGGAAGACGATCGCGCGATGACCACCGCCCTTCTCGACGCGCAGGCCGACCTGATCGCCGCCGGCTTCATCGCATCCGATGATCTGCGGCGGCATCTGGCCTTCGGCCCGGTGTATCAGCAAATTCGGCAGCAGGTGGTGGGGCGCCGGGGCGGCCCGGCCGTCAAGTCGGCCGCCGATCTGATCGGCCGGCCCCTGTGGGTCACCGCCGGGGGCTTTCAGGAAAAACAGCTGAACATTATGAAGAAACAATACCCGCAGCTCTCCTGGCTGTCCATTTCGGACCATGAATCGGAGGAATTGATGGAGATGGCCGGCCGGGGGCTCATCCCCATGACCATCGCCGAATCGACCACCATCGCCCTCAACCGGCGCTATCACCCGGAGCTGACCGTCTATTTTGCGATCGACAACGGCCAGAACCAGGCCTGGGTGCTGCATCCGCGCAACCGGCACCTGCGCCGCGCCCTTTACCGGTGGTTCGAGCTGCCGTCGAGCGTTTCGCTGCTGGAACGGCTCAAGGAGCACTACTACGGCCATCTGAAAAAATTCGATTACGTGGATATCACCACCTTCCGCGACCGGCTGGCGGAGCGCCTGCCGCCCTTTCGCCGTCATTTCGAACACGCGGCCCGCACGCACGGGCTGGATTGGACCCTTTTAGCGGCCCAGTCCTATCAGGAATCGCACTGGGATCCGGCCGCCCGGAGTTTCACCGGCGTCAGAGGCATGATGATGCTGACGCTCGAAACCGCCCGATTGCTGGGAGTCAAAAACAGGCTCGACCCCCGGGAATCCATTTATGGCGGCAGCCGCTACCTGGCCCGGCTTCACAAACGGGTCGCGGCGGACATTCCCGAACCCGATCGGACCTTTATGGCCCTGGCGGCCTACAACGTCGGCTTCGGGCACCTGGAGGATGCGCAGGAACTGGCGCTTGCGCTCGGCAAGGACCCCAAGGCCTGGACCGACATCCGGGCGACCCTGCCCCTTCTGCGCCTCGGAAAGTACTACCGGCGGCTGAAGCATGGATATGCCCGCGGAACCGAGCCGGTCGGCTATGTCGACCGTATCCGCACCTACCACAAACTTCTGGCACGCTGGGCGGCGGAACAGGACCGCCCGCGGGACACGCCGGCCACCGCAGGCCATCCCCCGCCCCTTTGACGGGCGCCGAGGGCCTCAACCGCCGCTTCGTCCCGGACGCGCCCACCGGCAGCCGTCGCCGCGTCTTCGCGGATCGCCGTCGAAAAATAGTCTGGCCGATGTCATTGACCGCACCGGCGAAAGGGTTTATTTTCGGGCAGCCGGGCGATGCGGGATATAATGGGCGGCAGCGTGCACGCACCCGACGCGCGCCCGCAAACCGATGCGCAGTCGATGCCGCTTCATCGATCGTGACCGGCGGTGGGGCCGGTGGCCGCAGCGGACAACCCGCGGTTTCAAGATACACTTGGGGCCGCTGACCGGAAAGGAGGCCGTGCCGGACATGGGCATGATCAAGGTCGCGATAGCAGGAGTGGGCAATTGCGCCAGTTCGCTGATCCAGGGGATCTTTTATTACGGCGCGAAGAGCCCGGCGGAGGCCATCGGTCTGATGCACTATGATCTGGGCGGATTCCGGCCCGGAGACATCGACATCGTTGCGGCCTTCGATATCGACCGGCGCAAGGTCGGCCGGGATGTCAACGATGCCATTTTCGCCCTTCCCAACTGCACCAGGGTCTTTTTCCCCGATCTGCCCCGCTCGGGCGTTACCGTCAGCATGGGCCGCATTCTCGATGGGCTCTCGGATCACATGCGCGATTACGAAGACCGCTACACCTTTGTACCGGCCGATGCATCCGAACCGGATCGGAAAACAGTGGTCGACATTCTCAAACATTCAGGCGCGCAGATCCTTTTGAATTACCTGCCGGTCGGCTCCCAGGCTGCCACCGAATTTTACGCCGAATGCGCCCTGGAGGCCGGTCTGGCCCTGGTCAACAACATCCCGGTTTTCATCGCCAGCAACCCGCAGTGGGCCCGGCGATTCGAAGAAAAGAATCTGCCGCTTATCGGCGACGACATCAAATCCCAACTGGGGGCCACCATCACCCACCGCGTGTTGACCGATCTGTTCCACAAACGCGGCGTCAAACTCGAGCGGACCTATCAGCTCAATACGGGCGGCAACACCGATTTTTTGAACATGCTCAACCGTCATCGGCTGATCTCCAAAAAGGAGTCGAAAACCGAGGCGGTCCAATCCGTGGCGGCACGGCGACTCGACCGCGAGAACATACATATCGGCCCGAGCGACTATGTTCCCTGGCAAAAGGACAACAAGGTCTGCTTTATCCGCATGGAGGGGCGTCTCTTCGGCGATGTGCCCATGGAAATCGAACTGCGCCTGTCGGTGGAGGATTCGCCCAACTCGGCCGGCGTGGCCATCGATGCCATCCGCTGCGCCAAACTGGCCTTGGACCGCGGTCAGGGCGGCACTCTGGAAGGCCCTTCGGCCTATTTCTGCAAGCATCCGCCACGGCAGGTCACCGACGATGAGGCCTACGGCCTGACCGAGGCGTTCATCACCCGGTTTTCGGAAGAAGCCGACGACGTGGCGATCGATTATGCGGCCGGGCGCGAACCGCTGTCCAATTGAGAGCCCGCCCGGTACTAACCGGCTTTCAGTCGTCGTCAAATATGGTCATATGCCGCTTCGCAAGAGCTTTCTCGCCGCACCATACTACCGGTTGATCGAAACGCGGGTTCTGCCGCGCGTCAATCGCCTGACACTCGGCCCGAACCACTTCACGCTGATAGGCTTCTTTTTGGCCGCCGCCGCACCGGTCGGGTTTTTTCTGCATCCGCTGATCGGTTTTTTTTTCATACTGACTTCCGCCATTGCCGACACCCTGGACGGCCTGATGGCCCGCCACCGCAACGCCGCGTCGACGTTGGGGGCGTTTCTCGATTCCAGCCTTGACCGAATCTCGGATTTCTTTTACCTTTTCGGCTTCTGGATTCTGTTCTGGCATTCCGAACGGCACATCCTGGCCGCCAGCCTGATCTTTGCAAGCTTTTTGACGACCGCCATGATTTCCTATGTCCAGGCGCGTTCGGAGGCGCTGGGCGGGCTTTGCGGCATCGGCTGGATGGAACGCGGCTGGCGCACGGTCTTTCTGATCGTCTGGGCGCTGCTGGTTTGCGTTCTGCCGGCTTCACGGGAGCCTGTCCTGTGGACCGGCCTGGGGCTGTATCTTCTGTTGACAGGCGTCACCGTACTGCAGCGGCTTATTTACTGCAGCCGGAAATTTGCACGACCCATCAAATGACCGCCGGCGGCGGGCCCCCGGGCGATCGTCAGGATTTTGACACGTCATGACGACCGGTTTACATTAATTATAGTGCAATTTCAGGTATATATGATTTTTGACTATCTTGGCATCAATATTGTATCTGTTCAGCGCACGTCCGTTTCATCTTCATTGATGGCTTCTGCGGTATGGCGGACCTCGGAAGCACGCCTCCTTTCGGACGCCCCCGGGGCCGTCCCGGCCCCGGGGGTATAAACTCCTTTCGGATGTCACTTCTCGACCATATCCCCGCGATCGTGCGAATTCTGCTGATCTTTCTGCTGATTCTGGCGGCTATTCGCAAAGAGGTCAGCCTCGGCACGGCGTTCACCGGCGGGGCCCTGTTTCTGGGCCTGGCGTTCGGCCTGGGACCGTTTCGCATTCTGACCGCCGCCCTGCGGGCGCTTATCCATCCCCAGACCGTGGCCCTGGCGGTGATCGTCATGCTGATCCTGGTCCTGAGCCACAGCATGGAGGTGGCGGGCCAGATGAACCGCCTGCTCGACAACTTCCGCGGGCTGGTCAAACGCCCGCTGATCAATCTGATCGTCTTTCCGGCCCTGATCGGTCTTCTGCCGATGCCGGGCGGCGCCATATTTTCGGCGCCGATGGTCAAAACCCTCGGCCGCCGTCACTTGTTGACCAGCGACCAGTTGAGCTACACCAATTACTGGTTTCGCCACATCTGGGAATACTGGTGGCCCCTTTATCCGGGCGTGCTGCTGACGACCACGATTGCGGGCCTCAATCTCTGGCTCTTCGTGCTGGCCCTTTTTCCGCTGACCGTGGTGGCGCTGGCGGCCGGCTACCGCCCTTTAAGGGGCGTGATGATTGCAGCCCCCTCCGCGGCGGCCGGTTCCGATCACGTGGCCCTGCGGCCGTTTTTAGCCGAATTGTCGCCGATCCTGGTGGTGATCGTCATCGGACTGGGGCTGGGGGTGGCGCTCTCGGCGCTGACCGGCCCCGCGGAATTTCCCATCGCCAAGGAATCCGGCCTGATCATCGCCCTGGTCCTGGCCATTGCCGGCGTCTGGCACAAAAACCGTTTCACCGCCGCCCAGCTGCGGTCCGTCACCATCAACCCCAAGCTTCTGAGCATGGTTTACATGGTGGCCGCGATCCTCGTCTTCAAGGGCATTCTGGAAGACAGTCATGCCATCGAAGCCGTCAGCGGCGAATTGACCCGCTGGCACGTTCCGCTGGTGCCGATCACCATGCTGCTGCCCTTTCTGGTGGGCGGGGTGGCCGGCATCACGATTGCATTTGTCGGCACCACCTTTCCGATCCTGATCGCCCTGATTCAGAACATGGGCCACGGCCACCTGCTGCTGCCGTACATGATGCTGGCCCTGGTCAGCGGCTTCGCCGGCGTGCTGCTCTCGCCCCTGCACCTGTGCCTGCTGCTCTCGAACGCCTACTTCAAGACCACGCTGGCACCGGTCTATCGGCTCCTGTGGCAACCGTGCGCGATCCTGGTCCTGGCCGGCGGCCTTTACTTCATGCTCCTGTGCCGCCTGTTTTAGCTGGTGAACAGGTTCATGTTCGGTCCGCGGGTCAAATCGGGCGCGTCCCGGAAAAAAGCCTCGAGGATGGCGCGAATGGCCGGCATGTCGGCGGCGGAAAAAATGCGGGTGTAAAGGCTGTGGCCGAAACGGAAATTGGCGGCGAAGTAACAGGCAAATTTTTTGAACCGCCGCACGGATTGCACCTCGTCGAAATACAGCGGCAGGAGATCAGCCAGCCGCAGCGCGGTCTCGGCGTAGATTTCCGGTGGGGCGTGAAAACCCTTGGCCCACTGCGCAAAGACCCACGGGCGGGCCACCGCCATCCGACCGAGGGCGACGCCGTCGCAACCGGTCAGCGCCAGCATGTCGGCGCAATCGGTCCGGCTGAAAACATTGCCGTTGCCGAATACGGGAATCGACACCGCCTGCTTGACCAGGCCGATATACGCCCAGCGCGGCGGGCGCGAGCGGCGGTCCGGCGCCACCCGCGGATGAAAGGTCAGCGCATCGGCCCCGCAGGCCTCGAACCGGCGCGCCAGGTCGACCGCCGCCAGCGGGCTGTCCTGCCAGCCGGTACGATACTTGACGAAAAGCGGGATCGAAACCGCACGGCGCACCGCCGCGACGATCGCGGCCGCCCGCGCCGGCTCTTTCAACAGCGCGGCCCCGCGCCGCCGGCGGCAGATGGCGGCGGCGGCGCAGCCGAAATTGATATCGACCCCGAAAAAACCGGCCGCTTCGACGGTGCGTGCCGCCGCGGCCATGACCTCCGGCTCGTGACCGACGATCTGGCACACCAGGTGCGGCAGCTCCTGCGCCCGCCACCTGAACATGTCCGAGTCGGCCTGCTTCTCGTCGGGAATCCTTGCGGCGGCGCACATTTCGGAAAAAAGCAGTCCATAGCCGCCGAAGGAGGCCAGCAGTTCGCGCATGGCGACATTGCCCAGGTGGCTCATGGGCGCCAGCGCCAGCCTGCCGGCAATCGTCCGGTTGCCGACAGCCAGGGGCCGGTTCAAGAATTCCGCGAGCCTATCTGTCATCTGTTCCTCGCTCCGGCGGCGGCAACCAGTGTCGGCCGTCGGCCATCGGTGCGTTTTGGCCCGGTTTACCGGTTGAGCCCGTTTGCCGGTTAGCCGGTTAGCCGGTTTAGCCCGTTCGCCCGGTTAGCCCATTACGCCCGTTGGGGCCAGTTGGGTTGTGTGCATCGGGCGGCGGCCGGTTCAGGTTCGGGCTGCCGCGTTTCAGTTCAAGGCGCCTTGCTTGTTTGCGGACTTTGAGATACATATCGGGCAAGGCTTGGGGGCCGACGGCCGTACGGTCTCCGGCCGCAGACCGTTTACATGGACCAACTCAACATCTTTGAAGCCCCTGTCTGTCCGCCGGCGGCTGGCAAGGAGAAACGACATGGCCATCAGTGACGATTTCAGCGATCCGCTGGTCGAGGAAATTCTGACCGATGTCGCCGGGACTTTCTTTGAAAAAAGGCGGCAGCTCGACGATAAAATCGACCTGCTTTATGCTTACGCAAAAGATCTGCAGCAACAGAAGTCGAGCGTCGACCGCGCGGCGGCCTTTCTCAACCACCTGCTGCTGCGGGGGCGCCAGGCGCCGGCCTTCTATACCATGCTCGGCGTGGAAGACGCCTTTTTCACTGCCGCCGGGACCAGGGCAACGCCGGCGGCGCCGGCATGCCTGCCGTTTGCATTCAGCGCGCGCGCGCGCTTCGTCAAGCTGGTCGGCACCGCCTATGAGGGCCTGCAACACGCCTGCGCCGCTTATCTCCACGGCCGCGGCGACCCCGCGTCGGCGGCCGAGCCGGAACCTGCCGCCGTTTATTACGACCTGGTGCTCGAACTGCACCGGCTCGTCAATGCCGAG
This sequence comes from uncultured delta proteobacterium, assembly GCA_963728055.1. Classification (GTDB taxonomy): domain Bacteria; phylum Desulfobacterota; class Desulfobacteria; order Desulfobacterales; family SG8-13; genus JARFQH01. Next base: position 416,872 of record CAVSIM010000007.1, on the reverse strand, counting down.
ATCAGCCGCATCAACGACTCGGTTTCTCCCAGCTGTACGCTGCAGTTCGCCAAGCGCTTGAACCCGCAGGCAACGCAGAAGGAAAGGATCACCGGCGGCGGCGCCGCCGTGCAATCACTCGACGAAAAGCTCTGCTACCGTCCCATCGAACTCGACGGCCTGGCGCTTGCAAAATGTCCCGAGCTGCCGGAAACCGGCACCGTGCTGCCGGCACTGGAGCGCTTCTGCAAGAGCCTTTACGACGTGCACGGCGCAGAAATAAAAGCGATCGTGGCCGAGCTGAAAGCCCACCTGGCCCGGTGCTGACGAGTCGCTCGATTCCGGATGCGGGTGGCGGGGCGGGCCCCTGCATCGAGCCGATTATCGGCTTCAAGAAAATGATGTTGGCTGCTGGTGTCGGTCGTCGATGTCTGACGATACAGCCTTCACCCTGCGGCCTTGCCAAAATCAGTCTCATGGCGCCTCTAGGTCGAAGCAAGGATGACCGCATGCGAAACATACCGTCAAAACCCCGGCGGGTGATCTCTTTGATGGTCTTGTGGCTGGCTGCCGTCTGGCTGCCGGTTTTCTCCAACGGGCTCGCGGCAGCCGAAACCCCCGAAACGCCGGACAAAAATGCGCCGCCCGCGGCGGTTGAAATCACGGCCGATAAACTGGTCAACCACGGCGATCGGAACTATGCCGAATTCAGCGGGAACGTGGAAGCCGTCCAGGGAAATTTTTCCCTGCACTCCGACACCCTCAAGATTTTCTATCAAGGTTCCCCGGCCGCCGGAGCCAACGTCATGACCGGCACGGATTCGATCGAAAAAATTGAGGCGATCGGCCAAGTCAGGATCACTTCGGACAACCGCCGGGCCGAAACCCAGCGCGCGCTGTATCGGTTGAAGGAGGATGTGATCGAATTGATCGGCGAGAATTCTCTGATCACCGACGGGAAAAACACCCTGACCGGATCGAAGATCACCTGGCATCGCCGAACCGGTGAGATCACGGTGGCGGGCGGCGAGCAAAAACGGGTCAAGGCAGTGTTCTATTCGACCAAGTCCCCGGCGCCGCAGGACCCGCCATCGGCCGCCGGCGCTGAAAGCCCGCCCCCGAAATGAGGGCGGCACATTTCAATTCACCGCGGAGGCGCAAAGGACGCCGAGGCCTTTTTTTAAAATAATAGTCCCTCTTCTCTGCGTCCTCTGCGTCTCGAGCGCAGCGGGCGGTGAATTTCACTCACGGACTTAAAGAATCAAGTTCACCGCAGAGGCGCGAAGGACGCCGAGAACTTTTTTTAAAATAATAATCCCTCTTCTCTGCGTCCTCTGCGTCTCGAGCGAAGCGGGCGGTGAATCACAGTCGGCGGCAAGCCCGTCCGCGAGATCCCTCAACCGCCTTCGGTCTGTGGAAATGCCGCGTTGGCATACAAATACTCCATTTTTTCCTTGTGCTTCAGCTCCTCACTGGCGATCTTCAGCAGCATGGTGTGCAAATCGCCCTGTGAATGCAGGCGCGCCAGTCCCGTGTAGAAGTCGTACGAGCGTTTTTCGCGGTGGGCGGCGACGAGATAGACGTCCTGACTGCGCATGTCCCCGGCGACCGGCGGCTCCTCGAGATACTCGGCGATTTTATACTCGATCGGATCGTTCATGCGCAGGGCCTGCACCCCGTAACCGCCATCGCGGTAGCCGACCAGAAAATCGCGGTGCTTCTGCTCTTCCTTGGCAATGAACTCCAGGGAGTCCCTGGCCGATCGATCCTGAATCCTGGCGCAGATGTCCATGTAAAACCGGTATGCTTCCTCTTCGCGCCGAATCGCAATATCGATGACGTCGGCTACTTTCTTATCGTTCATTTCCGATCTCCTGTTTTTGGGCAAAGCGGCGCTTCACCTGTTGCAGCTCCAACACGCGCCGGCACCTCGCCATCACTGCGATCAATTCCGCCAGACGGTCACGGGAGCGGTTCCGGGCCCGGGCGGCCCGTTTCGTCTCGACTATCGCCAGGGCAGCGGCCCAATCCCGGCGGCCGGGATTCTCCCGCAGAAGATGGCGATACACCTCGGCCGCCATGTCGTAATGCCCCTGTCCGGCATAGATTTTGGCCATGGTCGCCGTTCGAATCGGTGGGGCGCTGGGGTGCATGATGCCTGCCTTTGCTGCGCTTGCCGGGTCAAGGGTCACCGGACCGGTTCGCGGACTCCACTTTCGGCCCCGTTACCGTCCGGCACGACCGGTTTCACGGGCTTGATGATCACCTCTTTACCGCCGATCATTCCCAGTTCCCGCCGGGCGATGGTCTCGAGGTAGGCGGGATCATTTTTCAGGCGCTCGATCTGCCGGTAAAGCCGCGCGTTTTCCTTTGCGATCGCGGTGTTTTCCGCCGCCACCCCCCTCTGACGGGCCTGGAGTCTTCTGCGGTCCATCAAACCGTTTTCGCCGAAAACAATCAAGAGCAGCGTGGAACAAATCGCCAGAAGCGCGACGGTCAGCAATAGCTTTTGTTTCATCGTCATGACGGGTCGGGTTTGTAAACCGCCCCGAAACAAAGCGGCGGAGTCTCTCGAAATCGGTGACGAAAATAAAGCCTATACAAAACCACGCCGCCCGTCAATCGGTCGGTTCTCACCGGGGGTCGCGGGCTCGCATCGCGTTAAAAAATCTTGACATCGGCGAATACATTTAATAATGGAGCAGGGTTATCGATTTGATTCACCTAACACCTCAAACCGCTGGAAAAAAGGAGCTGTATCATTGGCCAATCATAAGTCAGCCCTGAAACGGGCCCGCCAGAACGACATCCGCCGCCTGCGCAACAAGGCAACCAGGACCCGGGTGAAAAATGTGGTGAAAGACGTGCGGCAGGCCGTCGCCGGCCAGGGCGGCGCGGATGCCGCGGTCGAATTGAACGCCGCCAAATCGGCGATCGACAAAGCCGCCAAGAAAGGCGTCATCCACCCCAATACCGCCGCCCGAAAGATTTCCCGCCTGACCAGACAGGTCAATGCCGCCCGCGCTTGAGATCCGGTGATCGCGGCCGGCGGTTTTCCGCGGCCGGAAGTGTCAGCGGCCCGGGATGTCATACCGGCTCGGCCGATTATGGGCCGCCAGGAGCCGGCCCATGCGGCTCGATGTCGGATGCACGTCGCCACCCGGCGGACGCCGCTTTAAAAGTTCGAGGTGATGCGGTTGTAAATCGTTTCCGCCAGAATGCCGGCGGCGATGGCGATCGCCGCGCGCCGGTTGGCTTCCGTCGCGCTTTTATCGGCCTCGACCCGGTAGGGCTGACCGGCCGACAACGCGTCGGCGCGCCAGATGACCTTGCCGTTGGTGGCCGTGAGGCGGGCCGCCACGGTGATGACAACCCGCCGTTCGGCACTGCTCTGTTGCGTGCGCAGCGTGGCGGTGTATATCTGGACGGTCGAAATCACCCCGGAAAGCTCGGCATCGGCCGCCTGCCGGTCGTTCGCCAGGACATTCCTGGGTCCGAAATAGAGAAACTCATTGGTCAGCTGGGCCGCCAGCACGCTTTCGACCCCGATTTCGGAGGTGCGGTTGGTGAAAATGGTCATGTAGATCCGCTGCACCCCGTCCGGCAGTTCCCCTCCCCCGGTAAAACGGTACCCGCAGGCGGCGAGGGTCACAACGGCCAGAACCCAGATCCCGACAACTTTTCCGGAAATATCCACGTGGCGCACCCGGCTCTCAAATCACGATGTTGACGAGCTTTTTCTTCACGACGATCACTTTTCTGATCGGCCGACCGGCGAGAAATGCCTTGACGCGCTCGTCGCCCAGCGCCTTTTGCTTGAGCGCCTGCTCGTCGGTGTCGGCGCCGGTCTCGAAGCGGCTGCGGAGTTTTCCGTTCACCTGCACCACGATTTCTATTTCTTCTTTCGCCAAGGCGCTTTCGCTGAATTTCGGCCACGACTCCTGAAGCACGCTGGGCTCGTGGCCCAACAGCTGCCAGAGTTCTTCCGCGAAGTGCGGGACGATCGGTGCGAGCAAGAGGACCAGGGTGTCCATCGCCAGGCGCATGGTGGCTGCGGTCGGGGCGGCGGCCGCACCCGGCTCGAAGGCCGCCATCGCGTTGAAGAGTTCCATGACGGCGCTGATCGCGGTGTTGAAATGGAAGCGGTCTTCGATATCGCGCGTCACACGCCAGATGGTCTCGTGGATCTTGCGATGCAGGTCGCGGACGGTCCCCTCGAGCAGGTCGGGGCTGCCGTCGAAGGGCGCCACGGTGCCGACCGCATCGATCCAGCCGGCAAAAAATCGCCACACCCGCGACAGGAAGCGGTAGCCGCCGTCGACCCCCTGCTCGCTCCACTCCAGATCCCTTTCGGGCGGCGCCGCAAACAGGCAAAACAGCCGGGTGGTGTCGGCCCCGTATTTATCCAGGAGCACGTTCGGATCGACGACGTTCTTCTTGGACTTCGACATCTTTTCGACGCGCCCGACAGTGGCCGGTTTTCCGCACCGGGCGCAGCCCGGCGCACCGTCGGTTCCGCCGACCTCTTCGGGCAGCAAAAAGCCGTGCTCGGGACAGGCGAAGGACTCCTTGCACACCATCCCCTGCGTCAAAAGCCGCGTGAAGGGCTCCTTGTAATCGACCAGGCCCATGTCGCGCAGCACGCGGGTGTAGTAGCGCGAATAAAGCAGGTGCAGGATGGCGTGCTCGACCCCGCCGATGTACTGGTCGACCGGCATCCAGTACTCCACGGCCGTGCGGTCGAACATGGCCTTGTCCTCGTGCGGGCTGCAGTAGCGCTCGAAGTACCAGGAGGACTCGACGAAGGTGTCCATGGTGTCTGTTTCGCGCCGGGCACCGGCGTTTCCGCACCGGGGGCAGGAAATGCGGCTGAAGCTTTCCAGAGACGGCAGCGGCGAGCGGCCGCCTTCGAGCAGATCGGCGTCTTCGGGCAGAAGCACCGGCAGGTCTTTTTCCGGGACCGGCACGAGCCCGCAGTCCGGGCAATGGATCATCGGGATCGGCGCCCCCCAGTAGCGCTGCCGGGAAATGCCCCAGTCCCGCAGGCGGTAACTGACGGTCTTTCTGCCGATGCGCCGTTCTTCGAGGTCCTTGGCGATTTCGTTTTGGGCCCTTCTGTTTCCCATCCCGTCGAAGCGGCCCGAGTTGACCAGAATGCCGTCGCCGACGTAGGCCTCGGACAGGGAGGCTTCGTCGAGCCGGCTGGCCAGGGGCTGGACCACCACGATCGGGTTCAGACCGTATTTCCTGGCGAATTCGAAGTCGCGCTGGTCGTGGGCCGGAACCGACATGACGGCGCCGGTGCCGTACTCCATCAGGGCGAAGTTGGCGGTGTAAATCGGCATGCGCGACCCGGACATCGGGTTGACGCACCAGGCGCCCGTGAAGACCCCCTCTTTTTCGTAATTCGCCACGGTCCGCGTGGAGCGGTCCTGGAGCGCCATCCGGTCCACGAATTCGGCCACAGCCCGCTCCTGATCGGTGCTGCGCGACAGAGCGAGCACCAGCGGATGCTCGGGCGCCAGCACCATGAACGTCGCACCGAAAATGGTGTCCGGGCGGGTCGTGAAGACGGCGATGTCGGGCGTGTTGGCATCCACCGGGTTTTCGATCGCGAAACGGATTTCGGCCCCGATGCTCTTGCCGATCCAGTTCTTCTGCATCGTGATCACTTTTTCCGGCCAGCCCGGAAGCCGGTCGCTGTAAAGCAGAAGATCTTCGGCATAATCGGTGACCCGGAAAAACCACTGCCAGAGTTTTTTCTGGCGCACGGGCTTGCCGCAGCGCCAGCACAGGCCGGCTTCCACCTGTTCGTTGGCCAGCACCGTCCGGCAGTCATCGCACCAGTTGACGTAGGACTCCTTGCGATAGGCCATGCCGCGCTCGTACATCTTCAAAAACAGCCACTGCTCCCAGCGGTAGTACTCCGGCCGGCAGGTGGCGATCTCCCGCTCCCAGTCGTAGCTGAAGCCCATGCGCTTCAATTGCCGGCGCATGGCGGCGATGTTCTCGTAAGTCCAGCGGGCCGGGTGGGTCCGGTTGGCGATGGCGGCATTTTCAGCCGGCATGCCGAAGGCGTCCCAGCCCATGGGATGCAGGACATTGTAGCCCCGCATCCGTTTGTAACGGGCCACGACATCCCCGATGGTGTAGTTGCGCACATGGCCCATGTGAATCTTGCCGGAAGGATAGGGAAACATCTCCAGCAGGTAGTACTTCTTGCGCTGGGGATCCTCTTTCACCCTGAACAGGCGGCTGTCCGCCCAGAATTTCTGCCACTTGGCCTCGATGGCCTGCGGGGTGTATTTTTCATCCATCATCTTCTTCTCGTTTCCTCACATCGCCGTAACCGGCGGCCGGACCTGTCCGATCGAACGGAAATCGCGGCAGAAAATGGGTGCAGGCCTGCGCCGCAGTTCGGGCCTGCCCGCCGGGGACACCCCCCCGGCGCCGCTCAAATGCAGGAGGATGGGATTCAGACTGATTCATGCCACATCTTGGGGCGAATATCAACATCGCCCAGGCCATTATTTCTAAAAATCGTTTGACTTGTCCGCTTCGATTTCATAATCTGACAGATTAAAAAAATCATCAATTTCCGGCATATGACATTTTGTGCCTCCCGGCCCGGCAGGCGGTGCCGCTGCGGCGTGTTTTTCCTTCCGCTGCCGCGACGACCGGCATCCCGCCGGTCCCACGCCCGAACCGGACGTCATTTTGAGCCGCTAACTGCAGAGAAACGAGACACCCATGAACAGCAAGATCCTCATCAACGCCGTTGACCATGAAGAGTGCCGGATAGCAAAGGTGACCGACAGCAAACTGGAGGAGTTTCACATCGAAAGCGCCGCGCGTGAAATTACCCAGGGCAACATCTACAAGGCCATCATCACCAGAATCGAGCCCAGTCTCCAGGCGGTCTTCGTCGACTACGGCGCCGCGCGCCACGGGTTCCTGCAGAAGAACGACATCCACCGCGATTATTACCACGACAGCCACAACGGCGAGCATAACCTGAATGCCATCGTCAAACGGGGCCAGGAGGTCCTGGTCCAGATCACCAAGGACCCGATCGCCCAGAAGGGGGCGATGCTGAGCACGCTTATTTCCCTGCCGGGGCGCTACCTGGTCCTGATGCCGGGCAGCGACTCCCGCGGCATTTCGCGCAAGATCGAAGACGAAGATGAACGCCTGCGCCTCAAGGAGATCATCAACAGCCTGAAACTGCCCGACAACTTCGGGGTGATCGTGCGTACGGCCGGCGCGGATTGCACCAAAACCCAGCTCAGCAAGGATCTCAATTATCTGATGCGCCTGTGGGAAACCATAAAAACCAGTGTCGGCCAGGAACAGGCCCCGGCCCTGCTCTACAAGGAACGCAACCTGGTGCTGCGTTCCATCCGGGACTCTTTTACCGCCGACATCTCGGAAATACAAATCGATGATGCGCCGGTCTTTCACGAGGTCAAGAATTTCATCAAGATCATTTCTCCCAAGCACCTGAAAATCGTGAAACTCTACAAGGGCGACCGGCCCCTGTTCACCAAATTCCAGCTTGAAAATCAGATCGCCTCGATTTTCGACAATCGCGTGCCGCTGGTATCGGGCGGCTCGATCGTCATCGAACAGACCGAGGCCCTGGTATCGATCGACGTCAACTCGGGCAAAGCCACCCAGAAAAAATCGATCGAGGAAACGGCCTTTCAGACCAACCTGGAGGCCGCCGAAGAAATCGCCCGACAGCTGCGCCTGCGGGACATGGGCGGGCTGATCGTCATCGATTTCATCGACATGAAGGAAATGCGGCGCCGGGCCGAAATCGAACGCGCCATGAAAACATTCGTCAAGCTGGACAAGGCCCGCATCAAGGTCGGCCGGATCAGCGGGTTCGGCCTGATGCAGATGTCGCGCCAGCGCATCCGCCCCTCGATTGAATTCAGCAGCTATGTGCCCTGCAAATGCTGCCAGGGCAAGGGGGTCACCCCCTCGACCGAAACCCTGGGGCTGAGCTTTTTACGAAAATTGCGCCTCGAAACGCTGAAGGGCGAGGTCGCCAGCGTCAAGGGCGTGGTGCCGCCGGAGGTGGCCAAGTACCTGCTGAACCGGAAGAAAAAAGAAATCCTGGACCTCGAGATGCGGCGCAACCTCACCATCGTCATCGAGGGCGACAGCACCATGGCGCCCGGCGACAGCACCATCTTGTGCAACTGAGACGCGCCCGGCGGCCGAGGTTGACACCCGGAAGCGGTTACGGTATCAGATGGCGCCGCAAGCGGCTTGCCGGCGCAGGGCCACCGCGCGGTGATGAACCGCGCCGACAATAGAACATGACTGCCGGGCACCGGTGCCCGGCGGTCACGCCGAAGAAGGCCGCATTCACGGTGAGCGCGGCTCAACACCCCCACCGGGTCTGCCGGAAACGAGTGCCGGCGGTTCACCGGACACTTTGCGTGCCAACGCAGTCAGGAGGTTCGATTTTGTTTGGAATCGCATTTGCAATGGGTCAGGGCGGCGCCGCCGCCGGCAACGGAGCGGCGGGTTTCACCGGATTCATTCCGTTGATCCTGATGTTCGTCATCTTCTATTTCTTACTGATTCGCCCGCAACAGAAAAAAACCAAAGAACACCGTGAAATGATCGCCACCCTGAAGAAGGGCGATCGCATCATCACCAGCGGCGGCATTTACGGACGCATCACGGGCATGGACGAGGCCACGCTGACGGTCGAAATAGCCGATAAGGTTCGCGTCAAGATTGCCCGCGGCAATGTCGGCGCCAGGGTTCAGGCCACATCTCCGGAACCGGTCGAGAAAAAACCCTGACACCGGCATATTCCCGTGTAAATTTATAAGAGCCCGGAAACGTGTCAGCGCGCCGCTTCCATCGCTGCGCGCGGGGCAACCGCATAGAGAGTCCCTGGCGCCTGGTCGAGATGTCCGGACGGCCCTACAAGGCTTCCATGCTGATAATCTTGGCAAGGCCTGCGGGAGGAGGCTGTATCGTCATACGCCCACGACCGATGCCGGCAGCCAAAATCTTTATCCTGAAGCCTGAATCACCGGCATCGCCCCCATTCCCCCTACAGAAAGGAACGGATTGTTGAAGAATTTTTCCTGGAAATGGATATTCGTTCTGGCCGTCATCGTCGTTGCGATTGTCTACCTCCTGCCCTCGGTGGCGCCCGGCGTATGGCCGCACAAGAAGATAAACCTCGGCCTGGACCTTCAGGGCGGCATGCATCTGGCGCTCGAGGTCGATACGCAGAAGGCGGTCGAAAACAACATCGAGCGAATCGGCCAGGAACTGCGAACCTTCATGAAAACCGAGCGCATCCGCCAGGTCGGCCTGAGTGTTCCGGGCAACACCAAAGTCGAGGTCAAGCTGCCGGACCGGGAAAATCTCGATAAGTTCGATGCCCTCCTGAACAAGGAGTTTCGCGGCCTGGAAACGACCCGCAAAAGCGAAGGCGACGCCACCGTGGTGACCCTGCGGCTGCCGCAATCCGAAATCGATCACATCAAGGACCTCGCCGTCCGTCAGGCCCTCGAAACCATCCGCAATCGCATCGACCAGTTCGGTGTCAGCGAGCCGGACATCCGCCGCCAGGGCGAAAACCGCCTGCTGGTCCAATTGCCGGGCGTCAAGGAGACTGAACGGGCCAAGGACCTGATCGGAAAAACCGCCCTGCTGGAATTCAAGCTGGTGGACGAAGACAATGACGTCAACTCCGCCCTCAAGGGCAGCATTCCTCCCGGCGATGAAATCCTGTACCAGTTCGAAATGGATCCCAAGACCGGCCAAAAAACCAACCAGACACCCTTTCTGCTGAAAAAAAGGGTCTTGTTGACCGGGGCCGAATTGACCGATGCCCGGGTTCAGATCGAAAGCCAGTACAACGAGCCGTATGTGTCGATTTCATTCGACAAGAAAGGCGCGCGCGCCTTCGAGAAGATCACCGAGGAAAACGTCCGCAAGCGCCTGGCGATCGTGCTGGACAACCGGGTCTACTCGGCGCCGGTGATCCAGGAAAAAATCGCCGGCGGCCAGGCGCGGATCACCGGTCGTTTCAGCGCCGAGGAGGCCAACGACCTGGCCATCGCCCTGCGCGCCGGCGCCCTGCCCGCCCCGGTTAAAATTCTGGAGGAAAGAACGGTCGGACCTTCACTGGGCTCCGATTCGATTCGCCAGGGCTTGATGTCGATGATCATCGGCGGCATTCTCGTGGTTCTTTTCATGGCCGTCTACTACAAGACTGCCGGCGTAATCGCCGACATCGCCCTGCTGCTCAACATCCTTTTGATCGGCGGCGGCCTGGCCGCCTTCCAGGCGACCCTCACCCTGCCGGGCATTGCCGGCATCATCCTGACCATCGGCATGGCGGTTGATGCCAACGTGCTGATATTCGAGCGCATCCGCGAGGAACTCCAGCTCGGCAAGACGCTGCGGGCCGCGGTGGACGCCGGCTACGAACGCGCCACCCTGACAATCCTGGACGCCAACGTCACCACGCTGATCGCCGCCGTGGTCCTCTTCCAGTTCGGCACCGGGCCGATCAAGGGCTTTGCCGTGACCCTGAGCCTGGGCGTGATCGCCAGCCTGTTTACGGCGCTGATCCTGACGCGGCAGATCTTCGACTTCCTGCTGATCGGGCGAAGCCTGAAGCACCTGAGCTTCTGAAGCCGTTGCGGCGGGAGGCCGGCCTGGCGCGGCCGGGCCCCCCTCGTCCGGCACCCTGCTCATTTTCCACACTCAGAGAGGTAGCCTCAATGCAGTTCATAAAACCGGATGTCAACATCAACTTCATCGGGGTCCGCCGGGTGGCCTATGCGGTGTCGCTGGCCATGATCCTGATCAGCATCGCCTCGCTCGCAATCAAAGGCGGACCGGACTACGGCATCGATTTCGCGGGCGGCACCGTCATTCAGGTCAAATTCTCAACCCCGGTGGGCATCGATACCGTCAAAGCGGGCCTGGCCGACAGCGGGATCGAGCAGCCGACGGTGCAGCGGTTCGGCGAGAAAGGCGACAACGAATTTCTGATCCGCACCCAGGCCGTTACCGAAGCCTCGGAAGGCTTCACGGCCCACCTTCAGGACAAGCTCAAATCGGCCACCGGCAGCGATGCGGACGTCCGGCGCGTCGAGATGGTCGGGCCGCAGGTCGGAAAGGACCTGCGCGAAAAGGCCTTGCTGGCGATGTTCTACACCCTGCTCTTCATCACGATTTACATCTCCGGGCGCTTCGAGTTCAAATGGATGATCAGCGGCATCATGGCGGCCGCCCTGGCCGGGGCGCTGTATGTCTTCCAGCTGTTTCACGTCAGCGTCCCGATTCTGATCTCCGCGGCCCTGATCGTGGCGCTGGCCCTGTTCTGGGTTTTGCAGCTCAAATACGCCATGGGGGCGATCGTGGCCCTGATTCACGACGTCACCATCACCGTGGGCATTTTTTCGATCTTCGGCAAAGAGTTCAGCCTGCCCATTATCGCGGCCCTTCTGACCATCATCGGCTATTCGCTCAACGACACCATCATCGTCTTCGACCGCATCCGCGAAAACCTGCGCAAGTACCACAAGAAATCACTTGGCTTCATCATCAACCGCAGCGTCAACGAAACCCTCAGCCGGACCATATTGACCTCGGGAACCACCCTGATCGTGGTGGCCGCGCTCTTTTTTTTCGGCGGGGGCATCATCCATGATTTCGCCTTCGCCCTGCTGATCGGCATCATCGTCGGCACCTATTCTTCGATTTACGTCGCCAGCCCCATCCTGCTGGCCTGGCAGCGGTCGCAAAAGAAACCATGATCGCCACAAGACCCCAAACCGCCATGGGCTTTGGTGCGGCCCGTCTCGAGGGAAGGGATCACGAGCGGACTTCGCAGGCGATATTCTCACGATCGAGGCCGCCGGCATGACCGAAGCGCTGCGGCCCTGGTTTCGCCTGAAAAGCGTGCCGGGTATCGGCAATCACCTGTTCAAACGCCTGATCGAGCGCTTCGGCGGCCCGCAAAATGCCTGCGATGCCGCCGAACGGGACCTGCAGGGCATCGAGGGGATCACTCCCGCCCTGGCGCGGCGGATGAAAACCCACCGGACGACTCCCGCGGTGGAGCAGGACATGGCGCTTGCCGCCCAAAATGGCGTGCGCATCGTCACCATGACCGATCCCAACTATCCGTTTCTGCTGCTTCAGATACCCGATCCGCCGCCCTTTCTCTACGTTCGCGGCCGCCTCGAGTCGCGCGCCAAGGCCGTGGCCGTGGTCGGATCGCGGAACGCCACCGGTTACGGGCTCTCGATGGCCGCGCGCCTCGGGGCCGACCTGGCGGCCTGCGGGGTGACGGTGGTCAGCGGCATGGCGCGCGGCATCGACACCGCCGCCCACGAAGGCGCCCTGCAAGCCGGCGGGCCCACGGTGGCCGTGCTCGGCAGCGGTCTGGCGCGAGTTTACCCGGCCGAAAACCGCCGGCTCTTTCAGGCGATCGTCAAAAATGGGGCGGTGGTGTCCGAATTTCCGATGCTCACTGATCCCGAGCCGTACAACTTCCCGATCCGCAACCGGATCATCAGCGGCATGTCCTGTGGAACGGTGGTGGTCGAGGCCACCCGAAAAAGCGGATCGCTGATCACCGCCCGGCTGGCCGCCGAGCAGAACCGGGATGTCTTTGCCGTGCCGGGCAGCGTGCAGTCTTTCAAGAGCGTCGGCACCCACACCCTGATCAAGCAAGGAGCCAAACTGGTCGAAAATGCCCAGGATATTTTGGAGGAAATCGCCGGCCCGTTCTTCACCGGCCTCCGGCCGGCCGAACGCCGCCCGCCCGTCAAAAAAGAGCCCCCGCCCCTCTCGCCCGATGAGGCCGCCGTGTTCACCGCCCTTGAGCCCTATCCGGTCCATATAGACGATCTGGGCCGGAAATTATCCATGGCCCCCGGCAAATTGGCCAGCATCCTGCTGCAACTGGAAATCGGCGGCATGGTCGATCAGTCGCCGGGCAATTTTTTTGCCAGAGTTGACGCTGCCGGGTTCCGGTCTCATAGTCAGGACGAATAATCATTAACCTTTAATTTTTGTGAGGTACGGCAGTGACCAAACCCCTGCTCGTCGTCGAATCACCGACCAAAGTCAAGACCCTGAAAAAATATCTCGGCCAGAATTTCAACATTGCCGCCACCGTCGGTCATCTCAAGGACCTGCCGGCCAAGGAAATGGGCATCGACGTCGAAAACGGCTTCAAACCCGATTACCACAGCATTCCCGGCAAGCAGCGCGTCATCAAGGGCCTGAGGCAATCGGCCGGGGACGCCGGCGACATCTACCTGGCTCCGGACCCCGACCGCGAGGGCGAGGCCATCGCCTGGCACGCCGCCGAAATTCTGAAGAAAAAGGGGCGCCGGTTCCATCGGGTCCTTTTTCACGAACTCACCGAAAACGCCATCCGGGCAGCGATCGCCGCGCCGCTGGATCTCGACCACAACAAATACGAAGCCCAGCAGGCCCGCCGGATCCTCGACCGGCTGGTCGGGTATCACGTTTCGCCGCTGCTGTGGCGCAAGGTCAAGGGCGGCCTCAGCGCCGGCCGGGTGCAATCCGTGGCCCTGAGAATCATCTGCGAAAGAGAGCGCGCCATCCAGGCCTTCGAACCCGAGGAATACTGGTCGATCACGGCCCACCTGCAGGCCGATGCGCCGCCGCCCTTCACCGCCAAGCTGGTGAAGAAAAAGGGCAAGAAGCTCGCCATCGCCGATAAAACCGCGTCCGACGACATTCTCCAGAGTCTGGAGAACAAACCGTACGTCGTGGATACGGTGCAAAAGAAAGTGACCAAGCGCAACCCGGCACCGCCCTTTACGACCAGCAAGCTGCAGCAGGATGCCATCCGCAAGCTGCGCTTTTCGGCCAAGAAAACCATGCTCATCGCCCAGCAGCTCTACGAGGGGATCGAACTGGGCCCCGGCGAGCCGGTCGGCCTGATCACCTACATGCGCTCGGATTCGACCCGCATCGCGGCCGAAGCCGCGGTCGAGGCGCGCCGCCTCATCCACGAGCAGTTCGGGCCGGAGTATGCGCTCGACAAACCGCGTTTCTTCAAGAACAAGAAGAAAGTGCAGGATGCGCACGAAGCCATCCGCCCGACCTCGGTATTCCATACGCCCGAAAAAATAGCCGCTTTCCTCTCGGCCGATCAACTGGCCCTGTATCGCCTGATCTGGCAGCGCTTCATCGCCTCGCAGATGCAGCCGGCCCTGATCAACAACGTCGCGGCCTCGATTCTGGCCGGCGACTACGGGTTCAGCGCCAGCGGCTCGACGATTAAATTCCCGGGGTTCATGAAACTCTACCTGTCCGCCGACGACGAGCAGGGCGGCCTCCGGCAGGAGCTGAGCCTGCCCGAGCTGGCCCGCGGCATGGTGCTGGAACTGTTGAAGCTGGATCCCAAGCAGCACTTCACCCAGCCGCCGCCGCGCTTCTCCGAAGCTTCCCTGGTAAAGGAGCTTGAAGAAAACGGCATCGGCCGCCCCAGCACCTACGCCACCATCCTGTCCACCATCCGTGAGAAAGGCTACGTCGACTGGACCAAGGGCTATTTCCACCCCAGCGAACTGGGCTTCATCGTCAACGATCTCCTGGTGGCCAACTTCCCTGAAATCTTCGATGTCGACTTCACGGCCCGGATGGAGGACGACCTGGACCGGGTCGAGTCGTCCGAAATCAATTCGTTCGAGGTTCTTTCCCGCTTTTACGAGCCGTTTAAATCGAAGCTGAGCGTGGCCGGAGAAAAGATGCTCAGCGTCAAGGGGGTCGGCATTCCCACCGGACTCGCCTGCCCGCAGTGTGACAAGCCCCTGCACATCAAGGTCGGCAAGAACGGCCATTTTCTGGCCTGCAGCGGCTACCCCGACTGCACCTACTCGCGCGACTACACCCGCGACGAAAAAGGCCGGATTCAGCCGATCGAATCGGCCGCCGAGGAAGTCACCGACAAGACCTGCGAAAAATGCGGGCGACCGATGGTGATCAAGCGCGGCCGCTATGGCGAGTTCATGGCCTGCAGCGGCTATCCCGAGTGCAAGCAGACGCTCTCGCTGCATCCCAACGGGCCCGGCAACCCCACCGGCGTGACCTGCCCGGTGAAAGGCTGCGAGGGCGAGCTGATCGAAAAGAAATCCCGGCGCGGTAAAATTTTTTACGGCTGCAACCGTTTTCCCGCCTGTGATTTCGCGACCTGGGACAAGCCGGTGAACAAGGCCTGCCCGGCCTGCGGCGCCGGGTTCATGGTCATTAAAAAAACCAAAAAAGAGGGGACCTTCATGGCCTGCCTCAACCAGGCGTGCGGCCATCGGGAAAGCGCGGACGCGGCGGAAGAAAGTTGAAACTCGATACTTGAAACTGGAAACTGGCAAATAGGAATTCAAAACGAGTAATTATGATTGAACCACGAACCTTGTGCCTTGAACCCTAAACCTCTTATATGAAACTACGCCAAAATGGCACAGTTTCTGTCTCGATCAAACTGGCCGCTTTCCAGGCCGGCGGCGGGGCTGAACCCTGAACCTTTTTTTAATTCTGTTGACAAGGTCGTCCGCTCCTGTTAGGGTTCTAAAAATACTGAGACTGAGAGCGTCATGAAGCACATTAGCGCCATTAACATCCTTGCCGGCCTTATTATTCTCCTCGCAGGAGAGATCCTTCTCTGCTGCGGGGAAAGGGGTTGATAATGGCGTCGTAAATAGTTTGATCGAAAAAAATCCGTTATCAGCCCCGCGCTGGTAACGGATTTTTTTTTCAACCGAAAGGAAAAACCGCCATGGAAATGACAGGCGCCCAGATACTGATGCGGGTTTTGAAAGAAGAAGGGGTCGACACCATATTCGGATTCCCGGGCGGCGCGGTGATCGACATCTATGACGAACTGGTCAAAACCGACATCCGCCACATTCTGGTCAGGCACGAACAGGGCGCGGTTCACGCCGCGGACGGGTATGCCCGCGCGGGCGGCCGGGTGGGGGTGTGCCTGGTGACCTCGGGTCCCGGCGCCACCAACACGGTCACCGGCATCGCCTCGGCCTTCATGGATTCTATCCCGGTTGTCGTGATCACCGGCCAGGTGCCCACCCACCTGATCGGCAACGACGCGTTTCAGGAAGTCGACATCGTCGGGATCACGCGCCCGTGCACCAAACACAACTACCTGGTCAAGCGGGTCGAAGATCTGGGCCGCACGGTCAAGGAAGCCTTTCACATCGCCCGCTCCGGCCGTCCCGGTCCCGTACTGATCGACCTTCCCAAGGATATCGTCAAAAACCGCTGCGCTTACAACGCCCAGGGGCAGGTCCACCTGCAATCCTACCAGCCGACCTATGCCCCCAACATGAAGCAATTGCAGAAGGTCGCCGGGTTGATCGCGACCGCCCGGCGCCCGGTGATATTCGCCGGCGGCGGCATCATCCTGTCGAAAGCCGCCGCCGAACTCACCGAGTTCGCCCGTAAAGCCAGGATTCCGGTGACCACCTCCCTGATGGGTCTCGGCGCCTTTCCGGCCACCGACCCCCTGTGGCTGGGCATGATCGGCATGCACGGCACGTATCGCGCCAACCTGAGCACCGGCAACTGCGATCTGCTGATCGCTATCGGCGTGCGGTTCGACGACCGCGTCACCGGCCGGACCGACGCCTTCGCCTCCCAGGCCAAGATCGTTCACATCGACATCGACCCGACCTCGATCCGCAAAAACATCCCGGTCACCGTGCCGGTGGTGGGCGACTGCAAGGCCAGCCTGCGCCACCTAAACGGCCTGCTCGAAAAGCTCGACCTGCAGGATATCGACCGGCGGCGAAAGCCCTGGCTGGAGCAGATCGAAAAGTGGAAGAGCACCGCGCCCCTGGCCTACGAGCAAAAAGAGATCATCAAGCCGCAGTACGTGGTCGAAAAATTGTATGAATTGACCCGCGGCCAGGCCATCATCACCACCGAAGTCGGCCAGAACCAGATGTGGGCCGCCCAATATTATCACTTCGAACGGCCCGGCCACTTCATCACCTCCGGCGGCCTGGGCTGCATGGGGTTCGGGCTGCCGGCCGCCGTGGGGGCGCAGATGGCGTGTCCCGACAAGCTCGTGGTCGATGTGGCCGGCGACGGCAGCATTCAGATGAACATTCAGGAAATGGCCACGGCCGTTCAGTACTGCCTGCCGGTGAAGATCGTCATCCTGAACAACGGCTACCTCGGCATGGTCCGCCAGTGGCAGGAACTCTTCTACGAAAAGCGCTATGCCTGCACCGGCATGGAGCACGCGCCCGATTTCGTCAAGCTGGCCGAAGCCTATGGCGCCGTCGGCCTGCGGGCCACCCGGACGACGGAGGTCGAAGCGGTCCTGCAGGAAGGCCTGGCCATCCCGCGGCCGGTCATCATGGATTTTGTGGTGGAAAGAGAAGAGAGCGTCTACCCGATGGTGCCGGCCGGCGCCCCCATAACGGAAATGCTGTTGGTTTAATCCCGCCTGCGGCGGGATTAAACCGGTTGGGGCCGTTTAGCCGGTTAGGCCGGTTTGGCCCGTTAGCCCGTCGGGGATATGGATACTTTCCATAAAGGACATAAACGCATAAAACCGAGAAGATAACGGTAGTAATTCCGACAGTTAAAAGTTAAAAGGCCCGACGGGCCGAACGGACTCAACGGACATAACCGGCCCAACGGACCTAACCGGCAAAACGGGCTCAACGGGCCAACCGGCCAACCGGCCCATGGGCCCCCGGGCCAACGGACAAAACCAATGACCGAAGAAAAACACATTTTCACCATGCTGGTCGACAACGAACCGGGGGTCCTCTCGCGGGTGGTCGGCCTGTTCAGCGGCCGCGGCTTCAACATCGACAGCCTGGTGGTGGCCGAAACCATGGACCCGAAAGTCTCGCGCATCACGATTGCGACCAAGGCCGACAAGCCGGTCCTGGAGCAGATTGAAAAACAGCTCAACAAGCTGATCAACGTGATCAAGATCCGCGACCTCACCGGACCCGAGGCCGTCAAACGGGAAATGGCCCTGATCTGCGTCAATGCCGCCGCCGCGCACCGCGCCGAGATACTGAGGATCGTCGACATCTTCCGCTGCAAGGTGGTCGACGTCGGTCTGGAGCACTACATCCTGGAGGTCACGGGCGACGCGGGCAAGATCGCCGCCCTGATCAAACTGCTCAAGCCGATCGGGATAAAAAAAATCGCCCGCACGGGGCCGCTGGCCCTCAAGCGCGAACCGAATTGACCGGCCGCAGGCGCCATGGATCGTAGGATAGGTTGAACGGAGCGGAACCCTACATCGGCAAGGATCCATGAACCCGATGGAATGTTGGAGTGATGGAATGATGAAATGGTGGGCAAATGAATTCCAACATTCCTTCGTTTTGCCTTCGTTGGGGTTCGTTTCACTCACCCCAACCTACGAAACCAAGCGGGCTCCGGCGCATCATTTTCATGCACCGGGACGGCCGGCAAGCCTTTGAGTGTTTAACCAAAAAATCATTGCAACATATCAACGGAAAGGAACCAGCAGAAGATGGCACACATTGATTTTGGCGGCACCATCGAAGACGTAACGACATCGGAAGAGTTTTCCCTGCAGAAAGCCCGCCAGGTCCTGGAGCGCGAGACCGTGGCCGTTCTCGGCTACGGGGTGCAGGGGCCGGGCCAGGCGCTGAACCTGCGCGACAACGGCATCCGCGTGATCGTCGGCCAGCGCGAGAACAGCCCGTCGTGGGAGCGCGCCGTGGCCGACGGGTTTGTGCCCGGCCAAACGCTGTTTGCCCTGGAAGAGGCGGCGCGCAAGGGCACGATCGTGCAGTACCTTCTTTCCGATGCGGGCCAGGCGGCGTTGTGGCCGCAAATCGCGCCCTGCCTGGACAAGGGCGACGCCCTCTGCTTCTCGCACGGTTTTTCGATCGTTTACAAGGACCAGACCGGCATCGTGGCCCCGGCCGAAGTCGATGTGATCCTGGTGGCGCCCAAGGGCTCGGGGCGCACCGTGCGCACCAATTTTCTCGACGGCAGCGGCATCAATTCCAGCTACGCAGTCCAGCAGGACGTCACCGGCCGCGCCCGGGAAAGAGCGCTGGCCCTGGGGATTGCGATCGGCTCGGGCTATCTTTTTCCGACGACGTTCGAAAAAGAGGTTCACAGCGACCTGACCGGTGAACGCGGGGTCCTGATGGGGTGCCTGGCCGGGGTGATGGAGGCCCAGTACACCCTGCTGCGCAAGCACGGCCACAGCCCCAGCGAAGCCTTCAACGAAACCGTGGAGGAATTGACCCAGAGCCTGATCCGGCTGGTGGCCGAAAACGGCATGGACTGGATGTTCGGCAACTGCAGCACCACGGCCCAGCGCGGCGCCCTGGACTGGTCGCCGCGCTTCCGGGATGCCGTTGCGCCCGTCTTCGACAAGCTCTACGAGAGCGTCGTTTCGGGCGAGGAAACCCGACGCGTCATGACGGCGAACAGCGCCGCGGATTACCGCGAAAAACTTCAGCGCGAACTAGACGAAATTCACAATTCCGAAATGTGGCGCACCGGCGCCGCCGTGCGGTCCCTGCGGCCCGAAAACAGGCGCAGATAAGGAGACTTCGTTATGGAACCGGTATTGCTCTACGACACCACCTTGAGAGACGGCACCCAGGGGGAAGACATCAACTTTTCCGCCGAAGACAAACTCAAGATCGCCAGAAGGCTCGACGATATCGGCATCCACTACATCGAAGGCGGCTGGCCCGGCTCCAATCCCCGCGACAAGCGGTTTTTCGAACTCGCCAAATCGACCACGTTCAGAACGGCCCGGCTGACGGCCTTCGGTGCCACGCGCCGGCCCGGCACGGCCGCCCGGGACGATGCCAACCTGGCGGCCCTGCTTGCCAGCGACACGCCGGCGGTCACCATTTTCGGCAAGAGCTGGAACCTGCATGTGGAACAGGTGCTGAACATCAGCCGCGATGAGAACCTGGCCATGATCGCCGACAGCGTGTCTTTTTTAAAAGCCGCCGGTCGCGAGGTCATTTACGATGCCGAGCATTTTTTCGACGGGTTCGCCCAGGATCCGGGATATGCGCTCGAGACCCTTTTCGCGGCCCTGGAAAGCGGCGCCGACGCCATCGTCCTGTGCGACACCAATGGCGGCACCCTGCCCTTTGTCATCGCGGCCGTGACCGGCACGGTCAGGCGGCGCCTGCGGGAGCACCCGGCCGCAGCCGACGCCGCGGCGCTTAATATCGGCATCCACACCCACAACGACAGCGGCCTGGCCGTGGCCAACACCATCACCGCCGTAGATGCCGGTGCGGCCCTCGTGCAGGGCACCATCAACGGTTACGGCGAACGCTGCGGCAATGCCGATCTCAACTCGATCATTCCGATCCTCTGCCTCAAAATGAACCGGCCCTGCGTGTCGCCCGAAAACCTCCTGAAACTCAAAGCCCTGTCCAGGTTCGTCAGCGAAACCGCCAATCTGGTCCCGAACAACACGCGCCCTTTCGTGGGCCGCAGCGCCTTCGCCCACAAGGGCGGCATTCACGTCAGCGCGATCATGAAGGTGCCGCAGGCCTACGAACACATCGACCCGGCGCGGGTCGGCAACCGGCGGCGGGTGCTGGTCTCGGATCTCTCCGGCAAGAGCAACGTCGAGTACAAGGCCCGCGAGTTCGGCCTCGACCTGGGGGCCAACGGCTGCGACAGCCGCGAAATCGTCACCCGCATCAAGGACCTCGAAGAACAGGGGTATCAGTTCGATGTGGCCGACGGATCGTTCAAAATACTGGTTCAAAAGTTCACCGAACAGTTCAAGTCCCATTTCGAGCTGGAGTCCTTCAGGGTCACGATCGAAAAAGACAAGGACCTGCCCTGCAGCGCCCACGCCACGATCAAGATATCGGTGGACGGCCGCACGGAAATAACGGCGGCCGAAGGCATGGGCCCCGTCAGCGCCCTGGACAACGCCCTGCGCAAGGCGCTGGACCGCTTTTTCCCCGGTTTGGACACCATGCGTCTGGTCGACTTCAAGGTGCGCGTCATCGACGGCCGTGACGGAACCGGCGCCAAGGTGCGGGTGTTTATCGAATCGCGCGACCACGAGGACATCTGGAGCACGATCGGCGTCTCCGAAGATATCATCGAAGCCAGCTGGCAGGCGCTGGCCGACAGCTTCCATTACAAGCTCGCCCGGGAGAAGGAAACCGGAACCAACGGTGCGGCAACCTGCGGCACTTCGGCCGCGCACAACGCGGCGGCGCTGCAAGACGGCTGAAACCGGGGAAAAACGGATTCCCGCCGCGGCGGCCTTCACGGTTCCCGGTTGACGTTTTTATAAATTTACGGACGTTTTCAAAAGGATCCCGACCATGAAAGCAGGACCTCACGCCGCAGGACTGGTTCCCGTAACCGTCTTGCGGCCGGCCCTCGCGTCATATTTTTCCCTCCGACCCTGCAGGCCATAAACAGTATCCCACGGGAATTCGCCGGCCCGGCCGGCGGACTCCCAGTAGATTTAACCGCAAGGAGACAAAAATATGAACGACCCGAACCGCGTTGTTATTTTCGACACCACCTTGAGGGACGGCGAACAATCGCCGGGCGCCAGCATGAACGCCGGCGAAAAACTGCGCCTGGCGATGCAGCTGGAAAAGCTGGGCGTGGACGTGCTCGAAGCCGGTTTCCCGGCGGCTTCGGAAGGCGACCTGGAAGCGGTGGCCCTGATCGCCGGCAAGCTGAAAAAGACCGAGGTGACCGGACTGGCCCGCACCTCCCGCAGCGACATCGACCGGGCCTGGCAGGCCGTGCGCCACGCCGCCAAGCCCCGCATCCACACCTTCATCGCCACCTCCGACATCCACCTCGAATACAAGTTGAAGATGTCGCGCGCGGCGGTCCTCGACCGGGCGGTCGAGGCGGTCAAATACGCGACGTCCTTGACCGGCAACGTCGAGTTCTCGGCGGAGGACGGCTCGCGCAGCGACCGCGATTACCTGTGCCGGGTCTTCGAAGCCGTCATCGCCGCCGGCGCCACCACCGTCAACCTGCCCGACACGGTCGGGTACGCCGTGCCGGAGGAGTTCTCCGAGCTGGTGCGCTACATCATCGCCCACACGCCCAACATCGGCCGCGCCGTGTTGAGCGTTCACTGCCACAACGATCTCGGCCTGGCCACGGCCAACACCCTTGCGGCCATCGGCGCCGGTGCCCGGCAGGCCGAGGTGACCCTGAACGGCATCGGCGAGCGGGCCGGCAACACCTCGCTGGAGGAAGTAGTGATGGCGCTGCGCACGCGCCGCAATTTCCTGCCGGTCGAAACCGGGATCATGACCGAGCACATCTACCAGACCAGCCGCCTGGTCAGCATGATCACCGGCATCATCGTGCAGCCCAACAAGGCCATCGTGGGCGCCAACGCGTTCGCGCACGAGGCGGGGATCCACCAGGACGGCGTGCTGAAAAACCCGATGACCTACGAGATCATGCGTCCCGAGACCATCGGCCTGAGCGCCAACAAGCTGGTTCTGGGCAAGCACTCCGGCCGCCACGCCCTGCGCGACCACTTGAAAGACCTGGGGTACGATCTGGCGGACGAAGAGCTGGACCTGGTCTTCAAGAAGTTCAAGGAACTGGCCGACAAGAAAAAGCACGTCGTCGACGAAGACCTGGAAGTCATCATCACCGAAGGCATCCTGCGCACCAAGGACATCTTTCAGCTCGAATACCTCCACGTCACCTGCGGCACGACGGTGCTGCCGATGGCCAGTGTCAAGCTGGCCGTCAACGGCCGCAGCGTGCGCGGGGCCGGCTACGGCAACGGGCCGATCGATGCGGCCTTCAACACGATCGCCAAACTGACCGGCACCGCCTCGGAACTGCTGCGCTTCACCGTCGGCGCCCTGACCGGCGGCACGGACGCCCAGGGCGAGGTGACCGTGCGCCTGCGCGAAAACGGCCTGGTGTCGCTCGGCAAGGGCGCGGACCCGGACATCATCACCGCCAGCGCCAAGGCCTACGTCAACGGCCTGAACCGCCTGGAATACCTCAAGGCCAATCCGGTGACCGAGGCCACGGCGGTGGTGGTGTAAAAAGACACCCATCCAAGAGCAAACAGCTGCCGGCGCCGTTGCGGACCCATCGACCGGGGACATCGGCTGCCGCCCGCAGGAGATAAACGCCGTCCCCTTCCCCGCCACCGGACGGGGATGGCGGCATCCAGTGCCGTTGGCTGTCTTTTCTTGCGCCGCTGCCAAGCCCGCGCATCATTTACCGTATAGCCGCAGGTCTCAAAACCGAGTGCGTCCGGTTGGTTCCCCGCTTCAGCTATCCTCTAGCCCCTTCGCTTCCATTGCCTGTCAAGACCCAACATGTTACCCATCCCCGGTCCCACTGATACGTTCCCTCGTTCTCTGGATGCTCCCGGTCCCGGCCGGATGGTGCGCCTACCATCACGAAGGCGAAAAGGACGCAGAGAAATTCCTGACGGTCTATCCGAACAAAGCCGGCACGAAACTCGATCACTGTGCCCTGTGACACGCTGCCGGGGAGTACGAAAGCAACGGTAAGATGGTTCGGCTCGGCAGCTGCCAGTGGTGCCATTACACCTATGGTTACGACGGCAGCGACAATATCCTGAAGACCATGAACCCCTATGGCAAGGTCTACCACGACAGCGGTAGAAACCCCGGCCGCCATCGCCGCGATCGAAGCCCTGGATTCCGACGGGGACGGATACGCGAACTTGGATGAGATCACCGCCAACCGTTTCCCGGGCGACCCGGCCGACGACCCCAGCCAGGTGGCCGCACCCTTTCGCATCTACACCGGGGCCCAGCTGGCGGCCCTGGGAGAACACACCCAGTTTCTTCTACGACGGCGATGAGACCATCACCCTCGCCTTGACCGACGGCGATGCGCTCACCGACGCCGACGGCCTGGCCAAGGGGACAATAGCAGATCCGGGCGCGCTCGCAACGGTCGCGGCCGATCCGACCAGCCCCGCCATGGACAGCGGTGGCGGCGGCGGGGGCGGATGCTTCATTAACACGGCCGGAACCGGGTCGCCGGGTGTGCTGGGGGCGATGCTCCTGCTGTTCGGCATCGGGTTTGTCGCTGCGGTTGTCGGGCGGAAATGAGCCTTGCTATCCCGGTTTCGGGACATCGCTCTTGCTGACCCCTTCCTCGTCGGTCTTGGCTTTGGCCCAGAGAACGTCGTCTTCGTCGGCGGCAAGGCCGTGCTGCGCGCTGCCGCGACCGGCCTCGTACACCAGTTCCGTAAAAAGGGGAAAATGATCCGAGCCGAAAGCCGGCAGCCTGCGAATATTGGACAGGGTGAAATGATGGCTGTGAAACAGGTGGTCCAGCGGCCAGCGCATGAACCAATATTCGGCGTGAAAGGTGTTGAACATGCCGCGACCCACGCGCGGATCGAGCAAGCCGCTGATTTTTTTGAATAACCTGGTCGTCTCGGACCAGGCCACATCGTTCAGGTCACCCGTCACGATGACCGGGGTCCGGGTGTCGGCAACGCTTCTGGCCACCATGATCAGCTCCGCGTCGCGTTCGGAGGATTCTTTGTTTTGGGTGGGATTCGGCGGCCTGGGGTGCAGAAAGTGCGCGCGGATCCCCTTGCCCGAGGGCAGACGCACCAGCGCGTGCATCGAGGGAATGTCGGGTTCCACCAGGTAATCGACGCGGCTGTCCTCGAGCAATAGCCGGGAATACACGTGCATCCCGTAAAGGTTGTCGAGCGGACACTTGATCGTATAGGGATAGGACGGTTCGAGATTATCCAGCCGCGCCTGCCACCATTCGTCGGATTCCAGGGTGACCAGGATGTCCGGCGAATTCTCGCGCACCAGGTCGATCAGCGCCGCGGCATTACGGTTGGTCGTCAAAACATTGGCCGTCATGATGCGAATCATCCGGCGCGGCTCCGCGCTCACCGCCGGCATCACCTCGACCGGAAACAGCCGGGTGAACGGCGTGATCCACCACCCCTGGATGACCAGACAGCCTACGGAGACGGCGACAAGGCCCCAGGTCGAGATTTGCGACAAGTCCAGCCACAGGAACTCCAGCAGGAGCAGGAGCAGCCAGAGCAGGAAAAGCTGCAGCCGCGGAAAGTCCAGGGAGCGAACCCACCATTCCTCGCGCCGCGACAAGGGCAGCAGCGTCAGGAAGGCGAGAATGCCGGATGTCAGCAGGAAAGAGGCCAAAATCATGATGAACCAATTTTTGCTTTAGCAGATTCCTCGTCTGATTCCAACAGCCTACCAGGCTTTTAAAATCTTGGGAAGAACGGGTCCGCAGGGTCGGGACCGTAATAAAAGTTTGACATTCAACCCGCAGCCGGGATAGATTTATCCTGCTCGTATATCTAATTCAAACGTTAATTCAGTCTGTTACGACATCCGGCCGGCAACGCCCCACTTACGGACCCATCGGCTTCAAGACAATGACCCTGGCCGGCCAGGGGATGCGGCAGTCGTGTGATTCGCCACCGACCGATACCAGCGGCCAAAATCTTTATCTTGAAGCCTGTAGCCATCTCGGATGTCCGCTCTTCATGATGACCCCCTTCCGTCGGGATCATTTTTTTATAAATGATGGGTCTTTTCCCTGTTTTGACAATATCCACACGAACACGAGGTGCATGCGGCCGGATTTCTCCCGTGTGCTTTTTATGGATGATGGAGGAAGCAAACCATGACAAACTCACTTGGAACGGCGCTGGTAAAGGTGCACCCCGGTATCGGTCAGGGCGGCGTTTTAGAGCAGATCGACAAACGCTATCGCAAGCAGCAACGTCAGACATTATTCGAAATGCTTGAAAAGGTCGACAACAAAGAGGTGGAAAATTTTCCGGCCGTTCTGTATAAACATACCTTGATCGGCGCGGCATTGAAGTTCATCGAAATAGAAGGGGCGGGAAATATTTGCATCGCTGCCATGAGGTGTATGGAGTCCCCGCATGGCAGCGCAAACTTGTACTGGCTTCAAGCTAGTGTCCATCCATAAATGGTCTTTTTTCCGCTGGGCGGCGTTCTCCGCGTGTTTCCGGCTGCGGCGTACATAAAGTACGCCTCGCCGCAAACCCTTGTGCGGCCTTGTCCAGCGAAAAAAATCCACATTTATGAATTGGACACTGAGAAGTGCCTAAAAAAGATCGCGGATGGGCACAAGCTAACTATTATGAAAGAAAATGCGGCCAAAGGGAGGTCGAAAAACGGACCCATGCAAAACCTAACACGCCCAAAGCACCCCGCACCCGGAAATTTTCCCCATCTGTTCGAAAGTCCTTCAGGCCTCAGAATAGAGGTGAACGCCAATGGCTCCATCCGTCGCATGGACCATGGCGACGTCCTCCTCAACCTGTTTCTCGGCACTGAGATCGAAGGGGGGCCCGCCAACCTCTACCTGCGCCGTCACGGACCATCGATGGCGGCCGTACCACTTCTCGGGCCGCGGAGCCCCGCCACCATCCATGTGGATGAACGGGGCCTGAGCGCCAGCGGCCGGTGGCAGGGCATCCGCTTCTGCGTTGCGCTGGCTGCGGCAAAATCGGCACCGGCCTGGTTCTGGCACGTCCGGCTCGAAAACACCCGGACCGCCCCGGAGCAGCTGGACCTCATCTACGCCCAGGACCTCGCACTGGCTCCTTACGGGGCGGTTCGAATCAACACGTATTACACCAGCCATTACGTGGACCACACGCCCCTGTCCCACCGGGAGCGAGGCTATGTCCTCGCATCGCGCCAGAATTTCTTCATGGCAAACCGACACCCGTGGAGCGTCATCGGCGCCTTGGGCAAAGGCGTGGGATTTGCAAGCGATGCCCTTCAGTTTCACGGGCTTGCCACCCGCGCCGGACAGGTGCCCGTGGGGCTTGCCGAGGGACTGGGCAGCGTTCGACGACAGCACGAGCACGCCATGGCCGTGATCCAGGATGCCCCGGTGCGACTGGAACCGGGCGACGTGGCCGAACGGGGTTTTTTCGGCTGGTTCGAGGCCGACCATCCCGCGGCAACCTCTGCCGACGATCTTGTTTACGTCGATCGAGCCCTGGCGCTGGCCGAAGCGGTGCCGTCTTTTAACGACAACGCGGCTGACGGCCCGCAACAGCCGGCGAGCCTGTTCGCCACCGCCCCCTTGCTGGATGCCCGGGACCTGACCGAAGCCGACCTTGCGGACCTCTTCGGCACCGGGCGGCGCGCGGTTGAAACCGAGAAGGGCAAAACCCTTTCCTTTTTCACCGGCACGCACCGCCACGTGGTGTTGAAAACCAAGGAACTGAGCGTCCTGCGGCCCCACATGCAGATCCTCAGAACCGGTCACCGTCTGGTTCCCGAGGAGGCGGCGCTTGCGTCCAACACCTGGATGGGGGGCGTGTTCCATGCCATGGTGACGCAGGGCCACACCAGCATCAACCGCTTTCTTTCCGGAACCCACAGCTATCTGGGCCTGTTTCGAGGGCATGGACTTCGCATTTTCGTGGAAACGGCCGGCGGCTGGCATCTGTTGGACGTGCCCTCCGCCTTCGAAATGACCCCGGCAAGCAGTCGCTGGATTTACAAACATCCGGCCGGGCTGATCGAAATCGGAAGCGCCGCCCTTGCCGACCGCCACGAATTGACGCTTACGGCAAAGGTTTGCTCGGGCGGCCCTCAGCGCTTCCTCCTGTCGTGGCACGTGGCCTTGAACGGCGACGACGGGAGCGCGGCCGTGCCGGTCAGATACAGGCAGGATGAAGAAGGCGTTTTCGTTCAGCCGACCCCCGACTCCGACGTCGGCCGCCGTTTTCCGGAAGGCGGGTTTCGCATCGTACCCGTCGACGGCACGGCCATCGAGCAAATCGGGGGAGACGAGATGCTGTTTGCAGACGGCTTGCCCCGTAACCAGCCCTTTTTGTGCATGATCAGCGAACCGGCGGTTTCCATCGGCTTCCGGATCAGGGGCCGTCTGGTCCCCGATGGCCTGGAGACACCCGCGGATCGACGCCATGACCGCTTCTGGACCGACATGACCGGAGACTTTCACCTCCACCCGCCCGACCACGCCCGGCTCTCGGGTGCGGCGAAACACTTTGCCGAAATCCTGCCCTGGTTCATCCAGAACACCCTGATCCATTATCTGGCCCCGCGGGGGCCTGAGCAATACACGGGCGGCGGCTGGGGCTCACGCGACACCTCCCAGGGACCGGTGGAACTCCTGCTGGGGTTGGGCCGCCTCGAGCCGGTGCGCGAAATTCTGATCCTGCTCTTCAAGGCCCAGAACCCCGATGGCGACTGGCCCCAGTGGTTCATGTTCTTCGACCGGGAGCGAAACATCCGGGCCGGGGATTCCCACGGCGACATCGTGTTCTGGCCGCTCCTGGCGCTGGCGCAATACCTGGTCGCCTCGGAAGACGGCACCCTGCTCGAGGAGATCGTGCCTTTTTTTCACCCGGAGGGTGAAAGTCGGGCTGAAAGGGCCACGCTGTGGCACCACATCGAACGCGCGCTGGCCGTCATCGACAACCGCCTCATTTCCGGCACCAGACTGGCGGCCTACGGCCTGGGGGACTGGAACGATTCCATGCAGCCGGCCGACCCGGCCATGCGGGAGCGACTGTGCAGCGCGTGGACCGTGACGCTCCACTACCAGACCCTCGCCACGCTGGCGACGGCCTGCCGGCGACTGGGCCGCAGCGCGCAGGCGAATCATTTTGCAGACGCGGCCCGCGATATTCACGATCAGTTTCAGCGTCACCTTCTGAAGGACGGGACCGTGACCGGATTCGCCTATTTTCATGACGACGGCCGCATCGATTACCTCCTTCACCCGTTGGACGAGGACACCGGCGTGTCCTACAGTCTGATTCCGATGATCCATGCCGTCATCAACGACCTTCTGACACCGGAGCAGGCCCGCAAGCACCTTCTCATCATCAAGGCCCACCTGCTCGGCTCCGATGGGGCCCGGCTTTTCGATCGTCCCATGAAATACCGTGGTGGTCCCCAGAAGTTCTTCCAGCGTGCCGAAAGCGCTGCCTTTTTCGGCCGGGAAATCGGGCTCATGTACACCCACGCCCATTTGCGCTACGCCGAGGCCTTGGCGCATTACGGCGATGCCGAGGGCTTTTTCACGGCCCTTTGTCAGGCCAACCCCATCGGCATCCGGTCGATCGTTCGCGCCGCAACCCTGCGCCAGGCCAATTGCTACTACTCGAGTTCCGACGCCGCGGTTGCCGACCGCTACGAGGCATTTCTGGAATACGATCGCGTGAAGACGGGCGCCATCGACCTGGATGGAGGCTGGCGGGTTTATTCGAGCGGACCCGGCATCTGGACAAGACTGATGCTCCAGTCCTTTCTCGGGCTTCGCCTGGAACGATCCGCGCTGATCATCGACCCGGTGATTCCCAAAGACCTCGATGGATTGCGATTGGAGATGACACTGGACGGAATCTCATTCGACGTGACGTATCGCATCGAGGGCGCCGGCTGCGGCACCAGAGAGTTGAGGCTGAATGGCGGCCGGCTTGCCTTCGAAAGGGACGAGAACCCGTACCGCAAGGGAGCGGCGCGTGCCTCGATGGCCGCCGTGCGGGAGCGGATCACAACGGGAGCCAATCACCTCGCCGTGCAGGTGGGATAGCTCAAACCGCGAGGTCGTAACTCTTTGTGAGGATATGGCCTGCTTCGACGGGGGAGTATGTCCAGAAGCCGCCTTTTTCCAGTTCCAGCACCCTGTCGTAGGGTTCCAGGTTGTCGCGGCCCTCTTGCAAGGTCACATAGCCGATGTCGTGTTGTTTCAGCAGGTCCAGCACCCACGTGACCTGCTGCGGCGCCAGCGTCGTGCTCGGTTTTTCCAGAAAGGCGAACCGGGGACCGGCAAGCAGGACGCGGGTAATCACCAGGAGTTGCTGCTCCGAAAGCGTCAGCACGCTTTCCCAGGTCTGACGGGTGTCCAGACCGCCGAAACGCTTGGAAATGGAATCGATTCCCAGGCTTCGCAGCCCTTCGATAATCCGCATCTTCGGAAATTCGTTGTTGAACAGGTCCTTCTCGCTGGGGTGAACGTCTTCGGGCCAGGGCCGGATAAACAATTCGCGCAGTGAACCGGGGGGTAAATAAGGACGC
Organism: uncultured delta proteobacterium; assembly: GCA_963728055.1. Taxonomy (GTDB): domain Bacteria; phylum Desulfobacterota; class Desulfobacteria; order Desulfobacterales; family SG8-13; genus JARFQH01. The sequence goes on along the minus strand of CAVSIM010000007.1, from coordinate 386,762 downwards.
TCGGTTACGAAAAGGATTTTCTCCAGTGAGGGTCGGACGATATGCCCGGCGCTCACGTTCCAGAGCCCGGCCGTGGCGTGAAAAAGGGCCGATCTTGCCGAATCGTCCGGTCCGCAGACCAGTACCCGCCGGCCGTGAGGAATGGTAAGGTTCAGTTCCCTGACAAGGACCTGGTCGCCTCCCGCCGCGCGGAGGGTCACCTCGGCGTAAACCACCTTTTCATCGTCTTTGGGGCCCTGGCTGGCGGATACCTCGACGGCCTTCGCCTCACTGTTGGCCTCGGTCAACGAACTCAACCGGGCCAGGACGGCCGTAAAGGAGGAAATGGACTGAAACTGGGTCACGATCAGCGAAAATGCCCCGAGCAGATGGCCGAAGGCGATGGCCGACTGCGTGATGACGCCGAACTGGACCTTGCCGTCGATGAAAAGCGGCGCGATGATCAGGGCCGGTATAATTTGAATCAGCCAGTTGTACCCCGTGGTGCAGAAATTGACGTTGCGGCTGGTTTTGATGATGTTCAGGAAATTTCCCGTCAGGTCGCCCAGGTTACGGACGAGCAATCTGATCAGGCGGCCTTCGCGTCGGCTGAGAGCCACCGACTCGGCATTTGATCGCATGTGGATCAACGCCGCCCGGAAATTCGCCTCTTTGTCGAGCTGGTCGAAGTTCAACCCCACCAATCGCCGGCCGATGAAATAGGTCAGGCAGGTGCCGGCCGCCGCATACAAGACGGAGACCACGAACAGCATGGGGCTGATAGACCAGAGCACCCCCGAGAAGGCGATGACCGTCAGTGTGCCGTTGAGCAGCATGAGCACAAAGGAGATGGTGGTGGCCGTAAATGCGCGAATGTCTTCGGCGATGCGCTGGTCGGGATTCTCGATCTCGCCGGCCATTTTGAGGCGGTAATAAACCCGTTTGTTGGCATAAGCGAGGATGGTCCGGCGCGTTGCCCATTTACGCCACATCAGGCCGAAACGCTCCTCGGTGTACCGGTAAAAGCTGCTGGTCAGCGTGGAGGCGGCGAACACGCCGATGTAGACCAGGGCCATCAGGATGAAACCGTGGCGGTCGCGGTCTTCGATGGCGGTCATGAAATCGCGGCCCACATAACTGTGGAGCACATTCAGGGCATTGATGCTCAACAAAAACAGAATAAGCAGGGCGATGAGCCATTTAGCCTTGCTGCCGACCTCTTCTGCGGTAAGAAATATTTTCACCCAATGGATGAAATGATCCCAGGTTTCCCGGTTGACCAAGACCTTTTTTTTCATGCATGCGTCCGAAAGAGGAGAAGAGGGGTGATCCTAAAATCGCATTATAACAAGATACTGAAAACACGGCAAGAAAATAAGACGGACACGTAGATAAGGATACGCCTGATGACGGATGCAATGGCCCTGCTGGCCCTTTTGATCGGCCTCGAACTGGTTCTGGGTGTGGACAACGTGCTGGTGATCGCAATTTTTGTCGGGCGCCTGCCGGCGGAAAAACGCCAGAAGGCGCGCATACTGGGCCTGGCACTGGCCATGGTGGCCCGCATCGTCATGCTGGTCGTTGTCATCGCCCTGGCCGAATTGACGACACCGCTGGTCTTGAATTTGTCGGTTCGCGATTTGATCCTTCTTGCCGGCGGCCTTTTTCTTCTCTTCAAGGCGGTCAGGGAAATTCACCATACCATTTCCCTGGCCGACGATCAGCCCGGCACCGCCGACGGCGGCAGCGCTTCTTTCGCCGCCATTATAACCCAGATAGTCCTGCTGGACATCGTTTTTTCGATCGACTCGGTGATCACGGCCGTGGGGCTGACATCGGAGTTCTGGATCATCGTCACGGCGGTGGTCCTGTCATTTGTCGGCATCCTGTTCTATGCCCGGCCCATCGGCGAGTTTATTCTGCGCCACCCGGCACTGAAAATCCTGGCGCTGTCATTTTTGATCACCATCGGCATCACCATTTTCATGGAAGGCCTGCACAAACACGTGCCCAAAGGCTATATTTATCTCCCCATGGGATTTGCGCTCCTGGTGGAGATCCTGCAGATGCGCTACGAACACAACCGCCGGCGGCGGCATGGCCCGACGGAGAAACAGGCGCCGTCGCGTTAATCGGCATGTGCCCGCCAACTCATTCTTTTGTATAGATCAACCGGCTGACCGGTCAAGCCGTCTCAATTCACCTACGGCCCTAACCGGCTAAACGGGCTAAACCGGCTTAACGGGCCAACGGGCCAACCGGCCCAACCTACCTCCCCTGCAGCTCGACGGCCAGCTGCACCAGCTTCTCCACCTGGTCGTCCGGAACCCTGCCCCGGTTGATGGCCCGGCAGATGCGATCCTTATCGAGCAGCACGGCGTTGGCCGAGTCCTTCTGAAGGCCCCAGGCCTTGCGCAGCGAGCCGTCGTAGTCGAACAGGATGGTGGTGTTGTACTTCTTGGCTTTCCTCCCCGCAATGGACCGGATGGCGAAGTTCGGCTTCCAGGTGGCCGCACAGTCGGCAATGCCGATACCCTTGTAGTGCTCATCCGTCAACCGGCCGGCCTCCTTGGCCTTTTTCATGGCGTCGGTGAAGTGTTCGTTCAGGTCCGCGGCGTCGGGATCGACGTAATTGATCAGCAGTACTTTTCCCTCCCAACTCGCCATGCTGTAAGTTTTGCCGTCCGCATCCTCAAATGACCAGTCGGAAGCCGGCATGCCGACTTGCAGCTCCTCGGCCAGGGCCGTCATCGACCCGATCAACACCACGAACACGGCCACGATTATCGCGACGATTGTTTTCATGCTGTCCTCCTTGGTATCGGTTTAGTCCGTTTGCCCGTTGGCCGGTTGAGCCCGTTGGCCGGTTGGCCCGTTGAGCCGGTTAGCCCGTTGGCCGGTTGGCCCGTTGAGCCCGTTTGCCTGTTTAGCCCTTTGAAGGATGGAATTCATAAAGATGGTCGAATAATCTGTAATCCAAAGCAGGCGATAACTGATTTTCGTCTTTTACAGGCTTTACGCCATGGAACAAGACGTCCGGGGAATCCCGCCGGACTCAACCGGCAGCGCCCACTTCCAGGCTGCCGATCAGATCGCGCACGCTTGCCATGCGGTTTTCCGCCAGGTAGGCCGACATGCCGGACAGGATATCCATGGTCGCATGGGGATTGACGAAATTGGCCGTTCCGACCTGGACCGCGGATGCGCCGACAATCAGAAACTCTATCGCATCCCGGGCGGTGGTGATCCCGCCGATTCCGATAACAGGCACCCGGACCGCCTGGCAGACCTGCCAGACCATGCGGAGGGCCACGGGCTTGATGGCCGGCCCCGAGAGACCGCCGGTGATATTGGCCAGCACCGGGCGTCGGCTGGCGACATCGACGGCCATGCCGGTAATGGTGTTGATCAGCGAAAGGGCATCGGCACCCTCCGCCTCGGCGCGGCGGGCGATGAGGGTGATGTCGGTGACGTTCGGCGACAGCTTGACGATCAGCGGCTTGACGGACTCCCTGCGAACGGCGCGCACCACCCGTCCGGCCGCGTCCGGATCCACGCCGAAGGCCACGCCGCCGGCCGTTACGTTAGGACAGGAAATGTTGACCTCGATACCCGCAACCGCATCGAGCGTCGCGACCCGCCGGGCCAGGGTGGCATATTCCGCGACGGTTTTACCGTAGATATTGACAAAAACCGGCGTCGACAATTTCTGCAGAAAGGGCAGTTTTTCCGCAACGAAGGCTTCGATGCCGACGTTTTCGAGACCGATGGCGTTGAGCATGCCGCAGGCGGTTTCGACAATGCGCGGCGGCCGGTTGCCCCTGCTGGGCTCCAGTGAAAGCCCCTTGACGACGATGCCGCCGAGCCGGTTCAGGTCGACGTAGGTTTCATACTCCCGGCCGTAGCCGAAAGTCCCCGAGGCGGTCATCACCGGGTTGCGCAGGCGGATGCCGCCGATATTCACGGACAAATCGGGCCGGGATGCCGATTTGGATGTTTTCACGTGCGCCATCGATCGGCCCTTGACGCGGCAGCCGTTAGCACCGCCTTGATGCGCGCTTCCAGGTTGATGAGATAGGCCGGCTCCGGCTGCTTGGGGCCGGGCAGGACATCGTACTCGCGGGTTTTGATCCGCTGCTTGATGCGCTCCACATCCCCGTCTTCTTCTGCTGCACAGGCCGACACCAGGTTGAAAAAGTCGTTGCAGGCCGCCAGCGCCCGCGCCAGGTAAACAAGCGCATCCTCGCCGCTGAAAACAAAGACGTGGCCGGGGCACAACACGGCCGGCGCCAGGGCCTTGAGCCGCTGCAGCGATGCCAGGTAGCTGTCATAGTCCGCCAGGCAGTCCGTTACGATGTACCCGGTCTGGTCCGGCTGGCCGGCGGCTTCGGATGACAGCAAAATGTTGCGGCCCGAAATCCGGTAGCTCAGGCAATCGCGGGTATGGCCGGGGCTGGCGATCACCTCGATCCGGCCGCCGCCGGAGATGTCGATTCGATCGCCCTCCTGAACGCATCGATCGACGGTGAAGGGTTCGAACCGCCCGCCGGTCGACCCGGTCACGCCGATTTGGGCCGCCAGCGTTGCGGCGGCGCGGTTCAGGGTGCGAATCCGTTCGACGGCACTCGGCCGCTTCAAAATCTCGCCGGCCCTGGCGGATGCCGCCACCTGCAGGCGCGGATAGCGTTTTTTAAAAGCCGCGACGGCACCGCAATGATCGAAATGGGCGTGGGTGAGAAAACAAAAGGCCGGGCTGCGATTCCCCAGAATTTTTTCGAACCCGCTCAGATAGAGATCGCCCAGCAGGGCAAGTCCGGCATCGAAGATCGCCGGCTGGGGTCCGTCCAGCAGGTAAACGGGAACGGCCGGATGGCCCACCACGAAGAAATCATCACAAATTTGACCGGTTTGTGAGAATACCACGCGCCCCCCCCCTGCTGTTTACGGACGTCAGCACCATACACAAAATTGAATCTGAAAACAACGCGCTTTGGCAGGGTGTCGCATCGGGAACGCCGCCGTATAAAAAATGATCGCCCGGCCGGGGCTGACTGTATGCCGGGTCAAAGCCATCTGGTTATTTACAAGGCTATTCTACAGGCTTTGAGATAAAGATCCGGCAGGACCAGAGGGTGTCGGCTGTATGGTGACACGCCGACGACCGGTACCGGCAGCCAATAGTTTTTTTCTCATAGCCTACCAAACAGGCGGGCCGGTCGGAAAGATTCCGGAAGGCGGATCCGCACGGAATCGATACGGATTCCGGCAAGAGTGATGACACAAGAAGGCCCTAACCGTTAGAAAACAGGGTGCACCGGTTACGCCCCTGCTCCTTGGCACGGTAGAGCGCGGTATCGGCCTTTTTGATAAGGTCCGCGTTGGAAGAATCGGTTTTGGGGGTGTAGGCCGCAATGCCGACGCTCATGGTGATGAAGATGGTGTGCTCGCCATAGGCAAAACTCATGGCGGCCAGTTTCTCGCGCAGGCGTTCGGCTAAAATGAAGGCACCCTCCTGGGGGGTCTCCGGTAAAAGGAGGGCAAACTCTTCGCCCCCGTAGCGGGCGGCGATATCGGATTTGCGCAGGGATTTCCTGAGCAGTTCGGACATTTCCCTCAAAACGACGTCACCGGCGAGATGGCCGAAGGTGTCGTTGACCTTCTTGAAATGATCCAGGTCCAGCATGAGCAGAGTGAGCGGAAATCTGTACCGTTTGGCGCGGTACATTTCCTCGTCCAGGACTTCCTGGAACCGCTGGTAATTGGTCAGTTTGGTCAGCCCGTCGTGGGTGGCGCGCTCGTTCAATATCTCGATGCGTTTGTTTTGCTCGATCAGGCGGTTTACGAAATCGGACGACAGATGAATCAGCTCTTTGCGGGCGGTCTCGATCATTTCGATATAGCGGGTTTCCGAATCGACCTTGATTTCAAATACCGGGAATACGGCCTCCGTCAGTTCGCCGACTTCCTGCAGCAGCGGCTCCAGCCGGAAGTGCTCCTCGAACCCATATTCCTTGGCAAAAACCTCGATCAGGCCGAGGTGATAGGCCTTGTCGGGCAGGTTGACAAAATCGATAAGCAGGGACGTGAGGTGCAGGATGCGTGTCATCTGAATGATTTCCGGCCCCACATTCTTTAGTTCCGCCGGAAAATGATGGTGTCGAATCGGTGTGTAAAAGGTGTCCGGCAGCCCCCACTTTTTCACCAACAGGCTGCCGATGTCCATGTGGGCGAATCCCAGGACCTGTTGCTCGGCTTCGTGGTTAGGAGACTGGTTTTTACTCTTTTCAGCCAAAACGAGGCAGTATTGATCGGGCATGCACTGGTTTAGGGTCAAGATGCCGATGTTGTGCAGCAGTCCCAGGAAAAAAGCGTCATCCGCCGCCTGGCGGCAGATTTTTTTGGCCATCGACTTCATGGCCACGGCGCTGAACAGGGAGTCCTTCCAGAACTGGGTGTAGTCGAATCCCCCGCCACCGTCATTCTGAAAGCTCTTGACCACCGAAAAGCTCAGGGCGAGGTTCTTGACGGTCGTTGCGCCCAGCAGCTTGACGGCATGCTGCACGGAGGTGATGCGGGTATTGAGACCGTAGTAGGGCGAATTGATCAACCGCAGCACTTCGGCGCTCAGGGGCGGATCGGTCGAGAGGATTTCGGCCAGTTCCTTCAATCCGCTTTTCTGGTCCTGAACCGTTTCCAGGATCTTGATGGCAACCCCCGGCAGGGTGGGCAGTTTGCCGATGCCGTTGATGATTTCTTCTAGGATATCTTCTGATCTCACCGCTTGTTTCCTTTCCGGAAAAACGTTGGTCGGATATTTTTCTGGGAGTTGCCGGCAGGCCGGTCCCGGGTGTGTTATCGGGCAACCGGGTGAAAACTTGAATTTCTGCAGCCCCATTCCCATCATTTGGAATCCGTTAATAATAGAGGGCGACGCAACGAATCCGATGCCCTGGCTGTAAGGGAAAATGACGGAAACCACTGCGGATTGTCTATCAAGACCACCAGAATTTTACAATAGATCGAATGTCACTTTCCGCGTATAGATCAATTCTTCGAAGACACGAGGAGAGTTCAGAATTGGCAGACGAAGGAAAATTTTCACAACGGGCAATATCGTTAAGGCTGGTAAATTTGAAGGCATGAATTGACGCACAAATCGTGCCCCGGTCGTCGCAGAAACTGCCAGTACAGCCAGGTTTCCACCCATCCTGGTCAGGTCTGAAAAATGAAATGCATCGTCTTTCCAACCGCTGCCGGCGTGACAGCTTGTGCAACGAGCCTCGTTTCTGATAGGTCTCATTCAGAAATTGTTCGGCGCGGTGGTCGTCATGGCGGCACGGCTTTTGCTTTTTTGTGAGTTCTACTCCCCCATTGCTGGTATAGGGGTAAACAACAGTCCTGTTTCCCTGGGAAGGAGGACTGGCAAGAAGAATGTCCGCGTCAATTCACCTCGATGCCGCTGGACCCAGATGAGGTTCTCTATGAAATTCCGCTGGAAGCTTTTGAGTCTGCTGCTGATTCTCTCAATTTTGCCGATTATCGGATTGAGGGCTTTCGGCATTCACAATGTCCACGTGATGGCCGATGCACTCACCGCCCGCATCGAAAAATCACAGACGGCCGATGCCCGTGAAATCCGCCAGGCCATAGAAACCCGCGTACGCGCAGTCGAGCGGCTCACGGCCGGATTCCTGGTCCTGCTCGTCGCCCTGAACGCCGTCCTGGCCGTGATGTTTTCGCGCTCGATCACGCGGCCGTTGGAGCTGCTCACCGCTGCGTCCAAAAAGCTGGCCGACGGAAATTTCAAGGCCCGCGTCGCTATCCGCAGCCGGGACGAATTCGGCGACCTCGGGCGGGTCTTCAACCAGGTCGGCCCGCAACTTGACACCCACGTCAAGCTGCAGCAGGCGATGGAGGTGGCCATGCAGATTCAATACAACCTCCTGCCGCAAAGCGCACCGGACCTCCCCGGCCTGGCCGTCAGCGGAATGGCCGTTTACAGCGAGGAGACCGGCGGGGATTACTTCGACTACCTGTGCGTTGGAGAGGGGGGCCGGCAGCAGTTGTGCGTCGCGGTGGGCGACGTTTCCGACCACGGCCTTCCGTCGGCCCTGCTGATGGCCACCGCCCGCGGCCTCCTCCGGCAGAGGGTCTCCATGCCCGGCAGCCTGGGGGACATCGTCACCGATATCAACCGGAGATTTACCGAAGATGTGGCGCGCTCCGGGCGTTTCATGACCCTGTTTCTGGCCCGCGTCGACCGGGGTGAAAACCGCATCGAGTGGGTGCGGGCCGGTCACGAACCGGCCCTGTTGTATGACCCCGCAACAGACACTTTTGTCAACCTGAAGGGCAAGGGCCTGCCGTTGGGCATCGATGCGGAAATAGCTTACGGCGAATCGTCCACGGCCGTCATGGACGGTCAGATCCTGTTCATCGGAACGGACGGCATTTGGGAAACCCGCAATGAAACGGACGAGCTTTTCGGCAAGGAACGCCTGAAAAACGTGATCCGACAACACGCCGGCCAAACCGCCCGCGATATCCTGCTGGCCGTGTATGACTCCGTGGAGGAATTCCGCGGCGACCTGAAGCCGGAGGACGACCTGACGATTGTCGTCGTCAAGCTGAACGGGGGATAGCGATGTGATGTTGACCTTGATAGTATCAAATGATATTATATATCCATGATCGAGGCCCTCACACCGTGTCAAATGACCTCTGAAATCGTTCATACGCTTACAGAGATCGCCGAATGCATCGGTCAACTGGAAGGCGTGAACCTGATTCAACCGGGTCCACAGCTGCGACGTAAGAACCGCATCCGCACGATTCAGGCGTCTTTGGCCATCGAGGGCAATTCTCTGACGCGCGACCAGATCACCGCTTTGTTGGACAAAAAGCGCGTTATCGGATCGCCGCAGGAAATATTGGAAGTTCAAAATGCAATAACCGTTTATCGTCGTCTGCCGGAGTTCAATCCCCTCGGAATGGATTCCTTTTTAGAGGCACATGGTATTATGATGACGGGTCTCATGAAGAATCCAGGGTCAATGCGTCAAAGTCCGATGGGGATAATTCGCACAAATGATATTTTCCATGAGGCGCCAGACTGGAAAAAAGTAGACGTCATGATGCAGGCGCTTTTTAGATACCTGAATGAGAGCACCGACCACCACTTAATAAAATCCAGCCGGTTCCACTATCAAATGGAATACATCCACCCGTTCATCGATGGCAACGGTCGCATGGGGCGCCTCTGGCAAACCCGTCTGTTGATGGTCTATCACCCGGTATTTGAATTTCTGCCGGTAGAGCATCTTATCCGTAAGCGGCAGCAAGCGTATTACGATGCGCTCGCACGAGGCGATACGACCGGTGATTGCACCGTTTTCGTCGCGTTTACGCTTGCGCAGATAGCAAAAACACTCAATCAGCTGATTGCAGAGACTCGTGGTGTGACTCTTACCGCTGAAAATCGACTGGAAATCGCCCGGGCTGCATTTGGGGATAAAAGGTTTTCGCGCAAGGAATACCAAAGCCATTTGAAGACCATTTCACCGGCTACCGCCAGCCGGGACCTGCATCGAGGCGTCACAATGGGGGCGCTGAAACGCTCCGGAGACAAGCGCTTGACAGTGTATCAGTTTAAAAAGCTCCTTACATGATCAGACCTGCGGCCGGCGGCAGGACTGAACAATGAACGCCACCCGGACCGGAAACCGATCGGACACTATAAGCACGAGATAGCGATACGATGAACGAATTCACCCCCATTTCCGGATTTGCCCAGGCCCTGCACGGGTCGTTTTCAGCCTTGGAATATGTCGTGGATCGCACCCAGCGGATGTTTCTTTTCTGGGACGCCTTGAGAAAGCGCGGCAACAATTACCTGGCTCACCTGAGAGCCGGACAACCGCCGGTCCTGGTGTTTGACTATGACATGGTGCTCGACGGCCGCTTGTTCGACCAGCCGGTGAACTATTCACTGATCCGCATTCTGGACCGGCGATCCAAAAAAGATACCGCGGCAGTTCAGGCCGAACGCCGGTTGACGAGAAAATCCGAAGCTGCGGACCCGGGCCTGCCGAAGCGGCCGATTGTGGTCATCGACCCGCGTGCCGGTCACGGACCGGGCATCGGCGGCTCGAAAGTCAACTCCCAGATCGGAGTGGCGCTGGACGGCGGTCACCCGGTCTACTTTGTCATGTTCTATACCGATCCGGAACCGGGGCAGACCATAGCGGATGTCCACGGCGCCGAGATCCGTTTTCTGGAGGAAGTCGCCGCAAGGCACCCCAATGCCCTCAGGCCCGCGGTCATCGGTAACTGCCAGGCCGGCTGGGCGGCGGCACTGATCGGTGCCGACCGCCCCGATGTGACCGGACCGATGGTCTTCAACGGCTCGCCCCTGTCATACTGGGGCGGCGTCGAGGGCGCCAATCCGATGCGGTATAAGGGCGGGCTGTGGGGCGGGGTCTGGCTGACCTCTTTCTGGTGCGACCTGGGCAAGGGTCATTTCGATGGGGCCAACCTTGTGGCCGGCTTCGAGGATCTCAATCCGGCCAACACTTATTGGAAAAAACTCTACCACGTGTTTTCCAACATCGATACCGAAGAAAACCGGTTTCTGGAATTCGAGAAGTGGTGGGGCGGCTTTTTCAGCATGAACACCGACGAAATCCATTTCATTGTCGAGAGCCTGTTCATCGGCAACGAACTCGAACAAGGCGTCTTGCGGCTGAATAAAGAAAAAGTCATCAAACTGAAAAATTTCAAGGACCCGATCCTGGTGTTTGCTTCCAGTGCGGACAACATCACCCCGCCTCCCCAAGCCCTGAATTGGATCAAGAAAGTCTACGGTTCGGTGGATGAAATCAAAAACAACGGCCAGGTGATCGTTTACATGGTGCATGAAAACGTCGGGCACCTGGGAATCTTCGTCTCCGGCAAGGTGGCCCGCAGGGAGCATCGCGGCATCATCGGCAGTGTCGATATGCTCGATTACCTTGCCCCGGGCCTCTACGAAATGATTTTAGAAGGCAGCCCCAGCCAGCCGTGGCTGGAGAATTACGATGTGCGCTTCGAGCCGCGAACCATGGAGGATATTCTGGCTCTGGACGACGGCCTGCAGGATGAGGAAGCGTTTCCGCCGGCGAACACCTTGTCACGGTTTAACGACGACATGTATCGTATCTTTCTCAGCCCCTGGGTCAAAGCCGGTATTTCCGATACGACCGCCGAAACGATCCGGCAGCTGCATCCCCTGCGAATTGAGCGGTACATGCTGTCAGATCTGAACCCGTTCATGCAGCCGGTCAAGCATTTGGCCGAACTGGCAAAACCCCACCGTCGACCGGCAGCGGCGGACAACCCGTTTGTGGCCCTGGAAACCGTTTTTTCGGAGGGGGTGCAGGCCGGCTTGAATTACTACCGCGACCTGCGGGACCTGACGCAGGAGTTCTGGTTTAAATTCCTGTACGGCTCGCCCTGGACCCGATCGGTGCTCGGCCCATCGGCCCAGGCCGGTCACGAGAGATCGGCGGCACCAAAAATCGACAAAAAAACACGCCTGCGCCGCGACGCCTGGGTCCGGATGGCAGCCGTCGAAGGCGGTTTCGTAGAAGCGATGGTGCGGATCTTCATCGCGGTGGCCGGAGCGGACCGCTTTCTTGACCAGCGCCAGTTTACGGTGGCCGAAAAGATTTTTCAAGCCGACAGCCGCCTCGGCAAACCATCCGCCGATCACTACAAAATCATGGTCAAAGAACAGGCCAGGGTCCTGGAGCTGAACGAAAAACTGGCCATAGAGGGGTTGGCCCGGCTGCTGCCGACCAAAAAAGACCGTGTCAAAGCCCTTTCGATCGCCAAGCGGATTGCCGGCGCGGACGCAAAACCGGGAAAGCACGAACAGGCCATGCTCGATCGCATCCAAGAAACACTGAATTTGTGATGCTTGAACCTTTAACCTTAAACCTTAAACCATTTTATATTACAGGCTGATCACGGCCGCATCGCAGGACATGTTGATGAATTCGGCCGCGGTGGCCATGCGGGCGCCTTCGATCAGCTCCGATTCCTTGATCTGCCGCGCGACGGCACAAGGCGTGCACACCAATATGGGCACCTCGTGGGCCTGGAGGTACGTCAGCAGATCGTCGGCCACATCGCCCGTGGCCGCCCGCACGTGCGTTATAATCCCCTGCTTGGCCAGATAAACCCCTTCGTCCAACAGAAAAAGGGTGGTGTTCTTGCCTTCCTTGTGGGCGATGGTGGCCAGGTGAATGGCGCGGGTGGCCCGGTTGGTGTCATTCGTACCGCAGGACAGCGCAATTACGACGTTGTTGGTCATTTTAACAGCTCCTTTTGTGGTATGGGGGTTGAAAGTTATACGGTCATGGGCCCTTCGGACCGCCACGGGGCATGAAAATTGGTTATGTCAGTTGAGTCTGTTGAGTCTGTTGAGTCTGTTGAGTCTGTTGAGTCTGTTAAAACTATTGTCGAGTTTTTTTTCGTGTCAGAAATGGACCCAAGCCGCCCTTATCATATCCACCGGCGCAGGTGCAATCCAATAGGTTATATGAAAAGCGTCACCTTGCTCCTGGCGGCTTCCCCCAGGAAATTGGCCACTCCGGCCAGCGATACATTGGGATAATCGATAAACTCCTCCATGCCGAAACCCATCAGGTCCATCGACATTTCGCAGATGATGATCTCGACCCCGAACTCGGCTGCCGTTTTCATGAGATCTTCCAGTGACATCACGCCCTTTTTTTTCATCAGGCCCTTGAGCATACGGGTGCCGACCCCGGCCATGTGCAGTTGCGACAGCTTCAGTTGGCCGGCACCTTTCGGCAGCATCTTACCAAACATCCGGGCCACGAGATCTTTTTTGGTCACGGTCTTCTTCAGGTCCCGCAAGACCGATGTCCCCCAGAAGGTAAAAAACATGACGACCTTCTCGTACATCGCCGCCGCACCGGTGGCAATGATAAAGGCCGCCAGAATCCGGTCGAGATCTCCGCTGAAGACGACCATCGAGAGCTGATCCTCGGGCAGGGTCTCTTTTACGAGCCGCAGCTCGCCTTCCAAATGCGATAGCCGTTGTTCGAGCGTTTCCACTCTTTCTATCATGGACGCATCGCTTCTATCTGCCATATAAACCTCGTCAGACGCAAGTTATCGAAACCGAACTTATGCGGGTAGGCAAGTAAGAGTATACCACCCGTTTCGCTCGAGTCGCAAAGATCACAGGGAAAATAGTATTCTACCTTTGCCGTTGAGAGGCATCGCTGCTGCGGGATGACCGATCTCATTGTATAATTCAAACAAGCCCCCGGCGTGCTCAGCGTCTCTGCGGTGGAAATAATATCAAAAAAGCCCCTTTTTCAGAGGGTGCATCAAGCCGCCCCTTTCAGAGGTGGTGATTGACTGTGATAAATCTTTATCTCGGCCTGCTCCAGGATATCCGGCACGATGTCGCTCCAGCCCAGGGGCATGATGTTGACAATCTCTTCAATCGGTTTTTGGATGGTAGCGTGCACGTTAATCCCTCCTCGCTATAACGGGTTGGTCGTTAAGAATGTCCCTTCTAAATTGCCTTAACCAGATCGTGGATGAGCCCTAAGAAAAAAAACACGCCTTGCACGTAATGCCGGCCTGGTTGAAATCTGAATACAGCAGTTTTAACCGTTCGTTGGCAATTCGGATTTTTTGCGGCCGCTCCTGTGCTTCCCTTTCTTCCGGATAGCAGGCCAGACAGCGCTCGATACGACTGGTCCTGCCCAGGCATTCCACCGTAAAATCAGCCATCATAAAGGTCTGCGCATTTCTGGTATGGGCAAAATGTTCGACGGCCGGAACATATTCCAGGCGCACCGCGACGGCCACGTCGTTGCCCTCTCCCGCAAGGGTGAGGTAATCGTGGATGGTCATCACGTTGCCGTATTCTTCCTCGATCTCGTCGTATTTGACGATCATGTCCTGCAATCGAAACAGGCGTTTCTCCATCTGAATCCCGGTCTTTTCCAGTCTGCGATAGTCCCTTTGCAGATAACGGTTGGCGATCATAACCGCCTGGGAAACGTGCGGACACAGGTTGTGCGGACACCCGCGCGCGTAGCACTTTCTGAATTCGTAATGTTTGCCATCCACCTCGCCGCTGTAACGGCAAAGGAAAATATGCGCACGGAAAGGGTGTTGGCGGTGGGAAAAATCCACCGGCAGGATTTCAAAGGACGCGTGACAGCTGACAGCCGCGCCCCCTTTTTTCAATTCGACCAGGTCGGTGACCCGACCCGGTGGGTCGGTGGACACTTTCTCTTCCATGATATGACCTCTGTCTGTAAATGGCGACCGTATTTACCGTGAACTCTTAGTAGACAAAAACCGCATCGGATTCCATCGCCTCGATATTGACGGCCCCGGCAGCGGTGGTTGCGGCGCCGCCGATCAGGTCCGTTTCCGCAATATTCCTTTCCTTGATGCACGGCACACAGACCAGCAGTCTGCCGCCCAGTTCGACAAAATCCTGAATCATTTTTTTCATGGGTGGAAAGCCGCCGGCGGGAAGCATGTGTTCCACATAGCCTTTTTGCGCCAGATACACGCCGTGGCCCTGCAGGCAGACGGTGGCCTTTATGTCCATCGCCAGTGCCGCGCCGGCCAGCACGAACGGCATCGCCGCTTTTTCCGGATTCTCTCCGCCACACGTTGCGATGTAAAAAAATTTTTCTTCGTTGTCTGCCATGGCTCGACTCCTTTCCTTGTTCGCGTTCACAGGGCACCGCATCTGCCGCGTTGTCGGGCACTTGACGTACACCAGTACGCCGGCGCGCCCGACGCCTTGCATCTGCGGCACCCTGTGAACGCAAACGAATTGGTGTTTTGAGGTGATCTGACATTTCAACCACGTGAACGGTTACCCTTTCTTCGGGGTCCTTAAAACGTGTTATACCTGCACTTGGCGGGTGATCACCGTCGACTGGTCCTGCACATCGGCACCGCATCTGCCGCGTTGTCGGGCACTTGACGTACACAAGTACGCCGGCGCGCCCGACGCCTTGCATCTGCGACACCCTGTGAACGCAAACGAATTGGTGTTTTGAGGTGATCCGACATTTCAACCGCGTGAACGGTTACCCTTTCTTCGGGGTCCTTAATACGTGTTATACTTGCACTTGGCGGGTGATCACCGTCGACAGGTCCTGCACATCGGCACCGGCTTTTCTCAGGTTGCCGAGACAGATGGGACACATGGCCACAATGGGTTCATCGGGTGCTTCAAGCTCTTCTATGCGCCGCTGCCCGACCTGTCTGGAAAGTTTCGGAGAAATCGACTCGGCCGGCCCTCCGCAGCAATTGGTGTACAGTCCGGCGTTACTAATCGGCACGCACTCGATATCCATGCCTGAAAGGACCCTGGCCGGCACGTCGGACAGCTCGAGATAACGACCGTAAAAACAGGGGTCGTGGAGGGTGACCCGCCGGTGACCGTTTTTCGATTTGAGGTCGATCAATTCGAAATAGGCCCGCACGTCGAAACTTTCACCCGTATATTTGGGATAGAGCGTTTTCAGAGCGTAGGTGGTGTGGGGGTCGACGGTAATCAACTTCCGGATTCCATTTTGCTTTAACTTGGCGGCGACGGTCTTTGCGTGCCGCACGAATCCCTCCTGGTCACCGAGGTCATAAAGGAGAACACCGCTGTAATCATCCAGTTCCGGGTTGTAGAAAAAGTCCACCTTCGATCTGGTCAGGATCCCCGCAATGTCCTGCAGGATGCCGTTAAACTTCTTTTTTTCTTTCCCCGGCGTCATCGCCGCCAGTCCCAAGCCGGTCAGCAGTTTCGGTATGTACTTGCCGAACCTGACATAGTCGGCCCACTTGGTGTCCTCGAAACGGGACAGGTAGGTGGTCGATTTTTCGATGTAAGGCACGAACTGGTACATCATACCGGTGAACAGCAGGCTATCGCCCTGCTTGCGCACGTCCGCCCCTTTCCACCAGTTGTTGAGAAGAAATTTGGGCACGCCGAAAGGATTTTTCGTTTTCCTGACGTTATCGGCAATCAGGTCGATGATATCCTTGGGATGATACATTTCAGGACCTCCTCCAGTTCGCAACGACATAGCGTTTCAGCCCCAGAATGACTTCTCCGGGGTCCGCTTCCCGCGGGCAGGTCTGGGTGCAGAGGCCGCAGTGCAGACAGCGCCAGAGTTCCGGGGCATTTTCCAGGATGCGTTCCCTGGCGCCGATCTGGATATAACGAATCATCCGGCGCGGAAAATGATCGTGTATGAGCGGACAGATGGCTGCACAGGTGCCGCAGTTGAAACACTCCAGCGCCGTCCGGCTTCCATAATGCGCAATTTCTTCCGCAAAGCTGGGATCTACCACTGCCATTTTTCCCTCCTGAGCAAAATCCGGTGATTTTCCAAAACGGTCGGATCACGCCGGTTGTTCCGCTCCCGTTTCATCGGAATTTTCAGTAGTGTACTTCCCGGAGAGCGCGTACTTGAAATAACTCCCCTCTTTTTCCGCTTCGACGACCTGGCCGTATTTTTTCAAAGCGGCAATGGCCCAGAGGGTCTCGGCCGTGGCCGCCCCTGTGGCCGCCGCAATTTCCGGCACCGTCCGGGCACCCTTCCGCATCTGGTCTTTGACGGCCTCGATGGCCTTCTTGCAGGCCTTCATTCGGGTCGTGGCCGCCTGGATAGATGGCTTGCGGCTTTCGCGGAGTTTTTTCAGAGCTTCTATTGCACCCTTTTTGTCTTCACTGCTCTGGCCCATCGACCTCTCCTTTACCGGCAGCATGTCCATGGTGTTTTTCCCGATCTCTTCGGTCTCGACCTATAGTCTTCAGGCGGCCGCATCGTCGGCAACGATGCGATCGACCATGGCCTCGTATTGTTTCAAGGTCCAACCGTTGACATCGATGGCGTTTTCCGGGCAAACCGCGACACAGGCACCGCACCCCAGGCACAGAGCCGGGGTGACCCGTGCGCGCTCAACCTTGCGCCCGTCGACCTCCACCTGCACCAGCCGCAGGGCGCCATCTGCGAGACACGCTTCCACGCAAGCCCCGGACCCCACGCACTTTTCGAAATCCACTTCCGCCACGAATGGATCGAGTTCGACGAAACCGCGACCGAGCAGCGCGGCGGCCTTTACCGCCGCAGCGCCGGCTCCGCTGCAGGCTTCGCCGACATCCATGGGCGCCTGACAGGTACCGGCCAGCAAAATACCGCTCTGGGGCAATTCGACCGGCCGCAGCTTGGGATGGACTTCCAGCAGGAAACGATCGGTTCCCACCGGCAGTTTCATCATCTCTGCCAGTTCGGATATGCCCGCGGGCTCCATTCCGGTGGCAAGGACCACCAGGTCCGCCGGCACTTCGATATCTTCGCCGAAGGTCAACGTGTCCTTGGCCTTGACCCGCAGTGGAAAGTCGCCCGAGGCACTGCCGTCGACAACCTGCGGAGAGTCTTCGGCTTCGAACCGCAGAAACACCACTCTGTTTCGGGATGCCTGATCGTAGAGCTCCTCCTGCCCGCGGCCGTAGGTACGGATGTCCCGGTAAAACTCGTAAACGCTCGTTCCGGGATAGGCCTCGCGGATGGTGTTGGCCGCGTTGAGTGTTGCCGAACAGCAGGTGCGCGAACAATACTCGTTCAACCGGCCCGATTCGTCTTCGGGGTGGATGCCGGGGATTTGCCGGCTGCCGACGCAGTGAATCATGGCCACACTGCGAATGGCCCGGCCGTTGACCACCAGGCGCTCGCCTTCTTTTCCGGCCGTGGCCAGCAAGCGAATCAACTCCGGCAAGGTGATGACCTGCTCAAATTCCTCGAACCCGTATTCTCCCCGGCGCGGCCGGTACGTCGTAAAGCCGGTGGCCATAACGATCACACCGGTTTCGATGGTCAGCTCTTCTAAAGCGATCGGCAGCGAATTCGGGTAGATCCCGGCAAAGGGCACATACGCGCCGGGTTCCAATTTTTCGAAGGCGGGCTGAACGCCGCGGGCATCCGCCGCGATCGGTGCCGGCGGCACTTTTTTCAGGCCGAGTTTAAAACTGCCGACATAGCCTTCGAAATTCACAACCGTGGTGCAGGTGTGGATAGAAACCGCCGGATCCGCCAGCACCTGTCCGGCCAGGTCTTCTATCAAATCCCGGGCTTTTTCCCCGGTGGGGGCCACCCGATCGAGGCCTGCCAGCCGGCCGCCCAGAAAGGGCGATTTTTCGATCAGCGCGACCTGGAAGCCCCGCTGTGCCAGATCTTTGGCGGCTCGCAGGCCGGCGATGCCGCCGCCGATAACGGTGGCGTGCGGCTTGGCGTCAACCCGGATCGGCTCGAGCGGAACGAGCTGCCCGGCCTTGGCGGCCGCCGCTGAAATCAGCCGGGTCGCCTTGTCGGTGGCGGCCCGACCGTGGTGCACCCAGCTGACGTGCTCGCGGATGTTGGCATGGTCGTAAATATACGGATTCATGCCGGCCCTGATCAGGGTGTTGCGAAAGGTGGTTTCGTGAAGGCTGGGCGCGCAGGAGGCCACGACGACCCGGTTGACCCGGCCGCTTTTCAAATCCTCCATGATCATTTCCTGCCCGGGGTCGGAGCACATGAACATGTTCGTTCGGGCCTCTGCAACTCCGGGCAACTTCGCCACTGTCGCACGCACCGCTTCGACATCCACGTGGTCGGATATGTTCCCGCCGCAGTAGCAAATGTAAACGCCCACCTTGGCCGGCTCCATGCTCCGGCCGCTTTTTTTCTTCTCCTCGCTCATTCCTGAATCCCCCATCGAGAATGCTGCATTTTCATGGTTACGGGCCAACTGCTCATGGATCTATTTTGGGCCGCCACGGTGCAAGGAAATCGGTTTGGCCGGTTGAGCCCGTTGAGCCCGTTTAGCCGGTTTGGCCGGTTGAGCCCGTTTAGCCCGTTAAGCCGGTTTGGCCGGTTAAGCCCGTTGGCGGCCGGTAATTCTACTTTCGGGCGAAAGTTGGCGGTTTTGACCCGATTCGCGCATTCCGCAACCCGTAACTCGCAACCCGTCTCCCGTAACCCGTACCCCGCATCCCGTAACCCGCTCACGCCACCGCTTTGCGGGACTGCCGAACGCGTCCCAAATATTTGGCCGCCTCCATCGCCGCCGCTCCGGACTCGGTGATCGTATCGACAATATCTTTGGGTCCGGCCGCGGCACCGGCCACAAAAACACCTTCCATGTCGGTTACCGTCGGAGACAACTTGGGCCGGATCGTATGGATGAACCGGTCGGGCCCCTCGGAAACCGGGCAGACGCCCTGCGGCTTCCAGCCCGGAATCATCCCCAGTGACAAGACCACCAGATCGTGGTCGGCCGTTGTCACCCCCTCGCCGTTTTGGGCTTCATACCGCAAGGCCACACCGCCGTTTTGGCCTTCGCCGATGGCGGCGACCTTGCCTTTGACAAACTCGATTCCCATGGCTTTGGCATTCTGATAAAATTGCTCATAGCCTTTGCCGAAAGCCCGGATATCCATGTAATAAATGGTGATATCCGCCAGCGGCAGGGAACCGGAGAGCAGCATGGCCTGCTTGATGGCATACATGCAGCACACCCGTGAGCAATAGGATATCCCCATGCTTTTATCCCGGGAACCGGCGCACTGGACGTAGGCGATCGAGTCCGGCTCCATGCCGTCCGATGGCCGCAACACTCGATTATAGGGGCCGTGCGGTGCCAGGAGCCGCTCCATCTGCAGCGACGTAATCACATTTGGAATATTTCCGTTGCCATACTGCTGTTTGCTCGCGAGGGGTGTCAGCTCGAAACCGGTGGCCAGCACCGCCGATCTGGAACGGATGACAAAGTCTTCGGGCTGTTGAAAATAATCGACGGCATCGGTGGGGCAGGTCTTGGCGCATTTGCCGCACAGCAGACAGTTTTCCACGTCGAGCACCGCGATCTGGGGAATGGCGTTCGAGAAGGGAATGGATATGGCCTTGCTGGCGGAAAACCCGCCCTGCTCGGCATCGGCCACGTACACCGGGCAGGCGTATTCGCACTGCCGGCAGCCGATGCATTTGGCCGGATCGACATAGCGCGGCCGCTGCGTGACGGCGGCCGTCAACCCATCCTCGTCGCGGTCGAGCTTGTTCAAATCGCAGTAGGTAAAAAGTGAAATGTTGTCGTGGTGGGCCGCGGCCGCCATTTTGGGGGTCGTGATGCAGCTGGCGCAGTCCAGGGTTGGAAATACCTTGGACAGGCGGATCATCTTTCCGCCGATCGATGCGTCTTTTTCCACCACCGCCACGGTAAAGCCTTGATCCGCCAGGTCGAGGGCCGACTGCAAGCCGGCGATCCCTCCGCCGACGACAAGGGCATCGAATTCCAACACTCGGGTGGCTTCCATTCATTTCTCCTCATTCGGGCGGACATAAAACGCTGCTGACATACTGGACCCTGGCCGATCGGATCGCTTTTTTCAGGGGCTGTGAAACCGTGCCCCCTCAAGGCGAGGTCAACTCGGCGAGAATACCGGCGGCCCCAACTCCTTTATCAGGTCGTTCATCTGGTTGACCTCGTTTAAAAAGGCCCGGTTGCAAACGGTACAGATAGCCGTGAGCCGCAGCCTGCGAATGTCCAGTTCGAGCGCCTTCATCCTGGCGTAGACCCGGTCGAGCCGCTTCGCCATGGCCTTGTAAGCGCCGTCATAGGGGCACTCCTCACCGCATGACATCACGATAATCCCGCTGATCCCTTTTTTGTAACAATCGATGTAGAAGTGTTCCGGGAACAGCACCGGCGCGCGGACCCTCAGGATATAGGTGTTCGCGGGGTAGGTCGAATGGGCCTGCCCCACGGAATCGGCACCCGGATAGGCACAGCTTTCCGTGGCCAGAATTAAAATCTTTTCCGTGTTGGCTCCGTTGCCGTTGCTCGCCATAGCGCGCCTGCCTATTTGTTTCTGCGAACGAAGTGTTTGTCGTAGCCGTCGACCTCCAGAATTCCCAGATAATCGTGTCCGACCTTCTTGGCCCAGGCCGGGATGTCCTTGCGCGTTCCCGAGTCGGCCGAATAGATCTCCAGGATCTCACCGACCTTGACTTTGCCGATTCCCTTTTTCGCTTCGAGCAGCGGTCCCGGGCAGGCGCTGCCGCGTGCATCGACGGTGCTGCTGGCTTCAATTTCGCTCAGATTCACTTCTGTCATGATGTCCTCCTTGGGTTTCGATGTGTTTTGCCGCTCTTCGGCGGCTGGACTAAACATATTTTGATTGCCGCATTCCTCGCGAATGCTGCCGCCTTTTCCGGCGCCCGCGGCAACCGCGCGCTTCGACAGCATTAACCTGAAATATGGATCTTTTTCTTCAACCCGGTCCATACCGACCACCTCGTAAACGTTGTCAGGGAGCACTTTGAAAAGATCCGTCGGCGTTTCCGGATCACTCCACAGGACTTCGAGGGACTCTCCCGGTTCGATAATCCTCAGGGCCTGGCTGATCTTCAGGAGAGAAAACGGCATGATGACTCCGCGCAGATCGAGGCAAAGAGAGTTCGAACTTCTCAGTTTGTTAATTCCGGCTTTCATTGAAGCTTTCTATGAGCAAGGTAGGTGCCACCCGCGTAAAAAAAAATCATTCACCATTGGACGAAACCTATATTTTTACAGATTTTATTGTGATAACAAGTACTTGGATGCTTACCACGCTTGAGCCCCCGATCCGACCACCAGGAAATCAGGGGGATACCATAAAAAAATTCATTGCTTTCGGCTGTTAATTTGTTAAATAGCATAATTTAACAAGTGTTAAATTATTAACAGGAGCCGTAAAATGACCGACCAGGAGTTGAACGCCTACTGGAAAACGGTGGTCGATACGATCCACGACGGCATCATGATCGTCGATACCGGCGGCACGATCGTGTCGGTCAACACCGCTTTCGAGTCGATAACGGGCTATTTAAGAGAGGAGATCATCGGCCGGTCGTGCACGATCCTGCACTGCAACACCTGCGAGGCCACCCGCGAAAAAGCGGACTGTCACTGGTGCCGGTTGTTCAGGACCGGAAACGTCCGCAAGCAACGCTGTGTCATGATGCGCAAGGACGGCCGCTATCTTCACATTCTCAAGAACGCGGCCCTGTTGCACGATGCCCACGGGGAAGTGATCGGAGGGGTGGAGACCATGACCGATGTCACGGAGCTGATTGAAAAAGATACCCAGATCGAGGCCTTCAGACGGCAGCTGCGCGCCGAAGACGGTTTCCACGGGATCATGGGCTCCTCGGCGCCGATGCAGCGCGTCTACGACCTGATCGCCAATGCCGCCCAATCGGATGCACCGGTCATCATCTTCGGTGAGAGCGGCACCGGCAAGGAACTGGTCGCCCGCGCCATCCACGAGTCAAAATCCGGGCGGCAGCGGCCCTACGTCAAGGTCAACTGCGCCGCTTTGAACGAATCGTTGCTGGAGAGCGAGCTTTTCGGGCATGTCAAGGGGGCTTTCACCGGCGCCCACAAGGATCGCACGGGACGCTTCGAGGCGGCTACCGACGGCGATATTTTTCTTGATGAAATCGGCGACCTGCCCTTTGCGACCCAGGTCAAGCTGCTGCGGGTGCTCGAGGAGAAAGTTATCGAACGGGTCGGCGATCAGCGGCCGATTTCAATCGACGTCAGAATCATCTCGGCCACCAACCGCGACTTGAAACGCCTGGTCGAACAGGGAAGTTTCCGGGAGGACCTCTTTTACCGCATCAATGTCATTCCCATCCACGTGCCGCCGTTGCGGGAGAGGGTCAGCGACATTCCGCTGCTGGCCGAACATTTCTTCCGCCGCATTCAGCTGAAGAGCGACAAGAAAATCAACGGCATCGCCAAGGAGGCCATGCACCTGTTGATGGCCCACACCTGGCCGGGCAACGTCCGGGAACTCAAGAGCACGTTCGAATATGCCTTCGTCACCTGCCAGGGGCTCATGATTCAGCCCCGTGATCTTCCGCCCGACATTATCGGGCCGCCGCCGGCCATGCCCTCCGCGGCCCCTGCCGGAAGGACCGGAGACGAGATGAAAAAACGCCGATTGATCGAGGCGCTGGAACAGACCGGCGGCAATCAGTCACAGGCCGCCGATATCCTGGGTGTCACCCGCGTGACCGTCTGGAACCAGATGAGAAAATACGGCATTACCGCCAAACAGGGCCGTTTCGCCAAGGAGGTCCCGTAGGCTTTATCCCAATGTGGCCGCCTCTGTAGTATTCCGGCACATAAATTGCTTAAAATTATCTCAAGGGGTGACTTGGCATACCTCCATCGTACACTCCTCCCTTGTATCGACCCCGCCGGGTTGGCGGGGTCGATATTTTCGAGAAGATGGTGTACATAGGCTTCGTCACTGCCTCATGAGGCGCCTGCCGCCAAGACCACACCCTTAGCCGTCGGAGGAAAACTTATGAAGACCTTGGTCGTTTATTCGAGTCAATCCGGAAACACGCGCAAACTGGCGGAGGAAGTGTTCGATGCCCTCGCCGGCGAGAAGGAAATCCATTTCGTAGCGGAGGCCCCGGACCCGAGCGGATTCAATCCGGTCGCCGTCGGCTTTTGGCTCAAGGCCGGCAAACCAGACCCCCAGACCCTCGAATATCTGCCAAAGATCGAGGACCAGCAGCTTTTTCTCTTTGCCACGCACGGCGCAGCGGCCGGCTCGGCCCATGCCGAGGGCGCCATGGCGCATGCCAGGAGCCTGGTGCCCAACGCCAAGGTGCTCGGCACGTTCAGCTGCCAGGGCGAAGTCGATCCATCCGTAATGGAAAGAGTATCCCAGAAACCGGAACCGCCGGTCTGGCTCAAAGACGCGCCCCAGGCAGCCGGTCATCCGGATCAGGGCGACATAGAGGAACTAAAAAAAGCAATTGAAAAAGCCATGAAAGTTTAGAACGAAAATAGATACGAACGTTCAACATCGAACATCGAACGCTGAACGTCCAGTAAGGAAAGAGCTTTGCTCCGCCAATCGAATTAATAAGTCGAGGATACCCTTTCGCTGACTTAACCGACCAACTGACTCAACTGACACAGCTCATCTGCGTACCCGTGGCGGCCCGCAGGGCTCTATGACCGCCGAACACGATCTGGGACAGCAACCGAAATGGGAAAGTGTTCTTGTCATCCGGAAAAAGAAACCAGCTTCATGTGCCAGAAGCACGAGGTCTACCTGTGCGATGAGTGTCTTGAATGCCGTGATCCCAAAATCTACTGCAAACACCGCTCGGCCTGCCTGATCTGGTTCATGCAGAAGCACAAGGGAAGGACGGACGACGAGACGTAGGGGCGAAAAATTTTTCGCCCCTGCTGATGGGTGGGATGCAAAACAAAAAGGCTTTTCACCCGGCAGTTAATTTTGTCGGGAGAAAAGCCTTTTAGTTGCGGCATTTGGCAGCGGATCGCCTGCGGCACCGGCACGCCCGCCGATGATGATTATGATTTCTTTTGGACCAGTTCGGCCATCTTGCCGGCGATGTCGTCGAATGCGCGGGTGACTTTCGAATCGGTGTGGGCCTCGCGGTAGCATCGCCCCGAATCTCCGCACTGCACGACGTTCGGATCGATGGGAATCCGACCCAGAAAGTTCAGGCCGAACTGCGCGGCCGTTTTCTCGCCGCCGCCGGCACCGAACAGATCGATGGTTTCACCGCAGTGGGGACAACTCAACCCGCTCATGTTTTCGATCAGCCCGAAAACCTCCATCTTGACCCGCTTGCAAAAACTGATCGACTTGCGCACATCGGCCAGGGCCACTTCCTGGGGGGTCGTCACGATGATGGCCTTGGCGTCCTTGACGATCTGGGCGATGGTCAGCGGCTCGTCGCCGGTTCCCGGCGGAGAGTCGATCACCAGAAAATCGAGATCGCCCCATTCCACATCCCCGAGAAACTGTTGAATGGCGGAATATTTGATGGGCCCGCGCCAGATAACGGCTTCGTCCTTGCTCTGCATGAGGGATTCGACCGAAACGGCCTTCAGATTGTCCGAATAGCTGGCGGGCGCCAGTTTACCGTTCGGGCCCACTTCCAGCATGGCCGTCAGACCGAGCATGCGCGGGACATCCGGACCGTGAAGATCGACATCCATGATACCGACCTTGAAGCCCTTGTTCGCCAAGGCGATCGAGAGATTGACGGCGGTACTGGTTTTGCCGACGCCGCCTTTGCCGCTCATCACCAGAAACTTGTATCTGATCTTGCCCAGGGCGTTGTTGATCTTCGCCTCCTGCTCGGCATGCGGATCCTTTTGGTTGGAAGGATCCGGAACCTTGTCCATTATCTCTACCATGAAAAATTTGCCTCCTTACCCCTTGCTCATCTGTGGTTTATTGAAAACATCTATGGCTGCCGGACCCGATCGAATCGGTTGGAACCGTCAACCGGTGTTACTGTCCATGGGCCGACTGCTTGAGGTGTTACCCCGGACCGGAACGTCCTGCCGGTAAATCGACTTTTAAACCGCATGACTCACCACGGCGGGGCCGGCGTATCGCCGAAGCCGGTGACACGATGAAACTCCGTGTGTCCGCACTGCGGGCATCCCGGGGGCCGTCCCGTTCCGCGCGGCTCCTCCCAGTGGTGGTCGCAGTGATGACAGCTGAACAGGCGGGCCGATTCGACCATCTTGAAGTTCCCGCCCTCGATGTTGATGGCCTTGCAGTTGATGATGGCATCGGCCACCGCCTTGCGGGCGCGCTGGATAATGCGGCCGAAAGTTGCGCGCGAAACGCCCATGCTGCGTCCGGCGTCCTCGTGCGACAATCCCAGCAGATCCGAGAGTCGGATCGCCTCGCGTTCATCCACCGTCAGCCGCACCTCGTCGAGATCCAGCAAGGGGATTCCGCGGGGCTTGAAATAGCTGGTGTTCGGTTTGAACCCGACAATACGATCCTTGCGCGGCCTGACCATGACCTTTCCTTTATGAGATAATGCTCACAACGTAGAGGCTCGGCCTGTTTTTGTCAAGCTCTAATTGGTAGAACACCACTCGGCCGACAGGCCTTTTTCCGTCAATCTTCCGCGCTCTGCTTTTCCTTGGCTAACTGTTCGGGCGACATGGTCCAGAAAGGCGTGCCGTCTTTGGTCAACCGGACCTTGAGAGTAAAATAATCCCCTTTTTTAATCTTGGAAGCCAAAAAGACATCGCGGCCGTCGATTTCGGCCCAGACGCCGCGAATTTTTACCTTGTCGCCGCGTTTCAAGCCGATGTTAGCGGGCTCGATATACCAGCTCGGACACACCTGCACTTCGACGGTTTCCTCGCCGGATTCCTTGACCTGCAGCGCGACGCCGGGTGCCATGCCCGCCATGGGCACGACTTCCATCACCTTGACCACCTCGGCCCTGAACGAATCCAGTTCGCTGGCCTTGTAGTTTCGGTTGTACGGGCTGCCGGGTTCCCAGCCTCCCATCTCCTTGGGTGCCCCGGCGGCCACGACCGCGGTGGCTGCCAGTCCCACAACCGTCAGTATGCCGATCGTCAGCCTGAATTTACAAAATAAAGTGTTCATCGCTCCTCCACGGAAAAATGCCAACCCAGGTTGGGCGGTTCAGGGTTCAACTTCAAGGTCGAAATGGTGCCTTGGGATGATTTCCGATAATATACGGTCGTAATGTTGAAAGTCGAGCCACTCACCGATAACCCCAGCAGGCACGGTACCGATGTGTATTCCCATTTCCGGCTCCAGAGCGCCGGGCGGTTTGCCCCGGCTTCCGGCGAACGGGGTTTTCAAGGCTGCCAGCGCAGCTTCTGATTCTCGAAGTCGATGGTGTAGCCTGAATTGCGCAAAATGTTCATTCCCAGCAGTCCGCTGAAGCGCACCGCATTGTCCGGCCGCACCTCGTGCTTGATAACCGTCGCATCGACATTTTTTAAGTCGAGCGGTCCGAGCCGGAGGTAATCCAAGGTGATCAGGTCGGTTTCGATGAGATTGCCCCCGGCCACCATGGAAAGCCCCTTGCGGTTTGACACGACGTTCAGGCTGCGGGCCAATTCGTCGAAAAGCACCAGTTGGGTGGCCCCGGTGTCGAGCAGAAACAAGGCCGCGGTTTCCTTGCGGCCATAGCCGATGGTGACCGGCACCAACACCTGGTCGGCAATGATGGTGACCTCGGTTTCCAGCCGCTTCAGGCGCTCCTGCTCTTCCCGCTGCGCGCTGAGTCGCCGTTCCTCCCGCCGTCGGTCGGCATCGGCGTCACGGTCTTTTTGCAGCATGAGAGCTTTTTCGTCGTCTGAAAGATGGTCGTATCGTTCCGTATAAGCTTTGGTATCCTGTTGATACTCTTCGGGTATCCGGCTGCGATCGCCCACAAAATGAACCTCCCCATCCCGGGTGACATACCGATAAAATTCCGCCGCACAAGGCCGCGGGTGCACAAACACAACCGCCCCGGCCAGCAGCGGAATCAGGACCCTCAAGATCTTTTGTTTTCGCATCGAATCGCTCCGGGGAAATTACAACCCAGTTGCATCTGCGCTCCTGTCACACACAAATGGTAATTTGAAACTGGAAACTCGAAACTCGGAAACAGGAATTCACATTTCAAAGATGACGCACCACCGCCAGGCCAATACGATATTGTATCACAGGGGCCGGGAAAAACGAGAGCGAGCGGTGTGACCAGCCGGGATCAATGCCGCGGTTTATCCGGAAATTCCCCAGTAAGAAAGGCCGTCCATGAAGAAAAGCCCGGCAAACAGCACCAGAACCACGCCCAGTAGACGCACGACCATGGTGTAGACGAAACTGTGCAGGAACCGGCGGCTTTGGACCACCAGCGCCGCAACGGCCAGCTTGGAACCGACCAGAAACAGGTAGAACCCGCCGACAAACAAAGCCGCCGACCCATAACCGGTATCGGCGGCTTTCAGCATTATCGGCGCCCCGATCGAAAACCAGAAGAGATAGGGGCTCGGATTTAAAAAATTGGCGATGACTCCCTTGCGCAGGCCGCGGGGCTGTCGTGACGCCTGCACGACGCCAACCCCCTTGAACCGGATACTCTCCCAGGCCAGATAGGCCAGAAAAGCCGAGCCGCCAAATGCCATTCCTCCCAAAAGCGGGCGGATGTCGGCCAGGAAATGAAGCAGGACCACCGCCGCCGCAACAATCGGCAGGTCCGTCAGCAGTGGCGCCAGGCTGACCTTGGCCCCTTCCTTGAAGCCGTGCTTCAACGTTTCCGCGATGACGAGCGTCAGCAGCGGCCCGGGAGTCAACCCCCCGCTCAATCCCAGAATGACCCCGGAAACCAGAGAAGTGCCGTTAATCATTCACTTCCCGGCCGATTTGCTGCAACGAAACGGCACCCGTAGGTGTGATGGCCGAGATCATCGGTGTGAGAGCGGCTGAACCCGTGCGGCGTCACGATGGCTTCCACCTGCTGTTCATCGATCCGGATGGATTCGGGGGGCCCCGGAGGGCCGGCCTTCTCTTTTTTGAACTCGACGATGACCAGCACGCCGCCGGGCCGGATGAGACGGGCCGTTTCACGCAGGACCCGCTGTTCGATCCCGCTCTGCCGAAAATCGTGCAAAACCGTTGCCATCAAAGCGGCGTCGATGCTTCCGTCCGGAAGGGGTATGCGGCCGCCGACGTCGCCGACCGTTGTCCAGATGTTCGGGATCTTTTGGCGTGCGATCCGGGTCAATAATTCGGCCACGCCTTCCGGCCAGAGATCGATGGCATAAACGATGCCTTGTTTTCCGACCGATTCCGCGGCCTTCAGGCTGTATTGACCCGAACCGCAGGCGAGGTCGAGAAAAACAGTGCCCGCCGTCAATGCCAGCCGCTTGAATAGGACATCGGCGTCCACGAGATCGTAACTGCTTTTTCCGGCCCCCGGCGGCTTGCGGTCCATGCCACCCTCCTTTCCTTTGCCCGAATTACCTCTTTTTCGCTTTTCCGGGCCGCTCGCCATCGGCCTGAAGCCCCCTCACGACTACCCGAGGGCCACATCGAGGGTCATCATGACGGCAAATCCGAGCATGGCGCCCATCGTGGCGGCATCCGTATTTTTGTTGAGCTGCGACTCCGGAATCAATTCCTCGACGACGACAAAAATCATCGCTCCGGCCGCAAAGGCCAGTGCGTACGGCAGCAGCGGGCGCATGACGATCACGGCCACCGCGCCCAGGACGCCGGCCACCGGTTCCACGGCCCCGGAGAGCTGGCCGTACCAGAAGGCTTTCAGCCGCGAGAACCCCTCACGCCTGAGCGGCACGGAAACCGCGGCCCCTTCCGGAAAGTTCTGGATGCCGATGCCGATGGCCAGCGCAATCGCCCCGGCCAGGGAGGCCGAGGGTATGTCGGCCGCCAGGGCCCCGAAAGCGACGCCGACCGCCAGACCCTCGGGGATGTTGTGAATGGTTATCGCCAGCACCAGCAGTACGCTGCGCCGCCAACCGGTGCTGATACCCTCGGCCTCTTCCATCGGAAAGCCGACGTGCAGGTGGGGCAAAAGTTTGTCGATCAGCCACAAAAAAGCCCCGCCGGCCAGAAATCCGACCGTGGCCGGCACCCATGACGGTCCCCCGGACTCCGCGGCCATTTCGATGGCCGGCGCCAGCAGGGACCAGTAACTGGCCGCGATCATGACCCCGGCGGCAAAACCGAGCATGGCGTCGAGAAGCTTGCGGTTGATGACCTTGAAAAAAAATACCAGGCCCGCGCCCAGCGCCGTTAAAAACCAGGTGAACAGCGTTGCGATGAGGGCCTGCATCACCGGTGCGACGCCGTCAAAAAAGGTAAAGCCTTCCATTAAATAATTCCTTGAGAGCTTTGTAAAAAAGACTTTACGGCCACTCTAAAACTTCTCGGCTGCTTTTTCCAGCAGCTTTTGCACCGACGGCTGAAACCAGCAGGCGAGCATTTCCTCTTTTTTTTCGGACCGCCGGCTTTCAAACTCACGGCGCACGGCTTCCGTACGATTGCGCTTGATCAGTTCGAAGGCGCCGCGCGGTTTGTCGGCCACGGCCCCCACGGCCGCCAGCGCCAGAGCCTCGATCTTTTCCTCGGCCCCGATCTCGTCCACCAGCCCGATGCCGCGGGCCGTGTCGGGATCGATCAGCTCGCCCCTGTATTGAAGGTCTCTGGCCGCGCGCTCCCCGACGGTCCGGACCAGCATCAACGCCGCCAGGTACGGCACCGGAACGCCGATGGTGATCTCGTTCAACCCCATCAGCTTGCGGCCGGCCGCGATGAAGCGGTAATCCGTGCCCAGCGCCAGGATCGTCCCGCCGGCCGTGGCGTGACCGGCGATAGCCGCGGCGGTCGGCACCGGAAGGCAGTAGAGATCCAGGACGACCTGGTCGAAAGCATCCCAGAAACGGCTCATTTTTTCGCGGTCGAAGCGGATCAGTTCGGGAAGATCGAGTCCGATGCAGAAAAATTTGTTTCCGCCGGCCAGAACGCAGCCGTCGAACTTTGCCGCGACTTGCGCGAGAGCGGCCGAAAGCTCCGCCACCAGCGACGGTCCGATCGCATGGGTCACCCCGTTGGTCAGTCGCAGCAGCGCGACCCTTCCCTTGGCTTCAACGGCTACGCCGGCCATTGGTTTTCCTCCCGTGTTTTCATGGATGACACGCTTCAGTGCCGGACGCCCTCTCCTTGAGGCACTTCCGTGTGTCCGATTCACACCTTCGGCACGATGCCGCGCGCCTGTTCGACGGAATCGGCCAGCAGGGCCTCAAAATTACGGGCCGCCAGGGCCTTGCGGCAGTTTTCGAGCCGCGTCCGCCAGTAAGGCGCGTTTTCTTGCCCGCCGTTCGGCCTTCGGTCATTCATCCTGCGTCACCCGTCATTTTCCGGCTCGCCTCGTACGCCGGGCGCACTCTGCCGCCGGGGCAGCGCCCGGTTCAGGCTGCCGGTCGTGTACCCCTCCAGGTCCAGGGCCACATACCTGAACCCCAATTCTTTCAAGTGCTGGGCGACCCTCAGCCGGGCCGGCGTCGTCACCATCCGGTCACTCTCTCCGGGCCCCAGTTCGATGCGGGCGACATCGCCGTGCTGCCGCACCCGCACCGTGGCAAAGCCCAGGCCCAGGATGAACTCTTCGGCGGCATCGATCATCTTCAGGGCCGTTTCCGTAATCGGCGTTCCATAGGGGATGCGGGAGGCCAGGCAGGCCATGGACGGTTTGTTCCAGGTGGGCAGGCTCATGTCGCGTGACAACCGCCGAATGTCGGCCTTGGTCAGGCCGGCCTCCACGAGCGGCGCCGCGATGCCCATCTCGCGGGCGGCCCGCGAGCCGGGTCGAAAATCGTTGGAATCGTCCACATTGGCTCCGTGGGCGACATGCTGAATGCCGAGCCGCCGGCCGAGTTCGATCAGATCGCCCAACAGGGTTTTCTTGCAGACATAGCAGCGCTCGGGCGGGTTGGCCAGAAAATCCGCCTGATGAATTTCGCGCGAGTCGATGACTTCATGGCGGATGCCCCGCGCGGCGGTGAATTCTTCGGCGAACCGAAGCTCTCTTTCAGGATGAATGGGAGAACGGGCCGTTACCGCCAGAACGTTTTGTCCCAATTCGGCATGCGCCAAAAAGAGCAGCAGGGTGCTGTCGACGCCGCCTGAAAAGGCGATGATCAGCGCCGGATACCCTCTCAAAATGCGTTTCAAACCCTCTGTTTTTTCTGAAAGTTCCATAACGTCACTTGTGATGTCTTTCAGGAAATAGAAATACCTGCGAAGCACCCGTGGTTTTCCTTTACCCGATACCCGGATAAGGAGTTCCGCCGCCCTCGCCCTTGTGCTCGGAAGGACCGCCAAGAAATCGAGGGGACCGGGCCGGTCGGCCCTCGATTATCAAATGAGATCGTCGGCCCATATCCCTCGTACGATGGCTAGATGAACACAATCGGCCGCAATGGTCAACCATGCTGTTGGTGGTAAAATATTATTTACAAAATCGAAAGAGCCATGATAAGTGGTCGGGTGATACACACCGGGAACCGGACAGCGAAGGGGGATTTATGGCCAATGACATTCCGGAAAAATCAGCTCCAGGCGGCAAGGCACCAGCGGGTAAATCCAGGAAAGCCAGCCGGAAGTCTAAAACGAAGTCCGCATCACCTGCAAAAAAGAAACCCCGTTCCACCCGAACCAAGGCAGCGCCGGGCAAAGCCGCCGCAAACCAGGCCGCAACAGCGCCGCCGCCCACCACCGCCCGGGCCAATGAGAAGATTGCAGATGCCATAACAGAGAAACCGGCGCCGGACGGCAAGGTGTCGGAGGGGGACAAGCCCGTGGCCGACCCCGCGGGCCCTCAATTCGAAATTTTGGACAGCGAAGCCGAAAACGAATCATTTTCCCGGCCCGGCACCGTAAGCGACGGCGCCGACGCCGACGCCGCTGAGAGCGAATCGGACAGGACCGCAACCGACGACAGTGTTTTCCCGGCCCCGAAATGGATTCCGGTGCCGCCTGAAAACCACACCGTCGCCGACAGTTCACAACCGCCAGAGGAGGAACCAGATCCCATGAAGAAAATGATTGTTTACGCCGGTGCAGGGTTGGCCCTGATCGTTTTTCTGATTTTCGTCGCCAGCTTGCAGAACATGAGAAAGTACTATGTGGTCGAGAAAAGAGACGCCGTCGAGGTCTGGAAAGGGCGGTTTTCTCCAATGGCGCGTGAAAGACTGGCCGTTTTGCCCGGCGTGGAACCGCCGGTCGAGGAAAAAGAGGTGTATACGCGCCAGGAGGCCTATCCGATGCTGTTCGCTCATTTCATTCGCGAAGCCGATGCGAGCATGGAAGCCCCCGGCGTGCCTGACTTCGCCAAGACCCGGACCATCCTGACCCGGGCCGGCGCGTATGTGACCAGCACGGAAGATCGCGCCATGATCACCGACCGTTTGCAAATGATCGACCGGACGATATTGATTTTCAAGGCCGATCTGGCGGCGGAAAGAGGCACGATCGGAGATCTGCAGGCGGCCCAGGCCCATCTGATGCGCGCCGCGAGCCTTCAACCGGACGCCGTTCAGGAAACCTTCATTCAACAAAAAATGGCCTCGATCAAGGACCAGATCGCTTCTCTGAAGGCCGGTCCGGCGCCAGAACAGGAGTTGGAAGCACCGCCGGCCGACGCTGCCCCTCCGGCACCCAAGAGCGACGGGGAAAAGGACCCGGAAACCGAAACCGCACCGGATGACAAGACTCCGGCCGCGCGCGGTACCACTTAGCGGTCCCGTTCGTAATCACGGTGACGAACCAGATGACCGAAAACGCCCGGAGCGCAAGGTGCGAGAAGCGCACGTGCCAGGCGTAACCGCGCACCGGTCATCCCGGCGCGTCCGGGATGTGTCTGTCATCTTCTAAAATCCCTCCCGACCTCTCTCTGCCAGGAAGAAAGCGTGTTTTCTCCCTTTCGCAAGGGGGAACGGGGGGATTTTTTGTTGAGACGTGGCGGCTTTCGCTGAAAGGTTGACAAACTATGCCGTTTCAGCAATCGGCATGCCGTTCGTTTTTAATTTAAGCTGGTAACCGGCCATGACCATAAAAAGGCTCCTGATATTCGCGCCGCTGGTATTGATCGTCATCTTGCTCCAGTCCTATTTCTGGGTCCCGACCTACGAACAGCAGACACGCGGCAACCCCAACCGGCTCGGCACCTATGTGACCGCCTCGACCGGGGATGCCAGCCTGCTCAACCCCATCCTTTCGGCCGATTCGGCCAGCAGCCAGGTCGAGGCGCAGGTGTTCGAGGGGCTGATCGACCGCGACCAGGACCTGCAATTTCGGGGGCGCGTGGCGCACACCTGGGAGATCTACGAAGAGGCCTACTTCTACGTCAACCCGCATCTGGCGCCCGCCGGTGTCGACGCGACCGATCCGCAGGCCGTCGCCGACCTGATCCGCGGCGCCAAGGCCGCACCGGGGCCGCTGGACCCGAAGCTCAGAACCACGCTCGACCGTATCACCGACATCGGCGTCATCCCCCCCCGCCGGTTTACCGCGACCCACACTGCCCCGGCGGGCGGCGCGCCATCGAAGCCCCCGACCATTTCCTTCACGGTCGATGCCCCGGCGCGCATCAAGCTCAGCCTGAGCGAAGTCGATCAGAATCTCTTCGGCCACCTGCAGCAGTTGCTCGGCGACACCTACTTCGAATCCTTCGACGGCACGCGCTTTCTGACGCCCGTCCAGCCGCTGCCGGCCGAACGGCTGGCAGCGGCCGCCCGCGACCTCCTGCCGCCGACGGAACAAAATCCGGTGATCGTTTTCCATCTCCGGCCGGGTGTCCGCTTTCACGACGGCCACCCGCTGGAAGCCGGCGATGTGCGCTTCACCTACGAAGCCATCATGAACCCCCGCAACCTGTCTCCGCGCACCAGTGATTACGAACCGGTGAAAACCGTGGAGGTCATCGACCCGCTGACGGTCCGCATCATTTACAAGAGGCTGTATTCACCGGCCATCGGCACCTGGCAGATGGGAATTTTGCCGGAACATCTCCTGAACGCCGAGGCCCTGCAGCACGAAGCCCGGGCCCGCGGTCTGGACCCGCAGAATTTCACCCTGCGTGACAGCCGGTTCAATCGCCACCCGATCGGCTGCGGCCCCTTCAGGTTCGCGGAGTGGCTCTCGGATCAATACATCACCCTGGACCGTTTCGAGGACTACTGGGAGGGCGCCCCCAATTACAAGACCTTCGCCTATCGCATCATCCCCAACGTTCTGACCCAGGAGATGGAGTTTTACGCCGGCACCGTCGACAGCTACTCGGTCCAGCCCTTCCAGGTCGCGCGCCTGAGCGCCGACCCGCGCTTCCAAAACTTTTCCGGGCTTTCCTTCGGCTACACCTACATCGGCTACAACATGCGCCGCGAGCCCTTCAACGACCGGCGGGTGCGTCTGGCCCTTGGCATGGCCATCGACGTCGACAAGATCATCCGCCACGCGCTTTACGGCCAGGGCGAGCGCATTACCGGCCCCTTTCCCAAGCAGACCGATTTTTACGACACCGCCATTCCACCGGTCCCCTACGACCCGCAGGGGGCGCTGCGGCTGCTGCAGGAGGCGGGCTGGCAGCGCAACGCCGAAGGGTGGCTGGAAAAAAACGGCAAACGCCTGTCCTTCACGCTGATCACCAACAGCGGCAACGATCTGCGCAAGTCGATCCTGGCCATCGCCCAGGACGCCTGGAAACAGATCGGGGTCGATGTCAGCACCGATCTCCTGGAGTGGTCGGTGTTCATTCAGGAACGGGTCAACAAGCTCGACTTCGACGCGCTTGTCCTGGGCTGGTCGATGGGGATCGATCCGGACCTCTACCAGATCTGGCATTCCAGCCAGACCGGGCCGAACCAGCTCAACTTCGTCGCCTTTAAAAACCAGTCCGCCGACGATTTGATCATCAGGATCCGCCAGGAATACACCCATCAGAAACTGGTGGACTATTGTCACCGGCTGCACGAAATCATCGCCGAGGAGCAGCCGTACACCTTTCTTTACGTCGGCAAGTGGACCGCCGTTCTGGACAAACGCATCGTCATCGAGGCCGCTAGGGCCGACGGCGAGGCGGCCTTCGAAAAAATCACGCCGACCAAGACCGGAAATTTTATGTTTTACTTTAACAAGTGGATAAAGTTGCCGGATTTCCCAGTGTTTAAAGCCGAAGGATAACAGGCCGCCATGATCTCGTTCATCGGGCGCAGCATCATTCAGAAAATCGTCACCCTGTTTTTCGTGTCGGTGGTATCGTTTCTGATTATCCACCTCGCGCCCGGCGAGCCGAGCCAGGTCGACCCGATGAACCCCAAGTTCACACCCGAGATGGTGGAGCGGTTCCGCCAGCAGTTCCACCTGGACAAACCGCTGACCGTCCAATACCTGCTGTTCTACAAGGATCTTTTAACCGGCCGGACCGTTTCGTGGAAGGACAACCAGCCGGTTTTAAAAAAGATATGGGACCGATTCCTCAACAGCCTGCCGCTGTTCGTGGTCGGCACCATCCTGACCTGGACCCTCTCCTTTCCGGTCGGCATCCACGCCGCCATCCGCCGCGGCAGCCTGTTCGACCGGGGCTCCACCTTCGTGGCCTACTTCCTGATCTCGATTCCGGGCTTTTTCTTCGCCTACCTTCTCATCATCCTGGTGGTGACGCATTTTCAGGTGCCCGTGATCGGCATGCAGACCTTCGGCATGGGCGACACCTCGCCGGTGCATCTGGTCATGAACCGGATCTGGCACCTGCTGCTGCCCTCGATACTGGGGGCCACCGGGGGGATCGCCGTGCTGTCGCGCTACGTGCGCAGCCAGATGCTGGAGGTCGAAGGCCAGGACTACATTCGCACGGCGCGGGCCAAGGGGCTGCCGGCCGACGACGTTCACTACCGCCACGCCCTGCGCAACGCGCTGCTGCCGTTCGTGACGATGTTCGGCCTGATCCTGCCGGGCCTGATCGGCGGCTCGGTCATCATCGAATCGATCTTCTCCTGGCCGGGCATGGGCCGGATGGCCTACGAGGCCATCCTGGCCAGAGACTACCCGGTCATCCTGACGGTCAACTTCATCTCCGCGGTCCTGGTGCTGATCGGGACCTTCATATCCGACCTGCTGTACATGGTGGTCGATCCGAGGATTCGACTGTGATGACCAGCCAAAATCCGGCACCGCCGGCGCAGGAAAATATGCTCGAACGGCCCATGGCGCCGCAGCGAACACTCTGGCAGCAGTTCTGGACGATTTTCAAGCAAAACCGCCTGGCGGTGGTCGGACTGGTCTGTTTCCTTCTTTTTTTCACGACCGCCGTGGTGGGCCTGCTGCTGACCTCCGGCAACCGGCCCGTTCTGAACCCCTCGATCATCCGGCTTCAGGAGAAGCTGCGCCCTCCCCTCTCTCGCCCCAACCTGGCCTCGCTGCGGCCGGTCGAAGTCCCGGCCCTGGGCGTCTACCTGCTCGGCACCGACGAGCTGGGGCGCGACGTGTTCGCGCGCATGCTCCAGGGGGCCTGGGTGTCGCTGACCGTCGGCTTCGTCGCCGTGGGCATATCGATTGTCATCGGCATCTTTCTCGGCGGCATCGCCGGGTATTTCGGACAGAACCCGGTGCGGCTGGATCAGGCCCTGACGGCGGTGTTGCTGTCGGCCGGCGTCGTGCTGCTGTTCTTGATCCCGGCCTGGGGCGGGGTGCTGCTGCTTTTCGGCGCCATCGCCGCCTACGGGCTGCATTCCGGCGCAGGGCGCACGCCGCCGGACCGCCAACCGACCGCCTTTTTACGGGTGCTGGGCTCGAAGACCCTGACCATCGACACCCTGATCATGCGGCTGGTGGACATCATGCTCTGCTTTCCGACGTTCTTTCTGATTCTCACGGTGGTGGCGCTTCTGCCGGCCAGCATTTACAACATCATGATCGTGATCGGCCTGACCAGCTGGATGGGAACCACGAGGTTCGTGCGGGCCGAATTCCTGGCCCTGCGCGAGCAGGATTTCGTGGCCGCCGTGCGGGCCCTGGGCGTCGGCAACCTGCGGATCATCTTCCGGCACATGATGCCCAACGCCATCGCCCCGGTGCTGGTGTCGGCCACCCTGGGCATTGCCTCGGCCATTTTGACCGAAGCCGGCCTGAGCTTTCTGGGTTTCGGCGTGCCGCCGCCGCATGCCACCTGGGGCAACATTTTGTCCGACGGTCAGAACTTTATCTTCGATGCGCCCTGGCTGACTTTTATTCCGGGCATCGCCATCCTGGTGGTCGTCCTGGCCTTCAACCTCTTCGGGGAAGGCCTGCGCGACGCCCTGAACCCGCGCCTGCGGGAGCGGTAGGTCGGTGGGACCGTTGGGCCCGTTGAGCCGGTTTGCCCGTTGCCTTAGCCGGTTGGCCGGTTGTGCCCATTAACCTGGTTGGCGTTTAGCCTTTACTGCCGCGATGAGAGTTAACTATTGTCCATCCACAAATGGTCTTTTTTCCGCTGGGCGGCCGGTCGTAGCGGGTTTGCCCAGCGAAAAAAATCCACATTTATGAATTGGACACTGAGAAGTGCCTAAAAAAGATCGCGGATGGGCACTAGATAATGGATTCCTGTGAGATGGAATCGGTTTGATACTGGTGCCCCATTGTCATCCTATTTATAGTTAAAGTAGTGGTTGAATAATTCATGGCCCTCCAGCATAGATGTTAAACGGCTAATTGGCTCAACCGACTAACTGACGTAACAGGCACAACCGACTCAACAGACTCAACCGGCTCAACGGGCTCAACCGGCTCAACGGGTTAACCGGCTCAACGGGCCAACGGGCTAACCGACTCATGTCAGACCCCCTGCTAACGGTCGAAGACCTCACGGTCCATTTTCACGGTGCCGAAAACCGCGTGGCGAAAGCCGTGGAGGGCGTCGGTTTTACGGTGGGACGCGAGGAAACCGTCTGCCTGGTCGGCGAATCCGGCTGTGGCAAGACCGTCTCGGCCCTCAGCATTCTGGGCCTGATCCGCCAGCCGCCGGGTGACATCGCGTCCGGCCGCATCCTGTTCGGCGGCCAGAACCTGCTGAAGCTGGGCGAGGAGAACCTGCAGCATATTCGCGGCAACCGCATCGCCATGGTCTTCCAGGAGCCGCTCACCTCCCTGAATCCGGTTTTCAAGATCGGCGACCAGATCGCCGAAGCCATTCGCATCCACAAGAAAATCGACGAGGGGGCCCTGCTCGCGCGCTGCGTAAGGCTCCTGAGCGATGTCGGCATCCCGTCCGCCGCCGAGCGCCTGGATGCCTACCCGCACGAACTCAGCGGCGGGCAGCGGCAACGGGTCATGATCGCCATGGCCCTGGCCTGCGATCCCGAACTGGTGATCGCCGACGAGCCGACGACGGCGCTGGACGTCACGGTGCAGGCCCAGATCCTGAAGCTCTTCGGCAGTCTGCAGCAAAAACACCGGATGTCTGTGCTCTACATCACCCACGACCTGGGGGTCGTGTCGGCCGTGGCCGATCGGGTCTACGTGATGTATGCGGGCATCATCGCCGAGCAGGGCGAAACCGCTCACATCTTCGGGGAGGCGCGCCATCCCTACACGCAGGGGTTGCTGGCGTCCCTGCCCACACGCGCCAAAAGGGGCCGGCGGCTCCACAGCATCCCGGGCGCCGTCCCAGACCCGGCCCACAAGCCGCCGGGGTGCCCATTTCACCCGCGCTGCCCGCACGTCGAACCATCGTGCCGGGAGCGCTTTCCGCAACTGTGCGATTACGGCGGCGGCCACCTGGCCCGCTGCCCGGTCCTTTACGCCGGCTACCGGAAATGACCGGGGCCGATGAAGAACAGATGAACCCTGTCCCTGCAGAAGACATCATCCTCGAGGTCCGCGACCTGAAAAAGCATTTTCCGGTGCGGTCCGGTTTATTCCTGCGCGTGACCGGCTGGATAAAGGCCGTCAACGGCGTCGATTTCAAGATCCGGCAGGGCCAGACGCTGGGCCTGGTGGGCGAAAGCGGCTGCGGAAAATCCACGGTCGCCCGCATGGTCATGCGGCTCCTGCAGCCCGACGCCGGCCTGATTTTTTTTCGACAGGACGATATCAGCCGCCTGCCGGAAAAAGAATTGAAGCCGTATCGCAAGCAGATGCAGATCGTTTTTCAAGACCCTTACGGCTCCCTCAACCCCCGCATGACCGTCGGGCAGTCGATCGAAGAAGGGCTGCGGATTGTCGGTATTGCCCGCGGGCGGCGGCGCAGAGATCGCCTGGCCGAGCTGCTGGAGATGGTCGGCATGTCGCCCGAGAGCGCCGGGCGCTACCCGCACGAGTTCAGCGGCGGCCAGCGGCAGCGGATCGGAATCGCCCGCGCGCTGAGCGTCGATCCGGCCCTGATCATCTGCGACGAACCGATTTCGGCCCTGGATGTTTCCATTCAGGCCCAGGTGATTAACTTGTTGAAAGACCTGCAGGACCGCCTGGGCTTGAGCTACCTCTTCATTTCGCACGACCTGAACGTAGTCGGCTATCTGTGCAATCAGGTCGCCGTCATGAACAAGGGCTATATCATGGAGTATGCCCCGGCCGAAGAGCTCTACGCCCATCCGCGGCACCCGTACACCCAAACGCTGCTGGCGGCCATACCGGATGTCGATCGCGGTGAAAAGAAAGACATTCAACTCAAAGACCCCGCGTCTCAGCCGGGCCCGCCGCCGGCCGGCTGCGTTTTTCAGGATTCCTGCCCGCGCAGCGATGACGCCTGCCGGCAGCCGGATCTCCCGCTACGGCCGGTCGCACCGGATCATGTCGTCCGTTGCTGGAAAATCGACGAAGACGACGCTGTTCGCATGGTTCCCGGGGATGTGTCTGACCCAAAACTTCCCTCCCCCGGCGGGAGGGGCTGGGGGGAGGGAGATATAACGGTTTAATGCCATTCACCATCACCCCGGTTCTCCCCTGTCAAAGGGGGAAGGAGAAAAGGGTTTGCGTTCAGCCATCAGATAAGAGGTTGAGAGGCTTCCCGCGGCGGCGGGATTTACGGTTCAAGGTTCACTGCGCCTGCCCCGAACCGCCACGATGCATGAAAACTATGAACAGACGAACGCTGAACATCGAACGTCCAACATCGAATGGTGAATGAGGAATACTGCCGTTTATATCCTTGATTCAAAGGCATTTATAGGCTTTAAGATAATGATTTTGGCAAGGCCAGAGGGAGGCGGCTGTATAGTCATACGCCACCGACCGACACCAGCAGCCAAAATCATTATCTTAAAGCCTATAGGAGGCGCCCGATGACACCTTCGACACCCCCCGGCGAAATCGACACCCGAATCCATCATCTTAAACAGCGGTTGGAAAAGTCCGGAATCGAAGCGGCGCTGATCCTTCAGAACTCGGACCTGTATTATTTCGCCGGAACCATCCAGCAGGCCCATCTCTTCGTGCCGGTCGACGGCGAACCGCTGCTCATGGTCCGCAAGGATATCGACCGCGCGGCGGCCGAATCGCCGCTCCGCAACATCATCCCCCTGTCCCGGCCGCAGGATCTGCCGGACCTGCTGCGCGACACCGGTCTCAAGGTTCCGCGCCGGCTGGGCCTCGAACTCGATGTCCTGCCCGCCAATCTCTACCTGGGCTACCGTGACATCTTTCCCGGGGTCGAGCTTGCGGACATTTCGACCGCGGTGCGTCGCATCCGCGCGGTAAAATCCGACCACGAAATCGACTTGATCACCGCCGCGGCCGCTTTTTCGGATCGGGTTGCCGAGAGCGTCAAGGAGTTCCTGCACGAAGGGATCACCGAAATCGAACTGGCCGGCCTGGTCGAAGCCCGTGCCCGTGCCCTGGGCCACCAGGGTATCATCCGCATGCGGCTGTGGGGCAGCGAAATGTTCTATGGCCATCTGATGGCCGGCGCGGCGGCCGCCGTACCGAGTTACCTGGCCTCACCCACCGGCGGCGCGGCCATGAGCCCGGCCGTGGCCCAGGGGCCGAGTTTCCGGCCGATCGGCCGCCGCGAGCCAATCCTGGTCGACTATGTCTTCGCCCACCAGGGCTACCTGTCCGACCACACGCGCATTTTCGCCATCGACGGTCTGGCCGATGACCTGCTCAAGGCTCACCAGGCCATGCTGGCCGTACAGGCGATGGTTAAAAAAGAGGCCAAACCCGGCGTTCGGACCGGCGCGGTGTACGAAAAGGCGGTGGCGATGGCCGCCGATCTGGGCTACGCCGACAACTTCATGGGCGTGGGCGAGCGCCGCATCCGTTTCATCGGCCACGGCATCGGCCTCGAGCTGGACGAGTATCCCTTTCTCGCCAAGGGGCAGAGACTCGAGTTTCAGCCGAACATGATCGTGGCTTTAGAGCCGAAGCTGATCTTTCCGGGAGTCGGCGTGGTCGGCATCGAAAACACCCACGTCGTCACGGCCGACGGCCTGCGGCAGCTGGGGAAGTTTACCGAAGAGGTCACGATAATAAGTTAAACCGGTTGAGCCGGTTTTTGGGGTACAGCCCGCGAGTAAATGAGCTTTAACTGCCTCAACGAGCAAACGGGCTAACTGGCCAACGAATTCAACAGGCCATCGGACTCAACGGACCAACGGGCTCAACGTACCAACGGGCCAACGGGCTCAACTCGTCATCCGGAGGATTACCCCATGACTCCAGAAAACCTCACCGCTGCCCAACTGCGCGAGCACATCCGCAGCTCCAACTGGCGCAAGCCGACTTCGGGCGCGGCTCGCGGCTTCGTCCAGGCCAACCTGGTGATGCTGTCTGAAAGCGAGGCCTTCAACTTTCTGCTGTTCTGCGTCCGCAACCCCAAACCCTGTCCAATCCTCGACGTTCTCGAGGCCGGGGTGTTCGAGCCCAAGATAGCCCCCGGAGCCGATCTGCGTCGGGACCTGCCGCGCTACCGGATCTACCGCAACGGAGAGTTGGCCAAAGAAGCCGCCACCGTCGCCGACGAGTTCACCGAGGACATGGTCAGTTTTCTTTTGGGCTGCAGTTTCTCCTTCGAAAACGCCCTGCAGGCCGCCGGCCTGCCGATCAGGAATATCGAAGAAGGCAAGAATGTGTCCATGTACATCACCAGCCGCACCTGCGCGCCGTCCGGCCCCTTTTCAGCCCCCCTGGTGGTCAGCATGCGGCCGATGACGCCCGAACAGGCCGTGCGCGCGGTCCAGATCACCACCCGCTTCCACCTGACCCACGGTGCCCCGGTCCACATCGGTGACCCAGCCCAAATCGGCATCGAGGATCTCCAACATCCGGACTTCGGCGACCCGGTGACCATCCAGCCGGGCGAAGTCCCGGTATTCTGGGCCTGCGGCGTCACCTCGTCCCTGGCCGCCACTTCCACTCCCCTGCCGCTGGTGATCACCCACGCTCCGGGCCACATGTTCGTCTCCGACCTGAAAGACGAGGACATGACACTCTTTTAAAAGCCGTTTTGATTTTTGGAGTTAATGGATGTACCGCTGCGCCACCGCAATTCGAATCAAAGATAAGCCCTATTGCGCAGCATTTGGCCAATATGTCTGCAAAAGTGCAATCATATGGGAATATGAATGCAATATTGCAAACCACTCAACGGTTATACGAGACATTTCAGAATTAAATTTACCAAAAGAAAATTCGAAATTATGCCAAAATTCAATGTCGTGTTTGAGTCTACTGAAGAAATTTACGGAATTGTGCCCAAGGCGTATGATGGGGTTCATTATAAAAGCATATTGAAGGTAAAAGATGGCGGAAAATATCCTGTATCGCTTGAGATGACGTTCGTTCCACCTCACCCTTTTGCGTTTAACATGCCTGAGAGCCATTCAATTAAAGGAACCAGCGTCACCGATATTTATGTGAAAGTTGTCCGATTTTTCAGAAAATTCGGTATAGAATTCCGAAATTAAAATTTACGATGGAGCCAGCGTATAACCATTCAGTTCAGGTAACAGTCAGGGCCGAGGCACTTTTGTGCGGGTTGTGGGACTTTCCTTGCGGGTTGAGCGGGTTGTGGGACGTTCCTCGGATATACGTTTACAACTTCCATATTGTTGGACACTTGGATTGCATGCCTCGGAAACGCCGTATAGACGTCCATAAAGCGCTGCACCATATCACCGTACGGGGGGGTTACGATTTTGTCTGTTTGATGGATATAGTACTCTTTTTATTCGGTCTTACTTTCTGTTAGTCAACAGCTGGCGAAAGCAAAGAAGAGCGGTGCAGGCTCGGAACTTATTGTGATAGTTGAAGACGTTACAGATAGGAATGAGAACGGTCTGGATAGCGGAAAAACTGAAAATCGCGTCTTATGCGGCGAACGAATCTGCGACGAGAGGAGGCAAATCATCGAGGCGTATGGATGGAAGCTTTTATAAAAGGACAAATCCTATAATCCGAAGTACGTCCCACAGTATTCCCACACCTAATGAAATGTAACAAAGGGAGAGAATTAAGTGAGACCAGAAATATTAAGCAAGAATAAATAAATTAAATCTTGCTAAAATTATTATTGGTTGAAGACATTTGGACTCTATTGCCCAAATAACCCAGAGCTTCCTATGGCCGAATGCAAAACTTGAACTCGATAAAGATATAAGAATATAAGCTGGAGAACAAATCTTCATGATTGGCATCAGTTCACGAAGATTTAAGAATAATATAAGCAAATAAGCATCACATAACATCGGCTGACAGATGCGCAACCGCAGCGCACCGGTCAGCCCGCTTGACCGGAGAATATGAGTGATTGTATGCACGAGAACAATTCATTGAGCAATAAGCAGCCGTCCATGAAAAGCCTGGCAGAGATCATTCTCTATGATCTCGCTCTCGTGGAGATTTACCCGGAATCAGATTGGATTTTCTTATCCTTGTTGATGTACCTACAAACGATGAACGTATAGATCGTATTCGTCACAGGCTCTATGAGATTGAATGGGAATCCGATGAGTATCTCCTCGTTCGGAGCCGAGAAGAATGGGTCAGTGAGGCGTACCAACTGCCATTTCACGAGCGAGTCCAGCTGATAAACTATACCGCGAGCGCAATTTGTCGATATATCGATACCAGAGCAATGAACTTTGAGATGCTCGCATACTTGCCGATGCACCGTGGATGCCTTTATCGTCTCTACTATACCTGCTTCTATGCGTCTCACTCTTCTCGCACACGCC
This sequence comes from uncultured delta proteobacterium, assembly GCA_963728055.1. GTDB lineage: Bacteria > Desulfobacterota > Desulfobacteria > Desulfobacterales > SG8-13 > JARFQH01. The sequence goes on along the minus strand of CAVSIM010000007.1, from coordinate 342,158 downwards.
TTTCTCCTCAAGCGCTTCGCAGCCTCTTTACACATTACTACATTCCTCTACTACTTTATCCTCCCAGTCTTTGCGCGAACAATCTGCGACGAGAGGAGGCAAATCATCGAGGCGTATGGATGGAAGCTTTTATAAAAGGACAAATCCTATAATCCGAAGTACGTCCCACAGTATTTCCCGTAACGATTCATGCAACAAGCGGGCAACAAATCAACCTCGAATCAAATCGGGGAGGTTTAAGTATGAATAAAACACGCATGGCATACTTCGAAAAGGACGACTCTTCATCTTGCTATATCGGATGAACCCGAGGCGGGCAGTGTAGAGGTTAACCCAAATATCACGGCGGAACTCAATGCCAAAGGCGAGCTGATTGGGATTGAAATCCTCAGCGCGAGCACGTTCATTCGAGATTCCGTACTCGATAGTGTTCAGGCCAAAGTGCTTGATCTATCAGAAACCAAGACGGTTTGACAAGCCGTTCGAGGCAATGGTAAACAAGGACATTCAAACAACAGTATCCAGGCTGACACAAAAAGTCGGCACGATTTTGTACTAAAATTAACAGGGCAAATTGACCTGATTATCAATGGACAGCATTCAGGAAATACACGAAAGTAATATGGCAAAACAAAAGCAACTATCCCCGAAATATCAAGTCTGGGTTGATGCCCGGAAGAGACATAAGCTTTCCCATGCTCAGATTCAAATGGCCCGCGAACTCGGGATGAATCCTAAGAAATTTGGCAAATTGGATAACCACAAACAAGAGCCTTGGAAAGCGCCATTACCCCTTTTCATAGAAAATCTCTATTTTAAGAGGTTTGGTAAGGATAGGCCGGAAAATGTGAAATCAATTGAGCAAACGGTGAAAGACAAAAAGAAGAAACAGCTTGAACGCAAGCAAAGGAAACTAAAAATGGGGGAAGAAAGCCCACAAGACAGTTGTGCGGGACCGCGAGAAACCGTGCATGATCGAACGTAACGAAATAAAGGCAATTCATCGTGTTTTCTGAAACTTAGTACTTTTCAATCTCCCGGCACTCACTTCAGCGTAATGTGAATCTTCGAAGGGGTAGAGATGCCGCATATTATAGTAAAACTGTATTCTGGAAGGTCCGAAAAAAACGTATGAGGTATTTGGAGATAAAAAATGAAAGAATTCAGCGTAATAATTGAAAAAGATGGGGATGGCTATTTTGTTGCCTCAGTGCCAGCGCTTCGGGGCTGTCATACTCAGGCAAAATCTCTTGACACCTTAATGAAGAGAATAAAAGAGGCTATTGAACTTTGTCTTGAGGTTGAAAAACCCATATTCATTGAGTTTATTGGTGTGCAAAAAGTGGCGGTAAATTCATGACCACTTTTCCATCAATAACCGGCAATCGGCTTATACGTGCCTTGCGTAAATTTGGATTCGAAGTTATCCGCGTAAAAGGCAGTCACCACTTCCTTCAACATCAAGACGGTCAATGCACAGTTGTTCCTCATCACCGAGGAGAGAGCATAGGTCGTGGGCTTCTTGCTCAAATTTTAAGGGACTGCGATATCACGAAGGAAGAATTGCAAAAGAAACTTTAAGCGAACCTGCAAACATCAGCTTGGAGAAGGATGCTCATTTCGCTGCACTTTATTCGCACCTCTCAAGCTGAGCGTTGTGCCTTTAATTCTTTTTGAAAAAAGATGAGACACGCTCATGAAAAAGCCAAAAAAGAATAAAGTACGTGAAGAGCGAATCACGATGGAAATTATTGTTGATGCAAACGGCCCTGAAGAACAGGCCATGGGTTGGTATTATTACCTTGAGGAAAAACTTCATTTTCCTTTTACAGCCATATGCAATGAAAAACGAGCCATCTCACCCCTCCTTGTCGAAGATGAGGTTGATGTTATCGGAATGGCTCCTGAAGAGGAATGTGAGAGAGAAATGTTCGTTACCATGCGCTGGGAAAGGGATGGTTTAGCAGTTCCAATATCACAGCTTACGCCTATCAGTGCAACGTCAGCAGAGACTATTGAAGCAGTTGAAGATTGGCACTATTGGGTTAAAATGGGATATAAATTTTATTGAGGCTCAGCACGACAAGGCAATTCAGGCGACAGCCCCGGGCTGAGGCGCTTACGAAAGGCCGTGGAAAAATCGAAAACCATCATTATTTTATAAGTTCAGTGGAAGGCCTGGCTGCCCCTGACTTCTGCGTTCGGTCAACAACAAAGGATAGGAAATTACAATGAAGGCAGAATTCACAGCAATCATTGAAGCCGCGCCCGAGGGCGGCTTTTGGGCTATCTGTCCGGAGGCGCCTGGCGCAAACGGACAGGGCAAGACGATAGACTAAAGCAAGGATAGTCTGCGTCAGGCTATTGAGTTGATCCTCAAGGATCCTAAGGCTGATATTCTCCGAGGGCTGCCCGAGGACGCAATTCAAGACACAGTGATGTTTACAATGACCTGCGGATAACAGGAGGAACACCGCATGGCGCTCTCATCTTCGGAAATAGACGATATCAAGCTGGCAAAAAAGCTCCTCGAAAAACCCGGCTTTGCGGCCAAGATCAGCAAGGTTGTCGGTGCGCCGATCGAAAAAGGTTTTGCACTGTTGCCCGGCCGGTGGAATGAGGTCGTTAATCAGGCTGCGCACAAATCCATCGAAGCTGCCTTCGACGTGGCGCTGCGGACCATGGGTCACAACCGACCGGTGCCGCCGGCGAACAGGTGGCACAAACTGGCCGCCGGAACCACCGGCGCGCTTGGCGGGGCCTTTGGTCTGCCGGCGCTTGCCATAGAACTGCCGGTCTCGACGACTATTATCCTCAGGTCGATTGCGGACATTGCCCGCAGCCAGGGGGAGGACCTGCACACGCCCCTGGCGCGACTGCAGTGCATGCAGGTTCTGGCGCTGGGGGGTGAATCAAAAAAAGACGATGAAGCCGAAACCGCTTATTTCGCCGCACGCACGGCAATGGCAAAGGCCGTGTCGAATGCCGCCGCCTTTTTGACGAAACGGGGCATTTCCGATAAGAGTGCGCCGGCGATCGTACGGTTTATCGCGCAGATTGCATCCCGTTTTTCCATCGTCGTTTCCGAAAAGCTGGCCGCACAGGCGGTACCGATCATGGGCGCTTTCGGGGGGGCGGCGGTCAACACGCTGTTCATCGGTCATTTTCAGGACGTGGGCAAGGGCCATTTCATCATCCGCCGCATGGAGCGCCATCACGATCCGCTGGAAATCAGGCGGATTTATGAAGCGCTTTGACATGAAGCGTGGCGCGATATTGAAAGAAGACAAAGCCAGAGGCTCAAAGACCTCGGCGATATCGCCCGCCTGGTGGAAAGCCACCCTCCTCTGCGGCAACTGCTCGATGACGATTTGAAATCAATTGTTGATCAGCAGTGAGCGCCGGTCTTTTCGAAGGCGCTTGACAGCCCCATCCGTGTCTTATAAAGATTACAGTGATCACGCACCGGGAGCACGGCATCGCTGCACCGGCAGACGCACCGAACACCAACGCCTGCCACGCGGAGGCCGCCTGCCTGCCTATAGGCTTCAAGATAAAGTTTTTGGCTGCTGGTGTCGGTCGTTGGCGTATCACGACACAGCCGCCTCCCCCTTGGCCTTGCCGAAATCTTTATCTTAAAGCCTGCAATTTCAATTTGATTTTAGATGTAGTGGATCTTCTTTCTCCGGCTCATCGCTCCGGTCGCATCACGCGATCCGGCCAGCCGTTGCCGGGCGCCCGGACAGGCCGATTTTCCGTTAACCATGTTGCCGTAAACAGGAGGACGTTCCTATGAAAGCGATCGCCAGAATCATGTCATCTTTCATCGTGCTGATTATCGTCGCGGCGCTTCTGCTGCCCACCGGCGCCCGCGCCGAGAAGGAGGTCAAGATCGGTGTCCTCTACCCGCTGACCGGCGGCGCGGCGGCGGCCGGCCGTGAGTTGAGAGCCGGGGCCGAGCTGGCGGCCGAAATCGCCAACACCGCCATGGCAGACATCGACATGACCATGGCCAAGAATGCCGGCATTCAGAGCCTGGGCGGCGCCAAAATCACCCTGATCTTCAAGGACCACGAAGGCGACCCGACCCTAGGCGCCGACCTGGCGAAGAAGCTGATCCTGGATGACAAGGTCGACGGCCTGCTCGGCTGCTACCACAGCTCGGTCACCAAGACCGTAAGCGCCGTGGCCGAGCAGTACGGGGTGCCCATGATCAACGGCTCTTCGACCTCGCCCTCCCTGACCGAGCGCGGCCTGAAGTGGTTCTGGCGCACGACCCCGCACGACACCTGGTTTACCCGCGACCTGTTCGAGTTTTTGAAGGGCCTCACAGAGGGGCAGGTCACGGGCGTCAAGGCCGTTGACAAAAAAGATATCATCAAGCTCGCCTCGGCCTGCGAGAAGACCGAGTGGGGCTCGTTTGTTTCGGAACTGATCGAGCAGTTTTCCAAGGAATACGGGTTCGATCTTCAAAAATCGCTGCTCTATGCCAAGGAAGCCCCGGATCTCTCCAGCGAAGTCCGCTCCCTGAAGGCCTCGCGGGCCGAGGTCCTGCTGTTTGCCTCCTACACCTCGGATGCCATCCTGATGCTCAAGACCCTGAAGGCCCAGAAAGTCCAGCCCAAAATCGTGTGGGGCCAGGATGCCGGCTTCGAAACGCCCGAATTTCAGCAGACCCTGGGAGAAGATATCGTGGGCGTCCTGACCCGCACGGTTTTTCTGCCGCAGGTCGTCAAGGTCAAACCGCTGGCCGGGCAGGTCAACAAACTCTACAAGGCCAAAACCGGCAATGACCTGAGCGGCGCCTCGGCCCGTTCCTTCACCGGCCTGCAGACCTGGGTCTACGTTCTCGAGAAAGCCGGCTCCACCAAGCCGGCGGACATTCAGGCCGCCGCCAACGGCATCGAAATCCCCGGCGACCAGCTGGTGGTGCCGTGGTCCGGAATCAAATTCAGCACCTCCGGCAAGGAAATCGGCCAGAACGTGCTCGGTTCCGGCCTGATCGGACAGTATCAAAAGGGATCGGACGGGACGGTCGGCCTGGAAATCGTCTACCCCTTCGATGTCGCCACCACCAACATGATTTACCCGTTCCCCGCGTGGAAATAACCCGCGCCGGAGTGCCGGTGCATGGTCCGTCTCTTTCCGCGCAATCCGGCGCCGGAAAGAGACGGCATCTGCTTTTCACCGAGGCAGCCCTCTGACCATGGACATTCTCTTCAGTTCCCTTGCGGCCGGAATTCTTTTCGGCATGGCGCTGAGCCTGGTGGCGCTCGGCTTGACCATCATCTTCGGGGTCATGGATATCGTGAATTTCGCCCACGGCGAATTTCTCATGATCGGCATGTACACCGGGTTGCTGACGGCCCAGGCCCTCGGCATCGATCCGCTGCTGACCCTGCCGGTGGCCGCCGCGGTCGGTTTCCTGCTCGGCATCGCCTGCTATGCGGGGTTCATCAGGTTTCTGCTGCGCGGCCCGATGATCGCCCAGCTCCTGGGAACCTTCGGGCTGATGCTGTTTCTGCGCAACCTGGCCCTGCTCATCTTCGGGCCCAACGATCGCGTCGTGCACGAGGGCCTGCTGGTCGGCAAAAGCTTCGATATCGGCCTGGGGATCATCATTCCGGCCACCAAGTTGGCCGCCGCAGGTCTGTCCCTGGCCGCCTTCGCGGCCGTGTGGCTGTTGATGAACCGCACCCGGATCGGAAAGGCCTTGACCGCCACGGCCCTCAACCCGCAAGCCGCGCGCTACATGGGCATCTCGACCGAACGGATGAACGCCCTGGCCTGGGGCATCGGTGGCGGCACGGTCACCGTCGCCGGTGCGCTGATCGTCAATTTCTGGTCCGTGAATCCCTACATCGGCCTGCTGTTCACCATGCTCGCCTTTGCCATCGTGGCCCTGGGCGGCTTCGGCAGCGTGCCCGGCGCCTTTTTCGCCGGCATCGTGGTCGGGCTGATCACCGAACTGCCCGGTTTCTGGGATTTCATGGCCTACACCTTCGAATTCGACTGGATGGCCGATGTCCCCATGACGTCGTTTAAGTACATGTGGGTATATGTGGCCTACTTCGTGATCATGGTCGTGCGACCGCGGGGATTGTTCGGATGGAAGCACTGAAAAACGCGTTTGATTTTTCCGACTTTCCCCGTTCGGACCTGATGATCGCCGCACTGGTCGGCGGCGCGCTCCTGATCTTTCCCCTCTTTCCCCACTCGGCCTTCGCGATGGCGACCATGATTCAGTTTTTCATGTTTTCGCTTTACGGGATGGGCTGGAACACCATCGGCGGCTACGGCGGGCAGGTCGATCTCGGCAAGGCCCAGTACGTCGGCATCGGGGCCTACACGACCGCGGTCATGCTGATCCGCTGGGACATCCCTTTCTGGGTCTCGATGCCGATCGGGGCGCTCTTTTCGGTCAGCTGGTCGTTTATCATCGGCTATCCGCTCTTTCGCCTCAAGGGCCATTACTTCGCGATTGCGACGATCGCCACCTCCCTGGTGCTAAAGGACCTTTTTGAAGTGTGGGGGTTCGTCGGCGCCGCGCGCGGCCTGGAAATCTCCCCGATCAAATACTCGCCGCCGGATTTCTGGCGGCTGATCTTCCGCGAAGATGTCTACTATTACTACGTCATCTTCGTTTTCTTCCTGATCGGCATCCTCTACATCAACTGGTTCCGCAAGTCGCGTCTGGGTTTCCAGCTGCGGGCGATAAAGGACAACGAGAGCGTGGCCCAGTCGCTGGGCATCAACGTCCACTGGGCCAAGATCAAGACCTACGCCATCGCCACCGCATTTGTGAGCGTGGTCGGCTCCTTTCACGCCTGCTACATCAAGAACATCGAACCCGGCGACACCATGAGCCTCAATCTCTCGATCCTGATCGCCCTGATGGCCATGCTGGGCGGCGCCGGATCGTTGTGGGGGCCGATCATCGGCGCCGGAGTCCTGATCCCGCTCAAGAGCTATCTCAAGGAGTGGCTGGGCGCCTCGGCGGGCCTGGTCGGCATCGACCTGGTCATCTACGCCGCGATCATCATGGTCATCTCCGCCGCCGAGCCGCGCGGCCTGTGGGGGATCGTCGAAAAAATCCGCCGCCGGAGGTCGCGCTGATGCCGCTGCTGGATGTCCGCAACCTGAGAAAGGATTTCGGCGGGTTGCGAGCCAACGACGACATTTCGTTTACACTCGCAGAAGGCGAACTGCTGGGCGTCATCGGCCCCAACGGCGCCGGCAAGACCACCCTGTTCAACTGCATCGCCGGCCTGCACCCGTTGACCGCCGGGCAGATCCTGTTCGACGGCACGGACATTACCGGCCTGCCGGCCTACGCCGTCGCGCGGCGCGGCCTGGCCCGCACCTTTCAGGTGTATGCGGCCTCCGGCGACCTGAGCGTTCTGGAAAACGTGATGGTGGGCGCCTTCATACGCACCCGCAACCGCAGCCAGGCCAGGGCGCGCGCTCGCGCCATCCTGGAAAAACTCAACCTGGGTGAGGTGGCCGGCGCTATGGTGAGCGAACTGCCGGTCGCGGCCCAGAAACGCGTGACCATGGCGACCGCCCTGGGCACCTCCCCCAAACTGCTGCTGCTCGACGAGGTGGCCGCCGGTCTGAATCCCGGCGAAATCGACGAAATCCTGACCATCATCCGCGCCGTGCATCGTGACATGGGCATCACGGTCATGCTGATCGAGCACGTCATGGAACTGGTGATGACCGTCAGCGACCGCGTCATCGTGCTCGATTACGGGCGCAAGATCGCCGACGGACCTCCGCGGCAGATTGCCGACGATCCGAAGGTCATCAAGGCCTATCTGGGAGAACGTTACGTGCGCGAGCACACCGGGGAGGAGACTTAAGACGATGGGACGGCCGCTGCTCACCGTTGAAAACATTCACGTGCGCTACTCCGGGCTGCCGGTCCTGCAGGGCGTCTCGATCGAACTGGCGGCCGGTGAAACCGTGTGCGTGGTGGGCGCCAACGGGGCCGGAAAATCGACCCTGCTGCGAGCCGTCATGGGCGCCCAGAGGACCTATGAAGGCCGCATCCGTTTTGATGGCCGCGAGATTCAGCGCCTGCGCACCGAGCAGATCGTCCGGCTCGGCATCGTCTACGTGCCGGAGGAGAAAATGCTCTTCAAGCCGCTGTCCGTGGCGGAAAACATTCGCCTCGGCGCCTTCGTTCTCAAAGACCGGGCGCAAATAGAAAAACACCTCGATTTTGTCTACGCCCTGTTTCCCCGCCTGCGCGAACGGCGCAACCAGGCCGCATCGACCCTCTCCGGCGGCGAACAGCAGATGGTGGCCATCGGCCGCGGGCTCATGTCCGGCCCGAAAGTGCTGATGCTCGACGAACCTTCGCTGGGCCTCGCCCCCCTGCTGGTGGACGAGGTGCTCGACACCGTGCGGCAACTCAAGCAGGAAGGCATCAGCATCCTGTTGGTCGAACAGAACGTCCGCGAGGCGCTCGATCTGGCCGACCGCGGCTACGTCCTTCAAACCGGCCGGATCGTGCAGCAGGGCGCCGGCAGGGAGCTGCTGGAAAGTGACCGGTTCAAAAAGGCGTTCCTGGGCATTTGATTTTGAGAAGTTGTGTGGTATAAATGCCTGACATGGTTAATTTTAAGGAAAAGCGCCCAATGACCGCCATCGATTCCCTCCGGGTAAACCGTCACAAATTTTCGATCACGTCTCTACGGGACCAATCCGAAGACAAGGCCTATTGGCTTGCACAGACACCCTATCAACGCCTCAAGGTCGTTGAAACATTGAGACAAATCAATTATGCCTGTCGCGAATCTACCCCAAGACTTCAAAGAATTCTTGAGATTGCTGAACGCCCACGGGGTTGAGTATTTACTGATCGGTGGATACGCCGTTGCTTATCATGGATATCCGCGGGCTACGGCGGACATGGATATCTGGGTGGCGATGGAGCCTGAAAACGCGGATAAAATAGTAGCGGCCTTGAAAGAATTCGGTTTTGATCTGCCGGAGCTTTCAACGGACCTATTTTTAATACCGGAAAAAATCATCCGGATGGGAGCACCACCGATCCGGATTGAAATTATGACCTCCATCGCGGGGGTAACCTTTGGTGATTGCTATGCTTCAAGAGTCGCGGATGATCTTGACGGGGTGTCCGTCAGTTTGATCAGTCTCGAGGATCTTAAAGGAAATAAAAAAGCTTCGGGCCGACATAAAGACCTCGATGACCTCGAACATCTTCCCGGATAAGGCGCGGGTTCAGACGCACCGCCAATCGCAGAAGAGCCCAGCGGCGTCGCTGAACCTCGAATTCTGAGCTTGAACCCCGAACCGCTCAACCGATAATCATAGAGGACAAGATGAAAATTTCCCCTGCCGCCTGCGGCTTTTTGTTGGTGACCTTGTTTTTATCCGGTTGCGCACAGAACAGAATCTGGATCAGTGCGCCGGAGTTCCAGTCGGCCGACAACGAGGTGTTTTCGGCCCGATTCACACCGCTTAAAAAAGACGCGTCGTTCATTTCTCAGTTCCGACTGGAAGTAAAAAACAACTCGCGCCAGCCATTTGAAATCGATTGGAACAGCACTCGCTATCTCTTCGACCAGAATCCTTCCGGTCGTTTTGCATTCGAGGGAATCACGGCCGAAAACATCAACGACCCGCCATCCGATACGGTTTCACCCGGAGAAACACTGCAAAAGACCCTATCGCCGGTGACCCTGATCGCCTGGCGGCGCGGACCGGGCTATGTCGACCAGGCGGCGTTCAGCGCCGGACCGGTGCCGGAAGGCCAAAGCGGTATTCTGCTGGTCGTCCGCCAAAACGGCAAGGTACTCCGCGAAGAGCTGACGGTAACCATAAAGGTGACCTCAGACTAGCTCTGATGACCGTCGAATTAGAAGGGAAATTGGTTTTTGTTTCACTCTTTCTCTCTGAGTCCGCTCAAACGATATGCGGTAGAAATTAACCGTTTATTGCCGTTGAACCGGGGCGGCCTGGGGGGAAGCGTGCCGCCCCGGTTCTATGGTACACCCGGCTTTTCGATCAAGCCAGATGGATCACCAGAAGGCCGCTATTCATACGCTTGACAAGCAGCTTGATCCCGCTGTCCTTTTTGTTCTGGTCGAGCAGCTTTTTGAAATGGCTCACCGAATCGACACTCGCGTGATTCACTTCGAGGATGAGATCGCCCTCTTCGATACCGGCCTTGTCGGCCTTGCCGCCGGCTTGCACCCCGACCACGATGATTCCGTTGGCATTGCCGAGATTGAAGCGTTCGGCGATCTCCGGCGTTAACTCGGTCACCTGAATGCCATACTCACCGTCGTTTTCCTTCCGACGCTCACCGGCTGCCGCCAATTCCAGCGGCCGCCTTCCGATTTCGACGACCAGGGTCTTGGCTTCGCCCTCCCGCAGCACCTTCACTTCGGCCTTGTCGCCGACATCCAAGCCGGCCACCAGGGTCGTCAGGTCCCGACTGGTCGCCAACTTTTTGCCGTTGACCTCCGTGATGATGTCCCGGGCCTTGATTCCGGCTTTTTCCGCCGGATCGCCGGACGTTACGGCCGCCACCAGCACACCCGTCTGTCCCTTGGCACCGTAGTACTCCGCCAGGTCCCCCTTCACATCCTGAACGCTGACGCCAAACCACCCGCGGGTGACCTCACCGCTTTGTTTCAACTGTTTGATGACATTCGCCGCCATGTCGATGGGGATCGCGAACCCGATTCCCTGCCCGCCGGCAACGATCATGGTGTTGATCCCGACGACCTCACCCTTCATGTTGAGCAGGGGGCCGCCGCTGTTTCCCGGGTTGATGGACGCATCCGTCTGGATATAATCGTCGTAAGGCCCGGAACCGATGACGCGCCCTTTGGCGCTGACGATGCCGGCGGTCACGGTGTTGTCCAACCCGAACGGGCTTCCGATGGCCATAACCCACTCCCCGACTTTCAGATTGTCGGAACTCCCCAGAGCCACGGTCGGCAGGCTGTCTTTCGCGTCGACCTTGAGCAGGGCGATGTCGGTCACGGGATCCCGCCCGACGATCCTGGCGTCGTAGTCCCGTTCGTCCTTGAGGACGACCTTGATCTTATCGGCGCCGTCAATCACATGGTTGTTGGTGACGACATACCCCTCTTTGTCGATGACGAAACCGGATCCCGAACCGGGCTGTTTGAATTCGGGCCGGCTGTTGGGCCCGAAAAACTTCTCCGGATGACCTTCGAAAGGTTTGTTGCCGCCAAAAGGGTTCATCCCGAATGGGGCCATAGCCCGGCCCTCGGTCTTGACCGTTTTTTCCACCCGAATGTGGACGATAGCCGGGCTGACAGTGTCGGCCAGGTTGCTGAAGTTTTCCGGAATCATCGGTACCGGCGCATTCGGACTCGCATTCGCGATCATCAATCCCGATAGCACCAGCAGCCCGGTCGTCAGCATAATGAAGATGGACCGTGTCAAATTGATTGTGCGTGTCATGTTCTTAATCCTCCTGGCGATTGGTTAAGTGTCGACGCTCGGTTCATTCCAACCGTTAAGGAAGGGACCCTGCCGTCGACGGTTTGGTTTATGGCGGTTTGGTTCGAATTCGTTTGCCAATACGGTAACGCCCGGTTCTTACCGGCGCCTTGCACGAACATTACATCCGCGTAATCCGGCGGAAAGGCTCTGGAAAGATTGCGGTATTATCATCAGCAGGTCTTTGCTGGCTGATCCGTGAAATGCGCTCAAAATGCAGGGAAAAAATAAAAGAAGGGAAAATTCACCATGGAGATGATTCAGAACGGTTTCCAGAGGTTTTTGAAATCGACCCTCTCGTGGCTCTTCGTCCTGGTTCTCGTTTCAGGCGCGGGCGCGGGTCTTGACGGCCGCACCCTCAACGGCGGTCTTGGCAATCTGTTGACGGCCCCGGTCGATGCCGCTGAAACGGGCCCATCCTCCCACCAGCCGCCGGCGCTGCTTTGGCCCCACGAAAAAAGTGACCTTGCACCGGACCCGGCGGTCGTTTTCGGGGAACTCCCCAATGGCTTCAGGTATGCCCTCGTGGAGAACCGCACGCCCAGGGACAGGGTCAGCATCAACCTGAAAGTCATGAGCGGCAGCTTGAACGAAAACGACGATCAGAAGGGGGTGGCCCACTTTCTGGAACACATGCTCTTCAACGGGTCAACCCACTTCGCCCCCGGGGAACTGGTGAAGTATTTCCAGAGCATCGGCATGCAGTTCGGTGCCGATGCAAACGCCTACACCGGCTTCGATGAAACGGTCTATGAGGTCCTTCTGCCAGTGGGAGACGAGAAAAATCTCGGCGAGGGGCTTCTGGTCATGAGGGACTATGCCGACGGGGCGTCGCTGCTGCCGTCCGAGATCGACCGTGAGCGAAACGTCATTCTGGCGGAGATGCGCAGCCGGGACTCGGCATCCTATCGCACGTATGTGGCCGGTCTCGGTTTCGAAGCGCCCGGAACAAGGGTGGCGCAGAGGCTTCCCATTGGCGCCGCGGAAGTCATCCGGAACGCGGACCGCAACCTCCTCAAGGAGTTTTACGATGCCTGGTACAGGCCCGACAACATAGTCCTGGTGATGGCCGGTGATTTCGATGCCCGGTTGGCCGAACGGCTCATAAAAGATCGCTTCAGCGACTTTTCCGCCCGGGCGCCGAAAAGGGAAACACCGGAGTTCGGCACCGTCAGCCATGCGGGCGTCAACCCCTTCTACCATTACGAAAAGGAAGCGGGCAACACCACGGTGTCATTGGAAGTTGTCGAAAAAATTCCTCACCTTCCGGATTCCACCGCCCTTCAGGAACAACTGCTCCTGGAAGAAGTCGCCGATCGAATGCTCCGGCATCGTCTGGATGCCCTGGTCAAAAAACCCGATGCGCCGTTCACGGAGGTGTCCTCCGGCTCGGAAACGTTCCTGCGTCAGTTGAAAACGGCGATGATCAGCGCCGAAGGCAACCCCCAGGACTGGGATAAAATGCTGTCTTCAATCGAGCAGACCCTCAGAAGCGCTCTTGATTTCGGCTTCACCCCGACCGAACTGGAGCGCGTCAAAAAAAGCGTCTTGGCCGAGTACGACGACGCGCTGAATAAAGCGAATACCCGCGACAGCCGCCGACTGGCGCTGCAGATCCTCTCTTCGTTGAGTGAAGACCGTGTTTTTCAATCGCCGCAGCAGAGAAAGGCGCTGGCCGGCCCGCTGGTCGAAGCTCTGACAGTCGACCGGGTCAACGCGGCCTTTCGAACCGTCTGGTCCCCCGCTCACCGGCTCGTCATGGTCACCGGGAACACGGACCTGACCACCGGCGAAACCCCGGCCGAGCAGCAGTTGCTGGCCGCTTACGGCCGCAGCCGGTTGGCGGCGGTCACCCCCGACGGTGGGGCGAAACCCGTCAGCTTTCCTTACCTGCCCGACCCCTCGCCCGGCAGTCGCATTGTCGCCAGAGTGCCCCTGCCGGATCTCGGAGTCACTCAGATCGAATTCGCCAATGGCGTGCGCCTGAACCTCAAAAAAACCGATTTCAGGCAAAATGAGGTCCTGGTCAACATCGCCTTCGGTAGCGGCCGGTCCGGTGAACCGCAGAGCCTGCCGGGCCTCTCGGACCTCGGCCAGGCGGTCGTCAATGAAAGCGGTCTGGGACCGTTGAGCCGCGATGATCTCGAACGGGCCATGGCCGGGCGCAACACCACGGTTGATTTCACCGTCGCGGAAGACAAATTTGTTTTAAAGGGTAAAACGGTGCCGGAAGAGACCCGTCTGCTGTTTCAGCTGTTGCACGCCCATTTGACGGACCCGGTGTACAGCAAGGAGGCCTATGCGCTTTCGATGCAGCGATTCGCTCAGATGTACACGGCGCTTTCGCGATCGATCGACGGTCAGATGCAACTTGCCGGATACCGGTTCCTGGCCGGCGGCGACGGCCGCTTCGGCCTCCCGCCTTTCCACTCTTTCACGAGCCTGACCCTCGAAGACGTGCGTTCCTGGATTGATGCCGCCTTGAAAAACGAGCCCCTGGAGGTATCCGTGGTCGGCGATTTTGACGAAGCGTCAGTGATCGATATCGTCGGCACCTATATCGGCAGCCTGCCCGGCCGACACTGTTTGGGCGGCGAGAAGCGATCTTCACTAATTCGATTTCCGGCCGCGCAGTCGATAGACATCCACGTTGAAACGGAAATCCCCAAGGCCCTGATCGTGGTCGCCTACCCCACCGCCGACATGTGGGATATCAACCGCACGCGCCGCCTGGCCGTGCTGGGTGAAATATTTTCGGACCGCCTGCGGGAAAGGTTGCGGGAGAGTCTGGGGGCCGCCTATTCACCCTACGCCTACAACAGGCCCGGGCGGGCATATCCCGGCTATGGCGTCCTGCAAGCTGCGGCGCTGGTCGATCCGGCCCAGGCGACTGTTGTCGTGGATGAGATCAAACGGATCATATCCGATCTTTCACAAAACGGCATCCGGCCGGATGAACTGGAAAGGGCTATCGGTCCGAGCCTTACCGGAATAAAGGACCGTATCCGCACCAACGCTTACTGGCTCGATACGGTCCTGACGGGGTCGAAAAAATTTCCCCAGCAAATCGAGTGGAGCCGGACGATCCAGACCGATTACGCCGGCATAACCAGCCGTGAACTGTCGCAGCTGGCCGCCAGGTATTTAGACAACGACAAGGCGGCCGCGATCGTGATCAAACCGTCTTGAAAGGCTCGGGCCCTTGACGCCGATACGCTTCGCGCACTATTAGAAACAGCACGATGCAGTCGGAAGTGCATTTTGTCCGTTTTCGTTTTTTTAATTGGGGACACCGGCGAAAGGCCGTGACGATGAGAATCCTGGTTGTCGAGGATGACAAGAAGATCGCCTCTTTTATCTCCAAGGGCCTGAAAGAGGCCGGCTATGCGGTCGATGTCGCGCAGGACGGCCCGGACGGTCTTGAGTTTGGACTGAGCGGGGTCTACGACGCCGCCGTCGTTGACATCATGCTCCCCGGCCTGGACGGGTTGACCCTGATCGAACGGCTGCGGGCCAGGAAAAACAACACCCCCGTGATCATCCTCAGCGCCCGGCGGACCGTTGACGACCGGGTCAAGGGATTGCAGGCCGGAGGGGACGACTATCTGACCAAACCCTTTTCGTTCTCGGAGCTGCTGGCCCGAATTCAGGCGCTGATCCGCAGAGACACCCGGGTGACGGAGTCTTCCACGCTCACCGTCGGCGATCTCACCGTCGACCTTTTGGCACGCGAAGCCAAACGCGGGGACACCGTCATCGGACTTCCGGCGCGGGAATTTTCTCTGCTGGAATACCTGATGCGCCATCCCGGCCGCATCGTCTCCAAAACCTCGATTCTGGAGAATATTTACGACTACAGTTTCGATCCGCAGACAAACGTCGTCGATGTCCTGGTTTGCCGCCTGCGCAACAAGATCGACAAGGATTTTGACCGCAAGATGCTGCACACCGTCAGGGGAATGGGGTATGTCCTCAAAGACCCATAAGGGTATCGGCCTGACGTTCAGCCTGCAGCTGAGCATCCTGTACGCTGTTTTCTTTATCGTCAGCTCGCTGGCGCTCTTCCTGGTCGCCTACTACATCGTCGGCAGATGGGTCGAAGAGAAGGAGCGGGAAGTCATCCGGGACCGCATCCAGGAGTACACGGCCTGGTACTATGAAGGGGGCCTGGAAGCCGTGCGCACGCGGTTTGCCGTGCAATCCCGCGGCTCGGGCGATATTTTTTTCATCCGCATCATCGGGCCGCACGACCAAGTGCTGTTCATCAGTTTTCCGCCGGGCGTCGACGGGTTCGATCGCCACCGGCTCGAAGCCCCGGACCCGGGCCGCAAGGACCCCCTGTTCTTCGTAGAGGACGACGGCAAGGGCTCCTGGACCATCGGCAACAGCCGCCTCCCCGGCGGACTGATCCTCCAGGTCGGAAAGAATTCGACCCGCAGCCGGGAATTTCTGTCCTACTTCCGATCGGTGTTCCTTAAATTCGTCCTGCCACTGCTCCTGCTCGGCATGATCGGGGGCGGACTTCTGACATTCCGTGCCATGCGCCCCGTCCGGCAATTGATCCTCACGGTGCGCAAGATTCTCGCGACCGGCGACACGAGCAGCCGGGTGCCCGCGGGGTCCGGACGCGGCGAACTCGATGAACTCGTCAGCCTTTTCAACCGGATGCTGGATAAAAACGATTCCCTGATCCAGGCCATGCACGAATCCCTGGACAATGTCGCCCACGATTTGCGCACGCCCATGACCCGCCTGCGGGGAACCGCCGAATTGGCCCTGCAGAACGATCTGGATTCGGACCCCTGCCGGGAGGCTCTGGCCGATTGCATGGAGGAATCCGACCGGGTCCTGACCATGCTGAATACCCTGATGGATGTGGCCGAGGCCGAAACCGGTGCGATGCGTTTGAACAAGACGGATGTGTCGGTGCCGGAAACCGTCTCCTCCGTGGTCGATCTCTACGAAATCATCGCCGAAGACCGGCAGGTGACCATCAGCACGCGCCTGCCGAATGAACTTCTGATTCACGCCGACCGGAACCGCATCCGGCAGGTTACCGCCAACCTTATCGACAATGCCGTCAAGTACAGTCGTTCGGGCGGTGCGATCGACATCTCGGCCCACGAAGACGGTCCCTATGCCGTCATCGTGGTGGCCGACCAGGGGATCGGGATCGACCCGGAGGAAATCAACCAAATCTGGGACCGCCTCTTTCGCGGCGACCGCAGCCGCTCCACGCGTGGTCTGGGGCTGGGGCTGAGCCTGGTGCGGGCGATCGTCGAAGCCCACGGCGGCAATGTCAAAGTGGAGAGCCGGCTGGATGCGGGATCGACCTTTTCCGTCCTGCTCCCCAAAACTTCCGAAACGTAAACTGTCGGTTTTTAAAGCGGATCCTACGACACAGTGCCCTTTATCATGCTTTGCACCAGGTGCCGTGCGGGTATCGGTTGAAATCTCATGCCGCCGTTCGCACTCGACGTCTTTATGAAGACCGTATTCCAGATAAAATTCACCGACCGCCCCTCTTCGATGCCTTTCCAAAACCCCGGCTCTCGTTTCGACTTCTTTCTTCGTTTCATCGATTTTTTCTCCTTCAAAATCAAAAACCTTTAAGATAAAGATTCCGGCACTGCCACAGGAGAGCCGCTGTATACGTCTCATGCGCCGCACGCTTCCAGCAGCCAAAACCATTGTCCTGATCCCCGAGGCGGACATCCGCGGCAGTCATATCGCCTGCCCCGGCAGTGATCTCGTCTGCCGGAATACCTATCCGGCCCGCCGCGTCATCACATCTGTCATCTCCTCGCAGAACCGGCGACCGGTCGCCCTGATGTCGCGCAGAAGCAAAGGCGTGTTTCCATCCCAGTCGAAAACCAGTGCGCCGTCGATCTTTTGGTC
This sequence comes from uncultured delta proteobacterium, assembly GCA_963728055.1. Classification (GTDB taxonomy): domain Bacteria; phylum Desulfobacterota; class Desulfobacteria; order Desulfobacterales; family SG8-13; genus JARFQH01. The sequence continues at coordinate 324,752 of CAVSIM010000007.1, read as the reverse complement.
TAGGGCGACTTCCAGCTCGATAGCCTTTTCCAGAAGTGTCCGCCGGCTGTCGCCCGCCACCGCCGTGCGGGTCAGGGTGAGCAGGTGGGAAAAATCCTGGCGGTCGCTGTCGGGTTCATCCGGCAGGTAGCCGAGATCGCGCACAAGGACCTTCAACTTGCTGGCGTCCATTCTGCGCCGCACCGCCATGCGATCGAACAACTCGGTCAATTTGGTGGTGTCGCTCAGCTTGACTGCCTGGAGGAGATGGCCGGCGCTGCGGCGACAGGCGACTAAAATATCGTTCAACGCGATTTCCCGATCATCCCTCAACATTTTCCTGGCTCCTCGCGGTTTCTATAAAGAACGCAGGCACCGCCCGGATCATTCGGCATGGGTGCCGAAGCCACCGTTTTTTGCCGCACCGGTCTCACGGGCGCTGCAGGCCGCCGCCACTTGCGCCAGGCCCTCTTCTGCGATAAAGCCCTTGTGGGCGGCATGTTTCGCCATGATTCGGCTGTCATCGGCTAGAATAAGCTCGCAGTCGCCGCGGGCGGTTTCCCTGGCCAGCGCGTCGATGAACCGGCGGCGCTCCGGAACCCGGCTGACGTTGCGGATATAAATGGCCTGTATGCGGCCGGGGTGTTCGCGGACGATACGGGCGTAGACTTCCGGGTCTTTCTGACCGCTGTCGCCGATCAGGATAAACGGCAGATCCTTGTACAGGGCCATCATCTGGCGGATGAGGCCCAGCTTGTGGTCCTTGGCGCGGCGCGGCAGGGGGTGATCCAGCGTGATTCCCCAGTATCGCAAAAACAGCAGCGGTCCTTCCGGGATGTCGTTCAGGTGGAAGAACTCCTCCAGCACTTCATAGATGCTCCACGGTCCGCGTGACACATAGAGCATCGGGTTGCGCTGATGGCCGGAGAGACCGCGGTAAAGCGCGCGGTAAAACGCTCCGACTCCCGGAAAGGCGGTCCGGCTTTTGGCCTTCGTGAAAAACAGGCGCCACAGCATTTTGATCTTGTTGGCCACGCCGGTGTAAACGACCGTATCGTCTATGTCGCTGATCACCACGAACTCGGCGGTTTGCGGGGCGATGTATACCTCCGCCTCGGCCCGGGCAGCCGGATCGACCGGCTGCGTCAGTTCGACGATCGCCCGGTGCCATAGGCGATCCGGGTCCGGCAGGTCCTGGGGATGCAACCGGATGAGGAAGAATCCGAAACGGTCGGTCCGCGTGTTTTTACGGACGTTGTTGAACCGGACATCCACGACCGCGCGGCGGACGCCCCGGCTCCACATCCGCCGCCACACATTCGCCAACTCACCGACGATTCCGAGTTTTTCAATGCGACGGGAAACGCCGGGCTGACGAAAGACACGCCCGAAAATGCAGACCTCCTGCCTGGACCCGAACCCCCGGTAGGCCCGGATAATGATCCCGGGCTTTTCACGCGCTTTTTTTACGGGCTTTGCCAGAAGCCTGAGGACGTGGCGCGTTCCCTCGGACGGAGCCCTGAGCAAGTGATTTCGTGGCATAGGCTTCAAATTAGCGGTTTAGGAGTGTTACCGGTTGTTTGTGTACACTGCCGCGCCCCTGTGGCTTTGTCAAAATCTTTATCTTGAATCCGTTCACGCCCGACAACGTCTAAACCCCTGTCGGAGTTCGGACCCACGGCAGCCGATCTTCTATCAAGCCCCTTGTTTTTGGAAGCCTGGAAGGATCGCCTTGAAGAAAGCGTTGCGCACGAGATTCACCAGCGTTTCGACCGTGCTGGCCCTGGGATTATCGAGGTTGCCGGAAAGATCGGTTTCCGTGGCGACGTCATTTCGGGGACGGTTCTCGAGCAGCTTGGCCAACACATCGGCGACGCCTTCATAAATTTGCTTGAATAAATTTTCGTTCTCATCCTGCTGTGGGCTGTACACTTTCAGATTCTGGATCAACGGCTTGACATAGCCGCTGATCTGCCGGTTATGAGCCGAAACCTCGCTGTACACCGAAAACAGGCCGGCCGCGGCATCCAGGCCCGCATAGGCCTTCAGCAGCGGATTCATATCGGCGATCCGGGTGTTCTCGACGGCAACGCGCAGGTCGAAATCCGGCCCGTGCAATTCCGGACGAAACGTCCCATAGACGACGGTGTTGCCAGAACCCATGAACTGACCCCGCAGCCGCACCCGCGCGGGGCCGTTTTCGAAACCGTTGCTGTAATTCTCCACTTCCGATTTGATTTTCGATATAAACACCCGATAATTGGGATCGGTTTCCAGGTTGACGACGCCGAGGTTGCCGTCGATCAGCGACAACTTCTCGACTCGAATCCGCAGCTGCCCGGGCTGCACTTTCTTCTTCGCCGTCACTTCCTTGGCCTTGGAAATCGCTTTGCCGACGATCTTGCTTTTTTTTACCGGGTAGACGAAGTTGCCTTTCAGATCGCGGAAAATCGCTTCGGAGACATCGAGTTGCTTGTTCGATTCGGCGTACTCGATCCTGGCTTTGAAAATTTCAATGACGCCACTTTCGACCGACAGACGGGTTTGGCTGGCAATCGGGGCCAGGCGTTCCAGGGAAATTTTTTCCACCGTCACGCTGCCCTTGACAGACGGGCTGGGCCGCGCCAGAAAATTCGCCCGGCCTTGAAGCTCGATTTTACCATCGCCGAAAACGTGAGCCGACGCCGCGATCGGTGAAGGATACGGATCATCCGGGTTCTGGATATTGCGGATGTTGCCGGCCGTGAGCCGCACATGGGTCACCGTCAGCGGTTGACTTTCGCCCCGTCCGGTGTAGGCGATTCTGCCCCCCTCCACGTCCAGTTGGTCGATAATGAACGGCGAAATGCGGCGGGTGTGCTGCAACCCCTTATTTTTCAGCGGTACGTCGTCCTTTATTTCCGTGCGCACATGATTCAGATCGAGCGTGACGTGGGGGTCCTGGAGATGAATGACGGTCGCCACACGGCCCCGAATCAGCGCCTTGAAGGAAATACTCACTGTGACCGCGGGAATCTCTATGACCGGGGGCTCCGGGTGCTGCTGCTGGATCATGCGCAGATCATTGAAGACGAAGGATAACGACAGGGGGTGAACGCTGAGGTCCCGCGCCGATACGTGGTAGCCCTTTAGCCCTTTGTTGACCCGCACGACCAGATAGTCCCGCAATCGATCGCCAAGCAGCCACGCAGCCCCGACGAGAAGGCCGGCCAGGAGGGCAAGGACTGCGAGGACGATCAGAAATCGTTTGTAATCTGCCCGGTTCATTCAATTTTGTTATTATAGCAAGACCCGATTCAAGGGAATCGGGTCTTGCGGTTTATGTTTATGGGCTTTTCCACCCGGATTACCCGGGTCTGACCATTATTGTTGCGGACTCTGAGACTGTCACTCTAATCCTGTTTTTTTTCCTGGTTGTTTTTCATCAGTCCATCAGTCTTGAGGTGTTTGTTATTTCTCTGTTGAGCCGGCGTCAGGTTTACCGAGGATTCCGACTGGTCGCCCATCGATTGGCTCTGTCCGTGGTCGCCGTAATATCCGCGAACCTCCTGGTCGAATCCCGGATCCTGCAGGCTCTGCCACTGCTTGTCGCCTAGATTCGGCGCATTCTTGAGTCTCTGCTCATCCAGGCCGCTGATGACGATGGCGTCTTCCTGGAAATTGAACCGCGAAGCGTTAAAGGGGATTGGCACCAGCTTGTCATCCATTCCCAGGATGCCGCCGAATGAGACGACCAGATATTGGGCCCGGCCGTCCTTGCTCATGACCACGTCTTCGACCTCTCCCAAGTCCTTGTTCTGATCGCTTTTCACGGTTTTGCCGATGATCTGGCTGGCGCGAAAGGTTTCATTCGAAATGCCGGCGGATGCCTGATCACTGCTGCCGGATGACTGCGTGCCGGTCGCCTGATGCTGCTGATCGGTAGTGGATAATGTCCCCTTAGTGGCTGAAGTCCCCTTGTAGGTATCCGCCCCGATTGCCGGTCCGATCGCAAACGCCATGACAATAAGCAGTGATGCGAAAACCACCAACGTACTTTTAAAATACCCTTTCATACTTCCTCCTTTCTTAATTTACGTTTTGTTTTTGCCCGAGCCGTAGCTAATCGTCCGTTGTTTGGCCACAGTAAAGATAACCAAATCGAAGACGTCTATTCGGCCCCCTTTTGATATTTAATATAGAAAACGCGCCCCTGCCTGTCCATGGGGCATATTCCGTAAATTGAGCAGACTGCAGGAGTATGCACAGCGCCGTTGCAACTCTTCGGGAGTGCGGAAAAGGACCGGATCGGAAAAACAGCTGATCAGGCATTCTCTACAAAACGGCTTTTCAATCTCAGAATTGCACATAACGTTCCCTCGATTGTCCTGTCCTTTCCGTAAGGGGTTTTTCGACCTCAAATACAGCGCTGACCCCATTCATGATTTTAAGGTGCATGTTATATTTCAATCAGAAGCCGGAATGAATATTTCTGATAACCTTTAAACAGACCAGGAGGTATTAAATGCCGACCAATATGAAGGATGACAACAAGGGTGGAGAAGATAGAGTCAAGAAAACGCACGAGGAGCAGCAAAAAGATATCGAAGAATCGGGCATCGACAAGCCCGAAAATTATCCGGAAGCCAAAGGAGACACCACCAAGGACATGCCGAAAACGCCGCCGAGGACGTGATGGGATTGCGAAAGCAGGCAATTATTTCTTGTTCAGCGCCGGGCAGAAGATAGGCCATTTGTCACTCGCGTCGCTTACGAGGAATAAATAACCTTAATTGTTGAAGTAGGGGCACGGCGCGCCGTGCCCCTACGACCAATGTGCACGATGAAGGAGGGGGTCATGCCATCGTGGAGCAACAAGGAAGAGCGACAATACGAGCACATTAAAGACAGCGAAAAAAACAAGGGCCGGAGCACCAGGCGGGCCAAGGAAATCGCCGCCCGCACGGTCAACAAGCAGCGGCGTCAAAAAGGAAAGACATCCCAAAAAACCACGCAGGGAACCGGAAATCCCAACACCCGCCTGGATGACCGCTCCAAGCAGGAACTCTACAACCGGGCTAAAAAGCTCGATATTTCGGGCCGCAGCAAGATGAACAAGGAGGAACTTGTAAAGGCCATTCGGCGTAACAGTTAACACGCCGGCCTTCCCTTCTGTGGCGGCGGGTTTTCGGCTGCGGTCAATGTAAGAGACCGTACTGAAAATCCCTTCGCATGGGGCGGCCAGAACCGGCATGTGGTTCCGCCCGTTCTCGGATGCTTCACCACATGGATATCGATCCAGGGGAGGTGATGGATGCGTGCGTGGTGACCCTGTCCGGCGCCGTTACGCTGATAGAATATCAGCGCCGCGGCTTCGCCCTGGTGCCGTCTTCAACCAACGTCGGCTAAGGCATTGCCGTATGCTTCAAGATAAAAAATCAAAAGTGGGGATGATTGGGTCTGCTGCCGGTTATCGGCGTGGGCCAGGCAATACGACCGCACCCTTCGTCCTTGCCCGAATCATTATCTTGAAGCCCGCAAAAAAATCGGCTCTTTCAGAAGAAATTCCAAAAGACACCCGGAATCCAACAAAGGAGGCAATCCCCCATGCCCATGTTCCTCGAAAAGATCAAATCCGAAGGCCTGGCGCACCTGTCCTATCTCCTCGGCCACAATGGAGCGGCGGCGGTTATCGACCCGCGGCGCGACTGCCAGGTTTATGTCGATCTGGCCCACCGCCATGGAGCCCAGATCACCCACATTTTTGAGACGCACCGCAACGAAGACTACGTCGTCGGGTCGCTTGACTTGGCCCGCCGCACGGGCGCTAAAATCCACCATGGCAAGAACCTCGACTTCGCCTACGGTCACCCGGTGGCCGAAGGCGACAGCTTCGAACTGGGCAGCATGAAGCTGACGGTCCTCGAAACTCCCGGCCACACCCTTGAAAGCATTTCTCTGGTGCTGCGCGACACCGATTACGGCGAACAGCCGCTGGCCGTGTTCACGGGCGACCTTCTTTTCATCGGCTCGGTGGGCCGCACCGATTTTTATCCGGACCGGCACCGGGACGTTGCGGGGCTGCAGTATGACAGCATTTTTGACAAAGTCCTGCCGTTGGGCGACCAGGTGATCATCTACCCCGCCCACGGCGCCGGCTCCGTCTGTGGCTCGGGCATGGCCGAACGCGAATTTTCCACCTTAGGCTACGAAAAGCACAACAACCCCGGTCTCCAATACAAATCCCGCGAAGAATTCGTGGAAAACAAGATCAAGGAAAACCCGAAACAACCTCCCTATTTTCGAAAGATGGAAGAGCTGAACCAGAAGGGTGCGCCGCCGCTGGATCTGCTGCCGGCCCCCGCCCCGATGTCCGCGGATCAATTCGATGCGGCCATTAAAGACGGCATGCTCTGTCTCGATCTGCGAAGCCCGGAAGCCTTTGCCGGGGCCTTCATTCCGGGCAGCCTGGCGATTCCGGTCGAAATGGTCCCGGCATATGCCGGCTATTTTCTGCCCTATGGCAAGCCAATCGGCCTGGTGGCCGATTGCCGGCACGACATCGACACGGCCGTTCGCCACCTGGTCAGACTCGGCTTCACCGAGGTTGCGGCCCACCTGGCCGGCGGGATGCACACCTGGGAAACCAGCGGAAAAACGTATGACCGTATCGCCGCGGTTCACGTCGATGAACTGACCCGGCGCTTCGAGGAGAATGCCGACTTTACCCTGCTCGATGTCCGCGAGGAGGAAGAAGTGGAGCAAAGCGGCAAATTCCCGGACGCCTTGCACATCTTTCTGGGCGACCTGCCGGACCGAATCGACCGGGTGCCGCGCGACAAGCCGGTCACCACGTTTTGCGGCAGCGGCATGCGGGCGATTATCGCCGCTTCCATCCTCAAGCAGCACGGATTCGAGCGGGTCGAAGACAACCTCGGCTCGATGGCTGCCTGCCAGGCCGCCGGATGCCCGATCGAGTCCGCAGACCGAAGCTGAACCGGCGGCCGCCGCAATTACGGACGCACCGAGCCCTGGTGTCCGGAAGGATTGAAGACGACGATTTTTTTTACTGCACGCTCGGTCGTTGGCGTATGCTCAACTGAGGGGTTCAAGGTTCAGCCCCGCCGCTGGCCTGAGAAGCGGCCAGTTTGACCGAGATAGAAACTATGCCATTTTGGCGTAGTTTCATATAAGGGTTTAGGGTTCAAAGGTTAGATAAAGCTGATTTCCGGAACTTCATCGACTGTTACTTAAATTGACCGCCTTAATGCCATTGGATGCAACAGTTTAATTAACGCCATAAAGCCGGAATTATTCCCTTTTGAGCTTTTTCAAGGGCTTTTCAACCCGGAACGTTGAACCCTGAAGCGCTCAACCTGGGATACGGCCGCCTCCCTGGCCTTGCCGCAGTCTTTTAACACAGGGCCGATGGAACGAAGCGATCTCCTTATTCGCCGTTTGCCGTTCGCCTTTGTGACCGTCGTCATTATCTCAAGTCTCGCAGACCAGAAGGGGAACGTTATGACGCTTTCCAATTATGCCGTGGTCGGAATGGCGACCCTGATGGTTTTCGGCGTCGCCCTCATCGGTGCGGCCCTCTTCCGGCCGTCGCTTGCGACAATCCAAGCGCCGCGCGCCTGGAAGCCCTACAGCATCGGATTCCCGGTTTACGCCCTCATTTTCCTCTCCTTCGACATGGAAATGATCTTCATGTATCCCTGGGCGGTGGTCTTCGTCGAGCAAGGGGTCAAAGGGTTCATGGACATGCTGGTCTTCATCTGCATTCTTTCGGCCGGCATCGCCTACGCCTGGGGCATGGGAGGCTTCAAGTGGGAGTGATCCTGAAAGCCGCCGCGGTGCTGCTGATGCTGGCGGCCGGCGCTGCAGCCGCGCACTGGATCGAAAAAACACTGCTCAAGACCCGCACGGAAAAGGGTCCGGCCGGCCCCCTTCAGCTCAAGACCGAACTGACGATTGTCCAGGCGGACCGCTGGATGTATCCGGCCGGCCCCCTGAGCGCGCTGTTCGCCATTGCGGCCGGCCTGGTCGTGGTCCCGTTCGGCCCGCACCTGATTGCCGCGGACCTCGGGATCGGGGTCTTTTTTTTCATCGTCATGATCGACTTCACCGTTCTGGGCCTGTCCATGGGCGGCTGGGGCGCCAACACGCCGCAGGGCACCGAAGTGTACTATCGCGCGGTGGCCCAGCTGGTGGCCTATGTCGTGCCGCTTGGCCTGGCGTACATCGGGGCCATAATGATGGCCAAGTCGCTGTCGACCGTCCGGATTGTCGAGGCGCAGTCCAGCCTGTGGTTTATCGTGGTGCAGCCGATCGGATTTGCCCTTTACCTGGTAACCGCGCTGATGCAGGCCTTTCGGGCGCCCTTTCTGGAACCGTTCTCCTCGAAAATAGACGGCGGCGTGCTGCGGCTCTACGGCGGCTGGAAAGCGTGGGTCTGGCGGTTTTCCCTGGCCGGACTCCTGTTCGCCGTCGCGGCCATGGGCGCCGTCCTTTTCCTCGGCGGCTGGAGGGGACCGTGGCTGCCGGGCATCGTCTGGATGCTGATCAAGACCTTGGCCATGGTGGTTCTGCTGATCTGGCTAGGCACGAAATTCGAGCCTCTGACAACCGACCGCATGCTGCAGCTGTCGTGGAAAATTCTGACCCCGGTGGGCCTCGTCAACGTTCTGATCGTCGGCGGTCTGATTCTATTGGGCGTGGGGGTGAAAAATTGACCCTGTCAATCGGAACCCAATGGGCCGCATTTTCGATCTTTACCGTCCTGTCGGTAGCCGGGGCGCTCGGCATGGCCACCACCATGAGCATGTTCCGCTCCGGAATTTTCCTGATGGGCTCTTTCATCGGCGTGGCGGGCCTGTTCATTCTTCTGCTGGCCGATCTGCTGGCGCTGCTGCAGGTGATGATGTACGTCGGCGGGATGCTCGTGATGATCGTGTTCATGGTCATGTTTTCCAACGACCCGGGCGGGTCGATGATGGCCGGCATGGATATGAGTCCGCCCGAGAACTTCTTCTCGCGCGGAATACCGGCCGAGGAAATGGAAGACATGGACATGAGCGGCATGTCGATGACGACGCCGATGAAAAAATATGCGGCCGGTATCGGCCTCGTCACGGCCCTGAGCCTGGCGGCCGCGCTGGTGCTCCGGCCGGCGTGGCCGGTCGTGGAACAAACGCCGTCAACCGCAGCGGCCCGCAAGGTCGGCGACCTGCTGATGGGCAAGTACATGATGGCCTTCGAAGGGGCCGGCCTTCTGATCCTGATCGGCATCTTCGGCGCCGTTCTCATGGGCCGCGCCGGAAAATTTTTACCGCCGCCCGGACGCGATGAGCGGGTCGCCCACGATAGCAAGCCCGCGGCGATCGCGGACGCCCCTCTCGAACCGGTCCGGCGGCCGACGGTTGAATACGAGGAAACCGAGGTCCCGGAGGCCCATGCCGACTAAGGATCGGTAAAAAGATCGAAAGGCGAACGGCAAACGGCGAATAAGGAGGTCGCTTCGTTCCATCAGCCGAGTGGTAAATGATCACAGTAAAATTCCCAATCCGATGTTGACCGTCAGACGCTCGAAGTTCATCCGTTCAGAAATCACCGGAAACCGGGGGCTCCAATGGCCGTACCCTTAACCGCCTACCTGCTCGTGGCCGCCATTCTCTTCGGCATCGGCGTCTACGCCGTCATCGCTCAGCGCACGGGCGTGATGATCCTGATGGGAATCGAAGTCCTGCTGAATGCCGTCGGCCTCAATATCGTGGCCTTCTGGCGCTTTGTCCGGCCCGACGATTACAGCGCCCAGATATTTCTGATCATCGTCGTCACGATCGGGGCCGTGGAAATGGGCGTCGGCCTGGCCATCATGATGCTGCTCTACCGCAACCGGCAAACGGTTCAGGTGGATAAATATGAGGAGCTGAAGGGATGACGGCCGGTTGGCTCATATCGATACCGGCCCTCCCGTTGGCGGCGGCCGGCATCATCGTGGCTGCCGGCCGGAAAATGTCCCGCACCGCCGGCTGGCTGACCGTCGCCGCGGCCGCCGCCAGTCTCGCGGCCCTGCTCGTTCTGAGGCAGGACCTGCCCCTGGCGGCCGGCACCGACCTGGCGGCGGTCGGAGACGTTCATCTCACGCTGGGCTTGCGGCTCGACCGGCTTTCTTTTTACACCGCCTTGTTCGTGGCGGCCGTCGCGTGTCTCGTCACTCTTTACGCCTGCGGCTACATGTCATCGGAAGCCGGCCGGACGCGATTTTTCGCCCAGATGGCTTTTTTCACGGGCGCCATGCTGACGCTGGTGCTGGCCGGTTCCTTCCTGGTGCTGTTCGCCGCCTGGGAATGGGTCGGCCTGGCATCGTTTCTCCTGATCGGCTTTCACTATCGCGAGCAGGGCGTGCCGCGGGCGGCGAAAAGGGCTTTTTTGATCACGCGGATCGGCGACATGGGCCTGCTGCTGGGCTGGCTGTGGGTGCTGCTGCTGATAGGCACCACCGACATCGCGGCGCTTCTGGACGAAAGCGGACTTGCCCGGATCGACGGCCGGACGCTGACGATCATCGCCCTGCTCTTTTTGCTGGGCGCAGTCGGCAAAAGCGCCCAACTGCCGCTTTCCGCCTGGCTGCCGCCGGCCATGATCGGCCCCACGCCGGTTTCGGCCCTGATTCATTCCGCCACCATGGTCGCCGCCGGGGTGTACCTGGTGCTGCGCCTGTACCCGGTATTCGCGGCGGCGCCCGGTGCGCTCGCGGTCATTTTCTGGATCGGCGGCGCCACGGCGCTCTTCGCCGCCCTCACAGCCACGGTACAGGCCGATTTCAAGCGGGTCCTGGCCTGGTCGACGATTTCCCAGCTGGGGGAGATGTTTTTCGCCATCGGCCTGGCCGGCCCCCTGGCGGCTTTTTTCCACCTGGTCACCCACGGCGTGTTCAAGGCGACCCTGTTTTTGACCGCCGGAGCCGTCCAGCAGGGCACCGGCCACCGCGAATTAACCTCGCTGGGCGGCCTGTGGCGCAAGATGCCGGTGACCGCGGCGGTTTTCGGCGTCGCCGCCCTGGCCCTGGCCGGCGTGCCGCCTTTTTCGGGCTTTTTCAGTGAAGACCGGATCCTGGCCGCCGCGGTCGGCCGCGGATTTCCAGCCGCCTTTTTCCTACTGCTGCTCGTGTTTCTGGCCGGCGTCTACATCAGCCGGGCCGGGGTAGCGGTCTTCGGCCGCTGGCCGGCGACGCCGGAGCCGTCCGCCGAAGATCCGCACCGTTTCATGCAGGCCGCCATGATCGTCCTGGCGGTTTTCGCCGCCGGTCTCGGCTGGGCGCTTTCCGATAAGATCGGTCACATGGTTCCCTTCGCAAAACACGGCGCGGAACTGGCGCCGGGCTGGAAAATCGCCGCGGTTCTGGCGGCCGCGGCCGGCATCGGTTGGGGATCGACGAGAGTGGTCCGCCATGGGCCGGTCCCCTCACTCGGCGCGCTCTGGTCCGGTCTCGAATCCGGCTTGAACCGGGTTACGGAATTTATTGGGCGCAGCGTAGCGGGGTCGGCGCTGAAGCTGGCGCCCGTGGACCGCACGGCCGGCGGGGCGGCAGCGGGGCTGAAGCAAGGCGCCTTCAGCGCCGCCGCCGGATGCGACGGCCTCGAGGGGCTGGTCGACGCCGGCGCGCGCTGGGTGGGGCAGGCCGCGCGAGCGGCGGCGGCCGGCAGCGCGCGCACGGAACGGGCCCTCGACGGCGGCGCGGCCGCATTGGCAATGGCCTGCCTGAGACTGGCGAATCGGTCCGACCGGATCGAAACCGCCGGTTTTTCTGACGGACTCGATTCGCTGGCGGCGCTTTTCGGCCGCGGCGGCAAACGATTCGTTTTTCTGCAGTCGGGAAAACTCTACCTGTACACGCTGGGCCTGTTTATCTGGACGCTGCTGGTGATCGTTCTGGGGTTCGTGGTTTGGGTTGCGATCGGATAGGGGCCGATGGGCTTTGGCAATTAACTGTGCCCATTCCCCCTCCCTCGATCCCTCCCGCCCGGGAGGGAGGAAATTGTTGGGTGGTATTAATTTTGGGAATCCTCCCAATAGAGAAAAACAGCCGTTCTTATTTCTTCCGGCTTGGTGGAGAAGCAAATAGCAGGATTCCGCGCGAGTGCTCCTCCCCCTCGACGGGAGAAGCCCGGTGGAGGTGAAGAATCGTTGCCCAGTGTTCCACAATTCCATAATTCCATGTTTCCGTAATTTCTTTTCCAACGGAGCTTTTGCGCATGCTGAACATCGTTATCTTCTTTCCGCTTTTCGCCGGGTTGCTCCTCTTGCTCCTGCCGAACTCCCGTCCCGGGTGGATTCGGGGGGCGGCACTGGCCGCGGCCGTGTTGAACCTTCTTTTCAGTCTCGTTTTGTGGGCCGGCTTCGATCCGGCCGGCGCGATCGTGCAATGGCGCACGACCACGGCCTGGATCCCCAGCATCGGCGCCGCCTATGATGTGGCGATCGACGGTCTTTCGCTGCCCCTGATCGTGTTGACCGCCCTGCTGATGACCGTCACCATGGTGTACGTGAAACCGGCCACGGAGCGCGCCAAACTGCACGCCTTCTTGTTCCTGCTCATGGAAACCGGCCTGATCGGCCTTTTCTCCGCGCGCGACCTGCTTCTGTTCTACCTTTTTTTCGAAGTCGGGCTGGTGCCGATGTATTTTATCATCGGCATTTACGGCCACCAGCGGCGTCGTTATGCGGCCGTGAAGTTCTTCATCTACACCCGCGCCGGCAGCCTGTTCATGCTGCTGGCCTTCCTGGGGCTTTACCTCGCCACCGATCCGCGCTCCTTTTCCCTTTCGGAGATCGTCGCCGCCCAACCGCTGGCGGGGCGCCCGGTGGCCGCCAGCCTGGCATTTTTCGGCATGCTGCTCGGCTTCGGGGTGAAAATTCCGACGGTGCCGATCCATAACTGGCTGCCCGACGCCCACGTCGAGGCCCCGACCGAGGGCAGCGTCCTTCTGGCCGGCATTCAGCTCAAGATGGGCGGTTACGGCCTGATACGGATCCTGCTGCCCACGCTTCAGGACACCGTCGTTCAGTATGGCTGGCTCCTGCTGGCACTGGCGGTGGTCTCCCTGATCTACGGCGCGCTGGCGGCGCTGGCCCAAACCGATTTCAAACGCCTGGTGGCCTACACCTCCATCAACCACATGGGCTACGTCACCCTGGCGGCGGCGGCCTGGGCGCTCGCGGACGGCGCTGCCGTCCGGCAGCTGGCCTTGAACGGCGCCGTGCTTCAGATGGTCAGCCACGGCCTCCTGACCGGCGGCATGTTTTTCATGGTCGGCATCCTGCAGGAAACGGCCGGAACGCGGGACATGCCGCGGTTCGGCGGCCTGATGGGACCCGTGCCGGTATACAGCGCCCTCTTGGCGCTGCTGGCGTTCGGCTCGCTCGGCCTGCCCGGCCTTTCCGGATTCATTGCGGAGTTCGAGGTCATCGGCGCCACCCTGTCCGCTTCCATCTGGGCGGCCGTGCTGACGGTCATCGCCCTGGTGATCACCACCGCCGTCTACCTCAAGGTGCTGGTGGTGCTCGTGATGGGACCGCCGCCGCCCGACATGCCGGCCGTGACCGACATGAACGCGCGCCAATTGACGGCCGTGGTTCCCCTGGCCGTTCTCTCGCTTTGCATCGGGCTCGCCCCGTTTTTTATCCTGCGGGTGGCCGGAAACCTGACGCGCTATCTGGCCGGGCTGGGGGGTTGACGTGGACGGCACGGCGCAATGCCCCATGGAACTCTGGGCGATCGCACCGGAACTGGTCGTGGCCGGACTGGGCCTGATCCTCGTCCCGGTGGCCGGATTCGCCCGCGGTCGCATCCGCCATGTCCCGGTGTATGCCGCCATGGCCGGCCTGGCCATCACGATCGGCCTGACCGCACGCATGCTCGCCTGGGAACCGCAGACGGTTTTTTGCGGCACCTATGCCGTCGACGGTTTCGGCGCCGTCTTCAAACTGATGCTCGAGGCCGGCGCCCTGGTGAGCCTCTCGATCCTGCTGGGATACTTCAAGGGCCACCCGCTGATCGCGCATGCCCCGCCGGCGGTTCTTTTTGCGACGCTCGGCGGCATGGGGCTGACCGCGAGCCTGGACCTGGGACTGATCGTTCTTTTCCTGCAGATGCTGAGCCTGGCCTCCTACCTGCTGGTCGGCCTGGTGCGCGGCCAGCCGCTGTCCAACGAGGCCACCTTCAAGTATTTCATCTATGCGGCCGCGGCCCTGGCGATCATGGCCTACGGGCTCACGTTTCTCTACGGCCTGACCGGCAGCCTGAACCTGACCCGAATCGGTGCCGGCCTCCACCCGGATACCGTCGGCCTCTGGATCGCCCTGTCGCTGGGACTCATCCTGATCGGCTATGCCTTCGAGATGACGGTGGTGCCGTTTCACTTCTGGGCGCCCGACGTCTACCAGGGGACCACGGCGCCGGTGGCCGGTTTTCTCTCCGTGGTGCCGAAGGTGGCGGGGTTTGCCGGTTTGCTGCGCCTGTTCCTGTCGCTCTTCCCGGGCGGCCTGCCCGGCTGGCCGATCGCGATGGCCGTGCTGGCCGTGGTCACCATGGTCCTGGGCAACCTGGCCGCGCTGCGGCAGAAGCGGCTGAAGCGCCTGCTGGCCTATTCGAGCATCGCCCAGGCCGGTTATGTCCTCATGGCGGTGGCCGTGGCGGCGCAGGGCGGCGGCGCCCTGGATGCGGCCGGGTTTTACCTGGCCGCCTACCTCTTCATGAACCTGGGCGCCTTTGCCGCGACCGCCCAGCTGGAGCGCGCGCTGGGAACCGACAGCCTGACCGCGCTGCGGGGCCTGGGGCGCCTGAACCCCTGGCTGGCGGCGGTGCTGTGCCTCTGCCTGCTGTCCCTGGCCGGCATCCCGCCCCTGGCCGGTTTCGCCGGCAAGATCCTGCTTTTGACCGCCGCCATGCAAGGCGGGCTGACCTGGCTGGCCGTGGTCGCCGTCGTCAACATGACCGTGGCGCTTTACTACTACGTGGCCGTGGCGGCCCAGCTCTATATGCATCCGCCGCCGCCGAACACCGCGGCCGTGCCGGGCGGGCCGGCCTGCCGCGTGAGCCTGGGCCTCTGCCTGGCCGGCACGATCCTCTTCGGCGTCTTTCCCGGGTGGCTGCTGGCGCTGACCCGCTTTCTGCCCCGCATGATCCACTGAAAAACACGTCGACCCGCACCCGGATGCCGGCGGCGCCCGCCGGCTATCCCCCCTCCGCCGCGCTTGCTTCATCCTGATTCGAACCCGCTTCACATTTGAACCGATCTGTGGCATTCTGACGCGATCTTGAACCGCACCCTTCGAAAAACGCTGCACTGGTCGCTTCCCGCAATCGCCGCAGCCGTCATCGCCGGCATCATCTGGCACGTCACGCGCCCGGAGCCGGTGGCGGTCGTCCTGCGGACGGTCGAGAGCGGCCCGGTGGAAAAAATTGTCGCCAACACGCGCGCCGGCACGGTCGAGGCCTGCCGCCGCGCCAAGCTCTCCCCGAGCATCGGCGGGCAGATCGCCAAATTGCCGGTCAGGGAAGGCGACCGCGTCACCGCCGGCCAGCTTCTGCTGGAATTGTGGAACGAGGACCTGGCGGCCCAAAGCGCGCTGGCCGAAAGCGAGGCCGTCGCGGCCGAAGCGCGGGCGACCTCCGCCTGCCTCCAGTCCGATGTCGCCCGGCGCGAAGCCGACCGCCAGGTCAAGCTGCGCCGCTCGGGCTCGGCCTCCGAAGAGCAGGCCGACCGGACGATAAGCCGGGCCGAATCCCTGCAGGCCGACTGTGCGGCCGCCCGTGAGGCGGTAAAGACCAGCCGGGCCGGGGTGGGCGTGGCGCAGGCGAACCTGGACCGCACCCGCCTGCGGGCGCCGTTTGACGGCATCATCGCCCAGATCAACGGCGAGTTGAGCGAGTTCGTCACACCCTCGCCGATCGGCATTCCGACGCCGCCGGCGGTCGACATCGTGGACGTGAGCTGTTTCTACGTGACGGCGCCGATCGACGAGGTCGATGCCGCCGCGGTCACCGTCGGCCTGCCGGCCCGGATCAGCCTCGATGCATTCGGCGACCGGCGCTTTGACGGTCGGGTCCGCCGCATCGCGCCCTTCGTGCTGGACCGCGAAAAGCAGGCCCGCACCGTCGATGTGGAAGTCGAATTCAGCCGGCCGGAGGATTTCAAACTTCTTCTGGCCGGATACAGCGCCGATGTGGAAATCGTCCTGGAGGCCCGAACGGACACGCTGCGGATACCGACCCATGCCATCCTGGACGGCAAGCGCGTTTTCGTTTTTTTGCCGGACCGGAACGTCATCCGGGAGCGTGAGATCAAAGTCGGGCTGTCGAACTGGGACGTCACCGAAGTCACTTCCGGCCTCGAGCCGGGTGAACAGGTGGTGGTCAACGCGGACCGGTCCGGCATCACCGACAAGGCGCCGGCCGTCGTCGTGAAGGAAACCCCTTGATCGAGCTGACCGGCATCGGCCGCACGTTCCAGGTCGGCACCGAGGCCGTGCTGGCCTTGAATCGGGTCGACCTCGCGGTGCGTGACGGCGAATACCTGTCCGTCATGGGCCCATCGGGGTCGGGAAAGTCCACGCTGCTGAACATCATCGGCCTGCTGGACCGCCCGGACAACGGCACCTACCGGCTGGACGAGGTGACCGCCACCGACCTGAGCGACGCGCAGCAGGCGGCCGTCCGCCGGCACAAAATCGGCTTCGTTTTTCAGTTCTTCCACCTCGTGCCGCGCCTGACCGCCGCCGAAAACATAGAATTGCCCCTGATTCTGGCCGGCGTCCCGCCCGCGCAAAGGAAAAAACGCCTGCGCCAGGCCCTCGAGGCCCTGGGAATCGCCGACCGCGCCCGGCACCGCCCGGACCAGCTCTCCGGCGGACAGCGTCAGCGGGTGGCCATTGCCCGCGCCACCATCATGCGCCCCGGCATCATCCTGGCCGACGAGCCGACCGGCAACCTCGACCGGACCGCCGGCAGCGAGGTCATCCGAATCCTGGAGGACCTCAACCAGGAAGGCAAAACCCTGATCATGGTCACCCACGATCCCGAACTCGGCCGGCGCGCGGCAAGGCGCCTGCGGATGCTCGACGGCCACATCGGATCGGATTCCGGAAAACCGGCGTGAAAACCTTCGACGTTTTGCGATTCAGTTTTCGGGCGGCGGCCGGCTATCCGGCCCGCACCCTTCTCACCCTGCTGGCGATGGCCATCGGCGTGGGGGCGGTCATCCTGCTGACCGCCCTGGGCGAGGGCGCCCGCCTCTATGTCACGCGCGAGTTCACCTCCCTGGGAACTCACCTTCTGATCGTCATCCCGGGCCGGTCCGAAACGACCGGCGGGCCGCCGCCCCTGATGGGCGAAACCCCGCGCGACCTGACGCTCGAAGACGCCCTGGCGCTCAAGCGCAGTGCGGCCATCCGGCGCATGGCCCCGATCGCCGTGGGCAGCGCGCCGGTGTCCTGGCAGCAGCGCGAGAGGGAGACGACCATCATGGGCTCCACGGCCGAGTTGGCCGAGATCCGGTCGCTGTCGATGGCCCAGGGCCGTTTTCTGCCGGCCGGCAACCCCGCGCGCGGCTCCGCCGTCTGCGTGCTGGGGTCCAAGATCAAGAGCGAACTCTTCGGCAACCTGTCGCCGCTGGGGCAATGGGTGCGCATCGGCGGCCGGCGGTTTCGCGTGATCGGCGTGCTGGCCCCCAAGGGCCAGAGCCTCGGCATGGACATGAGCGACATCGCCCTCGTCCCGGTGGCATCGGCGCAGATGCTCTTTAACACCTCTTCCCTCTTCCGGATCATGGTCCAGGCCGGCGGGCGCATGGCCGTGCCGCGGGCCAAACAAGCCATCCTGAAAATCATTGCGGACCGCCACGACGGCGAGGACGATGTGACCGTCATCACCCAGGACGCCCTGCTGAAGACCTTCGACCGGATATTCACCGCCCTGACGCTGACCGTCGGGGGCATCGCCGCCATCAGCCTGGCCGTCGCGGGCATCCTGATCATGAACGTGATGCTGGTCTCGGTGTCGCAGCGGAAAACCGAAATCGGACTTCTCAAGGCGATCGGCTCACCCCGCGGCCAGATCCTGCGTCTGTTTCTCTCCGAATCGGCCGTTCTCTCCCTGATCGGTTCCTTGCTGGGCGTCGTGCTGGCCGTGATCGGCACCTGGGCCGCCCGGCGCTTTTATCCCGACTTCCCGGTGACGGTTCAGTGGTGGGCGCTGATGGCCGCCATCGCCGTCGGGCTGTGCGCCGGCCTTTTGTTCGGCGTTCTGCCCGCGCGCCGGGCCGCCGACCTCGAACCCGTCCAGGCCCTCTCGAGGAGATGACCGGCATGACCATCGCCGATCTCATCCGGCTGGCGCTCGGGGCCGTTTTCAGCCACCGGATGCGCAGCTTTCTGACCGCCCTGGGGATCGCCGTGGGCGTGGCGGCGGTGGTGCTGCTCACCTCTTTAGGCGAAGGGGTTCACCGGTTCGTGCTGAGCGAATTCACACAGTTCGGCACCAACCTGATCGGCATCACGCCCGGCAAAACCACGACGGTCGGCATTTCCGGCGCCATCATCAGCAACGTGCGCCCGCTGACGATCGACGATGCCGCAGCGGTAAAACGACTCCCGGAAGTGACGTCGGCCGTGCCGGTCGTGCAGGGCAACGCCCCGGTGGAGTTCGGGAAGCGCAGCCGCCGGACCTACATCTTCGGCGTCGGTCCGGAAGCACCCGAGGTCTGGCGCATCGCGGTCGCCGGCGGCCGGTTCCTGCCACCCGACGACCCGCGCGCGCCGCGCGCCCTGGTGGTGCTGGGCAGCAAGGTCCGCCGGGAGCTGTTCGGCACCGCCAACCCGCTGGGGCAGCGCGTGCGGATCGGCGGCGAAAGATACCGGGTCATCGGCGTGATGGAGTCCAAGGGGCAGATGTTGGGCTTCGACCTGGATGACGCGGTCTACATCCCCGCGGCGCGCGCCCTGTCCCTGTTCAATCGCGAGAGCCTGATGGAAATCGATCTGCTCTATGCCGCCGGCGCCGAAGCGCGCAAGGTGGCCGAGCGCGCCCGCAAACTGCTCGTTGCGCGTCACGGATCGGAAGACTTCACCATCACGACCCAGGAGCAGATGCTCGACGTGCTCGGTTCCATTTTGAACATCCTGACCCTGGCGGTGGGCGCGGTGGGCGGAATTTCTCTGCTGGTGGGCGGGGTGGGCATTTTGACCATCATGATCATCGCCGTCAACGATCGCACGTCCGAAGTCGGGCTGCTGCGGGCCCTGGGTGCCGGCCGGCGGCAGATCCTGGCCCTCTTCATCGCCGAGGCCGTCGTGCTGGCCGGCATCGGCGGGCTGGCGGGACTGGTGATCGGCACCGGCGGCGCCTGGCTGCTGGGGGTCCTGGTTCCGGCCCTTCCCACCCACACCCCCTGGTCCTACGTGGTCCTGGCCGAACTGCTGGCGGCCGCCATCGGCCTGGCCGCCGGGGTCCTGCCGGCCGTGCGGGCCGCCAACCTCGATCCGATCGAAGCCCTGCGGGCGGAATAAGATCGTGGCCATCCATGACGGGTCTTTTTTCCGTTGGACTGCCGGCCGCAGCGGGTTTCCGGCTGCGGCGGACGAAAACTGCGCCGCGCCGTTCGGGCGGGATGCGACCCTGTCTATCGACCAATACAATGTGGTGAATTGGACAACCGGAAATGCCTCATAAGATCATGGAGAGGCAATATGATGGGGGCCGGACAATACCTGGCCGAATGGCAGCGGCCAGCGGCGTCGCGCCAGGGACGGCCTGTCATCCGGGCGACCCGAATTCCAGGAGCGCCCCGAAGGCGGAGAAGCCGGCGCCGAAGGCCAGGAGCAGGCCCTTTTGACCCGGCCGCGGCCGGCCGCCGTCCAGGATCCGGCGCAGGACGAAAAGCACGGAGGGCGAGGACATGTTGCCGTAGTTCTCGAAGATCTCGTGCGAAAACCGCAGGACATCGGGGCGCAGGGCGAGTTTCTTGGCGACCTGGACCAGTACGAGCGTGCCGCCCGGGTGAACCGCCCACCAGTCGATGTCATCATGGCCAAGGCCGTGCCGGGCCAGCAGGCGCGCCGAGACTTCCGCCACGATCCGCGCGCCGATGACCGGCACCCGCCGGCTGAGCTGGTTTCGCAGGCGGCCGTTTTCCGTCCGGTAGCGCAGGTCTTCGCGGTACTGGGGCCACAGGCCCGCGGCGAAGTCCGTGATGTACGCCAGGCCGCCGGGATGGTCGTCCGGAACGCGGTCGAGCACGGCGGCCGCGGCGCCGTCCCCGAAGATGGAATTGCTCAGGATCAGCTCCGGATCGTGGTCGGGAAAGATCGTGGCCGAGCAGATTTCCACGGCGATGCTCAGGACCGGCCCCGACCCGTTTCTGGCCAGCATGCCGGCGGCGGCTTCCAGATTCGGAACTGCGGCGCCGCACCCCATTCCCATCAGGTCCAGGACCCTGATCGAAGGGCCGAGCCCTAAATCAGCCGCGACATACGACGACAGCCCGGGACAAAGATAGCCGGTGCAGGTGTTGACGATCAGGCCGGATATGCGGGCGGCCTCCACGCCGGCATCGGCCAGTGCGCGGCGCGCGGCGGCGACGGCCGTGGCGCGTCCGAACTTCAGAAAGCGGGTCAGCAGCCGATCGGGATCGGTGACCAGGATGTCTGTTTCGAGATCCAGCCCGAGAAAGCGGCCCTTGATCTTGCCGCCCAGCAGAATCCGGCGGTAGAGATCCTTTTGGGCCGCAGTCAGGTCAAGATGCGTGGTGAAAAAATCGTAGGCCGCGGCCTGGGTGGCATACAGCGGCGGCGTGGCGGTGCCAAGGCCCCTCATAAGTATCTTCATGCGGTTTCTTCCGCCCGGAAGCAAACCTGCGCCACGACCCGAAACCAGGGTGCCGGTTTGACCGAGACCGCGGCGCCCTCTACCTGACGCAGCAAGACGGCCAGTTCGCCGACCTTGAAGCCGCGCCGGATGGACTGCAAGGCGTCGTGCCGCACGCCGGCCGGGCTGGCGGCCGACAGCAGCCCGGCCGCCAGCAGCGCGCCCTGCGAACGCCGCAGATCGTTGATCAGCACGCCGCGGCGCACGAACCCGCGCAGCCTCCGCAACAGGGAAACGATGCGGGCATCGCTGAAATGGTGGAAGCACATGGAGGCCACGGCATAGTCGTAGGGTTCGGTCGGTTGGTGGCAGAAAATGTCCTGCTGCAGCAGCTGCACCGCGGGATCGCGCGCCCGGGCGATTTTTCGGCGTGCCATGGCGGCCGCGTGCCGGCCCGTTTCAAGGCAGGTGAACTGCAGACAAAGTCCGCGGCTTTCGGCCCACCGGCTCACCGCCAGCGGGATGTCGCAGCTGCCGGAGCCGATATCCAGGATGCGCAGGGGATTGCCGCCCAGGTTCCCGGCCGCGGCGCCGGCGAGAAAAAGCCGGACCTGACGGATGCCGCCGAAATACCGGTTGACGATTTCCATGAAACGGTAGCTGGCGGCGGCCAGGGCCGCATCACAGTCGAAGCGGTCGAGAAGCTCGGCTGCCGTGGACCGCTCCTCAAGCATCCCACAGCGCTCCTGTGACCATCGCCGCGTCGATTTCCGCGTACTTTTTCAACACGGCCGTGCGGTAGTCGGGCGCGACCGAAACGGCCCGCGCGGCGATTTCCTCGCAATACCCACACGCCCGGCAATCCATGGCCGCGCAGTCCCGGTTGCGAAAGCCCTCCAGGAAGTTCTCCGGTATCCGGCGCGCCTCGAGCCGGATCGGATTTTCCGGCAGCGGGACCAGCAGGCCCTGCAGCCGCGCCAGGTCGCGCAGCGGCGTCAGCCGCAGCGATCTCACCTGCCGCGGTTTCCAGAAATGGCGCAGCGTCCAGAAAGATTCCTTGCGGATGGTCTCCTTGAATCCGTACGAGAGCAGCAGGTCGGCCAGGTTGCCGCTGAAGCGCCGCTCGCTGTAGGCGCGGACGCGCCGCAGGAGTTCCGACGATGGAATCCCGCGTTCCAGCAGCTTGAAGGTCGTGTACCCCAGCGCCTCGTAGGCCGCCAGGTCCTCGGGCCGGATCCAGGCCGCCTTGATGAACTGCGACGGATCGGCCAGGCGCGTCCGCGAGCAGCGCAGAAAGCAGTAGTCGATAAACAGCGTGCCGGTGTCGTCGGAGGCATGCGCAAAGCCGTTCTGGTGATAGACCTGCAGCGGGCAGTTCGGCAGGCAGACATGGTTGGCGATGAGCTGCAGATCGCAGCGGACCGCGCGGCGGATAGCCGCCAGACGGCTGAAGTTGCGGTTGACCGAAAAGCTCTCGAGCGTGATGGCATCCGCACCGAGGTCTTCCCAAAAACGGGCGCGCCGCGGGGTGTCGACCTGGGCGTAGATCCCAACCCGCACCTTGAACTCCGGGAAGCGGCGCTTGACCAGCTCCAGCAGAAACGGGGTCGACACGGTCAGCCGCCCTACGCCCATGGCGCCCAGCCGTTCCAAAAGAGCCGTCACCTGTTTTTGCCAGGCGCGGGTCCATTCCCGGTTGCCGAAACAGGCGCCGTTCAACAGGTAATTGAAGGCGATGCCGTGTCTTTCGAGCAGCGTGATGTACCGCCCGAGACGTGCCGGCGAGAGCGGGGTCGCCAGGTAGCGCGGCCGGCCGCCGCTGACGCCGTCGGCCGGCAGCTTGCCGTAAACCTCGTCGACCGGATACGCCGCCAGTGCCGGCACCAGTTCCGGATCGTAGTTCGCCGCCAACGAAAACCTGAGCGGCGGGGCGGATTCCCTTGTGGGGCTTTGCGGCCCAATCGCCATGCGGATCACCCTTCCGGCTGCTGGTTGGAAGATTAGTTACGGCCTTTTTCCCCGGTTTCGATCCGGATCAGACGCTCGTTTTCGAAGTGCAGGGTCCGGATGAATTTGTTGGAACCGAAGTCGTATGTCCAGACTGCCATCCGGATCGGCCCCTTGATCAGCTTGGGGAGTTGGTAGCGCTCTTTCTCGTAGTCGAAGATCTGGGAAGTAAAGGTGTTGTGCCCTTCTTCCCAATTGGACTCCGTGGTGGGCGCGCCGCAGATCGCAAGCACCATCTCCGTGGTGTCGCCCACCGAAACCAGGCCGCCGGCGCAGCGCAGCGTGGTTTCCGCGGCCGCATCGATCTGAAGCCATGGATGGACCAGGAGTGCGCCAAGCAGTAGAAGAAAACGAAACCGTTTTGAGTGGACTGAAATCGTCATGGTTATTTCGGGTCCCCCCATACCGTCACCGGTTTGTAAGCCCACCGGAAGCGTTTTGGCTTTAAGATAAAAGCTTGAGCAAAGCCATGGAGGCGGCTGTAGTGTATACTGCCAACGACCGAAAACACAGCCAAAAACCAAAAACTCTCCTCCCCTCGCGGGAGGGGCTGGGGGAGGGGGGAATATTCCAAGCCTCTACTTGCGCTGCCGTTTCTGCAACTCCCGAACCGCCGCTACCACGTCGGCGGCCTGGGGCAGGACGAAATCCTCCAGGGGCGGTGAAAAGGGCATCGGGACGTCCCGCGCGGCGACCCGTTTGACCGGCGCCGCCAGAACGTCGAACAGGTCCTCCTGGATCCGCGCGGCCAGCTCGGCCCCGAAGCCGCCGGTCCGGCAGGCCTCGTGAACGATCACCGCCCGCCGGGTTTTCCTGATCGATGCCGCCACCGTCCCCATGTCCAGCGGCTTGAGGGTTCGCAGGTCGACGACCTCGGCCGCGATCCCCACCTCCGCGAGGTCTTCGGCCGCCTGCCGGCACAGGTAAAAGCCGGCGCCGTATCCGATCAGCGTCACATCGGTTCCCGGCCGCTTCACCGCGGCCCGTCCCAGTTCGATGACATACTCGCCGGCGGGTACCGGACCCTCTTTTGCAAAGAGCTTCTTGTGCTGAAAAAACATGACCGGGTTATCGTCGCGGATGGCCGCCGTGATCAGGCCCTTGACGTCGGCGGGCTCGCTGGGAACCACCACCTTCACGCCCGGCGTGTGCACGAACCAGGCCTCGAGGGACTGGGAGTGCTGGGCGGCGGCCCGCAATCCTCCGCCGTCCGGGCACCAGACGACCAGCGGCACCCGCACCTGGCCGCCGAGCATGTAACGGATC
This sequence comes from uncultured delta proteobacterium, assembly GCA_963728055.1. Classification (GTDB taxonomy): domain Bacteria; phylum Desulfobacterota; class Desulfobacteria; order Desulfobacterales; family SG8-13; genus JARFQH01. Next base: position 300,652 of record CAVSIM010000007.1, on the reverse strand, counting down.
TTGGCGGTCTGGTTGACGATCTCGTCCATGCAGCAGGTGACGAAATCGGAAAAGTGCAGGTCCACCACCGGCCGCATGCCGGTCAAAGCCGCCCCGAGGCCGACGCCGGCGATGGCCGACTCGCTGATGGGCGTGTCGATGATGCGATCCGGAAAATTTTCCGGTATACCCTTGAACTGGCCGAAAATTCCGGCGTGCGCCTTGAGGTCCTCCCCTAATATAAACACCGACGGATCGCGGGCCATCTCCTCGTTCAGGGCTTCGGCCAGGGCGGCCGAGCAGGTCATGATGCGCTCTGTCATGGTTTTCTTTTCCCTTGCCTCACGGCTACACCAGCAGGTCTTCGAGCGCCTGCCCGGGGTCGGGCCACGAGCTGTGTTCGGCGAATTCCACCGCGGCAGTCAATTCGATGGCCACCGCGTCCCAGATCTCTTTTTCCATCTCGGCGGTCAGCATTTTTTCGCTAATGAGAAAGTGGCCGAAGCGCGCGACCGGATCGTTGTCGTTTTGCCATGCCTCCACGTCCGCCGGCCGGCGATACTTCTGCGGGTCGCCCTCGAAATGACCCCGGATGCGATAGGTCCTGTTTTCGAGCAGGCTCGGCCCGTCGCCCCGGCGGGCCCTGGCCACGGCGGTTTCAGCCGCTTGCCGGACCTGCAGCAGATCGTTGCCGTCCACGGTCGTGCCGGGCATGGCGTAGCCGGCGGCCCGCAGGCTGATGTCCTCGACCGCACAGGCGTCGCGGTGCGCGGTGGTCGAGGCAAACTGGTTGTTTTCGACGACGAAGACCACCGGCAGCTTCCAGACCGCGGCCAGGTTCATCACCTCGTGCACGGGGCCGCGGTTGGCGGCGCCGTCGCCGAAGAAACAGACCGCCACCTGGTCGGTCCGGCGCATCCGGATCGAAAAACCGGCGCCGGCAATGATCGGCAGCCCGCCGGCCACCACGCCGTTGGCGCCCAGGATGCCGAGGGAAAAATCGGCGATGTGCATCGATCCGCCCTTGCCCTTGCAGTAACCGGTCTGCCGGCCGAAGAGTTCGGCCATCATTTTCTTCAGATCGGCGCCCTTGGCGATGATGTGGCCGTGGCCGCGGTGGGTGGTCGTCAGGTAGTCATCGGCGCGCAGGCAGGAGCAGACCCCGACCGCCGAGGCCTCCTGGCCCAGCGACAGATGGATGAAACCCGGGAGTTTGCCCGCGGCGAACAGTTCGCCGGCCCGGGTTTCGAACTGCCGGATGGTGACCATGGTCCGGTACAGGGCAATCAAGTCTTCTTTAACGGCGGCCATAAAGGCTCCTGTAATCATCGCAGTCGACGCAGCAGTGTCGGAGTCATTTTTCAACCTTCACCAACTCCGGAGCGAGTCGACGGGCACGGTTACGCTGCAAAATGAATATGACGATCATGATGGCCAGGCCAACGAGAGAGGAAAAAAGCTCGTGCACCAGCATGCAAAGGGCCGCGACACCTGTCATCACACGCTCAGCTCCCGTCGATTTGGCCTTGAAATATCCGATGATGGTCGAGCCCAGAAAAACCACGCCCAGCACGATGGTGGCGAAAACGGAGATGAACTCGACAACGTCGAAGCTGGCCGTGGGATCGAGTATTTTCGGCAGCCAAAGAATGATCGGCGAGTAGACGAAAGCAAAGGGCACGTAGAGCTTGGCCGAGGAAAGAGCGAACGCGGTAAAACCGCACTTGAAGGGATCTCCACCCGAGATACCCGAAGCGGCATAGGCCGCCAGAGCCACCGGGGGCGTCACGTCGGCCAGAACGGCATAGAACAGGACGAACATGTGGCTGATCAGGGGATGGATGCCCCACTGCAGCAGGGCGGGCGCGGCAATCATCGAGGCGATGATGTACTGCGCCGTGGTGGGAATCCCCATACCCAGGATAAAACAGCTGATCGCCGTGAAGACCAGGGTGAAAAACAGCGTCGTGCCGTCGAGGGTCGTCAGGTTCATAAAGTCGAGGTTGTGAACGAAGACCGCCACCCCGGAAGCCAGCTCGATGACCGCCGAGGCGAACTTCAGTCCCAGGCCGGTCAAGGTGGTGGCCCCGACGATGAAGCCGACCGTGGCACAGGCGGCGCCGATCGCCAGGGCGTTTTTGGTGCCCCACTCCAGGGTGTCCAGGATGTCCCGGAACCCCATCTTGCTTTCCTTGTAGGTGATGCCCGCGACAATGACCGCCATGTTGGTGGAAAAAGCCGCCAGGAAAGGATCGACGCCGGCCAGCAACAGGCCGGCCAGGAGGCCGCTCGTGCCGGCACCGAACAGCCAGCCGCGGCGTTCGGAGCGGGGATACAGCCAGGCCAGGGCGGCGCCTCCTGCCACCACCCACGGGACCATGGTCGAAGCGCCGAAGGTCAGCGGGTTGAACCAGAACAGCACGCAGGGTATGCTCAGGAAAATGGTCACCAGCAGCGGCAGCGAGCGCCTGTGGATCTGGCCGATCGACACCGAATAAATGATGCCCCAGTAGGCGGCCAGAAAGGGGCTCGAACCGGAGATCAGCAGGTAGACGATCACCACCAGCGGCGTCACCAGCAGTCCCCGTTCGCGGAACACCTTCCCGACCCGCGGCAGGGACTCGCGCGGCAGCCCCAGCAGGCCCTGCTTGAGGGCTTCGAAGTGGACCATCGTCCCCACGGCGAAAAAGTGCAGGAAGGAGGGAATGATGGCGCAGGTGGCGATCTTGATGTAAGGAATTCCTAAAAATTCGGCCATGATGAAGGCGGCCGCGCCCATGATGGGCGGCATGAGCTGCCCGCCGGTCGAGGCCGCGGCTTCGACAGCGCCGGCGAAGGTCGGGTCATAGCCGACTTTTTTCATCAGGGGAATGGTGAATGCGCCGGTGGTCACGGTGTTGGCAATGGAGCTGCCGCTGATGGACCCCAGAAAGCCCGAGGAGATGACCGCCACCTTGGCCGGCCCGCCGATCGTCCCGCCCGCCAGCGCCAGGGCCAGATCGATGAACAGCTGCCCCAGACCGGTCTTGGAAATGAATATGCCGAAGAGCACGAAGTGAAACACGAAGGTCGCCACCACGCCCAAGGGGATGCCGTAGATCCCCTCGGTGCCCAGGTACATGTGCTCGATGATCCGCTCGACCGAATAGCCGCGGTGCGCGAAGAAGCTGAGGCCGGGAATTTCCAGAAAGTACGGACCCAGGTAGCAGTTGACCAGAACGATGACGGCGATGATGGCCAGCGGTGCCCCGATGCTGCGCCGGGTGCCCTCGAGCACCATCAGGATCGCCAGCGCCCCCATGACCAGGTCCACGTGGGCCGGCATCCCCGCCCGGAAGACCAGCGCGTTGAATTCGATGAAAATAAAGACCGAAACGAGGGAGGAAAGCACGGCGAAGAGCACATCGAAATACGGGACATCGTCCATATGGTAGCCGAACGAGCCTGAAAAGATCCCCATGACGGCGCGCAGCCATTGGAGAACGAAAAGCAGTGTGATCGACAGGCAGGTGACGAAAAGAAACAGGCTCCAGAAAATCAGGGTCTTGTTGGGATCGTGAAAAACCGTCGCGAAGTCGATGACATGGGTCAGTTTGACGGCGGCGTAGGCCAGTCCGGCCAGCATCGCGGTGAAAAGAACGAAATCCGGATAGGCCAGCGCCGGGTGGCTCCACAGGCAGCGGCGTTTGAAATAAAAGACCAGGGCGAACGAGGCCGCGGCCCAGCCCAGGGTCAGGGCCGGGGTCAACGCCAGCAGCTCCCGGAACATGGCGGCCGAGAGCATGGCCCCGACCGCTGCATGGAAGATGTCGTAGTAAAAGTGCTTGGGTAGCGTTTCCACCTCTTTGCGGCTGGAATACAGGAAAAACACCAGCGGGAGCACGAAGGCCAGGTGAAAGGCCCGGTGGCGCCATTCCTGCAATACACCGAACCCGGCGGTGTAGATGTGGAACAGCGAGAGGATCAGCGTCATGTAGAAGGTCAGCTTCAGCGTGATCCCGGTGGCCTTGCGGAAACGAAGTTCCGGATCGTATTTGGACAGCTCGTCCAAATCCTCCTTGAGGTCAACCGGAGAGGCGATGGGCTCTGTGTGTTCCATGTCAAAAACTCCCGTGCAGCCAGGCATATTTCACCGCCGGCATTTCAACCACGGCGATGTGCAGCAGCGCCGCACCGGCCAGGGAAGCCAGCGCGATCTCCCGCCGCTCGCCGATGCGCAGCGTATTTTCGTAGCGGGCATCCACCCATTGATACATGTCGGGCACCAGGCGGTGCATGTTTCGGATCACAAAACCGTCGCCCCGCCGCTCGAAGACCTCCTCGCCGAACGCGGCGTAAGGCAGTCCGGTCCGGCTTTCGGAGAATTCGGTCGCCGTCACCACCATTTCATAGGCCGGTCCGATGGTCAGATGATCCCAAATGCGGCAGTTTTCGACCGAATGCAGGAAGCCGATCGACAGCCGTTGGCCGGGCGCCACCCGTTCGACGAACACCGGCCGGCCGGCGGGCATCGTCTCGATCAAAAGGGCGTGCAGCGGCCAGGCAGCCGCCACCGCTGTGACCATAAGCAGAAATGCCCCGGCGATCAGCCCGCGACGGCGCATGACAATATGACTCCTCTTATGAACCCTGGCAGGGCCGCGGGCAGTCCCCGGCGCCTGTCAGGGTCGATAATAGGGACTCCCGTATGTCCGTCTCTACTTGATCATGCCCTTTTCGCGGTAATAGCGTTCGGCACCGGGGTGCAGGGGAATGGCCATGCCGCTCAAGGCCGTTTTGAGGGTGACATCCTTGCCCTTCTCATGGGCCTGGGCCATGATTTCGGCGCCGGCCGGGGCCGGTTCGGGCTTGCCGTCTTTTGTGCGCAGCACGTGGAAGCCGGGCTCCCACAAGGCTTTGGTCAGGGTGTAGATCAGTTCGGCATCGACATCGGCGTCACAGACCCACTGCGCCATGACGGCCACGGTCTCGACCGGTGCGCTTTGATCGGCGTAGGTGTTGGGCGGAATGGTGACCTTGGTGTAGAACGGGTAGGCGTCGGTGACTTTCTTGATCAGGGCGTCGTCGAGGCTCAGGATGGTGATCGGCGTGCTGGAGACCAGTTCCATGACCGAGGAGGTGGGGATGCCGGCCGTGATGAAGCCGGCGTCGGCCTGGTTGTCCTGCATGCGCTGCGAAATGCCGGCAAAGCTCAGCCAGTCCAGCGAACCGAAGTCGGAAAAGCTCATGCCGGCCTGCTTGAGGATGTTTTCGGCATCGACGGCCGTGCCGCTGCCGCGGTCGCCGGGGATGACGCTTTTGCCCTTGAGGTCTTTAATCGTCTTGATGCCGGCCTCCTTGCGGGTCACGATCTGGATGACTTCCGGATACAGCGAGGCGATGCCGCGCACGTTCTTGACCGGTTGGTTCTCGAACTGATCCAGCCCCTTGTAGGCCTGGTAGGCGGTGTTGTTCTGGACGAAGGCCGACTCGATGCTGTGCGAGCGGATCAGGTTGAGGTTGGCGGTGGACGCGTTGCCCGACTGGGCCGTGACGATCACGTCGGGCACCTTGGTGGTCAACGCCTGGGCCAGCACGCCGCCCAGCGGATAGTAGGTGCCGCCGGTGCCGCCGGTGGCGATGGCAAAGAATTGTTTGGCCGCCAGGCAGCCGGGAACCGCCACCAGGCCGGCAAACAGAACGAGAACGATGACAGACAGAATCTTGTGGCGCTTCGTCATACTCTTTCCTCCTTTTTTCATGATGGTGTGAGAGAACATGGCGGAAAGACACCGCCCCGTAAAATAGTGTCCGGGGTGTTTTCCTCCGGTTGTTTATGGTTATGATTAATCACTTTTTTTTTCGATTGTAAACAGCCAGATCCGTCAGCGGGCATTATGACGCCTGATAATGGTTTCCACGGGGGGTCATGACGGTCGCCCCACTGGCGATTTGCATTTCTGAAAATGTGCTGGTAAATGTATTTTGGGTTGCGGGTTGTGGGTTTCGAGTTGCGGGGTGCGGGGTGCGAGTTGCGGGGTGCGGGTCTATCCCTGGCGCTGGCGGGCGGGGTGCCCCAGTCTGATCGAGAAGGAATCGTGCCATTTTGGCGTAATCTCATACAAGGGGTGGGTTAGCATGCCACCATCTAAATTGACGATGTCGTAATGGCACCTCTTGGTGAAAGCCCGAACACCGTTCGCGTTCCACCAGTTGCAGGCCATGCGACGAAAAGGGCAGGCACGAGGCCTGCCCCTACGTCGGTTAATGATCACCCGTACCACGGCAGCGACCTTGAACCGGCAAACGGGCCAACCGACCCAACAGACCCAACAGACCCAACAGACCCAACCGACTCAACCGACTCAACTGAACTCACTGGAGACGAGCCATGTCTTTTCCGCCGGGCGCGGTTTTTCGCAGACAACTGACAAAAGACCTCGAAACAGCCGCTGAGGCTTCCGGTGTCTGGATCACGACCTCCGGCGGCCGGCGGTTTCTCGACGGTTCGGGCGGGCCGCTGGTGGTCAATGTCGGGCACGGCCGCCCGGAGATCGCGCGGGCGGTCGAGGCCCAGTTACGAACTTGCGCGTATGTGCACCCGACGATGTTCACCGGTGAGGCGGTGGAGACGCTGGCCGCCCGCCTGGCCGCCGTCGCGCCGCCGGGCATCGAGCGGTTCTATTTCATGACGACCGGATCGGAAGCCGTGGAAACCGCCCTCAAACTGGCGCGCCAGATCCATCTGGAGCAAGGCGACACCCAGCGCTACCGCGTGATTTCCCGCTGGAAATCCTATCACGGCCTGTCCATGGGCGCCCTGGCGGCCACCGGCCGCACCGGTTTTCGCACGCCCTTTGCACCCATGCTGCCGGAAAGCCACCACATCCCGGCCCCTTACTGCTACCGGTGCAGCTACGGCCTGACGCATCCGGCCTGCGGTCTGCGCTGCGCCGAGGCCCTGGAGGAGGCGATCGTCGAGCTGGGACCCGCGACCGTTGCGGCCTTTATCGCCGAAACGGTGAGCGGGGCCACCATCGCGGCGGTGGTGCCGCCCGCGGGGTACTGGAGCCGAATCCGGGACATCTGCGATCGCCACGGTGTGCTGCTGATCCTCGACGAGGTTCTTTGCGGCCTGGGACGCACCGGGCGCTGGTTCGCCGCGGAGAACTTCGATGTGGTTCCCGACCTGGTAACCATGGGAAAGGGGCTGGCCGGCGGCAGTGTCGCCCTTTCGGCCGCGGGCGTTCAAGACCGATGGTACGACGCCATCTGCCAGGGCTCCGGCGCCTTCGTCCACGGCGGCACCTTTTCCCACCACCAGGTGGCCTGCGCGGCCGGCAACGCGGTTCTGGACATCCTGGAACGGGAAGACCTGGTAGCGCGGGTGGCGCGGGAAGGCCCGCGGTTGGGCGAGATGCTGTCTGAGCGCCTGGGGAACCACCCGCACGTCGGAGACATCCGCGGGATCGGATTTCTGTGGGGCGTCGAATTTGTCGCCGATCGCGACAGCCGCAGGCCGTTTCCCAGGAAAGAGCACGTTGCGGAACGGATCTGGGACCGCCTCTACGCCGACGGGGTGCTTCTCTACAAGGCCACGGGGCTGGTCGGCCTCGACGGGGATGCCATGATCGTCGGACCGCCCTTCATCGCTTCCGGCCAGGACCTGGAGCACATCGTCGCGGCCCTCGCCACGGCCGTCGAAGCGGTACTGGGCGGCCGAGGCAGTTGAGAGGCTCCGTTTTCCCCAGCTCTATGGCCACCGGCAGGTTTACACCGCTTCAGGCGGCGCAGGCTCCGTCATCTCAAGCTATAGCCAAAGCTTTATCTTAAAGCCGGTGCTTCTTCTTCCGTGCCATCAACGCGCTATAGACGGCAAGATAGCCGGTGGCCGCAGCAAACGCCGTCAGCGTGCCCCAGTAGACCCCGCAGCGCGGGTACACCACCGAAACGCAGAGGGCGTAAAGGATCAGCGATCCCAGGCCGCGCGGGAAGTTTTTTATGATCGTACTGACGGGTCCCGGGCCGTACCCGAAGTGAACGATCAGCATCAAAGGAAAGAGCGTGGTCGGGAAGGCCGAAAAAAGACCGGCCCAGCGCGGACCGACCCATTTCGCGGCCCCGGTGATCATGACGATGACACCGGAGGCCAGCACCGCCCGCAGCAGCAGGACCCGGAAAGTCAACCGGATGGGGCGCTCGATCCGGAAATCTTCGATATGACGAAAAACGAAGGCGAAGGCCAGCGTGGCGCCGACCGTCAACAGCACGGCCGTTATTTTTGAAAGGCCGAGCGTTTGCAGGATAGCGATGGCCGCGAGATATGCCAGCGTGGCAGCGCCCGAGAACAGAAGAATCGTGCCTTGTTTAAGGTGCAGCACCGCCTGATGATACGCATAAACGAAGCACAGGCTGCCCACCAGTCCGGCGATCGTGTAAACGGCGCTCTCGGCGGCAAAATCCGGGCCGACTTCGAGCCCGATAAAAAAAAGGGCGATGGCCGCGCCCAGGGGATAGCCCGACAGGATGCCGGCCACCCGCGGACTGACGTGTTCCGCCACGACCGAGAGCCCCACCACGATGACGATGGTGACCAGAATTTTCACCGCAACCAGCACGATCGCCACCGCCTTTTATTTTCCGACAGCATGAAGATCCGGCAGGATGGAGATGAGTTTTGACTTGACAGTGTAGTGAGAATATTGCTTGATGACAACCATTTTCGAGAGCCGCCCATTGACCGCAGCGAGGTATTCGGAAATGTCACATACCAAGCACCAGGAGCCAAATAAATCCCAAATCGATCGAGCTGGCCGCGTTTCAGGCCGGCGGCAGGGCTCAACCGTGAACCTTGAATCCTAAACCCTCGGTTTACCATACCTGATCTCGGTATGGATCGCCTATTTTCCCGCATCATCGACATCAAAAAAAGGAGAAAAGCATGAAATCCGGAAAAAAACGAAACCGGCTGGCCGGGTTGCTCGCCGCCGTAGTCTTCCTCGCATGGCTGCCCGCGGCGCAGGGCGCCGATTTCAAGAAAGAGTACAAGATGCAGGTCAATGTCGGCCCCAACTTCTACTGGGGCATGGGGGCGACCAAGTTTGCGGAGCTGGCGGCCCAGAAAACCGGCGGCAGGATCAATGTCAAACCTTACTGGGGCAGCCAGCTGCTCAAGGGCGCCCAGCTGAAGAGCGCCCAGATGGTGGCCAACGGCGTCATCGAGTGCGCGATGGAGTCGACCATCAACATCTCGCCGGTGATCGAGGCCTGCAACATCTTCTCCCTGCCCTTTTTTATCAACACCTTCGAAAACGTCGACAGGCTGGAGCGCGGCGAGACCGGCAAGGCCATTTTCGCCGCCATGCAGAGCAAGGGCCTCGAGCCGCTGGCCTGGAGTGAAAACGGGTTCCGGCAGATCACCAACAGCAAGCGCGAGATCAAAATGCCCGATGACCTGAAAGGACTGAAGTTCCGCGTCGTGGGCAGCCCGATCTTCATCGACATCTTCCGGCAGCTCGGCGCGGACCCGGTCAACATGAACTGGGGCGATGCCACCTCCGCCTTTCAGCAGGGCGTGGTCGACGGCCAGGAAAACCCGCTGCCCAATGTCTGCATTCCGGTCCAGATCTGGCAGTATCACAAGTACATCACCCGCTGGAATTACCTGATCGATCCCTTGATCATCTACTGGAGTAAAAAGGAATTCGACGCCTTTCCGACCGATATCCAGAAGGCCATTAGAGAAGCGGCCATCGAGGCCGGACGTTTTTCAACCGCCCTGGCGCGCGCCGGCATCGACGACGGCACGGCCCTTAAAATTCTCAAGGACGAGTTCGACTACACCATGGAAATCCCGGACCCGGTGGCTTATGTCGAAAGCAAGGGAATGGTGGTGACCAACCTGACCGAGGCTCAGCGGAAAGCCTTCGTCGAGGCCACGAAATCGCTCTATGACACGTGGACCCCGAAGATCGGCGAAGACATCTACAAAAAGGCCAAGGCCGACATGGCCGAGTAGTCCCGCAAGCAAAAGCCCCTGCGAATCGCGGCCCTGCGGTCCAGGGGCTTTTCCGTGTCCAGCTGCAGTCTAACCAAGATTGGAGAACCGACCCGATGACACCGCGCATCATGGGCATCCGGATCGATTACTGGCTGGCGGCCGCGATGCTCTTGACGATGGCCGCCATCGCCTTCATCAACGTCCTGAGCCGCTACCTGTTTCACTTCTCGTTTGCCGCCACCGAAGAAATCACCATCAATTTGTTCGTGTGGCTGACGGTGGTGGGCTCGGCAATCGCCTTCGAACGCGGCAGTCAGCTCGGCATGATGACCCTTTTCAACATCTTCCCCACGCGCTTCAAAAAAGCGGCCATTCTGCTCGGGGCCGGCTTGAGCGCGGTTTTGTTCCTGCTGGTCGACTACTACATGCTGCAGGCCATTTACGATGAACTGACGCTGTTTCAAGCGACCTCGGCCGCCCTGGACATACCGGTCTGGATCTTTTACGCCGGCGTCCCGCTTTTCTCGGTTTTTGTTTTCACGGGCATCTACCGGCACGCGGCCCGCAGCCTGGCGCGGCTCGATGGCGGCGAGGACCTATAGATGGAGGCCCTTCTGCTCGGATCGGTCTTCCTGGTCCTCATGTTTCTCGGCGTTCCCATTGGAACGGCCCTTGGGATCGCCGGCGTCGTCACCATCTACCAGTTCAACCTGGGCATCGGCATGCTGGGCGTCAACTTCTTAAACGGAATCGCCTCTTTTCCCCTGCTCGCCATTCCGTTTTTCGTCCTGGCGGGCGTGATCCTCGAAAAGGCGCGGCTCGCGGCCAAAATCGCCCGTTTTTTCGAACTCCTGGTCGGCAAGGCCGTCGGCGGGCTGGCCATGGTGGCCGTGCTGACCTGCATGTTCTGGGGCGCGCTCTCCGGATCGGGGCCGGCGACAACCGCGGCGGTCGGCCTGATCCTGCTGACGCCCATGGTGCGCCACGGCTACGACAAACACTTCGCCGGCGCCACCATCGCCAATGCCGCGGACCTGTCGATCATCATCCCGCCGAGCATCGCATTCATCATCTACGGCAACATTACCGGGGTATCGGTCAGCGCGCTTTTCGTCGCCGGCATCCTGCCGGGCCTGATCATGGGCGGCGGAACGCTTCTGGTGGCCTACCTGATTTCGCGCAAACGCGGCTATCGCGGCCTTGAAAGCCGCGGATCGGCCCGGGAGATCCTGATCGCCTTCAGGCAGTCCCTGTGGGCGATCCTGACCCCGGTCATCATTCTGGGGGGCATCTACACCGGCATCTTCACGCCGACCGAAGCGGCGGTGGTGGCCGTTTTCTACAGCCTCTTCGTGGCGATCGTGGTCTACCGGTCCGTGACGTGGCGGGACATGGTTCACATCCTGGTGGACGCCAGCGTCACGAGTTCGGTGATCATGTTCATCGTGGTGTTTGCCGGCATTTTCTCGTGGGTCGCATCGGTGATCGGCATCATCGATCAGGCGGCCGCGGCCATTATCCGCATTTCGCCCAACGCCGCGGTGATGATCATCCTGGTCAATTTGCTGCTGCTGGCCCTGGGAATGATCATCGACGCCATCTCGATCTCCTACCTGGTGATGCCGATCCTGATCCCCGTGCTGGCCGCGTTCAAGATCGACCCTTTGTGGTACGGCGTCATTTTCATTTCGGCCCTGGCCATCGGCCAGGCCACCCCGCCGGTCGGCGTCAACCTCTTCACGGCCGCCAACCTGATCGGCGGCGACATCGATGCCATTTCCCGCCAGGCCGTCTGGTTCATTCTGATGGACGTCGCCGTGCTCCTGATCCTGTCCCTCTTCCCGATCCTGTCGCTCTACCTGCCCGTCCTGGCGGGTCTTTATCAGCAGTGATCCCACATTTTGATAGAGCAGTGGATTTTATTTATTTCATGCGTTAGTATAGTAAACTTAATCATTATTGTGTTCGGAGGTTATTATGCCATTCATTAGACCCATATCCGACTTGCAAAATCGATCTGTTGAGATTTCTGAAATCTGTCATCGTGAGGATCAACCGGTGTTCATCACCCGCAATGGAAAAGGTGACCTGGTCGTCATGAGTCTCGCTCACTATGAACGGATGCACTGTATGCTCGAACTTTATAGAAAACTCAGTGAAGCTGAAGCGTTGGACGCTGCGGGTGAAAAAGGAATATCTCATGATGAGCTATTCATGAGACTCAAAGAAAAAATAAATGAGAAAGACATTTGAGATTCTTTTTCTGTCAACAGCGGTCAGTGATCTGGAAAATATTTTCGACTACATCGCAAAAGACCGACCTGCTGCGGCGGTTTCATTGCTTGATAAACTCGACGGAACTATTTCACAATTGGCCGTCTTTCCGGAAATGGGGTCGGTTCCCAAGGATGACCGTCTAAAAAGACTTGGCTACAGAATGCTGATCATCGAGAACTATCTTGTTTTTTACGTAGCCAAGGCTAAAACGGTTCAAATCAGAAGGGTGATCCAAGGCGCCCGGCAATACCGCTTATTGTTATGAAAATGTCGTTCTCAAATAACGTTGACACGGAACCCTCTTACAGCTTCCATCTGTTGATGAACAGCCCTGGGCTCTTCTGCGCACATGTTGAAAAAGGGATGTTCGACAACGGTGGTCATTCGGCCGCGTTTTACGGGCACAATCGTCCCCTTGACCTTGTTGCGGTAGAGGAGGGTAACCTTCTCTCTGCGGTCGAGCGCCTTTAAGACCTCGTTCATCTTGTATCGTAAATCGACACTACTCGCTTTCATTGGATCAAGAGTCCTTAACGGCTCATAGACAGGCTGTCCCGCAACCGGCCGATCGTTTCCTCCAGGCGCCGGAGGGCCCCGCGCGCCTCGCGCAGGGTGACGGCCTGGAAGCGAAGCCGGTCGCCCGGAAGGACCTGCCCCAGACGGTGCAGGTCGGCCGTGATCACGGTCGCGATCTTGCGGTAGCCCCCGCTCACCGTTTCCCCCAGCAGGATGATCGGCTGACCGTCGCCCGGAATCTGGACGGCCCCCGCGATCACCCCCTCGGAGAGAATCGATTCGGCCGCGCTCTCGGGCGCCGCTATTTTCGCCCCTGCGAGCCGGACGCCGGTGCGGTCGGAATGGGGCGACACCTGAAAGTCGGTATTCAAGAACAGATCCTGCGCCGCCGGGCTGAAATGGTCGTCCTGGGGCCCCATGACGACCCGCATGACCCAATATCCGCTGTAAGCCGGCACGGCGTTTCCGTCGAACCTGCGCCCGGCCGCGTGCAGGTGCTGCGACGGTGACGCGGCCGGCAGAACATCCCCTTTCCGCAGCCGCCGCCCCTCGAAACCGCCGAAACCGGAAGAAAGGTTTGTCGACTTGCTGCCCATCAGCACCGGCACATCCCAACCGCCGCCGATAGACAGATAGGCCCGGCAGCCGGAATTCATTTCCTTGAACGCAATCGTATCGCCCGCATGCAGACGAAGGCTTTGCCACATCCCCGACGGCCGGCCGTTTATGGTCCAGCCGAAGTCGGCACCGGTCACGGCCACGACCGCCTCGGTCCGTACGATGGCGGAAAACCCGGGCAGGGTGATCTCCAGGACCGCCTCATCCTCGGGGTTGTCGACCAGAAGATTGGCGATTTGCAGGGCGATACCGTCCAGCGCGCCCCCCGGCGCCACGCCGTAGCGTCCGAAGCCGAACCGGCCCCGATCCTGGATCGTCGTCAGCACGCCGGCCTCCCTCACCTCCAGGGCCACTACGGTTGCCATGCGTCGAAGACCTCCCTCTCGATGGCGTAAAAAGTGACGAGATCTCCGGCTTCCAGGGGTGTGGGCGGAAAAGCCGCGGGATCGAAGAGACGAATGGGCGTGCGTCCGATGACCTGCCAGCCGCCCGGGCTGGCGGCAGGGTAGATGCCGGTCTGACGCTGGGCGATGGCCACCGATCCCCGCGGCACGTGGGTGCGCGGCGTCGAGCGGCGCGGCGCGGCGATTTCGACCGGCACCTCGCCCAGGTATGGAAAACCCGGCGTGAAACCGATCATGTAGACCTGGTACGTGATCGCGGTATGGTACCGGATGACCGCATCCGGCGTCAACTGATGGTATTCGGCCAACCAGTTCAAATCCGGCCCGAAATCGCCGCCGTACGCCACCGGAATCCTGAGCGTCCGGGGCGCGGGCATATGGAAAGGGACGCCGGGTTCCATCGCCCGCACGATGACGGTCTTGAGAGCGGCCAGTGCAATTTTCAGCGGGTCGAAGATGACGAGCACCCCGGCATAACCGGGAATCAATTCGATGACGCCGCAAACCTTGCGGTCTCTCACCTGGTGGCAGAGCATCCGCACGCGCCGGTTCACTTCGCGGTCGATCCTGTCCCCCAATTCGACCAGCAGGGACCGGTCCCCCATGACCCGGAATTTCGGTTGCGTGTTCAGCATCGTTCAGCGCCCGCTTCGCTCAAGCCAAAGAACGCAGGTTTTTATGGCTTGAAAACCAAAAAAACTTCTCTGCGCCATTTGCGCCTCTGCGGTGAACTTCTTATTCCATAATTACAAAAATGCTTGGGGGGGTTGGATATCGACCCCGGCCGAACCCAGGGTTTCCCTGATTTTCCGGACCAGTTGAAGCGCCGCCGGATTGTCGCCGTGAACGCAGATCGTATCGGCCTCGAGCGCGATTTCGCTGCCGTCGATGCACGTCACCTTGCCGTCGGTCGCCAGTTGGAGGACCCGCTCAGCCGCCAGGTCGTGATCCTTGATGACCGCACCGGGCGTTTGGCGCGCCACAAGGCTGCCGTCGGGATTGTAAGCCCGATCGGCGAAGAACTCGAAGGCGATCCGAATCCCGTGCCGTGCGCCCATGGCCTTTAGGTCATCGCGATCGGCCCCGCCGAGAACGAAAAGAATCAGGTCCTTGTCCAGATCGGCCATTGCGGCCGCGACGGGTTCCCAGATCTCCGGATTTTTGACCGCCATGGTGTAAAGCGCGCCGTGCGGCTTGACGTGCTGAAGGCGCACCCCTTCCGCCACTGCAAAGGCCTGAATGGCGCCGATTTGATAGGTGACGTAATCCCGGATCTCTTCCGGTGACACCGCCATGTCGCGGCGGCCGAAGCCCAGCAGGTCCGGCAGCCCCGGATGCGCCCCCACCGCCACGCCGTAGTCGCGCGCCAGGACAACCGTGCGCCGCAGCACCGTCGGGTCGCCGGCGTGAAACCCGCAGGCGATGTTGGCGGAGCTGATCAGCGGAATGAGTTCCTCGTCGAGTCCGAGCTTGTAATTTCCGAAACTTTCGCCGACATCCGAGTTGAGATCGATCTGACGGGCTGGCATCGTGTCCTTCTCCTCAGTCCAAGTTAGGCACCATATTTTCTATGGCACAAGTCGGTCGAGAATTCAAACCCCGCCAATCATATCTTTTTTCTCCTGCATTGTTCATTGAATGATCTTGCGTCGCAACATGGCCAGTCCCTTCCATGATGCCAGTTCCAAGTCCGCTCCCGTGATGTCGCCCTCGAAGAGGGCGGGTGTTTCGTAAGTGCGGACAACCGGCGCATACCCCGCCGCCAGTTCCATCGTGATGCCCGTTCCGGCCACGTGGTGCTTGCACCCGGTGAGCAGGGCCGCGCCGATCGGCGAGCACAAAGGTGTCGTGTGAAAACAGTTTTTCAGGCCGGGGAGGGGGCGCCGTACCACCAGATTCAAGGTGACCGTAAATCTGCTCACGACGCCCTTAACCTCCCGCCCCTGATCAGGAACCATCTATTTTTTCTTTGCTGCTTCGGCCACCGTCTTGCGGAGTTCAGCCGATCCGGGATTGCTGACCGAATGCTTCACCAGGATATCCACCGGCGAGGCCGGCTTGCCGTAATAGGCCTCGTTCCATTTATCCCGAGTTTTAATGACGCTGCCGTCAAGCGCGAGACCCGCGAAGGCGCCTTGAGACCGCGAGAACGAGAAAATGTCGGCCATGACATTCGACTTGGCCCCGCCGCCGACCGGCCCCACCGCGATGGACGTATCGCCGCCGAGTTTGAAGGACGACGTCAGGAGCTTATCCAAGGCCTTCTGGTTTCTTATCATCATAATCACTTCGGCCGCCTCGCCGCCGATCTGCAGCCCGAAACTGACCGAACCGATGGTGTAGAACGCCGGCTGACTCCATTCCCCTTTTTTTTCATCGTTGGCGATCAGCACGCCGCTGCCCCCGGATCCGCCGAAAATAAAACCGGCCTTGAGCAGACTCGGAACGATCAAAATGCCCTTGGCCTCCTTCAGGTGCTCCTTCAACCAGCTCATGTTCGAATCGGACATGAAGCCCTCGAAGGTTATGCGGGCCTTGTCCACCAGTTGCTGTTGCTCGGATTGCGCCGCCGCCGGGGCCGCAATGAGCCAGCCGACAAGGAAAGTGCTGATAAGAATGGCGCAGAAAAAACTTCTTACGATCTTGAGATGTGCATTTTTCATCTCGTGCCTCCTTATTGTGGACATAAACGTCCGGTTTCAACGGGTCGAACGACAGGGGTTTCATATCCCGCCAACGTCTGCGGCTTGCCGCCTGAGTCGCGGCAAGCCTGAGGACAAGCTCGGCGGGGCCTCGTTTCGCGGCCGCAGCCGCGTCTACTCGATTCGACTTTACATCGCCACCACCTCCTTCACATTCTTGCCGTGCCCATCCGTTCCTGTGAGAGGCAGCCACCTCCTCTTTCAGGGCCAGGTCGGCGTCAGATTGCCGGGCCTTTGATGGCGCGGCCGCAACTTCAAAACTTCCAGCTGCCATAGAGAGCGAGGAAAAAGGTCGACACGTCCTCGTAGGAGCCGTCCAGGTTGCCGCGTCCGCCAAGGGCCGCCGGCGCTGAGCTCTGGATGTCGGTGTCGAGCGTTCCGCCGTAAAGATACTCGGTCGCCACGCCCCAGGTGAAGCTCTCGCTCGCCTGGTGCTGGGCGCCCACGCCGAAGCGCCAGGCCGAATTCAAGGGCAGCAGCGGCGAGACGTCCGAGCCGTCCTGAAACTCCGAGTCGTAGGCAATGCCGAAGTTGAGCAGCCAAGGCTCGCTCAGCCGGTACTGCGCGCCCAGGGCGACGTGCCAGGTGTCCTTGAAGTCCAGCTCGGTCGTGGTGGTTGAAGGATCGGTCGTATTTTCGATGCCGAGCTGCACCTGTCCGAACTTCGACCATTGCTGCCAGCCCAGGCTGCCGAGCAGCGCCCAGCGGTCGCTCACCTGGGCGAAGATGCTGCCCATCAGCTGCTGTGGAACCTTGATCCCGACCTCGATATTCGAGTTCAGCAATCCCCTGTTGCTCAGTACGGCGTTCAGGCCGGGCGCGAGGTTCGAGAACTCCGCCGACGCATTGAAGTCGAGGTCCACCTGCGAGTTCCAGGTGAACCCGAGCCGGATGCCGTCGGTGATCTCGTAAAGCAGCCCGAAATTCACGCCCCAGCCCCAGTCGGTGTCGTCGAGCTCGAGTCGACCGTCGCCGAAGGCGGGAGCGACATTGTTTATGGCCACCTTATTTTTGTAGGAGCCATACATCGCGGTAACGCCTCCCCCCAGGGAGAGTTTGTCGGTCACTTTGTAGGCGATCGAGGGGACCATCGAGATTCCGAGCATGGTCGTCTCCTGGACGTAGTAGCGGCCCACCCAGTCGTCGTCGTAGCTCAAGGGGGCCCCGAAATTGCCGGTGAGGGCAAACCCGAGTTTGAGATCGGGTGACACACTGTAGCTGAGGAACCCGCCGCCGCCGGGAAACCAGCCGTTGCTTCCGGTCACATAACCGCCGTCTTCATCCCCGAGGGCGGGTGAGGTCCCCGAGCCGATCGAGAATTCGGCGTCGGACCAGAGCACCTGCCCCGCCGCCAGAACCTGGGTGCCCGTCAGCCGCGTCATTCCGGCGGGGTTGGTGAAGGCGGTCGAGGCGTCCTGGGCGCGGACATTGTAGCCGGCCGAGGCGAGACCGACATCGGCCGTACCAAACTCGTAGAGAAGCAGGCCACCGGCCTCGGTCGGTACGGAAGTGCACAATCCGAACCCGAGAATTGACGCGACCCAAATAAGTTTGACGCAACCAATTGCCGTTTGCCGTGTGAACATCGGAACCTCCCTATTGCTTTAAATGAGCCCGTCGAATGCGAACCGCCGAAAATCCCATTCCAGACCGGTTCTTCATAGCAGGGTTCTCACGTTATTTTCCTCCGTATTTACCCTTGCCCCGGATTAGGGCCTCCAGGGGCCGTTCCAGGTAATCGGACCGGTGTCGCAAGGAGCGCGCCGCACCGGAGATCTCCCGCTCCAGCTCGATGATCGACGGCGCGTCCTCCGGCCACATCGGCTGCTGGCGGAACTTGCCCCTCTTCCAGCTGCCGGCGAGGTCCATCGCGAGCGTGTCATCGGCCGTTTTCTGAAATCGCAGGGCACCGGAAACGGCATGGACGTTCTTTTCCTAGCTCTCGATTCAACAGCTGCCGGCGGGCGAGTGTCAATGAAAACCTTGAATCCCGGCTGTCGGTAAATCTTAAGAAGAGTCTAAATACGATTCGCCGACAGCCGGTCACCCCTTGTCTTACTCGCTCACCTTGTTGTTGCGCTGAGCCGCTTCGAGTTTCTTGATGTCCTCGGGCGACAGTTGCGGTCGGTCCACCTCGATCGTCAGCTTGTCGAGCTTGGCGGTGAGAGCGAACGGCGGTTTATAATCGGCGTCGTTCACGCCGGTCAGCGTGTCGGAGCCGATGTCGAAGCTCTCGTCCCACTGCAGGATCATGGGCAGGGTCTTTTCCATCTTCCGTGTGGCGACATCTTTGCCGTCCACCTTGAGCGTGCCGGTGCCGGACCGGCCGAGGCCGGTCAAGTTGTTGAAGGCGAGCGTGCCGACGCCGAGGCCGTCATACCGGAAGTCGAAAACCAGCGTGTGCTTGCCCGGCGCGAGAGCCTCCTGGCCTTCCCACTTGATGCGCTCGAGATCGACCAGGTTCCACAGGAAAACCGGCCTGCCCTCGAGCAGGTAGAAGCCGTAGCCGGCAAAGCGCCCGCCCGAGGTGAGGATCATGCCTTCGGCGCCACCTTCGGGAACCGTGATGTCCGCCGTGATGGTGTAAGAGCTGTTGAGCAGAAACGGCGAATCGCCCTGCGGCAGACCCACCATCGGCCGGGTGTAGACGAACTCCGTGCGGCCCGCGGTGATGTTCGGGCGCGGCGCGACGATGCGGGCCGCCACCGAGGCATCCAGCGGGAAGACATGGTATTTCTCGGCTTCCGCGACGAACTTCTTGCGCAGCTCCGCTACTTTCTGCGAATGCTGCGCGGCGATGTCGTTGGCCTGGCTGAAGTCCTTGGTCAGGTCGTAGAGCTGGAACACCTGGTTGTTCAGCGGGTCGGGGTTGGCAGCGCCGAAGGCCTGCCAGGGTGCCCGGTTGACCTTGGTGCTCAGCAGCCAGCCGTCGTCATAGAGTGCCCACTGGCCCATCATTTCGAAGTACTGGGTCTTGTGGCGTGACGACACCTTGGCGTTGGCGGCCTCGAAGGTGTAGAGGAAGCTGGTGCCCTCGATCGGCGCCTGTTTGATGCCGTCGACCTCCTCGGGCGCCGGGATGCCGGCGGCCTCGAGGATGGTGGGCACGACGTCGATCACGTGGATGAACTGCTCGCGCAAGGCCCCCTTGTCCTTGATGTGCGCCGGCCAGGACACCACCATGTTCTGGTTGATGCCGCCGAGCCTTGACGCGTTCTGCTTGAACCAGTCGAAAGGCGTGTCGAAGGCCCACGACCATCCGGCGGACATGTGGTTGTAGGTCTCCTCGGTGCCCCAAACGTCGTAGAACTTCATCTGCACGTCGATGGGCAGTTCGTTGAGGCCATTGAAGAACGCGACTTCGTTGGGCGTGCCCAGGGGCCCGCCCTCGGCGCTGGTGCCGTTGTCGCCGTTGATGTAGATGATAAGGGTGTTGTCGAACCTGCCGAGGTCCTCGAAGGCCTGGATCACGCGGCCGATCTCGTGGTCGTTGTAGGCCGCGTAGGCGGCGAAGACCTCTACCTGGCGGATGAAGAGCTTCTTCGCCTCCGGGCTGAGCTGGTCCCAGGGCTTCAGGAGGTCATCGGGCCAGGGGGTGAGCTGCGAATCCTCGGCGATCACGCCGAGGCGCTTCTGGTTCTCGAAGATGCGCTCGCGCAGCTTCTCGTAGCCATCGTCGAACAGATGCATCGCGTGGATCTTCTCCACCCACTCCTTGGTCGGGTGATGCGGCGCGTGGGTGGCGCCGGGCGCGTACTTGATGAAGATCGGCTTGCTGGGATCGGTCTGGTGGATGCGCGAGATGTAGTCGATCGCGTCGTCCGCCATGGCGGTGATGAGGTTCCAACCCGGTTTGCCCTCGAACGGATAGATCTGGGTGGTATTGCGGAACAGGTTCGGCTGCCACTGGTTGGCGTCGCCGCCCACGAAGCCGTAGAAATACTCGAAGCCCAAGCCGGTGGGCCACTGATCGAAGGGCCCGACCTGGCTGGCGGCGAAAGCCGGCGTGTTGTGGTCCTTGCCGAACCAGGCGGTGGAATAGCCGTTGTCGAGCAGGATGCGCCCGATGGTGGCCTTGTCCTCGGCAATAATGCTGTTGTAGCCCGGAAATCCCGTCGACTGCTCCGAGATCACACCGAAGCCGGCCGAGTGGTGATTTCGCCCGGTGATCAGCGCCGCCCGCGTGGGTGAGCACAGCGCGGTGGAGAAGACCCGGTTGTAGCGCAAGCCCTCGGTCGCGATGCGATCCATCGTCGGCGTCGGGATCACCCCGCCGAAGGTGCTGGGCACGGCGAAGCCGGCATCGTCGGTGATGATCAGAAGCACGTTGGGCGCGCTCTTCGGCGGCCTCACGCGCGGCGGCCACCACGCTTTCGACTCGAGGGCATCCTCCTTGATGACGCCGCCGAATTTCGGGTCGGGCGGCGGGAGTTGTTTGCCGCTGATGGTGGCGGTGGCGCTGGGCGAGCCCAGCGTGCCGTAAACCTGCGAAAAGATCTCGGTCTTCATCGATGATCCGGCCTGTTGCGCGGCGCGGGCCGGCAGATAGCCAGCGAAAGCAAAGACAGCCAGAACCACGTAGACGATTGGTTTTCGGATGGGATTCATTTCTATTCTCCTTTCATTCGGATTGACGCCAAAACGTGAGGCGCGAACGTCTCTCCGGGTCTCGATCATCAACCGGTCGCCAGTCGACGGGGAAACGGGTGAATACCCGGTTCGGAGCTTGTCTTCCCCACCAGGCCGGTCCGTGACCGGGGTCCGGGGAGGCTGCAGTACACGCCCACTGCGCAGCGCCGCACCGTGCGCCGCGCCACTCCGGCAACGCTCACCGGGGTCAACGGGCGCCCGACTCGGGCGTCGGCCGCCGGCACCAAGTGCTGCGCCCCGGGCAGAGAAATCCGTTCTCCGATCTCGGACCCGAAAATCGCGATGACCCCCAAAAGCAAAACGATACCGATTATCTTCAACGTGTTCATTTGGTTTCTCCTCTTTTGAAATGGTCCGGTAAAGCATCCATGCCCTCGAGATCCTTCAGGTCGACCTTCTTGGCCTTGGTCGTGTTCTTGAAGCTGAAATCCGTTGCCGCCACCTCGCTTCCAGTCTTCCAGTCTCTGGTCTGAACGGTGTACTGCGGCCCACCGCTGATGCGCTTGGAGGTGATGACATATCGGCAGGGATAAGGGCGCTTGCCTTGGGCAATCCAGATCTGCCAATCGACCTCGTTTGTTCGAAAAGCAAGGAAATCGCATTCAATGCCGCCGATCACGCCGCTGCCAAGGTCTTTTACGTCGACGACATCGCGCATCAGCGCATCGTAGGGATTCGACAACAGCAAATCAGCGGCCGGCAGCGGTCTTTGGTACGTGTCCCTCAATTCGTCGATCAGGTGATCGATCGTGCCGGGCACATCGAGCTGCGTGTAGAGATTGGCGTTTTTGCCCAGCAACGTCAGTGTTTTCCCGTCAAAGAACATCTCCACGTCCGCAAACCCGCCGCTGCGCGTGACATGGATCTTGTCAGGCCGGTTGAGCGCCACAGTGCCCGAACTCGCCAGCGCGAGTTTCTGGTCATCGGAGGTGACGACCTCCAGGGTGGCATCGAATGCAAATGAGAGGGACTTCTGCGCACCCATGTAATCGGACATGGCCTCGAGGATCCGCTTGGCATCCGCCTCATCGGCACTCACTGCCGTCGCCATCCCCACTAGAACGACGGAGGACAGCGCCAGGACGAGCAGGCGGCACAGAAACATCTTCAATAATTTAGGACTTTTCTCGTTCATCTGACCATATCTCCTTGTAATGTTTTTTTTCCTGAAACCCTTCCGACCGGTTGGCCATCAGTGACAACACGTCCCGCGAACCCGCTGCCGACATTGTTTGACGCCGGTCGACCAACCGCATTGGTTCACGATGCCGGGATAACCCTCCTTTGGCTTTAATCCCTCCTCATCTTTTTTCTCCTTTCTTTTAAGGCTCTTGCCGCCGGGTCCCTCGACCTCCGCGTGCCATCGTCTTGAGTGTGTTTTTAACACCAGAACATGTATGCCGAGAGGTCGACCGGGGTCCGCAATGGAGACAGTTTTCTCGAAAACGATTCATATTCTCCTGCTATTTCCTTTTGGCATTCCAGGTCCCCTTTGGGGAATAGGGCGCATTCAGGGAGAAAGTACCGCTCACCTCGTTTTCATCAGGCGATAAATCGCCGGAAACGGTGCTGCCGCCGAAGACGTCTTCCCCCATTACCGTTCCTTCGAGATGGTTGCCGGTGACGGTCCCTTTCAGGGTGAGAAAAACATCCTCCTCCAATCCCTGAAACGCGCCCTCGAACGTGCCGCTGCCGTCCGGCAGCCGGTAGAGATCAAACTGGGAGGATCCGGATAACAAGGCACTGGTAAAGGAGCCCTCGTAGTGGCCGATTTTCTCGGCACCTGGAGGCACGGAGGCGCCGCCGCAAGCATAGATGGCCAACAGAAACAGTAATCCTATCCGAATAAACTGTTTTTCAATTTTCATTGCCTGTCCTTTCACTGTCCTGCAGATTCAGGAAATCGCAATTATCGTTACCGGAAGTCCTCTTTGCATGGACGATAAAGGCCGTTTTCCTTTCAGAACCCTTTGCTTCCGATCGGCAAGCGGCTTATTCCACGATCTGGTTCAACAGCTTCTGGGACTCGGCCTTATATTGCGCCTCCGTGATGAGCCCCTGCTGCTCCAGCGACTTGAGCTCCTTGAGACGGGCGACAGCCGACGCCTGGGAGTTTGTCGTCGCCGGGGTCGTCGACGGGGGCGGCGGCGCCGTCTCCTGGACCGTCACGTTGGTGGGATGAGCGGCCGCGGCAGCCGCGCCGGCCTCTGCCGCCGTCGCCGTGGTCGCTGCGGCCGCTCCGACCCACACCGCGCGACGGGCCGTGCGGCGCCAGACACCGAAGATGTCGATGAAAAGCGATGACGGTCCTCCCACCTCGGGCAATTTCCCTTCGATGAGGGCCTTTAGGTACTGCAAATGAAGTGAGGTGGCGGCGCGGCTATTCGCTGCCGCCGACTTGAATGCGCTCCACCTGACCTTCGGTGAAGGTCACATAGTAGACGAAGTCATCCGGCCGGCGATCGTATACCCAGACCTGGCCGTTTTCCTCGGTGGCGGTCGGCGGACCGCACTTCTGCTGAAACTCGACCTGCTGATCGCCGGTCTCGGCGATGACGTCGCCGCAGTTCATGTTCGAAACGTCGTCAAGGGCGTAAACCGCCGCCGAAAGCCCCGCCAGAATCACCAGGACACCCAACACCCCTGTAACCATCATGTATTTTTTCATACGACCCCTCCCTCCGACGGCCTACTGGCCGCCGCCTTGGTCCTCTATAATTCGGACGACGGTTCCGTTTTCGTCGAATTCGACGGTGTAAACCGGTTCGGAAGGACCGAAATTATAGCGCCAGAATTTTCCCTCTTTCTTGTCCGGCTCGCCGCACGTGTCCTGAACGGTTTGGAAGAAATCGCCGATTCGGACCACCCCGTTGTCGCACATGATCGACGCCGCATTATCGGCGGCAACGACAGCCGTCTGCCTCATACCCAACATCGCAAAAAACAGTGCCAATGCGATGGCCATGCATCTCTTTTTCATCGTCATCCCTCCTTTCATGCAACCGGTTATTCCAATATTTTACCGTCGTAGTGTCGAAAGTACGCGTCGATCTCTTTGCCGAAGTGCTCAATAAAGGCCTCCATTTTACTGCCTTCAGTTATGAGAATCCTGTCGCTGATACCGGCAGCCTTCTCATATGCCGCTTCGAATTCTTTTTCACTCAATCCGCTGATTTCGCGAGCATCTTCTTTCGATACGTGATCGATATGCGAAAATATTGATGCCATGACCCCTTTCAGCTGCCTTATTTTCTCCTTAGCCACCTTGCTCTTCTCCTTGATTGTTTGTCGATCAAGCGTCCTGTTTTTCTCACCGCCTGAGCCTCCTTTTCGGTTCGGAGCCCGCCCGGCGGCAACTTACCGTCGCGTCTGCACCAGGGCGGCACTCTTGGAAGCGATCCCCGACAGCAGACCGATCCAGGAGACGGCCGCTGCCGCGGCACCCCGTGACTGAAGATCAACGGCCAAGGTGTCGATGTCGATGCCGGCCTCAGCAAAGCCGGCCAGCACGACCTCGCAGTCGTCCCCGTCCCGAGGCATCGACACGGCGATATCCTCGCTATCCGCTAAAGCGTTCAAGCTCTTCTCGGACACGGCGATAATCGAAAAAGGCGCTGCCAGCGCTCTTATGTAAAAATCGTCCGGCATGCCCGCGTCAACGGCTTCCGTATCGGTCCACAGGAGGCGCTGCGGCCGGGCTCCGGCATTGTGCACGCGCTGCCAGCGCGGTGAAAGCAGCAGATCGCAACAGGCCTTGTAAGTGCGCCGGGCGACGGCCACGCCCAGTTTGTCGCGCAGCGCATCCGGCACCCTGCCCCTGACTGCAGCGTCCCAAGGGCTGACGGACAGCGAGGCAACGGAGCCCACGTTTGGATTGAGCCCGGCGACGAGGCGCCGCTCGATGCCGCGCAAGAACGCCAAGGCCGCCGCCAGGCAGTGCTCGCGTGAGTACAGGAGGGTCACATTGATGGGTACCCCGGCAAAGATCGCCTCTTCGACGGCCGGCAGGCCTTCATTGGTGGCGGGAACCTTGATGAAAACATTTGGGCGCCGCAGCCGGGTGAAGAGATCCCTGACTACAGTAAGGATGCATTCCGGGTCATGGTTCAGAAGGGGCGACACGTCGAGAGAAACCCACCCGTCCACACCGCCGGTTTTTTCGTAGAACGGTCTGAAAAAGTCGGCCGCCTGGCGGAGGTCCTCCAATGCGAGTTCATAGAAGAGTTCTTCGCCCAGCTTATCTTCTTTCAGCTTTTTGCGGATTGCGTCGTCGTAGCGCGTGCCATTCTTGATGGCATCATCGAAGGTGCGCGGGTTGGAGGTCAGGCCCGTTACCGACAGCTCTTCGACACAGTGCTTGAGGGCGCCGCTGTTCAAAAGCTCGCGTGTAATGCGATCGAGCCAGATAGTCTGACCGAATTCATGCAGCTGTTGAGTCACTTTCAACGCCTGTTTCACCATCGGTGGAAAAGAGAACCGGGAATGCCGCGGCCATGCCGCCTGCTACCAGGACCGCATATTTTTCGCCTGTTAGATGATCTTTTGGTTGCGCCGTATACTAAGGAAAAAGCGTGCCAGATGGAGGGGACGGCTTAAAATGAGTCAACCAATTGAAATTGATTGTTATTTACGGTGAAAAAATTTCCGGTGGCAGGGAGGGGGGCCACACATTACCTCAACATGTTGCGGTTACGCAATATGTTGAGGTGCAAACCGGTTTGCTGGAAGAAGTTCATGATGGGCGGTGAATGCCCAACTTCTTGATCCGGAAACGGAGAGTGCTTGGATGGATTCTCAGGACCGAGGCCGCTCCGTTGGGCCCCTCGATCCTCCAATCGGTTTCACGGAGAACCGTCAGGATATGCTCGCGTTCCACAGTGGACAGGTCCTTGAGCGCGTCTTGGTTTGAGTCGGTGGGAAGGTCCGGTTTCAGCTGACCGGCAATTTGAAGCGTGTGCCCCGAGGTTATGATCACACTCCGTTCGATCACATGCTCCAGTTCCCGCACATTGCCCGGCCAGTCGTAGGCCAGAAGAGCCCTTATGGCGGCCCTGGGAATCCTGTCGATCGACCGGCCCATCTTGTGGGCATATTTTTGCGTGAAGAATTGAGCGAGCAGGGGGATGTCATCGGTCCGCTGCCGCAGGGCCGGGATCGACATGGGGAACACGTTGAGCCGGTAGAAGAGGTCTTCTCGAAAGCGCCGCTTGCGGACTTCCTGTTTGAGGTCGCGGCTGGTTGCGGCGATCACCCTCACGTTCGCTTTGACCGTCTTGGCGCTGCCGAGTCTTGTGAACTCCCCCTCCTGAAGCACCCGCAGGAGCTTGGACTGGAGTTCCAGGGGCATTTCGCCGATTTCGTCCAAAAGAATCGTCCCGCCTTCGGCCACCTCGAAGCGGCCCGCCTGCCTGGCATGCGCCCCCGTGAAGGCACCCTTCTCGCGCCCGAAGAGTTCGCTTTCGATGAGATTTTTCGGCAAGGCCGAGCAATCGACCGTAACGAGCGGCCGGTCCTTGCGGAGGCTCATTTTATGAATGGCAGTGGCGATCAAGCCCTTGCCGGTGCCGGTCTCGCCGAGCAACAGGACGGTGGCATCGGTGGCGGCGACCTGATTGGCCTCTATCATCACTTTCTTGAAGGCCTTGCTCTCACCGATGATTTTTTCGAACCCCCTTTCCAGGGTGAGCTCTTCGCGAAGATACAGATTTTCATTTTCAAGACTGCTCGTCAGTTCATTGATTTGCCTCAGTCGCTCCTCGAGCATGCTTTGCATGTGCTTGCGTTCGCTGATGTCGATCGCCACGCCCATCAGGCGATCCGACGCACCGTTTGATCCCTGGTACCGTTTCCCGCTGGCGGCTATCCATCGAATGCTTCCATCGCCAAGGACAATCCTGTATTCGATACCGAAGTTTGCTCCAGATCGAACCGCCTGTTCCACCGCCAGGTCGACACTCTCCCGATCCTCTGGATGAATTCTGTTCATGAAACTGTCGTAGTTCAGTTTTCCGCCCAGTGGCACGTCAAACAGCTCCCGGGTTTTGGGTGAGGCCCAGACGGTATTCGTGTCAAGTTCCATGTCCCATAGACCCTCGTCCGCGGCATTGGTGGCCAGGCGCAGGCGTTCTTCGCTTTCACGCAACTTGAGGTCCGCATACTTCCGGGCAAGCGCACTGGTGAATATCTGCGCGACCAGCTGAAGCTGTTTTATGAGCGTCTCTGGCCAGGAGCGTTCCTCCTTAATCGTGTTAAAACTCACTGCACCGATGGGCGGCCCTTCGCCTGCCGCTAGCGGGATAACCAGAGAGGACTTGATGCCGTAATGGCGCCAGACCTCCCGGTCACGGACGGCCTCCGCCGGCAACTCCTCTGTCGAAACGTCAACGACCTCTCCGCGACCGACAAGCTTCAGGCACCATGGAAAATATTCGTCGGCGGTCATCCGCTCGGGAAGTGCCGGGATTTCGAAACGTTGATAACTGTGGGTCAGCACGTAGTTCCGCGGAGTCCCTTTCCGCACCTGCCACAGCGCAGAAAAATCCAAGCCGATGCATTCGCAGACACGGCGATGAGCTTCTTCGATCTCGCCGTCTATCTTTTCTGCGGACAGGTTGACGAAATTCGTCGAAATATCGGCCAGCATAGACTCGAATTCCAGGCGGTCGAGCAAGGATTCCTCGGCCTGCTTGCGGACAAGCGCATTGGCGAGCACCTGCGCGACATTCAGAAACCTCTCGACGAGGTGCACCGGCCAGTCCCCTTCCTTTTGCAGGCGGGCGAATGACAGGGCGCCGGCGACTCTGCCGCCGATATAGAGCGGCAACACGACACCGGATTTGACGTCCCAGCGCTGAAAGGACTCCCGGTCGCAATCCGCTTCCGGCGGCAAGTCCGCAAGACGAGATAAAACAACGATTCCCTGTCTCTGCACCTGCTCAAGCACCCAGGGGAAGGTTTTTCTCGCGTCGATCTGCGCGCTGGGAACGGGGACCTTTTTTCCCTGGTGGATATGCGTCAAAAACGCCTTGCCAGGTTCCTTTTCGGAGAATTGCCACAGCGCTGAGCGGTCAAGATCGAAATATTTGCAGATCCTGCGCTGGGCGTCCGTGATGGAATCGTCGACCCGGTCGGCGGGAACATTGACGAAGTGGGTGGAGATGTCAACCAGCAGCATCTCGAACTTCAGCTGCTCTCTCATTTCGGAAAGCAGGTCGGTTTCAGTTTGTCCCATGGCATCACAATTGGTTGACGTTCGAGTTTGCGAGCCGAATGCCTTTTCGTCCGCGCCCGCACCTCGTCAAATGGATGTGGAATCCGTATCAAGCTCTCCGAAATATTTCAATAGCGTGAGTTTCACCGTTACAAATGGCCCCCCTGACGCCTTGATTGATGAGGATGGCGAAATTTTAGAAAACCTGCCCGTGGCCTGCCTGATCTGCCGGTTTTCCGTCATACGAATCCGTCCCGGGGCCGGGTGATCGGCGAGCGCTGGGGCTGAATTGCCTGTCTAAAATATGGTGCAAGGCTTGTATCAACCTGGAAACCGAGGGCGTTGACAGGCACCGCGGCACCCGGAACACGACCGCAACGGCACCTGGCTATATCTGCACCCCTGAAGAAGTCCGCGGTGCAACCATGCGTCAAAGGCGTTTGAACGGTATTTTCAGAACAGCCAGGGCCGGACCCTGCGGATGACACAGGGGGTCAAGTAATTAAACCGATCAACATCGGGTCACTGTTTTCGGGGAAGAAAAAGAAGGCAAGCTGTTGAATTGCAAAGAATTGAGCTAAAAAGGGGGCGGGAAATCATCCCGGCCCCCTGTTCGCAGCAGTTGTGTGCCCCACAATCAGGTTTACCGCTTGGAGAATTGGAACCTGGCCCTGGCCCCCCGCTGACCGTATTTTTTGCGTTCCTTGGCGCGCGGGTCGCGCATGACGAAACCGGCCCGCTTCAGGGGCTGGCGGAAATCGGGGTCGATCTGCATCAGGGCCTTGGTGATGCCGAGGCGGATGGCGCCCGACTGTCCGTTGACGCCACCGCCGAGCACCCGTACCCGGACGTCGTACTTGCCGGAAGTGTTGGTGATGACAAAGGGCTGGAGCATCTCGGTTTTGGCCGATTCGACCTTGAAATAATCGTCGATCGGACGTTCGTTGATGGTGATGTCACCGTTGCCGGGTTTCACCCACGTCTTGGCTATCGCCGTCTTGCGTCTTCCCGTCGCGTAGTAGATGGTTTCCTGGGCCATGATTATCCTCTATTTTGTATGGGCTGGGGCGGCTGTCGTCTCCGCCACGTGTCGACCGGCGTTCCGGTACGCGTTTCTTTCCGGCTCAGAGCGACCACACCTCGGGCTTCTGAGCCTCGTGCGGGTGCTCGCTGCCGGTGTACACCTTGAGTTTTTTGAAGATCTGACGCCCGAGTTTGTTTTTGGGCAGCATCCCCTTGACGGCCAGGCGCAGAAGATCCTCGGGTTTTTTTTCAAGAAGTTTTCTGGCGGTGATCTCCTTGAGGCCGCCGGTGTACCCGCTGTGGCGGTAGTAGGTCTTTTGTTCCCACTTCCGTCCCGAGAGGGTCACCTTGTCGGCGTTGAGAACGATGACGCAGTCGCCGGTGTCCGCATGCGGGGTGTAAACCGGTTTGTGTTTGCCGCGGATCCGGGCCGCCACCTGGGAGGCGAGCCGGCCGAGCACCGTGCCCTGCGCGTCGATGACCCACCACTTGCCTTCGTTATCGGAATTTTTTGCACTGACGGTGTATTTTTTCACGGTATCAAGCTCCTGTCTTAAAGAATCGAAACTTTTAATAGATATTTTTACGGGTGTCAAGCATATTTTGCCCGCCGGTTCCGTGGATCGACTGGGCCGGGGCGACCGGCAGGCCACGCACGACACTCCCGGGCCGAACCCGGGTGCCGCTTGCCGTGCAAAAAAACTGTGGACAAGCCTTTTACCGCCATGTTAAACAGCACCTCTTAAGCAGAATATGAATCCGTGAAAGGGGGTGGGCTGTTGGGCAGCGTTATCAAGAAACGAAGAAAAAAAATGCGCAAGCACAAGCACCGCAAGCTATTGGCCAAGACACGCCATCAGAGACGAAAGGGCAAATAATGGGCGTTTTTCACCACTTCTCTCTGATTACGAAAAAAGCCACCGGCAGCCGTTGAACAAGCGGCCGGTGGCTTTTTTAATCGTCCGCCGTGGCGCTACTCGGGCAGCGATTTGAAATATTTCAAAAACTCCGAATCGGTCGACAGCACGAGCGAATTCTTCTCGTCCAGTGATTCGCGGTAAATCTCGAGCGTGCGGACGAACGAATAGAATTCCGGATCCACCCCGAAAGCCTCGGCGTAAAGCCTGGTCGACTCGGCATCGGCTTTGCCCTTGATTTCCTGAGCGACCCGATAGGCTTCCGAGGTAATCAGCTTCAACTCGCGTTCCTTGTCACCCCGTATTTTCTGGGCCTCGCCCTTTCCTTCGGACCTGAACTTTTCGGCAATCTGTTTCCGCTCGGCGATCATGCGGTTGTAAACCGACTGGCGCACCTCTTCGACATAGTTGATGCGCTTGATCTTGACGTCGACCAATTCGATGCCGAACTGGGCCAGCTTGGGTTGCGACTGTTTCAGAATACCCTCGGTGATATTCTGCCGACCTATGCTGATCACCAGCGACGACCGCCGTTGGTCCTGTTCGTCTTCACGGCCGACCTCGCTGGTGTCGAGTTCGCGATTGCTGTTGCGAACCACTTCGATCAGCCGGTTGGAGGTGATGAAATCGCGCACCGCCGGGTCGATGATGTCGTTGAGGCGGCCGACGGCATTGAACGGATTGTTGACGGTCTGAAAAAACTTCACCGGTTCGACGATTTTCCAGCGGGCAAAGGCATCCACATAGATGAAGGTCTTGTCCAGCGTCGGAATCTGCCCCGGATCGCCATCCCAACTGAGCAGGTTTTTCGGAAAATAGTTGGCCGTCTGGATGAAAGGAACCTTGAACTTCAGGCCCGGCGACACCACCGGGCTGCCGATAATCCGTCCGAACTGGGTCACCACCACCTGTTCGGTTTCATTTACGATGTAAGCCGACTGGTAGACGACAATCGCGGCGACCAGCAGCACGATCACAATAATTGGACCTTTAACTTTCATTGCGCAGCCCCGTTCTGTTTTTGTTTAGAGAGATTGAGAAGAGGCAGCAGACCCTTCTGATCTGAATCGACGATCCACTTGTCACCCAGTTTCGGAAAGACGTCTCCCAGCGCTTCGAGGTAGAGCCGGCGCCGGGTGACATCCTTGGCCTTGGCATACTCCTGGTAAAACGACGTAAAACGGGCCGCATCGCCTTTGGCGCGGTTGACGCGATCCAGCGCATAGCCCTCGGCAACCCTGACGGTGCGCTCGGCCTCGCCCCGTGCCGCCGGTATGGCCTTGTTGTAATCCTCGCGGGCTTCGTAGATCAGCTGTTCCCTTTCCTGGGTCGCCTGGTTGACCTCGTTAAAGGACGGCTGCACCGGCGCCGGAACGTTCGTTCGTTTCATTTCGATCGTGACGATGTGCAGGCCCGATTCGGCCAGGTCCATCTCCTTCTGCAAAAGTTCCTTGGCCTCGATCGCCATTTCTCCGCGCTTGTTGATGACCTCGTTGATGCTCCGATCGCCGACGACCAGCCGCATCGTGGCCTCGGACATGTCCGCCAGCAACCGGCGGACGTCGCGGACCTTGAACAGGTAATTGTAGGGGTCCTTGACGCGGTACTGGACGATCCAGGGAACCACGGCCACGTTCAGATCTCCGGTCAGCATGAGCGCCACGGTATCGGTTTCGGCGAGGCCGGGACGCGAACGGGAGATGGTGTTGTCGGAGCTGAAACCGAACTCCTCGGTGCGGATGCCCTTGACATTCACCTTGGTCACCCGCTCGATTCCGAGCGGCAGCTTGAAGTTCAGCCCCGGCTGAGCCGACCTGACGTAGCGTCCGAAAAGCTGGACGATGCCGACTTCATCCTGTTTGACGGTGAAGATCGACGACCAGACCGCCAGGAGCACCAGAAGCACGATGATCAGCAGCGGCCCGCCCGGAAATTTGATGTTTTTGACCCGTTTGACGATTTCATCGACGTTCGGCGGCACGCCGCCGCCACCCATTTTATGCTGCTGATCTTTTAACTTTTCCCAGTCCCAACTCATTTTTTTTAATCCTGTCGACAGGCCTTCCACAACGATTGGCGACGCCGATTAGAAAGCGCAGTCGGGTTGACGATACCTGATAAATTGGTTGGTCGACATACACGGCCGGCACGGAGGCAAACCCGGACGGGACGCTCGCACGCAGTTGTTAAATAGGCTTCAGTATATAGCTAAATCCCTTGGAGTCAAGCAAAAAGGGGAAACGGCGCCGGAGTGCTGCCGGTGAGATCGTGCCGTGAAAGGCGGTTGCGCCGGATGAAAAACGAGGCTATAACCACCATGAAGCGCTCTTGCCCGCGGGCTGCCGGTCGTATCTCGCGGTCGCGGCGGAAAGGCGATAAAAGGAAGGCGATGAACGAAAAAAGGGGGAAACTCGAATCGGCGGTCCCGATCGGCAGTGTTATCGATTCCATCCTGCGCAGCCATGTGCCCCGCGCCGCGACCGATATCAGCCGCATCGCCGGGATGTGGGACAGGATCGTCGGGGAGATCATCGCCGAAAACACACGGCCGGCGGGCATCAGGAAAAAAACCCTGCTGGTGCATGTGAACAGTTCTCCCTGGCTTCACCACCTTGGCTTCATCAAGGAAGAGATCGTGCTGAAAGTAAACGCGGCCGTCGGGCAGGCGTTGATCGAAGACATCCTGTTCAAGATCGGTCCCGTTCCTGAGCGCGGCGGCGAGGTCGAGTGCAGGTGATTCAGCCCGCTATTTCCGAGCCACGACCCGGGAACCTGCCGGAGAGAAGAAAACATCGCCCGCACCGCGCAGCCGAAACATGGATGCCTTGACCGCCGATACTTTTTTCGACAAACGGCTGCTGGTGCAGCAGTTCCGCGGCGGGTACCGCTTTTCGATCGATGCCGTCATTCTCGCCGGCCACATCCGCCCGCGCCCCAAAGAGAAGGTCCTGGAACTGGGAGCGGGGTGCGGTATCGTTTCTCTGATGGTCGCCTTCCGCCATGCCGATGTCCGGGTCACCGGCGTCGAAATACAGCCCGAACTGGCCGGGCTCGCCCGCGCCAACGTCCTGGCCAACGGCCTGCAGGCGCGCGTCCGGATCCTGGGCCGGGATCTGAAGACGCTCGCGCCCGCAGACCTTGCGGGGCCGTTCGACTGGGTCGTCTCGAATCCGCCTTACCGCAAAGCCGCGACCGGTCGCCTCAACCCCCACATGCAACGCGCCATTGCCCGGCACGAAATAAAAGTGAGTCTGCCCGACATCATCGCGGCCGCGCGGCGGTGGCTGCGCACCGGCGGCCATTTCGTAACGGTCTACACGGCCGAACGGATGGCCGAAGCGCTGAGCCGGATGCAGTCGGCCGGCATCGAACCGAAGTATTGCCGCATGATCCACGCCACCGCCACGTCCACCGCCAAGCTGGTATTGCTCGAAGGCCACAAGGGCGCGCGGCCCGGCCTGATCGTGGCACCGCCCCTCGTCATTTACGGCGAAAACGGCGACTACACCGCCGAAATCGAAAAGTTGTTTCAACCTTGAACCTTAAACCCTGAACCCTCAGTTCAGCAGACGCCGACGACCGGCGCCGGCAGCCAAAACTGGTACCTTCTCCAAGCCATAGGCGTCAAGATAACGGTTTTGGCAAGGCCGGGGAGGAGGTGTATACGTCATACGCCGACGACCGGCGCCGGCAGCCAAAACTGGTACCTTCTCCAAGCCATAGGCGTCAAGATAACGGTTTTGGCAAGGCCCGAGGGAGGAGGCTGTATACGTCATACGCCGACGACCGAGCGCCGGCAGCCAAAACTGGTACCTTCTCCAAGCCATAGGCGTCAAGATAACGGTTTTGGCAAGGCCCGAGGGAGGAGGCTGTATACGTCATACGCCGACGACCGATAAACGCAGTCCAAAACCGTTATCTTGACGCCTATGGAGTCAGCGGGTTGATGACCAGCCCGGTGACGACCTTCGGATAAAAATAGGTCGCTTTGCGCGGCATCACCAGCCCGTTGTCGGCCACGTCACGGACCTGCGCCACCGTGGTGGGATTGAGGATGAAGCCGGCATCGAAGTCTCCGCGGCCGACGCGTTCGACGGCCTCCCGGGCATCGGTGGTGTGGTCGATGAGCTTCTCGTTGTCGAGCCGTGCCTGATCGAAATCCAGAAATTCGGTCAAGATCAAGCGGGTCAGCACGGTGACGTCCACCCGGCGCAGCGGAGGCGGAAAGTCGTCCCCGAACAGAAGATCGATAGCCGGTGAATCTTTCAGGGTCAGGCAGTAGAGTTCCCGGCGACCCTTGGCGGCCATGCCGATCGACTGGCCGGAACTGCCGTTCAGCTTGCCGATGAAGCGCTCGAAAGCCCCGTCTGTTCCGGGCCCGTCGCAGGAAATCGTTTCGATCTCGAAATAAGGCGCCGCCCGGACGAAAAGGCGGTCGATCATCTCTGACGGCATCTGCCGCAGCAGGCGATGCGCGGCGCGGATGACCAGTCCCGGATCGGCCATGCTGCACAGGTACATCATGACGAAGTTGGCCGGATGATCGCCTGGAAGACCCGCATTTCCGGCCCTGACCCAGTCGCGGTAGTTCAGCGCCGTCTCGTAGCGGTGATGGCCGTCGGCGATATAGAGGGTGCGGCGTTCGAGGGCGGCGCCGATGGCGGCCACGCTGTCGGCACCGACGATAGGCCGCAGATCGTGCCGCAGTCCGTCGTGGCCGCGGAAGGCCGTTGCCGGCGGGTTCTCTTCGACCAGGCGCCGGATCAGGCCGAAAAAGGTTGCGTCGTCATCGGGGACCATGGCGAATATCGGGCTGAAGTTGGCGTGGCAGGCCTTCATCAGCGCCAGTCGCTCCGATTTGACATTGGTGAACGTGCGCTCGTGCGGCCGTATGATTCCTTCATCGAAGGGCGCCAGCCGCACGCGCGCTATCAGGCCGATCCGCGTCATCTCCCGACCGTCGACGGTGAAATCGAGCCCGGTCAGGTAAAACCCCGGTTGATCGTCACGGACCAGGGTCCGGTCGGCCAACCAACTTTTCAGGCAGGCGGCCGCGCGGCTGTGCGGGTTGTCCAGCGGGGAGTCGCTCGCGGCGGTCTTTCCCAGAACGAGCCGGACCATGTTGTGCGGGCTGCGCGCATAAAACGCCTGCTGATCGGCCGCGGATATGACGTCGAAGGGCGGTGTGATCACATCGGCCAGATTGGCGACTTTATCCGGATTGTAACGAATCCCCCGGAAAGGAAGGACTTCGGCCATGGATGGTCTTTCTTTGTACTCAGGCGTTTTCATGCGCAGGAGCGCGACATGCCGTGCCCCTGCCGGATGAGAGGTGAACCGGGTAACCGATTTAAAACCGGAACGCCGCTCTGATACTAAAAAGGCGGCGCGAGTTCAAGGACAAATAAAACTGTGGTTGGGCGTTATAGGCTTTAAGATAAAGATTTTGGCAAGGTCAGGGAGGCGGCCGTATCCCAGGTTGAGCGGCTCAGGGTTCAACGTTCCGGGTTGAAAAGCCCTTGAAAAAGCTCATATGTGTATAATTCCGGCTTCACGGCGTTAATTAGTGTCCATCCGCGATCTTTTTTAGGCACTTTTCAGTGTCCAATTCATAAATGTGGATTTTTTTCGCTGGACAAGGCCGCACAAGGGTTTTCGGCGAGGCGTACTTTATGTACGCCGCAGCCCGAAACCCGCTGCGACCGGCAGTTCAGCGGAATAAAGACCATTTATGGATGGACACTAATTAAACTGTTGCATCCAATGGCATTAAGGCGGTCAATGTAAGTAATAGTGGATGAAGTTCCGAAATCAGCTTTATCTAACCTTTGAACCCTAAACCCTTATATGAAACTACGCCAGAATGGCACAGTTTCTTTCTCGGATCAAACTGGCGGCTTTTCGGCCGGCGGCGGGGCTGAACCTTGAACCCCTCAGTTGAGCATACGCCAACGACCGACACCTGCAGCCAAAACCTTTATCTTGAAACCTATACCCCTCCGTTTCGGGGCCGACCCGGTAAAACAAGCCGGTTGACAGAATGGCATGGAAACGATATTCAAGGCAACCGCGCAGGATCGGGAATACCTAACCGGAGAGGTGGCCGAGCGGCTGAAGGCCCCGCTCTCGAAAAGCGGTATCCTGTCAAAAACGGGATCGTGGGTTCGAATCCCACCCTCTCCGCCATGTTTGCCGGTTCCCGCCCCTGAAATGAGGTTTTTTTCGCCGACCGCATGACCGTCGCGTTCTGTTTACCCGCAGGTTGCGGAGAGATGTCCGAGCTGGCCGAAGGAGCACGACTGGAAATCGTGTGTGCTGTCAAAAGCGGCACCGAGGGTTCGAATCCCTCTCTCTCCGCCATTACCAATTTCCTGCTGCCGCCCGACGATAGGCTGTGAGATAAAGATTTCGGCTGTGGAATCGGTCGCCGGCGCATGTCGATGCAGCCTCCCTCCTCCAGCCTTGACATGTCCTATTCTAAAGCCTGTCGTTGATTAATTAATTTGTGCCTGACCGAAAACTCCCCTCCCAAGTGGGAGGGGTTGGGGGAGGGGGATGTAAGGCCCTCGCTTGTCAGGGGTGAGGGAAAAATAGTTTCCGTCCAACCACTCCTTAAACAAGTCCTCCGCGTGCTCGGTGTCTCTGCGGTGAAAATGACTGTCACAACGGCCCCCGTGCAAGGGTTTCATCGAGCTACCCCCGCGAGGGGCGGGGTTGACCGACACCGACCGCTGCCGGAGAACCCGAAGATGTGCTGAGGCCGCCGGGACCGGCGGCCGTCCTGCCGAGGGGTTTATGTCGTACCTGGTGCTCGCACGCAAATATCGTCCCCAGAGTTTTGACGCCGTGGTCGGCCAGGACCACGTGACGCGAACGCTGATCAATGCCATTGCGGCCGGGCGTGTGGCCCACGCCATCCTTTTTACCGGCCCGCGCGGAACCGGCAAGACCACCACGGCCCGCATCCTGGCCAAGGCCATGAACTGCGCGTCGGGCCCGACACCGGAACCCTGCAACGACTGTCAGTCGTGCCGTGAAATCACCGCCGGCAAGGCGGTCGATGTTTTCGAAATCGACGGCGCCTCCAACAACAGCGTCGACCAGGTCCGGGAACTGCGCGATAACGTCAAGTACATGCCGGCCCACAGCCTGCACAAGATCTACATCATCGATGAAGTCCACATGCTCAGCACGGCGGCCTTCAACGCGCTGCTAAAGACCCTCGAAGAACCGCCCGCCCATGTGATGTTCATCTTCGCCACGACCGAGCCCCACAAGATACCGGCCACGATCCTTTCCCGCTGCCAGCGCCACGACTTCAAACGAATCGCCCTGGCATCGATCGCCGACCACCTGCAGCGGCTCTGCGAACTCGAACGTTTCGACCTTTCGCGCGACAGCCTGACGCTGATCGCGCGCGAAGCCGGCGGGAGCATCCGCGATGCCCTCAGCCTGCTGGACCAGGTCGCGGCCTGCTTAGCCGAAAAGACCGACGAGAGCCAGGTGCTCGACCTGCTGGGGGTTATCGACCGCCGGCTGATCTTCGATCTCGTGCAGGCGCTGCTGGACGGAAATGCGCCCGCGGTGCTCGAAATCCTGGATGACGTTCACCAGCGCGGGCACGACCTAAAGCGCCTGTACGCCGACCTGGTCGAGCACTTCCGCCACCTGCTGGTGGTCAAGCTGTGCCAGAGGACCGGCCGCCTGATCGACCTGCCGGCTCACGAAATTCAGCGCCTGCAGGAGCAGGCGGCCGCGGTGCCGGCGGCGCACCTGAACCAGCTCTTCGACCTGCTGTTCAAGGAGGAGCCGGCCGTCAGGTTTTCGGCCCAGCCCAAGATAGCGGTGGAAATGGCCTGTTTCAAACTGCTTCAGGCCCAACCGACCCTGACGATCGACGCCTTGATCGAACGGCTCGACACGCTGCGCCGTCACTTTGCGGAAACGCCGGCCGGCTCGGTCCCGCCGCCGCCGGAAAACGACGCCGGCCCGCCGGTCGTGACCGGCGGACCGGCCCTGCGGGAAAAGCCGCGCGATGACCCCGGGCACGGCCCGGCCAAAGCCGATCCGCCGCCGGCCGCCACGCCCGCCGGCGCCCCGGACTGCGACCGGACCTGGCAGAAAGTCCAGGCACTGATTGCGGCCAGGCACCCGTCACTGGCCGCCTTTCTGCTCAAGTGCCGGCCGCGGTGCCTGGAAGGCGGATGCCTTGAAATCGAGGTCGCCGACAACGGCTTCAACCTGGCCATGATCCAGAAAGATAAAAACCTCGACATCATCCGCGGCATCTGCCGCGAGGTTTGCGGCCGGCCGCTTGAAATCGTTCTGGAGGCCGTCGCCGACCCGGCCGCGGGCGGCCTGAAAAAAAAAGAGGAAAACCAACTCAGAACCGAGGCCATGAGCCATCCGCTGGTCACCGAAGCGGTTAAAATCTTCGACGGAGAAGTACTGGGGGTGACAATCATAAAGGAGGACGAGTCATGAAAGGCATGGGAAACATGATGAAGCAGGCCCAGAAACTGCAAGCCAAGATGCTGCGCCTGCAGGAGGAACTGGCCGAAAAGACGATCGAAACGACGGCCGGCGGCGGAATGGTCAAAGTCGTCGCCAATGGCAAACAGCAGATCGTGGCCATTCAGATCGAAAAAGAAGTCGTGGATCCCGAGGATGTCGACATGCTCCAGGATCTCGTGCTGGCCGCCGTCAACGACGCCCTGGCCAAATCGCAGGAAATGGTCTCAACCGAAATGGCGAAACTCACCGGCGGCCTGGGCATTCCGGGGCTGACATGATCACCTATCCCCCGTCGATCCGCCGGGCCATCCAGTCGATATCCAAACTGCCGGGCATCGGCGAGAAGACCGCCGAGAGACTGACGATGCACCTGCTGAAGACACCGCGCCTCGAGGTCGAGCAGCTGTCCCGCAGCATCCTGGAATTGAAGAGCAGCGTGCGGCTGTGCGCGCAGTGCTACGGGCTGAGCGATGACGAAACCTGCGGGATCTGCAGCAATCCGGGCCGCGATCCCCTGCTGGTGTGCGTGGTCGAACAGCCGGCCGACATGGTGTCGATCGAAAAATCGGGGGCTTTCGGCGGACGCTACCACATCCTGGGCGGCGCCCTTTCGCCCATCAACGGCGTCGGCCCGGATGACATCCGCATCAATGAACTGATCGCGCGGGTGGCACGGCAGAACATCGGCGAAATCATTCTGGCGACGAGCACGACCGTCGAAGGCGAATCGACCGCCGCCTACATCGCCGACCGCCTCGCTTCCAGTGCGGTCAAAATCACCCGCATCGCATCGGGGGTGCCGGTCGGAGGGGACCTCAAGTACGTCGACCAGGTGACCCTGAAAAAGGCGTTGGAGGGCCGGCATGCCGTCAGGGGCGCCTGAACCCCCGGCCGTCTTCGAATGCCGGCAGTGCGGCGATTGCTGCCGGGGTTACGGCGGCACCTATGTCACCCGGCCGGACATCGAGGCCATCGCCGCCCATCTCGGCATCGATCCCGACTTCTGCCGCAAGACGTATTGCCGGCCTTCCGGCAACAAGCTCCTGCTGGCCCAGAGAAAAGACGCGTATTGCATCTTCTGGGACCGGCTCTGCACCATCCATCCGGTCAAACCGCGCATGTGCCGGCAGTGGCCGTATATCGAGAGTGTACTGAAAGATATCGCCAACTGGCGCGCCATGGCCTCGATGTGTCCCGGCATCCGGGCCGCGGCGCCGGAGGGCCGCATCCGGCACTGCGTGCGCAAGGCGCTGCGGGACGAGGCCGACGCCGGCGGCGGTTCCGCGAACCGCTGCTGACGCGCGCAGTCCGACACCAGGCGCTAAAACCGTTTCCAGCGATGAACCTCTATGGTCCTGTAAGCAGCGCGGTCTTCGCCGTCTGACACCACGCGCGCCAGGATGTTTCGCTGCTCGAGCTCCCGGAGCCCCTGATCGAGGCTGTCCGCGGTGCCGTTCCAAATTTCGTTGAGGTTTTTCGTGGTGACCGGCTTGCCGGCATCCGCCAGGCCGCAGGCCAGCAAATACACCGAAATGGTTTCCGTGGAAAGACCCATATTGAAAATGGCCTGGTCCATGGCCGGCCCGTCGCTGTTTCCGTGTGAGTGCATGAGATCTCCTTTCGCAGGTGCCGCCGGAATGACAGCCGAAGATGACGGTTCAGAGGCGGAAACGATGGGGTCCGATTGGGATCGATTGGGTCAATGATAATCTTTTGTCGTCTGAAATCAACCGCCGCCGGTGAAATCAGCCGCCGCCGGATGCGGGCCACCCCCCCCCAATAAAAAAGGGAAGCGCCCGTTTTTGGGGATGCTTCCCTCCGGAACCCGCCCCGGCAATTCACCCGTTGACGGGCCGCCGCGATCGCGTTGCGGGAACTTCTACCGCACGGTGGAGAAAAACCGGGCCTTGATGTACTGCCGGTTCAGGCGGGCGATGTTGACGATCGAGATCTCCTTGGGGCATTCGACCTCGCACTCCCGTTCGTTCGAGCAGTTGCCGAATCCCAGCCGGTCCATCTCGCGCACCATGGCCGCGGCGCGCCGTGCCGCCTCGGGCTTGCCCTGCGGCAGCAGGCCCAGGTGCGACACCTTGGCGCCCACGAAGAGCATGGCCGAGGCGTTGGGGCAGGCCGCCACGCAGGCGCCGCACCCGATGCAGGCCGCCGCATCCATGGCCAACTCGGCGATTTCCTGGGGAATGGGGATGGCATTGGCGTCCGGGGCGCCGCCGGTGTTGGCCGAGATGTATCCTCCGACCTGGATCATTTTGTCCAGGGCGCTGCGATCGACCACCAGGTCCTTGACCACCTTGAAGGCCCGCGCGCGCCAGGGTTCGATCACCAGCGTGTCGCCGCTCGCAAAATGGCGCATGTGCAGCTGGCACAGCGTGGTGCCCTTCTGGGGGCCGTGCGGGCGCCCGTTGACCACCGCGCCGCACATGCCGCAGATGCCCTCGCGGCAGTCGTGATCGAAGGCAATCGGCTCGCGGCTCTCCAGGGTCAGGCGCTCGTTGACGACATCGAGCATCTCCAGAAACGACATGTCGGTCGAGATGCCGCCGGCCTCGAAGGTTTCCAGCTCCCCGGCGGCCTTCGGCCCCTTCTGACGCCATATTTTCAACGTCAAGTCGATGGTCTGTGTCACTTGTAGCTCCTTTGAGTCAATTCGACGTTTTCGAAGATCAGCGGTTCCTTGTGGAATTCGGGCGGCTTGTCCGGGCCGGCGTAAGACCAGGCGGCCACGTGGCAGAAATTCTCGTCATCGCGCCGGGCTTCGTTTTCCTCGGTCTGGTAGGCCTCGTTGAAATGCCCCCCGCAGGATTCCTGACGCGCCAGGGCATCGAGCACCATCAGTTCGGCAAACTCCATGAAATCGGCCACCCGCCCCGCCCGTTCCAGGCTCTGGTTGAAATCCCGGTCGCGGCCGGGGACGACCGCATTCTGCCAGAATTCCGCCCGCAGTTCCTGGATCATGCCGCGGGCCTTTTCGAGCCCCTGGTTGTTGCGGGCCATGCCGACGTAGTCCCACATGATCTGACCCAGCTGGCGATGGAAGTCGTCCACGGTGCGCTTGCCGTTGATGGTCAGCAGTTTTTCGATCCGCCCGGCCGCCTCGCGGGCCGTATCCTTGAAGGCGGCGCTGTCGGGGCCGACCTCGCCGAATGAGGTGCGGGCGATATAGCCGCCGATGGTGTAAGGGATCACGAAGTAGCCGTCGGCCAGGCCCTGCATCAGGGCGCTGGCGCCCAGCCGGTTGGCGCCGTGGTCCGAGAAGTTGGCCTCCCCGAGTACGAACAGTCCGTCGATGGTGCTCATCAGGTTGTAGTCCACCCACAGGCCGCCCATCGTGTAGTGCACGGCCGGATAAATCATCATCGGCGTGACGTACGGGTCGTCGCCGGTGATCTTTTCGTACATCTCAAAGAGGTTGCCGTATTTTTTGGCGATCGTCTCGCGGCCGTCGCGCTCGATGGCGTCGGCGAAGTCGAGATACACCGCCAGGCCGGTTTCCCCGACGCCCTTGCCCATGTCGCACTGCTCCTTGGCATTGCGCGAGGCCACGTCGCGCGGGACCAGGTTGCCGAAGCTGGGGTACTTGCGCTCCAGGTAATAATCCCTGTCGCTCTCCGGGATCGCCTGTGGCGCGCGCTTGTCGCCGGGTTTCTTGGGGACCCACACCCGTCCGTCGTTTCTAAGGCTCTCGCTCATCAGGGTCAGCTTGGACTGGTAGGTGCCGTGAACCGGGATGCAGGTCGGATGGATCTGCGTGAAGCACGGGTTGGCGAAGTAGGCGCCGCGCTTGTAGGCTTTGAAGGCGGCCGAGACGTTGGAGGCCATGGCATTGGTCGAAAGGAAAAAGACGTTGCCGTAGCCCCCGGTGCACAGGACCACGGCGTGGGCCGCATGGGTTTCGATCTGCCCGGTGATCAGATTGCGCGCCACGATGCCCCGCGCCCGGCCGTCGGCCACCACCAGGTCGAGCATCTCGCGCCGCGGGAACATCTGCACTTTTCCCAGGCCGACCTGGCGCATCAGGGCGCTGTATGCGCCCAGCAGCAACTGCTGCCCGGTCTGGCCGCGGGCATAGAACGTGCGCGAGACCTGGGCGCCCCCGAAACTGCGGTTGGCCAGCAGGCCGCCGTAATCCCGCGCGAACGGCACCCCCTGGGCGACGCATTGATCGATGATGGTGTTGCTGATCTGGGCCAGGCGGTAGACATTGGCCTCGCGGGCCCTGAAATCCCCGCCCTTGATCGTATCGTAAAACAGCCGCCAGATGCTGTCGCCCTCGTTGGTGTAGTTCTTGGCGGCGTTGATGCCCCCCTGGGCGGCAATGCTGTGGGCACGGCGCGGCGAGTCCTGGATGCAGAAGGTCTTGACGTTGTAGCCCAGCTCGGCCAGTGAAGCCGAGGCCGCGCCGCCGGCCAGTCCCGTGCCGACCACGATGATGTCGAATTTGCGTTTGTTGGCCGGATTGACCAGTTTTAACTCGAAGCGGTGCCGATCCCATTTTTGAGCCAGGGGCCCGGCGGGAATTTTGGCATCAAGCGCCATGCGTTACCTCCTTCAGGCGATGGACAACAGATAAATCGGAAGCAGACCGAATCCCAGGCCGACGACCAGGCTGAAGACGATGCCGGCCCCCCTGATAAACGGCATGTATTTGGGGTGGTTGGCGCCGAGGGTTTGGAAGGCGCTCCAGAACCCGTGGCTGACGTGGATGGCCACGACCGCCATGGCCAGAACGTAGAGCACCACGGTCACCGGCTTGGTAAAAGTGCGCGAGACGATCTCGTAGATGGTCGTGCCGGTTTTGTCGGCAAAGGTAAAGTTGAGCAGGTGAAAAACAACGAAGACAAGAATCAGGATGCCGGTGTAGGCCATGGTCCGGGAGCCGATCGTCCGCCCGCCGCCGCTTTTGTTGACGGCGTAGCGCTGCGGCCGCGACGCGAAGTTCTGGTAAAAGAGAATCAGACCGCTGCCGATGTGCAGGATCGCGAAGGTGAGCAGCCCCAACTCGAAGAGGGTCACCAGCGGCCCCAGGCTGTGCAGGTGTTCGGCATAGGAATTGAAGGCATCGCGGCCGCCGTAGATAAAGAGGTTTCCGGCCAGGTGGGTCGTCAGAAAAATGCTGAACCCCAGACCGGTCAATGCCATTATCCACTTCTTGCCGATGGACGACGCCACCGTCTGCGTTAACCAGTTCATGCTCTCCTCCGTGTTATTGGCTTCGAGATAAAACCTTGGCTGTCGCTAAGCCCGTTAAAGCAAAACAGAATTTCTAAATGGCGGCGCTGCTTCTGTCAACCCAAATCTTTATACCACCAGTTGTCCCAGGGGGTCTGCAGGATATCTTCGGCCAGCCGACGGCCGGTGGCCG
This sequence comes from uncultured delta proteobacterium, assembly GCA_963728055.1. GTDB lineage: Bacteria > Desulfobacterota > Desulfobacteria > Desulfobacterales > SG8-13 > JARFQH01. The sequence goes on along the minus strand of CAVSIM010000007.1, from coordinate 256,483 downwards.
TCTGGAGTCGGCCGATAACCGCCGGCAGCCATTTCCCGGGCGGTTTGCAGCCGATGTCCGCCTGCGCCTTGAGTTCCAGGATGAGCGCCAGTTGATCGGCGTCGCGGGCCAGCCGGGCTTCAGGGGTCTGGTTGGCCTCGAACTCGCCGATAAGATCCTCGAGGGCGGCGGCGAACGGCAGGCCCTGCAGCGTGTCCCGCAGCGCTTTGTCCGCATCGCAGGTGAGGTATTGCTTGTGCACCGTGTTCAGGTCGCCGATGCGGGCTTCGGTCAGATCGTGCACCAAGCACATGCCGATCAGCCGCCCGGCATCCACACCGGTTTCCGTCTGGGCGATGACGAAGGCGATGAAAGTGGTGCTGAACGAGTGTTCGGCCACGGATTCCCGGCCGGATCCCAGGAAACTGAACCCGGACCGGGGAATCTCCTTGAGCATTCGGGCCTGAAACAGCAAATCGATTACCGAATTCATGGACGCTCCGTTTGTCTGCCCGCCAGAGGGCGGTGAATGGTAAAAAGTTCGAAATTCGTAAAAAGGGCGCGCCGTGCCCCTGTGCGCCGAGGCGCTGACACGGCAACGACGCCGGATCCGGCCCAAGATCCCGGAAGGGCGAAAAATTTTTCGCCCCTACGAGACAACCGACCGCTTTTCGCAACCCCAAGAGCAGTCATTCGATAAATTGTCCAAATCCCCTTCCACCGCCAACCGACCCAACTGACCCAACCGACCCAACAGACCCAACAGACCCAACAAACCCAACAGACCCAACAGACCCAACAAACCCAACAGACCCAACTGACTCAACTGACTCAACTGACTCAACCGGCCCAACCGGCTAAACGGGCTCAACCGGCAAACCCAACCCAACCGACCTTTCGCGCCGTCTTAACTCATTTTCGGTTGTGCCTTGTGTAATATCGGTTCATCATAAAAGCAACCCTTCGCGATTTTTAAAGACGTGCCGCGGTCTGCCTTTCAGAACCGGCAATCTTCTTGACACTTGCGCGCTTAAATTTTAAACTACAAAAATTTTTAATTATACAAGGTCGGCACCGTGTAGTGCTTGTCCGCAAAAACGCATCCGGGGCCTTGCTTGCAACCGCAGCGTTCGATAACCAAGAGAGTTATTCTTGAGGAGATCTTTTCTTCATGCCGCAAACCGATATCGATATCGTCCACATCTTTCTCAACGCCGGCATCGTGGTTCAGCTGGTGCTGCTTCTGCTGCTGTTTTTTTCGATCGCCTCCTGGGCCATCATCCTCATAAAAATGCGGTACATCGGCAAGGCCTTCAGGGAATCGGCCCAATTCATCGATTTTTTCTGGAAGAGCCGCGATCTGTCGAACGCGTTCGTCAAGGCCAAGCAGCTCAGCGCCAGTCCGATCGCCCGCATTTTTCGCATGGGGTATCTGGAGCTTAAAAAGCTCAGCCAGTCCGGGCTTAGCGTTTCGATGACCCTGCCCTCGGCTTCCGATTCGCCGTCGCTGGGCTCCCAGACCACGGGCATCGAAAATGTCAAGCGCACGCTGCGCCGGGCGATCAACACCGAAATGACGCGCCTGACCCAGATGGTGCCCTTTCTGGCCACGACCGGCAACACCACCCCTTTTATCGGCCTGTTCGGCACGGTGTGGGGCATCATGCACTCGTTTCGCAGCATCGGACTGAAAGGCTCGGCCAACCTGGCCGTTGTCGCCCCGGGCATATCCGAAGCCCTGATCGCCACGGCCGCCGGACTGGCGGTGGCCATCCCCTCGGTCATCGCGTTCAACTATTTCAACCAGAAAATCCGGGTCATCGAAACCGAGCTGCAAAGCTTCTCGGCCGACTTTCTCAATATCGTCGAACGGGATATCCTGAGAATAGAAAGGAGAAAAAGTTGACATCGGGCGGCAACGACAGCAGGTTTTTGTCGGAGATCAACGTCACGCCCTTTGTCGACGTGATGCTGGTGCTTCTGATCATCTTCATGGTGACGGCGCCGATGATGACTCAGGGGGTGGATGTGGCCCTGCCGGAGGCCACGGCCGAGCCCCTTCCGGCGGACACCGAGCATCTCATGATCTCGATCGACAACAAGGGCGCCGTCTTCATCAATGACGTCACGGTCACAGTGGACGACCTCGGCGAGAAGTTGAAGCGCATCCTGAGCAATCGCACCGACCGCGGGGTCTACCTGAAGGCCGACAAGGACATCGCTTACGGCACGGTGGTGCGCGTCATGTCGGAGATAAAACTGGCCGGCGTGGAAAAGCTCGGAATGGTGACCGTGCCGCTGCCCGAGGACGAAAAGGTCAAAAAGAAATAGGGGCCGCAATGCAAAAACGCGTATCACATGCCGCCCCCGAACGATTTGCCGCCATCGATGTCGGCAGCCGGAAGCTCTTGGTTTATTTCGGGATATCGGTGCTGCTGCACATCATCCTGATGGGCGTGTTCGTCGTGATGCCGTCGCTGACCCCCTCCAGAAGATTCATCCCCTCGGCGGTCAACGTCAGCCTGGTGTCGCTCCCGGCCCCGTCGGGAGGCGCAGCCGCCCCGCAAAAACCGGTGGCGGCCGCCCAGATCCCCGAGCCGGCGCCCAAACCGGAGCCGGTCGCACCGGCCCCCGTAAAACCGCCGCCCCCCCCGCCGAAGCCCGCGGCGGAAGTGTCCACGGCACCGGCGCCCAAGCCGGAGCCGAAGAAAAAGGAACCGGTCAAGCCGAAAGAGCCCCCGCCCGCCGAGGTGATCAAGAACGCGGTTTCGAAGATGGAAAAAGAGGTCGCCAAACCGCGTCAGCGGTCTTGGCAGGACACCATCGATCGCCTGCGGCAGCAGGTCGAAAAGGAAGACCGCCCGGCCGGCGCAGCCGCCGGGGCCGGCAGCGAGCCGCCGGGCTCGGCCGCGGGCAGCCGCTACGGCACGGGTCTCACCGCCTCCCAGTTTCGAAGCCAGGTAGAGATTTACCAGGCCGAGATTAAATATCAAGTTCAAAAAAATTGGGCTTTTTCGGAACTGCTGAGCGGCGGTCGGACAGATCTTACGGCTGTTATTCTCTTTAAAATTAGACCGAACGGTGAAATCAGTGACATCCGGTTTGACCGGAAATCCGGCAATGCCCATCTGGATGAATCGGCCTATCGCGCTATTGTAAAATCGAGCCCGCTGCCGCCGCTGCCCGCGGGTCTGTTTAATGGCGACTATGGCGTCGCCTTGGGTTTCGGAACCAAAGGCATCAAATAATCAATAAAACCGTCAGCGAAAAAAAGGCCAAGGAAACGCACACATGGGTAACAGAAGTCAGTTTTCATTCGGGGCTGCGATAGTTTTATTTCTTCTCCTGCTGCCCCTGCCGGCACTCGCCGCCGATCAATACGATTATATCGACATCGACAGTCCCTTCTCCCGCAAAATACCGATTGCCATACCGGCCTTCTCGGCGCTGAGCACCGAGGCGGCCGATGCCGCCCTGCTTCAAAAGGCCACCGACACCCTGTCGCGCGCGCTGGATTTCACCGGTTTTTTCTCCATCATCGATCGCGGGGCCTATCTGCTCGACGCCAACAAGACGGTCTTGACGGTCGACCAGATCAATTTTCGCAATTGGACGACAATCGGGGCCGAGCTGCTGGTGACCGGCGGTCTGTCGCAGTCCGGCTCGCTCATCGACGTCGAGCTGCGGCTGTTCGACACCCTGGCCGGCAAGCGACTGCTCGGCAAACGCTACCACGGCACGGTCGAAGACCTCCGGTCGATCATCCTGCGGTTCTGCAACGAGGTCGTCCTGCAGCTCACGGGCAAACGCGGCGTATTCGACACGCGGATCGCTTTCGTCTCCAATGGCGGCGGCAACAAGGAGATCATGATCTGCGATTTCGACGGCAACAATCCGGTGCCCTTCACCCGTCACGGGTCCATCAGCCTGTCGCCGGCCTGGTCCTCGGACGGCAAGTGGATCGCCTATACGACCTACGTCAACAATAAACCGGACATTTTCATTCAGCGAATCGAGGGCGGCGAGAAAGCGTTTATCCAGGAAAAAGGGATCAACATCACCCCGGCCTGGCTTCCGGGTCAGTTCACCCTGTCGGCGACGATGTCCTTTACCGGAAACCAGGAGATATACCTGTTGACGGGTGCGGGGAAAATTATTAAAAAGATTACAGATAATTGGGCCAGCGATCTCTCTCCGAGCTGGTCGCCGGACGCCACAAAAATGGCGTTTGTGTCCAACCGGACCGGTGCACCGCAGATCTATATCCAGGATATAAAGACCGGTCAGGTGGAGCGCCTGACATTCGAGGGCAACTACAACACCCAGCCGAACTGGTCCCCGGTGGGAGATCGCATCGTCTACACGTCCATGGCCGGCAGCCGCAACGACCTGTTCGTCATCGATCTGAAACGGCGCCAACCCCTGCAATTGACCCGCGATGCCGGCAATAACGAATCACCGTCCTGGTCACCCGATGCAAGCCTGATCGCCTTCAGTTCAACGCGTGAAGGCCCGGCGAGGATTTACGTCATGACCGCCTTCGGGGCCGACCAGAGGCGACTGCTCAGCCTGCCCGGGGAGCAATTCAGTCCGAGTTGGTCGCCGAATCTGGGTAAATACTAATGCAAACGAGGAGTTGAAAGGAGGAGGAAATGACAAAGAGGCTATGGGTTTTTCTGGCGCTGTTTTTGGTGATTCCTGTTTTACTCGGAACGGTATCCTGTGCAAAGAAGACCGTCGTCAAGGAAGAACCGGCACCGGTCGCGGTTCCGGCCCCGCCGCCACCGGCGCCCGTCAAAAGTAACGCCGTAAAAGAATTTGAAATGGCGAAGGAAGCATTTGCCAATGACAACGTTTATTTCGCGTTCGACAAATCCAACCTGGACTATACGGCCCAGGCGACCTTGAAGAAAAAGGCTGCATTTTTAAAGGCTTACCCGGATGTCTACGTTACCGTTGCCGGCCATTGCGACGAACGCGGCACCGCCGAATACAACCTTGCCCTGGGCGAAAGGCGCGCCGAGAGCGCCAAGTCCTTCCTGGTCGACTTGGGAATCCCGGCTTACCGGCTGTCAACCGTCAGTTACGGTGAAGAAAAGCCGGTGTGCACGCAGAGCACCGAAGAGTGCTGGACCAAAAACAGACGCGACGAGTTCGCCATTAATTGACGGAACCGTCGGTTTGCACTTCCTTTGCGGAACGCCGGACGCACCGGCCGTCCGCAAGGCAGGCGAACCGTTGCCGCCGCCCGGCCTTGAAATCGAAACCGCCGGCGGGTAAACTTGGCCGGGGGCCGATGGCGGCTCCGCCCGCGAGTCCCGGCGTGGCGGCTGTCGACCGCCGGCCGGCATGACGAGCGACCCGGGCCTCGCGATCGACGGTGCCGGGCGCCATGGTCATTTATCGCCCATCATATTAAGGATCCAATGCGTATCGCCATGAAAAAAATTCTTCCCACCAGTCTTCTTTTTTTTATTGCCGTTCTCGCCGGCTGCGCCGGCCGCACCGATGTCATCGTTCTCGATGACCGGCTGGCCGCCGTCGAGGGTCAATTGGCCCGTCAAAAAGCCCTGATCGATCAGTTCGGCCAGAGCAGCGAAAACAAGGAACAGAGCATTCGCGGACAGGCCGCCAACCTCAGGGTCGAAATCGAGTCCATGCGCGAGCAGATCGGAGCGATCGGCGGCCGGCTCGAAGAAGTCGAGTACCGGCTCAAACGGGAAAACACCGCGCCCGGCGCCGCGGCGGAACCAGGCGCCGCGGAACTCGACCGGATGAAAGAGGAAACGCGGACCCTGAACAGCCGCGTCACCCAGGTCGAACAGTATCTGGGCCTGGGCGGCGGCACCAAGGCCCCGGAGGCCAAAGCGGCGCCGGCCAAGGCCCCGGCGGCCGTGGTCCCGGTGGCGAGCCTCTCGGAGAAGGACCTCTACGATCAGGCCAAGCAGGCCTTCGATGCCGGCGAACTTCAAAAGGCCCGCGAAGGGTTTCAGGAGTATACCAAGCGCTATCCGAACGCCAAAAACGCCGACAACGCCCAATTCTGGATCGGAGAGATCTACTACCGCGAAAAGTGGTATGAAAAGGCCATTGTCGAGTACCAGAAGGTGGTCGAAAACTACCCCAAGGGCAACAAGGTCGGCTCCGCCATGCTCAAACAAGGCTATGCTTTCCTGAATATCGGTGACAAGGCCAATGCCCGGTTGATCCTGAAGGATTTAATCGCCAAGTACCCCGACACGACCGAGGCCCAACTGGCGACGCAGAAATTGACCCAGATAAAATGATGGTCGTCCACGACAGCCCGGAGTTCTGCGGGCGGGCCCCGTGCAGGCACGACGCGGGAAAATGAAAATCATCGGCATCGATCCCGGTCTGGCATCGACCGGATTGGGCATCGTCAGCGGCGCCGGCATCCGGATCAGCGGCTGTTCCTACGGCAGCATCGAGACCTCGCGCAAGACGAGCCTTTCTGGCCGGCTGTATGAAATCTACAACCGGCTCTCTTGCCTGCTGAAAGACGAAAAGCCGGACCTGATGATCATCGAGGATGTTTTTTCGCTCAAAGCCTATCCCAAGTCGGGCATCACCCTCGGGCAGGTTTCCGGGGTCATCCTGCTGGCCGGGATGCAGGCCGGAATGCGGGCCCTGGAAGTGCCGGTCAGGGAAGCCAAGCAGGTCTTGACCGGCAACGGCAACGCCACCAAGATCCAACTGGAAAAATCCGTTCGCAACCTGCTGAAACTCTCCGCCCCGATCAGGCCGCTGCACGCCTCGGATGCGCTCGGCCTGGCCTTGATCGGCCTGTATCGCTGCGGCCGCTGATGCTGAACCTTTAGCGGTAGGGGTGAAAAATTTTTCGCCCCTACCGCAACCGAATTTTTCGAACGGCGGTATCGACCACCATGATCGGTTACATCGAAGGCAGCCTGCTCAAAATCGGCGAAGACCGCATTTTACTGCTTGCCGGCCAGGTGGGCTACGAAGTCCTGCTGCCGGCCTATGTGGTCGAGAGCCTGCACGCCCGCAACATCGGCGATCGGCTGACTCTGTATATCTACTACCAGCAGACCGAGCGACAGCCCAAGCCCGTGCTGATCGGCTTCAACACCGAGGAAGAAAAAGAATTCTTCCAGCTTTTCATCTCGGTCGAAGACATCGGCCCGCTGAAGGCCGTCAAGGCCATGACCCTGCCGGTCGGTGAGATCGCGCGCGCCATCGAGGCCAAAGACCTGGCCGCCTTGAAAAAACTAAAGGGCATCGGCAGCCGCACGGCCCAGAAAATCATCGCGACCCTGGGCGGAAAAATGGAGCGATTCGCATTGCCGCCTGAAGCGGCGGGCAGACCGGCGGCGGTCGATGCCGAAACGGTGGATGCCGTGGTCGAGGTGCTCGTGACGCAACTCGGCCACAAGATCGTGCATGCCAGGCGGCTGGTGTCCGAAGCCCTGGAGCGCAACGGCGCCATCGCCACGCCGGAAGAGCTGTTCGAGGAAGTGTATCGCGGAGAATCGAAATTGTGAGTGATGTCATAAAGTTTTCGACCGAAAACCGGGAACTCGTCTCCGGTGCCTGCCTGCCCGAGGACACGCAAGCAGACATCCTGTCGCTGCGTCCCGCCTGCTTCACCGATTACGTCGGTCAGCAGGAAATCGTGGAAACGCTTAAAATCGCGGTCGAGGCGGCCCGGATGCGCAAAGAGCCCGTCGACCATGTTCTTTTTCACGGTCCGCCGGGCCTGGGGAAAACCACCCTGGCGCACATCATCGCCAACGAGACCGGCGGGACACTGACGGTCACCTCCGGGCCCGCCCTGGAAAAAGGCGGGGACCTGATCGGCATCCTCACCCACCTCGAGGACGGGGATGTGCTTTTCGTCGACGAGGTCCACCGCATCCCGCGCACGGTCGAGGAGCTGCTGTATCCGGCGATGGAAGACTTCGCCATCGACTTCGTCTTCGACAAGGGGGTTCATGCCCGCAGCCATCGCTTCCGGCTCAAGCGCTTCACGCTGATCGGCGCCACGACCCGCATCGGACTGATCTCCTCGCCCCTGCGGGATCGCTTCGGGATTTTGCGCAGCCTCGATTTCTACAGTGAAGAAAACCTGATCCGGATCACCAAGCGCTCCGCCGCCCTGCTCGATGTCCCGCTGGACGATGCGGGGGCCGCCGAGCTGGCCACGCGCTCGCGCGGGACCCCGCGCATCGTCAACCGGCTCCTCAAGCGGGTCAGGGATTACGCCCAGGTACGCTCGGACGGCACCATCCAGCGCGAAACGGTCGAGGCCGCGCTGGCGCTGGAAGGTGTCGACCGGAAAGGGTTGACCGACCTGGACCGGCGCTTCATCCGCACGGTCATCGAATTCTACAAGGGCGGACCGGTCGGCATCGAGGCGATTGCCGCCACGCTGCAGGAAGAAACCGACACTCTGGTGGATGTCGTCGAGCCCTACCTGCTCAAGGCCGGCCTGGTCACCCGGACCTCGGCCGGCAGAAAGGCGACCGAGGCGGCCTACCGCCACCTGGGCTTCAAGGTCCAGCAGAAACTGTTTTAATCCCGTGATCTGTTTTTTTCGCGGCCAAACCGGGCACGCCGGTCAGCGTATGGATGGACAGCACCACCAACCCGTGAAGGACCCGCCCATGCCGGACAGCCCAAAACCCAGTGTTTCCCGGAGGCCGATCAGAGGCTCGCGCAGCGATCGTCGCTGGGCGCTGCTGTTCATCGGCGAAAACAGCCGCACGATCGCCTTCAATCACTTGAAGGCCGCCATCCTCACGATCCTGCTGGTCGTCCTGGTGCTGGGAGGGCTGGCGGCGTGGCTGACCCACATGCGGCAGGGCGACGCGGACAAGATCGCCGTCCTCGAAAACAAACTCGCCGAGCTGAACCGGGCCATGCTGTCCCTGCGGGACGAAAAAGACATACTCATGGCCCGCAAGGTGCTGAGGGAATCAAAAAACAGCCCGCCGGCCGCCACCCGGCACCCTGCCGGGGAAATTTCCGCCACGCCGGAACCGGAAGCACCGGTGGCGACGGCATCCAAGCCGGCCGTCTCCAGCGCGCCGACCCCGCCGGACGATTCGGCCCCCGCACCCCGCGCGAGTGACGGCACCGTCTACCATACGGTGGCGCCCGGCGATTCACTCTATGCCATCGGCTTTCGCTACAACGTCTCGGTGGCCGAGCTGCGCCGATTAAACCACATGGAGGAAGCGGCCGTGCTGCACCCCGGCGACCGACTGGTGGTCAGCCGCACGGCCGGTGACCAGGGGCCCGAAACCGGCGATGTGCAGCCGGCGGACCGGTCACCGGTTGAAACCGCCCGGCCGGCCGCTGCGGCCGCAGGTTCGCCGGAAACGGCCATCGGCGCCGATGTCAGGAATTTCACCAGCGCCTACGAACCGGAAAGCAAGGCCCTGCGGGTCGAGTACGTCATCCGGAACGACGGGTCGAAATCCCAGCAGATCTCCGGCCAGACGGTGGTCGTCCTGAAGGGCGCCGAGGATGCCCCGGACAACTGGCTGGTGCTGCCGCCGGTCCCGCTCGTCTCCGGCAAGCCGGACGGCAAGCAGGGCAGCGCGTTTTCAATTTTCAATTTTCGTACCATCCGGTTCAAGGCCACCGATCAGCAGGGGGCCGATCGCTACACCCGCGCCGCCGTGTACGTTTTCTCGACCGACGGGGACCTGGTGCTCGAAAAAGAATTTCCGGTGTCGCCTGGCCGGCGTCCGTTGCAATAAACCCGCAGGAAGGGATCGATCTTGACGTCCTGACTCTGAAGCCCCCCGGCTTTTGCAGCGTTGGGGTAAAAATATTGTCCATAGCGGCGGCCGGTTACCGGCCGTGATCCAAACCCGGCGACATCATCCTCGGTCGGCGCCGGCTGAACGGCGCCCGGCGGATGATTCAGTCCGCGGTCATGTGCCGCAGCAGCGGTTCGACATCGATGGAAACGGATTCGAAATTCCGGAAGGTGACATCATCGAACGATAAGGTGAAGCGGCGTTTGATCCGGTCGAAAATGGCGAGGTAATTCGTCAAAATCCGCTGCTCCCAGTCCAACCCCAGCCGTGCGGCGAGCCGGATGATCGTTTCCCCATCCCCTTCGATTTCAATGAAAGTGCCGTACGGCAGGGTGTCGATACACAGCAGCGCGCCGTCCAACTCATAGGTTTCGCGCCATTTTTCGTACACCTGCCGCCGCCGGTATCCGAGGCCTTCGAGAATGCGGGTCATGGTCTCGAAATCACTGACGACCACCTCATCCTCCCGGTAGGTCTTAAAGCGCGGGTCGCTTTGCTGCGGCCGGGTCTTGAAGGTCAGCCGCGCACGGTCATCCCGCCGCAGCCGCAGCAGCGATGCGCTTTTTGTCAGGCGGCCGCCGTCATCATCGAAGCAGTGGTTGGTCTCAAAGACCCTTCCGCGGCCGACGGCCCCGGTGGCAGCGATTTGCCGCTGCAGGATTTCGGTCTCCCGCACATAAAATTTGACTTCGATTTCCAACGGCTGCTTCTTCGTTTCTCCCGGACCGTCCATCGTAACACTCTTTAAATCATCCACGGGCCATGGTCCCTTCCGGCTATGGGGTAAAAAAGTAATATTTTCAGGTCTCACCCGCGATCATTTTTGAGCACTTTTCATTGTCCCATTCATAACCGGGGCGTTGTTCGCTGGACAAGACCGCATCGCGCCTGGCGGAACGGCGAGGTAGCGCTTTATATGCGTTGCAGCCGGAAATCCGCTGCAACCGGCCGGTCAGCGGAAAAAAAGACCGTTTATCGGCGGAAACTGTTTACTTAATTGAAAATCCGTGTAGAGTGAATCTTTTTTTCACGTCAACGATGGAAAATCGACGGGATGTCAAAGCGAAGATGGAGACCCTGGCAAAATTCAGGCCCGATCAGATCGAAACCGTCAACAAAGCCGTGGCCCTGGCCGAGGAACTCGTCAGCAATTACTACAAGATGTCGGCCAGCCAGTGGCTTCACCGCCGGTATGACATCAAGACCCTGAACGATTTGGCGCCGGACGAAGTCGTCAGCGGACCGTTCGCCCAGATCGTTCGCTACGAAGGGCGCCATCGCGACCGGGCGCTCGGCAGCTCGACCTACGACCTGTACAAGATCTGCTTGCAGGACCATGCCATCCTGGCGGTCCTGGAGCAGAAACCGGACCTGAGGCTCCTGCCGTTTGTTCTCTACATCGTGACCCATGAGCTGATCCACATCGTGCGCTTCAGCCGTTTTCTGCAGTATTTCGACGCCGCCCCCGATGAACGGCTGGCGGAGGAAAAGCGGGTTCATCTAAAAACCCACGAAATTCTGGCCGCCTGCCGCGTGCCGGGACTCGGCGTCGTGCTCGATTTTTACAACGAGTGGCGCATCCCCTTCGACGACATGAAAGGCTCCTGACGGCCGTGCGTGCAGCGCAATTTCCCGCAACCCGAATCATGCCTTGACAAAACTTGCGCCGATGTATAAATTAGTGGATTCAAAGAGCGAGAAACGTCTTTAAATTGTCCTGTCGTGCGGAGGGTCACCACCACATGCCCATTTACGAATACGAATGCAGCCAGTGTGGCAGGCTTGCCGAAGTCCTGCAAAAATTTTCGGACAAACCCCTGACGCAGTGTGACCACTGCTCCGGAAAGCTCCACAAGCTCGTTTCCCACACCAGCTTTCATTTGAAGGGAAATGGATGGTATGTAACCGATTATGCCGGAAAATCTCGTTCGTCGTCTTCCGATGGACCCAAAAAGACACCCACCGATACGCCGGCAAAAACCGGTGCCACCGGATCGGAAACACAGCCCGCAAAATCCACTGACAATTAGCGCTTGATAAAAGCGACACACACCCGAGCCTTTTGACCGTCACACCCTGCCCCTGGGGCGAGTCGATGCATGGCCGGAAAGTGATCGCAATAACGCATATGCCCCCGGAAAAATTCGGTTAATCCGAAGGCGGCTGATTCTTTTGCCGGAATAAAAAAAATTCTGCGCCGTCACTTTACAACTCGAAAAAGGTGCTTAACGTAGTCAACAAAAAATCAGGTGCGCAGCGTTCAATATTTCTGGCTTCCGACCGGATGACAGACTCATCGCTTTCTTCGAATCTTCAGATACATGATTTGGAGTCCCTGCCGAAAGGCTCACAACCCGTTCTATTTGTCTCATTAAAACTCATCAAGCGTAAAGGAGAGGAAACGGTATGAAACTCAGACCATTACAGGATCGCATTCTGGTGCAGAGAGTGGAAGAAGAAACCAAGACCAAGGGGGGTATCATCATTCCGGATACCGCCAAGGAAAAGCCGGCCGAGGGCAAGGTGATCGCCGTGGGCAACGGTAAAATCGGCGAAGACGGCAAGCGGATCGCCTTGGAAGTAAAGAAAGGCGACCGGATCCTCTTCGGCAAGTATTCCGGCACAGAAGTAAAAATCGAAGGTGAAGAACACCTTATCATGCGTGAAGACGACGTCCTTGGTGTAATCGAATAAATTCAGGTAAAATGGAGGAGAATTAACAATGGCAAAAGTAATCAAGTATGACATGAAAGCCCGTGAAGCGATGCTGAACGGAGTTCGCACCCTCGCGGATGCTGTGGTCGTCACCCTGGGGCCCAAGGGCCGCAACGTCGTGATCGACAAATCCTGGGGCTCCCCGACGGTCACCAAAGACGGCGTCACCGTGGCCAAAGAGATCGAATTGGAAGACAAATTTGAAAACATGGGCGCCCAGATGGTCAAGGAAGTCGCCAGCAAGACCAGCGACATGGCCGGCGACGGTACCACAACCGCCACGGTCCTGGCGCGTGCGATCTACGAAGAAGGCCAGAAACTGGTAGCCGCCGGCAACAACCCGATGGCCATCAAGCGCGGAATCGATGCCGCGATTGAAACCTGCATCAAAGAACTTCAGAAAATGAGCAAGCCGACCAAGGACCAGCGCGAAATCGCCCAGGTCGGCACCATCTCCGCCAACAACGACGAGACCATCGGCAACATCATCGCCGAGGCCATGAACAAGGTCGGCAAGGAAGGCGTCATCACGGTCGAGGAAGCCAAGGGCATGGAGACGACCCTTGAGGTCGTCGAGGGCATGCAGTTCGACCGCGGCTACCTGTCGCCCTACTTCGTGACCGATCCGGAAAAGATGGTCGTCTCGCTCGAAAATCCGGCCATCCTGATTCACGAGAAGAAAATCAGCAGCATGAAAGACCTCCTGCCGGTTCTCGAGCAGGTCGCGAAAATGGGCAAACCGCTCTTGATCATCGCCGAGGACGTCGAGGGCGAAGCGCTCGCGACTCTGGTCGTGAACAAACTGCGCGGCACTCTGCAGGTGGCGGCCGTCAAGGCCCCCGGCTTCGGTGACCGCCGAAAAGCCATGCTGGAGGACATTGCCATCCTGACCGGCGGCCAGGTCGCCTCCGAGGACCTGGGGATCAAGCTCGAAAATATGTCGCTCAACGATCTCGGCAGTGCCAAGCGGATCACCATCGACAAGGACAACACCACCGTCGTCGACGGCGCCGGTTCGCGCTCCGCCCTCGAAGGCCGGGTCAAGCAGATCCGGGCTCAGATCGACGAGACGACCTCGGACTACGACCGCGAGAAACTGCAGGAGCGTCTGGCCAAACTGATCGGCGGCGTCGCGGTGATCAACGTCGGAGCGGCAACCGAGACCGAAATGAAAGAAAAGAAAGCCCGCGTGGAAGACGCCCTCAACGCGACCCGTGCGGCGGTTGAAGAAGGTATCGTCCCCGGTGGCGGCGTGGCGCTGGTTCGCTGCCTGGCCGGTCTCGAAAAACTGCGCCTCAAGGGCGATCAGAAACTGGGCGTCAGGGTCGTCATGCGCGCCATCGAGGAGCCGCTGCGGCAGATTGCCAACAATGCCGGCCAGGAAGGCTCGGTCGTCATCGACAAGGTCAAGAACAGCGAAGGCGCCTACGGTTACAACGCCGAAACCGATGGCTACGAGGATTTGATCGAGGCCGGTGTCATCGACCCGACCAAGGTTGTGCGCTTCGCGCTGCAGAATGCCGGCAGCGTGGCCTCGCTGATGCTTACCACCGAGGCCATGGTGGCCGAAAAGCCGGAAGATAAACCGGAACCCATGGGCGGCGGAGGTGCACCGGGCATGGGTGGTATGGGCGGCATGGGCGGCATGGGCGGCATGATGTAAGCCGTTGGCAAGCACGCCATACCGGTGGTGCCGGCACATTCATGGATCCGATCCGCACCTTTAAGGGATTAAAGCACCTCGTTCACCAGGTGATCGAGGAGAAAGCGTAAAGGACCAAGGAATACCGGCAACACGGAATCAGAGCAGTTAAAGCCGTTTCAGGCTGAAAAACCCCCGCGCGCAATGCACGGGGGTTTTTCTTTTGGCGGCGCCCATTTCTTGACTTTTTGGGCTAAATCTTCTAAAATTATATGAAATTCATGAGGATTACCTATCGAACCACATAATTGGAGCTTCGAATGAAAATTAACTGGAAGCATTTTTTCGGGATGGGAGTGACGACGGTTTTTCTGGCGGCCGGTATCGGCGGCCCGGCGGTTTGCGCCCTGGCAGCCGATTCACAGCCCGCCGCCCGATCCTCGCATACGCCCGGTATCGCCGGTGAGATCGTCGAGACGGAAAGCGGCATCTATTACACCGTGAAGGAGGGCGACACCCTGTGGGGCCTTTCCCGCAAATTCGCCGATTCGCCCTACCTGTGGCCCGACCTGTGGAGTGGAAACGACCAGATTGCCAATCCCCACCGCATCTATCCCGGCCAACGCATCCAGCTTTACCGGCGCGCGGATGTCGCCCGCACCGGCCGACCGGCCGATTCCACCCAGCCGATCCCCGCATCCGACGTCGTGGAGGCGCCGAAACTCGGTCAATTCGCCTTCTCGCGCATGGACCGCGTCGGCTTCATTCGGGACCCGGAGGTCACTCCCAGCGGACGCATCTTCAAAGTCCTCGGAATACACAAAATGATCACCGCCGATGACACCGTTTACATCAGCCGCGAAACCGACCAGGTTCTCAGCCCCGGGCAGCAGTACACCATTTATCGCCCGCTGGGAGAGGTGCGCAACCTGGTCACCGACCAGTACCTCGGCGTTCAGCACTACATTCTGGGCACGGTAGAAATCACTCAGCTCGAACCCGAATATGCCGTGGGGCGAGTCATCAAGGCCTTCGGGCGCATCCAGAAAGACGACCTCCTGATGCCCTACGAGCGCCGGCCCGATAAAATCGCCAAGATCCTTCCGCCGCCCGGCATCGACGGCGAGGTCATCATGGCCGAAGAGCACAACCAGCTCCTCGGCGACAACGTCATCGCCTTCATCAACCGCGGCGCAAAGGACGGCGTTAAGCCGGGCCAGGTTTTCGATATTTACTTCCAGGAGGAAGCGGCCATCCATCCGCGGCCGGCCGAGAAAACGCTCCTCAAGCCCGTCGTCTTCGGCCAACTGGTGGTCCTGCGCGCCGAAGACACCACCGCCACGGTATACATCACCCAAACCAAACAGGTGATCAACCCGGGCGCCAAGTTTTCTTCACCGGCGCTGTAAATTCGCCCTTGAAAAACCGAAAATCCCCTTGAATATCCGTTGCCACGGAAGTTCAAGGGGATTTTTTTGTAGGGGCACGGCGCGCCGTGCCCCTACGGGACGTGGCATTAAAACAACATCGACATCGGGTCCGGTCCACGCTCCCGGTTAGGGGCGAAAAATTTTTCGTCCCTACGAGACAACCTACCGCTTTTCCCAACCCCAAGAGCAGTCATTCTAAAAATTGTCCAAATCCCCTCGACACCGCCAACCGACCCAACCGACTCAACCGACCTAACCGACTAATACTGCTCCCAGGTCACCCGCAAGACTTCCTCGAAGGTCGTGGTCCCCTCCATCATTTTTTTGATCGCACTTTCACGCAGCGTGAACATGCCCTCTTCCCGTGCGCGGCCGCGCAGCTTTTCGACGTCCGTATCGATTACCGTCAACTTCTTGAGCGGCTCGGTATACGGCAGCACCTCGAATATTCCCGTCCGGCCGCGGTAGCCGGTGCTGCGGCACTTGATGCAGCCTTTGCCGCGATAGAGGGTCACGCGCTTCTTGTTGCCGATGTCCAGTCCCATGGCCGACAACTCGGCGGCGTCCATTTCGAATGCTTCCTTGCAGTAGGGGCAGATCTTGCGCACCAGGCGCTGCCCCAAAATCCCCACCAGGGTGGCCTGGATCAGGAAGGCGGGCACGCCCAGGTCGAGCAGGCGTGTCACCGCCGAGGGCGCGTCGTTGGTGTGGAGGGTCGAGAGCACCAGGTGGCCGGTCAGGGCCGCCTGCACGGCGTTGCGCGCGGTCTCCAGGTCGCGCATCTCGCCGATCATGATGATGTCAGGGTCCTGCCGCAATATGGTGCGCAAAATGTTGGCGAAGGTCACGCCGACGGCCGGGTTGACCCCGATCTGGTTGAAATCCTCGTGGATCATTTCGATTGGGTCCTCGACGGTGACGACGTTGTTATCCGGCGTCGAAAGCCGGCGCAGAGTGGAGTAAAGCGTCGTCGACTTGCCGCTGCCGGTCGGCCCGCAGACCAGCACGATGCCGTGGGGCATCTGGATGAACTGTTTGTAGCGGCTCAGATCGGTGGCGGTGAACCCGTTTTCGGAAAGGTCCTGGAAGAGAATATCCGGGTCCATCACGCGCATGACGACCTTTTCACCGAAGGCCACCGGCACGGTGGAAATCCGGATCTCCACCTCTACGCCGCCCTTGTCGGTCTTGATCCGGCCGTCCTGGGGCCGCCTTTTCTCGGCGATGTCCAGCCGTGACAGGGTCTTGATGCGGCTGATGATGGCGTTGTGGACTTTCTTGGGCAGCTTGTAGACCGTGTGCAGAACCCCGTCGATGCGCATCCGCACCAGCAGGGTCTCGCGCTTGGGTTCGAGGTGGATGTCGCTGGCGCGCTGCTCGAAGGCGTAAAGCAGGATGTGGTTGACCGCGTTGACGATGTGCTGGTCCGTGGGCGGCAGGTCCTCATCCGACTTCAGCCGCACATACTGTTCGAGGTTGCCAAGATCGACCGAGGGCCCGGCAAACAGGTCTTCGGCGGCGGCAATCGAGCGTTTGAAGCCGAAGAACTCGTTGATCAGCCGCTTGACATCCGAGCGTGGCGTGATCACGGCCTCGGCTGCCAGGTTGGTCACGCGCCGGATGTCGTCGAGCACCTCGAGGTTCAGGGGCGCGGGTGTGGCCACGACCAGGGTGCCGTCTTTTCGGTCGATCGGCAGCACCAGGTGGTTGGCGGCGAAGTTGTGGGGAATCATGGTCGTGACCAGGTTCAGGTCCAGCTTGAGGGGATCGATCTTGCGGTACGGCAGGTCCCACTCCTTCGCCAGGGTGGCAAAAACAGTATCCTCGTCCACCAGGCCGCTTTGGCCGTCTTCCCTGGGCGCCTTGAGCGCGGCGATGACATCGATGATGTCCATCGCGCCGTTGCCGTTCGAGCGGCCCTTGGCGCCGGCGGCCTTGCCCGCCTTGCGTTCGAGCTTCTTGCGGACGGCGTCTTCCTTGGCCAGGATTTCCTCGGCCTTTTCGGAAGACAACAGCCCGTGTTTTATGAGGGTTTTGCAGACATCCAGGGAAGCAAAGTGGAAGTTCTGATCATTCAGCATGTTCAACCTTTTTCCGGCCATAAATGGCCATTTTCCGCAATTTCGACGTCAATCGGCACAATCGCTTGTGCGGCATACAGCAGTATGCCTCCGCGCAATTTCACCGATTTTCTTGAACTTACGAAAAATTGCAAATTTCTGGTTCGTAAACTTATTGGTGCCACCAATGAAAACCGCGGATGGGCACTATGTAATGTGATTAATTGATAGACCAAACCCGGTTGGCCCGTTTCCAAGGATTGCTTAAAAAATCGGGCCGGGCCGCCGGCCGTGCCGCTTCGGCAAAGCCAACTGCCCGGCCCGTTTTCATTAGGTCACGAGCGCTCTAATTGATGATTTCACGCCAGGAGCGGATGTTGATCGTCGGCTCGCCGGCGGCCTGTACTTCGTTGTTGTAGATTCCATCGCCCAGAGACTGCAAGCCGGTGGGCGTCCTGAAGTACAGGTGTTCGTCTTCCACCAGGGGCGAGGTCCGGATGTCCCCCACCACCTTGTTCAGCATGATCACCCCTTCCAGAGTGACCGCATAGATGCGGCCCTCGTTGCCTTCGGGGCTCAGGTGCCCCTCGCAGGGGTCTTCGGTCTCGGCCGTCGACGTGCCGAAATAGATCTGGCCCGCCGCCGCGAAGGCCGAGGCGAAGATCCGGTTGCCGGCCGGCAGTTTGATGAACCAGTCGAGGGTGTGCTTGGCCGGATCGGACTCACCCTTCGCGTTGGTGTCCACGTAGGCGAAGAAGTGGTAGCGCGTCGTGGCGGTGTTGATGTTCTCATCGTAATAGGGACTGTCGCCCGTGCCGAAAAGAACCCTGACCTTGTATGCGATGTCGCCGCCGGTTGTAAGTGCGTTGTCCACCACGATGGTCGGCGAAGCGTATATCGGGTGCAGACGCTGATCGCCGGGTATGGTGTTGAAGTCATCATCCGTGAAGTCGAGGTTGAGAACGCAATGGCTGATGTCCCAATGCGCCGGATTTTTAGGATCATCGGGAATGTTGACCTTGTACATCAAGCCCTTGTCCGTCGCCACATACATGCGATCGATGTACCCGTTTTCGTCCGAGTCGACGATCGCCGGCTGGCCGCTCGGCACGCCGCCCTTACCGTAGTCGGCTTCGGCGCTCTCGATGGTGCCGCTTTCGTCCAGGTCGACCGCATCATCCAGCACCACCCGGCGCAGTATGCTGCCGTCGGCTATGTCAATCATATAAATAGCCGGGAAAAGGCTCGAATCTTCCACCTTGCCGGTCACGAAGAAGGCCACCCATTTGACCGCATCGGTGCCGTTGGGGTCTCGTATGCGACCGACCTGGGCCACGGCGGGCGAGGAGCGGCTGCGGAACAGTTCCGGTGCGGCAAACTCCCACATGAAGGTCGGATTGTGCGGATCGGTCACATCCAGGCAAAAGACCGTGTCCCCGCCGTTGCCCTCGGCCGACAGCAGCACGGTGCGCCAGGTGTCGGCCTGGCCGTCCTTGGGGGAGTAATCGATGTACACATCGGCCAGAGCCGGTGACGCATCGACAAAAGACTGGTCGTCGGCTTTCAAGAGGTTGTTCTTCAGCCGCGGCAGAAGGTTGGCCGGAATGAAAGCCCAAAGCTCCGCACCGGTTCCGTAATTGGGACAATCGCCGGCATAGCTGGCACAGTAATCCGGAGGCGGGGTCGGTTTCTCTTCCCACAGGAAGTACCCCCTGTTTTCTTTTATTCCTGCGGTGTTCGCATTGTCGCCAAAGCGGTACTTACCGGCGTCGAAGGCATGGAGCATCCCGTCGCGTGAACCGACGAAAATAACCGAATTCCGATCCTCCAGGCTTTCCTTGAACTCCTTGTATTTCTCACGTTCCGCTTTGGTCACCTGGCTGCCGAAATACCACGACGGGTACCCGGGCGGTACCAGCAGGGCCGGGGTGGAGTGATCGATGGGGCCCAGCTTCCAGGCTTTATGGGTGGAGGTATTCGGCTGTTTGTAGCCCCTGATCCACTGCACCAGCCAGTTGGCATCCGGTTGGCCGAAACTGTTGTCGCCATTGAAATCGTGAATGTACCGGGTATTGACGATCTGGTCCTTCAAGGCCAGCATGTCGGTTGTGACATTTGCGTTGATGAATTCCTTCAGCGCACTCGTGGTCATGTAATGCGAATAGCTGGCCATGATTTTCACGTTGGCGCCCGGTGCATCGGTAAAGGTCACCGTCCACTCGCCAGTGAATCGGTTGATGGTGCCGGTGCCGGTCTTGCTCCCGCGCAAATCGTCGGTGAACTCGTCGGTGAATGATTCATCGTCGTCACTGTCGTGAATCAGCACGGTCGTTGCAACGATCGGTTGATGGAGAAACGTTCCGCTGAACGTCTTGGTGGTTCCATCTCCGATAATATCATTATTGGATCCATCCTTGAGGATCGTATCCGGCTCCGCGGTTACGGTGACATCCGGAAAAAAAATGGTCCGCGTATCCGGGTTTCTGTCCTTCAGCATCTCCCCGGCGTCCCATACGAGGGTCTCATCGACCGTGGCCGTCGCCGAATTGTCGACCAATGTTTGATTCGGGTTTTCGGGCATGTAGAGCAGATTGGCGGTCAGGTGGCCGCGATTGATGCGTTCGTCGGACGGAAAAGTGGACGCAGGCGTCTCGTATGTACCGGCATAGATTACGTTGGCCTGGACCACCGGCGAGGACCGTGCGAAGAATCCATGGCTGGCCGTATCCGCCGTCAACTTGACATCGACGATCCGCGGCGCGCAGTCCTCGTCCTCACTGACCAGCTCGGCTTTCCAGAGCAACCGGTCGCCGGTCCGGCCAAGCCCGGCCAAATCGATCCGGCGCGAGCGATAGGTGTATTCCGGCGTACCTGGTGTCCATGTCACTGGATCGATCACATCCCCGCGCTCTTTGGAAATGTTGGAGGCATTGACCTTGTCCCATTCCGTGATTTCGATCCAGGACCCCGCAACTCCGTTTTCCGCCGACACATAATAGGTCGTGTGCGTTTTGCCCGCACAGTCATCGCTACCGGGGTGGTAATCCCATACCTCGAAGGTGACCGCCGTAAAATAGGCATTGATTTCGTTGGGCGTGATTGCATGCTCCGACTCCAACTGGGCCATGCCGCCAGTCTTGCGCTCGACAAGGAAGACCATGTCGTTGTAGTCGAAGTCCTTTTTTTTGTTTTCATCGTTCATAAGTGTCCTCGAAGGCGACCACCCACAGGGGTTTCGGTCGGCGGCGCCCCCACGATGGCATGGGTAGAGGCTGCATCCTTGGTTATTCCTCATCGATAATTGGTACTGAAGTCCGCCGGGTCGCCTGTCACCGGTCGGAAGTTGAGCCCGAAATCGCCGTTAACCGTGTTCTGGCAGTCGATTTCAGCCATCCTTGCTCGTGAACACAGGTGCCACATCCCACAACATAGTCGTAGCAGTTGGTTACATCTTCCGAGGCGTTGTCCGTAGAGCTTGATCACCCTGTTGATGTCCGGTTGTCATGGTCCATGCAAAATACTCTGTGAAGATCCGTGATCGTTCCACTCCCGCTTGGCTGTGAAAACACACCATTCGGCGCCGCCGTTGTCGATAATCGAGACAAAATACATTTTCATGTCCTTGGTGCCGCCTTCGATTCTTCCACAGAAACTATCCTGTGCTTGTCCGTGGCGGTCTATCTTCTCGTCAATTGGAAAAGAGCCTAAGCCGATCCAATTTCCGTCACCGTTACCATCAAGACACCATCGCCGTTTATTGTCATCTGACATTGAAATAAATCGGATGCTTCTGTTTCCGTCCCTTTCCAGCCAGTCGCCGGCGAGATCTACGGCATCCTCGTAAAGCTCCCGCCAAATCCGATTTTCAAAACCGGCACCTTCATACAGAAAAGTTACATACACATCCTGGGTGAAGGGAATGACGATTTTGTCCGGGTCGATGGCCTGGTTGCCGGTATCGAGCACCATGTGCCCGGTTCCTGAGTTCGACGTCGACATTGACGCGTTTAAAGTCGTCCTCACAAACGCCATTTGATATTCTTTTGACACTCGTCTGTGGAACACCCGTTGATGTCCGGCACCGTGTCGTAAGTGACAGTCATGTCCTGCTGAACGTTGGTGACCTTGATCGTCAAAATCATTCTGAGGAATAACCACCATCGCCATGCCACCCTTTGAACTGGTTCTGGTCGTCCAGTTTGGCCGTCACCTCTTTCGAGTTGCCGCCCCAATCGACATATTCCGTGTATTCATCTTCATAGTAGGAAGGCGATGCGTCGGAACCTCAATGCCGCCATAGTTGCTGCTTTTGAATGTGACGGCAAATTTGTCGATCTCGAAGTGGGCGGTGAATTCCATGTCCTGCGTAACGTTGACCGCCTGCAGGTCCGCAACTTTACTCACAATGGTACCGGCGGCATTGGTCCAGTTCAGGAAGTGATAGTGTGCGTTCGGAATTGCCGACACGACCGTGGTACTCGTGCCCCATTTGATCTGCTGCGAAATGCTGTTTTTTGGCGTTCCGCTGCCCTCCTGGACCTGTCCGTGCGCTCCGGCGGTGAAGGTCACGTTTAATTTCTTCAATTCGAATCTGGCAGTAACCGTCTTGTTGCCGTTCATGGTGATCGTCGCAGGATTGGTCGTTCCTGTTAAAGAATCACTCCAACCGGCGAATGCCGAATTACCATCGGGAATTGCAGAAACAGTTACCTCATCACCCCAGAGATAGGAATGATTTCCAACGCTTGGCAGAACGTTTCCTCCGCCTTCAGGACTGTCGACCTGCATAGTCAAGGTGACTGTCTTCCTAATAAATGTGGCGGTCACAGTTTTGTTGCCATTGATCACGATAGTTGCAGGATTATCACTGCCAGTGAGATCTCCGTTCCACCCGCTGAAAAGCTCTCCAGTGCCGGTTGTCGCTGTCAATGCGAGGACCGTCCCATATCGCATGATGTCTGTCCCGCGGGCGAAACTGAACTCGTGCCTAAAGGACTGATCACGTTAATTGTCAGGGTCGCGTCATTATCGGCGATGGTCACGGTTGCTGAACTGTTCGCACCTGTAGTAATGCCGCTGTTGCCAGTGATAGAATCGAGCGTAATCACTACGGTTTCGTCACCTTCTACAATTTGGTCATTGGTAACTGTGACTCCGATAGTGGCACTGTTCGATCCGGTCGGGATTGTCACGCTGTTCCCGATTGAAGCATAATCCGTCCCATTGCTCGCTGTACCTCCCACTGACAGGGCGATAACGGTGTCGGTGGAACTGGTGAGACCGGCACCCAGACTGACCGTAAAAAAGCCATTATCATTCGGCTCACCTGCCGCAGCATCGGTCGCCGAAATTGTCACTGAAGTTGCATCGTTATCCGCGATGGTGACCGTGTCGCTGGTGGTGGCCCCCAGACCGATATTGCCGTTGCTGGTGCCCGTCAGGGTCAGGGTCACCGTCTCGGCGCCTTCGATCAAGCTGTCGTCTATGACCGCCACGTCGATGGTTGCCGTAGTTGCATTGGCCGGAACAACGACACTGTCAGCAAGCGCAGTGTAATCGGCCGCGGTTGCATTGCCACCCACTGTGTAGTTGACCGTGGTGGCCGTGCTGCTGGGGTTGGACAGCGTCACCGTGAACTGCCCGTCGTTCGCCGGCTCGGCCGCGTCCGGGTCATTGGCGCCAATCACGACATCGCCGGCATCGTTATCCGCGATGGTGATCGTGTCGCTGGTGGTGGCCCCCAGACCGATATTGCCGTTGCTGGTGCCCGTCAGGGTCAGGGTCACCGTCTCGGCGCCTTCGATCAAGCTGTCGTCGATGACCGCCACGTCGATGGTTGCCGTAGTTGCATTGGCCGGAACAACGACACTGCCAGCAAGCGCAGTGTAATCGGCCGCGGTTGCATTGCCACCCACTGTGTAGTTGACCGTGGTGGCCGTGCTGCTGGGGTTGGACAGCGTCACCGTGAACTGCCCGTCGTTCGCCGGCTCGGCCGCATCCGGGTCATTGGCGCCAATCACGACATCGCCGGCATCGTTATCCGCGATGGTGATCGTGTCGCTGGTGGTGGCCCCCAGACCGATATTGCCGTTGCTGGTGCCCGTCAGGGTCAGGGTCACCGTCTCGGCGCCTTCGATCAAGCTGTCGTCTATGACCGCCACGTCGATGGTTGCCGTAGTTGCATTGGCCGGAACAACGACACTGCCAGCAAGCGCAGTGTAATCGGCCGCGGTTGCATTGCCACCCACTGTGTAGTTGACCGTGGTGGCCGTGCTGCTGGGGTTGGACAGCGTCACCGTGAACTGCCCGTCGTTCGCCGGCTCGGCCGCGTCCGGGTCATTGGCGCCAATCACGACATCGCCGGCATCGTTATCCGCGATGGTGATCGTGTCGCTGGTGGTGGCCCCCAGACCGATATTGCCGTTGCTGGTGCCCGTCAGGGTCAGGGTCACCGTCTCGGCGCCTTCGATCAAGCTGTCGTCGATGACCGCCACGTCGATGGTTGCCGTAGTTGCATTGGCCGGAACAACGACACTGCCAGCAAGCGCAGTGTAATCGGCCGCGGTTGCATTGCCACCCACTGTGTAGTTGACCGTGGTGGCCGTGCTGCTGGGGTTGGACAGCGTCACCGTGAACTGCCCGTCGTTCGCCGGCTCGGCCGCTGTTGTATCCGTTGCTGATATTGTTACTGCTGACGCATCATCATTTTTAATCATTCCCGTAGCAGCAGGTAATGCAGGCAAGTCCGCTATTCCCACAGTCCGGGTTAGGCTAATTTCAAAATATTCATCTGCCTCGACCAGATTGTCAGGAGAAATTGTTACATTTACTGTCTGCGATCCATTAGAACCATTCATCCATGTTAAAACTACAGTATTAGCAGTATAATCGACACCTTCTGATGCTGTTTGTTCTACTGTAGCGAAAGTAATGGATAGCGGAGACGGCGAAGCATTGGTTCTCGTTACTGTAAACTGGATAGTCCCTGAATCTTCGTCAGCAACAGGACTATCAATTGATACTTCGTCTGCTTGTGCTGTTGCTACGACTGAAAAACCTATTAACCCGATAATAAGGAAGGCAAGGGTCAGCAATCTTCCCCACCCGCTTCCCGTTTTCCGAGATATATTTTGAATGTGACACTTCATATTGTCTCTCCTTCCTCTTTCCCACTCGCTTCGAGGCGGATAAATGTCGGTTCGAGCATGACTACAGCTGCCGGCCGAAGGATGTGATCGGGTTCAGGTCGTTGGCGTTGTAGTTCTTTCCGGCACCGGCACCGGCCTGGGCCGTGTAGCCGGTGACGCTCTCACCGGTCGTGTCGCCCTCTAAAAGGATTTGCACGCTCGCACCGCCGCCTTTAGGACCGTCGGCATCCGCGCGCAGCCAGATCAGGGCGTCGGTGTCTCTGTCGAAGGCCCCATATTAGCCTTTCGACTAATATGGCCGAGTCGTCATTGTTCCACAGCGTGACGCGATAATGGGCGCCGTTGAGGGACATGTTGTCCAGCCACGTGACGCCGTTGCCGTTTTCGTAACACCCGATGCCGGCGCCGCAATCACCGGCGCTGTTTGGGGCAACCGAGCCATCCAGGGCAAAAGTCCAGGAGGCCTGCGAGCCGGTGCGCACCAATGGGGCGTTGGCGGCGACAAAGGGCTGTTCCAACTGCTTGATCGCCCGGGCGATGCCGGCTTCGGCCGTGAAGAAGTATCTCTGGTGCAGAAGTTCGTTGCCAGAAATCTGCACCTCGATGTTGCTGGTCCGCGTGGCGGTGAAAGCAACTATCGTCAGTAGGGCCAGCACCATGATGGCCATCACCAGCACGGAGCCCTTTTCGTTGTTTAGTGTCGCGTCCATTGTCTTCATGGCCTTTTCCTCTCTACTCGCCGATGAAGGTGGCGATATTAACCCGGCGGCCGTTAAAGCGATTTGCCGGTGTCACCGCCACATCGATTCTTTTGGTGTTGTTTACCGGCGTGTTGTCCGCCACCGTCCAGCGCACGTCGTAGGCTCCGCCGGCTCCGGCCGGAGGCTGGTGCGGGTTTCCGTTGGGGTCCAGCTCCGGAGCATCGTAGGGCAGCGACTTTAAATGCTCGATCACCTGGGCGCCCAATGCCGTTGCTTCCGTCTGCATCTGGGCCGATGCGTTGCCGCCGATATAGGTGACCTGCAGCCCGGCCAGCGCCAGGATGCCGATGGCAAAAATGGCCATGGCCATCAGGGTTTCGATCAGTGTGAAACCGGCCTGGTTGGCGTCGTCCTTCACTCTGCTTTCTATGTGGCGCATGATCTTCATATTTTCCATCCTGCAGTGCATAGATTTTCCGTTGATCGCTTCCGATTACAGCCTCAAGCCGAGATTGCGGCAGTTTACGGTGGTCGTCAGCAAGACCCGCTCGTAATTGTCGTCGGCGGCAATTGTCTTGTCACCCACCACGTAAGTCCGGGCCTGTCGATGATCGCGCAGCGGCGAGCGGGTGCGGGCCAGGATCCATATCCGTACGGCCCGGATGCGTTCGATCGATACCGGTGTGGCCAAAGCAATGGGTGTGTCGCTTTCATCGATGATACCGTCGGCGTTGCCGTCGTACTGCTTGTCCAGAAAACCATCCGCATCGCTGTCGAAGGCCCAGATGATGTTACCGCCGGCATCGGTATCGACCAACCCATCGGGGGCGCCGCCATCATCGTCGAACGCATAGCCGAAAGCCACGGCCTGAACCGAGTCGGCCAGCCGTTCCAGGTTTCCGCCGACGCTGCTGCATCTCTTCAACTCCATGGCGCCGGCATCGGCCAGACCATCGGGGTCGATCGTGGTCAGCGCCGTTCCGCTCGCCAGGGCGTAAGTGACGAGGTCGTTGTCATCCCGGAAGTCTCCATTCCGGTTTTGGTCCAACCGAATCTGAATATAGTTCGGTCTCGCCTCAACGATTCCGGCGATATCCTTGGCCTCATTGGTCGTCGTCGGAACCATCGATACCGTCACTCTTGTCGATACCGTCAGAGCCTCTGTTGTCATCGACGCCATCGGTATTGCTGTCTTCCCACGTCTCGTCATAACCGGCCATGCGGATGTCCTGCTGCATCAAATACAGAGCGGCCCGCGCTTCCTGCTGCATTTCGACCACCAGCTGCTGGTTGACCTGGGTTTTTTGCTGGGAGTCGAAGGACACCATGATGGCCGCCGCGACGATGCTGGCGATAACCATGGCGATCATCAGTTCCATGAGGGTGAAACCGTAATTGTTTCTGTTTCTATTCAGCATGGTCATGCTCTCACTGGTTGGGGTCCGTGTATTTGGGTTCATTTCTTATACCGTGTGTGTTTCAAACGAATATCGATGCCGTGCTTTCGAAGTAGCCTTCTATCCATGACGGCTAGTTGATTCGTGAGTTACCGGTCATTTCGATAGCCACAGTCTTTGTTTTACCACTTGAATTGCGCAGAGAAATGCTGCCGCTGCCCTCCAGACACAAACCGCGACTGTTGAAACTGAAGCGGTCGTTGGCGTAGCCGGTGCCGGTAATTCGAATACCGGATGACACTTCTCCGCGCATGACCACGATTTCGCCCGCATCCAGATTCCAGTCGGAATTCGCATCTACAAAGGCCAGGTAGTCGCCACCGAGGCCGTCGTTATCGGGATCGAGCAGCACGGCCACATGCGCGTTTTCCTTGACGGCCCTCAACCGCGCATTCTGCACCAGCGACTGGATGTCGTCGGCCGAACTGTTGAGTCGGTACTTCGGCAGCCATCCCACGAAATTCGGAACGGCGATGCCGGCCAGAATCCCCACGATGGCGATGACCACCGCCAATTCAATCAATGTAAATCCGGAGTTGTTGCGCATAGTATTTCCCCTGCTAAAGTTTGCCTGTCGCCGCATAACTTCCAAATAGCATGCCAAAGTGCTTCCAAGGCGTCCGGCATGCCGGTTGCCGACCACCTAATCCATTAATTTAATGTTTGATTTAATGCCTTACGAACTGAAGGATTGGCTGCCGGCTCTCTGGGACTGGTGGTGACATCGGGTCGCCGGCAGTCGATTATCGAAAAGATTTTTAATAGGCTATTAAAATTTTTAATAGCTTAATGAGGTCGCACGGAAGGTCGGAAAATGGATGAAACCGCGGAAAAACACTCCATTGAAATACCACTGCATCGGCCATTAAATGGAAGAGTGCCTATAAGCGAAGTAATACCGATTGCAATACCGAAAAGCAATACAACTTGCTGTTTTCAATGACAAAATATGTCTATCCAGTTGACAAAATTCGGATTTGTTGGCGCTGTCGAAGTCGTTATTTGCACCAATCTGAAATGACTATTATTAATTTTAAGTATTCAATATTGCTGATGATGTCGCGAAGACATCAAATAAAAACCTTTTCTTGCACATTGCTTGCAGTAACCGGACTGCCGACGCCAAAGGAAACGCCAATCAACAAGGCAATGAAATAACGGCGCACAATCGTCAAAACAGTAAGGAGGCAAAACAATGACGAACAAAAAGATGGTGCTCAGTATTGGATTACTTCTGGCTTTCACCTTTATCTCAACAGCCGTCTTCGCAGAATCCAACTGGTATTCCTCCGAAAGAAAATCGTCCAGCTGGTGGCGCATCCCGTATTACCATTTATGGAAGACTTCAAATGACCTGGAAAGGAAAATTTCTACTCTCCAGCGCAAAGCCGATCAACTTGAAAACAGAAAGAACCAGCTCGAGGAAAGAGTGCGGACTCTGAAGGCGGAAATGGATACGCTGCGTCAGCGTCAGGACACTCTCGCCACCCAAAGCCCCGTCGTTGACAAAGAAGACGTTAGCGGCAAAGCAGCACCGCTGATTTGTCCCGCCTGCTATTTCTGGGGCACCAATGAATTCGATGGACACGATTTTTCCGGTGCTTATCTCAAGTGGGCGTATTACAACTACGCCGTTTTAAATGGAACGAACTTCAGCGGCGCCAACCTGAAGAAAAGCTATTTTACGGAGGCAAAACTCGACGGGGTCGATTTTTCAGGTGCGAACCTGACCGATGCCGATTTCACCAATGCCAGTCTTGCGAATATTACATGGAGTTCGCAGGGGGTTGAAACCACATGTCCGGACGGGTATATCGTTTCCAACGGGGGATCTTGTGTGGATCATTTAAAATAGATTTTCGTTCACGAGTACGTTCACGGTTATCATGGCAGCAGCTTCACAAAGTCTCCTTTTTCCCGTGCTCGTGAACGTACTCGTGCACGTGCTCGTGAACGATATTTCTTTGGTCCATTACTAATGGGACCACTAAGTTCATCGACATGGTGTTTTACGAATCCCATTGAATACAATCGAATGGGTTTCGCAGTCCTTAGTAAAATAGATTTTCGTTCACGAGTACGTTCACGTTCACGAGCACGTTCACGGTTATCATGGCAGCAGCTTCACAAAGTCTCCTTTTTCCCGTGCTCGTGAACGACTACCGGATTCTCACTCCACCTCTTCCCACGACAAACTGCGGACCACCGGCACGCCGAAAGACATGAGCGGATTGTTGTAAATACCGCTGCCCAGCGACTTCAAACCGGTGGGCGTCATCAGGTAGACATGCCGGTCTTTTACCAATGGAGTAAAATGAACATTTCCCATCCTGCGGCTCAGATAGACGACGCCATCCAGGTCCATGACGGTCAACAAGCCCGGTTCGTCCTTTTCCTGGCCTATGGCGGCACAAGCATCTTCAATGTCAGTTCCGGTAGTGCCGACATACAGACGGCCGGCGGCGGCAACGATGGCGGCGCGGACGCTCTGACTTTCCTCCAGTTCGTAAAACCAGTCCAGTGCATGCCGGTCCGGGTCACAGGCGCCGTTTTGGTTCCTATCGATATAAGAAAGGACATGATTGCGGGCCATCGCCGTGTCCATGCCGCTTTCTTCCTTAACATCGACACCGGTTCCGAATATGACTCTTGTAGAACTGACCATATTTCCTTCTTCGTCGATGTCATGTCCGACGACGACCGTCGGCACCGTGTAAATCTTTTGGTATCGGTATTCTATCGGCAGCTCGCTTCCGTCGCTATCGGTAAAATCGGTATTGAGAATGCAATGCGTTAAAGCACCGGAAGCTTCCGGATCATCCGGGATATTGACCTTGTAAACCAGCCCGCGGTTCGAACCCACGTACAACCGATCGATAAACCCGTTGTCGTTGGCATCCACGATAGCCGGGTGGCCGCCTGGAACCCCGGCCTGGCCGTACGCGGCTTCGCTGCTCTCGATCGTCCCGTTTCCATTCAGGTCGATCGCATCATCGAGCACCACTTTTTCGAGGACCCGGCCGTCGGAAACATCGAGCAGATAGACCGCCGGAAAAAAATCATCGTCCGGCGGGCGTCCGGTGGAGACGAAAGCGACCCACCGCGGCTCGCCGGTCAGAGAGTCCCTGACCCGGCCGATCCGCACCCCGGCCTCCGGGCTGACATCCCGCGCCAGGTCCGGTGCGCTGAATTCCCAGAGAAAGCACGGCTTGTCCGAGTCAGTCACATCCAGGCAGAAAATGCTGTCGGCGCCGCGGCCCGACATCGCCACCACTATCGTGCGCCAGCTGTCGGCGAGGCCGTCACCGTCGGTGTCGAGGCGGACATCGGCCAAGGTCGGCGAAGAATTCACCCGGGCGCGGTCGCCCGCCGGTATCATGTCGTTCTTCAGTCGCGGCACCAGGCCGGCCGGTATGAAAGCCCACAACTCGCGGCCGGTACCGTAATCGGGGCACCGCGAGCCGTCGAATCCGTCACAGTAAGATGGGCTGCTATCGGTCTTAGGTGTCCACAAAAAATAGCCGCGATTTTCGGTGATGCCCGGCGTTTCCGGGTTGTCGCCCCACCGGAAGGCGCCGGCATCGAAGGCATGCAGCATGCCGCTTCCCGAACCGACGAGCAAAATCGACCGGCGCGCCTGATGCCGTTTTTTAAATTCGGCAAAGCCGTCGCGTTCGGCCGCGGTCACATCGGTGCCATAAAGCCAGCGTGGATGGCCCGGCGGCACCATCATGGCCGGCGTGGAGTGGCTGACCAGCCCCAGCAGCCACGCCTTTTTAATTCCGGTTTCGGGCTGGCGCCAGCCTCTGACCCAGTTCGTCAACCACACCGCATCGCTGCGGCTTTCGCCGGTATCGAAACGTTGGTCGCGGTTGACATCATGGGTGTAGCCGTCCGGCCATATGAACTCGTCCGAAAGGCCCAGCATCGCGTTGGTCACTTCCGCCGGAACAAAGGGCTTCAGAATCCGGCCGGCCTTATACCAGCTGTAACTGGCCATGATCGGCACTCCGGCGGCCGGCGGGTGGTTGAACGTCACCTGCCACCGTCCGCTGGAACGGTCGATAATCCCCTTCCCTCCCAAACTGCCCTTCAAAGCAGCCGTTCCCGATTCGGTAAACACCTCCGGCCGCCCGTCATAAATCCGCACGCTGTCCGCCTGCGCCGGCGAGTGTGCCAAATAGCCGCCAAACGTGGCCCTGGCCCCGTCTCCGTAAAGCCGCTCCCCGTTTTCATCCGCCAGATATTCGGACTCGATGCGGTGAACATCGAGATCGGGAAAGTAAATCCGGCGCTCATCGGGATTCATCGCGGACAGGACCTCGCCGGCATCCCACAGCGGCAACTCTTCGCTGAGCGTGTGATCGGGCACGGCCGCATCGTAAATTCTTCGGGCCGTCACGTGGCCGCGCAGGTCCTGATCGATCCAGCTGTCGGCCGGCGTTTCGGCGGCGGTGGCAAAAAGAATCTCGGCCTGGATAACGGGTGAAGCCCGCGATACGGTTTTATTGACAGCGGCAGCGGCGGTCAATTCCACCTCGACCACCTCGGGCGCGCAACCGGCTCCCGTTTCCGTCATCTCCACCTTCCAGAGCAACCCATTCCCGGTGATGCCCCGGTCGATCAAGTCGACCCACCGCCTGCGGCAGGTCGATGCCGGTGCGCCGGGTATCCACTTGACCGCATCGATCCGATCGGTGCGGACAACGGCACCCGCCGGATCGAGTTCGAAAGAGCCCACGCTGTCCCAGGCGGTGATCTCGATCCAATTGACGCCCTGATCGGGCGACACGAAATAGGTCAGAGCGCCATTGCCGGTGCACGCGTCGGCCGGCTGGATATCGCAAACAGCAATTTCCACCCCCGTGAAGCGGGCATTTTTTTCATCTATAATGACGGCCTTTGATGGGGCCAGTTGCGCCGTGCCGCCGTTCAGCGGTTCGACCAGAAACACGAGGTCGTTGTAATCCATGTCCGCGCCGCCGGAAGAGGCATTTTGATCCTCGAACGCCATGACCCATTGGCCGGCATCACTGGCCTTGGAGCTGCCGAGCACGTGCGGGTATGGTTTCCCCACTTGAAGAGTCAAATGTCTCTCGCCGGAAAGGCGCATGGCGAATTCGGCGTCGAGCCGGTCGAGCAGGCGGGCATCCAGCCAATTGGTTTCCGCCTGACAAATCCCGGGCTGGGCCGGATCCCCGGCGTGAAAAATTTTCTCGAAGATTTTGTTGGTTGCGTCGATCCACAAGGGGCTCCCGCTTTCGGGAACGCAGGCATCGTAATGATCGGGGCCCCAGGGTTTGTTGAAAAAGACGTGGTCCGCGCTGGCGCCTTCCCATGGGCTGTCGACGGCAAGGAAGAAGACGATCTCGCTGCCGGCGGCAAACCGGCCCAGGTGTTTTTTCATGTCCCGCGCCGTGACCTTTCCGTCGCGGTCAACGGCAAAAAAGCTCCCGGTGCCGTCGTCATAAACGGCCAGTTCCGCTTCGTTATCGATCGGAAACCGGCTGTTGCCGTAATCGATGTCAAAGATACCGTCCCCGCTGCCGAAGTTTTCGGTATCATCCACCATGCGGTGAAAGATGGGATGCTTTTTGTTCAGCGGTATGCTGTCCCAGCCGATAAAAACGCCGGTGTCGTCAACAGCATCGCCATAAAGAACCCAGCCCAGGTCGGATATGGCCGAGGAGTCTGTGGAAAGAAATGTCACATAGACGTCCTGCGTGAATGGTATCGCTATCTTCGTGAGACTCCTTACCGCAGTGCCGTTTCCAAAAACCAGGTGGCCGGTATCGGATGCGACGGACACGTTCACCAGATCGAAGTCCGACGCATCGAATCCACCGCTGAAATCAGCACCAACCGGCACGGCACAGTCCTCCACTAACCTGTTGTCGTCCGGCAGTTTATCGGCATCTGTGGCTGCCACCGCAAACGCGTAAAAGGAAAAGAGGATGGGAAACAGAAAGAGAAAAACCTTAAGAACTTGTTGACATCGGAAGTGATTGAACCTCATCGGAATATTCTCCAGAAAAATGTCAGCTTGGGTTTTGATGGGGCGCGGTGCGTTGAATTTCGATGGCATTTTAAAATTCCTCCCGACCTCCCTTTAACAAAGGGAGGAGAGCTCATACTCTCCCGGCCTTCCTTTGTTAAAGTGTGGAGACATCATGCTCTCCCGGCCCCTTGTTAAAGTGAGGAAATATCATGCTCTCTGACCTTCCTTGAACAGTGTGAGGAGAATTATCTTTTTTTAATGAAAAGACATCAAAGCTGGCGGCTGAAGTCGGTGATCGGGTTCACGTCGCTGCCGGTATATTGCTGGCCGGCACCGTTTCCGGCCTGGGCCGTGTAGTCGCTGAAAACCAGCCCGCCACTCTCGCCTTGCAGCAGCATCTGGACGCTCGCCCCGCCGCCCTTGGGACCGGTGGCCTCCGACCGGATCCAGACCAGGCCGTCACGGTCATCGTCAAAGGACCCGCCTAACGCCGAATCGTCATTGTTCCACAGCGTGATCCGGTAGCTGACGCCATCGATCCGGGCGCCGTCGATCCAGACCGCCCCTTCCGCATGGCTGCCCAGGCCGTCTCCGTTTGTGTCGACGGCATCGTCGGATGTGCCGGTCATCTGATCAGTTCCGGAAAATGAGAAATTCCAATTGCCCGCCTCACCCGATTGCACTATTAGAGCATTCGCTGCCTGGTAATGTTTCTCCAAAAGCCTGAGCGCGTGATCGAGACCGGCCTCGGCCGTGAAAAAATACTTCTGATGCTGCAGTTCGTTGCCGGCGATCTGAACCTCGGTCGTGCTGCTGCGCACGGCGGAAAAGGCCACGATCGACAGCAGGGCCAGCACCATGAGAGTGACGACCAGCACCGACCCATTTTCAGAACACGTGTCTCGCATCGATTGCCGCATGATCGCTCTCCCCTATTTCGCAATGATGGTGCTGATCCTCAACGGCCGGCCATTGACCTTGTTGACCGGTGTGACCGTCACCCGAACAGTCCGGGTCCCTATCTCCGGGGTGTCGGCTTTTACCGTCCAGGCCACAGCATAATGCCGGCCGATGCTTGGCGGCTGCGTATGCGGGCGGACCGTGGCCGCCAGGTCGCCATGGCCTGGAGGCAGCAACCGGAGCCGTTCGACGACCCTTGCACCAATGGCGGTGGCTTCGGTCTGCATCCGCGCCGCGGCGTTACAACTGATCGTAGTGACCTGCAACCCCGCCAGAGCCAGGATTCCCACCGTGAAGATGACCATCGCCATCAGCACCTCGATCAGTGCAAACCCGTTTGGCTCTCTGGCGCCATCGCGCGCCCTCCTTTCAGAGAGATTCAATTGCATCGCCCCGCCCCTTTCAATTTCAATGTTGTCGCAGCGCTCTACCGGCGCAGCCCGAGGTTGCGGCAGTTGACGATAGTCGTCAGCAACTCTCGTTTATAGTGATCATTGAATGACAGCACCTTGTCCCCTACCACGTAGGTCTTCGTGTCGCGGTGATTCCGCAGCGGTGATCGCGTGCGGGCGAGGAGCCAGACCTGGACCGCCCGGATGCGGTTGATCGGCACCGCCGGAGTCAAGGCCGCGTCATCGATCCGTCCGTTGTCGTCAAAATCGTCCGCACGGTCGATTATCCCGTCGGCATTGCTGTCCAGCTGCGTGTCCAGGAAACCATCGGCATTGCTGTCGAAAGCCCAGATAACGTTGGGGCCACTCGCATCGACCTCTCCATCGGGCGCAGGAGCCCCGTTGTCGTCATCGAAAGCATATCCGAAGGCAACCGCCTGAAAGTTTTCGGCCAGTGGCTGCAACCCGCCGGCACCGACGCTGCGACCCAGTGGAGCGGCTCCCGCATCGGCGACACCGTCCCGGTTACGGTCTTTTGTGGTCGAAAAACCAAACCCGATGCGATCCTGTGAATCGCAGAAATCACCGTTGCGCTGGCAATCCAGACGGAACTGAAGATAATGCGCCCCGGCGGCGGTAAAACGCGCCACATCAGCGGCCTCGTCCTGTCCGGGATCGGCGGCATCGGCCCGGCCGTCACAATCGTTGTCGATCAGGTCCAGGTCCCGTGTATCGTGCCGTCCGTCGCGGTTGGCATCCTGCCAGGTGGCATCGTAGCCGGCCATGCGGATGTCGCGCTGCATCAGACTGAAGGCGGCCCGGATGTTCTGCTGGATGTCGATGCTCAACTGCTGGCCGGTATGGGTTTGCTGCTGAAAGGTAAAGGCCGTGTATACGGCGGCGAGCACCACACCGGAGATGGTCATGGCGATCATAAGTTCGATCAGAGTAAAACCGCCGCAACGAGTGTTTCCCGACTGTCCCTCACCGGTCGTTTTTGCTATCAGTCTTTTCTTCATCAGTTCACCCGACAGTTGCCGGACGCATAGACCGTTATTTTTCTGATCGTTTCGTCGGCATTCTTAAGGAAAATACTTCGGTTGATATCCATCAGGTGGCCACGGCTGTCGAAACGAAACCGATTTTGGGCGAAGGTCGTGCGATCGAGCCGCACGCCCGCCGGCACTTTTCCGCCGGCCACCAGCGCTTCACCGTCTTCGCCCTGGCGCGTCCATTGGCCGGCGCCATCGTTGCCGTTGTCGACAAAAGCGATATAGTCGCCTTCGAGGCGACCGTCGCCGTCCGGGTCGAAAAGCACGACCACCCGACTGCTTTCTTTTACTGCGCGCAGTCTTGCGTTCTGAAGCATCGACAGGATGTCGGTTACCGCCGCCCCGAGGGCGTAACGCGACCGGCAGACGATAAAATTGGAAACGCTGAGACTCGCCAGGACGGCGACAATGGCCATGACGGTCATCAATTCCATGACCGTAAATCCCGAAGATTTCCTCTCCATGACTCCCTCCCGTGTCTATAACGTCTCAAAAAAAACATGCCCGAATCGCCGGTGACCGTCGCCCCGTTCTCGTAAAACGGAAGCTGACAGGATACCTACCGGTGTCAATCCAACCGGGCAACACAAAAAAAACACTTAAGCGGTGTAAGCGGTAGGAGAAAAACCTCTGGAATTCGTATCAGGGCAGAAAAAGTCGCGTGTGGCGAAAATGATCGCGAAAGACTTCTTGCGGCTGCTTAAAATCCCTCCCAAAGGGAGACTTCAAGAGGAGGTCCTAAATTAAAGTGGGTCTTTCAGAGAGGGTCTATATCAAAAAAAAGGGGGACTTCAGAGGTCGCCCTGAAGTTGATGACAAGGGTGAAAAAGCTACTGAAGAAACAGACTAAAGAAGTTCCTGGCCGTTAAAAGCCTTCGGCAAAATCGACGGCATTGCGAAAGATCTTTATGCCCGGGGCCGGACCGAATTCCGTTTTATCCGTCGTTCGGCGCAGACGTTCTTTTTGGCGGGTCCAATCGGGGTGATTAGTGAAGTGGTTGTAGGCCTCCGGGTGCGGCATCAGTCCGAACACGCGGCCGCTCGGATCGCAGACGCCGGCGATATCATCGATTGACCCATTGGGGTTGCCGGGAAACCTGCGGCCGGCCGGTTGTCCGTCGGGAGCGGCGTAGCGCATGACCACCTGACGGCCGGAGTCCAAGCGCTGGATGACCGGTGTTTCGGCGTAAAACTTGCCTTCCCCGTGTCTCACCGGCAAATCGATCGATTCGATGCCGCGCGTAAAAATGCAGGGTGACGCGGCATCGATGGTCAGGCTCACCCAGTCGTCGCGGAAATTGCCGCAGTCGTTGACTGTCAAAGCAACCGACCGGCTGCGATAGTCGCGATCGAAGCCCGGCAGCAGGCCCAGATTGACCAGGGCCTGAAACCCGTTGCAGATGCCCAGGATCAACCGGCCTTTTTCGATGAACCCACGGATCTGGTCTCCGATGTTGGTCTTGAGACGCACGGCCTGGACCACGCCCGCGCCGTGGTCATCGCCCCAACTGAAGCCGCCGACGAAAGTCAGGATGTGGTAGTCTTCTAAGCGCACGCTGCCGTCGATGAGCGAATTGATGTGGACGCGATCCGGCGCGGCCCCGGCCAATTCAAAGGCGTGGGCGGTTTCGATGTCGCAGTTCAACCCGTAACCGGTCAGCACCAGAGCCTTTACTGCTTTCATCGGGTCACCACCTTCTCACGCCTATTTTTCCGTTTAACCACGGCACAGTTTCTTTCTCGATCAAACTGGTCGCTTGCGGCCAGCGGCAGGGCTGAACCCTGGACCTTGAACCGGCATTCGTTTCTATTTTCGTCCTAAACCAACTCCCCGAATGGCCGTTTCCAGGCCGCCTTCAACTTAGAGACTTCCACCGACGCCAAGCTGCGGCCGTCAAGGCCTGACAGCGACAGGACCGGCTCGGCCGTGATGCAGCCGATGGCGGCACAGGGCAGGCCATTGAAAAGCGTTTTGAAAGGCTCTTGCCGCCGCGGATCGACGGTCACGATGAAGCGGCCGGCGGATTCAGAAAAAAGGGCCGTGTCGCTGCGGGTCACCTGCTCACGCGGCAACCGGGCGAGATCGGCTTCGAGGCCGAGGTTGCCCGCCATCGCCACCAGGGCCAGGTGGATGCCGAGGCCGCCGCGATAGATGCCGTGCACCGAAGCACACCAGCCGGCCTTGATGGCTTGTTCCAGCGCCCGATAGACCGATTTGAACTCCTGCGGGCGCACCTGCGGGACGTTCAGCCCCGTGTAGCCCAGATGCTGGTAGTACTCCGAAGCCCCCAGCTCGTTGCGGGTGAGGCCGAGGACGTAGACCAGGTCACCGGGCACCTTGCTGTCCATGGTGACACAGGCGGTCACATCCTCGATGACGCCGATGGTCGTGAACTGAAGTGTCTCGAGCGCCGATATCTTGTGGACCTCGCCATAGCGTCCGGCTAGGTGCCCGTCGACATACATGCTGTCCTTGCCGGAGAGCAGCGGGATTTCATAATCGAGACACATGTCTTTCAACGCGCGGCACGCCCGCACCAGCTGGGCGGCTTTGAAGCGGCCGTCCGGATTGGCGAGCGGATCGAAGCGGATGTTCGGCCAGCAGAAATTGTCGACCCCGCCGATGTGTTCGAGTCCGGCGCCCACCGCCACCAGCCGGCGCACCGCCTCGTCGATCGTGCAGGCGGTCATGTGGTAGGCGTCGATGGCCGAATAGGCGGGCAGCAGCGCCTGGGCCATGGCCAACCCGCGCGTGGAATCGAGCAGCGGCCGGGTGACCGACGCGTCGCTGTTGACGTCGTGATCGGCACCGACCAGCGGCTTGATCACGCTGCCGCCCTGAACCTCGTGATCGTACTGCCTGAATATCCACTCCTTGGAACAGATGTTGGGCCGCGCCAGCATGTCGGTCAGCAGGCGCCCGACAGCGGTCGGTTCTTTCAGTACCGGTTCGGACAGCCCGCGCCCTTCCGGCGGCCGCCAACGGGCTTCGAATTGCCACTGCGGAAAGCCGGATTCGAGCAGATCGAGATCCACGAAGGCGCATGTTTTGCCGTTGTACGTGATGTGCAGTTTGCCCGAATCGGTGTAATGTCCGATGACCGTGCTCTCGACCGCATGCCGCGCCGACAGGGCCATGAACTGTGCCAGGTCCTGCGGCCTCACGGCCACGGTCATGCGCTCCTGCGATTCGGACACCCAGATTTCCCACTGATCGAGACCCTCGTATTTGAGGGGCACTTTCTCCAGAGTGATATCGCAGCCGTTGGAGAAGCGCGCCGACTCCCCCACGGAAGACGACAGCCCGCCGCCGCCATTGTCGGTGATAAACCGGATCAGGCCCCGGTCGCGGGCGTCGAGTAGAAAATCGTGCATTTTCTTCTGGGTATAGGGGTCGCCGATCTGCACATGGCCGGCAGGCGTATGCTCGGAATAGGTCTCGGAGGAGGCGGTCACGCCGTGGATGCCGTCTTTGCCGACCCGGCCGCCGCACATGATGACCAGCTCGCCGGGACTGGTGTGTTTCACTTCGGCCGGCTCGCCGGCGATCTGCGCCGGCATGATGCCGACGGCGGTGACAAAGACCAGGCATTTGCCAAGGTAGCCGACATCGAAGAGAACCTGGCCGACGGTGGTCGGAATCCCGGACTTGTTGCCGCCGTCGCGAACCCCTTCGATGACGCCGTCCAGCAGTCGGCGGGGATGCAGGTGCGGTGTGAGGTCACCGGCATATTCGCGCGGCCCCACGCAATAGCCGAAGCCGCCCATCACCAGCCGCGCCCCCTTGCCGGTGCCGAGCGGGTCGCGGTAAACGCCGACGATGCCGGTGATAGCCCCCCCGTAGGCTTCCATGTTGGAGGGCGAGTTATGGGTCTCCCCGGTAATCACGTAGTAGTGGTTTTCGTCGAAGCGGCCGGCACCGGCATTGTCCCACAAAACCGAAATCACCCAGGGTTTTTGTTTCTGCAACGCCAGGGTCGGCGCCTCGATGAAGGTCTTGAAAAGGTTGTCCTCGATCACCGGCGCGCCGCCATCGTCGTCCCGGTAAACAAACCGCCCCCTGAACGTGTTGTGGTTGCAGTGATCGCTGCGGGCCTGGGAAATGTACTCCAGTTCGATATCGGTGGGATCGCCGAGCCCCACGGCCGCCCGTGCGGCCTTGACCTCCGGTTTCAGGAAATAGGCCCGCACCACCGGTATGTCGTTGGCATCCAGCGCCAGGTTGCGCTGGCGGCTGACCTGTTGCAGGGAGGCGTCGCTGTCGATCGGAATCGTCGCCACGGTCGGGGTGTGGTTCAGCATCACCTTGGGCAGGATCAGGCCGACGCCGACCGCCGGGTCCCAATCGCCGGCCGCATAGACTTTCCACTGCTGGATGATGTCGTTGGCCAGTAGCGCACCGGCGATCTTGTCCGCAGCGGCCGCGGTCAGATCCCGGCCCTTGAGACAGTAGCGCGTGGACGTGTAGACCGTCTCACCTTTTTTAAACCGGACACCGAGCAGATCTTCGATGGCCTCCACCGCCGTGCTGCCGGCATTGTCCTTGACTCCCGGCCGGTAGCCCACCCAGATGATCCAGTCGCCGTCGATCGGCAGCGGGTCGTAGGACGATAGCTGGGTCACCGGATTGGTAAAGATTTCGGCCTGCACCAGCTTGAGATCCGACGGCGATAGATCGGCGTCGATGGTCAGCACGCCCACGGTGCGGACCTGGTCTACCAGAATACCGAAATAATCACGGGCCTTTTGCCGAATGCCGTCGCCTTCGGCATCGGCGAGATGGGGTTTGAGCGTGATTTCGAGTCGGTGCGGCATAGGGCTCACTTACTGGCCTGAAAAAATGCGGGTGATGTCGTTGTAGAAGACGAAGATCATCAGCAGGATCAAGACAAACATTCCGGCTTGCTGGGCTACCTCGCGCACCCGGATGCTGACCGGCCGGCCGATGATCATCTCGATGACGAAAAAGAGCAGGTGGCCGCCGTCGAGTACCGGGATCGGTAAAATATTGAGAATCGCCAGGTTCACGCTGATCAGGGCAATGAAGAACAGCAGGTTGGTCGCCCCCAGTTTGGCCTGCTGGCCGGCCAGTTCGGCAATCATGATGGGCCCGCCGATAGTCTTGGTGGATACGGTGCCCTGGATGATCTTGGCGACGCTGACAACCGTCAGCTCGGCGATTTTGTAGGTCTGTATCACGCTTTCGGCCATCGCCGCGAACGGATTCAGTTTCTTGGAAAAGACCTCGCCGGCCGCGGTGATGCCGATCACGTGGCGGGGGATGTTTTCGCCGAAGATGTTCTTGGTCGTCTTCAACTCAGGGGTCACGGTCACTTCCCGAATCGCGTCTTCACGCCGAAAGGTGACCTTGAGGGGCTGACCCTTGCTGGCGGCGATGATGGTGGCCATTTCGTCCCAGCTCTCCACCGCGGTTCCGTTGATCGACAGGATCTGGTCGCCCTTGATAAGACCGGCCGCACGCGCGGGCGTACCGGGCTGCGCTTCGCCAATAATCGGCTTGAGGATCACGGTGCCGGAAATCTGGAATATGCCGTAAAATATCAGCACCGCCAGCAGCATATTGAATACCGGGCCGGCGGCAACAATTAAAAACCGCTTGAAAACATGCTTGTGCGTAAAGGAAATAGGGACATCGGCCGGGTCGATTTCGGCATCCGGTTCTTCACCGATCATTTTAACGTAGCCGCCCAGCGGCACGGCCGAGATGCGGTAGTCGGTGATGCCGACCTTCTTGCCGAAGATGCGCGGACCGAAGCCGAGCGAAAATCGTTCGACCCCCACACCGAACAGGCGCGCGACGAGAAAATGTCCCAGTTCGTGAAAAAATATCAACACCCCTAAAACGATGACGAAAGCAAAGATATTGGTCCCCATGGTCATTGGTCCTGTTTTAAACAGTCACGGCCTCGCGGGCCGCCGTCAGTTAAGTCAGTTTGATCGGTTTGGTTCGTGAAGTAATTCTTCGATTGAACATAAGGAACGCTTAACACTTGAATAGCCGCCTCAATGCTGAAAACGACGCGCCGGAGCCCGGATGGGCGGTTGCAAGCGGTGGCTGACTATCTTAGTAAGGGCGAAAAATTTTTCGCCCCTACAGGAACCTTAGACCGGATCCGACGTCGATGCCGAAAGCCACATCATGTGTAGGGGCACGGCGCGCCGTGCCCTTCCCTGTGGAGACATGCGACTCGTAGGTTGGGGTGAGTGGAACGAACCCCAACAAAGATAATGAATCCTTATTCGACGTTCAGCGGTCGATGTTCACTGTTCAATATTATTAGAGCCATTCTATTTTTGTACTATAGCGCGTCAATCCGTTCACCTGCGGCCTTGCGGGCCCAGCGATCAGCTTCGAGCAGCGCGGTCAGGTCCGGCTTGTCGATGGTCGCGTGCCGGTCCATCACCGCACCGATGATCTGCGGGATGTGTGTGAAGCCGATGCGGCCGTTTAAAAAGGCCTGA
This sequence comes from uncultured delta proteobacterium, assembly GCA_963728055.1. Taxonomy (GTDB): domain Bacteria; phylum Desulfobacterota; class Desulfobacteria; order Desulfobacterales; family SG8-13; genus JARFQH01. The sequence goes on along the minus strand of CAVSIM010000007.1, from coordinate 214,657 downwards.
ACCACCACTTCGTTGGCCGCATTCATGACCGCCGGCAGCGTTCCCCCGCTCTCCCCCGCCCGGAAGGCCAGTGCCAGGCAGGGAAACTTGTCGATATCAGGTTTTTGAAAGGTCAGGGCCGTGCCGGCGCCAAAGTCCGGCAGGGGCTGATCCAGCGGGAGCCTCTGCGGATAAGACAGCGCGTAGGCAATGGCGCCTTTCATGTCCGGAACACCCATCTGGGCCAGCACCGATCCATCCCGGAAGGCGACCATCGAATGCACGATGCTCTGGGGATGAACGAGGACCTCGATTTGGGAAAAGGCGACATCGAAGAGCCATTTCGCCTCGATGACCTCGAGGCCCTTGTTCATCAAAGTGGCCGAATCGATCGTAATCTTGGGACCCATCTGCCAGTTCGGATGCTTCAGGGCCGCCTCCGGCGTGATGCCGACGAACTCTTCGGCCGGTCGATTGAGGAAAGGGCCGCCGGAAGCGGTCAAAAGGATCCGGCCGAGATCTGCGGGACGGTTTCCGGCCAGGCATTGGAAGATGGCGCTGTGTTCACTGTCCACCGGCACGATGCGGACCTTGCGAGCCGCGGCGCGCTGCATGACGATGTCACCGGCCACCACCAGGGTCTCCTTGTTGGCCAGGGCGACATCCTTGCCGGCGTCTATCGCCGCCAGCGTGGGCGCCAGGCCGGCCGCCCCGACCATCGCGCTGACGACCATGTCGACCGACGGCAGACTGGCCGCCTGGCAGTAGCCATCCGGGCCGCACAGGACCCGCGTGCGGTTGCCCGGCGGGAGCATGGCGCGCAGCTTGTCGGCCAGGCGCTCGTCGTGCACCACGGCCACTTCGGGCTTGAATACCGCGATCTGCTCGCCCAGAAGTGCCAGGCTCGATTTGGCCGCCAGGGCCGCAACCGCGAACTGGTCCGGAAAACGGGCTGCCACCGCCAGTGTGTTCCGGCCGATCGATCCGGTCGATCCCAGAATGCTCAAGCGCTTCATCGGCAAAGTGCCCTGATTAAACAAATCGAATTTAAAACCCCATACCCTTACATGAAACTACACCGAAATGGCGCAGCTTCGTAAGTTGGGTTGAGCGCAGCGAAACCCAACATCGGTCCATCATCCTTGTTGGGGTTCGTTTCACTCACCCCAACCTACCCGCTTGAATCCCTGAACCTATGAACCTGCCCAGCAACGATCGTCTCAAATCGTCAATACTTTCAAGACATAGGCCACCGGGGCGGCAAACAGCAAGGCGTCGATGCGGTCCAGGATGCCGCCGTGACCCGGCAGCAGCGCGCCGGAATCCTTGACCCCGGAGTGGCGTTTGAGCATCGACTCGAACAAGTCGCCCAGCTGTCCGGCCAGGCCGATAAGAAGACTGCCCACCAGGGCTTGCGGCCAGGTCACTGCCGGCAGAAAAAGCGCTTTGGCCAGCGCACCGAAAACAAGGTTGGCGGCCAGTCCGCCCAACGCCCCCTCGATGGTCTTGTTCGGGCTCACCGCCGGGCTCAACTTGTGGCGGCCGTAGGACGAGCCGACGTAAAGGGCGCTGGTATCTCCGGCGAACACGACAAAGAGCAGGTAAAATATCCAGCCCATGCCGTCCACGCCGTTGCGGATCAGGATCAAAAAAGATGCAAACAGGGGAACGTAGACCACCCCCTGAATTTGTTTGGTCACGGTCGTGAGGATTTCGGGCCTGTTTTTGAATTGCCGCACGCCCACCAGGCAACCAGCCATCAGGTTGAAGGTCACGACCGCGGCCATGAGATCGGGCATCCCCCTGAAGGCCGCATAGAGCAGCCCGCCGACCGTCAAAAAGCCGATCAGCGGCAGGGCCGAAAGGATTTTTTCTTCTGGCTTCAGCACGATCCGGAAATACTCCCACAGCCCGAGTCCGGCCGCGGCCGTCACCAGCAGCCAGAACCAGATTCCGCCGCTGTAGACGAAAAAAACCAGGAAAGGCAAGGCCACCAGGCCGGTTATCCAGCGTTTCAAATTCGTTCCCCGCGTCGTGTCATGTAAACGGGGAAAACCGGACAGCGGTATTATCCGCGCCAGGCCGGCATATCCCCGAGCGGCTAGGCGTCAATTTTTCCGAAGCGACGCTCCCGCTGCTGATAGTCTTTGATGATCTCCAGAAACTCTTCGCGGCCAAAATCAGGCCACAACGTGGGGGTGACGAAGATTTCCGTGTAGGCGATCTGCCACAGCAGAAAATTGCTGATGCGCATCTCTCCGCTGGTGCGAATCAAAAGATCCGGGTCGGGAATGCGGGCGGTGTAAAGATGGCGGGCAACAATATCTTCCGTGATATCGCCGGGGTCGATCTCGCCGCTGCGCGCCTTCCAGGCCAGCAGCCGCACCATGCGCAGAATTTCCGACCGGCTGCCATAACTCAAGGCCAAATGCAGCGTCATGGCCCGGTTGGCGTCGGTCAGGCGCATGACGCGCTCGAGGGCCTGGCGCGTGCCGGCTGTCAACCGTTCGGTTTCACCGATGGCATCGAGCCGGATGTCGTTTTTCACCAGTTCGTCCTGCTCGGTTTCCAGAAAATGCTCCAGAAGCTTCATCAGGGCCTGGACTTCGATCCGGGGGCGCTGCCAGTTTTCGGTCGAAAAGGCGTAGAGCGTCAGATGACAAATGCCGATTTCACGGCAGGCGCGCACGATGGTGCGCACCGTTTCCGCCCCCTTTTCATGCCCCTGCACCCGGTTGAGCAGGCGCTTCCGCGCCCAACGACCGTTGCCGTCCATGATGATCGCCACATGTGCAGGCATCCTGCCCGGATCGAGGCCTTCGGGCAGAGGGCTCAGCGGGCTAGAATTCAAGAATCTCCTGCTCTTTTTCTTTCGTGACCTGGTCGACGAGTTTGATGTGCTCGTCGGTGATCTTCTGGACCTGGTCCTGCGCCTTGAAGGCCTCGTCCTCGGAGATGTCGCCGTCTTTTTTGAGGTCCTTGAGCATCTCGTTGGCGTCGCGCCTGACGTTCCTGACGGCCACCTTGTGCTCCTCGCTCATCTTGTTGACCACCTTCACCAGGTCTTTGCGCCGTTCCTCGGTCAGGGGCGGAATGGCGATCCGGATGATTTTACCGTCGCTCGAAGGGGTCAGCCCGAGGTCGGATTTCATGATCGCCTTTTCGATCTCCTTGATGGCGGAAACATCCCAGGGCTGGATGGTGATCAGGCGGCTTTCGGGAACCGCCAGGGTGGCCATCTGGTTGAGGGGCGTCGGCGTGCCGTAGTAGTTGACCCGAATACCGTCGAGAATCGACAGCGACGCCCGGCCGGTGCGCACGCGCTTGAATTCCCGCTTCAGGTCGTCAATCGATTTACCCATGTTCGCACGGGTTTCCTGATAGATGTCTTCGATCATGGCATGACTCCGTGGTTGAATAAAATCAATTTTGACCAGTTTCCGGATGCCGGCCCATTCGTCAGCGAAAAAATCAGGCCACGATCCGGGTGCCCACATCCTCGCCGCAGATGACCCGGCGGATATTCCCCTTTTTCTTGAGACTGAAGATCGCCAGCGGCAGGTGGTTGTCCATCGCCAGCGATATGGCGGTCATGTCCATGACCCGCAACTGCTTGGCAATGACCTCCATATAGGTCGTCTTTTCGAGGAACTTGGCCTGCGGGTTCACGACCGGATCCGAATCGTAGAGGCCGTCGACCTTGGTGGCCTTCAGCAGAATTTCGGCGTGAATCTCCTGCGCCCGCAAAACGGCGGCCGTATCGGTCGTAAAATATGGGTTTCCCGTCCCGGCCCCGAAGATCACCACGCGCCCTTTTTCGAGGTGCCGCACGGCGCGCCGCAGGATGTACGGCTCGGCCACTTCGGGCATGGTGATCGCGGTCTGGGTGCGGGTCTGGATACCGATTTTTTCGAGGGCATCCTGCAACGCCAGACTGTTGATCACGGTGGCCAGCATCCCCATGCGGTCGGCCGAGGCGCGGTCCATGCCGAAGGAACTGGCCGCTATGCCGCGAAAGATGTTTCCGCCCCCGACAACGATGGCCAGCTGGACGCCGAGTTCGAATGCCGACTGAATTTCCCCCGCCACGTACTTGATCATTTCAGGGTCGATGCCGAAACTCTGATCCCCCATCAGGGCTTCGCCGCTCAGTTTCAGCAAAACTCTAGTGTAACGGGCTTGCGGCATATCGGGCACCTCGGCGTTTGAGCGGATGCACTGCAACTTGTCTGGATAATGATGAAGGCTTCGGACCACGTTATCGGTCGGCGGCATATGAGGGTTAGAGCCTGCGCCCTCTGGCCTTGCCAAAACCTTTATCTTAACGCCTCCGGCGAGCGGCCGGTTTTTGCCAGCCGCCGCCGGCGGTCGTGATCAGGCCTCGCCGACCTGAAACCGCACGAAACGCTTGACGGTGATGTTTTCACCGATCTTGGCAATCAACTCGTTCAGCAGGTCCGCCACCGTAATTTCCGGATTGCGCACGTACGGCTGGTCCATCAGGCAGTTTTCCTTGATAAACTTCTGTAGTTTTCCCTCGGCGATCTTCTCGAGGATATTGTCGGGCTTGCCGGTCTCCTGGGCCTGGGCCTTGTAAATCTCCATCTCCTTGTCGATGACCTCCGGCGGGATTTCCTCGGGACGAATGCCGAGCGGATTGGTCGCGGCGATGTGCATGGCGATATTACGGGCGAAAGCCTGAAAATCATCGTTTTTGGCGACAAAATCGGTTTCGCAGCCCACTTCGACCATCACCCCCAATTTGCCTCCCATGTGGATGTAGGTTTGGATGGTGCCTTCCGACATCGCCCGCCCGGCCCGTTTGGCGGCCGTCGCCAGTCCTTTCTTGCGCAGGTGCTCGACGGCCTTTTCCATGTCTCCCGCATTTTCGGCAAGCGCGGTCTTGCAGTCCATTATACCAGCTCCGGTTTTTTCGCGGAGTTGTTTAACCAAGTCAGCACTGATCGTGGCCATTGGCTTATTCTCCTGTCTCTTCTGCTTGAATCGTTTCGGCGGGAGCGGCATTTTCGGCCGGCGGGGTGGCGCGGCGGATGATCTCCACCACGGGGCCTTCGCTGCCATCGGAAATGACCTTTCTTTCACCCGGCTTGAGGTCGGCCGCGGCGGCCGATACCTGGGGAACCTCTTCTCCTTCGGCCTTGTCGAGTTCAGCGTGGCGCTTTTCAGCCAGACGCTCGCGGCCTTCCGTACAGGCATCGGCCACCCGGGAGGTGATCAACCGGATGGCGCGGATGGCGTCGTCGTTGCCCGGAATGGCGTAGTCGATGGTATCCGGATCGCAGTTGGTGTCCACGATCGCAACGATCGGGATGTTCAGCCGCCGGCCTTCGCGCACCGCGATGGCTTCATTTTTCGGGTCCACCACGAACAGCGCTCCGGGAATTTGATTCATGTTGCGGATGCCGCCCAGGTTGGCATCGAGCTTGACACGCTCTTTCTCGAGCTTCAGCCGCTCTTTCTTGGGGAAAAGATTGATGGAGCCGTCGTTGATGATTTCGTTCAGGTAGTTGAGGCGGTCGATACTCTTTTTGATCGTCTGAAAGTTCGTCAACATTCCTCCCAACCAGCGGTTGTGGACATAGAACATTTCACAGCGGTTGGCTTCTTCATAAATCGACTCGCGCGCCTGTTTCTTGGTCCCGACAAAAAGCACCGATTTGCCGGCGGCGGTCGTGTCGATGATAAAATCGTAGGCGGTCTTGAACATGCGCACGGTCTTCTGCAAATCGACGATATAGATGCCGTTGCGGGCGCCGAAGATATAGGGTTTCATCTTCGGGTTCCAGCGCTTGGTTTGGTGACCGAAATGGACTCCGGCTTCGAGTAGTTCCTTCATTGTGACATACGCCATGGTGTCTCTCCCGTTTCAGTTGGTTTTTTGCCACCGTCTTCTTCCGCCCCTCCTCCCACTTTCGCCCCCACGGGGAAAGCACCGGGAAAAAAGTCCAAAGACGTGTGAGGTGATGCCCGACGAAATACGGCGGTCGCCTGCGATCGGAAACGTCGGGCAGGAGTTAAAAAAATCTTGCATTATTAACAAAATGGCCTGTGATGCGCAACAACTTTTTATCTATTGCCCATTCGCGATCTTTCTTAGGCCCTGTTACGTGTCCACCCGGCTGACGGTGCGCTGCGGCCCTGGTCGCCGGGTCAAACGGTTTTGATCCGCAGGGCGGCCACCCGGTCATGCCCGGCGTAGTCCCTGGCAAAAACCGGGTCTTCGTAGCACCGGCTGCCGGTCACCATGTGCTGAACGGCATCGGCCTGGTCGTGCCCGATTTCGAGCATCAGATGGCCGCCGGGCCGGATATAGACGGGGGCTTCCGCGATAAGGTGCCGCACGCAGGCCAGCCCGTCCTCACCCCCGTCGAGCGCCATGGCCGGCTCGTAGGTGTGAATTTCGGGTGCGAGGGTTTTAATCCGGGCGCTGGGAATGTAGGGCGGGTTGGAGACGATCATATCGAAAAAAGCCTTTCGATCCCGCAGCGGCCGGGTCCAGTCGCCACATAAAAAATGGATGCGGCCCTCCAGGTTGTGCCGCTGGGCGTTGGCGCGCGCCACGCGCAGCGAGCGCTCGCAGACATCGGAAGCAACGCAGAGGCTGCGGGGCCGGCTGGCGGCCAGGGCCAGGATAATCGCCCCGGAGCCGGTCCCCAACTCCAGAATGCGCGGGCCGACGGCAGTCCCCGCTTCAGTCAATCGCGCCAGGGCCTGTTCGACCAGGCATTCGGTTTCGGGACGCGGGATCAGCACGTCCCCTGACACCGCCAGGTCCATCGACCAGAATTCCCGGCAGCCGGTGATGTAGGCCACCGGTTCGTGCCGGACCCGGCGCCGGATAAGCGTCTTGAAACGCTCCAGTTCGGCCGGCATCAACGGCTGATCGTAGCGCAGGTAAAGATCCACCCGCTGAAGGGTCAACACGTGCGCCAGCAGGATTTCCGCGGCGGCCCGGGGGCTTTCGATCGCATGGGAGGTGAAATAGGAAGTGGTCCACTCGAGCAGTTTCAGTATCGTCCAGTCGTCACCGCTGGAGGCTGTCGAGTTCCGCATTCTGAAGGGCCTGGGTCTGGTAGTGGGTTGTGAGTTCCTGAACGATTTCCTGGATATCGCCCTGCAGGATGCTGTCGAGCCGGTAGAGCGTCAGGCCGATGCGATGATCCGTCACCCGGCCCTGGGGAAAGTTGTAGGTGCGGATCCTGCCGCTGCGATCGCCGCTGCCGACCTGGCTTTTGCGCTGCTGCGACCGCTCCGCGTCCTGCTCGCTCGTCATCCGGTCCAGCAGGCGGGCCCGCAGGACCTTCAGGGCCTTGTTCTTGTTCTTCAATTGCGACTTTTCGTCCTGACAGGTCACCACCAGCCCGCTCGGCAGGTGGGTGATGCGCACGGCCGAATCGGTGGTGTTGACGCTCTGGCCGCCGGGTCCGGAGGACCGGAAGACGTCGACTTTCAAATCGCCGGGATCGATCGCCACCTCGACATCTTCGGCTTCGGGCAGCACCGCCACGGTCACGGCCGAGGTATGGATGCGGCCCTGGGTCTCGGTGGTCGGCACCCGCTGCACCCGGTGGGTGCCGCTTTCGTATTTCATGGCGCTGAAGGCGCCCCGGCCCTGCACCATGGCGATGATTTCCTTCAGGCCGCCGACGCCGGTGGGGTGGTGGGTGAGGACCTCGACCTTCCAGTTCCTGTTCTCGGCATAGCGGTTGTACATCCGATAAAGATCGGCCGCAAAAAGGGCCGCTTCTTCTCCACCGGTTCCGGCCCGGATTTCCAGCACCACGTTTTTTTCATCGTTGGGGTCCTTCGGCAGCAGGCGCAGGCGCAGGTCCTGCTGAAGTTCTTCCTCACGGCGCCGCAGGTCGGCCAGTTCCTCGCGCGCCAGCTCCTTGATGTCGGCATCGGCGTCGCGCAGCAGCGCCTGGCTTTCTTCGATGTCCGCCTCAATTTTTTTATACGCCCGGTAAGCCGTAACGACCTTGTTCAGCTCCGAATGTTCACGGACATGCTTCTGATAGGTCGTCTGGTCTTTGATGATATCGGGGTTCCCCAAAAGATTTTCGATTTCCTTGAATCTTTCTTCGACACCCTCGAGCTTCTTGAACATCGTTTTAAATTCCCCTGGCGCATCCTGTCATGTAAACTGATTTTACGGCAGCCCATGCACAAAACCACGAATCACACGAACCCCGCCGGCACCTTGCACAGGCGCCTGCGATACCCCGGTCCTGCAGCGTGTGTTTCGTGGTTTGGACAAACGCACTCGATGCGTTCGAGAACAGGTCGGTCTTATTCGGTATTGCTCTGCTGAAATTTGGCGTACTTCTTGCGAAATCTTTCGATCCGGCCGGCAGTGTCGATCAGTTTCTGCTTGCCGGTGAAGAAGGGATGGCACTTCGAACAAATTTCAACCCGAATGTCCTGCTTGGTCGAGCCGACCTGGATCTCGTTCCCGCAGGCACACTTGACCGTCGTCTGGTGGTAGTCGGGATGGATGTCTGTTTTCATATTAATTTCAACCCCCTATCGAGCTAATTAGGCGTTCATCGATGCCAGGAAGATTTTATTATCGGCGGTCCCGGACATTTTTTCAAGTAAAAATTCCATGCTGTCGACCGGGTTAAGCGACGACAGCAATTTTCTCAAAATCCAGACCCGGTTCAGGATGTCCTCTCTTAGCAGCAGCTCCTCCTTGCGGGTACCGGACTTCTTGATGTCTATGGCCGGAAACACGCGCTTGTCGGCCAGACGCCGATCGAGCGCGATTTCCATGTTGCCGGTGCCCTTGAATTCCTCGAAAATCACCTCGTCCATGCGGCTGCCGGTATCGACCAGAGCGGTGGCGACGATGGTCAGGGAACCGCCTTCCTCGATGTTGCGCGCCGCGCCGAAGAATCGTTTGGGGCGCTGCAGGGCGTTGGAGTCGACCCCGCCGGAGAGAATCTTGCCGCTGGGCGGCATCACCGAGTTGTACGCCCGGGCCAGGCGGGTGATGCTATCGAGCAGGATGACCACGTCTTTTTTATGCTCAACCAGCCGTTTGGCTTTTTCGATCACCATTTCGGCCACCTGAACGTGCCGCTCCGCCGGTTCGTCGAAGGTGGAACTGATAACCTCGGCCTTGACGGTCCGCTCCATGTCGGTGACTTCCTCGGGACGCTCGTCAATCAGCAGAACAAAGGGCACCACCTCTTTATGGGCGGCGATGATGCTGTTGGCGATGTTCTGCAGCAGCATCGTCTTACCGGAACGCGGCGGAGAAACGATCAGGCCACGCTGGCCGAAGCCGATCGGCGTCAGCAGGTCCATAATGCGCGTCGAATAGTTGTCGGCACCGTCTTCGATCTCCATCTTGCGATTGGGGTACAGCGGGGTCAGGTTGTCGAAAAGGATCTTGTCGCGGGCCACCTCCGGGTCTTCGAAGTTGATGGCCTCGACCTTGAGCAGAGCAAAATAGCGCTCGGATTCCTTGGGCTGCCGGATCTGGCCCGACACCGTGTCACCGGTCCGCAAATTGAAGCGGCGGATCTGGGAAGGCGAGACGTAGATGTCGTCGGGTCCCGGCAGATAGTTGTAATCCGGCGAGCGCAGAAACCCGAAACCGTCCGGCAGTATTTCCAGTGTGCCCTGGCCGTATATCAGACCGTTTTTTTCGATCTGCCGCTGCAGCAGAGCAAACATGAGTTCCTGCTTGCGCATGCCCGCGGCGCCTTCGATGTTGAATTCCTTGGCCATTCGGGCCAGTTCACTGATTTTCTTCTCTTTAAGCTCTGCGATGTTCATTAATTCGGGTCCCCGTTATTGTCGTGATGATTGATATATATCCCACAGGTCATACGGTGTCGTAGACCATGCCCCGCGGGTTGCGGCGGCGAAACGAGATTTTTTCCCGATCAGGGGTATTCTCATAAGAATTGAGACGCAAGGCAAACGTGGTCGGGAAAGGGCCGAACGCCTGCTGGGTTATACACGAGTCCTGTACCGGAAAAATACGGAAATGGACATAACGATAGTGCTGGAGGATGTCGAGTGATAATTATTGAAGAACGGCTATGATTTTTCTCCAACTGGCGGGTTTAACTTTTGCTCTGTATTTGTATATCACAACCGGATGGGTGTCAAGTTTTTTCGAACGATTTTCGCCGATTTAGGATCTCAAATCTCTGCTTTGACCCACCGGGCCGCTCCGCCCGCTGAGTCGAAACCGCACCACAAATGGGACACGAGGTTTGTCATTTTGATTTTTGGTCATTGTGATGTAGTTTTATAGCTGATGTTGCCACAGGTGTCCGAGGGGTCCAGGAGCCAAGGAATCAAGGAAAGGCCCGAAGGTTCTTTTTCACTTGGTCCCCCGGATCCTTGAATCCTTGAACCCCATGCCTTCGGCTTTAGCCGAAGGCGGTTGACTTTATGACGTCATCCGTCTCGACATTCAAACTGCCCTGGGCACGAGAGGCATTTCCGGCGGTCGGGCCGCTTGAAGCCTATCTCGTCGGCGGCTCGGTCAGAGATCTTCTGCTCGGCCGGCGGCCTTTCGATCTCGACCTGGCCGTGGCCGGCGACCCGGCCGCTTTCGCCCGGCGCCTGGCGGCCCGCACCGGCGGCCGCCTGATACCCCTGGGCAAACCGGGGCTGATGCTCTATCGGGTGGTCAGCGGGCACGGTGTCATGGACGTGGCCGCCATCGCCGGCGGCGGGATCTCCCAGGACCTGCACCGCCGCGATTTTACCATCAACGCCCTGGCCGTCGATGCAGCCACCGGCAGGTTCATCGATGTCTGCGGCGGCCTGGCCGACCTGACGGCCGGCCGAATCCGGATGGTATCGCCCCTTGCCTTCGAGCGGGACCCGGTGCGGTTGATCCGGACCTTCCGCATGGCGGCCGTTCTCGGGTTTGCCGTTGACCCTGACACCGCCGCGGCGGTTGGCGAAAAGGCCGCCCTCATCGCACAGCCGGCCGGTGAAAGGGTCCGCGCCGAACTGCTGAAGATCCTGGACACGCACCGCGCGGCTCATGCGCTGGTTCAAATGGCCGCCTGCGGTCTGCTGGCGGCCATGTTTCCCGAACTCGCCGCGCTGCGCGGCGAGCGCCTGGCGCATTCCCTGACGGCCATTTCCGAACTCGAAAATCTGCTGGACCAACCGCAGAACCTCATTCCGGACGGCATCGCGCCCGCGGTCTGGTCGCCATCTTCCCTGCCGGCCGGCCTCTTGAAATCGGCGCTCCTGCTGCACGAACTCGGGCGGCCGTCCCTTAACCGGCATGATCATCGCCGGTCGGGAAAACCCGCTGTCAAGAACGATGCCGTAACCGCCATTGCCGCACGGCTGATGCTCTCTAACCGTCAGGCCCGTTATCTGGACATTATCACCCGCGGACACCGGCAGCCGCTCTATTTGTTCACGGCCCACCGGCGCCGGCGGCTGTCAAGCCGGGCGCTCAGCCATTTTTTAATGACCAGCGCCGGCAAAGCCCCGGATCTCATGTTTCACGCCGCAGCGGATACGGCCGCTGCGGCCGGCGGGGGAAAGCAGTTTCAGGCCTTCGCCGGCTTCGCGCACGATGTGCTGCACCGCTATTTCAGCGAGTTCCTGCCCCGCCGCAGCTTGCCGCCGCTGCTGACCGGCAGGGACCTGATGGAGCTTCTCGGATTGACGCCCGCGCCCTTTTTCAAGTTCGTGCTGGCCCGTATCGAAACCGAGCGTCTGGCCGGCCGCCTGAACACAAAAGATGAGGCGATCACCCGTGCCAAAAAGTTGCTGCGAGACCACCCAACCCTAACGCCGCCGCAACCGCGCGATGGTCCCGCCACGGCACAATCAATGTCTCGGCGGCAGCCCTAAAACTCGCCCTTCTCGGCGGACACCCAATAAAAAAGGGTTTCTTCGGCAAGGAAGAAACCCTTTTTGGCAGGAACAGACGGCATTAAGCGGACTTGACGGCATCCAACTTCTTGAAAATTTTGTCGCGGATCTCATCGACCTTGCCGATGCCCTCGATCCGGATGTATTCGGGTGCGCCCGCGCCACCGGCGGCCTCCCATTTCTTGTAATAGCCGATCAGGGGTTCGGTCTGGTCATGGTAGACCTCCAGGCGTTTGCGGACCGTCTCCTCCTTGTCGTCGTCGCGCTGAATCAGCGGCTCGCCGGTGTCGTTGTCTTGGCCGTCCACTTTGGGCGGGTTGAAAACGAGGTGGTAGGTGCGGCCGCTGGCCAAATGAACCCGGCGCCCGCTCATGCGCTTGATGATTTCCTGGTCCGGCACGTCGATATCGACCACGGCGTCGATCTTGACATCGGCCTCCTTCATGGCGTCCGCCTGGGGAATCGTGCGCGGGAAACCGTCGAACAGAAAGCCTTTCTTGCAATCGGGCTGCGTGATCCGCTCCTTGACCAGCCCGATAATGACGTCATCGGGCACGAGCCCGCCGGAGTCCATGACCGCCTTGGCCTTCTTGCCCAATTCGCTGCCGGCCTTGACCGCCGCCCGGAGCATGTCGCCGGTTGAAATCTGCGGGATCTGGTATTTTTCCTTGATGTAATTGGCCTGGGTTCCCTTGCCCGCTCCGGGGCCTCCCAATAAGATCAAACGCATTTTTCCCCTCCTTTTAATGTGGTCGTTGTGATGTGCTCGTTCGTATGCGGACGCTTTCTTTTCCGTCGGCCCGCTAAAATGAATCGAAAAAAAAGACGTTACCCGGATTGAAACGCAGCCTTTCCCCGACAGAGGCTGCGTCAACGACAATTGAACCGATTATGTCGGCCTGTATTGCGGAAACGGGCTTCATATGACCCGAAACCCGCGGACCTGTCAAGTCAATTATATGGGGTTTCACCCGGTGGCGGCCGTATACCGGTGGCGGCCGTGTATATCGATGACGTCGGCCCGACCCGAAATTTTAACCTTTTCGATCTCGTTATTTTTTTCTTGCGCATGGAGGATGTTTACGGTATACGTGCTTGTTTATTGAAGATCTTTACAAAATGACCAGCCATCGATTCGCGATGCAGCGCACATGCCGCTCGATGGGCTAAAGGGGGCGAGATAGTTGAAGGAAATCACAGTCAAGGTCTACGACAACGATATTGAAAAGGCCATGCGCATCTTGAAGAAAAAAATTCAAAATGACGGCCTCTTCAAGCGACTCAAACTGAAGAAGAGCTACGAAAAACCGAGTGAGTTCCGCCGCAGAAAAGCGCGGGAAGCCCTGCGACGGGAGCGGCTGGCCGCTGCGCGCAAAAACCGGTATCGCCGCTAACGATCCGGATCATTTTTTCCAAGCCCGGTGGGGGAAATCCCGCCGGGTTTTTTATCCGCAGGCCGATGGGCGATTCCTACCAAGACTGCTTGAATGAGATGTATGCGCTGCGGCGCTTCGGGATCAAGCTCGGCCTGGACACCATCGGCCGCATGCTGGCCGGTCTGGGCGATCCGCAGCGGCACTTCAAGGCCGTTCATGTGGCCGGCACCAACGGCAAGGGCTCCGTGGCCGCCACGCTGGCTTCGATTCTAAGCGCCTGCGGCATTAAAACCGGCCTTTACACCTCGCCGCATCTGGTGCGGTTCAACGAGCGCATCGTGGTCGACGGGCAAGTGGTTGCAGACGAAAACGTGGTGTCCGCCTGCCAGGCGGTAAAGGCCGCGGCGAATCTCGAACGCGAGCCGACTTTCTTCGAATTCGCCACCGCCATGGCCTTCCACGAATTCAGTCGCCGCGGGGTCGCGTGGGCCGTGATCGAAACCGGTATGGGCGGCCGGCTCGACGCCACCAATATTATTGAACCAAAACTTTCGATCATCACCAACGTTTCCCTGGAACACCGCGAATACTTGGGCCGCACGATTTCGCAAATCGCCGGCGAAAAAGCCGGCATCATCAAGGCCGGCGTGCCGGTCGTCACGGCCGTGCGTCAGAAACCGGCCATTGCCGCGGTCGAGGCGGCAGCGGCGAAGCAATCCGCGCCGGTGTTTCGCCTGGGCCGGGATTTCAAGATGCGGCGCGGCCGCGACGGCACGCTGACCTACCATGGCATGGGCGTGCGCCGGCGGGGCCTTCAAACCGTTTTGAAGGGTGACCATCAGCTGGAAAACACCGCCCTGGCCCTGGCGGCCTGTGACGTGCTGGCGCCGGTGTTAGGTTCCATCAACACGGAATGCCTGCAGCGGGGGCTCGCCGCCACCCGCTGGCCGGGACGCCTGGAAAAGGTCCTGGACCGTCCGCTGACCCTGCTCGACGGCGCCCACAACCTGGTCGCCGCCCGCACCCTGGGCCGCTATCTCAAAACCGCCCTCGCCGGCCGCGCGATCACCTTGGTCATTGGCATTCTGGACGACAAGCCCTATCGGGAAATTCTGGCGGCGCTGGTGCCGCACTGCCGCCGGGTCATCCTGACGCGGCCCAGGACCGATCGGGCCCTGTCGCCGGAAAAACTGATGCCGGCGGCAGTCACCCTGGCAGCCGATGTCACCGTCATCCCGGATGTGGCCGCAGCCGTGGCGCACGCCATTAAAGCCGCGGCGCCCGAAGATGTCGTCTGCATCGCCGGCTCGCTGTACGTGGTCGGCGAAGCCAAGGCCGCCCTGGAAAACCTGGAGCCGCCGGAGCCGGTTTAGCGGCTGTAGGGGTACGGCGCGCCGTGCCCATAGGGTTTGGTTAAACCTGTGAACGTTGTACCCAGAACGCGGAACCGATCAATCCGTTCGGTTTTTAGGTGCTTGACAATCCAAACGCAATCCATTAACTCTCCGATACCCCATCCACCTATGCGCCCGTAGCTCAGGGGATAGAGCGTCAGCCTCCGGAGCTGAAAGCCGCTGGTTCGAATCCAGCCGGGCGTACCACCTTAGTTCTCATCGTAGTATTCGCCTAAACCTATCTTTGGCATATCAGCGTCCATCAATTACTGGCCTTTTTGTAACTCTTTTTCATGCTAATTGGTTGAATGTAATTTAATTTTATAGACAATCATCATTTTTCACGAAAAGGTGGGTCGGTAACCATAGATTGAACTCACAAAAATGGCATTCTATAATCAAAATTCACGGAATATAACCATTTTTCACAACTTTTCCTGATGAGGTTGAATACCTGAAAAGAGACGACCGTTTCGATGAATTTATCAAAAACTTTATCGATATACCCGATAAGCTCGTTGATTTACTGATTCGCTTTTTGTCTCAAAATAGTGGGAAGCTGACAGACTCGGAAATTCATACTATCGAGCAAAAATACGTAGAGGTTTTTGGCTAAAAACGAAAGCGGTGACGTCAACTTCGAGTTCAGTCAGCTTGAACAGCGGTTGGCGGCGTAAAGATATTTATCCTGACAGTTCTGGCAAATTGCGGAAACCGTGTATTCGAAAGCCGAGGCCTTATCCCGGAAGTCATCGGCGGGCCGGGCACAAATTTTACAGGTGCGCGCCGCTCGGGCTTTGGCGTACCGCGCACTCATGGTCGGCCCGGACAGGATTCGGATCAATTCAGCGGTTCTTTCCATTGGTGCGCTCCATTTTACCGGCATCGGGGGCTTCGGTCCCGGATGCCGGCGGATCGGTCGATTGGCGATTATCCCGGCTGCACCGGAAACGGCAAGGAAAAATCACTGTTAATCACCTTTCTTGCCTGGTGTGCCGGCCGTTAAATATGTTGCCTTCAGACTTTCGTGAAAACGTTGGTTGAGGTAATAATCGACCCGGTGAGTATTAAGCGGGGTGCTTCTGGCCTCCAACTCGCGCACCAACTGTTCCTTGTTGGCACTCAGATAAATCGCTTCAAGAATCGCCAGCCGCGAGCAACGGCGGAGATTCGGCGAGCGTGACTTCCACATGTTTCCCTTGCGGTCGCAACAGGTTATCTTTTTGTTGACGCAGTTGGCATAAAATGCTGCCAAGCCCTTTTCACCATCCGTATCCCCTGACACCAACGCGGCACCCCAGACAACCCATCCACTTAAAACGATTGAAATAATGAGTTTCATGTCTTTTCTCCTTTCACTGTTTTAAGTTTCCTGAAGCTTTCCAATAATCCGTAAGAGCAGCATTGGTGCCATCGTGATCCAGGGTGCGCAGCAAAAGGGATTTTTTATTCGTATCTCCCCGATTTTAGATATCAATTTAATTTGTATGAGATTTTTATGACCGCGGGGTGACCGGCAGAATCATTTAATAATTGTAAAGTGTGTTGACAATACTTGGCCGCAAATTATATAGATAGTTTACAGTTTACGCCCGGTGTCCGATTCGTATCCCGCAGAACCGAACCGACAGGACCGGGCCGTTGGCAGAAGATGCGCTTTTTTGAGGAGACGTCCGATGGCCTCGACACCCCGCCCGACAGTGGCCTTGACCACCGTTGACCTCGAGCTGCTTTACGAGGTTTCCAGGTCCATTCACTCGATTGACAACCTGAACGTGATGCTCCGGCGGATTTTAAAAAAGGTCGCCGAAGTTTTCGGCATCGGCGGGGCATCGATCGCCTTGCACGATGCGAAGAAAAGAGAATTTTATTTTATCCGAACGGCCGAGGAGCAGGAAGACGAGACGGGTGTGGGGATGAAAAAGATGAGATTTGCGGATGACTACGGCGTGGCGGGCTGCGTATTGTGCACGCAGCAACCCGTGATGATCGACGATGTCTCTGCCGACGATAGATTTTCCCCCGATCTCGATATTCAAAAAGATTTTGTCACGCAGTCCATGATTTGCGTGCCGCTTAAAACGCGCAAGGATTTTCTGGGCGTGCTGTATGCGTTAAACAAACTGAACGGCAAATTCACCCAAAAAGATTTATTTTTATTGGAAATATTGTCCGCCACCCTTTCTGTCGCCATCGAAAATGCGATCCTCTACGGTGAGATAAAACAATATGCCAATACCTTGGAACTGGAAAAAATCCGCCTTTTGTCCGAATTGCAGGACCGCTTCAGCGTTCAGGGAATTATCGGCTCCAGCAAGGCGATGCGGCGGGTTTTCGCGCTGCTGGACAAGGTCATCGGGAGCACGACGACCGTCTGTATTCAGGGCGAGACCGGCACCGGCAAGGAACTTATCGCAAAGGCCATTCACTACAACAGTCCCTTGAAGGGACAGCCCTTCATCGCCGAAAATTGCGGCGCGCTGAGCGAAAACCTGTTGGAGAGCGAGTTGTTCGGTCATGTGCGCGGCGCCTTCACCGGCGCCATCTCCGACAAGAAGGGGCTGTTCGAAATGGCCGACGGCGGTACCATCTTCCTGGATGAGATCGCCGACATGCCGCATGCGATGCAAACCAAGCTGCTGCGGGTTCTCCAGGACGGACAAGTCCGGCCCGTGGGCGGCAGCCATTTCCGCCAGGTGGACTTTCGGCTCGTGGTCTCATCGAATCGTGACTTGTTGCAAGAAGTTAAAAACGGCCGTTTTCGTGATGATCTTTACTACCGCATCCACGTTTTTCCGATTGTGCTGCCACCACTGCGTGACAGAAAAGATGACATTGCGCCGCTCGCGGCCCACTTTCTGGCCGGGTTCGCCGCCAGGCTTCAGCAGCCGGCGGCGCGCCTGACACCGCAAGCCCTGGCGTATCTCATGAAATACGACTGGCCGGGCAACATTCGGGAACTCGAAAATGAAATAGAGCGGGCGCTGATGCTGGCGGGCGGCGACCGGGAAATAAACGTCGACTACCTGTCCGAAAGAATTACCGGCATCCCTGAACCAGCAGGGGCTGCCGTTTCTCCCGCAAATCTGACCCTGTCAACCGCTGTTGAACAAATGGAGCGCCAGATGATAGCGAACGCCCTCACAGCGGCCACACAAAACCGATCACAGGCGGCACGCGATTTAGGGCTGACACGCCAGGGACTGCTGAACAAAATCAAACGCTACGGTATTTGAAATGTCACTACTAAAGGGTGGCGATAAGGCCTTTTCTCGCCGGGCACCTACCCACTGAGCCGCCACAAAGGGCTTTAGCCCGAAGAAATAGCCGGTTTAAGACAACCGTCTCAACACAAACAAACCGCTGCCGACCACGGCATCTATCGATAATAGGTGCCAATTGACCTGCAGCCATTTTTCGGTGGTGGAAGTACTATAATAAAAAAAACGACACTTGCATGATCATTCCACCCAAAGGTCCTTGACCCGATCCAACCATTCGGGACCGAATTTCTTGATAAAATACGGCTTCAGCTTAGAAAACCATCCCGAGGGTTTGGCGCTTCTTTCCTGCTGCGCTCGCAAGGTGTCGGCCAGATAGTAGGTTATGTCCGTCATCTCATCTTTGGGAACGTAGGCATAGGCCCCGGTTTTTATTGACTCGATGAAATCGTCGGCCGTCAGTGCGTGGGCCGTCAGCATTATGGCGGGAATTGCCCTGCTCACAGCGATCCGCAAGAGGTCGTAGCCTCTAACGCCCATGATATCGAGTATGGCTGCATCGAATCGCTGGGTTTCGAGTTTCTCCTTGGCGGCCTCGAAAGTAGCAGCGGTGACGACCTTACAGATCGCAAGTTCGTCCGCGAGCGTTTCAAGAATGTCCGGTTCGTCATCGACGATCAGGATCTGCTTGCCCTGGATGAATTCCGTTTCCCACATAATTCATTCCTTTCGTTATGAGTTGACAACCTGCGAAAGTTTCGGGATGCCGGGGTTAAGGTCGACGCGGTTTTGCCTTTAACGGGCATTCTTCAGATAGTCAGGGGCTCCTGCACTGTATCGAAAAACCGTCAGATGATACCCTGCCTGGGTCGACTACCAAACTATCGTTTTGCATATCAATCACTATTTCAAAAAGCCTCCGGCCCGGTATTTTTGTAAGGACTGAATGCCCGACAAGCAGATCGACGAGGCTGAAATATGTCAACAAACTATGCAGTTTGTCACAGCGATTATCAACCGTCTTTACAGGATCGATGGATGCGGCCGGTTTTCAATTCGGTCATAACAGCTCCGGGTTAATACTATTTTCTTACAATATCAGAAGGATAAAATTTATCACGCCTGTCAAACATCTTGGTGAAGAAAATCCGGCACAAATACTGCTCTTGCATTTTCAGGGCCACGATTACAGCCTCTTGACCGCGAGGGCTTTATGATGTTCGACACTAAAAAAAATCTGGCATGCGCCGCGTTGGCGCATCACGATGACAGCCCTTCTGCCTCAGAACTCATCCGGCGCTACAAAATGATCTGCAAATTAGGCCAGACGGTCACCTCGGAGATTGATCTCGAGACGCTCTTCGAGCTGATTATGCGGCAAACCGCCGCCATTACGTCCAGCGAGCTGGCCTCCGTGTTTCTTTACGATGAGGCCGGCGAGCAGTTGTGGACGCGAGTCTCGACGGATCTGAACCAGAACGAGGTGCGCATGTCGGCTCTCTGCGGGGTCGCCGGGTGGGTCCTCAGGTCACGGTCGGCTCAGATCGTCAACGAACCGTATAACGATCCCCGCTTTTTCTCCGGCGTGGACAAGAAAACCGGCCTGCACACCCGCAACATTCTCTGTACGCCGTTGATCAACCGCCAGCGGCAATGCATCGGCACCCTCCAGGCCCTGAACAAAAAGGGCGGCGACTTCGATGAAAACGATCTGGAGTTGCTGACCGCCGCGTCCTATTACGTGGCCATCGCCTTGGAGAATGCCCAGTTGTTTGAAGACCTCAAGGCGCTCGACAAGGCCAAGGAACGGGCGATCAATCATCTGGCCCACGAAATCAAGACCCCGCTGGCGGTCGTTGCCGGCGTGCTGAACCACATCTCGACCAAGGCGGCGAATCGTGATCTCACGAATCTGGAAAAGGCTCTGCGCCGGGGTGAACGCAGCATCAAGCGGCTGAAGACGCTTCAGGAGCAGATCGACGATATTCTGCGGTGCTGCAAAACGGACACCGTTCCCGTCCCCGACGTTTCCCGGGCGGCCCTGCAGCTGCTCGACGAGATCTTCGCAGATGAAGCCGAGCGCTATCCGGAGGTCCTGCACGAGATGGCCGAACGGCTGGCCGCCTTTAACATGAGGAGGGACTTCGCACCGGAAAACATTCATGTGGCCACGTTTGTCCGCGGCGTCTGCGAGCGCGCCGGCCGGGCGATGGCGGGGCGTGACCTTCACCTCGCACAGAACCTGGATGAAGAGGATGTCATCCTTGCCGACTGGCACGTTCTCGACACGGTCTGCTCCGGCCTGCTTAAAAACGCGATCGAGAACACCCCCGATGAGGGCGCCATCGAGATGACCGCAAAAAGGGTCAACGAAACGACCCTGATCGAGGTCAAGGATGGCGGCGTCGGCATCACTCCCGTGAACCAGAAAATGATTTTCGGCGGCTTTTTCCACACGCAGCCCACGTATCTCTATTCTTCGAAAAAACCCTATGACTTCAATGCCGGCGGCACGGGAGCCGACCTGCTGCGGATAAAAGCGTTTGCGGATCGGTTGGGGTTCGAGGTCGAATTTGTGAGCCGGCGCTGCCCGCATCTGCCGCATGACGAGGATAGTTGCGCGGGCAGAATCTCCCGGTGCCGGTTCATCGACACGCAGTCCAAGTGTCTGTCCGGCAGTGGCAGCACTTTCAGCGTGCGGTTCCCGCAAGTTCGGCCAAGGGTGGCGTGAAAAAGACCGGCCGTTCTGGGATGAATTCGACCTCAAAGCCGTCACATCCAAGGAGGAGTTGGAAAAGATATTGTAAGCGTTCACAGGGCACCGCATCTGCGGCGTTGTCGGGCGCTTGACGTACAAAAGTACGCCGGCGCACCCGACGCCTTGCATCTGCAGCACCCTGTAAAAGTTTACACTCGGGTGGTTCGGAGCGCATTGGATTTTGCAACGCAGCGAACGGTTACAAGATATTTTAGTCGTCTTATTGACTTACCAAAGATTCGGGCAACACGGTGGTGACCTAATCAATGGGGAGCGGCGGCATTGGCGCCTGCTTTTTCGGTTAGGAGGGTCAAAATGGCATTTTCTTGTTGACTTTTCGAGTTAATTGGTCATGAATAAAAATGTACTTCATTCCGATAAGAAGGGGACTCTGATTCGAGCGATGCAATAAACACTCGAACCTTGATCTCTACCGACCTTTTTCTCCCTCAATCGTTTCTGCTGCTAAAGGGGCCAGCCCCCCCCCTGAAAGGTCCCATATACGACCACGTTAAGCAATGCCTGTCGGCCGTCTGTCAACATCACCGCCGGGTCCATTTGTAAATATTATACGTTGGATTCCACAGCCTTATAGGCGCGACCGCACCCGGAAATGCGCTGAAAGTCTCGCCGGAGCCGGATCGAGCGCCAAAAGTCATTTACGGATGACCGCCGGTAAAATCTTCTCGAATTCACGGTTTTTGGCGCCAGGAGCATGGATCGGATTTTCACATCAGGCGACCGGGCGCCGCAATCAATGGACGGCGCAAAACTCAACCTGCAAATGGACGCGAGGTGGATATGAAACTTTTGACATCCATTGCAACAGCCATGACGCTGGTGGTCTGCATGGTTTTCGGCGTCTGCACGAGTTCGAAGGCCCAGAGCGCCAAAGCGTGGACGAACTTGGGCCTCTACGGCGGCTGGGTGTACGACATTGCCGTCGATCCGGGCCGGGCCGACAGGATGTTCGCGAGCACTTACATGGGCGAAGGACTATTTAAGACCGAAGACGGCGGACGCACCTGGTCGGTAGTCGAGATGCAAACCGTTTTTGAAGGTGAAGACACGTTCAGGAACCACGCCGTCTATGCCGTCAAGATCGCCCGCACCGACAGCAACATCGTCTGGGCGGCTCACAACTATTGGGTAGCCCGCAGCAGAGACGGCGGCGTTACCTGGCAGCATATCCAAAACCGCGACATGCAGCGCGATTGCCCCGGCTGCGGCGGCAGCAGCGACAATTTCCGTCTGTGCCGGTCGCTGGCCATCGATCCGGCCGACGCCAATGTCGTCTATGTGGGCACCGGCGGCCGCTGGGGCAGCAGTCCGAACGGCGCTGTTTACAAAACCGTCGACGGCGGCCGGACGTGGCGCAAGCTGAACGGGGGCATCGACCTCGACCACACGGTGACCGATCTGGCCATCGACCCCGAAAATCCCAACCTGGTGTGGGCCGTGACAAATTCCTTCGGTGCCGGCGACGTTTGGGCCGGAACGCTTTACCGCACCACCGACGGCGGCGAAACCTGGACGGCCGTCTTGACCCTGGATGCCGGATATACTGCGGTAACGATCAAACCGGATGCGGCCGACACGGTTTTCACTGCCGGCGGATACGGCGTCGTCCGGCATTATTTCGACGAGGGCGCCTGGCAGTACCAATGGCCGGTGGTTTCCGAGGAGTGCCGTTCGGCCGGCGATGTCACCGTAGATCCGCAAAACCCTCAGGTGGTCTATGCCGTGTGGAAAAACGAGTCGTCCGGTGACCTTCTGCCGAAAATCTCGCGCAGCATCGACGGCGGCGACACGTGGACATCGTTTGCAATCGATACGCAGGTCGCGACCAAGCTGAACACGGTGGCCGTTTCTCCCTCCGCCGACCGCAGACTGATCGCCGGTGACGCCGGCCTCGGAATCATTGCTAGCCCGGACGGCGGGCCAAATTGGCTCCCGATCAACGACGGCATCAACGCCGTGGTCGTCTACGATGTCGCCGTCGATCCAGGAAAGAAAGGGCACCTGCTGGCAGCGACCATTAGCGGCGTTCATGAAAAACAAGCGGGTCATTCCGGGTGGAAACAACTCACCACGTTACGAACAAATTCTCTCGCTTTCCACCCCAATGATTCCGGCATCATCTTCGCCGGTATCTCCGGTGCGCTCATGAAGTCCGAAGATGGCGGGGAAAATTGGCAAACAGCACCCATTGGACCGGGCGAGGTTTTCGATATTGCCATCGATCCGGCGATGCCCGATACCATGCTTTTCGTGGCGCTCTGGCAGTCGTTGTACCGCAGCTCCGACGGCGGCCTTTCCTTTTCCAAGGTGCTGGCGGGTGAGAACACGGCCGGCGCAGCATACTTTATGAATGCCGTGGCCATCGACCCGGCCGACCACCGTCATGTGTATGCCGGCGGCGGCAATTTCTTCGCCCCCAAAATCGACGGCGACCTGTGGGAGAGCTTCGACGGCGGCGATACCTGGGCCCGCACCGGCCTGACGGGGGCCATCGTCAACGACGTTCTGATCGACCCCCGCAATCCCGCCGTCCTTTACGCCGGCTGCGGTTACAGCGGCGGCACTAAAGCGCCCTTGTTCAAGAGCATCGACGGCGGCAAAAGTTGGGCCGCCGCGGCGGCGGGCATGCCGCCGATGCCGACATCGAGTTTTGCCATCTGGGGTTTTCGCTCTGGTGCTCTTTATACCGTCGGACAAGGCAACATCCAACGTTTCGACGGATCGGCATGGGCGGAAATTCTCGACGACCCGAGTGCCGAATTCTATGGTTTATGGGGCGTCTCGGAAGAAAACCTCTATGCCGTGGGCAGTTCCGGGACAATCCGGCGCTTCGACGGCAGCGTCTGGACCGCGATGGAGAGCGGCAGCGACCAGCGCCTGCGGACGGTGTGGGGAACCGGCGGCGCCGATATCTACGCCGCCGGCTTCGGCGGCACCATCCTGCACTTCGACGGAATCTCCTGGAACGCCATGGACAGCGGGACGACTGAAATTCTTTATGGAATCTGGGGTGCCGCGGCCGATGCGTTTTTCGCGGTGGGTGAGAAGGGTACAATTCTGCGCTGCGACGGGCGCTCGTGGTCACCCATGACCAGCGGCACGACCGAGTATTTGGACGCTGTCTGGGGCGCCGCACCGGATCGCATCTTCGCCGTGGGCGGCGGCGGAACGATCCTGTTTTACGACGGCCGCTCGTGGACCCCGATGACCAGTGGAACGGCAAACGGCCTCGCAGCCGTCTGGGGAAGCTCGGCCGCAGATGTTTACGCTGCCGGGGAGCGCGGGACCCTGCTGCACTTCGAGGGGTCAACGTGGACGGCCATCAGTCATGGCATGAAGGAAAAGCTACAAGCTATCTGGGGCGATTCATCCTCAAATGTGTTTGTCGTCGGTGACAACGGCGGAATGCTTCATTTCGACGGCCGGAGCTGGCGTGTCCTGCGCGAATCGGGAGAAACCGGGCAGGCGGTCGTCGATCTGGAGTTTCACTCCGACAATCGCGACATCGTCTATGCCGGCACACACAAATCGGGGGTTTTCGTCTCCCCCAACCAGGCCGGGCGCTGGCTCAATCTGGGGAAATTGGAATACTCAGTGTTCTCAATTTCGGTCGGCTCGGTTTACGCCGCCACCCAGGCCGGGCTGCTGCAGTGCACCGGCACCGGGGTGATCGCCGGCCGGCTGCGGCACGCCGTCACCGGCCAGGAAATCGACGGCGCAACGGTTTTCAGCGATCTCGGCGTCACGACCCGCAGCGTCAACGGCGAATACATGATGGTGTCCCCGGCCGGCACATGCAGCGTGACGGCCGTGGCCGACCGGCACGCCAACCGCATCGAATCCAATGTGGACGTTTACGGCGGCGATGTCACCTGGGTGAACCTCGACATGCAGAGCGGCGTCGCCGGGCCGGTCGACGGCGCCGACGGCGGCTCGTCCTCGTCGGGCGGCGGCTACAGCTGTTTCATCGCCGCGGCCGGTTCCCCCGGACCGGCGAAAGCAATGGTGTGGCCGGACACGCTCATCGGCGGGCTTATCGTTCTTTGTCTCGCCGGCCCCGTTTTTTTGCGCGTCCGCCGCAGAAAGCCGGCGCGCCGTCTTTACTTTTTGCCACTCTTCCTGATGTTGACTCTGGCGGCGGCGGTACCGATCGACGCGGTCGCGGGTACGCTTTTTCAGCAGGTGGGGATCGCCTCCTCGCCCAACCCGGTCGGATCGGGCGCCCGCGCTTTGGGCATGGGCGGTGCGTTCATCGGCGTGGCCGACGACGCCACGGCCGCCTCGTGGAACCCGGCCGGCTTGATCCAACTCGAAAAACCGGAAATCACGATCGTAGGCGAATATACCAGCCGCAGCGAGGATTTTTCCTCGGACCTGCGGCCCGAAATCGCGAACAGCGGCGACATCGATACGACCAGCCTCAACTATTTCGCCGCCACCCTGCCCTTTCATTTTTATCGCAACATGGTCGCCTCCGTGAACTACCAGCGCCTCTACGATTTCACGCGCGAGTTCAACCACCGGCTCGACTTCACGCAGGCCGGGCTGGACCTGCTCCAGAACAAGCACTTCCGGCAGGACGGCAGCGTCGGCGCGCTCGGGCTGGCCGGCGCCGTCGAGATCACCCCCACCCTTTCGCTGGGGGCGACGGTCAACATCTGGACCGACCAACTGCTCTGGGACAACGGGTGGGACGAAACCTTCACCGAAATCGGCGCCGGCACGATCGGCGGCGTTCCGGCCACAACAAAGACGTTCATCAGGGACGAGTATTCCCGCTTCAGGGGCCTGAATGCCAACATCGGCCTGCTGTGGAACGTGATTCCCGCCCTGACGATCGGGGCGGTGCTCAAAACGCCGTTTAAGGCATCGGTAAAACACACCTTTGAATTCCGGCAGACCCAGACGCTGGCGCCACCGGTGGACACCGTCACCACCACCAGCCAGGCGCTGACCGAAGATGTCGAACTGGAAATGCCGCTCTCCTACGGGATCGGTCTGGCCTGGCGGTTTTCGGATGCCCTGACTGTGGATGTCGACGTTTATCGCACCCTCTGGAGCGACTACCTGCTGGAAGACGGCCGCGGCAACAAGTTCAGCCCCATAACGGGCCTGCCGCGCGACCGATCGGATGTCGACGACACCACCCAGGTGCGCCTCGGGGCGGAATATCTCTTCATTTTCCCGAACCGCCAACTGGTCGTGCCGCTGCGGGCCGGCGCCTTCTACGATCCGGAACCCGCCCAGGGAAAAACCAGGGACTTTTACGGCATCGCATTGGGATCGGGTTTGGCCTACAAGCGATTAATTTTCGATGTGGCTTATAATTTCAGGTGGGGCAACGACGTGGACACCGGCAGCCTGATCACGACCAGCAGGGCCGATGTCCGCCAGCACACCATTCTGGCATCCCTGATCTTTCATCTTTAGGCGCCGCAAAGCCGCTTCCGGCCTGCAAGAATGCCGGGACAACCAACGTCTGTTGTTACAGGTGGTGTCTGCCTGCCGTTAGGCAAATCAGCTCTAATAACAGAGCGGAAGGCAGACGACGATGACGTGAAACAGGTGGCCGAATTGGCGACAAGAAGGTCATACAACTGTGGGCTGGCCCTGGCTGCATTCTTCCTGGTAGCAGCCTGTGCGTTTCAGCCGGCGGATGTAACGCACCAGAAAGGCACCAAGGTCAACGGACAAGCCGATGAAGCCATTTTCCGCCACCGGTGGTGGAACTACTATGAAAGAGGGCTCTCATTGGCCGAGGGACGGTATTACGAGAAAGCACTGGCCGATCTGCGCCAGGCGGCCGATAGGCGGGACCAGGACCAGCGCATGGCGCGCACCTACGGCATGCATTTCATCGACTACTTTCCGCACCGGGAGATGGGGGTCCTGCTGTATGAAACCGGTGACTTCGATGCCGCCGAGCGCGAACTGCAACTGTCAATGCGATCCTTCCCCACCGCCAAGGCCCGCTACTACATCGATCGAATTCGCACAAAGCGCATCGAGCAGAGCCGGACCGAAGTCCCGCCGCCGAAAATCGTCCTCAGCAATGAGGCCGAAGAAATCTGGACGAGGGAAGACCCGGTCGTGGTCACCGGGTCCGCGGAAAGCGATCATTTCATCGCCCGGCTCACGATCGGCGGCGAGCGCTGGTTCCAGGAAGGCGCCGAAAAGAGGATCGCGTTCTCAGAGGCGTTGAATCTGACGCAGGGCCGTCACGATGTCATGATTTCGGCCACCGATCTGGCCGGACGGACGGCCGCCCGGAAACTGGCGGTATCTGTCGACCGCCAGGGGCCGATGATCGTCATAGAGCAACTGACCGCCCGGCCCCTGCAAAAAACGGGAGCTGTTGAACTGCAGGGCACGCTTTACGACGCGGCGGGCGTGCGCCGCCTGGAGGTCAACGGAAACATCGTTCCGATCGTCCCCGGCCCGGAAGTGGTTTTCACCTGCCTCATCCAATCCGAAAGCCTTGCGATCGATCTGACCGCCACGGATCGGCTCGGAAATCAAACCAGCGCCCGAATCGACCAGACCTTCATCGCGGACGGCCGGCGACGGCCGTTTCTCGTGGCAAGCCTGGCGGCGGTCATTTTGCCCGATAATCCGGCGCAGCGAAAAACGGCCGCAGACCGGGACCCGCCGATGATCACCCTGAAGGGCTGGACGAGTTTCCAGACGGTTTACGTCCCGAAAATCTGTCTCGAAGTACAGGTGCGCGACGAGGGCACGATCACCGCCGTTACGGTTAACCGGACGCCGGTGTTGCGGAAAAGAAGCCTTCACGTCATCTTCAGCTGGTTTTTGGAACTGACGGAAGGTGAAAACCGGATTCGGATCGAAGCGCGCGATGCCGCCGGCAACCTCGCGGTGCAGGAACTCGTCATCGAACGCCGAATTCCGGAAGCCGTCAAACTCGATGCCCGTCACAAGGTGACCCTGCTGCCGTTCGAAACCGGCAATGAGCCGGCCGATGCCGGAACGTTTTTTCAGGATCGGCTGATAGACGCTTTCGTCACGCAGGACCGTTTCCGGGTGGTGGAAAGAAATCTTTTTGATCTCATCCTGCAGGAGCAGAAACTGAGCCAGTCGCAACTCGTCGATCGACGCACGGCGCTTAAGATCGGTCAACTGGCGGCCGCCAACTCCATCGTGGCCGGCAGCATCGTCGTCACGCGCAACGGCATCGAAGTCGTCTCACGCCTGATCGACACGGAGACTTCGGAGATTCTGGCCACCGCCGATGCCTTCGACGAGGTGGCGGATATTTACGATCTGGGCTCGCTGGCCGAAGCTCTCGCCCTGAAATATCACCGGGATTTTCCGCTGGTCAGCGGAATCGTCATCGACCGGCAGGGCGACACCATTTTGACGGATCTGGGCCTGCAAGAGGTCCGAAAACAACGCTGCATTCTGATCTACCGGGAGGATGACGTGCGCCATCCCGTCACCGGCACATCACTGGGCACCGACAAGAAGATCGTCGGCCGGGCGCGGTTCACCCAGGTCGATGCCGATTTTTCCAAAGCCGAGCTTCTCGATGGCTCCCCGGGCGCGGTGCAGACCCTTCAGAAGGTGATCACGGAGTAAGGCCTGCAGCCCGCCGGAACCGGAGACCGCGGAGTGATGATGGATCATGCCGACCAGGAGCTTCTCGCCGGCTGCTTCAAAGGCGAGAGCAGGGCCCAGGAAGCCTTCGTGCTGCGTTTTTCCAATCTGGTCTACATGACGGTTCAGCAGGTCTTCAAGGCCCGGCAGGCATCCTTTAACATCCAGGATGTCGAAGACCTGCACAACTCGATCTTCGTCCGGCTCCTGGAGCGCAGCTGCCGGCGACTGCGCCAGTACCAAGGCAAAAACGGGTGCAGCCTGCCCTCCTGGATCCGCATGATCAGCGTGCGCACGGTGATCGATGATCTGCGGCGCAGCGGTGATGCCCTATCCCGCCCGAGCCGGCTGCGGGATATCGAAAACCTGGAAACCCTGGCGGAAAACGGGACGGCGGCGTGGCAACTGCTGGACCGGGCCGAGAAAAGGCACCAGCTTGAAAAAGCGCTCGTGATGCTCCTGCCGCGCGATCGGCTTTTTGTCCGCCTTCACTGCCTCAACGGGCTGGGCATCAAGGAGGTGGCTGGAATCTTGAGGGTTTCCGAAAACAACGCCTATTCGATCAAGCACCGGGCCATCCAACGGCTCAGGGCCATTCTGAATCACTGATGGCGATCAGCGCTGCAAGATTGCGACACCCGTCAACGTCTATTTGGTTAAAAGACATGTGACACCATCATGGCCTTTAAAGGGTGCAACGGTCATGAAAATCCTATCGGCAGTAAGTGTATCGGGTCGGACCCGTTTGGGTGAGTGAAACGAACCCCAACACAGATAACGCGCAATGGAACAGGGGAATAATGAAATGTTGGAATCCATTTCCTCAAAATTCCACCATTCCAGCATTCCAGGGGGTTTCAAAAATCCCCACCGATGTTGGGGTTCACGTTGTTCACCCCAGCGGAGTAAAACCGCTGAAGGAGAACGCGGAACATTGCCCTTACAGCACCGAACCGTGAATTAAGAAAAAGGGTCGTCGCCATGAAGAAAGCCTGCCCGTCCGAAGAAATCCTGTGCAACTATGTTGAAGGGCGCCTCGGTGAGCAGCGGACCCGACGCGTCGAAGACCATCTGCCCTGCTGCGATGCCTGCCTTGCCGCGGTGGCGGCCAACCGGATGATCTCCGACCGGGGCCCGCTCCTTGAGGCCGGCATCGTTCCGGCCGGCGTCACGCGTCGCGCTGTCAAGGCCCTCCGGCGTGTGAATCGGGGGGGTTGGCCGGACACCGTCGCCGGCTTTCTCAGGGCCTGGACCATAACGTGGTCGGCCCGGTGGCCGTTTGGGCGCAGCGGAGCCCTTCTGGCGGTGCGGGGTCAACATAATCTGGTAGACGAGGATTTCTTCCGGATCCGCAAGTCCTTTCGGGATCTGACGCTGGAGATCGACATAGAAAGGACCTCGCCGCAAGGCTTCCGGGTGAGGGTGCGTCAGTTAAAAAGCGCTCATCTCGAGATGCCCGCGCGCGTCACTCTTTTCCGCACCGACCACGGGCGAGAAACGGCCTCCTGCCTGATCGAAGACGATGCGGCCCTGATCGATGACATCCCCTGCGGTCATTACCGCCTGGTGTTGACGAGAAACGGGATCGAGATCGGCCGTTATCGTTTTTTCCTCAAGGAGAGTATCCATGCCGCCGCATGACCCTGCCGACAAATTCAGCCGATCGGGGGAAATGACGGACATCCTCCTGGAACGCGAACGCCTGGAGCAGGTGCTCAAGGACCGTTTTCGCCGCAAGGTGACCATTCTCTTTTCCGATATCGCCGGCTACACGGATTATGTCGACAAGCACGGCGATATCGGTGGGCGCGCCCTTCTGGTCAAGCATAACAAGATCGTGTTGCCGGCCGTCGATCGCCACCGCGGCCGCTTGATCGAAGTGGTCGGCGACGGCGTGATGGCGTCATTCGATGAACCGCTCGACGCGGTCAAGACGGCCGTGTCCATCCAGCTGGGCCTGCAGGCGCATAACCAGAACAATGAAGATGAGATCCACGTCAAAATCGGGATCAACATCGGCCAGGTTCTGGTCGACAAGGATGCCGCCTTTCAACGCTTCACCGGCAATGTCGCCAATGTCGCCGCGCGAATCGCAGGCCACGCCGACAGCGACGGCATCCTGATCACCGAGACGGTGCACGAAGAGGTGTGCGGCTGCGAGGACATCCTCTGCCGCTTCCATGACAGGCTCACCATCAAGGGTAAAAGCCTGCCGGTGCCCGTGTACCGCGTCCTGTGGCAGGAGGGCGACTTTGTCACCGCCACGGTGTCCAGAGGACGGGAGCCAGCCCTGGCGCCGCTGGAAAAACCGACGCCTCCCGCTCGCGTCTTCCATCTTGAATTGACTCAGGAGGGTCCCGAACTCAAGATCAGCGCCCACGAAAATGTGGCCGGCGACGAAAGCACGCTGCGGCATTATGAAAAATCAGCCGTGGACATGACGATGGTGAATTCGCGCTGCCGCGACCTCGTGGATCTTCTGAACAAGGCCAACCGCCGGGGATGGGTCCCGCGTGAGGCCCTGGCGCACCTGCGCGAAATCGGGCAGATTCTCTACGATGAACTGCTGACACTGTCGATCAAGGAGCGGCTGCGCAACACGCCGGCCGAATCGCTGGTGCTGGCCATCGATGATCAGCTGGTACACATCCCCTGGGAGCTGCTCTACGACGGCCGGCAGTTTCTGTGCCAGCGCTTTGAAATGGGCCGCGTCGTGACGACGAGCCGGAATTTTCCCGGCTCCCACAGCCGGGCCCTGGCGGTTCCGCTGCGGATGCTGATTCTGGCCGATCCGACCGGCGATCTCAAAGGCGCCTACGCCGAGGGAACCCAGATACGGGATTTCATCGACCAAAACCGGACCTTCGTCCGCGTGAGCCTGCGCGCAGATCACGTGTCGGCCGACGTTATCAAGGGCAAGCTGCGCAACTTCGATTTCATCCATTTTGCGGGCCATGCCGACTATCAGCCGCAGAACAGCGATGACAGCGGATGGCGCCTGCGTGACAGCCGTCTGTCCACAAAGGACATCATCAAGATGGCGGGCACGACCACCATGCCGGCCATGATATTCGCCAATGCCTGCCAGTCCGGCCGCACCGAGCAGTGGACTCTCAGTGAATCCTTCGAAAACAATATCTTCGAACTCGCCAATGCCTTCCTGCTGGCGGGTGTCAAACACTACATCGGCACCTTCTGGGAAATCCTGGATGAGCAAAGCAACCTGTTCGCCCTTGAATTCTACCGCCATCTTTTCAGCGACATCAGCGTCGGCCAGGCGCTGAACCGCGCGCGTAAAACCTACATCGAGCTGCACGGCGAGGAAAGCATCGTCTGGGCCAGCTACGTGCTCTACGGCGACCCGAGTTACAACTACATGGGGCAGCTTCGGATGAGCGGCCGCGCTCGCGAACCACGCCGGAAAGCCGTTGCGAGTCATTCTGAAACAGTGCGGGCCGGCGAGGAAGTCATCAAATTCACTTCCTCCGCCGACAAGACTTTCGGTCATCGCCGGTGGCTCGCGGCCGGGATGGCATTCTTTACCCTGGCGGCGATGCTGTGGGGATATCTCACCTACGACAGGCTCGGCCTGGAAAAAAAAGAGCGCCAGGCGCTGGCGCATTACAAGGCCGGTGACCTCGACACCGCGATCAAGGTCTGCAGCGAGGTCCAGGGCCAGGAGCCGCAGCGGCCTTTCTGCTCTGTATTGCTCGGCAACATTCACCTCACCCGCGGCGACACGGCGCAGGCCCGCACGAATTTTCAAAGAGTTTTCGAGGATGAAAAGGCCCTGAAGCCCGCCCGGGTCGAAGCGGTCATGGGCCTCGGCCGGCTTTCCTCGATCGACGACCAGCCTCAAAAAGCGCTGGAATACTACCAGCAGGCCGCCCGGCTCGAACCTCGGAACACGCCGGCCGTGGTGGCGCAGGCCACGGTGAACGAACGCCTCGACCATCGTGCCGAAGCCCTGCGGCTGTATGAACAGGTCCTTTCAGATAGTCCCGACGATCCGGCCGCGCGGGCAGCGGCTGCATCGCTGCGCGAAAAAATGGCCTGGGACAAGGACGTGGAAAAGCGCAGACGGATCGACGACCTCATCCGGGAGCTGACGACCGACAGTTCGCCAAAGGGGCCTGCCGAACCATCGGACGGCTGGACCTCGCCGCCGCTCACGGCGTGGCTGCTGAACTTCGAGACCAAAGGCTTCGGCCTGGTGGAGGGCGAGGAAATCCTGGTGGAAAACCTGGTCGCCGAGGAATTGATGGCCCGGAGCCGGGTCAGGATCGTGGAGCGGGCCCTGATGGACAGGCTGCTGGAAGAGCTGAGGCTCGGCGCCTCTAACTTGGCGGACCCGGCGACCGCCGCGGCATTGGGGCGCCTGGTGTCGGCCAAAATTCTGTTGTCGGGCCGGATCGTCCACCACGGATCGGCGACGCGGGTCGCCGTCCGCATCATCGAGACCGAAACCGGGCTCGTCACCGCCGTCGTGAACGCGTCTTTCGACGCCCAGACGGCCCCGCCGGAAATCGCCGGGGCCCTGGTCGCAAAACTGGCGGACGAGTTTTCCGCCCGGTATCCCCTGCGCGGTAAAATAGTGGCGATTGAAAACGATGCCATTTTACTCGATGTCGGCAGCCTGCAGGGCGCAGCGGTGGGACAAAGATTTGCAGCGGTGAACGCCGATGCCACACTGGAAGTTGTTTCAGTGGAAAAGGATCGCTGCAAAACCATGGCCCGTAGCGGTCGATCGGCTGTCGAACCGGGATCGAGGGTCCAGATTACTTCTCACCCCTGACACCGACCCTTTGCGGTATGGTGATCAAACTATGCAATGCTCTCCCAAGGCATTTATCAAAACAGTGACACCGTTGGGGAGCGGCGGCGTTTACGCCGGTTTTTCAGCGAGGAGGGAAAAATGGAAAAAAACATGACCCGACTTCATTGTCTGGCAAATGAACTGTCACAGATTTTGGACTTGGAGAGCAGCATGGAGACAATGCTCGCGATCTTCATGGTCAAGCTCAATCAATTTATGGATAGCCAAAGGTCATCGATTTTTTTATTCGAGCCGTTGAAGCAACAACTCACCACTTATTCATCCCTCGATCTTGAGAAAAATGAAATCCGCCTGCCGAAATCGGACGGTGTGGCTGGATGGGTGTTTGAAAACCGCCTGCCCGCCATCGTCAATGATACTGCGGCGGACAGCCGGTTTTACTGCGGCGTGGATGATTTGACAGGTTTTCACACCGGCAATCTGATCTGCTGCCCCTTGATCAATGACAAAAAACATTGTTCAGGCACCCTTCAATCATTGAATAAAACAATCGGGGACTTCACGACCGACGACCTGGAATTGTTGGAATTGACGGCCTGTTTTGTGGTCGTGGCCATAAACAACAACCGGCGCTACAACGAAATCCGCACCACAAACATTGCCCGCGGAAAAGTGATTCAACACATTATCAACAAGATTGGCAAGTCTTCCCGATCGAAAAATCTTTAGCTTGACGTGTTCATGAAATCGGTGTACTTTTTCATGAATACTTGCAAGTGGAGACGCTCATGGCGAATTTGCAGATCAAGGGTATAGATGATCAGCTGTATGATCAAATAAAGAAGCTCGCAACGGAAGAGAAGCGCTCCGTCAGCCAACAGGTTCTTTTTCTGATCCAGAGCTATTTGGCAAAAAAGCCACGCTGTGATGCGGTCAAAACCCCTTCCGAGGTGCTGCTCGAACTGCACGGCTCTTGGAAAGACGACCGCGCAGCGGATAAGATCATCGGGCAGATCAAAAAGGCCCGAAAAAACGTAAAGAGGCCCACTGCTTCTTTCTGATCAGATCTTTCCGGAATGAGGGTTGATGTATCTTCTGGACACCGATATCGTTATTTACAGCCTCAAAGGACATGCGACGGTAAAGAAGAACCTTGAACGCAACCGTCGAGTTGCGCTGAAGATCAGCATCATTACCCTGATGGAACTTTACTACGGCGCCTATAAATCACAACAAGTGGCCGGCAATTTGGCAAAGATAAAACGCATCGAGGATTCCCTGGAAATCATCCATCTTGGCCGGGAATCCTCTGAAATATTTGCGATGCTCAAAGCCGGGCTCGAAAAAGCCGGCACCCCCTTGGATGATTTCGATCTTATTCTCGCGGTTTGCGCCCTGTCGCACGATCTGGTTCTCGTGACCAACAATTTAAAGCATTTTGAAAGAATAGAGGGCCTGAAGTTGGAGAATTGGACTCGGGAGCGGCACTGATCCGGGGCTGCTGGATTTCGGAACGAAAGTGTTCGGGCTGATCGAAGGCGATAAAATTTACATGAAAAGCATTGCCGAGCACTCAAGGCATTATCATAAAGCTTTTCTTTTTCGGCAGCCTGTAAATCAAAAAGGCCCAAAAAAATGTAAAAATGGGCTGGAATAAAAATCCGATATACACTGTGCCGCGAGCCCGGCGCCGGCCGGAATTGCTGGGCCTGTGGGACGGCCCGGCCTGGCGCGACGTGCCCTGTCTGGCCATCGCCTGCTTCCGGCCGGAGGGCAGCGCCCACCGCCCGGTCACGCGCGTGAAGCTCGTCTATGATCGCGATGGAATTTATGGTTTGTTTCGGGTGGACGACAATTATGTGCGCTGCCTGCGGACCCGGTTCCAGGACGCTGTTTACAGGGACAGCTGCGTGGAGTTCTTCGTGCAGCCCAAGCCTGACAGCGGCTATTTCAACTTCGAATTCAACTGCGGCGGCGCCCTGCTGGCATCCTACATCACCGATCCGACCCGCGTGCCGGGTGGTTTTAAAAATTTTGCGTGCCTGACGGATAAAGACGCCCGCCTCATCGGCATCCACCACTCGCTGCCGGCGGTGGTCGAACCGGAAGTGGCCCGGGCCACCACCTGGCATATCGAATTCTTTATCCCGTTCCCCCTGCTCGAAGCGTACGTCGGTCCAATCACCATCACAAAAAGCGACCCGTGGCGCGCTAATTTCTTCAAATGTGCCGATGACTCGTCCCATCCCCACTGGGGCGCCTGGTCGCCGGTCGACGAGGTGAATTTTCATCTGCCGCGCTGCTTCGGCCGCCTTGTTTTTGAATAGTAGCGCAATTTATCGCCCACACGTTCCCGTTTTATTCTTAAGCGTAATGTCTTCTCAGGGCTGCGGAATGGTCGCTTTTTCCCGCTGCACTCTTTCATATAGCCATATCTTGATAATAGCCGCGCGGTCGACACCGATACTCGTCCGGATCTGATCGATGTCCCGTACCAGCTCCTCTGAAATATCTAAGGTAATGCGAACTTTTTTCCCATGGCGGATGGTACGAGCCTGGTGGACCATTGACTTATTTCCCGTATCTGATATCGTGCGAAAGGTTTTAACGAAACTGAAAAAAACAGACGGGAAACGGGCGACCATGACCGCGGCCAGCACCAGACGACGAAAACTGCAGAGCCTCGAAGAGCACCTGAGAACTGAAAATCCGGTGCTCACCGATGTCGTCGCCAATTTCAGGCAACTCGACCGGGTGTCGCGCCAGCTCGGGCTGTTCGACCGCGAAGAATCCCATACCGGCCGGATACCCTGGTGGCCGCTGATTTCGGTCCTGGGAATCTATTCTTCCGGCAAATCGGCCTTCATCAACCACTATCTCGGCTACCCGCTGCAGGCCACCGGCAACCAGGCTCTGGACGACAAGTTCACGGTCATCTGCTTCACCGGCGAAAAACGCGTGCGCTCGCTGCCCGGCGTGGCCCTGGATGCGGACCCGCGCTTTCCGCTCTACAAGATCAGTCAGGCCATCGAGGAGGTCGCCCGCGGCCAGAGCGACCACATCGACCGCTACCTGCAGCTGCGGACCTGCCCCAGCGAGAAGCTGCGCGGCCGCATCCTGATAGACTCCCCCGGCTTCGACGCCGACGAACAGCGTTCCTCGACCCTGCGGATCACCGATCGCATTATCGACATCTCGGACCTGGTGCTGGTCTTTTTCGACGCCCGCCACCCCGAATCCGGTTCGATGCAGGACACGCTCAAGCATCTGGTGGGCGCGACCATCAATCGCCGCGACGCCAATAAATTTCTCTATATTCTCAATCAGATCGACAGCACCGCCCGCGAAAACAACACCGAGGAAGTCTTTGCGGCCTGGAAAAGGGCGCTGGCCCAGCAGGGCCTGACCACGGGCTGCTGCTTCGCGGTTTACAATCCGGAGATGGCCCTCGATATCGCCGACGACAAGACGCGCGCCCGGCTCGAAAATCGGCGTGACACCGACCTCAGGGCCATTTACGACCGCATCGACCAGGTCGGCGTGGAACGGGCCTACCGGATTATCGGGCTCCTTAAAAAAACCGTTCAATCGATCGAACAGGAATCCGTTCCGTTGTTGCAGGAGTTTGTCGACCGCTGGCGCCGCACAGTCCTCAAGCTGGACGCGCTCGTCTTCGGCGGTGTTCTGGCCCTGTTTCTGATCACCACCATCTGGGCCGGCTATTGGGAGGGCGTGCGCCTCAAACTGCCCTTCTCGTCAGCGCTGACGAATCACGGCGGCCTTCGGTTCTTTCTTATTCTGCTTCTCATCGCGGGGATCGGCTACGCGCACTATCGGATACGCCTGCGCGCCGCCGCACGGGTGGGCCGCAAGCTGCTGGCCGAGCTGTCCGATCCGCATGCGCGCCGCAACTATGCCCGCGCCTTTCGGAAAAACAGCGACTGGTGGCGTAGCATTCTGCAGCGGCGGCCGGTCGGCTGGAGTCAGCCAAACCGAGCGAGCCTCGCCCGAGTGTTCGAAAATGCCAACGACGCCATCCGGAACCTCAACGATACCTTCACCAACCCTTCCGGCCGGGCCGTCGCACCCTACTGCGCCGAACCATTGGAACCGCCGGAGGCTTTCGACAGCCAGGCGGCTGACGAGAGCGGCTCCGAGGTCAAGCGATTGCGCCTGTCCCTTTTCAGAAACAACTGAAAACGCAGACCCCCGACTGTTCAATTGAACGACAGCAACGGTTATCCCGCGATTGTGGTCCCTGGAAGGGCGAAAAATTTTTCGCCCCTACGACGGGCAAACGGGCTAAACCGGCATAACTTATTTCAGCCGGGAGACGATGCGAGTTCCGGCGGCTGGATTCAACTGGTCGGCAGGAATTCGAGCAGCGTGCGGTTGAAGGCTTGCGGCTGTTCGACATTGCACAGGTGGGCGGCCGAAGGAATAATCTCAAGGCGGGAACCCGCGATGCGGCGGTGAATGGCCTCGGAGCTGGCGACCGGCGTGCCCGGGTCCTGCTCGCCGACGACGATCAGGGTGGGAAGCCGGATCTCGCTGAGGCGCTCGATGACATCGAGCCGGCGGATGGCTTCGCTGCAGCCCCTGAAACCGGCTACCGGGGTTGTCAGGATCATCTCACGGATGCGCCCGACCTCGGGCGGGTTTTCGGCAAGGTAAGGCGGTGTGAACCAGCGCTGCAGGGTTTCTTCGGCCAGGGCGGCCATGCCCGCGGCCCGCGCTTTTTCGATGCGCTGCCGCCACAGGGGCTGCGCTTCGGGGGCAACGACGGCGGCGGTATCGCACAGCACCAGGCTCCGCAGCCGTTCGGCGTGATTCAATGCGAGGGCCTGACCGATCATGCCGCCCATCGATATGCCGACCCAGTGCACCGTCTCGATCGCCAGGGCATCCATGACCGCTACGGCATCATTCGCCATCTGCTCCAAGCTGTAGGCTCCCGCGGGCGCGTCGCTGGCGCCGTGACCGCGGGTGTCGTAGCGAAGCAGCCGGAAGTGCGGCTCGAGGGCCGCCAATTGGGGCCACCACAGATCCAGGGTCGTCGCCAGGGCGTGACTCAGCATGACCACCGGTCCGGAAGCGTTGCCGGAAATGGCGACATTGATGGTGATGCCGTTGGCTTCGATCTTCACCGCCCCTCCTCTCCGGGCGCCCCAGGCCCCTGATAGTTATCGTCTTAAAGACAAAGATTTTGGCTGCATGCAGTAATAAATAACACTGAACCATCAATCCGCAACCCGCACTCAATATTTATAGTAATCCTTGAACCATTCCACGAAACGCCGGATTCCGGCCTCGATCGGCGTCGCGGGCCTGAACCCCACGTCGCGGACCAGGTCGTCGATGTCAGCGTAGGTCGCCGGGACGTCCCCGGACTGCATGTCCCGCATTTCCTTTATGGCGGTTTTGCCGACCGCCGCCTCGATGGCCGCGATGAAATCCATCAGCTCCACGGGCTGGTTGTTGCCGATGTTGTAGACCTTGAAAGCGGCGTAGGACGTCCCGGGGTCCGGCTGGTCGGCATTCCAGTCCGGATTCGGCCGCGGGGGCCGGTGCATGACCCGCACGACGCCTTCGACGATATCATCGATATAGGTAAAATCACGCTTCATCCGGCCGTGGTTGAACACCTGGATCGGCTGGCCGTCATAGATGGCCCTGGTAAACAGGAAAAGGGCCATGTCGGGCCGACCCCAGGGACCATAAACCGTGAAAAATCGCAGGCCGGTGCAGGCCAGCCCGAACAGGTGACTGTAAGAGTGCGCCAGCAGTTCATTTGATTTCTTGGAAGCCGCGTACAGCGACACCGGGTGATCGACATTGTCGTGCACCGAAAACGGCATGCGGGTGTTGGCCCCGTAAACCGAGCTGGATGAGGCGAAAACCAGGTGGGGAGTCCGGTGATGCCGACAGCATTCCAGCAGGTTGACGAAACCGACCAGGTTGGCATCCACATACGCGTAGGGATTTTCAAGCGAATAGCGCACGCCGGCCTGGGCCGCCAGGTTGACAACGACGTCAAAAGGCTGCGCGGCAAAGATGTCGCTCAACCGGTCGCGATCGGCGATGCTGGACTTGTAAAATGAAAAATTCGGTTCGTCCTGGAGAATTTCCAGGCGGTCTTGCTTCAATCTGACATCATAATAGGGATTGAGATCGTCGATGCCGCTGACATGAACCCCTTCCGACAGCAAGCGCCGCGACAGGTGAAAGCCGATAAAACCGGCCGCGCCGGTGACCAGAACATTCTTGATGTCAATCGCCATTCTCACTCCTGTGCTTTTTTTACCGCAGAACCGCGAAGCCCGCAGAGGTTATTTTTTATGTTTGCCGTTGAGAGGACGGCAACCAAAAAGTCCAGTCCGCTTTAAAGACGATAATTTTCCCATTGCCGGGCAGGTCGTTAAAATGGATTCAGTCCAGCGGTGTGCGTGCGTGTACCTTCCTGTCCTCGCAACAGAAAGTTATGGGGAAAAACCACCTTCGCTGTCTCAGCGACTCTGGTCCCACAGCGGAGCGGGCGGTGAATTCGTGGTCAACGAAATTGTGAATTCACTTGTGGGACCCGGCATACCATTGGAAGGTGCGCTCGAGTCCCTCCTCGAACGGCACTTCGGCCGTAAAGCCCATCAGCGATTGCGCCGTATCGACGGCAGCCACCGAGGCCACGATATCGCCGGCCCGCGGCGGACCATAGCTCGGGGCGATGCGCAACCCCGCCATCCCCTCAATGATTTGCCACAGCCGGTTGATGTCGATCGCGGTTCCGGTTCCCACGTTGATCGAGCGTCCGGCGGCGGCATCGGCGCCGGCGGCCGCGATCAACGCCCGCACCACGTCACCCACATACACGAAATCCCTGCTCTGGCGGCCGTCGCCGTTAATGACCGGCGCCGTTCGCGCCACCGCCTTGGACATAAAAATCGATATCACCCCGGAGTAAGGTGACGACGGGTCCTGCCGCGGTCCGAACACATTGAAAAACCGCAGGCTGGTGGTTTTTAGTCCGTAGAGTTCGTGGTAAATGCGCGCATAGTACTCCCCCGTAATTTTCTGCACCGCGTAGGGGCTGAGCGGTTTAGGCCGCAGGCTCTCATGCTTCGGCGAGTCGGGGTTGTCGCCGTACACGGCCGAAGAACTGGCCAGAACGACGGCGTCCGTGCCGGCGCCGCGGCCGGCCTCCAACACGTGCAGCGTGCCCAGTTCGTTGACCAGCGCCGACTCCAGCGGCTGGGCCACGGTTTGGGGCACGGACACGACCGCCGCCAGGTGAAAGATCACCTCGCACCCCCGTGCGGCCGTTGTCAGAGCCTGAAGATCGCGGATGTCGCCCTCGATCAGGTCGATCTCCCCGGCTACATGGGTCAGGTTGGTCCGATGCCCGGTGGAAAAATTGTCGAGCACCGTGACCCGGCACCCTTGGGCGACCAATTCTCCGACCAGGTGCGACCCAATGAAACCGGCCCCGCCCGTCACGAGGGCCTTGTTGAAAGAAACACTCATTTTCACACTCAGTTAAAATGGGGCCGTCGAGAAGAAGGTGTCAACTCCCCATTTTCTTTGCATGGACACGGCCGCGACGAGACACCCGCACATCCGGGTGCCCGACAACACAGCCGATGCGGTGCCCTCTCGTAAGCGTTCAGCGGTGACCCTATCGTAAGCGTTCGCAGGGTGCCGCAGATGCAAGGCTTCGGGCACGCCGGCGTACTGTTTTGTACCTCAAGTGCCCGATAACGCCGCAGATGCGGTGCCCTCTCGTAAGCGTTCAGCGGTGACCCTATCGTAAGCGTTCGCAGGGTGCCGCAGATGCAAGGCTTCGGGCACGCCGGCGTACTGTTTTGTACCTCAAGTGCCCGATAACGCCGCAGATGCGGTGCCCTGCGAACGCTTACAGTTATTGGGCCAGGTTGAGCCACACCGTAAAGGTTATGGCCGAGAGCAAGGTGCTGGCGGAAATGGCGGCCACGGCGAATTCGGCATCGCCCTTCATCTCACGGGCCATCACATAGGTGACGGTGGCCGTCGGCGACGCCAGCAGGATAAGGCCCGGAAGATAGTCGGCGGCCCGCACACCGGCGAGCCGGTAGGCCATCAGACCCACCGCCGGCAGAAGCACGAGCTTCAAACCGGTCGTTACCATTACAGAGGCCAGATTACGGCGCATCAGGTTGAAAGAGAGCGAGGCACCGATGATCAGAAGGGCCATCGGAAGAGCCAGGTCGCTCAGGATCTTCAGGCTGCGGTCGACGATCTGCGGCAGCGGAATTGTGAAAAGAGAGAAAACAATCCCCAGCAAAGCGGCCACGATGATCGGATTTCCCGCAACTTTCCAGAAAACCGTCCAACGCCCGTGTCGCGGCGTTAGGCTGTTAGAATACAATTGCAGCACCGAAACTGCAAGAAAGTTTTGGAGAATGATCAGGAAGCCGGCAATGATGCCGGCCCGTACGAAGCCTTCGTTACCCAGAAAATAGAAGGCCACGGCCAGGCCGATGTACCCCAGATTGCCGTGGATGCTGTTCTGAATGAATGTTCCGCGCCGGGATCGATGCAGGCGCAGCAGGCGGCCCGCCGCCCAGGCCGCCGCAAAAACCGCCAGGGCCGAGACCAGGGTGATCGCAACGACCAGCGGATCGAACTGGGTCTTCAGGGAAGAGGCCGAAACCGCTCGAAAGATCATGGCCGGAATGGCCAGATGGTAAACGATGTGATTGGCCGGTTCCAGGAATTCAGGTGGTATAACGGCTTTGCGCCGGGCGATCCAGCCCAGACCGATAATCACGAATATCGGTATGATGGTGCCCAGGATCTGCATTCGAAAATCGTTTCGGCCGTTAAGGCCATTGAAATAGTCGCCGAGCGCGGTCAACACCACTGGCTGTCGTCAGGCAAAAAGCCCTCTTAACACCCCGCCATTTGGCTTGCAACATGTGGTTTGTAGTGCCCTGCAACCCTGTGAACAGTTACTCGTTGTTATTCAAGACGTTAAGTGGTGCTCGGCCGCCGCCATCCCGATTGTCGCCCGCTATCAGTGTAATACATTGTATTTATAAATACAGCCATTTCGATTGTCACCGACGCTCGTATTTGGTAAGATTATTTTATCGAAGGCCAAAAGGTGCCTTTGCGCCCGGCAAAATAGGCCGGTGCCGATCCCGCCCCTCCTGACACGCCAGAGTCGAGGGGTTTTGCTTTTGGCATAGATGGACGGAAACATTCAGGAGGTGACGATGATAACCTTCACCCAATCGCTTTTTCCCGTGGCGCCCCATCCCATGTTGCTGATGGCGCTCCTGCTGGCCGCCATGTATCTGGCCCGCAAACCGTTTCACCGGGCGGTGGTCGCCTTTGGCCAGGTGATCGACACCGCCTTCAGGCTCTCGGCGGCCTCCGTGCGCCAGGCCGAAAAAAAACTGGCCGAGCGCAACCGCGAAGTTCTTCTGACAGCCGGCCTCGAGCATGCTGAACGCCTGGTGGAGCGGGAATTCATCCGTATCGATGCCGCGGTGGTGCGCGACCTCAAGGCCTATCCCCTCTTGCAGCGTCAGATGGCCGAGGTGACCGCCAGGCTTGAGGAAGATCTGACCCGTTGTGTGGAAGTGCCGCCGACGCTGCCGGACTGGACCCACATTATCGCCTCCATCGCCAACATCGAGCATGACGGCGACCCGATGGTGGCGCGGCTGTTGGGGGAAATCGACCGAAACCTGCGGGAACAGAGCCGCACGGCCATCGAGAGTTTCCGCGGCGCGAGCGGCAAACGGCACGTTTTGCTCAGTCGCATGGCGCCGCTGTGGCGCAAGGTGCACCGGACGCTGGACGATGTCGGCCGCTTTATCACGGACCTTTCGGAGCGGGCCAAAATCATCGATGCCTACATGGAAGCTTACCAGGAGATCCGGGCCCGGACCGATCGGGCGGTCCGCAACCTCGCCGCGTCCTCTGCGACCCGTTTCGTCATTGCCGGCCTGATGCTTTTGGTCGCCGGCGGCGGCGCGCTTGTCAATTTCAACCTGATCGCCCTGCCGATGTCCGAAATGATCGGCGGCGGCAGTTTTATCGGTCCTTACCGGACATCCGACGTGGCGGGGCTGGTGATCATCCTGACCGAACTCAGCCTGGGGCTCTACCTGATGGAAGCGCTGCGCATAACGCGCCTGTTCCCGGTTATCGGAGCCCTGGACGACCGGATGCGCAGACGTCTGATCTTCATCACCCTGGCCCTGCTGGCCGTTTTGGCCGGTGTGGAGTCGGCGCTGGCCTTCATGCGCGAGCGCATGGCGGCCGACATGGAAGATCTGCGCCAAACGCTGGCCGGCGTGGACCAAATCGCTGGCACGGGCAACCTGATACCGGCCATCGGCCAGATGATCTTGGGGTTTGTCCTGCCCTTTGCCCTGGCTTTCACGGCCATTCCCCTGGAGTCTTTTCTTTCCGCGGCGCGAACCGTTCTCGGGATCGGTATCGAAGGCCTGTTCCGGCTTCTGGCGTTTCTATTGCGGCTCGCCGGTCACATCGTCATCACCACCGGTAAACTGGTCATCGCTCTCTACGACCTGGTCATTTTCCCGCTGCTGTGGCTCGAGGGTGTCGTCACCGAAAAACCATTTAAAATCCGGCAGGCCTTCGACCGGTTCTCAGGGGCGCGCCCCCCTCGAAAAACGGCCGGACCGATCGAAAAACAGGAGGGTTGCGCGCGAATGCTGGAGAGCGGAAAATGAAGAGATGGGTGCTTCTGGCCCTCTTGATGGGACTTACCGCCGGCGGCTGTACCGAGGCTAAAAACCGGACCAAAGGGGTCTACCTGCTTCTGGACACCCGCGCCGCCGATGCCCTCGCCCGGCCCACAGCGCAGTCGGCCGTCAATTGTCTGCTGGGCATTTTACAGCCGACAGACACCCTGGCGCTGGCCGGCATCGCCACCGGCAGTTTCAGTGAAAAAGACATCGTGGCCAGTACGACCTTCGACCG
Source organism: uncultured delta proteobacterium (assembly GCA_963728055.1). GTDB lineage: Bacteria > Desulfobacterota > Desulfobacteria > Desulfobacterales > SG8-13 > JARFQH01. Next base: position 170,642 of record CAVSIM010000007.1, on the reverse strand, counting down.
GCGGCCGTCGGTCGCCAACCAGCAGAAAAGAGCCTTTCAAAAAAAGGCCGCCCACTGGCTGGCGGCAGTGAAAGGCAGCGCCGAGACCGACGTCACCGGCGGCATCCTGCAGGCCATCGAATATTTAAATGCGAAGCAGGCCGGACGAAAAGTCATCCTTATTGTCTCGGACTTGACGGAGGAACGTGTCCGCAGCCGCGAAGCCGACGTCGGCTTTCAGTTGTCCGATTTCCTGGTTATCCTCTTAAACCCCGCCGCCGGCCGGTCGGAGATCCGCCCGGCCGCCAATGCCTTCGAACGAATCGAGCGCTGGCGCGCGAAGGTCGAGAGCGGCAACGGCACGTGGCGCGTTATCGAAGACATCCAGGACATCGACGCCGTTTTCACCCATTAAAGCGGCACCATGCGGGTGCAGGCCAGCGCTGCGCCGGAGCCCGATCGGCAGCTGTAAATAGTGTGGCCGATGCCTGGAGTATGGAGTAGGGGCAAAAATTATTCGCCCCTTCGCGGGTCCATGGCGGCACAATGCCGAAGAGCATTTCTTAGTGTCGCCGCGATTACCGCTCGACAATCATGGCCATCCCCATGCCGCCGCCGATGCACATGGTGATGAGACCGGTGTGGTAGCCCCGGCGTTTCATCTGGTTCATCGTGGTGACCATCTGCCGGGTGCCGGTGCAGCCGATCGGGTGCCCGAGCGATATCCCGCTCCCCAGTTCGTTGGGCCGGTCGTTGGCGATTCCCAGCTCACGCATGCAGCCGATCGCCTGCGCCGCAAAGGCCTCGTTCAACTCGATCATGTCGATGTCAGCCAGCGCCATGCCGGTCGTTTTCAACACCTTGCGGACCGCCGGCACCGGGCCGAGGCCCATGTAGGCCGGATCGACGCCACCCGCCGCAAAGCCTTTGATGCGAACCACCGGCTCCAGGCCCAGCTCGGCGGCTTTTTCGGCGCTCATGAGCACCACCGCCGCGGCCGCATCGTTGATGCCCGAGGCGTTTCCGGCGGTGACCGTACCGTCTTTCTTGAAGGCCGGCCGCAGTTTCCCCATTTTCTCGATGTCGGTGTCCATCGGCCGTTCGTCCACCGCAAAAACCGTTTCGCCCTTGCGGGACTTGATCACCACCGGCACGATTTCCTGGCTGAACAAACCGTCCTTGATGGCCTGGCGCGCGCGGTTGTGGCTCAGGACGCCCAGTTCATCCTGCTCCCTGCGGCCGATGTCATAGAGCGCGGCGATATTTTCGGCCGTCAGCCCCATGTGATAGCCGTAAAAGATTTCGTAGAGCCCATCGAACACCATCAGGTCCTGAACCTCGCCGCTGCCGGTGATCTCCATGCGATACCCCCAGCGCGCCTTGGGCAGCGACATCGGCACCTGGCTCATGTTCTCCTGGCCGCCGGCCACAATCACCTCAGCCTGGCCGCTCATGATGGCCGAAGCCCCCAGGGCAATCGATTTGAGCCCGGAACCGCAGACCATGTTGATGGTGTAGGCCGGCGTTTCCTTGGGAAGCCCGGCCCGCACCATCGCCTGCCGGGCGGGATTCTGCCCTTGTCCAGCCTGCAGGACGTTGCCCATGATCACCTCATCGACGGTGACCGGCGGGGCGGCAGCATCCCAGTCCTGGTGCTGTTTCTCAAGATCGATCAGGCCCCTGTCTTTTAGCTTGTCCGGTGCGTCCGCCACCATCTGGCGACTGGCGACCGGTCGCAACCCGGCCCGTTTGAGGGCGTCTTTGATGACCAGGGCCCCCAGGTCGATCGCCGGCACCGACTGCAGGCTGCCGCCGAAGGAACCGATCGCCGTTCTCGATCCACTGACAATGACCACTTCTTTCATACGAAAATCCTCCCCGGGGTTGATATACGTTGCATTAAATAAATAATTGATTATGTTAAAAATTCAAACGCCGACGCGTCGGGATTTCCTATCACAACAAATTTTGGAGGTCAATGGTGTCAGCATGTGTCTGATCCTTTTCGCATATGACACCCTGCCCGGATACCGGCTGATCATGGCCGCCAACCGCGACGAATTTTATGTCCGCCCAACCATGCCGCTGGCCGCCTGGGCCGATGCGCGGGAGGTCTACGGCGGGCGCGACATTAAAGAGGGCGGCACGTGGCTGGGCGTATCGCGCACGGGGCGGCTGGCGGCCCTGACCAATTACCGCGACCCGGCCCGCCAGCTGTCGCAGGCGCCCTCGCGCGGACTGTTGACCAGCCGCTTTTTGACCGGCGACGATCCGCCGGCCGCTTATCTCGAACAGGTGGCCCAAACCGCCGGGCGATACAACGGCTTCAACCTGCTGACCGGCGACAAGACGGGACTCTGGTACTTCTCCAACCGCGGCCGCGACCCCGCGCGGCTGCCGCCGGGCCTCTACGGCGTGAGCAACCATTTGATCGACACCCCCTGGCCCAAGGTGACACGGGGCAAACAGCAACTTAAAGCCCTTCTGGAGCGCGGCGCCGGGTGGGATGTCGCAGACCTGTTCGCCCTGCTGGCCGACCGGGCCGTCGCGCCGGATGGGGAGCTGCCCGACACCGGGGTGGGGCTCGCCTGGGAGCGCACCCTCGCGCCGCTGTTCATCACCAGCCCGAATTACGGGACCCGGGCCTCGACCGTGCTGCTGATCGACACCTCGGGCACGGTCACTTTCGCCGAACGCACCTTCAAGGCGGAAAACCCTTCCCGTGAGGCCCGCCCGAATGCCCGCTGCGAGATTTTCAAGATTTCCCCGTGGCCTTCAGCCGTTGCCAGTGATCCAGCCGCTCCCTGATGATTTTTTCAAACCCCCTGTCAACCGGCCGGTAGTACTGACGCCCCTTGAGGGCATCGGGCAAGTACTCTTGCGGCACGTAAGCCTCCTCATGGTCGTGGGCGTACCGGTAGCCTTTGGCGTACCCCAGGTCCTTCATCAGCCGCGTAGGGGCATTGCGGATGTGCAGCGGCACCGGTTGGGAGCCGGTGGCCTCGATGTCGGCGGTTACCGCCTGGTAGGCCGCATACAGGCTGTTGCTCTTGGGGGCCGCAGCGAGATAAACCGCCGCCTGGGCCAGGGCCAGGTCCCCTTCCGGTCGGCCGATGAACCTAAAGGCCTCCATGGCATCGATCGCCACGCCCAGCGCCCGCGGATCGGCATTGCCGATGTCCTCGGAGGCGAAACGGATCATGCGGCGGGCGATGAACAGCGGGTCCTCGCCCGCCTGCAGCATGCGGCCGAGCCAGTAGAGCGCCGCATCCGGGTCGCTGCCGCGCAGGCTCTTGTGCAGAGCCGATATCAGGTTGTAATGTTCGTCGCCCGACTTGTCGTAGCGCAGCGCCTTTTTCTGCAGGGCCGCTTCGGCCTCCGGCAAAAGGATTCGGCGTGGTGCGGCGGGCGCGCCGGTCTCTTTGGCCGCACCCTTGACGGCCGCCATGACTTCCAGCCCGTTCAGGGCCGACCGTGCATCCCCGTCCGCTATCGCGCTCAGGTACGCCAAGGCCTCCGGCGCCAGTTCAATCCCCAACTTTCCGATGCCGTTCTCCGTGTCGTTTAGCGCCCGCTCCACGATCGACCCGATGTCGGCCTCGCTCAACATGTTCAGCGTCAGCACCCGGCAGCGCGACAGCAAGGGGGCGATCACCTCGAAGGAAGGATTTTCGGTCGTGGCGCCGATCAGGGTGATCAGGCCGCTTTCGACGTGATGCAGAAAAGCGTCCTGCTGGGCCTTGTTGAAGCGGTGGATTTCGTCGACGAACAAGATCGTCTTCTTGCGGCGCAGGCTCAGCTGCCGGCGGGCTTCGTCGATGACTGCCCGAATGTCCTTGACACCCGAGAGCACCGCCGAAAAATGGGCAAAATGGGACCGGGTTTCGCCCGCGATGATCCGGGCCAGGGTGGTTTTGCCGCAACCCGGCGGCCCCCAGAGGATCATCGAGAAGATCCGGTCATTTTCGACGGCGCGGCGGATCACGGCCCCGTCGCCGACCAGGTGCCGCTGCCCGACAAATTCGACCAGACGCCGCGGCCGCATGCGCTCGGCCAGCGGCCGCCCGGGGTCCAGGGCTTCCCGGGATTGATACTCAAATAAATCGTTCATGGTAAAACTTTGTTATTATTATTTTTTCCCAACCATCACCCGTCTCTCCCGCTTACGGAAAAAAAGGCGCACGGGGGTCTTATCGAGGCTGGTGGCATGGCGGATGCGGTTGACCAGGTAGCGCTGGTAGGAGAAGTGGACGGCTTCTGGATAGTTGACGAAACACACGATCGTCGGGGGCTTGACGGCGATCTGGGTGGCGTAGAAAAATTTGATGCGCCGGCCGCGGTGCAGGGCCGGCGTATTGTGCTCGATGGCCGCTTCGAAGGCTTTGTTCAGGCGCCCGGTCCCGATGCGCGTGCTGTATTGCCGGTAGACCTCGTCGACCAACGTGAAAATTTTCGGCACCCGCTGGCCGGACAGGGCCGACACGGAGAGCACCGGCGCAAAGCCGAGAAACTTGGCCTGCTCACGCAATATCTGGCTGAAACGGCGCAGCGTGTTGTGGTCCTTTTCCACCAGGTCCCATTTGTTTAATAGGAAAATGCACCCGCAGCCGCGGTCGTGGGCATAGCCGGCGATGGTGACGTCCTGTTCCGTGATGCCTTCGGCGGCATCGACGATCGCCAGGGCCACGTCACAGCGGTCCAGGCTGCGCAGGGACTTGATGATCGAGAATTTCTCGTACTTGAGCGACACCTTGCCCTTGCGCCGGATGCCGGCCGTATCGATCAGCAGATAGCTCTTTGGGCCGACCCGGTGCAGGGTGTCGATGGCATCCCGGGTGGTGCCGGGTGCGCTGCTGACCAGCAGGCGCTCCTGGCCCAGGATACAGTTGATCAGGGATGATTTGCCGACGTTCGGCCGGCCCACGACCGCCAGACGAACAGGTTCGCCGTCCTTGCGCACTTCGCCCGGGGCCTCAAGGGTTGCCAGCGCCCGCACCAGTTCGTCCAGCAAATCGGTCACGCCGTAGCGGTGTTCGGCCGACAGCGGAAAAAGCCTCTCGATGCCCAGGCCGTAGAAATCCGCCAGGCGGATCTCGTTCTCCGGCCCGTCGATTTTGTTGACGGCGTAAAATACGGGTTTGGATATCGGCCGCAACCGGGCCACGATGTCCCGATCGAAAGGTGAAAGCCCCTGGCGTCCGTCCATCAGGAATATGATGGCGTCGGCATCCGCGATGGCCAGGTTCACCTGGTCGGATATCTGCCCGGCCAGGTCGTCCGCGCCGCCAAACCCGCCGGTGTCGACCAGGCTGAATTCGGTATCGTCCCAGCATGCTTCCCCGAAGTGCCGGTCACGGGTCAAACCGGGAAAATCGGACACCAGGGCATCCCGGGTGCGTGTCACGCGATTGAAAAAGGTGGACTTGCCCACATTGGGGCGCCCGACGATGGCGACGATCGGTTTCATTTCGTAAGGGTCGGCTCCGGCCTGCTGCGGTACGATTATAAGGGAGAGGAAAAAGAGCGGCGATTGTACCCTGCCGCATCGGCAGGGTCAATGCAGAATTTGGCTGAGAAAGAGTCGGGTTCGATCGTGCTGCGGGTTGTCGAAAAACTCCTCGGGCGTATTGGATTCCACGATCTGGCCGTAGTCCATGAAAAGGACCCGATGGGCCACGCTCTTGGCAAACCCCATTTCGTGGGTCACCACGAGCATCGTCATCCCCTCCCGGGCCAGTTCGATCATGACATCCAGCACCTCCTTGATCATCTCCGGGTCGAGGGCGGAGGTGGGCTCGTCGAAGAGCATCACCTTGGGGGCCATGCACAGGCTGCGGGCGATGGCCACCCGCTGCTGCTGCCCGCCGGAGAGCTGGCCGGGATATTTTTTGGCCTGTTCGGCAATCTGAACCTTTTCGAGCGTGTGCATCGCCTCTTCCTCGGCCTGCCGGCGCGGAACCTTGCGCACCCACATCGGGCCGAGCGTCAGGTTGTCCAGGATCGTCAGGTGCGGAAACAGGTTGAAATGCTGGAAGACCATGCCGACCTCGGCCCGTATCTTCTCGATATTTTTGATGTTGTTGGTCAACTCGATGCCATCCACGACAATCCGGCCCTTCTGGTGCTCTTCGAGCCGGTTGACGCAGCGAATCAGCGTGGATTTGCCCGAACCCGAGGGGCCGCAGATGACGATGCGCTCCTTACGGGCGACCTTGAGGTTGATGTCGCGCAGAACGTGAAAGTCCCCGAACCACTTGTGCATGCCGATGATATCGATGATGGGCTCGTCGGCGACGATAGAGGTTTCAGGCTGATGGGCGGATGGCTCGGTCATGGATCACCATTTCCTGTCATGGCGCCGGCAGGCGGCACAGCGGGGCTCACCGCCCCGTGCCCAGCTGACGCTCCAGCTTGCGGCTGAAATTGGACATGTAAAAACAACAGACAAAATAAATCAGGGCCAGGAAAATATAGGCCTCGGCGGAGTAGCCCATCCACCGCGGATCACCCAGGACCGACTGGGTCGTTTTGAGCAGGTCGTACAGGGCGATGATCACCACCAGCGAGGTGTCCTTGAAGGCGGAAATCAGGATGCTGACCGAGGGCGGAATGACGATCTTGAGCGCCTGCGGCAATATGACCAGGCGCATGGTCTGGGTGTAGGTCAGCCCCATCGATTCCGCGGCCTCGTACTGGCCCGTGGGCATGGCCTGCAATCCGCCCCGCACCACCTCGGCGATATAGGCGGCGGTAAACAGGATGATGGCCACCTGAGCCCTGAGGATCTTGTTGACCGTGACCCCTTCGGGCAAAAACAGCGGAAAAACCACCGAGGACATGAACAAGAGGCTGATCAGCGGCACGCCCCGTATCAACTCGATGTAGACGACACTGAGTGTTTTTACCGCCGGCAGGCGGGACTGGCGCCCGAGGGCGAGCAGGATGCCGAGCGGATAGGCGGCCGTCAAGCCGAAGACCGCCAGGAGCAGGGTCAACGGCAGGCCGCCCCACTTGGTCGTCTCTACCGGCGTCAGGCCGAAAATACCGCCGCGCATGAGCACGCCCATGCCGGCCAGGCCGGCGAGCCACAGATAGATCAAAGGCTTCTTCCAGTTGCCGCGGTACTGGCTGTAGATCAGCAGGCTCACCAGCAGGGCCACGGCGATGGCCGGTCGCCACTGTTCCCCGTAAGGATAGAATCCAAAGAGGATGAAGCGGATGTTGGCCGGAATGACGGACCAGCAGGCCCCGTCGATCGCCTGGCACTCCTGGCTGCTCGAGTTCCACAGGCTGTCGACGAAGGCCCAGCGGACAAATGGCGGCACAATGCGCCAGAGGAGATACACGGTCGCCAGGGTCAGCGCCGAATTATACCAGGTGCTGAACAGATTGGCCCGCAGCCAGCCCACCAGGCCGATACGGGTGCGCGGCGGTTTGATGTCAGTGGCCGGCGGCGCCTGTCGGTGCTTGTGGTTCATGGGCTGCTCAGCGCTCCACGAGCTTCATTTTCTTGTTATACCAGTTCATGAAGGCCGAGGTCGTCAGGCTGAAAAAGAGGTACACGGTCATGATGAGCGCCACCCCTTCGATCGCCTGGCCCGTCTGGTTGATGGTGGTCCCGGCGACCGAAACGAAATCCGGGTACCCGATCGCCACCGCCAGGGAACTGTTTTTCATCAGGTTGAGCATCTGGCTGGTGAGCGGCGGGATGATGACCCGCAGGGCCTGGGGTAAAATGACCAGGTTCAAGACCTGTCCGGGTTTCAATCCGATGGACACGGCAGCCTCGGTCTGGCCTTTTCCAACCGACTGGATGCCGGCGCGCACGATTTCGGCCACGAAGGCCGCCGTGTAGAGCACGAGCCCCAGCAGCACGGCGGTGAATTCAGGACTGACGGTGACCCCGCCCTGAAAATTGAACCCGCTCAAGACCGGCAGGTTCATCGCGGTCGGTGCGCCGGCGGCCCACCAGGTGATTAGCGGCAGGCCGATCACGAGCCCCGCGGACACCTTGAAGACCGGAAAGAGCCGGCCGGTGTCGTCCTGGCGCCTGCGGGCCCAGCGCCGCAGCCCATAAACCGCCAGGCAGGCGATCAGAAACGCCACCGCCATGAGCGCGTAGGCCGGATGGCGGGCCGGGAGACCGAAGATCAGGCCGCGATTGCACAAGAAAACGCCCTTGAACAGCTCTATCGCGCGCCGCGGCGACGGCAGGATTTCGTAAAAAAACGCATACCAGAAAAACAGCTGCAACAGGATCGGGATGTCCTGAAAGATCTCGATGTAAATCGCGGCCATCCGCGACACCAGCCAGTTGGTGGAAAGCCGGGCGATACCGATGAAGGTCCCCAGGGCAAGGGTCAGAAGGATGCCGATGAATGACACCAGCAGGGTGTTGAGCGCACCGACCAGAAGGGCCTTAAAATAGGTGTCGGCCGCGGAGTAGGAGATCAGGGATTCACCGATTTCAAACGAGGACTGCTTTTCCAGAAAGCCGAACCCGGTGGCGATGGCCTGCCGTTCGAGGTTGGCCAGCGTATTGGATATCAGGTAATACGCCAGCAGCCCCACCATGGCCAGGACCCCGATCTGAAATATGACCCCCCGGATTCGGGGGTCATACCAGAAAGGGGCCCTATGCGCTGCGGTGCCGGAATAAGAGATGTCGTTCTGCGGCATCGGCTGATCCGTAAGACAAAGATCACCGGAGCGCCGTCAGGCCGTTGAAGAAACCCCCTGCCGGCCTGGCACGACGCTCCGCCCGGGTTGCGAATTGATTTTATTTGAACGGGGGGGTGTACATGATCCCGCCCTTGTTCCACAGGGCGTTCAAACCGCGTTCGATCTTCAGCGGCGTATCCTTACCCACATTGCGTTCGAAAACCTCACCGTAGTTGCCGACCATCTTGACGATGTTGTAGGCCCATTTTTCATCCAGCCCCAGGGCCTCGCCGTTGCCGGGGTTCACGCCCAGAAAGCGCTGGATCTGCGGGTCGCTGCTCTTCAGCATGTCATCGACGTTCTTCGAGGTGATGCCGAGAAATTCGGCTTCGATCATGGCCATGGTCGCAAAGTTCACGATATCGTACCACTGATCGTCGCCGTGGCGCACCGCCGGAGCCAGCGGCTCGCGGGAAATGATTTCCGGTAGGATGACGTAGTCGTCCGGGTTGGGGGCCACGGCGCGCGTGCCGGCCAGTTGGGAGGCATCCGAGGTCAGGGTGTCGCAGCGGCCGGCGAAAAAGGCTTTGGCCAGCTCGGGCGTGCTTTCGATCACCACGGGCTTCATGGTCATATTGTTGGCCCGGAAAAAATCGGCCACGTTCAACTCGGTGGTGGTTCCCGGCAGCACGCAGACCGTCGCACCGTCGAGTTCCTTGGCGCTCTTCACGCCCAGTTTTTTCGGCACCATGAAACCCTGACCGTCATAGTAATTGACATGCGCGAAGTTCAGACCCAAAGAAGATTCGCGGGTAAGGGTCTGGGTGGCGTTGCGCGTCAGCACGTCGACTTCGCCGGACTGCAGGGCCGTAAAGCGGGTCTTGGCCGTCAGGGGCACAAACTTGACCTTGTCCGGGGAGCCGAAAACCGCCACCGCCATCGCCCGGGCCGTGTCGACATCCAACCCGCGCCAGACCCCTTTTTCATCGGGCTTCGAAAAACCGAAGAGCCCCTCGTTGACGCCGGCCGTAACGTTCCCCTTGGCCTTGACGTCGGCCAGGGTGCCCGCGCAGACGACACCGGAACCGAACATGATGATCATGAGTGCAGCCACTACACCAAAATTGATCCTTTTCATTTTTACTCCTCTCATTTTGATGGTGTAAAACAGGTGTTTCGAAAACCAGTGATAGGACACAGCCTATTCCGACCCATTGAAAAAGGTCAACAAGAAAATAATCCGGATACCGGGTTGAAAGCACTTGATTTACATTGCGATACGGATATAGTGGGATCGATAAGGCAGGTTTCTGCATATCAACATCATCGCATCGAAGGGTTGACAAGGCGGTTAGGTTGATATAAACGGATGCCAAAAAAGACCTGAAGATGCGGATATGCGCGATATTCACGCTTGAAAGAGGACTGAAACGGTGACAAAATCCCGTTCGACAACTCCTGCGGAAATAACCATCGACCCCTGGTCGGTGCGCTCGCCCTTTGATCGTCGCAAGGGCACGGCGGACCGTCGACAACGGCCGGCCCTATCCTCCGGGGCGGCATTTGCCGACCGGGACCGACGAAAAAAGGACCGGCGGTGTCCGACCGAACGCCGGGAGGGCTGGTTGCGCATCAACCGCTGGCAGAGCGTTTCCGTTTTTGACAAGTAATCGGTCGGCTCGCCACCGGCGCTTTGCCGCCACGAGTCGTTCGGTCAATTTCCGTAGCGATAGGCCTTGGTCTTGACACGTCGGCGGAACTTCGAGCCGAGGCTGCGTCGCACGTTTTCCTGCAGGGTCTTGGATGTCGTGTGAATGACGGCATAGCCGTATTTCACATTTTTTTCAATAAGATCGGAGCTGTTTCTCAAGCTTGACTTGAGCTTGTAGCCGTTGGCGGTCATCTTGCGAAAGAGATTGACCTCCTTGCCGATGACCTTGCTCCTTTTTCGTTTGACGGCATCGAGAAACGCGCGGCGCTGGGGACGGCAGTCGGCGTACGTGACGACCCGGCCCATATGGGTGAGCAGATGACCGTCGCTGCCGCCGGTGATGGCCTTGTCGAGATTGAAGCCCAGCAGGGCGCATTTGAGATTCTGCTTCTTCAAGTTGCCCGAGTTGATCACCTCCACCCCATCCACCATCTTAAACAGTTCCTGCCGCCGCTCCTCCGGAAAATAGGTGTTGCACACACCGGTGTACACCGCGCAGTTCGGGTGCGGGAAAATGACCACCGATCGATAATGGCGGGCCCCTGTGATGATCTCTTCCATGCTCAAGCTCGTCGAGCTCATGATGTCGGGCCCCATGAACGGCCGGATCTCGCGCGCGTAGAATTGTTTCAGGCTCTTGATGTCATAAAAATAGACGATGATATGCGCCCCTTCCAGGGAGGTGACCTCGATGCCGGGAATGCTGAGAACATCCTTGTAGGCATCGATTTCAACCGCGCCGTCGATGACGTTGTGATCGGTGACGGCAATGCCGATGTTCAGCTCGCGGGCATAGCGCGCGATCTCATCGATTGAATTGGACCCATCGGAATGACAGCTGTGGAAATGAAGGTCCACAACCGTGAAATTCTTTGTCATTTCCGGCAGATCCGGTTTTTCGAAACGAATTCTCTGGATGTTGTCGCCAACGGTACAGGTCATCGGGCTCGGCCCTTTCGCTGAGGTTCAAGGTGCGGGTTTTACACGGAATAAGTGGGATGGCGCTCAGGAGGGACATCCTCATAAATGGTTGATATTTTATAGCAAATCACTTCCGTTTGTCAAATGTTGTTTTAGACGGGCATCCCTGACAACAGCCGGGTGCCCGGAACTGGAATCTTGACGCAACCGGCACCGGTTGTTATAAATAGTGCCCATTCGCGATCTTTTTTTGGCACTGTTACGGGACCTATTCAAAAATAGCTTGTGCCCATCCGCGATCTTTTTTAGGCACTGATTAGTTTCCGATCCAGAAATTAGCAATTTTTTGCAAGTTCAAGGAAATCAAGATTGCACGGAGGCAGACGGTTCTGTATGCCGCACACGCAATTCCGCCGATTGACGCCGAAATTGCGAAAAAGGGCCATTTGTGGACGGAAACTAGCTTATTTTGGACAAGGAAGTTCACAGCCGCAATTGATCCGCTACCGGATATTCATATGAAAGCGAAGAAAGGTTCAGACACCTGGCTCGAGACCGGCGGGAAAAAAAGCGCTGACAAAAACGGCCGCTACCGCATGACGCGCCAGCGTGAAGTGATCCTTGAAGAAATCCGCTTGGCCAAGGTTCATCCCAGCGCTGACGAAGTTTACGACATGGTCCGCAAAAAGCTGCCCCGCATCAGTCTTGGTACAGTCTATCGCAACCTGGATATCTTATCCGAGCTGGGTGAAATTCAGAAGCTCGAACTCGGCGGCGACATCAAACGTTTCGATTGGAATCCGAAAAGACACTACCACATCCGCTGCCTCCAATGCGGACGCGTGGACAATGCCCCGGTGGCCCCGCTGAAACAAATCGAGGACGAACTTTACGGCGCCACCGTCTACACCATCTTCGGCCACCGCCTGGTCTTCGAAGGCCTCTGCCCGCAATGCACCCGCAAAGCCCAATCTTCCGGAATAAATTTCTCGAATTTGCAGTAGGGTCAAGGCTGACGATTTCGTAAAAAGCCCATTTCCCCTTCCTTATTTTCCCGCACCCCGGCCCTCTCCCACGAAGGCCGAGGGAGAATTTCGACTGTTTACGTACCCATCATGAATCCGCCAGGCGCTTTTTCGATTGCGCGATGACGCCGATGAGCTGGCCAACCTTGGAGACCGGTCTGACGCCGGCAAGGCGCTCGAACGCCGCCGGTTCCAGAGTGTCCTCTAAATACCGCCGGACATCGAAGACCTCCCACCAGCAGTCGATGATTTTCCCGCAGGGCCGCCCTTCCTCCTCGCACGAGGTGCAGTAAAGAAAGGCGACCGGGCCCCCCAGGCGGGGACACCGGCGCGCGAGCTGTTTTTCAACCTCACTCATGTCGTTATCGCTTACTCCGGTTGACACGCTACCGGCTTTTAAGGTGTTGCGGCTTGGGGTACTTGGCCAGGATTTCGGTATATTTATCTTTTTCATCATCGCTGAGGACCAGGTCCTGAAGCTCACCCGAAAAATATTTGTCGTACGATCCCAAATCGATCAGCCCGTGACCGCTCCAGTTGAACAGGATCACTTTTTCTTGGCCCTCTTCGCGGGCTTTTACGGCTTCAGCGACCACGCCGGCCAGGGCGTGATTGGTTTCCGGCGCGGAAATGAGGCCTTCGGTGCGGGCGAACAGGACGCCGGCTTCGAAGGCGGCCAACTGTTCGACCGACTTGGGCTCCAGCAGTCCTTCGTCGACCAGCTGACTGACGGTGGGCGCCATGCCGTGGTAGCGCAGGCCGCCGGCGTGGATGGGCGCAGGTACGAAGGTGTGTCCCAGGCTGTGCATGGGCAGCAGCGGCGTGTAACCGGCAACGTCGCCATGGTCGTAGGCGAAGGGCCCACGCGTCAATGTCGGACAGGCGGCCGGCTCGACCGGGTAGATGGCAATGTCCCTGCCGTTTATCTTATCGTGGACGAAGGGATAGGAAATGCCGGCGAAGTTGCTGCCGCCGCCCGCACAGCCGATAACGATATCCGGATACTCGCCGATCTTTTCGAGCTGCTTTTTGGCTTCCAGGCCGATGATGGTCTGGTGGAGCATGACGTGGTTCAGGACACTGCCCAGCGAGTACCGGGTCTGACCGGAGGTATCGCTGACGGCCGCCTCGACCGCTTCGCTGATCGCCATGCCTAAACTGCCCGGCGTGTCGGGGTTTTTTTCGAGGATGTCGCGGCCGGCCTTGGTGGTGGTGCTGGGGCTGGCCAGGCATTCAGCCCCCCAGGCGGTCATCATCGATTTGCGGTAGGGTTTCTGGTCGAAGCTGACGCGGACCATGAACACCTTGCAGCCCAAGCCGAACTGGGAGCAGGCAAAGGCCAGGGCGCTGCCCCATTGGCCGGCACCGGTTTCGGTGGTCAGGCGTTTGATGCCAAAAACCTTGTTATAATAGGCTTGGGGCACGGCGGTGTTGGGCTTGTGGCTGCCGGGCGGACTGACGCCTTCGTTTTTAAAATAGATGCGCGCCGGCGTGTTCAGTGCCTTTTCAAGGGCATAGGCCCGCACCAGCGGCGACGGGCGCCAGATGCGGTAGACGCCGAGCACCTCCTCGGGAATGTCGATCCAGCGCGCGGTGCTGACCTCCTGCTCGATCAGGTTCATGGGAAAAACCGGCGCGAGCTGCTCCGGTCCGATCGGCTTGCCGTCCGGGCCAAGCGGCGGGTTCATCTTGATATCCGCCAGGATATTGTACCACTGTCGCGGCATCTCGTCTTCCGTCAGCAGGACTTTCTTGATGTCCATTTCCTCCTCCTTAGGGTGGTTGGGTCGGTTAAGTCAGTAAGGTCGGTTTTGTCAGTTGGGTCAGTTGATTGATTGGGTCAGGTTTGTCGGTTAAAGGAATCTTATCGGTTTAACGCCTAAACCGTCACAATGAACGGGGCTGACGGTCTCGTAGGGGCGAAAAATCTTTCGCCCCTACACCGGAATTCTTGCACCGGGCCGCGCGCTCGTCACACGTCGAGGGCGTTCGTTTGCAGGCGGTTTAAAATCAGGCTTTCTCCGGCGCGCTCGATGTCGTCGAGGGCGAAGTCGATCACCGCTTCGAGCAGCGCCGACTTGTTTTCGACCGGTCGCCCCTGGAGTTTCAACTCGTAAAAATTACGGTTGAACCGCTCCAAGATTCTGGCCGACAAATAAAAGCCGGCCTTGCGCTTTTCCGGCGCGGCGCCCTTGGCCTCGGTCAAGCGCGGTTTTTGGGTATCTCCAATGGCGGCATCGACGGGGTCGAAGGGGTTTTCCTCAAAAAATTCAGGCGATTTTCTGGTCTTTCTGGCCATCGTCGTGGACCCTCCATAGCAGTTTGCCATAGTCTTCGGCGCTGCCCGCGCTGGGGCGGTATTCAAAAATTGTCCGGCCCTTGACCGCCGCTTCCGACAACCGCACGTTGTAGCGGATCGGATCGCAGATCTGCTTGTGGAACAGCCGCCGGAGCTGGCGCAGGATGTCGAAACTGTGGCGGGTGCGCTGATCGAACATGGTCGGCAGAATGTATTTCAGCTGCAGCTCCAGGTTCGACCGCTGGGCGGACATCAGGTAGCCGAAAAATGTCTTCAGCCCTTCCAGGGCGGGGCCTTGAAGCGCGACCGGGCAGAGCACCTCCGATACCGCCATCAAGATGTTGACGCTCAAAACGTCCCAACCCGGAGAGCAGTCGAAAATAAGGTAATCCAGGCTGCCGTCTTTGGGGACCAGGGCGTTCGCCAACACTCCCTGACGGACCGCGCGCGGCTGCTCGCCGAGCCAGTGTTTCAATTCCACCAGTTTGATGCCGCCGCCCAGCAGCCACAGATTCTTGCGACAGGGGCACAGCGTCTCTTTTTTGGAGACGGCCTGCCCGGTTTCATCGCCGCCGGTAATGAACTCGTAGAGCCCGAAACGCGGATTGACGCCTAAAAACTTGGCCGCCTGCCCCTGGGTGTCGCCGTCGACCAGCAGGACCCTGAAACCTTCACGGGCGAGTCCGAAGGCCAGATTGACGGCGGTGGTCGTTTTGCCGACACCGCCCTTGGCCATAGCCACTGCAATTCTACGCATGGTCGATTCC
Organism: uncultured delta proteobacterium; assembly: GCA_963728055.1. Taxonomy (GTDB): domain Bacteria; phylum Desulfobacterota; class Desulfobacteria; order Desulfobacterales; family SG8-13; genus JARFQH01. The sequence continues at coordinate 155,279 of CAVSIM010000007.1, read as the reverse complement.
TTGACGCTGCGGTTGGGTTCTTTTCTTGCATTCTTCCATTAGTAAAATCCGCCCCCACAATCAACCTGTTTTTTTAACGCATTATACGCCGCCCGGCCTTTCCCGCCGCGCAGGCCACCGGTAGAGACTTGACTTTTCGGCGGCAACATCCCATGATCCGAGCCTGGTGAGTTGACTGAAAACTTTTCCTTAAAACCTGGAGTCCTTTTGGCCGCTAATGGAGATTGCCATGCTGACCCTTGAAGAACTCAAAAAAGACCGCGATCTGATCGACGAGGTCAACTGGGACATGACGCCGGAAGAAGCCGTCCGGTTATACCTCGAATGGGGCAACAACTGGGCCCGTGGCGACGGCTACGTGATCCGATCGAAAGGTGATTTCACTCACTATTTCGTCGTCAACTGCTGGTCCAAACCCTACCACATCTATTTGATCCGCCGCAATTCCGACGAGGCCGTCGAGTTGGCCAAGTTCGATTTGCCCGACCAATTCCAGAAACCGGTCTGCGAACTGAAAGGCGTCTATGCCATCGAAGGCGACCTGAAGCAGTGGTTGAAGGCGGAACTGGGCGTGGCGTGAAAAACCTCGGACTTTACTGGGTCCACGATGCATAAAATCGTGACGATCGGCGGCGGCAGCGGTCAATATGCGTTGCTGGCCGGCCTCAGAGACCTCGAATCGCTCGACATCACCGCGGTCGTCTCCATGGTGGACAGCGGCGGCAGCACCGGCCGCCTGCGTGACGAACTGGGTATCCTTCCGCCGGGTGATGCCCTGAAGTGCATCCTGGCCCTGTCCCCTCACCGCGACATCGCCCGCACCATCTTCTTGAAGCGTTTCACCGCCGACCGGCGCCTGGCCGGCCACAACGCCGGCAACATGTTGATAACGATGCTCTCGCGCTACACGGGCAGTTTTCCCTCCGGCATCCACGCCCTGGCCGAAATTCTGGATGTACGCGGCCACATTCTGCCGGTCACCATCGACAAGGCGACCCTGGTGGCGGAACTAACCGATGACACCCGCATCTATGGCGAGACCGCCATCGACATGCCGCGCGGCACCCAGCGTGAAAAAATCCGCGACGTTTTTCTGGTGCCGCACCACAGCGACACCATCAGCGTCTATCCGCCCGTGCTGAAAGCGATCCGGCAGGCCGACATGATCGTGATCGGCCCCGGCGACCTTTTCACCAGCATCGTTCCCAGCCTGATCGTGAAAGGGGTCAAGGAGGGCCTGCAGAAAACCAGGGCACCGGTTTTATATGTCCTCAACATCATGACCAAGTTCGGTGAAACCCATCAGTTTACCGGACGCGACTTCGTCAACACCCTCGAAGAGGCCATCGACATGCCGCTGGACGGCATCATCTACAACAGCCGCAAGCCCGGTGCGGAGCTGTTGCGACGCTACCACGAGCAGAAGGCGGAGTTTGTCGAACTCGACAACTGGGACGGCTGGTGGGACGAGCGCACGGTGCATGCGCTCGATTTGCTGGAAGACACGGCCGGCATCGTGCGTCACGACAGCCGCAAGCTCGCTTCGTTGATAAAGGACCTGATCGCTTCAAGGTGATCAGGGACGCATGCCGAAACGCAACCACTTGAAATCGTTTTGCACCTGGGCGGAAACGTTGCGGCCGATTCTCCCCATGAAGAGGTTTTCCGGCCGGAGGCCGATGTTCGGCTCGTTTGTCTGAAGTTCCACGAAACCAAACGGCTCGAAAAGCCTGATCAGCATGCGGCTGTACTGCTGGGCCGTTTTTTTCGTGCCGTCCAGGTCCCAGGTCCAGGAATAGCCGACCATGTAAACGATCTTGTCCTCCACGAAGGGATGGGTCAGCAGCATCGACAGGATGCTCTTGGCCAGGCCGCCGGAGCGCCAGTCACGACAGGTCTCGATCGCCTTGACCTCCATCATGACCCGCGGCTCGAGTTCGGCCCAGCGCTCGCCGGCGTCCGGATAGGCTAGAACCCCGAAGCCGACGATCAGGTTGCCACCCGTCAGGGCCAGGGTGACGTTGGTGTCGGGCTGGGCGGCATGGTCTTCCAGACTCTGGCGCCGGGTGTAGAGAGACCGGAATTGGGCGTAGCTGCTGAACTGGGGGCTCAAGGTGGTCTGCCGTATTTCTGCGGCACCACAAAAAGACCGGATGGTCACGGTCCCCGCGGGCACGGTGAGCTGACGCTCTTCTTGCCGTGGATCTGGCATAAACACTCGTTTCCAAACTGTCGGTAATCAAAAACTCATTATGATTGAAACTTGATACTTGAAACTCAAGAAAAAATAGAACTGATCCACATCCAAGTTTCCAGTATCAAGTATCAAATTTCAAGTTTCAAAAGTCCCCCCAAGTCCGGTGCAGCCGTTTGATCATGATCTGCAGGTCGTAGCGGGTGCCGCGCGGGCTTTTGACATACTCGGGCAGCACCGCTACCTTGAAGAAATCGAGCTTGCGGGCGGCCTCTATCGCCGCATCCTCGATGCCGACCACGAAATCGGCGCGGATATCGTCCAGGCCCTGGTCCATCCCTAATTGGATCAGATCGAGCAAAATCCAGGTCCCCAGGCGTTTATGGCGGAACTCTGCCATGACGGCGACCCGCAGCCGGCCGACATGCCGGGTGCAGCCATAGCCGCGCATCAGCAGGCTGGCATGCGCCACGATCCGCTCGCCGACGAGCGCCACCATTGATATCACGTTGCCCTTACCGCTGGAGGCGATCATGCGGTGAACAACATCCGGGTTCATGACGTCGTGGCGCATGAACCAGCGGTCTTTTTCGGGCAGGGCGGCGTACAATTCCCGCAGTTTCGATTCGTCCCGAACTTCAAGCGGACGGATGATCGCCTCGGTTTTGTCTTTGAGCATGACTTCTTTCGGATACCGCACCGCAAAAACCCTCCTTGGTCATGGATATAAATTGAACCTCAGAACCTTCGTACGAAACTTCGTCGAAATGGCATCGCCTCGTCGGTTGGGTTGAGCGCAGCGAAACCTATCATCGGCGAAGATCCATCATCTTTTGTTGGGGTTCGTTACACTCACCCCAACCTACCCGCCCAATTACCAAGCATCAAGTTCCAATGAAATTCCAAAATCGTCGAACATCGTGGCACCGGAAATCAAATTTTCAAAAATCGACAGAATTCATTCAATCGTCAATCGTCAATTGCCCATCGTCAATAGAAAATATCTCCCTTTTCCTGAGAAGCTCACTGCCGAAGCCCTTCTCCCCCTACAAGGACCGCGGCCGCCTGTCAAGACCGAGCCGCGGCCGACGGTCAACGCGAATTTTTGCCGAAAAATCAGGGGCCGGAACCATTATCGATGCGATACGGCAGGGCGGACACATTTTTTTCTTGACTTGATGGGGGCGTAGCTAATAAATAGCTATAAAGTAACGTTTTGTTACCAACTGAATGGCGTTTAGAAAGTTTAGACGAAACGTGTGACCGTTAACGTTGATGCCAACCGTGCAAAAGGAGATTCATGATGGCCGATCTGAACTGGTTACCGCGGGAGTCCGGCAGCAAAGACCATTTTCTGTGGGGTGAAGAACACTTTTCGCAAGAGGCTCCCGGTGTCCTGTTCGAAAAAAGACCTATCCTCGACCCCCGGGGAGAACCGGTCGAAGGCCTCTACTCCGCCTGGATTATCCTGAACAACCCCAAGCAGTATAATTCGTATACCACCGAAATGGTTAAAGGCGTCATCGCCGGTTTTCAACGCGCCTCGGCCGATCATTCGGTCGTCGCCACCATTTTCACCGCCGTCGGCGACATAGCATTCTGCACCGGCGGCAACACCAAGGAATACGCCGAATATTATTCCGGCCGCCCCAATGAATACGGCGTCTACATGGACCTTTTCAACGCGATGGTCGACGGCATCCTGGGGTGCAAGAAACCGACCATCTGCCGCGTCAACGGCATGCGCGTGGCCGGCGGCCAGGAGATCGGCATGGCCTGCGACACCACCGTGTCCAGCGACCTGGCGATTTTCGGCCAGGCGGGTCCGCGGCACGGCTCGGCTCCGGACGGCGGCAGCAGCGATTTTCTGCCCTGGATGCTGCCCATGGAGCTGGCCATGTGGAACTGCGTTTCCTGCGAAATGTGGAGCGCCTACAAGATGCAGCGCCTGGGCCTGATTTCAAAATGCGCACCGGTCATCCGGCAGGGCGACGGCTGGCTTCGCAACCCGGCCGTGACCACCGACACCTATGTGGCGGACGGCGAGATCGTTTACGGTGAATTCAAATCCGGCGAAGAGGCCCGCAAGGCGCGCGAGACCGTCAAAAACGCCCAATCCGATTTCTCGCGGCTGGATGCCGAGGTCGACAAGATCCTGTGGACGTACACCAACCTTTTTCCGGGCTGCCTGATCAAGAGCGTCGAGGGCATCCGCCTGAAAAAGAAATTCTTCTGGGACCAGGCCAAGGTCATCAACCGCCACTGGCTGGCGGCCAACATGAACGCCGAGGCCTATCTGGGATTCAACGCCTTCAACACCAAAAAGATCACCGGCCGGGACACCATTGATTTTATCGAATTCCGCCGACGAATGGCCCGCAGCGACGCCTTCGACCTCGAGTTCATGGCGGCCGTGCTCGGCAAACCGCAAAGCTAAACAGGCAGGAGAAAATTATGCTGCTCGAAGGAAAAAATGCGATTGTTACCGGCGGGTCTCAGGGAATCGGCGCGGCCATTGCCCTGGACCTGGCCCGCGAAGGGGCCAACGTGTGCCTCACCTACCGCAAACACGAAGAGGAAGCCCAAAAATACGTGCAGGACATCAAGGCTTTGGGCCGCAAGGCCCTGGCGGTCAGGTGCGACATCGCCTCCTTCGCGGATGCCGCCGCCACGGTCAAGGCGGCCATAGAAGATTTCGGCAGCCTCCAGATCCTGGTCAACAACGCCGGCATGAACTGGGACGGTGTTTCATGGAAAATGTCCGAGGAGCAGTGGGACCGCGTCATCGAGGTCAACCTAAAGGGATACTTTAACTTTGTCCGCCACGCGGCACCGCTTTTCAAGGAGCAGAAATACGGCAAGATCATCAACATCACCTCTATCAACGGCCTGCGCGGCAAGTTCGGGCAGATGAACTATTCCGCTTCCAAGGCCGGTATCATCGGCCTGACCAAGGCCCTGGCCAAGGAACTGGGGGCCTTTGGGGTCAACGTCAACGCCGTGGCGCCCGGACTGATTGAAACCGCCATGCTCAAGGAATCCGAGGCGCGCGAGAAGATCATCGACCTGGCAATGGGCGAAATCGTACTCAAGCGCGTCGGCCAACCCGAGGACCTGGCGTATGTCGTGTCATTCCTGGCCTCGGACAAGGCCCGGCACATCACCGGGGAGGTGATCAAGGTCGATGGAGGGCAATATATATGAAAAAAGTCGCCATTATCGGTGTCGGGCAGAGCAAATTCGTCCGGCAGTATCCGGGATCGATCCGCGAACTGATGTTCGAGGGCTTCCGGGAAGCCGTCCTCGATGCCGGGGTCACCGCGGCCGACATCGAGGCCTCGGTGGTCTGTTCGGCACCCGAATACGACAAGCAACGGTCGCCGGCCGGGGTGCTGGCGGAATACCTGGGTCTCAACCCGCAGCCGACCTTTTATGTGGAGAGCCTCTGCTCGTCCAGCAGCACCGGGCTGCGGCTGGCGTATTCGCTGGTCGCCTCCGGCCTGCACAGCGTGGTGGCCGTGCTCGGCTTTCAGAAAATGTCCGAGATTTCCTCCTCGGAGTCCCAGGAACGGATGGGCCGCGGGGCCGACATCCAGTGGGAAAGCCCCTTCGGCACCATGATGCCGGCCTACTATGCCATGTACGCCCGTGCCCACATGGCCGCCTACGGCACCTCACCCGACGATCTGGCCCTGATCCGGGTCAAGGCCGCCACCTACGGTCAGCTCAACGACCGCGCCGTCTACCGCAAGCCGGTGACCTTCGAGATGTTTGCCGATCCGGAAAACCGCATGGCCGGGCCGGTGGCCAGCCCGCTGCGGGTCGGCGACTGCTGCGCCAATGCCGACGGCAGCTCGTGCATTATCGTGGCCAACGAGGAAAAAGCGAAAGCCTTCAGCCGCAAACCGGTCTGGATTCTCGGCACCGGCGCGGCGACAGCCAGCGTCAACCTGGCCGGCCGCGATCTTTTCACCGGCCTTGCCGCCGCCCGTGAGGCCGCCCGGCAGGCTTACGCCATGGCGGGCGTCACCCCCAAAGACATCGACGTGGCGGAGGTTCACGACTGTTTTACGATCGCCGAAATGATGGCTTACGAAGACCTGGGCTTTGCCGAACCCGGCCGGGGGCCGGAGCTGATCCGCGCCAAGGCCACCTACAAGGAGGGCCGCATACCGGTCAACGTGGATGGCGGCCTGTTGTCGAAGGGGCACCCGATCGGCGCCACCGGCGGCTCACAGGTCCGGACCATCGTCCTGCAGCTCAGGGGCGAAGCCGGTGATATCCAGGTCAAGGAGCCGGCCGTCGGGCTGGTTCACAACATCGGCGGGGTGGGCCTCTATGGCAACGTCACCATCCTGGGGAGGGACTCATGAGCACCATCAAGGAGGTGGACGACCGTTTCAAGAAATTCGGCACGGTCAGCTTCACCGGCATCAGCAAGATCAACGATTTCATCGACCACCTGGAAGAGGGCCGCGTCACGGGGACCCGCTGCCAGGATTGCGGCCGGGCCTTTTTCCCGCCGCGCGCGGATTGCAACGCGTGCCTGACCAGCCACATGCAGTGGTTCGATGTCGCCGGCCGCGGCCGGCTGGTCACTTACAGCCGCCTCGGATTTGCGCCGGTCGGATTTCAGGACGACGTGCCCTACTGCATCGCACTGCTCGATTACGGCGACGTCAAGGTTTTCGGCCGGATAGCCGCCGAGGTGCCCGAAGAGGAGCTTGAGGTCGGCATGGAGATGGTCGCAACCGTCAACACGCTGCCCAACGGCCAGCTGAACTATGTCTTCAAGAAGGCATGACCCGCAAAAACGCTATATTAAGGAAGGGTGACTCATGACGGCCTACACGCATCTCAAGGTTAAAAAATCCGACGGCATCGCCCGCATCACGCTCGCGCGCCCCAAACACAATGTCCTCAACATCGAGATGATGACCGAACTCAACGCCGAACTTGATGTGCTGCGCGCCGACACCGAGCTGAAATGCGCGGTTATTCTGGGCGAAGGGCCGAGCTGGTGCGCGGGCGTGGAGGTGGCCGACCACAAACCTGACATGGTGACTGACATGATCGCGGTCTTCAACGGCATCTTCGAGCGCATCGAAAAAATGGAGGTACCCGTGATCGCCGGGGTACACGGCGCCTGCCTGGGCGGCGGCATGGAAGTGGCCATCGCCTGCGATATCATCGTGGCGGCCCGGTCCGCCAGTTTCGGTCAGCCCGAGATCAAGCTGGGCTTCTTCCCGCCCTTTGCGGCCATCCGCCTGCCCCAGCTCGTCGGCCCCGCCCGGGCCATCGAAGTCTGCACGACCGGCCGGCGCTACAGCGCCGAGGAGGCCTGGCAGATGGGCATGGTCGGCCATCTGGCCGATGACGACCAGTTGACCGCCACCCTCGATCAGATCACCGGTGACATCCGGACCGCCAGCCCGCTGATTATCCGTCTCAACAAACGCGCCGTCAAAAAACATCTCGGCCTCGATTTCAGGCCGGCCCTCGAGGGTGTCAGCGACCTTTTCCTCAACGTGCTGATGAAGACCCGGGACACGCAGGAAGGCATCCGCAGCTTCGAGGAAAAACGCCGCCCGGAATGGAAGAACAAGTAAAACGACGGCTCACGACCAACGGCGAAAGGCACACGGCAGATGGCACAAGGAAACAGCGCCCGAAATTAACAATTATCATGCAAGCAGACGTACCAATGCCCTTGGCCCTTAGCCTTTTGCCTTTAACCTTTTGTCTTTAGCCTTTAGCCTTTTTCATCGGAGGTCACATGTCTCAGATCAGAAAAATCGGCGTGATCGGTGCCGGTAACATGGGCAGCGGCATTGTCCAGAAAATCGCCCAGGAGGGGATCGACGTCGTCATGGTGGACATGCAGGACGAGTTCGTCCAGCGCGGCCTGAAAAATATCCGCCGGACATTGCAGGAGGGCGTCGAGCGCAAGCTTTTTTCAGCCGAACAAGCCGAGCAGATCGCCGCCCGGATCACCGGCACCACCGATCCCGGCGCGGTGGCCGATGCCGATCTGATCATCGAAGCGGTCTTCGAGGACAAGGCCGTCAAGTCCGATCTCTTCCAAAAATTGGACCGGCTCTGCGCGCCGAAAACCATCCTGGCCACCAACACGTCGAGCTTCTACGTGCGCGAGTTTGCCGCGCAGACCGATCGACCCGACCGCTTCATCGGCCTGCACTATTTCTACCATCCGGCCAAAAACCGCCTGCTGGAGGTCATTCCGCACGAGACGACCAGCCCGGAAACAATCGAGAAATCGCTTCTGGCGGCCAAGCTGCACGGCAAGACCGCCATCGTGGTCAAGGACGCGCCCGGTTTTGCCGTCAACCGTTTCTTCGTGCCCTTCTTGAACGAAGCCGCCCGCATGCTCGAAGAAAATCTGGCCGACATCCCGACCATCGAAGAGGCCGCCAAGCGGGCCTTTAAAATCGGGATGGGTCCCTTCGAGTTGATGAACGTCACCGGAATCCCGATCGCGGTGCACGCCGCCACCACCCTGGGCAATGAACTGGGGCCTTTTTACGCCCCCTGCCAAGCCTTGAAGGCCCAGAAGGAAAAAGGCGTCAACTGGGACCTCTCCGGTGCGGCCAATGAATCGAAGCTTCAGCCGGTTATCGACCGCTTCTATGGCGTCTGCCTCGGGGTGGCCGCCACCCTGGTCGATGAAGGGGTGGCCTCGATCGAGGACACCGATCGCGGGGCCAAGATCGGTTTGCGGTGGATCATGGGCCCCTTCGAAATCATGAACAAGATCGGCATCGACAAAACTTGTGCGGCCGTGGCGGCCGTGGCCGACAATTACCCGGATTTTCACATGCCCGAAATCCTCACCCGCCAAAAGGCCGCCGGAAAACCCTTCGAGTTCACCGTGGTCGATCTGGCTGTCAAAGACGGCATCGCCACCATCACCATCAACCGCCCGGAAGCCATGAACGCCCTGAACGAAGCCGTGGTGGCCCAGTTGGCCGCCCGGTTCGCCGCGGCCGAACAGGACCCGGCCGTAAAAGCGATCGTCTTTCAGGGGGCCGGCAAGGCCTTTGTGGCCGGCGCCGACATCCGCTACTTCGTCCGCAAGATCAAGGCCGGCCAAATCGCCGACATTGCCGTCTTCACCCGCAAGGGGCACGAACTGCTGCTCGACATCGAAAATTCACCCAAGCCGACCATCGCCCTGCTGGATGGTCTTTCGCTCGGCGGCGGCAGTGAACTGGCGCTGGCCTGCCAGGCGATCGTCGCCACCCCGGCCGGGTCCCTGGGATTTCCGGAAACCGGGATCGGCATTTTTCCCGGTCTGGGCGGCATGCTGCGCCTGGCCCGTCAGGTGGGCCCGGAACTGGCCCGCTATTATATCTTCACCGGCGCCGCAATAAGTGCCGCAGACGCCCATGCCCTGGGAATCGTCAATCGCCTGGTGGCGCCGGCCGAGGTCGATGCGGCCATCAGAGCGCTGGTGGCCGAGGGCCTGCCGGACAAGGTCCGCCGGCGCGACATCCCCGAAAAATTCAAGCCCCTGGCCGCCATGGGCTCCGGCGCCAACGTCGGCCCGGCTGCTGGCCGGAAATCCCCCGCAAGGCGTCGAAGAGGCCCTGGCCGCCAAAACGACCAAGGTCATCGGGTACAAGGCGCCTCTGGCCCTCAAGATCGCCAACGAGATCATCGACCGGCAGGTCGACAAGCCGATGCGCGACGCCGTTGAGATCGAGTTGGGGCACCTGCAGGAAATCTTTTCGACCGCCGACGCCCTCGAAGGGCTGACCGCCATGGGACGCAAAAAACCGGAGTACAAGGGGATGTAAAACGCAACGACCGATATCACAGTCAAAACCTCAACCGATCTCTTATAGGCTTTAAGATGAAGGTTTTGACGAGGATAGAGGGAGGCGGCTGTATTCGTCATACGCCAACGACCGATAACACAGTCAAAACCTTTATCTTAAAGCCTATAAAAAGGAGAATGAAGCATGACGATGACTTCCTGGCAAATGGTCGCACCTCAAAAACCGCTCGAACGGGTCGAAAGCCCGCTGCCGCAACCGGCCGCAGGAGAAGTCCTGCTGCGCGTGGTCGGCTGCGGTGTCTGCCACACCGATCTCGGGTTTTACTACGACGGCGTGCGGACCAAATCACCCCTGCCCCTGACCCTGGGACACGAAATCAGCGGGATGGTGGACGCCTGCGGCAAGGGTGCCGAGCGCTGGGCCGATAAGGCCGTCATCGTGCCGGCCGTGATGCCCTGCGGGTCCTGTGACGTCTGCCAGCGCGGCTTGGGAAATATCTGCGCCACCCAGAAAATGCCCGGCAATGATATTCAGGGCGGTTTCGCCTCTCACATTATCGTTCCGGCCAACCAGCTCTGTGAAGTACCGCTGAATGCCGACGGCAGTCCCGAAGGCCGCTCCGGCGTGTCGCTGGCCGAACTGTCGGTCATCGCCGATGCGGTCACCACACCCTACCAGGCAGTGATCGAATCGCAACTGGGCGCCGAAGACACGGCCATCTTCGTCGGCGTGGGCGGCGTGGGCGGATTCGGCGCCCAGGTCGCCAAGAGCTTCGGGGCCGCCGTGGTGGCGATCGATGTCGATGCGGCCAAGCTCGAGGCCCTCGCGCCGTATGTCGACCGGACCTTCAACGCGCGTGAAATGCCGTTCAAGGACCTGCGCAAAGCGGTATCCGACTTCGTCAAGGAGCAGGGCCGGCGGCGGACCGAATGGAAGATTTTCGAGACCTCGGGCACGGCAGCCGGGCAGAAAACGGCTTTCGGACTGCTGACCTACGGGGCCTCGCTGGCGGTGGTCGGCTTCACGATGGACACAGTCGATATCCGGCTTTCGAACCTGATGGCCTTTCACGCCACCGCGCGCGGCAACTGGGGCTGCCAGCCGCAATACTACCAGCCGGTGCTCGACCTGGTGCTGGCGGGCAAGGTCCGGCTCGGCCCGTTCGCCAAGACCTTTCCCCTGGCCGAGATCAACACGGTTTTCGAAATGGTCCACAACCGCCAAATTCATCAGCGCCCCATCATGGTGCCCTGAGGGTCGAGAATCAGTTTGGTCAGTTTAGTCAGTTTGGTCAGTTGAGTCAGTTTGGTCAGTTTGGTCGGTTTGGTCCGCATTGGGTTTTTAGGACGGTAGTGTCATCGGGTCTGGTCCTAGATTCCGGGGCGAAAGATTTTTCGCCCCTACGATAGAATCGGTTGTTATGCGCGAGGGTCCATCGGGGCACCGGTGCATTATCGTGACGGATCGTTGCAGCCATGTAATTTTAAGCGCCTGGTTTATGAAATCGATTCCATCCTTCAACTGACAAAACCGACCAAACTGACCAAACTTAGACCTTAAACCTTAAAACCTAAAACTTAATACTTAAAACTATTTTCCAGGAATCCGCCATGCATAAACTTCTGACCGACAATCCCGGCGAGAAAATGCTGCTCCTCGGCAACGAGGCCATTGCCCGGGGCGCGATCGAGGCCGGCGTCGCCTTCACCAGCACCTATCCCGGCACCCCGTCCTCGGAACTTTCCCTCAACTTTTTCCAGATGTCGCGCGAGAGCGATCTCTACTTCGAGTACAGCACCAACGAAAAGGTCGCCATGGAGGTTTCCGCCGCCGCCGCCAACGCCGGTGTGCGCTCCATGTGCGTCATGAAGCACGTCGGCCTGAACGTCGCCGCCGACGCGCTGATGACCCTGGCCTATGTCGGCGTGAAGGGCGGCATGGTGGTGCTGACCGCCGACGATCCCTTCATGTTCTCCAGCCAGAACGAACAGGACAACCGCTATTACGCCAAGCTCTCCGGACTGCCGATGCTCGAGCCCTCCTCGGTGCGCGAAGCCAAAGAGATGGTGGCCGACGCTTTCGATCTATCCGAAGAACTCCAGGAGCCGGTTCTTTTCCGAACAACCACCCGCATCAACCACTCCAGCGGCATCGTGGAACTCGGAAGCTTAAGAAAGCGGATCACCCGCGGCGACTTCATCAAGGACCCGATGAACCTGGTGACGGTTCCGGCGGTGTCGCGCAAATTGCACGTCAAGCTGCTCAAGAATTACGACAGCGCGATGCAGCGGGCCGAAACCTCGCGCTACAATTTCCTCGAAGGCCAAGGCGCCTGGGGGATCGTCTGCAGCGGTGTCGGCTACAATTACGTCAGCGACGCCGTCGAGGAGTTGGGAATCGCGGAGCGGGTGCGGGTGCTGCGCATCGGATTTTCCCATCCCCTGCCCCCGCAGCTGATCAAAGATTATCTGCGCGGCTGCGAAAAGGTGTTGGTGGTCGAGGAGGGCGAGCCCTACCTGGAGGAAGCCGTCAAGGCCCTGGCCCAGGAAGAAGGGCTGACGTTGCCGATTGCCGGCAAGGCGCCCGATCTCTTCTCGCGGCTCTACGAGTACAACCCGGCGCAGGTCAGAAGCGTTCTGGCCGCCTATTTCGGCGTGGCGCACGAACCACCGGCCATGCCCGATCTGGGTGACGTACCTGAAATTCCCCAGCGACCGCCGACCCTTTGCGCCGGCTGTTCGCACCGCGCCACGTTCTACGAGGTCCGCAAGGCGGCCGAGGGCCTGGAGACCATCTATCCGACCGACATCGGCTGCTACACGCTCGGACTGCTGCCGCCGCTGTCCTCCGCCGACTTTCTGATCTGCATGGGCTCTTCGACGGGCACCGCCGGCGGGTTTTCCCGGGTCACCGACAAGAAGGTGATCGCCTTTATCGGCGATTCCACTTTTTTCCATTCGGGCATTCCCGGCCTGATCAATGCCGTGTTCAACAACCACAATTTCACCCTGATCATTCTGGACAACGGCACCACGGCCATGACCGGCCACCAGCCGCATCCGGGCGTCGACATGCAGCAACTCCGCATGGACGGCTTCGGGCGGGTGTCGATCGAGGCGGTCGTGCGCGCGATCGGCGTTCCGCACGTCACGGTCGTCAAGCCCTACAAAGTCAAAAAGAGCATCGCGGCCATCCGCTCGGCCATCGACTTCAAGGGCGTTTCGGTGATCATCTCCCAGGAGACCTGCGCCCTGTATGCCAAGAGCCTCAAGCTGCCGGCCCGCAAACCGTTCGAGGTGACCGACAAGTGCCGCAATCACCGTGACTGCATGGACAATCTCGCCTGTCCGGCCTTCTATGTCTGGAACGAGCGCATCAAAATTGATGCCAACCTCTGCACGGGCTGCGCCCTCTGCGCCCAGATCTGCCCCGAAAACGCCATTCTGCCGCTCAAGGAGAAGAAAACGCTTTAGAGTTTGCTTTGAAATGGCATAAATTTTTCGAAGGAAAATTTATATGAAGACAACTCGACTGATCATCGTCGCGGTCGGCGGCCAGGGCAACCTGCTGGCCTCGAGCGTGCTGGGTGAAGCGGCCTTGATGGCCGGCATTCCGCTGCAGATGAGTGAAATTCACGGAATGGCCCAAAGAGGCGGAGTGGTGGAATCGGCCCTGATTTTCGGCGATGCGCGCAGCACGATCATCGCCGACGGCGAGGCCGATATCCTGGTCGGCTTCGAGCCGGCCGAAACCCTGCGGGCCCTCAATAAATGCAACACCGGTACCGTGGTCATCACCAACCTGGCCCCCCTGATGCCCTTTACCGTCAACATCGGCAAGGGCGTCTATCCCGACCTGAAACAGCTGCAGGACCTGATCAGGGCCAAGACCGCCAAACTGATCGCCTTCAATGCCGCCAAGCTGGCCGAGGAGGCCGGCAACCCGCTGGCCGTCAACATGGTCTTGCTGGGGGCGCTGATCCAGACCGGCGTCCTGCCGCTCGCGACCGACCAGGTCAAGGAGGCCATGCAGCGCAAGACCAAGCCGGCATTTTTGGCCGGCAACCTGAAGGCCTTTGAACTCGGCTACACCGCCGCCGCACAGGCGGCTTGAGCCGGCCATTTCGTTGACAGCACCCCAAAACGGTGGTGCCCGAGCCGCGGAAACTCATCGATAGAGCCGGTTCCATTCATCATTCACGTTTTGGGCTGTCGATGCGTCAAAGCGCGCCCCGGCAGCCGTCACTCAACAAGGAGGAGCGCCAATGCCCTGGAACGATGCTTTTGAATGCCTGCCGGTGGAGGAACTTCAGAAATTTCAGCTGGAAAAGCTGAAGGAGACTGTCGGGTGGGTGGCCGAGCGGATCCCCTTTTATCGGAAAAAACTCGCCGAAGCGGGCATCACGGCCGAGAGCATCACCAGCCTCGAAGATGTCGCCAAACTGCCCATGACCCAGAAAACCGATCTGCGCGACAACTACCCCTTCGACCTGTGCGCTGTTCCCCTCAAGGATGTGGTGCGGGTGCACGCCTCTTCGGGCACGACCGGCAAGCCGATCACCGGTCCCTACACAGCCGAGGACCTCGCGCAGTGGAGCGAGTGCATGGCCCGCAACCTATGGGCCGCCGGCGTCCGCAAGGAAGACATGCTCCAGAATGCCTATGGCTACGGACTGTTTACCGGAGGTCTCGGCTTTCACCAGGGGGCCTCGTCGATCGGCTGTACGGTCGTGCCGACCAGCTCCGGGCTGACCGAACGGCAGATCACGATCATGAAAGACTTCAAGACGACGGTGCTGTGCAGCACGCCGTCCTACGCCCTGACCATTGCCGAGCGGGCCCGGGAACTCAAGGTCGACATCCGGTCGCTGGTCCTGCGCGTCGGGGTCTTCGGCGCCGAACCCTGGACGACGCAAATGCGCGATGAAATAGAGGAGCGCATGGGCATCAAGGCCCACGAGGCCTACGGGCTGACGGAGCTGGGGGGGCCGGGGGTGGCGTTCGACTGCGAGGCTCAGGATGGGCTGCACATCAACGAAGACCACTTCCTGGCCGAAATCGTCGATCCGCAGACGTTCGAACCGGTGCCACCGGGCGAAAGGGGCGAGCTGCTCTTCACCGCCCTGCAGCGCCGCGCCATGCCGATGATCCGCTACCGCACCAAGGACATTACGCGGCTGCGCCGCGAAAAATGCGCCTGCGGCCGGACCTTCCTCAAGATGGACAAGGTTTTCGGACGCACCGACGACATGCTGATCATCAGCGGCGTGAACGTTTTTCCCTCCCAGATCGAGGCCCTGCTGCTCGACATCGAAGAGGTCGAGCCCCAGTACCGCCTGCTCGTTCGCAAGAAAGGCTACCTGGACCAGCTGGTGATCCAGGTCGAGGGCAAGAAGGAAATCTACGAAATCGGCCGCGAAAAGCGCTTCGAGGTCGAGGGTAAAATCGGTGCCCACATCAAAGGCAACATGGGCATCGGCGTCGAAGTCGAACTCGTCGAACCGAAAGCCCTCGCCCGCAGCGAAGGCAAGGCCCTGCGCGTGGTCGATGAAAGGCCCAAGCAGCTCAGATAGAGGCAGTTGCCGGCATCAGCCGAGAAAGATGGGAGGGACTCATGAATGAAAAAGCCGATTTTCGCCCGCAGAAGTTCGCCGTGGTGGGGGCCGGACCGGTGGGATGCATCGTGGCGGCTTTTCTGGCCCGCAAGGGGCATGATGTCACCCTGTGCGATGTCGTCCCCGAGTTGATCGAACCGGCCCTGAAGCCGGGCATCATCATCGAGGGGGCCGAGAACCTGCAGCAAACCGTGTCCCGGGTGACCACCAGCATCGACGACCTGGGGGCGAATCCGCCGGACGTGATCTTCATCACCGTCAAGGCCAACGCCAACGCGCTGATCGCCTCGGCCGTCGAGGGGTTTCATCGCGAGGGCCTCTACGTGGTCAGCTGGCAGAACGGCATCGACACCGAGCGGGTCTTCGCCGATGTCCTCGGGGAAAAATCGATCATGCGGGCCGTGGTCAACTACGGTTGCGGGCTGGCGGCACCAGGTCACGTGCGCATGCCGTTTCACCACCCGCCGCACTACCTGCAGGAACTCGATGCGCAGTCCGCGCCAGCGGCCCGCGCCATTGCCGAAGCGCTCTCGGACTGCGGCCTCGCCACCGACCACACCGGCCAGATCATCTCGATGGTCTGGCGCAAGGCCATCCTGAACGCCTGCATGAACCCGGTGTGCGCCGTGACGGGCCTGACCATGGCCCGGGCCATGACCGATCCGATCGTCTTTCCGATCGTCGATGCGCTGATCAAAGAGTGCGTTAAGGTCGCCCGGGCCAACGAAATCGAGCTGGGCTGGAATTTTTATCCCCACGCCATCGACTACATGGGCAAGGCCGGTGCTCACAAGCCCTCGATGCTCATGGACATCGAGGCCGGACGCCGGACCGAAGTCGATTTCATCAATGGCAAGTTCGTCGATTACGGCCGCCAGGCCGGCATCGAAACCCCTTTCAACACGACCCTGCGGGCGTTGGTCAAGGGGCTGGAATCGAAATTTTGATGCCTCCCGATCAAAACCCGGCTCGTCATCTTTTCGTGGGGGCGGACGTGGGCTCTTCGCGCACGAAAGTCGCCGTCCTCGACCCGGACGGAAATCTGGTGGGATTCGCCGTCAAAAAATCCGGAACCGACTTTCCGGCCACGGCGGCCGCCTGCTTGAAAACCGCGCTCGACATGGCCGGCGCGACGCGCGCAGCGATTCAGTGGGCCGTGTCGACCGGTTACGGCCGTAACACCGTACCCTTTGCCGACGACTCCCGGACCGAGATCGGCTGCCACGCCAAAGGCTGCTACCGGTATTTTCCGCAATCGATCACCATCATCGACATCGGCGGCCAGGACAACAAGGTCATCAAGCTCGACGGCCAAGGCCGCCGCACCGGATTCAAGATGAACCGCAAGTGCGCCGCCGGGACCGGCGCCTTCCTGGAGGAAATGTCAGCCCGACTCGATATCCCCTTAGAAGACATGGACGCCCTGGCCCGCCGGTCCGAAAACATGGTCAAGCTCGGCAGTTTCTGCACGGTTTTCTCCGCCACCGAAGTACTCGAAAACATCCGGCGCGGCAAGCTGGTGACCGACATCGTCAAAGGGGTCTTTTACTCGGTGATCAAGCGGGTGCTCGAGATGGACGCCTTGACCGAGAACGTGGTGATGACCGGCGGGGTGGTCGAGCACAACCCCTACCTGGTCAACATGGCCGGGGAGATCCTGGGCCGCGACATCCTGGTGCCGGAACACCCGCAGCTGACCGGCGCCATCGGCGCGGCGCTGTACGCGATGAAATGATCAGTTAGGTCAGTTTAGTCGGTTTTGTCAGTTTAGTCAGTTTAGTCAGTTTGTCGGTTTGTCGGTTAAGTCAGTTTGGTCAGTTGGGTCGGTTCGCCGACGGGTGAAAATAAGGTTTTCAGGCTGAAAAATTATTTTTACCGGCCCAAAAGAGCCTTTTCCCGTAATATTCCGACCGCTTCGGGACGAGTGCATTGTCATTAAGGCCTTTAACGTTTAAAGGTCCTGAGAATTGCACGGACAGCATAGTCCGTTCCATGCGGCCGATTACCCTTGAACTGACGGATAGGGAACTATCCTAACTGACCAAACTGACCTAACAAACTGACAAACTGACTTAACCGACACAAACGGGCCCGCAGGGCCCTCGAAAGGAACACATCATGGCTGAAGAAAAAAAGATCCTGCGCAAACCGATCAAGGCCTCCCGGGAAATGGGCCGTATCATGGCCGAATATTTCTACGAATTGAACGACGCCTCGCAGAGCCGCAGCCGCAAGATCGCCTGGTGCACGAGTGTGGGACCGGCCGAGATCCTGCGGTCGATGGGCTTTCTGGTTCACTTCCCCGAAAACCACGGTGCGATGCTCGGGGCAACCCGCGCGGCGACGGACTTGATTCCGGCGGCCAACGCCGTGGGCTATTCGCCGGACATCTGCTCCTACCTGACGGCCGACGTGGGCGCTTATCTGAAGGGCACCACGCCGCTGTCGAAGGCCTACCCGGGAATCGAATCCGTCCCCCGGCCGGACGTGCTGGTTTACAACACCAACCAGTGCCGCGACGTGCAGGACTGGTTTGCCTGGTACGCCCGCGAATTCAAGGTCCCGCTGCTCGGCATCCACACCCACCGCGGCATCGGCGAAGTTTCCGACAAGCACGTCGATTCGATCGCCCGACAGATGGAGGCCCTCATCCCGCCGCTGGAGGAAATCTCCGGCAACACCTTCGACATGGCGGAACTGAAGCGGGTCCTGGGGCTCTCGCGCCGGTGCTCGGATTTGTGGAAGCAAGTCCTCGACACCGCCGCCAGCCTGCCCTCGCCGTTGACCTTCTATGACGGCACCATCCAGATGGGACCGGCGGTGGTGCTGCGCGGCACCCAGGCCGCGGTGGACTACTATCAGCTGCTGCTGGCGGAGATGAAGGAGCGCATCGCCAACGGTGAGGCCGCAATCGAGGGCGAGCGCTTCCGGATCTACTGGGAAGGCATGCCGGTCTGGGGCCGTCTCAGCGCCCACTCCAAGATGTTTGCCGAACTGGGCACCTGCGTGCTGGCCTCGACCTATTGCAACAGCTGGATCTTCAAGGCCTTCGACCCGGAGGACCCGTTCAGGAGCATGGCGCGGGCCTACACCGAGCTTTTCATCACGCGCGCCGACGAGGCCAAGGAGAAGTACATCAAAGACATGCTCGCCTTTTTCAAGGTGGACGGGATTATCTACCACGATGCCAAGACCTGTCCCAACAATTCCAACTGCCGCTACGGCATGCCCCAGCGCATGGAGGAAATCACCGGCGTCCCGAGCCTGATCATCAACGGCGACCTCAACGACATGCGCCTGGTGTCCGACGAACAGACCAAGACCAACGTCGAAGCCTTCATCGAGCAGCTCGAAGAAAGAAAGGCTTAGCCTGAAATGGAAACTCTAAACGACGATAAAATCGATAACATCCTTTAATTGATAAACCCGTTTAACCGGCCTAACGGGCTCAACCGGCAACACCAATAAAGAAAGGGCCAAGACAATGCTGGAATCCTTATTCCGGCCCAAGAAAGTCGCCGTGATCGGTGCGTCGAGCAAGGAACTTTCCATCGGCAACCGGGTGATCAAGAACCTGATCGATTTCGGCTTCAAGGGCGAGATTTATCCCATCAACCCCAAAGCGGACGAGATCCGCGGACTCAAAGCCTTCAAGAGCATCGGCGAGTGTCCGGACGGCATCGACGTCGTGCACATGGTGATTCCGGCCAAGTTCGTGCCGCAGGCCGTGGAAGACTGCGGCAAAAAAGGCGTTAAAAACATCATCATCAACTCGGGCGGCTTCTCGGAAACCGGTGCCGAAGGTCAGGCCATCGAAACGGATTTCTTGGCCCGCGCCGCCAAGTACGGCATCCGCATCCTGGGGCCCAACTGCCAGGGCATCATCAATTCCGATCCCGCTATCCGGGCCTACTGCAACTTCACGTTCACCAAGCCCGAGCCCGGATATATTTCCATTGTCGCGCTGAGCGGCGGCGTGGCCGAGGTCATCCACCAGGGCTTCGCGGCCATGGGCGTCGGCACCCGCATCTATGCCTCCAACGGCAATGCCTGCGATATCACCATCCCGGAAATCATCCGCTACCTGGGCCGGGACGACGGCACGCGCGTCATCGTCACCTATGTCGAAGGGCTCAGGGACTCGTCCAACTTCCTGCAGGCCGTCCGCGACGTGGCCGCCCGCAAGCCGATTCTGGCCATGAAGGCCGGACGCACCGCCGAAGGCGCCAAGGCGGCCGCATCGCACACCGGCGGGCTGGCCAAGCAGGATTTGGCCACCGATCTGATATTCAAAAAAGCGGGCGTGGTCACCTTCACCGACGAAGGCGAGTTGATCCAGGCCGCGGCCGCCTTCGCCACCCAGCCGATCCCGCGCGGCAACCGCATCGGCATCATCACCAACACCGGCGGCCCGGCCGTGATCGCCACCGATGTGTTCGTCGGCGCCGGCTGCCGGCTGCCCACCCTTCCAGAAGAGACCGCGGCGAAATTGACCGAAACGCTTTACCCGGAGGCCTCGGTCAGAAACCCGATCGACGTTCTGGCCACCGGCACGGCCGCCCACTACCGGGCCGGCATGGATGCCATGCTGGCGGACGATGAGTTCGATGCCATCTTCGTCAACTTCGTCACCCCCTTTTTCGTGGACAACGAGAGCATCGCGCGTGAAATCGTGGCGGTCAGCCGGCTTCAGAAAAAACCGCTGGTCTGCAACCTGATGACTGACCGCCAACAATGGGCCGCGGTGGTCGACATCCTGCGAGACGGCGGCGTGCCCTGCTACAGCCTGCCCGGCGAGGCGGCGCGGGCCATGGCGGCCCTGGTCCGCTATCACGCGCTTCGCACCCGCGACACCGGTGAGTTGAAGACCTTTGGCGACATCGACCGCCAAAAAGGCCTGGACATCCTGTCAAAGGCGCAGGAGGCCGGCCGCCGGAGCCTCTCGGCGGCAGAAGTCTACGAGATCCTGGAAGCCTACGGCATCCCGACCGCCGAATGGCGGATGGCCGCCAACGCGGATGAAGCGGCCGCGGCCGCCGCCGCCATCGGATTTCCGGTCGTGGTCAAGGCCGACGCCGCGACTGTCGTTCACAAGAGCGACATGGGCGCCGTGGCGGTGAACCTCGCCGATGGCGCCGCCGTGCGCGCGGCAGCGACGGAAATGCAACGAAAGATTTCGGCCGCAGACCTCAGGTTCTTCGTGCAGAAATTTTTGCCCGGCGGCCTGGAGGTCATCCTGGGCGCCAAGGCCGAAGAAGGCCTGGGCCATCTGATCATGTTCGGACTGGGCGGCATTTTCGTCGAAGTCTTGAAGGACGTCGTCTTCGATCTCACCCCGCTGAGCACCGCCGAAGCCAGGCAGATGCTGGGTGCAATCAAAGGTGCCGCGCTGCTGCAAGGCGTCCGTGGCCGCACGGGCGTGGATCGCGACCGCTTGGAAGAGTTGATCCTGCGCCTGTCCCAACTGGTCTCGGACCTGCCGGCCATAAAGGAAATGGACCTGAACCCGGTCATGGCCTTCGAAGACGGCGCCGTCGTGGTGGATGCCAGGATAAGCATGTAGGGTAACGGTACAAGGTTTATGGTTTATGGTTCAAGGTTCAGAGGTTCAAAGGTTCAGGGTTGAAGGATGAAAGCAATTATAGTTTTTAGCTTTTTCTTTCACCTTTGGCCTTTAGCCTTTTGCCTTAAACCTTGAGCCTTAAACCTTGAACCTCAGACCTTTTTTTCCTTTTGCCTTTAACCTTTCGCCTTTCGCCATTCTTTTATCGGAGGACACTCATGACCGCCTGCTGGATGAACCTGGGGCAGAACCTGAAAGTCAACGCCAAAAAATTTCCCGACACGGTGTGTCTGAAGGACTTCCGGCGCAGCTTCACCTACCCGCAAACCAACGTCCGCGTCAACCGGCTGGCCCACGGCCTGACGGCATTGGGGCTTTCCAGAGGCGACAAGCTGGCCGTATTCCTTGAAAACAGCATCGAGATCATCGAACTCTACCTGGCAACGGCCAAGACCGGCATCGTGATCGTTCCGATCAACTTCCGGCTGACCCCGATCGAAGCGGCTTACATCATCGGCGACTCCGATGCCAGGGCTCTGGTGGTTCACGACCAGTTCGCGCCCGCGATGGCCGCGATCAGGGCCGATCTGAAAAACATCCCGGCAAATAATTTCATCGTCGTCGGCGAGCCTCAAGAAGGCTACCGCCCGTATGACGAGTTGATCGCGGATGCCCCGGAAGACGAACCGCAGGCGGACGTGAAGCCCGAAGACACCTGGATCCTGATCTACACCTCCGGCACGACCGGAAAGCCCAAGGGCGTGGTGCGCACCCACGAATCCCACATCTCTTTCTACCTGATCAACGCCGTTGATTTCGGGTTCAGCGAGCATGATATCTGCCTGAACGTCATGCCGTTGTGCCACATCAATTCCACTTTCTTCACCTTTACCTTCATCTACATCGGCGCCACGGTCTACATCCATCCGGCCCAGTCCTTCAAGGCTCCGGAAATTCTGCAGATCATCGAGCGCGAGAAGGTCACCTTCGTCTCGCTCATTCCGACCCACTACAACCTGATCCTGAACACGACTGCCGAAGAACGCCGGCGCGACGTCGGATCGATCCGCAAGCTGCTCTGCTCCTCGGCGCCGGTCAGAAAGAGCATGAAGCTGGCGATCATGGAATTCTTTCCCGGCGTCGAACTTTACGAGGGTTACGGCTCGACCGAGGCCGGCATCGTGACGGTGCTCAAACCCGAGCACCAGATGAGCAAGCTGGGCTCGATCGGCTTCGAGAGCCTGGGGACCGATTTTGTCCGGCTGCTAGACGAAAATGGCGCGGAAGTCGCGGTCGGTGCGGTCGGCGAGCTGTATTCGCGCGGGCCGATGCTGTTCAAGGAATACTACAAGCTGCCGGAGAAAACCGCCGCGGCGTTTCGCGACGGCTGGTTTTCGGCCGGCGACATGGCCCGGCGCGGCGCCGACGGGTTTTACGAAATCGTCGACCGCAAGGACAACATGATCATCACCGGCGGCGAGCACGTCTACCCCAGCGAGGTAGAGGAAGCCGTGGGCAGCCACGAGTGCGTTTTCGACTGTGCCTGCATCGGGGTGCCGGACGAAAAATGGGGCGAAAAGGTCGTGGCGGTGGTGGTGCCGAAACCGGGCGTCAGCGAAAAGGATATCGACGAGTCGGTTATCACGGAGTGCTGCCGCAACAAACTCTCCGGCTTCAAGCGGCCGAAAGAAGTTGTTTTCATCCGCGCCGACGACATGCCGCGCACGCCGACCGGCAAGATATTGCATCGCAAATTGAGGGAAAAATTCTGCCGCCCATGCGGTGACGACAATTCGTAGGGCACGGCGCGCCGTGCCCCTACAGATTTGGCATCCATACGTTTATAGCGGCCAATAGACCGTGGCTGCTTAAAACTTAAGACCTAAAACTTAAAACCCCGAAACCAAACGGAGGAAAAACCATGTTGACCAAGGCTTTCATACCCTATGGCGGTTATTACAGCACGCCGTTCGCCCGCTGGCAGGGAACGCTGGCGAACGAGAACGCCATCACGCTCGGGGCCGAAACGAGCAAACGCTGGCTGGCGGAAAAGAAATGGGACGCCGGGATGTTCGACTACCTGATCCTGGGACTCACCGTCGGCCAGCCGAAAATGTTCTACGGCGGCCCTTGGGCCGCGGCCCTGATCGGGGCCGTGAACACCCCCGGCCTATTGATCAGCCAGGCCTGTTCCACCTCCACCACCGGTATCTTTCAGGCCGCGGTCGGCATCGAAACTGGCATGTACGAGAACTGCTACACGCTGGCCGTTGACCGCTGCTCCAACGGCCCTCACACCGTCTGGCCGAACCCGATGGGCCCCGGGGGCCAGGTCATCTCCGAGAACTGGGTCATGGACCATTTCAACTTGGATCCCTGGGGCGGCACCGCCATGATTCAGACCGCCGAAAACGTGGCCAAGGAATTCGGGCTCGGCCGCGAGCAGTGCGACGCCGTTACCCTGCGGCGTTACGAACAGTACCAGGAGGCCCTGGCGGACGACCGCGCTTTTCAGAAGCGCTACATGTTCCCGGTCGAAGTAAAGGTGTCGCGCAAGAAGACCCTGCTGCTGGAAGCCGACGAGGGCGTGACCGAAACCACGGTCGAAGGATTAGCCAAGCTGCGGCCGGTACTGCCGGACGGCGTCATCACCTTCGGTTCCCAGACCCACCCGGCGGACGGCAACTGCGCGGTCGTGGTGACCACCCGCGAGAAAGCGAGCGAGCTCAGCGCCGATCCGGCAGCCGAAATCAGGGTGATCGCCTACGGGCAGCATCGCGCCAAAAAGGCCCACATGGCCATGGCCGTGGTGCCTGCGGCCCAAATGGCACTGGAAAAGGCCGGCATCGGCGTCGGCGATGTCAAGGTGATCAAAACCCACAACCCGTTTGCCGCCAACGATGTCTACATGGCGGATCAACTCAAAATCGACGTCAACGGGTTCAACAACTACGGCAGTTCGCTGGTCTTCGGCCACCCGCAGGCCCCCACCGCGGCCCGCCTGATCATCGAGGGCATCGAGGAAACCGTGCTGAAGGGCGGCGGGTACATGCTGTTCACCGGCTGCGCCGCCGGCGACACCGGTGGGGCGCTGGTGCTGAAAATCGGCTGATAGACCTGACGAACAGGACCTATGTTTCTCTTTAAAATCTGCGGGGCCTTCTTTTCGGAGAAGGCTCCGATCATCGCCCGAACCTGAAAAAGGCCAAGCGCCGGACCTCGGCTAAACGTGATTTTATTAAACCATTTATCGTGAACCTCTTTCCTTTTTCCATGAACCTAAGGCCTTAAACCTTTCGCCGTTCTCAGCATGAGCTTTTACAACTATCCGTCGTCCGCCCTCTTTGTCGCCCACTCCTTGATCGTCGTCGCGATCATCGTCCGCGTGATCATGCGGCGACCGGCGCCGGGGGTCGCGCTGGCCTGGCTCTTCCTGGTGGCGCTGCTCCCCTTTGCCGGAGCGCTCACCTACCTATTAATCGGAGAACGTCGAATCGACCGCCGGCGCCGGCGCGGGATCGGCACTTTACGGAACGACTTCAGGAAAATTTCGGAGGCCGTGCTCCGGGAGGGCCTTACCGACGTCGATTGGTCGCGTCACGCGCCCGCCGCGAAAGGCATGGACCGGCTCGGACGGAAAACCGTGGGCAGCACCACCGTCCATGGCAGCACTTTTCAGTTGTTCTCCGATACCCGCAAGGTTCTCGAGACCATCGCCCGGGAAGTGGATGAGGCCGAGTCGAGCGTCTTGATGGAATTTTACATCTGGAACGAGGGCGGAACGGCCGACGACGTTCTGGAGGCTGTCATCCGCGCTGCCGAAAGAGGGGTTTCCTGCCGTCTGCTGGTGGATGCGCTCGGCGCCAGGCCTTGGTGGAAAGGCCGGCAGCCGCAGCAGCTCAGGAGCGCCGGCGTCCAGCTGCGGCCCGCCTTGCCGGTGGGCGTCTTCCGGACTCTTTTCGGCCGCACGGATCTGCGTCTGCACCGGAAGATCGTCGTCATCGACAACAAGACGGCCTGGACGGGGAGTATGAACCTGGTCGATCCGCGTTACTTCAAGCAAGGGGCGGGTGTCGGCGAGTGGGTCGATGCCATGGTCCGCCTCCAGGGCGCCGTCGTGGCCCCGCTGGCCGCCACCATGATCGGTGACTGGTCGCTCGAAACCGGCGAGACGCTGCGCGACCTCATCGAGAGTTCGGGCCTCCAGTTGGTTAAACCGCAGGGGTCGGCGGACATCCAGGTCGTTCCATCGGGTCCGGGTCAGACAAGCGACGGACTGCTTCAGATGCTGCTGGCGCTGGTCAACGCCGCCCGTAAAGAACTGGTGCTCACCACCCCGTACCTGGCGCCGGACGATGCGTTGATCTATGCCCTGCGCGGTGCAGCCGGCCGCGGCGTCGAGGTGTCCCTGATCGTGCCGGAGAAAGTCGACTCCCTTCTCACCCGCTTCGCGAGCCGGTCTTACTACGACGAACTTTTAGACATCGGCGTGGAAATCTATCTCTATCGCGGTGGATTGCTGCACACGAAATCGATCACGGTCGACGGCGCGATGTCGATGTTCGGAACCGTGAACCTGGACATGCGCAGTCTTTGGATCAACTACGAGGTGTCACTCTTCGTCTACGAGCCCGCGTTCGTCGTCGAGCTGCGAGCACTGCAGCAGTCCTACATCGACGACTCAGACCGGCTCGATCCGGCGGTCTGGAATACCCGAAAATTCGGGCCGCGCTTTCTCGAGAACACGCTGCGCCTGGTGAGTCCGCTCCTTTAATACGGTTCACGTCCGAGGTGGCTTCACTATTTTTTCGGAACTGTCAAACTTTAGAAGTCCCCCGGTAAAGCCGGGGGTTTATCTGATGGAAATCAGGAAGATTCATTCAATATCGGATCGATATCTTTGCACTTTCACGTATTCAACAACTTTCGATCACCAAATGGTAGTTGAACAAAAAACATGCCGGGAGCGGCGAATGAAAACCGCGGAGGAAAACCAGGTGCTGGCCGTGTTGGCCAAGGAGTGGGAGTTCAAAGGGCCGCCGGGAATTATGGACATCAGCGACATCGTGGCGGTTCTGTCCCTTGCTCCCAGCGACACGCTGGCGGCACTGAAGGCTTTGTTCACAAGCGGCCTGATCGATATGAACACGCTGAAAACCAGCGCGTTTCTGACGCCGGAGGGATACGCCACCGCCGATCGTTCAGAGAATCGGAAACGCGAGGAGAGCTGAAGCCGGAGATGGTCCTTTTCTTAGAACTTAATCAATGGATGTCCGGCCTAATTTTGGACGCTCGGTGCTTGCGGCCGCGCCGCAGATAAAGCACCAGCAGGATCAATGCCAGCAGGCTGGCACCTATACCATATGGTTCGATGGCATGAAACACGCTGAAGACCGTCTTGATGTCCTTGTCGAGGAAATAAATCCCCAGCCCCCAGAGCGCGGTCCAGGCTATCGCTCCCAATGCGTTGAACACGGTGAACCTCCACCAGGGCATTTGCAGCGAACCCGCCACGATCCCGTTGAACTGGCGCAGACCGTCGAGGAATCGGCCGAAAAGCACAACCCCGCCGCCGTAGCGGCTGAACAGCCGCTCTATCTTCTGCAAGCGCGTTTCACTGACGCCGACCTTCGACAGCAGCAAGCGGCCGCCCCAGCGCCCCAATCCATACCCGAGGCTGTTGCCGAGCACACCGGCCAGAAAGGCCAGGCCGAAAACCAGCGTAATGGACACTTCCCCGCGGGCAGCCAGAACGGCCCCGGCCATCAGCATGGTCTGGCCTGGTGCCGGGATTCCGAAGCCTTCGACCAGAATGGCGACAAAAACCGCCAGGTAGCCATAATGATCCAGGATCGGCTGTGCCAGGGCAAGGGAATGCCGCAGCGCGGCTTCCGCATCACCCCCCAGGTGCTCGATGAACGCCTGGGCCAGAACCAGGTAGTGCTGGAGCATAAGGGATCTTAACGGGATGGCCCGCTGCCAAACACCAGAAGCGAGTCATCCAGGGTCAGAACGTAGATGATCATCGCGGCCAGCATCAGGATGACAGCCACCCAGACCCGCCAGTCCTTGTGCAGCCTTTTTCTTTTTAATTCATGGCACTCAACGGGCCTCTGCTTTGCCACGGTCCGTCCATGAGTTTAAGAAATATCGGTAGGGCTTCCAGCGGATTGATGATTGCCAGAAGGGTCGTGAATGTTTGGATAAACAGGGTCGATACTTGCTCCATCACTGTTTCTCCTCGGCTTCGTTATCGGCAGCCGACCTCAATGGGCGGTGGTTCTGTATCTCGCTATAACAAACATACGCACCGCGGCTGCCAGAACCAGCTGTAGAACAATCCAGAGGAACTCTTCCAGAAATAGGCTTCAAGAAAAAGTTTTTGGCTGTGTTATCGGTCGTTGGCGTTGGACTATACAGCCACCTTCCCCTGGCCTTGTCACAATCTTTATCATAAAGCCTATAGGTGGCCAGAATCAGGGCGTCTCCCAATAAAATCATTCGAAATTCGGAAAGTCATCGTCGCCGATATCCGTGGCATAGCCTGAACCGCCTAACCCCAGACCTTCTAACTCGATTGTATTGGCCCAGATCCCTTCTTCCTGTTTTTCCAGGATTTTGTCCTCATATTCCAGATGGCGGAGACGCTGAAAGGCGGCTTCATCACCGATGTAGACGCAATTGCAGGAAGCGACATCAACATAAAGATAGGTGACCTTGTCCTGCCGAACATGCCGCAAAAGCTTGCGCTGCGGCAAGCGGTTCAACTTTTCGAGTGTTGCGGCGGTATCGGCAACTTTGTAAGTGAAATCGGCCGATACGAGCAGTTCTACCTCATCGAGGTCTTTATCCTTGGCGCTCTTCAGGGTACAGCCCACAACGCAGAGTGCGAAAAATATTGCCATTGCGGCGCGAACATGACGTTTGTTTCCCATCTCTGACTTATCCATTCTGGTTGTGTTAAGACAATACTTGCAATTACTTCAAGTGTTTACCCAATTGCATGAGCTCTTGTCAACAAAAAACCATCGCTCAGCACGCGATTGCCGTTCCGCCTGACCACATGGTGCCGAGCCAACGGGTCTCGTTCTGCCCGACACAGACGTGTTCGGCGGGTACTAAACGAAGGACGTTTTGGACAAAAATTCCAGGAGAATTGCCGGATTAATTTTTTTTATGGTTGAATTCAGTCTGGGGGAGTGCGTAAGAATCAGAAATCAGCCGATCTATATCGACTCAAATCCGAGGCGGTAAATTGAGCGGATATACAAAACAAAAAAAGAGGCGTCGCGCGAAATGTCCTTGGCCGCCGGCCGGTTAATGGCCGGGTCCGCACCGAACCTGCTTATTGCGGCCCCCTCTCTTTAGGCCCCGGCCAGTTCACCACTCCCTGAAGACTGGACAGACCGACATCCTCGGCCGATTCGGGAATGACGCTGATGGACCCACTCGTTTCAAGAATAACCGCTTCAATCTTCGATACATCCAGAAGGCCTTTTTTGCGGACCGCTGCCAGAACCTGCTCCCGCTCCAACCTTTCCCGCCGCAGGGCCTCATCGAAAAATCTTCCCTTGTACAAAAGCAAGGTCGGCTCGCTTTTTACGAGGTGCGCAAACTGCTTCGAACGGACGATGAAAAAAGCCACGACATATTGCAGCCCGATGAGAACGGCCAGCGCCAGCAGACCGTCAGCCAGAAACGTGGTTTGCGGCAAAATGGTAGAAGCCAGGGTCGATCCGAACGCGACGGTCACGACCATATCGAAGATGTTCATGGACGCGATCGTCCGCTTGCCTGAAATACGCAGCAAAATCACCAGTCCGACATAGGCCAGAATACCGACGACGAAAACCCGCCCCAGGTTGTGCCACGAGTAAAACAGCATTGTTCCTCCATCCGGATTAAGGGAGAGGTCGCTGCGGCAATAACCACTCGCATTATTCCCCTACCGCAGCCCAGTCAGGTTCACGAATTAAAAGTTTTCAATCCCGGAGGTGATACACCCGGCCGGAACGATTCGACAACTCTATGATATTGGGAAATTTCCAAGTTTTCGCATTGCAACCGGCCGGGATATGCTACCGTCTGGAATGTAAAAGCGGCATTGGAGGGAACCCTCACGACTTGGCGCCTTCCTCCGCCTCCTCGTATTGCTTGAACAGCTTGTCCATCTCTTCCTTGCTGCACTGCTTTTTCAAGTGGCCGAAGATATCTTTTTCTTCCTCCTCGATGTGGTGCCGATTCAGCTCATCCAGTACTTTGGCCTTGGCCTTAAAGATATCGCTGTTCGTTTCGAGGTCCATCAGCTCGCGCAGGACGAGCTTGGCCACATGATGCTCCTGCAGACCCTCCAGACTGTCGTCGCGCGCCTCTTCATCGTCGGACTTTTTGAGGCGCGGAAAGATAGAGGCCTCCTCGCCCATGATATGCGGGTGCAGCGACTCGTAAAACTGCTTTCGCAGGCGCTCCCGTTCGTCCGGCTCTTTCGCTTCACTCAGCTTTTTGCCAAGCGTCTTCTGCTCTTCGTGATCTTGGCGGAGATGTTCTAAAAATTCGTGTTCGCTCATAAGGTCCTTCTCTTTCTTTTACGATGTTTTGGAAAACGACTTTGGGACTCGTGATGATCGGCCTCACCGGGGCCGCTTCACCAGGCCCGCGATCAGCGCGATGACAAAGATGATGATAAAGATAAAGAAAATGATCTTGGCGATTCCCGCGGCTGCGGAAGAGACGCCGCCGAAACCGAATATGGCCGCGATGATGGCGATAACCAGGAAGATGACAGCCCATTTCAACATGTGATGGATCTCCTTTCGCGTCTGGTAATTGATGGACGAAAATTCTGGCCTACCATAACGTTTCGATTTTTAGGGTCCAATAGTGTCAATAACGTATTTAGGGTATTTTCGGACCCTATCCGGATCGGACGGACAGGAGGGGAAAAGGGCCGAGGGAATCAGGCTGCGAAGCGACCGGGATCGTGTGGCGCGCGGCCCGAGTCACCGGGGAGGTGGGGACTTCCGAGCGGGAATCGGGATGCTTTTTACTGATCCGTGATTGACCAGGACCATCCCCAGTCCGACCATGCCGAGCGCCAGCATCAGGCGCGCGGTGATGACTTCATGGAGCATCAAAACGCCGCTGACCGATATGCCGAAGACCGGCACAAAGAAGGTGAAGGCATGCAGCAGGCTGACCGGGTAGCGGTGAACCAGCTCGAACCAGAAGATGAAGCTCACCGAGGCCACGACGATGCACTGGTAGAAAAGCGAGATGCCGGTCAACACGGAAAAACCGGATATCAGCGGATCTTCCACGATAAAACTGAGACCCAGCAGCAGCGGCGCGGAAAAGAACAATTGAAAAAATACCGCCTGTAGAGGACGCGTCCGGCCGGTGAGGTAACGTTTGACGTAGAGGCTCGTGGCGGCCCACAGCGCGCCGCCCGCCAGCGCCATCAGATCCCCCTTCAGCATCGCACCGGATCCGGTTTTCAGGTTTCCGGCAAACAGCAGCGCGACGCCGCTAAACGCCACGCCGAGGCCGATCCCCTTGCCCCAGTTCAACCGGTCGCCTTCGAGAAAGAAATGCGCTCCCAGGGCCACAAAAAAAGGCGCCGTGTACACCAGCAGGTAAGTCCGGGATGCCAGGGTGACCTGCAGCCCGAGGTAGATCAAGCCGAATTCGGCCGCGAAGAGCAGCCCCACGACCGCGCCGTGCCCGGTGGTGAGGGCCGATGGAAAGACGGGAATCCCCTGCCACCGCATGTAAAGAAAAATAACTCCGGCGGCCACCGCTGACCGCAGCCCGGCCATAAAGAGCGGCGCCACGTCGCGGGCGGCAAATTTGATAAACGCCATGTTGGCGCCCCAGGTCATGGCGAGGACCAGCAGAATGGCGACCGTCTGCCAGCGCAGTTGCCCTCTGTACATCGTGACGCTCCTATATATTCCTTGACATGGCGCCGACTCTACTATAGCTACATTTTAGCTGATCGTAACTTAAAAAATAAATTGCATTCAATCCTTACCCTTATCCTGGTTGAATGCGCAACGCAAGGGAGCCTGCCATGAAAAGACTCATTCTTTATTTTCTGGCCCTCGTTATGTCCGGTTGCATTTACCTTGTGACGGATTCGAGCGCGGCGGAACCGATTACCATCGCCGTGCCGACATCGCTGGGATTTCTCGAGGGCAAGGAATCCCTCAAAGCCGTCCAGCTGGCCGTCGATGAAATTAACGCCGGCGGCGGCGTGAGGGTCGGCGATAGCAAGCGTCTCTTTAAAATAACCGACATCGATATCCGGGACGCGGCGCCGGGGGTGCCGGTTCCGGAAGCCCTGCTCGGCCTGGAAAAAATCATTCTCGAGCAGAAACCGACCGCCATCGTCGTCGGCCCTTTCCGCTCCGAAGCCCTGATGGCCGGCATGGACATCATCGCGAAGTACAAGGTGCCGATGCTCGGCACCATCGCCATGAGCCCCGGTTCGGAGAAGAAACTCAAGGAAAACCCGTCGAAATACAAATACGTGTTCAGGACCTGCCTCAATGCCGTTTACCTGGTCAAATACCTGGCCGGAACCATGGCGCTGGTCAACAAGGAGTTCGGATTCGACAAGGTTTACGTAATGCACCAGGATGTGGCCTGGGCCCGGGCGACCGCCGAATTCGTCAAACAAATTTATTTCGACAAGGCCGGCTGGACGGTTCTCGGCGTGGAAGCCTATCCGACCGGCACGTCCGATTTTTCCTCGGCCCTGATGAAAGCCCGCGCCAGTGGCGCCCAGGTCATTATGCCGGTGTTCGACATGCCCCAGAGCGGCATTCTGGTCAAGCAGTGGAAATCGATGAAGGTGCCGGCCCTCATGGCCGGGTTCATCTCGCCACTGGCCGGATCGGAAGCCTGGGACACCTTCGACAAAAAGATCGGCGGGGCCGTGAACAGCATCTTCGAACTCGGCAGC
This sequence comes from uncultured delta proteobacterium, assembly GCA_963728055.1. Classification (GTDB taxonomy): domain Bacteria; phylum Desulfobacterota; class Desulfobacteria; order Desulfobacterales; family SG8-13; genus JARFQH01. The sequence continues at coordinate 123,146 of CAVSIM010000007.1, read as the reverse complement.
GCCATTTCATCCGACAAGGTGCCGGCGTCGGTGACATTCGACGACACCTACCGCAAAACCTTTGCCAAACCACTGCAGGCCGGTCACGGTCCGGCGCCCGCCTATGAATCGGTCTACATCCTGGCCGAGGCGATCGAACGCGCCGGCAGCCTCGAACCCGATGCCCTGGTGGCGGCACTGGAGAAAACTGACCGCCAGGGCGTGATGGGCCGCATCCGCTTCGATGAGGGACATCAGGCCGTGTTCGGTAACGATCCGGCAGAAACGGCAATCGGCTGTATCTTCCAGTGGACCGATGACGGCCGGCGGGTCATCGTTTTCCCTGAGTCGGTTGCCGAAGCCAAAATTCAATTGCCGGCGGGCCTGAAATCTCTGAAATAACGTAGATTGGCCTGCAAGCCACCGAGCCTTGATTTCTTTCAAGGCCCCATCAATCCGTTAATCGCAGGACTCGTTCGTCGATGTTACTGGGCACATTTGTATACGCCTTGGTCAATTCGATCATCCTGGCGCTGATGGCCATCGGCTTCAACCTGACCTTCGGGATCAGCGGCGTGGCGAACTTCGCCTACGGGGCGCTGTATATCTTCTCGGCCTACGCCACCTGGATGGGGCTGAATCTGGCCGGCCTACCCTACCCTGTGGCCGCTTTTGTTTCTATCCTGCTGACAATGCTGGCCGGGGCGCTCATGTACCGGTTTATCCTGCTGCGCGTGCGCGGCCAGGCCCTGTCGGAAGTCATCGCCACCTTCGGTATCGGGCTGGCCATTCTGGAAATTTTCCGCTACCTCGGATTTGTCGGCTTCGAATACAACCTGCCGGTCTTTATAGACGAGAGCATCGTTTTTGCCGGGGTCTTCATCGACGCACAGCGCCTGCTGATTGTTGCCATTGGTACGGTCGTGATTCTCGGACTGTGGTGGTTTACCCATTTCACGCGCGTGGGACTCGCATTCAGGGGCATCGCCCAGGACGAACGCACCGCGCTGACCCTCGGCATCGATTCCGATCGGATCGCCCTGCTGAGCGTTTCAATCGGCGCAGGGCTGGCGGCCTTGGCGGCCACCGTCATCATCCCGCTCGGCAGCATCGCTCCCGGTGAAGGGTATGATGTCCTGATCAAGGCGCTGGCCGTGTGCATCATCGGCGGCCTTGGCAGCACCGGCGGCACGATTGTGGCCAGTTTCCTGATCGGTTTCGCCGAGCGCTTCACCGACACTTACATCGGTTCGCATTGGACGATGATTGTCAGCCTGGCCGCTATCCTGGTGGTCCTGACCATCAAGCCCTCCGGGTTGTTCGGAAAGCAGAAAGAGCTTGAAGAAAGGATTTAATATCGTGCGCCAGCGCAGGGAACGGATCGATCGCGGCATCAATGTGAGATCCGGAGACGTTTTCGCGCTGTGCTCCTGGCGGGAAATGCTCTACCTGGCCGGGCCGCGCGTGATACCGGTCGTCACGATCCTTGTGCTCCCTCTGGTTCTCGGCATCTACTGGCAGAAGGTTCTGCTATCGGTAGCCGTCTTCGCCCTGCTGGCGATCAGCTGGGATCTTCTGGCCCAAACCGGAATGATATCGCTCGGACAGGCGCTTTTTTTCGGCATGGGGGCCTATGTCACGGGTATTCTCAATCACTATTGGGGGCTGCCGCCGCTTCTGACCATCCCGGTGGCGGCCGTTGGCGGGGGCCTGATCTGTACAACCCTGCTGCTGCCGGTGCTGCGGTTGCGGGGAATCTACTTTTCGATGGTGACGTTGATCCTGCCGCTGATGCTGGTCCGGATGATCGAGGCGACGCGTGTTTTCGGCGGAACCGAAGGCTTGAGCGGCATGGCGCCCCTGCCGTCGAGATGGCTGGAAAATTATCTGATTGTCGGGGCTCTGCTGGCGGCGCTCTTCGGATTGCGCCGGATGATGGGAACCGATTACGGGCTGGTGCTCAAAGGCATCCGCGACAACGACCGCTCGGTGATCAACGCCGGTATCAATATCTACTGGTATAAGATCCAGGCACTCTGGATCGCCAGCACCATCGGCGCCTTTGCCGGTGCGTTCATGACACACGTTTACATGTTCGTCGGCATGCCGGTGTTTGCGCTCGACTACTCGATCCTGCCGATTGCCGCCGCTGTGGTCGGCGGTCCCGGCTCGCTGGCCGGCGCCACCCTGGGCGCTTTTATCCTGGTGCCGCTCTCGGAAGTGCTGCGCGGCATCGGCGGTCTTCGCATCGTGTTCTACGGCGTGTTTCTGGTCATCTTCATCGTGGCTCTTCCGGAAGGCATTTTTCATTTCATTCAGCGCAAATATCACCAGTTCGAACGCTGGGTCGAGGTGGACACATGACGGCCGCCGTCATTCTGAGGGTTACCGGCCTGTTCAAAAATTTCGGCGGCGTGCAGGCCATCAGCAATCTCGACTTCACACTGGCCGAAGGCGAACTCCTGGGCCTCATCGGGCCCAACGGCTCCGGTAAAACCACGGCCGTCAACCTGATCACCGGTTTCGTCAAACCCACGGCCGGCGCCGTCGTGTTCAAAGATCGCGACATCACGGGCCTTGCGGCGCACCGGATCGTACGGTTGGGCATCGCGCGGACCTTCCAGATGGTCAAGCCGTTTTACCAACTCCCGGCCTACAAGAACATGATCATACCGCTCTATTCGCCGCGGGTAAAAAACCTGGTCGGCGGGAAATACGGCGATCGGGATGCCGTGGCTTTGGATCTGCTGGAGGAAGTCGGTTTCGAGCGTGATGCCCGGGTGGCTTACAAGGTTGCCGGCGCGTTGCCGCAAGGGTATCTGAAACGCCTGGAACTCGCCAAAGCCATCGCGCTGCAGCCGGACCTGATGATCCTCGATGAACTTTTTTCGGGACTGAGCCTGGCGGAGGTGGCCGGCATCCTGCCTATCATCGAAAAGCTCCGGATAGAAGGCAAGACGATCATCATGATCGAGCATCGCTTGAAAGAGCTCTTCCGCATCGCCGACAGGGTGGTCGTGCTGAATTACGGCCAAAAAATCGCTGACGGTAAAGCCGCCGACGTCATGGAGAGCCCGGCGGTGAAAAGCGCCTATTTGGGCACCGAGTAAACCTTGATACTTGATACTTGAAACTCGAGAGAACCCGGAACCCTCATAAAATCAACGGCTCCTTCAACGGGCTCAACCGGCTAACCTTAACCCAGGAACCGATACCGTGCTGCAGGTAAAGAACCTGATGGTTTTCTTTGAAAACGCCCTGGCCCTGAATGACTTCTCGATGGAAGTCCGAGCGGGTGAATTCATCGGCGTCATCGGCTCCAACAGCGCCGGAAAAACCACCCTGATGAACGCGCTCTCCGGACTGATCGTCGACATGCGCATCAAGGAGCAGCGCCGGGGAGGCGAACGCATTTCGGTGTACGGAAGCATCCTGTTCGAAGGCGAAGACATCACCCACCTTAAACCGAGTGAACGGGTGAAAAAAGGAATCGTCCTCTCCCGCGAGCGGCACCCGGTCTTTCCGGAAAGCAGCGTGCTGGAAAACCTGAAAATTGCGGGTTACCTGCGCACCAGGGGTCAAACGGGCCAGGCCCTTGAAACAGTTTTCGACATGTTTCCGGTTCTGCAGAAATTAAAAACGCGCAAGGCCGGATTCCTCAGCGGCGGCGAGCAGCAGATGCTGGCCATCGGCATGGCCCTCGTGGTTGGCCCGCGGCTGCTCCTGCTGGATGAACCGCTCCTGGGACTGAGCCCGCTGGTTCAAAAAGCGGTCATCACGGCCATCGTCGCGCTGCGCGACACCGCCGGCATTACCATCGTTTTGAGCGAGCAGTTCGCCCGGCCGGTCCTGCCGGTCATCGACCGGGGCTATGTCATCGAAAACGGCATGCTGACCTTAGCGGACACCGGACCGGGCTTGATGAACAATCCGGAGGTAAAATCGGCCTATTTCGGCGTGTGAACGACGCCGCTGCGCCGTGCATATATATCCATGAAGGTTTTTATTCCGGAAGGGAGTTCCTGGATGTCGATGGGAAAAGAAATTGTGGAAGGATGGCGTAATGGGATAGAGGAAGAAGAGGAAACGATGGAATGATGGAATGGTGCAATGATGGATCAGCGGTAGGGTTCGAAGAAATTGTCTTTTTTTCTAAAACGAGCCACTATGTCCCATATCTCCAACATTCCAGTATTCCAACACGCCAACGTTCAAGTACGCCAGCCTCCCAGCTTTCAAACCTCCCTGCTTCACAGCTTTTCAGCCTTCCAGCAAATTTTTTAGAACATTCTACCAAAGCGCAGCAATACCGATGACCTCACCACAATTCACCCACATCTATCAGGCCTTCGAAACCACCGCGAAGCAGCGCGGCGATCATACCGCCGTGATCTATCTCGGCACCCGGTTTTCCTATCGTCGATTGGCCGAACTGGCCGAGCGTCTGGCCGCCGCACTAATAGACCTTAAAGCCGGCGAAGGCCGCAAGGTGATTCTCTATCTCCCCAACAGCATCCAGTGGGTGGTGGCCTGGCTGGGGACACTGCGGGCGGGCGGCGTCTGCGTTCCGATCACGCCGATTTACACGCCTCACGATCTGAAGTACATCACCACCGACAGCGCCGCCGAAACCATCATCTGCTCCGACACCAACTACGGCTACGTCCGCAAGGTGCTGGACGAAACGTGCTTGCGGCAGATAATCATCGTCAAGACGGCCGATCTGCTGCCCTTGTGGAAACGCAGTTTCGGCTACCTGTTCGATATCGTGCCGCGCGGCAGCGTGGATTACGGTCCGCATACCCATTCATTTCGAAAATTGCTCCAGCGGCACCGAAACCACACAGAAGAACTGCCGCCCATGGGCACGGGCGGGCGCGCGGCGGCCGAAATCCTGTTCACCGGAGGAACCACCAAATTCCCGAAAGGGGTTCCCATCGCCCACGATCTCTTCCTCGTATCGGCCGACGAGCAGATCCGGGTCAGCACGCCGCTTTTTCCGGCCGAGGAAAATGTCATTTTGGGCAACGCCCCGCTGTTTCACATCCTGGGACAGACCTGCAGCCTGGCCACCCTGCTGGTCGGCGGCACGTTGATGGTCCAGCCACGGATCAATCTCGATGCCGCCTTCGACGCCATCCAGCGTTTCAAGGCCCGCACGATGATCGGGGTTCCGGCGCTTTACCGGATGATCCTGGAGCACGACCGGCTCGACCAGTACGACCTGGGCTCCGTCGACTACTGGTACAGCGCCGGAGATGTCCTGCCGGTGGAGGTCGGCGAGCGCTGGAAAAAAGCCTTCGGCAAGCCGATCTACCAGGGCTACGGCGCCACCGAAACCTGCGGGGGCGTGGCCATGTGCCCGGTCACGATCGACAACCCTTCGCGCAGTGTCGGCCGCATCGTGGCCAGCAAGAAAGTAAAAATCGTCGCGTCCTCCACTTTGCGGCCGGTGCCACCCGGCGAACCGGGGGAACTGCTTGTCTCCTCGTCGTCGATGGTCACCGCCTATCTCAACAAGCCGGAGGAGACCCTTTCGGCTTTTGTCGACATCGACGGCCGCCTCTGGTACCGCACGGCCGACATCATGCGTATGGATTTGGAGGGAAATCTCTATTTCGTGGACCGAACCGTCGATACGATCAAGCACAAGGGCTACCGCGTGTCGGCCTCTGAAATCGAATCGGTGCTTCAGGAACACCCGGCGGTTATCGGCACCTGCGTGGTCGGCGTGCCGGACGAAAAAGTCGGCGAACGGATCAAGGCCTACGTGGTCTTGAAGGAAGACGTCAAGGGCATCACAGGCTATGAACTGATCAAGTGGTGCCGCGGGATGCTCGTCTCCTACAAGGTGCCGCAGTACATCGAGTTCCGCGACATGCTGCCCAAGTCGAAAGTCGGCAAACTCCTGCGCCGCGAAATCAGGGACGAGGAAAAGCGGCGCAAGGAGGGCTGAAGATGGAAACTTGAAATTTGAAACTCGAAACTGGAAACTCACCATCTTTTGTTGGGTTTCGTTTTACTCAACCCAGCATCTACCCGTTTCAACCGGCCATAAGGGCTCAACCGACCCAACTGACTTAACTGACTCAACCGACCTAACCGACTTACAGGGAGTCCCCAATGGATTTCAATCTGACCAAGGAACAGCGGGATATCGTCAAGGCGGCCCGCAAATTCGCGCTGGGTGAATTTCCCGGCCGGGCGGTCGAGTTCGACCGGGAAGAAAAATTTGACTATGCCATCTGGAAAAAGGCCTGCGACCTGGGATTCGTCGGCGTCTTCATCGACGAAAAATACGGCGGGGCCGGCTACGGGTTCTTCGAGCACTGCCTGTTGAACGAAGAGTTCTGGGCGGTCGACCCGGGCATCGGCGCCGCGATCCTGGCCACGACCTTCGGGTCCGAACTGCTCCAGATGTACGGCACCGAAGAACAAAAACAGCTCGTTCTCCCGCGCCTGGTGTCCGGTGAGTCCATCATGGGGACGGCCATCACCGAACCGGATGCCGGCTGCGATGTCACCGGGGCCGTTACCACGGCCGAAAAAAACGGCGATGCCTGGGTCATCAACGGGTCCAAGATGTTTGCCACCAACGGCACCGTGGCCGCTTACATGCTCGTTTTCTGCCGGACGGATCCGGAAAACGAATCGCCCCACCGGCGCCACAGCTTCATCCTGGTGCCGACCGCCACGCCGGGCTTCAAGGCCGTTAAGATCAGGGGCAAACTGGGAATCCGGGCCTCGGACACGGCCGAACTCATCCTCAAGGACGTGCGCGTATCGGCCGAAAGCCTGGTCGGGGAGCAAGGCGAGGGATTTTACGAACTGATGGCGTTTTTCAACCGCACGCGTCTGCACGTCTGCGCGCAGGCGGTGGGCCTGGCGCGCGGCGCGCTCGAGGAGGCCGTGCGCCACGTAAAAGGACGCCGCCAATTCGGCCAGCCGCTGGCCGCCTTTCAGGTGACCCAGTTCAAACTGGCCGAAATGGCCACCCGCATCCGCGCTGCCCGCAACCTTTATTATGAGGCCGCCTGGCTGGCCGACCAGGGCCAACCCGATCATGCCCTGGTGGCGATGGCCAAGTGGTTCTCGGGCAAAGTCGCCGTGGATTGTGCCGACGAAGCCCTGCAGCTGCACGGCGGTTATGGCTACATCGATGAATACAAGGTGCAGCGGCTCTACCGGGACGCCAAGATCCTTGAAATCTACGAAGGCACCAAGGAAATCGAAAAGACAATTGTGGCCCGGTCCATCCTCTAACCGCCCATCATCAATCCGCAGCGGCCGGCAGCTCGGGCCGCGAAAGCCGGCACCTTTTTTAAAACAGGTCTTTATGCCCGCCGCACAACTTGATAAGGTGCGCAAAGGCGCGGGCCAGTTTTTCGCCCTGCCCCATCGCGAAATACACCGGCATTTCGGCGGTCATTTGATGATCGACCGGCTGGATCTTCGCGTTTTGGCGGGATGTGACCGACTGCTCGACAAAGGCGCCGTCGTTAACCGAGACCAGGTAAACGCTGCGGTCGTCGGCGCCGACAGTGGCGGGATTGAGCCGTGAAAGCGGTACCGTCATCGTCTTTTCGAGCATGAGAACGTCATTTTCATACCGGGTTTCATGGATGGTCAGAAGGCAGTCGTCAATGCTGGCCTGCTGCAAGTGTTTGACCATCAGTTTGACGGTTTTGGATGACGTCCGGACCCAGCTGGTGCCGCCGCCCAGGTTCACGTCGTTGATGCGGGCCAGAATGTAATCGACCGTCTGTGCTTTGGTCGGTTCGGACGGTTCTGTCATCGGGGAGATATCCGCGGCAGAAACCGGGTGGGTGAGCAGAAAGCACACGCAAAGGGCAATTTTCGCATACAAAGATTTTCTCATGGTCAACCTCCGTGCAATTAAAAGTAAATGGGGCCGCTGGCGTGCGCCGGAGCCGGTCCGTGGCATTCGGTGCAACCGGATTATCCCCCTACCGCTATCGATATCCGAATCATTTAATAGTATCAATAGCAAAACTGAAGGTTTAAGGAATTGATTAATTTTAAACCGGGAGCCATCACCTAAAACAGCTGGCCGGAAATCCCCGGTTGACATATAAACATCCTTCGCTTAACCAACAGTGAGCCGGTATCGAATCAAAGGTGGATTGAATTAGCGATGAAAAAAACAGGTGACCTAAGGCCAGGCGATTTTTCCGAAATCGGCGGCGTTCTTGCCGCGGATGCCGAAATAATCACCGGCAAATGGATGGAAAAGGAACGCCGGGAGCTGGCGAGTTCGACCAATGCCCACCGCAAGGAATTGAGGGACATGATTCCGAAGTACCTGCGGGCACTGGGCGCTGAATTGATGGAAGATGAAAACGGCCAGCCGGAGTGCTACCTGATCGCCCGCGAGCATGGCCGGCAGCGCTGGCAGGCGGGGTGGAAATTAAACGAGGTTGTGGCCGATTACCAGCTGCTTCAAATTACGATTTTGGAACATATGGCCGATTTGCTGAAAAGATCGCTGACCGTCGAAGAAATGAAGACGACCGGATCGTACATCGACGATGCCATCATCGATGCTGTCACCGCTTTTGCGGAACAGTCGCAAAGCGAACTGAAAACGCTGAACCAAACCCTCGAGGAGCGGGTCAGGGAAAGAACCGCACTGGCCGAAAGACGTCTGGCGAAGCTGAGAAAGGCGGCACTCGATCTCATAAAGGCCAAGCAGAACGAGCGAGGCAGAATTGCGCGGATTCTCCACGATGACCTGCAGCAGTTGATTGCCGCCTGCCGCCTGCGCGTCGACGGCCTGCAACCGTCGATGGCCGAATCGCTTTTTTCGGCCGAAGTGTCAAGCTGTATCCTCCTGCTGGACAAGGCCCTGACCGTGTCGAAGAACCTGGCGCTTGAACTCAAACCTCCCATCGACGCCGGAAACGTGATTGATATGCTGCAGTGGGTCAAAGGCCGGGTGCTCCTGGAATTTAACCTGGACCTGATCCTCGACGCCGCGCAGCAACATATCACCGTCAACCATGAGATCGGCCTGCTGGTGTACCAAAATCTCCGCGAACTGCTTTTTAATGTTGTCAAGCATGCCGGTTGCCGGCAGGCCACGGTAACGCTCGGGATCGAAAACGGGGGCGACTGGCTGAACGTGGCAGTGGGTGACAGCGGTGCCGGTTTCGACCCGGCCTCGCTGATGGGCCCGACAGAGCATGGTTTCGGCTTGTACTACATTCGCGAGCGCCTCGAAATGATCGATGGAGAACTCGACATCGACAGCGCGGTCGGTCGGGGTACGATCATCACGATGCGCGTGCCCGTCCAGATCGATCGATAAACCCCAAGTTACAACGTTGGATTGGGCTAAGAACCGGATCAGTTCATCGATGCACCGATGAAGCAGGTCGAATTACCGTTGTCGTTGCCCGTGTTCGTTTCCGGGGGTGGGGCCTGGGCATTGATATCCGCATAGACCTGATCTGCAATGACGGCATGCATCTCGGTCGTCGGATGCTTTCCGTCCCAGAAAACGTGGCCGGCACCGTCGAAATTGTCGGGCACGTCGAAATTCGGCGACGGATCGGTGACATTGCTGAATCCGTAAGCGGCTGGATCGTTTCGAATGGTCGCGAAAAGAGCATCGGCATCGAATTCGTACAGGTTGACCTCCGGATGCGCGGCCCTGAAAATCGCGAGCCTGTTGGCCAGATCGGCGTTGAAATTCATCGTGAACTCGGTCGCCTGGGGAGCTTCCGGATCGCCCAGTTCATCGGGAATGAGGCCAAGATCAGGGAGATTCAACACCAGGAAATTCCGGGCACCGAAGTCTACCAGCCGCTCTAAAGCATCCTTGATATTTCCCACCGCACTCTGGAAATTACCGTCTCCGTTGAAAAAATCATTGCCGCCGATCCAGATGACGAAAAGGGCCGTGTCTGAAAATGAGGGACCGGTGGTGGCGATATACCCGTCTATCTGAGTCTTCAATCCGATGACGCCTCCGCTTTGCGCACCCCCCAGGGCCCTGTCGCTCAGATTTACATTGAAATGCGCCACATCGGCCAGATATTCGACCCACACCGGCCCATTTGAAAAACGGCCCTCAAAATAAATGGCCGGGTCGGGTTTCGGCTGGTTTTCAATGAGAAGGAGATTGCCGTTATCCGAGAGGCTGTCGCCGAATACGACAATTTCATCGAAGGTGGCCGCATACCCGGCGGAAGTGAAAATGATCACAAATAATAACGCTGAAACCATCTTCTTCAACACCGCTTTGTTCGAGTTCATTTCAGTTCTCCATGGCAGCTGACAAGGATTATTCAGTGGAAGGTCATCTTTTGGTTCCGGCCACACCCATTGTGCGGAAAACCGCGTTCACGCCCGTGTCTATTCCGCATATCATCGATACTTTACATACCTGCCCGCAAGGAGCGTATGGGGTAGAGTTTGTATACCGGCGCTGAAAAACCAGTATTTTTCCGTCCGATCTCGGAAATAACGGCAGCCAACGGCGACCTCGATGCCGCCCCCGTCTCCCACTGTGGTCGCAAGGACAGATGCGCACGTACACAACATTGCAGAACCGGCACGGCTCTTTTTATGGCCACTTTCTGCTGTTCGTCTGCCGTCTTCCCGCTACTTGACTGATTCCTAAACCCGGTTAGGGTATAAGAAAACCGATCGAGAATGATCGGGTATGTATGGTCCCGCGTTGAGCGGCAAACTGAAAGGAGCATCGAAATGAAAAAAGTAGCGGTTCTCGTTGGCATCGTTTTACTCTTCGGGCTTTCGACCATCGTCACCGCGGCCGAGGTGGAGGACTATTCGAAAACCATCAACGTTTTCAAGGAATCACCTGCCGTGCAGAAGTATTTTAATGACAGCTACGGGTACGCGGTTTTTCCCACGATCGGCAAGGCCGGTTTTGTCATCGGTGGGTCCTACGGTAAAGGACAAGTGTATCGCAACGGCAACGTCACGGGGAAATCTTCGGTCGTCGAGGGATCGATAGGGTTTCAGGCCGGCGGCGAGGCTTTCAGCGAAATCATCTTCTTCCAGGACAAGCGGGCCTACGATGAATTCGTCAGCGGCAACTTCGAATTCGACGCCACGGCCCAGGTGGTCGCCATCACCGCCGGAGCCCAGGCCCAGGCTGGAACGGCCGGCACCAGTGTCGGCGCCAGTGCCGGGCCCAACACGGGCGTACAGGCCGGAACCGGTTACACCAAGGGAATGGCCACCTTCGTTCATGCAAAAGGCGGTCTGATGTACGAAGCGTCCATCGGCGGCCAGAAGTTTACCTTCGAGCCCCTGTAGCCCGCCGCGAACCCCGGCGGGATTTTTTTACAGCGGCCAAGGTCATAAACACCCGCTATTAATTAGCGTAGGGGCACGGCGCGCCGTGCCCCTACGGGTTAATGCTCAAGCATGAATAAAGCTAACCCGCTTCATTTCTTCATTATCTCGAAAATCAACTTCTCCCGCTCGCGTTCCGAGATATAGGGGCGGGCGCGGATGTCACGGATCTTGGCGTCGCGGTTCCTCTTTTTCACCGCTGCTGCGATAATTATTTCTACCAGCTGATCAATGTCAAACGGTTTGGCGAGGTAATCGAACGCGCCCGATTTCATGGCCTCGATCGCCGAATCAATTGTTGCATGGCCCGTCAGCATGACGACTTCCACCATAGGAAACGTCTTTTTAATTGACCGCAGCGTTTCGATACCATCCATCACCGGCATTTTAAGATCGAGAACTACCACCGCGATACGGTGGGCCTGCGCGAGCCGCTGCAGGGCCTCCGGGCCGCTGCTGACCGCGGAGGCAGTTATCCCCCTTTGACGCAGACGCTGCGAAACAATTTTTCTAAACGATCGTTCATCGTCGACGATGAGTGTGGTGATCGATTCCAATGCATTCTCCCGGATATATACTTCCAACATAAGACCGGAGAGCGACCGCGGAAGGGTAACACCGCGTTGTGACCATCACCTCCACGGCTTTTCCCTTGATCCGGGGAGTCACCAGATCAGTGGAGGCCCATATCTCGACGACTGCGGTCACCCGGTTATGTTTTTGATCATATGAGACTTATTTTCCCTTGACACATTTTTTACTAAAGTTTATATTATGCTCAAATGATCGTTAAGGAAGGAGTTCGCTTTGCCGAGGCCAAGGAAAACACGCTTTGTCTCAGGATTTCCGGCCATGACCGCGTTCGTGCCGCAGGGGCTGCCGGTCACCGGTGAAGTTTGTTTGACGATGGAAGAATTGGAGGCCATTCGGCTCTCCGATTTCGAGGGCCTCGACCAGGAAGCGGCGTCCGGAATGATGGGAGTTTCACGACACACTTTCGGCCGCATCCTGGCCGGCGCACGGGCCGTCGTCGCCGAAGCCCTGGTGACTTCCAAGGCGCTGCGCGTCGAGGGCGGAACCTTCGAGATCCGCGGCCCGCGCAGGCGCCGCCGCAGAGGTCGCGGTCCGCTTTAAGCGGTGCGGTTGTCACTGTGGCCCCGCCGGGCAACCCGCGGCCGATTTTTCGATAATTTTTTGAGCAAAAAGGAGGTAATCGTTATGCCAAGAGGAGATGGAACAGGCCCGGACGGCCAAGGACCCAAGCGTCAAGGACCCGGAAATCAAGGACCCGGTGCCGGCAGGGGCAAGGGCCGCTGCCGACAAAACAGCGGTGACCCCGCCGGACGTCCCGCCCGCGGAAAAGGAAGCGGAATGGGCCGCAGCCGTCAACCGGCCGGTGGTCCGGGGAATTCCGGAAGCGGAAATGCCGGCCGGGGCCAGGGAAGAGATGATCTAGACAAATAATAACTGGACACCCCACAGTGTTTTAAACTCTCGGAAACATTTAAGGGTCATCGATGGCCCCGAAATGAGCACGAGAAAATATGAAAAGGAGACAAGTTATGCCAGGATTCGATAAAACTGGACCCATGGGGGCCGGCGCAATGACCGGCGGCGGTCGAGGACTGTGCCAGGCCGGCGGTTCTTTACGCTCTGCGGCTGTCACAGGATTCGGCCGGGGACGCGGTCGTGGTTTCGGCCGCGGGATGGTCAGAGGTCGTGGCTTTGGCCGTGGGTACGATTCGCCGGAACGCGGATTTTATCGTGATGCCACACCTGCCGCGAAACTAGACGTGCTTAAAAACGCGGCCGCCAACCTGAAAAATGAATTGGATGCCATCGAAAAACCCATAGGGGAAATCCAAACGGCGCCGCCGGCCTGACGGCCGGCGGCAAACGCCGAGTACTGAAGGGAAAACACGATAATCTACCCCAACGTTGCAAAAGTCGGAGGGCTTCAGAGACAAGGCGTCAAGGGTGACGCTGTAAATTCCTGCCGCAATCCCTTGAGAGCACAGGCTTTGAAGTCCTCGGTCCAAATATTATAATCTTGCAAAAACCTAATGATTATAATAAGATCTATGAAATTGAGACCACATTGACTCCGGAGCACCATCCATGAACCAGGTCCATCGACGAGATTCAGCACCGGCTGACATCAATTCCCACAATCTGAAAAACGACATCCTGCGGCACATAGAATTCACCCTCGGCACCGATCCCCACCGGCCGGACAGTTTTTCGTGCTTTCTGGGGCTGGCCTACAGTCTTCGCGACCGGCTCATTCGACGCTGGATGGACACGCAGCGCTCGCTCTACGATACCCTGTCGAAAAGGGTTTATTTCCTGTCCCTGGAATTTCTGCCGGGCCGGTTTCTCAAAAACTACCTCATCAGCCTCGACATGGTTGCTGAAGCCCGGCGCACCGTTACCGAACTGGGCTTTGATCTCGATGAACTTGAAGAAGAGGAATGGGATGCCGGCCTGGGAAACGGGGGACTCGGACGCCTGGCATCATGTTATCTCGACGCCATGGCCTGCTGCAACCTGCCCGGATACGGCTACGGCATACGCTACGATTACGGCATATTTCACCAGGTCCTCGAAAACGGCTACCAGCGCGAACATTGCGACAACTGGATGCGGCGCGGAAATCCCTGGGAAATCCAGCGCCTGCCGATCGAACAGCCGATCCGTTTTTACGGCCGATCCGAAACCTATCGGGACCGCGGTGGACAATTGCGCTATCGGTGGGTGGACGGAGAAATCGTCATGGCCGCGGCGTGCGACATCCTGATTCCCGGCTACGGTGACGACTACGTTACCAACATGCGCCTGTGGACGGCCCGGTCGAGCCGGGAATTCAACCTGACCCATTTCAATCAGGGGGACTACATCGGGGCGGTCGAGGCCAAGGTGCGCAGCGAGACCATTTCCAAAGTCCTTTACCCCAGCGATGAATCCTCCGCCGGCAAAGAACTCCGCCTCAAGCAGCAGTATTTCTTCGTGGCCGCCACCCTGCACGATATACTCCGCCGCTACCGCAAGCAGCGACAGTCATTCGACGATTTTCCCGAATTTGTCGCCATCCAGTTGAACGACACCCATCCGGCCATCGCCATCGCGGAACTGATGCGACTTCTCGTGGACGACGAGAATCTCGGCTGGGAGGATGCATGGCGGATCTGCGAGCAAACATTTTCCTACACCAACCACACCGTCATGCCCGAAGCTTTAGAGAGCTGGCCGGTCGACCTCTTGGAAAAACTGCTGCCGCGGCACCTCGAGATTATCGGCGAAATCAACCACCGGTTTCTGCAAACGGTCCCAAGCCGCTTTCCGGAGGAAACCGACATTGCGGCGCGCTTGTCCATTTTTCAAGAGAAAGGACAGCAGCGCGTGCGCATGGCACACCTGGCCATTATCGGCAGCCATTGCGTCAATGGGGTGGCCCGGCTGCATTCCGACATCCTGAAAACCGATTTGTTCCGGGATTTTTACCGGGTTTTTCCCGACCGCTTTAAAAATGTCACCAACGGCATTACGCCGCGCCGGTGGCTCAAACAGGCCAATCCCACACTGTCGCAGCTGATTACCTCGGCCATCGGCCCGGACTGGATTTGCGAACTCGACCGATTGGAGGAACTGGTACCGCTGGTTCGGGATCCGGCCTTTCGGTCGGCCTGGCGGCAGGCGAAGCGGGAAAACAAGATACGGCTCGCACGCTACATGCTGCGCAAGGTCAAACTCGGCGTGGACCCGGATACCCTGTTCGATGTCCAAGTGAAGCGCATCCATGAATACAAGCGGCAGCTGCTCAATGTTCTGCATGTCATCACGCTGTACAACCGCATCAAGTCCAATGCCGCCCCGGCGGTCGCGCCGCGCACGGTTCTTTTCGCCGGCAAGGCGGCACCCGCGTATCATCAAGCCAAACGGATCATCAAACTGATCAACGCCGTGGCGGAAGTGGTCAACAACGACCCGGACCTGAAAGGATGCCTGCGGGTTGCCTTTCTGCCCAATTACTGCGTATCGCAGGCGGAGAAGATCATTCCGGCGGCTGATCTCTCCGAGCAGATATCGACCGCGGGCATGGAGGCCTCCGGCACCGGCAACATGAAGCTGGCCCTCAACGGCGCCTTGACCATCGGCACGCTGGATGGCGCCACCGTAGAGATAATGGAAGAAGTCGGCGCCGAAAACATCTTTATTTTCGGCCTGACGGCCGAGCAGGTCAACGCCGCCAAAGGGGCGGGATACGACCCGGCTCACTTCTATCACAGCGATCCGGAGCTGAAGCAAACGCTCGACATGATCGCCTCGGACCGGTTTTGCCCAGATGAGCCGGGGCTGTTTTCTCCGGTTTACAACAGCTTGCTCCACCAGGGCGCCTATTCCGACCACTACCTGGTCTTAGCGGATTACCGGCCCTATATCGAAGCTCAGGAAGCCGTCAATCGTCTCTACCTCGATCCGGAGGAATGGACAAAACGCTCGATCCTGAACACCGCCCGGATGGGAAAATTCTCAAGCGACCGGTCCGTACGCGAATATGCCGCCGACATCTGGCGAGTTCAGCCGGTTTTATGAATCACAGGCAGGCCAGCAAGACCCCCAAAAGGATGCGGCAACCAAAGGAGGTGAGACGATGACAACCGATGGCCCATCATCAGCGCCCGCCGCCGCGACTGTCTCCCTGGCGCGACTGCCGGTGTTCGATGACAAGCGCCGGCTGTGGGGCTACGAGTTGTTTTGCGTGGGCGGCGCCGGTGATCCAGCCGGCAAGGATAGTGCCGCAAACGGCCTGGCTCAAAGCGCCTACATGGGGGTGCAGAATATGCTGGACCGCGGCAAGAAGATCGTCCTGGACTTCAACGCCAAGGGCCTGCTTGACGATTTGCCCTATGTCCTGCCGCCGGCTTCGGCCGTTGTCAAGGTCGATGAGACCGTGGGATCGAACCCGGAGGTCGTTTTATCGCTGAAACGGATGAAAACCGACGGTTTCCTGATAGCAATCGATCAATTGTCCGGAACCTCCGCCAACGACCCACTCTACAAAATGGCGGATATCATCGCCATTGGGGTCACGGACAAGCACCAGGACGAGCTGTTCACCATTCTGGAAAATGCCCGCGCCTTACAGGCGCTGACAATGGCAATGGGCGTGGCGGATCCGGACCGCTTCGATGCCTGCCGACAGTTGGGATTTTCCCTGTTTTCAGGGTCTTTTTTCAAAACACCGGATATCATCAAGCTGCGCAAGTTGTCGTCCAGCGAGGTCTCGCGCTTCAAACTGTTGCGGCTGCTGGAAATGCATGAACCCGATCTCGACACACTGGCGGCAGCCATTCAAACCGATGTCACCGTCTGCTTCCGCCTGTTGGCCTACCTGAATTCAGCGGCTTTCGGGTTTCCTCAAAAAATAAAATCCATCCGCCAGGCGACCGCGCTGTTGGGATGGAAAAAAATGAAAAACTGGTTGCGCGTGACGTTGCTCATGGAGGTGAGCCGCAGCAAGGATGCCTCGGACCTGATGCTGCTGGCGGTTCAACGCGGCAAGTTTCTCGAACTGATCGCCACAAGTCACGACTTCTGGGGGTTTGATCCGGACAGCCTCAATCTGCTCGGAATTTTCTCCCTGCTGGATGTCATGCTCGGCGTGTCCATGGCGGATATCGTCACCCATCTGCCACTGGACCCCAAACTTCAATCGGCTCTGTGCGGTGATCCCAACAACGAATACGTCCCCCTGCTCCAGCTGGCCCGAATGTGCGAGGAAGCCCGGTGGCTCGAAGCCGGCCAAATGATACAGCAGCTTAACCTGAACGATGGCAACGTCAGGGGGTCATTTCAGCGAGCGGTCGACTGGGCCATCGAACTGACGACCCTGCCCGAAGATAATCGACAGCGGTGATCATTTTGCCACATCTCATTTCCGTCCACAGCCCCGAAAAGATCACTTCCAGCCTTTTTTTTGCAGGGCCGCGTTGAGAAGGCCCAAACAGTGGGCATACGCCTTTTTGGCGCCCAACGCCTCGTTACGAGCCGTCTGAGATAGGGCCGAATCCTTCAAGGCCTCCTCGGCCTGGCGCAGGTTGGCCTCCATTATCTGCATGACATCTTCGATTTTCACGTCGTTATTCCCGTTGAAACCCTATCGGTTTGATCGGACGGATGCCTATAAAACCGTTTGTAACTGGTCGATAGCATATCAGCGGCAAAAAAAACAGCGTGTATCGATATTTCAGACAGTCGCCGGCGCCGGAACCAAAAGTCTGTCGATAACGAGGACCCGCCCTTTCAACTCATGGAAAGCCTGGACACGAATCATCCACCTTCGGGCCGGCTGGCCATCAAACATCGGTTGGCCCGTGAAAGCCTGTCCGGCACCGGATGCGTAATCCTCGCCACTGGCTGCGATCACCCACTGTGACAACGTGTCTACCGGAATACAGGCCGATTTGTCGACCGGTACACGAAAAATCCCGCCTGACTCAGTCAAATTGTGTATTTACAGCCGTTGCCTCCTGCGGCCATCCTTCATCATCGCGGAGTTGGCAGGTCTGGGGCACTCAAGGATTGAATCGGAACCGAGAACGATCAATGAATCGGCTACACAATTTCATGACCCGGCTCGCTCTTGTGCCGGCTTTTATCCTGCCACTGATCGTTTGCAGCGAAGCTGCCGCTTCTGAAGATCCCTCAAAATACACGACATTTGTTGCATATTTTGAAAACGATCTGTTCGGCGGCACTGACGAGTACTACTCCAGCGCCATTAAATTATCATGGATATCCAAAGGCATCGATAATTCAGGCACCGACGGCCGCCCGCCGGGGTGGATACGGTGGCTCACGGCGAAAAAGCCGGCCGCCGAACGCCAGGACCTTTTTCACACTATCGTGCTTTCGCTGGGACAAAATATCTACACGCCGAAGGACATTCAAGCGACCGCGCTGGTGGAGGATGATCGACCCTACGCCGGCTGGCTGTACTTCGCCGCGGCCCTGCAAACCAAAAACGTTGATTTCTTGAACACGCTGGAGTTGAATATCGGCATTGTCGGTCCGTCTGCATTAGCCGAGCAAACCCAGAGAACGACTCACAGATGGCTGAACGATACCGAACCCTTGGGGTGGGACAATCAGCTGCAGGACGAGCCGGGACTGATGCTCGCCTGGCAGAGATTCTGGCGCGTTATCCGAAAGCCCATCGGATCGGGCCTAGCCTATGATGCCATCCCCCATGCCGGCATCACGGTCGGCAACGTGATGACGTATGCGAACGCCGGCGGGGAGATACGCTTCGGTTACAATCTGCCCGCCGACTTCGGTTCGTCCCTCATCCGTCCTGCCGGCAATACCGTCGCCCCGGTCGGCGCGAAGGACCCGCGGGTCGATCCTTCATCGAATTTCGGCCTGAGTCTTTTCGTCGGAATAGACGGCCGAGCCGTGGCCCGTAACATCTTTCTGGACGGCAACACGTTTCGCGACAGCGCCAGTGTCGACAAGAAATATCTTGTCGCCGATATATCCGCCGGCGTCAGCGTGATTTACAAGAGGTTCAAGCTGAGCTACACGCACGTCTACAGAACCGAGGAGTTCCAGGGCCAGGACGGCGGGCAGTTCTTCGGTTCGATCAGCCTGGCCTATACGTTTTAGGCAGCTTGCGCGATCAATCGCGGCAATTTTTCAACTGTATCGATTTTCGCCTGACTGGGTTCGATGTCATACACCCGCCAGGTTCCCCGCCAAGTGTACCGCGCTTGTCGTTCCGTAAGGGAAAGCGGAAACCATCACGTCTCCGTGGCAATAAATACCCGTCCTTTGGGGTCGGCTCTATTTTTTGACCAGGCGATCGAAGATTTCGACGGAAAGCGCCGGGCAGGTGGTGAACATGATGCCGGTCAGCCGGTTCAGCTCCACGGAGGCCCTGATCGCCTCTTCGTTGCCCGGCAGCTTGACACAAAACAGCAGGTCGTACTCGCCCAATAAGATGTGCATGGCCGTCACCTCGCCGCCCAGGTTTTTGATGGCGTCCACCGCCTGTTGGGTCCTGCTCGCGCTGATTTCCTTGATCGCCTCGGAAGTGTATTTCCCGAACATGAAATAAACCGCCATTGGCCGGCCTCCTTTCGTGCGAAAAGGTTTTGTCGATCAGGAGCAACGGTAAGGCGGCCCCATGTCGACCTGTCGCATATATATAACGTGAAACCGGAAGATAGCAATAGCTGCCGAAGGACGGATCGGCGCGAGCCGGAATATGTCACCATTTCTCAGGCGGCTTGCGCGAGATGGCGGGACAGGTTCTGCCAGACCTCGGCCACTGCACCCCTGGCCGCCGAGGGCCCCTCCCATTCCATGATGGTCAGGCCCTGCACCATGGCGCGCGTAAATGCCGGATCGAAAGGGATGCGCCCGAGAAAGGCCAGCCCGCTGCGGGCAGCCATTTCCTCGATTTGACGGCTTTTCCCGGCATTGATGTCAAACTTGTTGACGCAGGTCATGGCCGGCACCTTGAAGTGGGCGGCCAGCTGCACGACGCGCTCCATGTCGTGTACGCCCGAAACGGATGGCTCGGCCACGATCAGAACGCCGCTGGCCCCGCCCATCGAGGCAATCACCGGGCATCCGACCCCCGGCGGGCCATCGGTAAGAATGAGTCCCAGGCCCCGCGCCTCGGCCAACTTCCTGGCCTCCTGGCGCACCAGCGCGACCAGTTTGCCGGAATTCTCCTCGGCAATGCCGAGCCGCGCATGCACCATCGGACCGAAGCGGGTCTCGGAGACGAACCAGTCGCCGCAGGTATTGTCCGGAAAGCCGATGGCCTTTTCCGGGCAAAAGTGCACGCAAACCCCGCAGCCTTCGCAGGCGACGGGATCGACCGCAAAGTTCTCGCCGATGGCGTCCCAGCGGCACAATTCCCGGCACAGCCCGCAAGTTGTGCACTGCTCCTTATCGATAACCGCGGTGTGGCCGGATGTAAACGGCTCGCTCTGCCGGATGTCGGGGTCCAGGACCAGATGCAGATCGGCCGCATCCACGTCGGCATCGCACAGCACCTTGTTTTCAGCCAGGGCGGCAAAGGCGGCCATCAGGCTGGTTTTTCCAGTGCCGCCTTTGCCGCTGATGACGATCAGCTCCTGCATAAGATGTCCTCTTGTCATTGTACTATTCGGAATCTCACCGCGCGTGCTTGCATCCCGCTCGGCGGGGCGCACGTTCGTTCGCTCGAGATCGCGAAGAGCAGAGTCGATTATTTTTCGCTGAAACACCGCAAAACAACCCCTGCGCCCTTTGCGCTTGCGGTCAATATTTTCCCTTGACAATAAGATGACGCCGGGCTTCTACTTTTTTCCCGCTGCGGAGATGATGGACCGGTGTAGCTGCCGGAAGGAATCCTTCCACTCGGACCCGGTTTCCACCATCAGGACCCCGTCGGAATAGGCTTCGGCCACCCGGCGGTCGAAGGGAATCTCCATCAGGATGGGGATATTCTCTTTTTCGGCATACGCGTGGACCCGCCGGTCGCCCAGGTCCGCGCGGTTGATCACCAGGCCGTGCGGTATGCCCAGCAACTTAACCGCACCGACCGCCAGTTTCAGATCGTGCAGGCCGAAGGGGGTCGGCTCCGTCACCAGCAGCACGAAATCAGTGCCCTTCATCGCCGCAATCACCGGACAGGAAGTTCCCGGCGGGGCGTCGATGATGGTGAAGCGGTCCGGCAGGGCCAGGGCGCGTACCCTTTTGATCAGCGGCGGCGACATCGCCTCGCCGATCCGCAGCCGGCCGTGCGCGAAGGCAAGGTCTTTACGATGCCCTTTTTCGATCACGCCTATTTCACGACCGGTTTCCCTTATGGCGGCGGCCGGGCACACGGCGGTGCAGCCGCCGCAGCCGTGGCACATCTCCGGAAACGTCAATACCGTATGATCCAGTACGACGATCGCCTTGAATTCGCATATGTTTTCACACTCGCCGCACAAGGTGCACTTGTCCCGATCGATCTCCGGAACCGGCGTGGTGACGGTGATGGTTTCGGTGATCTGCGGGTTTAAAAAAAGGTGGGCGTTCGGCTCCTCCACATCGCAGTCCAACAGCTGCACGCCGGTCTCGACGGCCACGGCCAGATTGGTGGCCACGGTGGTCTTGCCGGTTCCGCCCTTTCCACTCGCAATGGTGATGATCATGGTTTTGTTACCTGCCGCGTCGATGTCGCTCTTTTTCAGTGATCGCAGACGTTCGAGCCGGTGACCAGTGCATTCTTCAAGTACTGCTCCACCAGTTCTTCGGGAGCCAGACATGGCGCGCCGGTAATGACCTTGATGTTGCTCTGCGAAAATAACTCCACCGCGCGCTGGCCCATGCCGCCGGCGATGATGACATCCGCGCCCTGTTCATGCAGCCAGCGGGGCAGCACGCCGGGCTCGTGGGGCGGCGGTGTGAGAACTTCCTTCTTGGATATTTTGTTGTCTTCGACGTGCAACAATACAAATTCCTGGCTGTGTCCAAAATGAGCGGTCAGTTTGCCCTCGGCGGTGGGAATCACAAATTTCATGTTATGTTCCTTTCAATACGTTTAAAATTTTCCCTCCCCCAACGGGAGGAAATCACCTTATTCACCCTCACCCCGGTTCTCTGCCGTCAAGGGCGAGGGAGAATAGTTATAACTCGCAAATAGGATTTTGAACCCGATCCGAAATTATTCACCTTTGAACCTTGAACCGTGAACCCTGAACCCTGAATCCTGAACCTGGCGAATCACATCCAGTGGCCCTCCACACTGGCCTCATTGGATTCACTCAGATCCCCCTTCTTGAATTGTTCGACAATGTCCCGAACGCGTCCGGCGGCACCGACATACACCTTTATCTTGGCGGCGGCGAGCACCTTGAAGGCTTTGGGGCCGCAATTGCCGGTGATGAGCGCATCGGCCTTGTGTTGCAAAACTGTTTTGGCGGCCTGAATGCCGGCGCCCTGCGGCAAATTGAGATTTTGCCTGTTTTCGACGGCTTCAAAGGCCAGCGTGTCCGGATCGACGATAACAAAATAGGCGGCCCGGCCGAATCTGGCATCGAGACTCGCCTCCAGGTCCTTTCCGGTGGATGAGACGGCAACTTTCATTTTAGAGTCCTCTGGTTTTTTTCTGTAAATCGGTGCCACTTGGGTGTCCGCCGGTGAGCGGTACCTAGTGATTATGAGATAATGCTCATAATAAAAATGCCGGACCGTTATGTCAAGGCAAATTTTGATTTTGCCTATTCCGGGTCGGGTTGGTTAAGCGTCACCGGGTGACTCATCGCCAACGGGCTAAACGGGCCTAACGGGCAAACCGGCTAACGGGTTCCGGCTTGTCAGGGATAGGTGATTTCGGCCAAAAAATTTTCGAGTGCGTGGTCACGGCCGGGGTGGGGCTGAAAAAGGATGGAGTAGTGATGGGTACCGTCCACCCGAACGCAGCGGACGGCGGGGATCTCTGCCAGCATTTGCCGCACGGCACTTTCGGGAAGCACGCGGTCATCGGGTGACAGCGTGCCGTCGGTGGCCTGCAGTATCAGAACTGGGCATTGGACTAACGGGTAGTAATTCACCGCATCGACCTTTTTGAGGTTTTCGATCTCCTGGCGGATGGTTTCCGGCGCCACGCGCGAACGCACGCCGCCGGGAACCTCTTCGACTTCATATCGAAAATACCGCTCCAGGGCCTCCGACCAGGGCTGCAAGAAAGAGGCCTGCTTCAAACGCGTCGTGTAATCATCGAAGGACGGAAAAACGGCCCCGAGCCGGTCCAGGGCGGGCTGGATCCCTGTCAGTACATTCTGCAGCTGCGCCGCCGTCAGGCTGCCGGCCCCGTCGATGAGGACCAGGCCCGCCGTCTGCTCCGGCCACCGGGCCGCAAATGACAGCGCGATCAACGCCCCCAGCGAGTGGCCCATCAGAACCGGCCGCCGGATCCCCAGTTTTTCGATAACAGTGGCGAGATCACGACCGTGCTGCTCAACGTCATATCCGTTCGCCGGTTTTTCCGACAGGCCCCTGCCTCGCAGATCCGGCGCGACCAGATCGAAACGGGGCACCAGCGCGGCCGCCAGATTATCCCAGCAGCGGCAGTTGGCGGTGAGGCCGTGAACGCAAAAAATTGTCCGCCCTTCCCCCCGCCACCGGGCCACCTGGATATCGACGCCGTCGCCCCTGGTCCGGATCATCTCCGGGCTGTTGTCACTGCCGGACACGAAAGGTGCCGTCCGGCGCAGAAATCAGGCGGACCCGGTCTCCGACAACGAAGTCATCATCCTTTTCCTGCACGATCGCCAATATCCGGCCGTCGTCGAGTTCCACCTCGATTTCCAGCCCCGGCCGGGTCGCCCGTCTTTGTTCGATCGCCGATCCGCCCGCGGCCCCGGCCAGCGCTCCGCCGGTCGTTGCCAGGGTGCGGCCGCGCCCTCCGCCGATGGTGCTTCCCACAATACCGCCGACAACCGCACCGCCGACCGCGCCCACGCCGGTCTGGTTTCCCTGGATCTGAACATCGGACACCCGCAGAATGGTCCCGTTAAAAACAGTTAATGGCTGCTGGGCCTGGCCGCGGGTGTAGGTCCGGCCGCCCTGGCTGGTCGTCTGACAACCGATCAGCGAGATAAATGCCAGGACGAGGATCGTGTTGGTCTGCCATTGCCATCTGAAAGGCTTTTTCATATCGCTGTCATCCTTTTCCGGTAAAAAGTGGTCGCCTCAGAGCATTGGGCGTTAAAGGGCATGTTAAGATCTGTGACCCGGTATTGCAAGCCCGTGAACGGTTACCCATACGCAAATGAACGACATTACGGCAGGGGACCGTTTGGCTTGTTCTTCTGCCGCCGGCGTTCCGCCGGATGACTTCTCCCGGCGACATACCACAGAAACATGAGCCCCTGGGCCGCCAGCATGGCACCGAAGGCCGCCCGGTAGCCGGCCGGCGCGTAACCGGTCCCTTCCGAAGCCGGCCACAGTTCGATAAGCGCGCCGATGCCCCACTGGGCGAGAAACGCCGTCACGAACACCAACAAATTTATAGCGGTGTTGACCCTGCCCGACAACTGCGGGGGAAAGCTCTGCGACAGCACCGCATATGGCAGAATGCCGGAGGTGCCGAAAAAGCCGAAGAGGCCCCAGAGCACCATGACGGTGGACTTGATTTCCAAAATGATCAGTAGCTGGACGCCCATAAAAACCGTCATGCCGGCCGCCGCAACCACCATCGGCGCTATCCCCCGGCGGCTCAGGCGTTCGGCCGCGGTGCCCAGCAATATGAAGCCGGCCACCATGGCGGCGGCCACAAAAAAAAGAGTGCCGGCCACCTGGTGGCGGTCGCAGCCGGCCACGTCCCGCAGCCAGGGCCCGGCCCACAGACCCTGAATCGACAGGAAAGTGGCCTGCGAGAGCGTGGTCCAGGGGGCGATCCGCCAGAAGAGAGGACTCGAAAACACGTGCTTGACGCCCCGGATCTGCTCGCCGAAGCGCAGTTCCCGCCCGGCCGCGGTCCGTTCGGGAACCACCCAGAAAACCAGAACTGCAATCACCAGGGTCAATGCCGCCAGGGCCGTGAACACGCCGCGCCAGTTCGTGACGGCCAGCGCCGCTTCGATCGGGGCCGTCGCGGCCAGGGCGCCCAGCCCGCCGGCCGCCATCTGATAGCCGTTGATCAACGGCAGCTGCCGGCGCGGGTACCAGATCACGTAGGCCTTGAAAGCGGCCATCAGGCAGGCCGAAACCCCGAAACCGATCAGCGCGCGACCGGCGACAAGGCCGGTGAGCGTCTGGGCGTGGGCGAAGATCCAGGCGCCGATCGCTGCGAACAGCAGCAGGAACGCTTCGATCCGGCGCGGCCCGAACCGGTCGAGCAGCACACCCAGCGGCAGCTGCGAGGCGGCAAAGGTGATAAAGTAGGCCGAGGTGAGCAGTCCCAGCTCCGAAGGGTCGACACCGATGTCGGCCACCAGGTCGGGGGCGATGACGGCATTGACCACCCGGTAGAGGTAGGAGAGAAAATAGCCGCACGCAAAGGGAACGAAAACCCGCAGCCGGACACCGATCGATTCTTGCCCATCGGTCATGATCCCCACCTGGCCTGTTTGTCACCCGTCAGCTCGTGCCCATCCGCAATTTTTCTGGCACGGTGACGTGTCCATTTCATCAATGAAGATCGCGACGATCAAAACCACTTTCGTGCTCGAAAAGGACAAAAACGGTACCAGCCACATCCTCTGGCACGGCATTCAGGACGGGAAACCGGTCGTTTTCGATACTAACCCCACACTGGTTACTGGCGGCGATTCGGTGTCGGCTTGATGAGCCTGCTGCCGATAGAATCACAACTGTGACCGGCTTTTGTCAGAGCATGAAGACTGCGACGATCAGAACGGCCGTCAGCCCGAGCAGGGTCGGCACCAGGTTGCGGCGGGCGACTTCGACCGGGTCCGTGCCGGTGATGGCCGCCGCCGGAATCACGGCCCACGGCACGATGCAGCCGCCGCCGACCGCGATGCAGAAAAACTGCCCCAGGGCCGTCAGGGTCGCCAGATCGAGGTTGGCCGGCGCGCCCAGCACCTGTGTGAGCGAACCGATCAGCGGCAGGCCCGAGAAGCCCGATCCGTCCAGGCCGGTGATGCCGCCCACGACCGCCTGGGTCACGGCGGCCGTCACCCGCCCGACGGGTACCACGGCGGCAAACGCCTGGCCCAGATCGAAGAGCAGTCCCCGGGCGCCCTCCCCGAAAATGGCGGGCGCCGTGCCGGGGGACCCCATGAAGAAGAAAGCCGCGATGAAAAAGACCGGCGTGAAGATGCGCACGCCGTACATGAAGCCGGAGCGCCCGTGGTCGGTCAGCTTTTCGAAGCTTTTTTTACCGTAGACGCCGACGGCGACGATGACCATGATCAGCGCCACGGTGCCGCCGAGCAGGGCGGTGGCGTCCCCGCCCCTGATTTCAAAAGCCAGCATGGCGACCAGGTCCAGCAGGAACAGTAGCCCGATCATCCAGATGGCAAAGGTCTTGAAGCCCGGCGCGGCGGCCGACCAGCGGTCGATCTCGCACTTTTCCTCCGGCGTGCACTCGAAGGGTTCCCAGGTGACGGGCTGGCCGGCGGTGGCCCGGATTTCCCGGCGCACCGCCAGAAAGGAAAGCGGCAGCGCCACCACCGCGAAGGCGATCACCAGCGGTACGCTTTTCACCATCACCGCCCCGACCGTCAGGCCCGCGGCCTTGGCGGCGATGCTGGGGGCGCCCTGGATCACGAAATCGGTGGTCAGGGCGATGCCGTAGCCGAACATGCTGATCGACATGGCGGCGCAGATGGGCGGCAGGCCCACCTCGATGGCCGCCGGCAGGAGCAGGGCGCCCACCAGGGCGATAGCCGGCGAAGGCCAGATGAACCAGGCCGCAAGCGTGATGACGATGCCCATGACCCAAAAGGCGATGGCGGGCGACTTCAGCAGCTTGCGGACGGGATTGAACATGGTGTCGGCAATGCCGGTCTCTTCCAGCATCCGCGCCAGGGACACGATGATCGAAATAATGAGAACGATGCCCAGCAGTTCGCCGTAAGCCACCTGAATGGCGTTAAAGACCGACTGAACGGCCTTGATCAGATCGCCGGTGATGACCCAGGCCAATACGAAAGCCGCCACCGTGCACACCAGCGGCGTCTCCCGGCGCAGCGCCATCGTGACCAGCACCACGATGATTCCCAGCAGGTACACCCAGTGAGCAGCAGTTAACTCCACCATATAGCCCTCCTGATTTTAGACTTGAAACTTGATACTGGAATTGCAGGGACACGGCATGCCGTGCCCCTGCGGGATCGACACCGGATTCGGTTCAGGATTCCCGGCGAGGGCGAAAAATTTTTCGCCCCTACGAAACTCGCAAGAAGGAAAGCCAACGCTTAAAAAAAATTAGATGCCGTATTGTCGCTCATTCCGAACACGAAACAGCAAAAGCCAAATCCACATGAAACCCGCATCTCCCCTCGCACCCCGCGATACGCTCATTCAAATACCCCGGTCAGGCCGGCAGCATCCACCCTTTCGGCGATGGCGAGCGCATCGGTCGAATAGAGCCCTTGCTGCCGCATATGATCGAAGAGTACGGACCCTGAAAAAGTGAATTTGAGGCCCAGTTCGCCGTCGGCCCTCATTTTCCGGCGCACCATGCGAACCGCGGTGCCGATCGCCAGCTGCTCGGGCAACACCAGCGGCTCTTCGCGCCGAACGTGGCGCACGGCGTTGCAGCCCGCCAGGGTTCCGGTGCAGATCGCCTCGGTGTGGCCCACCAGCAGGCCGGCCTTCTCCCCGGCGCAAAAGAGATTCACCACCCCCTCCACCTTCAGGGCGTCGTCGCGCGGCGCCATGGCGAAGTAGCGCATCGAATTGCCCAGGCCGCCGGCATAGGGGTCTTCGTAACGCGCATTTTCGAAACCGGGAATTTCCCGCAGGGCCTCCAGCGGGAAAAAAGGCGTCATCAGCTTGGCATGGCCAGTGTCGAGCAGCACCACGTTTTCCTCGAATTCGGTCAGGGCATACTGCTGGCAGGCCTTGATGGCCAGCTTGCCCCGCAGCACCTTCGATTTGGGAATCGGGACCACCGCCACGCCGGTCTTGTCCAGCAGATCGCGCAACTCCGATGCAAGCGATTCCTTGAGCAGCTTGCACGAGCCGCTCATGGCCCCTGTCTGGTCGCCCTTGCGGCCGATCATCTCCTTGACACCCGCCTTGGCCGCCAGGCTCACCCGGCCGCCGAAGGAATGGCAGCGCAGGACGCACATCGCGCAACCGTTGCCGTATTTATTGCAGTTGGCCGGCGGACCGGCCGTGCCGGTGGTGTCGACAAACACGTCGCCGGCCAGGCGCTGGATCTCCCCGTCCTTCTTCCAGGAGATGGAGCGGATACAGTCGCCCTCCATTTCGACGTCGGTGATGCGGGACGACAGGCGCAGGTCCACGCCTTTTTCGATCAGAAACCGTTTGACGATCGGCTCCATGGTCGCGACATTGTAAATCGAGGCGTGCCGGTGGCCCGGGAAATCGATGCGGCGGTGCAGGGAATTCGCGTCGGTCAGCTGAAACAGCTCGCCGCCGCCCATCGCCAGCAGTTCCTCGGCGGCGGTGAAGCGGCCGTTGTTGCGCATGATGCCGCCCACCAGCCCCGTGCCCAGGAGCATGTCCATCCGCTCCAGCAAAACGGCCTGCGCGCCTTTTTTGCGGGCCGCCAGCGCACAGGCACACCCGGCCCAGCCGCCGCCCACGACGATAACCTTCATGCCGGTTTTCCTCCGCGAGGGTTCACCCATTGGGAGTGCATCGCCCCACGACCGGTCATACGGCCGCCGGGCTGCTCGATCCTGTTATCAAAAGCCGAAGCGAATGGCAACAGCCGCCCGGCTCACCGCCAAAACGGTATGGCGGATGCCCGGATTTTTTTACCGCCGGCCCCCAAAATCGACGTGTCCCCGCAACGCCGCAATTCCGATCTCACCGGCCGATGACGGCCCGTCAATACCGCTTTAATTTCCTCACGAAGTCGTGCTATGAGTACTGTTGGTTTCAGCGGTAATGGCTTTGTATGACGGAAAAATGAATACATCACTGTCCCGTCTTCTTTTCTATCAAAACGTGATAATGTTCAGGCATCACGCCGGTGCCGGAATTTATGATTCGATTCGCCTGGAAGGAAAACCGATGACAAGTTCACCGCCAAGGAATTGGAGATTAAATGGCCTGCTGGTGGTGCTGCTTTTTTTATGGGGCTGCCAGCCCGGGGCCGGATCGGACCCCGAAGGTCCGCAACAAAAACTGACCCTGGCCGTGTCGCCGGCAACCTACTCCGTGCTTATCGCCATAGCCGACACAAAAGGATATTTTACTGCGGCGGGCCTGGACGCGTCGATCAAACTCTATCCTTCCGGACGGCAGGCCCTCGAAGCGGTGGCCCGCGGGGAGGCCCAGGTGGCCACTGTGGCGGATATCGCCTTTGCCGCGCAAGCCATCGAAACACCCTCCCTGCGTGTTCTGGCGTCTATCGCCACTACGAACGGCAGTCGGATTGTCGCCCGCCGGGACAGAGACATCCGGAATCCCGCCGACCTGCGCGGCAAAAAAGTCGGCTTCACCGCCGACACGGTCAGCGACTATTTTCTTTACGCCTTCCTCCTGACGGAAAACATCGCCCCGGAAGATGTTCTGCGCGTGAATGTTCCGGCGAATCGGCAAACCGAGATCGTGGTCAACGGGGAGGTGGACGCGGTGTCGGCATTTGAGATATTCGCGTTCGAGGCAACGCAGCGCCTGGGAGAAAACGCCGTTGTATGGGAAAGCCAGAACAATCTCGACTACCACTGGCTCCTGGCCACCACCGCCGAGGTCACCCGTTCCCCGGAACCGCTGAAACGGCTCGTCAAGGCGCTCATAACGGCCGAGGACTTCGTGCGGGCCGATGGGGAAGAAGCCCGGCGGATTCTGGTCCGCCAATGGGATTTCAAGCCCGACTTTCTGCAGGATTCATGGACGAGAACCAGGGTGAGTGTTTCATTCGGCCAATCCATCGTCACGTCGCTGCAGAACTATTTCCGATGGGAAAAGAGAAAACAAGGCCATTCCGAAACCCCGGTCGATGTTATGGATTTCCTATACACCGGCATTCTGGATGAGGTGGCGCCAAGGAAGGTCACCGTTTTCAAATAGGCTCCCATGAAAGTACAGAAAATATTCCTGCTGGGGTTCACCCTGTCCATGGCGGTTTCCGCGGTGGTTGTCCTGATTGTCTTTTATGTCATCCGCAACATGGAAAATGAAACCGCCCGCAGCCGCGTTTACGAAAATATTATGTCCAAGACCTACGCCTTGAACCTGTCGACCGCAAGCCTGCGGAACCGGCCGGACCCGGGTGCCATCCGTCAGATCGCCTCGATCCGGGGGTCACTCGAGAACCTCCTCGGCTCCTTGCATGCAGTAAATGTCCGTGAAAAGGCCCTGGTGCAGCAGATTAGGCAAAACTACCGCGAACTTGGCTACGCGCTCGAAAAGCTGATTTCGATGTCACCGGCGCCGGAAGACGGCACGGGCGCCGAACGCACCAATGTTCTTATCTCACAGCTCTGGATGAAGAACCAATTTATCGCCGACGACACCCACCGGCTCATGGAGATCAGCCAGTTTCGAATCGCGGCCGCGCAGCGCAATGCCGGCATCCTGGTTCTGGCCCTGATCTTCGCGCTCCTGCTCGCCAATGCCGCCATTTTATTTTTTACCGGCCGCCAAATCATCCAAACTCAGCAACGCCTGCGCCAGGCGCTGGCCCGGACCGAAGAGAGCGATCGGACCCTGCGGGCCCTGATGGAGTATGTGCCCGAAGGGATCACGATGGCCGACAGCGCGCTGAACCTGACGCGGGTCAGCCGCTACGGCGAGCAGCTGGTCGGCGGTGCGCAAGCGGACATGACCGTCGCGGATGTGACCGCAAAGTGGGCGGTATATCATGCCGACGGCAAAACCCCGATGGCCGATGAAGACCTGCCGCTGGTGCGGGCTATCAGAAACGGAGAAGTCGTCAAGGAGGCCGAGATCGTCCAGATCGACGCGCACGGCAGGAACCTGCAGCTCTTGTGCACGGCCGGCCCGATTCGGGACGCCGCCGGGGCCGTTGTCGGCGGCATCGTCGCCTGGCGCGACAATTCCGAGCGCAAGCAGGCCGAAGAGATGCGGCGCCAATACAATCAGCGCCTCGAGTCGGAGGTCAAAAACCGCACGGCCGAGATCGAAAAGCAGTACCAGCAGTTGGGGGCGTTGAACCTGCTGATCAAACAGATGGCGCAGCATACCATCAATGCCATGGAGAACGACCGCCGGGCGCTTTCCAAGGATATTCATGACAGCATCGGCGGCAGTCTGGCGGCCATCAAGATGCTGCTGGAAATCAGATTGATCGCACCTGACCGTTCGCCGGCCGAGAGCCGTGATTTTCTCGAAAAAATTATCGGCCATTTGACCGACACCATTAAGGAAAGC
Source organism: uncultured delta proteobacterium (assembly GCA_963728055.1). Lineage (GTDB taxonomy): Bacteria > Desulfobacterota > Desulfobacteria > Desulfobacterales > SG8-13 > JARFQH01. The sequence continues at coordinate 91,778 of CAVSIM010000007.1, read as the reverse complement.
CGGCGCATTTCCTACCAGATGCGCCCACTGACCCTCGATGATTTCGGCCTGTCCGCGGCACTCATGGAACAGTTCCGCCATTTCAGGGAGTTTTACCCGCAGATCGAGGTTATCTCCCGCATCGAGCTCACCGAAAACGCGATCCCCAAAGACGTCCAGACGATCCTATATCGCATCGTCCAGGAAGCGATGAACAACATCGGCAAGCACAGCGGCGCCGTGCGCGCCGAAGTCGAGCTTTTCGAAACGGCCGCGGCCGTTGTGCTGCGGATCGAAGACAACGGCTGCGGATTCGAGGTGACAGGCGTTCTCGATGTGACTCAGCCCTTGCAGGGCTATGGGATGCACGGGATGAAGGAACGGATCGAGATCTGCAACGGTAGCTTTGCCGTTAAATCCGTACCCGGAAAGGGGACCCTGCTGACGGCATCGATACCCAAGACCGCCGCCCACCCGCCGGCGGCGACCCCACACTCTTCCACCGCTCCGGGCCCGGGCCCCGCCGCTCAAGCGTAAGCGGTTAAAGTCAAACATAGGCTTTAGGATAAAGATTTTGGCAAGACCAGAGGGAGGCGGCTGTATAGGTCATCCGCCGCCGACCGATAACACAGCCAAAACCTTTATCTTAAAGCCTGTACCATGCAAAAGAGGCGTTTATGACCGACACCGACCAGGCGGAATTCAAGCTGAAAATCAGGGGTCTGGCGCGGGCCGACTACCCGCACATCAAGCGCATTATGGACAAGGTCTATTCGGAAATGGGCGGCGCCTGGAAACCGGGCGAAATCGATGCCCTGATCGATAATTTTCCCGAAGGCCAGATCTGCATCGAGGATAACGGCACGGTCGTCGCCGCGGCGCTGGCCATCATCGTCAACGCCGAGGAATTCGAGACCCGGCACTCATACGATGACCTGGTGGATGGCGGCAGGATGACCGGACACGATCCGGATGGCAATGCGCTGTATGGGATCGATGTTTTCGTCGACCCGGAGTATCGGGGCCTGCGCCTGGGGCGGCGTCTTTACGACGCCCGCAAGGAATTGTGCGAAACGCTGAACCTGAAAAGCATCATCTTCGGCGGCCGCATTCCCGGCTACGGGAAATATGCGGATACCCTGTCGCCGGCGGCCTATATCCAGAAGGTCAAGGCCACCGAAATCTACGATCCGGTTCTGTCGTTTCAGCTTGCCAATGATTTTCACATCAAGAAAATTTTGAAGAATTACATCCCGGAAGATTCCCGCTCCGATTCATACGGCGTGCTGATGGAGTGGAACAATGTCTATTATGAAAAGAAGAAAAAACTCTTCGGCGGCCGCAAGGCCTACCCGCGCATCGGCATTGTTCAGTGGCAGATGCGCCCCTTCAACACCGTCGATGAATTTCTGCACCAGGTCGAGTTTTTCGTCGATGCCGTGGCGGGTTACCACTCGGACCTGATCCTGTTTCCCGAGCTTTTCAACGCGCCGCTCCTTAAAAATTTCAACCAGGAAAATCCGGCCGAAGCCATGCGCTCCCTTTCGGAATATTCGGAAGAAATCCGCACGGCCTTCGTCAACCTGGCCCTTTCCTACAACATCAACATCATTGCCGGCAGCCTGCCGCTGTTAAAAGACGATTTTCTGTACAACGTGTCTTTCCTGTGCCGGCGCGACGGCACTTGGGACGCCCAATCCAAAATCCACATCACCCCCGACGAAGGCCATTACTGGGGCATGAAGGGCGGAGACGAAAACCGCATTTTCGATACCGATATCGGAAAAATCGGCATTCTCATCTGCTACGACGTCGAGTTTCCGGAGCTGGCGCGCCACCTGGTGGACAAGGGCATGACCATGTTATTTGTTCCCTACCTGACCGACACTAAAAATGCTTATCTGCGGATCAGGCGCTGCGCCCAGGCCCGCGCCATCGAAAACGAATGCTACGTGGCGATTTCAGGCAGCGTCGGCAATTTGCCGAAAATCGAAAACATGGACATCCAGTACTCGCAGTCGGCCGTATTCACCCCCTCCGATTTCGCCTTCCCGCACGATGCCATCGCCGCGGAGGCCACGCCCAACACCGAAATGACGCTGATGGTGGACCTGGACCTCGACTTGCTAAAGGAGTTGCGTCAGCAGGGCAGCGTTCAAAATATCCACAGCCGGCGCAAGGACCTGTACGAGGTGGTCTGGAAACCGGCTGAAAACATAAAGAAACTAACGGTTTAACACTCGTTCCAGGTTGATGGTTTTAGACGGGCTGAAGTGGTTGGCGCTGAAGAATTGAATCAGTTTGGCATCGTTCCAGTCGACCAGGGTGTTGACCTTCTTGACGCCGATGCTCCTCAAATGATCCATGAATTCGCTGATCAGCCGCTCGCCGATACCCTTGTTCCGGTAATCGGGATCAACGCCGATGGTATCCAGTTTGGCTTCTTCCTGAAATATTCCATATTCGCCCATGTAGAGTTCCCCCATCACAAACCCCACCACCCTTTTGTCTGCGTCCTCCGCCACGAGCGAGGTCGGCACATAATCCCGGGAACTAAAGAGCTTGTCGAACTTCAGTTCATAGTACTCCGGCCGCTCCGCTTTAAGTACTTTCTCGTCGATGCCGACCACGGCCTTGAAATCCTCCGCCTGCATGAGCCTGATCTTGATGGTGCTCGCATTCATGGGGCCTCCTTTCACATTGGCTTGACCGCCCCGTTGTCGGCCAAGGCCACGTAATTTCCCGCGCCGCTGCCGGGAATCGATTGCTGACGGAAGGGCGGCTGTGGTATTTTATGATAGCCAGGCAAAAATCAAGATTCTATAGTGACGTTTCGTCTGAAACGGTTGCAGCGACCCCGAGAGAAACAGTCGTTGTCATGCCTGATTCAGCGGCGGCCACACCTGAATCCAGAGCACTCCTCTCGATATGCAACGCCGCAGACACAAGGGCGATGACAAAAGACAATATCGCGCCCGAAGCGCCCAACGGCCATATTTTTTCCCAAAATTCGGCTGCCGTTAATCCTTTTTGGCTCACCGCCAGCCACACCAATTCGCCAAAGGAAAAAACAAAAAATCCCGTTGCGATCAGTAAAAAGAACAACAGCACCATATTTTTGATCCTTTTCACCGCGAGGTGCCGGAAACAATGCACAATAAAACTGGCAGCCGCCCCCATCTGAAGGCCCTTGAGTACTTTCAAACCGTCTATGCTCCTGAATAAAATCCACAAAGCCGAAATTGGCCGTGGTCCCGCTCACCCTCAGGATTTTCGTTTCCACCCAGGTCAACACCAGACCCGCCTTCGGCTCTACCAGACAAAAAACGATACTCGCACACGTTCCGGCCGCGATTCCTAACAGTAAAGCCAGAAAAGTGCCCTCGATGGTCCATGAACAACTGGTCAACCTGAGAAACCATAAAAGAAAGGCGATCAGGGCAAAAGAAAGCAGAAAGACGCGTACAGCGATATCATAGTTGGAGCCCGTTCGCTCATAGATGAGGGCCATTGGCACGGCCCCGATTATGGCCATCGCTATCGTACGAATCAGCGGATAAGAAACCGTTGTTTGATTTGGCGGCAATATGCCAAAGTACCTGATCGTAAAGTCGGCAAACAGCGCACTGCTTGTGTTCATCGCAACCAAATTACTTACTGCGATTTTGAGCTTTTCCAGATAGCTTTCACGTATTCTGTCCAGGCCCTGCTTTACCCGCACCAACGCCGCATCCAAGGTTTCGCTCCGGCTCTTGATATCCTCGAGGAAAGAAACGCCGTTTTCCGCCTGTCGCAAATCTTCTTTGACGCCCTTCAGACCGAAGTCCCCTGGCGGCATCCGAATGCCGAGGTCTCCCGCTTTGTCTATGCTGCTTTTAAGAAACTCTTGTAGAACATCAACCTGATTTTGCTTGATGACGCGCGAGATATCTTTCTCGTCCAGAGGAGTTGTCAGGAAGCCGGTAAACACCTGCAAGAGCCGATAGTATACGCAGATATCCTTGCCGGCGACCCTGACGCAAGCTTTTGTGGACCCAAAATACATTATCGACAAAATAATAGGGGCTATCAAACGGAAATTTGCGAACTCCGAATTGCTTCCGACGATCTCGACAAAAGGCGGTCGGAAATTGATGGAAAGACCAACCATTACGAACAATAAGCCCCAATAAATGACCAAAACAACAATGATGAAGAGGGTGCTGACGATGGCAATGCGCAGATGATTTTTCTGATAGGACGGGACATTTTTCCGGAAATCATGAAAGGCGAGCAGAACGACTATCAGGCTGCCGAGATAAAAACTGATGATCAATAAAGTGCTCGGCTCTGTCATGGCGGCTATCTCCCGACGATAAATGACCAGGTGGCCGTAGGTAAGAAACCTCTGATAACGTGTGGTGGTTATATTAAGATATCATCCGTACCCACAGGTATAAGTACGTACTTGGTCTTCTCCCATCACAGCTATGTCTGTGTTCGTATATACTTTGTAATGAATTGTCAAATTTTCGTTGGAAACAGATGAGATACCGGCAGACGGGTCACTATTCTGTTCGGTTGTTATGGCGCAATCCAGACTTTTTTCGTCACAATCGGGCATAAAACACTCGCATTCAAGATAATGTCGGTCCGTTCCTGAAAACACAAGAGCAGCATGTGTGCCAGGTTCTCCAAAAAGAGGGTAAGATAACCCTCGCAATTTTCATCTGTCCGATATTGATATCAAAACTTATTATTGTGAGGTTTTCATGATCGCATCAGGGCCGGTCGTATCCATCAATATTGTCAATTCGGTTTATAATTTTTTATGTATAGGTGTATATTTTGTTGACAATTCCAAACCGCTTCGGTTTGTTTACCGTTAAATGGGTCTTACTTCATGATGTTTCTTTGAATATTTCGTTGACAACGTCACGGGGGCTCGATAGAGATGTAATCAGCGAAACCGGTAACGGCGGTCTTCAGTTGCTTCTGCTGAGTTCTGAAATAACGGCTTTCGACCTGTCTCCTGCGCCCGATCCTCTCCTATTGTGCCTGTCCACGAAAAGAACGACCCGCCATCGAAAATGGGTGCCGCAATCGCGCGGTTTTTAAATGCCGTGTCCTAACGACTCCTGTGGAGGAACTGGCCAATGAGCTACCCGATTATACTGGCCCACGGCGTGTGCCGTTTCGACATGGTCTGGAGCGAGGTGCTTGATGTCGACAACAGCGATGACCCGAAGTTCGATCAGCTGCACTATTTCAAGGGCCTTCGAACAAAACTCATGCTTCACGGGTATGCCGTGTATCACTCCTGTGTCAGCTGGGCAGCGGGAGTCGACACGCGGGCCGGCGAACTCAAGCGCAATGTCCTGCGGGTCCTGGAAAAAGAGCGCGCTGAGAAGGTCAACATCATCGCCCACAGCATGGGCGGCCTGGACGCGCGCCACATGCTCTTCAACTTTCGCGACTCCGACCGCCTGCCTGAACGCATCGCCTCCCTGACCACCGTTTCGACCCCGCATGAGGGTTCCCCGTTCGCGGACTGGGGCACCGACAACCTTCCGCACGTCATACCGGTCGCCCGGAAGCTCGGTCTGCATCTGAACGGGCTCGCCGACCTGCGTACCGATCGGTGCCGCCGATTCAGCAACGATCCCGCAGTCAAAAAGTTCGAAAAATCATGCGAAGAAAAAATCCAGTTTCGCACCTACGCCGGCCGGCAAAATATCTGGGGTGTTTTCGACCCGCTGAAACTCCCGTATTACATCATCGAAAAGGAAGAAGGTGATAATGATGGGCTGGTATCGGTAAAATCAGCGAAATGGCGCGAGCCCTACTTCAAAGGCATCCTTGACCACACAGATCACCTGAACGAGCTGGGGTGGTGGGACACGGCCCAGGTCTTTGCGGGAGAAAGCGAAGGCCGCCTGCTCGAACGGATCCACGATTTTTATTTGACCGTCGCCGGCGAGTTGCCGTGATTCTGCGGTTCGGCTCTGCAACCGACCAACCACCTCCGGTGACTATTTGCGCAGTGGACAGCGATGACAAGCGCCCTTTCTTAAACTTTTCTTGCAAGGAAAGGAAAAAGCCATGGACATCGATTTTCATTATTACATTACCTTTATTCTTTGCCGCAAGGCAGGATTCGATTCCGATAATGCCTACAAAATCGCCTATTCGAGCCAGTACACCGACGACAACATTTATCACTACCATGTCAATTTAAAGGACGGCAACAGCTTCATCAATCAAATCTCACAGACAATGGACATCACGAAACCGTCCGAAAAGCGCAAGACGATCTATCCCCTCTTCCACTTCATTCCGTGCGGGGAAGAGGCCGAAGATGCATGCTGTTTCGAATGCGGAGACAAGAATTGCTTCGTCACGACGCCCAAAAGCCAGAATGCCCAGGATCTGCTGGACGCGGCGCTCAAAACAGCAGATCCCTACCGCATTGGCATCGGTTTGCACGCCTTCGCAGACACCTGGGCGCATCAAAACTTCCTGGGGTACAAGGATCGCCTCAATGCCCAGCGGGGCCTGCCGGCCAAGTTGATCCCCAACATCGGCCATGCCGACTTTTTCCACGAACCCGACAAGATCCACAACCGCTGGTTCGACGGCCGGCTGAGTAAAAAGCACCGGGAAGTCGACAACGACGAGCGCTTTTTAGCGGCCGCCAAGGAAATCTTTCTGCGGCTTTACCACTTCAATACTCCGGAAAGCGGCGATCACCAGGCCATCAGTGCCTATGCCCAGCTTAAAGTCGAAGAGGACCTTCGCGACGCGATGGACGAGACCTTTCTTTGGGGTCCCTCGGAAAGATCCCGTCGCAAGGTGTTCCAGCGAATCTGCCCCGAGTTGAAACTCAACAAATTTTCCTACGATTCCAATCAGTGGCGCTATGCGGCGGTTGAAAAAAGAGAGCTGGAGGCGGATATTTTCGACCGCTACTGGGCTAAAGACGGTTTTCTCGATTCAGACTGGTACAAGTTCCAAAAAGCGGTGGCAGAGCATAAACTCACGGCCCTGTTTAAATTACGCCCATTTTTCGAGCGTGCCGGATTCACGATCTACGGCTAGCTGAAAAATACAGTCGTCGAAGCATTCGGTTAATTCAATTATTACCCTTTAAAAGGAGGTCAGCAATGCCAAGGCTATGAATCTTTGCGGTAACTACTGCTATATTTTTAACCTTCGGAATGACCATTATTGACTGCGTGATAGCTGTTCGAGAGGTATTTTTGAATTTGCGTCAGGCTTGGTGGCAATACCGGAATCAAGCGATCTTCTGATGAGCAGACGTTAAAGTGCCATTCTACGCTTGATAATTCTCTTCATAGGCTTCCTTGCTGAAGGCTTCGACGTCCCCTTTAGCATTCAGCGCAAAGATTTTGGGATAGTGGCGCCTAAACGCCTCATAGATGGTGTCGTAAGGCAAGTCTGGAAACGTACCGTGATAATTCACATACTCCATATGGCGATTACCGAGTGCATCAAATTCATGAAAAAGCGAATCATGAAGACCATCGAATTCGAGCGGTTTTACGTTAAAATTCCGGCATAATGAAAGGTTGAAGGCTGGAGTCGCCTTGATCCATTTGTCGTTGAGAAAGACGTCAACATATCCGTGATAGTAAAATAGATCCGTCTCCATCAGGGCTTTCAGCCTTGGTGTGACAAGATGATTCTTGACATCGGCAAAGCCGAGGCGCGCGGGGATTTTTTGTGAGCGCAGAACTGCTGCCAGAAGAACTGCTTTGGGGACACAGAACCCGGCTTTTCTTTTTAAAACGGAACTTGCCCGCACAGCGTCTCTTTTATCCTCGAGGCTGTAAGGATCATAGCGGATGTCATCTCGAACAGCGTAATATAGCGCTATCGCCCGGTCAATTTCGGGGCCTTTGCCGTGGCACGCCGCGTTTGCATAGGCGATGATCGCCGGTGAGGTGCTATCGATAAAATAGGAAGGTTCCAAATATAAGCTTAAATCGTGTTTGTGGCTCATGACAGGTAACTCCAACTATTATTTCAATATCTTTTCAATTGCCTGACTTGACTTAACGCCTTTTTTACCGCAAGTCGATAAATTTTTATAGCTGAGTCGTGTTAAGGCAGTTTCATAACACCGCTGGCACTTGACAGCAATTATTCTATCGTTTATCGTCGATAAACGATTAATATACAAGACTCTTCACTAACAATGCGGAATCGCCCATGGATCAAAAGGTTGAATCGTCTTTGGATTACCGGAGTTTTGCACGGATCTGCAAGGCGTTAGGACACCCGGCCAGGATTCGGATCATAGAGCACCTGAAGGCCATCGATCATTGCATCTGCGGCGAAATTGTCCAAATCTTGCCTTTGGCTCAGTCCACCGTGAGCCAACATCTGAAAGTGCTGAAGGCCTCAGGCCTCGTCAAAGGCGAGGTGGAAGGCCCCCGCACCTGCTATTGTTTGGACAGAGACATCTTAGAGAGCTTCAAAAAAACCGCAGGGTCAATCTAAACCCCAACATATCGACCAGATTTGCGAGGCAAACGATGACATCGTGCTGCCCGGAAGAAAAAAACCCTTTTCCACTTTCCTGCTCCTGCCAAAAGGCTCCTGCCGGCCTGAAAGCGGACTTTCCTGTTGTCAGAGACGATGCGTCGGCCTGTTGCGGCGGTCAAACGCCCAAACCTGCCTCTCCACATGAGAGACCCGGCTACCGGATGTTGGGCTTTGTGGAAGATTTCCTGCCGGCACCGGCGGGTCCGGTCCCCCGGGTACGCAGTCAAATGCGCCGCGCGGACCGCATGGGCACCGTACTGGCGCGTTTGGGCATCGGCCGGGACAACTACCTCATTGCTCCCGGACTTTACGGCATTGGTACGCCGGATGCGCAATCGCCGGTATTGGTCACCGCCAACTACAAACTCACCTTCGATGTCCTGCGGTCCCATCTTGCGGGTGTCAACGCATGGATTCTGGTGGTGAATACCCGCGGCATCAACGTCTGGTGCGCAGCCGGAAAAGGAACTTTCTCCACGTCGGAGGTGGCCTGCCAGGCGCAGGCCGCCGGGCTGGCGGATATCGTCACCCACCGGCGCCTGGTCCTGCCCCAGCTCTCCGCCACGGGTGTCTCCGCGCGACAAGTTAAAACCCTGTGCGGGTTTGAGGTGGTCTGGGGCCCGGTTCACGCCAAGCATTTAAAAGAGTTTTTGAACAACAAAATGAGGGCCACGCCGGACATGCGCAAAGTGACCTTCACGCTTCGGGAGCGAGTTGAACTGATCCCAGTGGAACTGGGCAACCTGGGTAAGCCGACGCTGTACCTGGTTCCAGCACTGTTTCTGCTGTCGGGGCTGGGCCAAGATATTTTTTCGATCGTCAGCGCCGTCTCACGGGGCGCAACGGCCCTGCTGGCGTTCATCCTGGCGATTGCAGCCGGTGCTGTCCTGGCGCCAGCCCTGTTGCCCTGGCTGCCCGGCAGGGCCTTCGCCGTCAAGGGCGCCGTGCTGGGAGCCGCCGCCGGCGCCCTGCTATCGGCCCTCTTCGCCGGACAGCTGGCCTGGTTGGAAATTCTGGCCCTGACGCTTTTTATCATGGCCGTCAGTTCTTATCTGACCATGAACTTTACCGGGTCAACCCCCTACACATCCCCCAGCGGAGTGGAAAAAGAGATGCGCAAGGCCATCCCAGCCCAGGCGCTCGGGGCCCTGGCCGCCGTGGCGCTCTGGGTGAGCGCCGGATTCATGGGATCGTAGGCAACACTAAATTCAAGCACCGTTTCAGGATAAAACAATGAAGGATTTCAGGTACCTTACCGGCGCCACCTCGCTGGTCTATGATAAAGAATGCTGCGTTGGTTGCGGCAACTGCGCCATCGTATGCCCTCATGGGGTATTTGTCATGGATGAAAAAAAGGCGCGCCTGGTGGATAAAGACGGTTGCATGGAATGCGGCGCCTGTGCCCTGAACTGCCCCACTGAGGCAATTCGGGTCACCCCGGGGGTCGGATGCGCGGCCTACATCATCTCCGGTTGGATCCACGGTAAGGAAAACGCCACCTGTGGCGGAGAAGGAGACTGCTGTTGAGAGTGCAAAGATATTGCGCCGCCGAAGCCGCGGACAATAATATGACGAGAGCCGTCAGGAGCATCGATTCTGGATCGGCGGGCCATGAAAATACCTTATCAGATCGGTATTCGTCTTCAAAGTTTAAATAATGAGAGCGTCCTCTAATTCTCACTAATTCTCTCGGCTATGCGGTAAGAAAAAGCAGCGGAATCAAGCGCTGCCCAGCTTGTCCAGGCGATAGCGCAGCGAGCGGAAGCTGATGCCCAGCAGTTCGGCAGCCTTGTTCTTGTTGCCGTTGGCGACTTCCAGGGCCTTTAAAAGATAGGCACCCTCGATTTCTTCGATGATGGTGTCGAGGGCCACCCCGCGCGAGACCTCATCGACGTCGAAGCGCCGGTCCCGGACACCTTCGATCCAGCGGCGTTTGTGGATCGAGAGGGCCAGGCTGTCGGGCAGCAGGATGTTGGTGGTGGACAGCGCCACGCTGCGCTCCAGCAGGTTTTCCAGCTCGCGGATGTTGCCCGGAAAATCGTATTTGTTAAGCATGTTGATGGCATACGAGGATATCTTGGAGATCTCCTTGCCCATCTCACGGCAGTATTTGTCCAGAAAATGCTGGGCCAGGGGCCGCAGGTCGCCTTTTCTTTCGCGCAGCGGCGGCATCTTGATCTCAATCACGTTCAAGCGGTAGAAGAGGTCCTCCCTGAAGTTACCGGCGATCACCTCTTTCTCGAGCTGCTTGTTGGTGGCAGCGACGATCCGGATGTCGACCGACACATCTTCGCTGCTGCCCACCGGCTTGAAGGTCCGCTCCTGAATGGCCCGCAGCAGCTTGACCTGGATCGGCAGGCTGAGTTCACCGATTTCATCCAGAAAAATCGTGCCCTTGTCGGCCACCTCGAAGAGCCCTTTTTTGTCGTGGCTGGCGCCGGTGAAAGACCCCTTCTTATGCCCGAAAAGCTCGCTTTCCATTAACGTTTCGGGGATGCCGCCGCAGTTGATGACCACGAAAGGGTTGTCGCTGCGGCCGCTTTCCTGGTGCATGGCGCGGGCCACCAGTTCCTTGCCGGTGCCGCTCTCGCCGGTAATCAGAACATTGGTGCGGGTGGGCGCCACCTGGCGGATCATCTTATAGATATGGAGCATGGCCGGGCTGTTGCCGACGATTAAACCGAAATGAAGATTCTGCTTCAGTTCGTGATGGAGGATCTCCTTTTCGTGTTCGACGGTCTTTAGGTCCAGCGCCTTGGCGATGGTCTGTTTCAGCTCGTCGTTGTCGAAGGGTTTGGGCACGTAATCGTAGGCGCCGTGGTTCATGGCCTCCACGGCGGTTTCGGTGGTGGCATAGGCCGAGATCATGATAACGGTGGTTTCCGGGCTTTTCTGCTTGCTGGCCTTCAACACATCCAAGCCGGTCATGTCGCCAAGCTTGATGTCGCAGAGCAGCAGGTCGAATCGGTTCTTGGCGAGCATGTCGATGGCCGTGCGGCCGTTTTGCGCCAGCGACACGCGATAGCCTTCGCGTGACAGCAAAAATTCGAGCAACTCGCGCATGCTCAGTTCGTCGTCCACAACCAGGATGTGTTGTTGGATGGAGTCAGTCATGGCTTGAAATACACCTTGATGATCGTGTGTATCGATTTATTTATCACCCTGGCTCCGCCGCTGCGCCATGTGGTTTCAGAGCCATAAATAAATGATTATACCGTACTTGACACGCTGATTCCAGAGGATCTTTAAGTGTTTTTGCCCGCAACGTGCTTGTAAAGCAGCACGAGGTAGGCCTTCGTGTGCCCTTTTGTATATATGGGCGCCTCTGCGAGGAGTCCCCTACCATGAAAAGGATTCATTATCTTGTTGGGGTTCGTTTCACTCACCCCAACCTACGAAACCGGGCTCCGGCGCATCGTTTTCATGCATTGTGACGGCCCGAGGGCCATGAGTGTTTAGTACGAAAATGGAGATATTTTGAAGGAATTCTGTCGATTATCAGTTTAGAACTCGAAACTTGAAACTCGCAAATTGGAACCGCAGAATCGCAGGTTGGGCTGAGCGGAGCGATGCCCAACATCGGCGGGGTTCGTTACACTCACCCCAACCTGCCCGATTTTAATTCAAAGTTTCCAGCCTTCATCACTATAATGTGTTGAAATAGATCGTTCCTTATTTCCTGAGACACGGCAACTCTTTCGTATTGAACCCACGGATGTACGTTGTTTTCGGGCATCGTGGCGACCCGGGGCCATGGCAATTAATTGAAACCAGGCGTCATTTCAGCAGGTCACCGATGCGGTTCCAGCGCACCGAAAATTTGTCGGTGTTCCATGACCAGTAAATCATGAACGCCTTTCCGCTGACCATTTTCAAGTCGACAAAGCCCCAGAAGCGGCTGTCGAAGCTCTGGTCCCGGTTATCCCCCATGACAAAAATCGAATGCTCCGGCACCGTGATCGGACCGAAGTTGTCGCGCGCCTGGACGCCCGCCGGAAAGATGTGCGGGTCGGTTTTGATGGTGTAGTTTTCAACCTGCGGCGTACCGTTGACATAAATCGTCTTGTTGTGGCCCTCGATGACATCGCCGGCCACGCCGACGACCCGTTTGATGAAATCCTTTTCAGGTTCGATCGGGAATTTGAAAACGATGATGTCGCCCCGCTTGGGGTTTTTGAAAGGAATGATCACCTTTTGCAAGTACGGCAGCTTGACGCCATAGATAAATTTGTTGACCAGAATGTGATCGCCAATCAACAGGGTGTCCTTCATCGAACCGGACGGAATTTTAAACGCCTGCACCACGAAAGTGCGGATGAAAAGCGCCAGGAGAATCGCCACGAGAATGGCTTCGATGTTCTCCCGCAGGCGGCTTTTTTCCTTGATAGCGATGTCTTTTTTGAGGGTATCCTCTACCATGATAAATACGCTCTTTATGATGAGGTGACGGTCGAACCGAAAAGCGCCCACATGATTTTTAACATCAGATTGCCCATGATACCGGCCACAACGTCGTCCAGCACGACGCCGAAGCCGCCTGAAAAATGTCTTTCGGCGCTGCGAATGGGAAACGGCTTCAAGATGTCAAGGAGTCGAAAGACGATGAAGCCCGCAACCGCCGTCACACCGTTGAACGGCACGCCGGCCAGGGTCACCATCATTCCGGCCACTTCATCGATGACGATGCATCCCGGATCCTTCGCTTTCAGCAGTTTCTCGGCGGCGTGCGCCACCGCGACGGCCAAGCCGATAAAGGCGAGAATAATTCCGGATGCGGCCGGCATGGGCAGCCCGGCCAACCAAAAGCATGGCAGGAGGGCCAAAAGCGATCCGAAGGTACCCGGCGCAACCGGAATCCTGCCGACGAAGCATCCGGTCGCCAGAAACATCACCGCCGTCCGGCGCGGATTCCAGATTCCGTGTCTATCCTTGTACCCGATTTTTGTCAAGAAACAAGTCTCGCCCCTGCCCGCCGGTAAGTCGGCCGACAGTCAGATCCGGTCATGCCGTCGCTCGTAAAAGTGGTGAGGTGAAGTCAACCACCTTCGGCCAAAGCCGGAGGCTTGGGGATCAAAGATTCGAGGGTTCGAAAGGCCACGCCAAAAGGGCCATTTAAGTCTTTATTGGACCCTGGGCCCCTTGTGGTAGATTATTAAGTTTAACTGAAGTCATCGCGTAAAGCCATGGGTTTTTCTCCCATTTCCCAGGCGAACCAATCATGACAATCGGCGACTTCGGGTCCCATCTTACCCGGCACCGGCCTCTTTGACAATGGTTTCATACACCAATTGCAGGGGGATGTTTTTCTCGAGGGCGATTTTGCGGCAGATGTCGTACTCGGGCACCAGGCGCACGGTGCCGTCCGGCGTTTCGATCCGCTTCACCGCAATATCACCGTAGCGGCTGGCGATCCTCACCTGTTCACGTACCAGGAGACGGCGCTGCATCTCGCCGTAGCGCACGCCCGCCGTGGTTGTTTCCGTCAGCAGGCGTGCAATGATGGCATCCCGGACGCTTCCCCGGCAAATCACCTTGACCATCGTGCCGGGGCGATTTTTTTTCATGATGACCGGCACCCAGAAGACATCGAGCGCCCCGTCATCGAAGAGTTTTTCCATGAGGTAGCCGAATATTTCCGGGTTCATGTCGTCGATGTTGGTTTCGACAACACTCACGATGTCATCCTGCCGCGGGGGCAGCGTGCCGGTGAGCACCCGCAGTACGTTGGGCACCTCTTTCAAGTCCGCCCGTCCGGCGCCATACCCGATTTTTTCCACCCGCATGGCCGGCAGCGGCTCGAAAGACTCGGCCAGGGTGGTCAGAATGGCCGCACCGGTCGGCGTCACTAGTTCGTGGGAGATGTCGCTCCCGTAAATTGGCACCCCTTTCAGAAGTGCCAGCGTGGCCGGAGCCGGTACCGGAATCCGGCCATGGGCCGCGGTGACAAAACCGGTGCCGGTCGGGATCCTCGAGGCGGCGACTCTGCGGATTCCGAGATAATCCATCCCCAGCACCGCGCCGATGATATCGACCAGGGCGTCCACACCGCCGACTTCATGAAAGTGAACCGATTCTAACGGGCAGCGGTGCACACCGGCTTCCGCAATGGCCAGGCGCCTGAAAATTTCGAGGCTCTTTTCCTTGACCGGCGGCGACAACCGGCTTTTTTCGATCAACTGCCGGATGGCGGCATAGTTCCGGGCGGGCTGGTTCTCCGCAACCACCACCTCAACCCGGCAGGCTCCTATTTTGTGGCGCGTCACCGGTTCGATTTCAAGGTCGAACCCTTCGAGCGGCAGGTCACGTGTCAGCGTCTCTTGCAGCCAGGATGCCGAAACACCCAGGTCAATCAGTGCCCCCAAGGTCATGTCGCCGCTGATGCCTGAAAAACAATCAAAATACGCCAGCATTCTTTTAACCGGTTTCACCTATTTGTTAAACGCGGTTGGTTCTGCGCGATTTCAACTATTGTTTCCAACCGGACCAGTCGCCGGTCATGATCTCGCAACCCAAGGGCCATTTCGGAGAGCACCGATCCAGCGCGGTCAACCTTATCGGTTAACAGCAGTACTTCCTTCATGGCCGCCATGACATCTTTCAATGTGCTCACGCTTTCCCCCTTAATTCTGACAATACGTTTTCCGCATCAGTCAGCCCTTTTTCCAAGGATAGCTTAGCCCTGGCGGTTGCCTCGCTGAGTTCTTTTAAAAGCACTGCCAACAATTCCTCATCCTGGCTTGGTGATTTGTTTTCGCATCGTTGCCGCACAAGTTGCGATAAACTGACACCTTCTTTTTTAGCCTCCCGATTTAAAAATACCTTAAAATCAGGCGATCCCAATATGGTTATTCTTTTAGATTTCACGGCCGATTTCATACTCGAGTTCCCCCGCTTTTTATTATCATAATAATGATAATTACCATGGTCGTCAAGCATTCAGCTCCATGAACCACAAAATTCTGCTAAGCTCGTGCCCATCCGCTATCTTTTTTTAGGCAGTGTAAAGTGTCCAATTCATAAATGGGGATTATTTTCGCTGGGCAAGGCCGCACAAGGTTTGCGGCGAGGGTTATTTATGGACACAGCAGCCGGAAACCCCGCTCCGACCGACCGACCAGCGGAAAAAAACCAATTATGGATGGACACTGTTCGTCAGCGCGGTCCACACCTTGTTTGTTTTGTTTCTCCAGATTGAGTTTCAAAATCCTGTTTTCGTCCTCAATCACTTCCAATCAAGCCGGACAAACTGGTTGACAAAAAAGCTGGTCGTTATATTATACGCCACTCACGGAAGTGCGCAGCTCACTGGTGGGGCTCCCGGACTTCAAATCCGGTGTGAGGCGCTAGAACCGTCTCGGGTGGGTTCGATTCCCATGCACTTCCGCCATTTTTATGTAATGGTCATTTTTCTTGCCGCCATTCAGTTCCTCCCGTTTAGGGCGTCATGCAGGCACTCTCTGAGAAAAATCCGTTCATGTTAAACAATAGACGCAAAAAAAATTTCTTTTGCCTGTGATACCTCATTCTCTTTTCATACATATGTGTATATTGATGTGTCAACATCGATTTGCACGGGTCAGGTTTCGTAATTTTCGTTCACCGCTGACCATCCGAAAATCAAGTCCGCATTTTCAGGATTGGACACGCAACAGGGCCTAAAAAAGATCGCGGATGGGTACTAACTATACCCCAGCAGCCGCCCGCCCTGGTAGACGCATAAGGCCGCCAACCACGCTATCGACGTGCTGTAAAAAATGCTGAAAAGCATCCATTTAATCGAACCGGTTTCCCTGCGAATTGCGGCGACCGTTGCCAGGCAGGGCAGGTAGAGCAGCACGAAAATCATCATTGACAGTGCCGAGAGCGGGGTCATTCCGGAATTTTTCAGCGCGGTTTGAAGGGCCGTGAGGTTTTTGTTTTCGTCGACCGCGTAGAGAACTCCCAGGGTGCTCACCACGATTTCCTTGGCCACAAACCCGGACACAAGGGCCACGCCGCCGCGCCAGTCGATTCCGAGCGGCGCGAAAATCGGCGCCATTGCCTTGCCGATGTGGCCCATCAGCGACGATTCCACTCTCTGCGAACGTTGCTCGCGTGCCAGGGCGTCGAGGGCTTCGTCTTTCTGGGCCTCCAGACGCGGCTTGTCATCCTCGGACGCCGTCCGGATCATCTCGGTATAGGTGGCGGCAATGCGGGCGGAGTCGGCCGCGAAATCCTTGGCATCACCACCGTTTCGTGGAAAAGCCGACAGAAACCAGATCACGACCGAGCCGATCAGGATCACGCCGCCCATTTTTTTCAGGAAAATCTTGCTGCGATCCCACATGTGAATCATGAGGCTCGTCAGTGTTGGCGCCCGGTAGGGAGGCAATTCCATGACAAATGGTGCGTCGGCACCCTTTAACAGCGTCGAGCGGAACAGGCGCCCGGTGGCCATCGACAGCACAATCCCGAACAGATAAATACCGAATATGACGCTGCCGGCCCGCGCCCCGAAAAATGTTCCGGCCAGCGCGATATACACCGGCAGCTTGGCCGAACAGGACATGAAGGGTGTGATCATAATCGTGAGAATCCGGTCCTTTTCGCTTTCCAGGGTGCGGGTCGCCATAACGGCCGGCACATTGCAGCCGAAGCCCATGAGCATCGGAATGAAGGACTTGCCGTGCAGGCCGATCAGGTGCATGATCTTGTCCATCAGAAATGCCGAACGGGCCATGTAACCGGTGTCCTCGAAAAGGGCGATGCAAAAAAAGAGGATCAGGATGTTGGGCAGAAAAACGATCACGCTGCCAATGCCGGCCACGATGCCGTCGAGCAGCAGATCTTTGATAAGGCTTGCGGGCAGGACCTGAGACAAAAACGCGCTAATAGCGTCGACGGCAGCCGCTATCACCGCCATCGGGTATTCACCGGCCGTAAAGGTCAGTTGAAACATGGCCCAAATAAAAAAAATGAAAATCGGAAACCCGAGAAACCGGTTGGTCAGCACGAGGTCGATATTGCGCGAGGTGTCGATGCGCCGGCGGTTCGTGTTGACGAGCACTTCCTTGACGATACCGGCGATAAAGCCGTAGCGTTCATCGGTCATGATGATCTCGGGCTCGTCGTCGAAACGCTTCCGCAGAAGATCGCGCAGGGACGCGGTCAACTCGAGCAGGCCCTCGGCCGAATCCCCCGCTTTTTCGATCAACTGCCGCCGGACGATGTTGTCTTCCTCGAGCAGCTTGATGGCGGTCCAGCGGGTATCGTAAGGGAGCCGCCCGGCGGTGTGCGCCTCGATCGAGTGCCGCAGTTTATCGATAGCCTCCTCGATGTCCTTGCTGTATTGTACGCGCCGCGCGGGATGGGCGGTGGCATCGGTCTCCGCCAACCCGATCGCCATTTCAAGTAGGGTGTCGATGCCCTCGTTTTTATTGCCGACCGTGAAGGCCACCGGCACGTCCAATAACTCGGAGAGCTTCTTCTCGTCGATCTTGTTGCCGCGCGTGCGGGCCAGATCGGCCATGTTGAGGGCGAAAATGACCTTGCAGTCGAGTTCTCTGATTTGCGTGGCCAGATAGAGGCTGCGCTCGAGATTGGAAGCGTCGATGATGACGATGACAACGTCCGGGGTCTCATCGAGGATATAGTTGCGGGCGACGATTTCTTCGATGGAATACGGCGTCAGGCTGTAAGTGCCGGGCAGGTCGATGATCTTCAGTTCATAGCCGTGCCTGAAGATCAACCCCTCTTTTTTTTCCACTGTCACACCGGGCCAGTTGCCGACTTTCTGCCGGGTGCCGGTGATCTGGTTGAAAATGGTGGTCTTGCCGGAATTCGGATTTCCGGACAGCGCGATCGTCAGCCTTTTGAGGGCCATGACGACGATCCTGACTCGTTGGGGGCAGTAACGCTGATATGCGCCGCCTCCTCGACCCTCAAGGACACATGATAGCCTTTGACGATGAGTTCCAGCGGATCTTTCAGGGGCGCATATTTTTCAACGGTGACCACGGTCCCTTTGATAATCCCCATTTCGTGGAGTCGGCGACGCAGGGCCCCCTGCCCTCCGATGCGGTCGATAACAACGGATTGTCCTTCTCTGATGTCGCTCAGCAGCATGAGCCTTTGACCCTTTTCCTTTGGCCTATGGCCTTCAACCTTAAACCATGACCCCTGAACCGCGAATGGAAACTCGTAAAAGGGATTCGAAACCGATCCGATTTTAAAATTGAACCTCAGAACCCTTGAACCCTCATATGAAACAACACCGAAATGGCACAATTCAACATCGGCGAAGTTCCATAATCTCTTGTTGGGGTTCGTTACACTCACCCCAACCTACCCGCTTCAGCCTTTTCCCTTTTCCCTTTGACCTTTTTCCTCTGACCTTTTGCCTTACCTTTTACCTTTCGCGAGTTAAGCTGCTGAGATTAATGACGGCGCGAGTCTTTGTCAACGATTCTACGGCTTATTCAGCAGGGTCACTCTCCCCGTAAATCCCGCTGTCCACTAAATGGGCCGGGAGAGCGGCACGGCTTTTCAGGCGGCATGGTCCGTCTTCTCCAACCGGGCCACCGCTTCGATGTGATGGGTGTGGGGGAACATATCGACCGGCTGGACCTCCTTGACGCGGTAGTGCTCTTGCATGAGACCCAGATCGCGGGCCAGCGTGGCCGGGTTGCAGGAGACGTATATGATGCGCGGCGCGCCCATGTCGAGCACCTGCTGAACAACCTTTTTATGCAGGCCCACCCGCGGCGGATCGATGATCAGCACGTCCGGCACCTGGGTGATTTTCGGCAAGACGTCCTGGATGTCACCGAGCAGAAAGCGGCAGTTGCCAACGCGGTTGCGGCGGCAGTTTTTAACGGCGTCCGCCACGGCACTTTCGACAATTTCGATACCGGTCACCTCTGCCGCCGCCGGCGACAGGCTGATGGCAATCGCGCCGGTGCCGCTGTAAAGATCGAGAACACGTTCGCCACCCGTCAACCCGGCGTACGCCGCAACGGTTTCATACAGTCGCCCGGCTCCCGCGGTGTTGGTCTGAAAAAAACTGTTGGCCGATATCTCGAATTCGAATTTTCCGATCCGATCCACAATAAAGGGGTCGCCAGCCAGCTGGATCTCAAATTCCCCCTGGGCGACGCCGGCCCGGCGAGCGGTGACGTTGTTGACCACGGCGCCGATTTCGGGATGATCCGCCGTCAGGGCGTCCACCAGGGGCTGCAGTCGGTGTCTTCTGTCGGCGGCGGTCACGATGTTCACCATCCAGCGCCCGTTGGCCGCGGAGTGGCGCAACATTAGAAACCGCCAGAAACCTTCATGGCTCTTGAGCCCGTATACCGGTTCGGGCGAAGACCTGGCAAACTCTCTTACCTGCGCCAGAAGGGTATTTCCCAAACCGGGCTGCAGCAGACAGGCCCGGGTATCGAGAACCTTGTAAAAGGTCCCCGGCACGTGCAGCCCCAGGGCAAAATCGACGTCGATGCCCGGCTGCCCGAGTTCGGTTGGCATCAGCCAGCGCTTCTCCGAAAACGTGAATTCCATCTTGTTGCGATAGTGGAAAATGTTCGGGGAGGCAATGGTGTCATGCACCGGGATGCCCTGCAGCTGGCCGATGTGTTCCAGGGCCTCGGACACGTGACGCCGTTTGTGTTCGAGCTGCTTCTCATAAGCCAGAAACTGCCACTTGCAGCCGCCGCAGGTCCCGCTGTAAGGACAGGGAGGCTCGATGCGGTAGGGCGACGGATGCAATAGCTCGACCGGCAGCGCCTCGGCATAATTTCTCCGTTTGCGGGTGACCCGGATGCGAACCCGGTCCAGGGGCGCCACCTGGTCGACAAAAACCGCCAGGCCATCCACCCGTGCCAGTCCCCGGCCGCCAAAGACCACATCGACGATGTCCACATCCAGAATTTGTCCTTTTTTAAGACTCATGAGTTTTGTTGTCTCTTGTTCGATCAGATCCTGGCGCTCAATAGGCATTTTCTGAACGAGGTCTTTAAAGGGTTATTTCAATTTATTTTCCTTATACCCCAAGGCGCTCGCATTGCAAATAGACAACAAAACAAACATAGTTGTTGTAATTGGCGACTCGTTGAAAATAAAATAAAAATATGATTATGATCGAATCAGAGATGCACTGCCGACCGATCAGTTTTTTCGCCGATGGCTACCGGCTGAACGGCACGCTGCATTTGCCGCGCGCCTCTCATCCACCGGTCATCATCGGATCGCACGGGCTTTTGAGCAGCGGCGAATCGTCCAAACAGCGTGAACTGGCCCGACGGTGCACGGCGGCTGGAATGGCTTATTTTCGCTTCGATCACCGTGGCTGCGGCCGCAGCCAGGGGTATTTTCCGGAGGTCACCTCCCTGGAAGGTCGCGTGCGGGACCTGGTGGCGGCCGTCAGGACTATCGGCTTGCGCGCGGACACGGGCCGGGGCTGCGGCCTGTTCGGCAGCAGCATGGGCGGGGCCGTTTGCCTGGCGGCGGCCAGGGTCATCGGCACCGATGCGCTCGTGACCGCGGCCGCACCGGTCAGAAGCCGCTTTCTGGATCCTTTCAAGAACGAGCAAGCGAACGGAATCGAGAACCGGCGGCCACGGCAGCTTCACTTCGACCTTTCCGAAACCATCTCCGGCCTGCGGCACGTTCTCGTTTTTCACGGCGACGCCGACGAGGTGGTGCCGTACGCCCACGCGCTCGAGATTATCGAGAGACTCGACGCACCCAAGCGACTGGTGCGGCAGAAAAACGGCGATCACGTGATGACGGACGCCACCCATCGCGAAACTTTCCTGCAAGAGGCCGTCAACTGGTTTGCCTCCCGCTTGGGGATCACGCAAGAGAGGATATCAACCGGTCATCCGACGAAACTGACTTGACTTACCAAACTGACTCAACCGATTCACCTTCACATCGAGGAGTTCCCATGGCAGACGAGCCTTCAGCAAAATATTTTCGCCGCGCGTTTGTCAAAACGATGCTGCGCCGGGTTTTCGCGGCGCTCATGGTGGCCGGCATCGTTTACGGCCTGGTGGCGATGATCTATGCCACCCGCACCATCTTCAAGGTCAAAATGAATTATGCCGTCGTGCTGGAGCGGTTCGGGGGCGAGCGCGAGGCGGTCACCGACGTCGGGTGGCACGTGCGGCTGCCCTATTTCACCCGCATCGAACAGGAGGTCCCGCTGATGAACCAGCGGCTGTTCCTGGGCGGGACAACCGAGCCGATGCGCATCATTTCAAAGGAAAACGTCGCCCTGTGGACCTCGGCCATGCTGACCTACCGCATCCGTGACCTGCGCACCTGGGCCATCGAAAACCTGGATCCGCTCAGCCTGCTGCAGGCGGACTACGACGGCATCGTCAAGGACAATCTGCAGGCCCAGCGGGTCAACGAACTGATCAGCGATCGGGAAAGCATCAAAGAAACGATCTTCAGCGCCCTGAAGGAGCGCCCGATCAATGAAGGCGGGCGGACCCTCGAAGAAAAATACGGCATCGAGGTGGTCAGTTTCGTCCTCAAGGATACCCGTTTCGGAGACAAGCTGGTGGAAGCCACCGAAGAAAAGAAACGGCGCGAGCTGATCGCCGAAGCCGACAACTATGCCGCCGACCAGGAAGCCAGCCGCATCCGCAAACTTTACGCCGCCTATCTTGAAAGCATCCAGTCGCTGCAGAGTGCCCTCGGAAAAACCGACGGCTCCACCGACGTCGCCCTGTTTGAATTCCTGACCCAGCAAAAATGGGCCACGGCCTACGAAAAGAACCAGGGCGACCAGCAAACCATCGTCATTCAAAATACACAGGGCTCGCCGGCGCTGACCCTTCCGCCCTCCGCGCCGGCAGCGAAAACCGCTCACCGGCAGGAGCCGTAACATGCCCCGCAGGCTGACCAAGGAAATCAGGTACATCCGGCTCCCGGCGGAGAGGATCCGGGAGATCGAAGAACTGGTGGCGTCATGGCCCTATGAAATCATGGTGTTCATGCGGGCCCGTCTCAACCAGTACCGGCCGCCGTCGGACATCTTCAACCGGGCGCTGTGGCTACTTCTGGGCCTGTTCAAGGCCGCCCCCAGGAAAAAACTGACCGTCCTCAAGGACCCGGACATTCTCACCGACTGGCAAAAGCGTTTCGAAATATCCGGCCAGACCAACCCGCAGGAGGCCTGGAACAAAATCCTGGAAAAAGAAATATCCTTCAAGGATTATATCTACCTGCTGTCGCTGCTGGATCGCGAACTCACCGACGTGCACGTTCCGAAAGAATTGCGCACGTTGTTCGAAAAAATCTACCGCGCCCACATCCGCAAGGAGTATATTTCCGATCCCTTAGTGCCCAAGGCCCCTCTGCTGCTGATCGACGGACCGAGCGGCAGCGGCAAGTCCTCGACCGTCAACGAGATCATCGAAAGGGTGATTTTCTCCAACGACATTTTGCCCGAAATCGACCTGAAGCAGAAGAAGGAAGAACTCCTGGCCGCGGAGCCTTTCTGGAAGACGATCGAGGAAATCGACCCGGACCTATCCATGGAAATCTCCCGGCGCAAAAAAATCAGGTTCTACCGGCGGCTGGCCGCCATCCCGATCGTGCGCTGGATTTTCAAGCGCCGGATCGGCAAAGGCCTTTCAGACTTGCAGGAACAAGGCCAAATGGTCGATTATTCCATGGTCACTCCCAACGACTACCAAACCGCCCTGGCCGGCGAGCCCGGTAATTATTTCAAGAAAGCCCTCGGCGATCCGCGCAAGACCGCCATCCGTCACATCGAGGAAGCCCACAGCGCCTTCGGAAAAGCCGACGGCCGGCAATCCGGCCTGGAACGGCAGCAGCGCACGTTGATCGATACCGCCAACATCATCCTGGATGAGATCATCAACGGTCGCCGGGACTGCCTGCTGATTGCCACGACCGATCAGCCCGAACGCTTCGACCCGACCATTTACCGGCGTTTCGTGGAAAAGGGCCGCATCATCCACATCGCCGATTTCTGGAAAACTCCCGCCAATCTGGGAGAAGTCGTGCGCCTGGAACTGCTGCGCCACGACATCCGCTGCGGCAGGGCCGCGGACATCCGCTGCAACGGCAAGACCGTCTGCATCGATCCCGCAGAACTCGACCGGGCGGTCGCCAAGCTCTACGTCGTTTTCGAGGAGCGAACCCTGAAAATCATTCCCTCCTACGTGCGCAAACTCATCGATTCGATCATCGCCATCAAGGGCGATTTCACCCCCGAATACCTGGACGACCCACTGTTGGTCCGCGAGGCGTTCGAGTTGGTGGCCAGAAATTCCTACGGCGACCTGTTCGGCAAAGTCGTTAGCCGCATGGACCGCCACGTCAAGTGGGAAGCCTATGTCGGGGAGATTAAAAACGTCTTTTCCGAAATGGCCAACAACTGCCTGCGGTATGGCGTGAGCGAGGAGAAGGGCGTCGTGCTGAACGGCCCGCCCGGCAGCGGCAAAACTTTTCTGGCCCGCACCTGGTTGAGCGAAAACAAGGACATTCACGACGTTTCGGCCAGCCCCAGCATGCTCCAGGAGCCGGCCAATCCCATCGACGGGGCCATCGAAAACCTCGAAAAACTCTACGACATCGCCAAGATGATCGCCCCGACCGTGGTGTTTTTCGACGAGGGCGATTCGCTGGCGCCCAAGCGCAGCCCCTCCGGCGGGTCGCCTTCCGACAAGCTGACCAACAAATTCCTGAATATCGTCGACGGCGAAATCCCGTTCAACCGGGTCTTCACCGTCTTGACCACCAACCGGCTCGACATTCTCGATCCCGCCCTGATCCGCTCCAAACGGTTGAAGGTCATGACCGTGTCGGGAAACTTGAGAAACAAGGACATTACCAACATCATCCAGGAATCCCTCGGGGACGTTCCCCTGGCCGAGGGCCTGGACATCGACGCCATCCTGGATGCCGCGCAGTCGCTCTGCAACACCCCGGCCGAATACACCGCCTTCATCGAAAAGGCCCGCTCCCTGCGCAGCACCGAGTTCGAAGTCCTGCGACGGCTGCGCGGCCTGACCATGGTAGATAAGGACAGCCTGGCCACCTTCATCAAATTCAACTTCAAGACGCTGGTCGGCATCCTGGAGGCGGTCAATGCGCCGGCGGAGATCCGGGCGGCGGTCAAGGACGACCCTGACGGCTTTGTCACTCAGTACGACAAGATCATCACCCTGCTGCAAACCATCGAGGATGTCGGCGCCTATCCCCTGATGCCGTCGCACCTGAATTCGGCCCGCCAGGAAATATCACAGAGCCCCGTGAAAAAAGGCAAGGTGCAGCTCGATCAGTTCCTCGAAGCCGAGCTGAGTCAGGAACCACAGGTGGGCTTTATCATCGGGGTCGGCGCCAACGATGTGACCGGGGTGCTGCTGCCGATCGCCACCAGCCTGACCTACAACCTCGGGCCGGAAAAAGTGATCGTCACCGGCGCCGTTTCCACGGCGGCGCCCGGCGCGGCGGAACTCGACATGGCGGTCAAGATGACGCTGCAATCGGCTCAGGAAGCCTTGACGATGGTCAAGAATTACCTGCAGGACCTGCTGCCGAAAGTGAGCATGTCGCGCCTGCTGGGCGATTTCCTGGACCACTACACCATTCATCACCAGCTGCTGACGGCCTCCTACAATGTCGGCGGACCGTCGGCCGGCTACGCGCTGGCCATCAACACCTTGTCGGCCCTTTTGCTGATACCGGTGTTCAACGACTTCGGCATCACCGGCGCGCCGTGGACCAAGGGAACCAAACGGGGCGAAGTCGGCGGGTCGGTCATCATCGGCGGGCACAAGCAAAAAGCGCAGAAAGTCCTGATGCACCTGCGGCGGATGTACATGCCGCTGCAAAACTACAAGGACCTGGAACATGAGTTTTTGGACAGCTACTGGTCCCAGGGCAAGGACATCCTCGGCGTCACCCATTTCGGGGAACTGGTGCCGGAGGTTTTGTGCCTGGGTCCCGTATACGAAAGCATTCTCGTCGAACTGATCGCCCTGCGGATCGACTACAAGCACTTCAAATACAAAGGCGAAAAGCCGCCCGCGGATGTGAAAGCAAAGATTCTGCAATCCAGGGAAATTCTCCGGAGCCAGATGGAAAAGGACCTGGTAGCGCGTCTGGAAGCCTTGCGCCGGTACCTGCGCTCACCCGGCCGCGATCCGCACCTGTCGATGGAAGAAATTTTCCGCAAGCGACACCCGCGCCGGCGCGACGGGTTCAGCCCGTTGGTGAATTACCTGAAGAAACAGAGGGAACGGCTGCTGCGCGCCGACGGCGGGAGGGTGAATTGAGGGAGAGTTGCGGGATACGAGTTGCGGGACATGGGGTGCGGATTACGGGTGGCGGGTTGCGGGATACGGGATGCGGGTTACGCGCCTGCGGCGGCCGGGTCGGCATGTAGCGGCGAAAAATTTTTCGCCCCTACGTTGAATCAGCATCGGCATCGGGTCCGAACTTGGAGCCCGTTGGCGGGCAAGTCTCAGGCGCGGCTTGCAACCGGCGTCGCAGAAGGTTCATGGCGGTGTAGGCGAAGATCTTCTTGTTCATGCGGCGGCTGTCGAAGGAAAAGTGGTAGCGCCGTGCCTCGGTGCCGGAGGCTCCGGCCAGGCCGATGCAGATCGTGCCGACCGGCTTTTCGGGCGTGCCGCCGGTCGGTCCGGCGATGCCGGTGGTCGCAAGGCCGTAGGTCGCACCGGCCACCCGCCGGGCACCGGCGGCCATTTCGGCCGCGGTTTCCTCGTGCACGGCGCCGACAGAATCGATCGTCTGGGGCCTCACCCCGAGGACCTCGATTTTGGCGCGGTTCGAGTAGGTCACGGCGGAAAGAAGAAAATAGTCGGAACTGCCGGAAACATCGGTCAGCAGGTCGGCCATCAGGCCGCCACTGCAGCTTTCGGCCAGCGCCAACGTGGCCTGTTTCCGCCGCAGCAGACCGCCGAGCACTTCCGCCAGGGACCTGCCCTCGGTGGACAGCACGTGGGGCGCCAGTCGCGCCGCGATCCACTCCTGCGCCGACGCAAGAGTGTCCGCGGCGGCAGCGGCTTCCTTACCCGGCGCGCTGATCCGCACCTGGATCTCGGGAAAATCGGCGCACAATCCCAGACGCAGCTGCGGAAAAGCGGTGTCAAAGCCGGTCATCTTTTCGCCGACGGCCGCTTCCGGCAGCCCGAAAGTGGTGACGGTCAACCGGCCGTCCCCGGCCCCGGACCGGCCCAGGCGGCGCCGGATCATCGGCACGACGGCCTCCGTCAGCATGTGACGCATTTCATGCGGCACGCCGGGCAGAAAAAAGACCGCACACCGGCCCAGTTGGATCATGAACCCGGGCGCCGTGCCGATCGGGTTGGGAATGCACACCGCGCCGTGCGGCATAAGGGCCTGTTTCAAGTTCGACGGGCTGAAGAGGCGCCGGCGCTTGCTAAAAAAAGCTTCCAGTGAGGCCCGTGCATCGACATTGGCCTCCAATACCACCCCGGCCGCCAGCGCGGCGGCTTCGGCCGTGAGGTCGTCGGCCGTGGGGCCGAGGCCACCGGTGACCACGGCCAGCTCCGACCGGCCGGCCAGCTCTTTCAGGACCGCCGCCAAATGGTCGCGGTTATCTCCGACGCAGCTGTGCCGGATAACGGTAATCCCCTCCGCTTCGAGCGCCCTGGCAATAAAGGCCGAGTTGCTGTCCACGACCGCGCCGCTGCGGATTTCATCACCGGTGGCAAGGATTTCGGCGATCACGGTCTATTCTCCTGTTCGAATTGACCTGCGGGAACTTGAACCGGCGCCGCTCCCGCTTTAACTCCACAATCCGTGGGGCACCAATCCAGGGGCACGGCGCGCCGTGCCCCTACGGTTTGGTGTTCATTTTCATCGTTGACGAGATGGTAGCGTCGGCAGAAAACTTTCATATCGCTCGGGTTCGCAGGTTATCGTGGTGAACCGCTATGACAGGTGAAGTGATCGGGCCACAAAATTGAGACTCCGTTTCTATTGCCCCTGTCCGCACCGATAGACATCACGGGGAAGCGGCGCCTGGCGGTGGGATTTCGAACATCGCGGTCGTGACGGGGACATTGACCAGGTATTGTTCGATCTCCAGTTGCACGCCGTTGCCGGCGTCATCGGTCAGCAGCAGCCGTAGCGGAACGCGGTAGCCCTGAACGGTTTGCATTTCCTCGAATTCGACCCGGTAAGTCAATTTTCCGTTTGCCCCGTACACCTCCCAGCGGCGAAGGTCTTCGCTCCCGGGGCCGATGTAAATCTTGGCGACTACGTGCCACCGGTTCTTCAGCACTAGAAGCCGGAGGCCGGTCTGCCCGTCTTTTTGAAGAGAGGCGCGCGAATGATCCGGGATCGGTGGGCGACCGGCCAGGATGGCGACGATGTCGGTGACAGTGATAGGAATGCGAATCAGGCGGGCGAGGCTGGCATCGGCGGTGCGCTTTTTCGTGTAGGACGATGCCGAGTCCTGAAGATCCACCAGGTAGACAAACCGGCCGTCGGCCGCCACACGCACCACCGGTCTACCGGCGGCCAGCACCACGATGGCGAGTCTGTCAGGCGCGGCCGCCACCCACGCCGCCCGCTGAGACTGTGGCCGCTCATCAGCCCCCCATAGTTTTATGCGCCCGAGGCCTTTGATGGTGGAAAGGGACGCGTTGGCCTGTTCCAGGTGCGCCAGTGCCGCCTCGGCTTCGAGGCGCGCCGCCGTTTCTTCCCCGGTAGGCATCCGGTTCAAGGTGGAACAGGCCGATAGGGCGAGCAGCAGAAAGGCGCCGATGGCGCAGCGCCGGCTGAGTGCAGCGGGTGGCATGATGGTTATTTGAGCTGCCGTATCTTCTCTTCGATGGCGGGCCGGTCCTTGTGACCGAGTTTCAAGGCGCTTTTATATGCCTGCAGGGCATTTTTCGGATCGTTGGCCTGCACGTAGGCATCGCCGAGATGCTCCCGGATCACCGGGTCTTCGGGCACCAGTTCCACGGCTCGTTTGAGGACCGTGAGCGCCCGCGGATAGTCGCCCATCTTGTAATAGACCCAGCCCAGACTGTCGGTGATATACCCGTCGTCCGGTTTGATCTCCAGGGCCTGCTGGATCAGTCGTTCGGCCTCGGCCAGATTTTGCCCGAGATCCGCATAGGTGTAACCGAGATAGTTGAGGGCACTGGCATCCTGCGGATCGAGACGGATGACCGACTTCATCGTTTCGATCGACTCTTGTTTCCGGCCCCCCTTGTCGTAGGCCACGCCCAGCCGAAACAGGTACCTGGTCTCCTCCGGATCGAGCCGGACGGCCTGGCCCAGGGTCGCAACCGCCCGCTCGTAGTCTTCGGCTTCCTCGTAAAAGGTGCCCAGGTAATACCGAAATTCGGCATTGTCGGGATTCTCCGCCACGGCCTTTTCGAGCAGCGCGACGGCCTGGCCGGTGTCACCCCCGTCACGGTAGAGAAAAGCGATGTGGACCACTGCGTCCGGGTAGAAGCGGGACTGCGGCGTCACCTTCAGGAAATACGTCAGGGCTTTGTCGTTTTGCTTGAGGCCGTAGGTGGCGATCCCGGCCAGATGATTTAAATCGGGGTTGTCCGGGGAGCCCTTTAAAAGTCCCTGGATGACGATAACGGCATCCTGGTAGCGATCCGGCTCCAGATAGGTCTGGATCACCTTCAGGATGACATCGAATTCGCTCGTGCTGCGCCGGCCCATCTCCAGGAAAAGCTTTTCGGCGTCCGCGCGCCGTCCTTCCTTCCAGTAGATCAGACCGAGTTCGAGCGCAGCGCGGATGTTCAGGGGGTTGTTCTGCAGAATGTCTTCGTAAGTCCGAATGATGATATCGGATTTGCCCTCGCTGCGGTAGAGGTCGATCAGCTCGAAACGCGGCTCGAGCAGCGTCGGTTCGATTTCGAGGGCTTTTTTGAATTCCTTCGCGGCCATCTGCTTCTGGCCCTGCCGGGCGTAAAGCTTGCCGAGAAAGAAATGACCGGCGTAAGCGTCGGGAAAGTTGCGGATCAATTCCGTAAAAACCCGCCGGGCATCGTCATCGCGCCCTTTCTGCAGGTAGATGCCGCCCAGCAGCAGGTAGGTCTCCTGCTGGCTCTTGTCGAGCGCGATGACCTTTTCATACGTTTGACTGGCTTGATCCAACTGGTTTTGGGCTTGCTGGATATGGCCGTAGATAATCAGGGCCTCGATGTCGTCGGGCTGGCGGCTGAGGATTTCCGCGAGCACCCTCAGCGCATTCGCAAGGTCCTTCTGCTGAATGTATTCCAGCGCCAGTTCCCTTTTCAGGTAAACGGAAGCCGGGTCCAGCTCGATGGCCTTTTTGAGCAGAAGGACGGCTTGCTCCCGCGCCCCTTTTTGTTGGGCCAACCGGGCTTCGGTATAATAGAAATAGGCGTTTTCCGGGCGGTCGACGGACGCCCTGCGCCCGGCGCCGTCAATGGCCGCGCACCCCGAAAAAAGCGCTGCGGCCGCAACGGCCGCAATCAAGTGCTGTATGAGTCGCATGAAATCCAAGCCCATGTCATGTGGATCTTCTGGCGCGCACCCGTCTCATATAGACTTTAAGATGAAGATTTTGGCAAGGCCAGGAAGGAGGCTGTATGGTCATACGCCGACGACCGATAACACAGCCAAAATCATTATCTTAAAGCCTATATCACTCCGCGGGGCTTTCTTCCGTGTAGGCCGCAAAGTCGGGAATTTCGTCTTTGAAAAACTCCCGCATTTTCTTGACGATGTTCTTTTCCACCTGTCGCACCCGCTCGCGGGATATGCCGTATCGATCGCCGATTTCCTGCAGGGTCACCGGGTTGTCGGAAAAAATCCGCAAGTCGAATATCTCTTTCTCCCGGCGGGTCATTTTCTTTCGAAACTCGGCGATCTTGTTGTGCAGCAGGGCTTCGATCTCTTTTTTGGCGACTTTGTCTTCGATCGATTCAGTGGCGGTGCTGAGAAATTCGA
The DNA here is from genome assembly GCA_963728055.1 of uncultured delta proteobacterium. Classification (GTDB taxonomy): domain Bacteria; phylum Desulfobacterota; class Desulfobacteria; order Desulfobacterales; family SG8-13; genus JARFQH01. The sequence continues at coordinate 61,301 of CAVSIM010000007.1, read as the reverse complement.
TCCGTTCGGTGTCCGAGTCATCCTTGAAGGGCGCATCCAGCGACAGGTCCCAACCGTCGAGACGCTGATCCATGTCAACGATCTCCTTCTCCGACACCCCCAACCGCTCGGACAGCAGTTTGGGCTTGGGATCGAACCCCTCGTCGACGAGTCTCTGTTTTTCCTTTTTCAGTTTGAAGAAGAGCTTGCGCTGGCCTTGGGTAGTCCCGATTTTCACCAGACGCCAATTGTCCATGATAAATTTCAGGATATAGGCCTTGATCCAGAACGAGGCGTAGTATGAGAACTTGACGTTCTTGTAGGGATCGAATTTACGCACCGCCTGCATCAGGCCGATATTGCCTTCCTGGATCAAATCGAGCAGGTTCTGCATCCAGACTCTTTGAAATTCGAGGGCGATTTTAACCACCAGGCGCAAATTGGAGGTCACCAGCGCATAGGCGGCCTCGCGATCACCGTATTTTTGAACCCGCATGCCGAACTCTTTTTCCTCATCGCGGGTCAACAGGCGGTAATGGCTGATTTCAGTCAGATACCGCTGCAAAGGATCATACTTGATCAGCGACTTGTCGGACGCATGCGAGGTTGCCGACGGTTTCTGCCGGTTATCGATCGGCGCCAGCGGTTTTTTTGCGTCTTGCGGGGCGGTGGTCGGTTTATTTTTTTTGGTCTTACTCATGGGGTCAGCCTGCAAAACAACGATGTCCGGAACGGTGGCACCGGGATCGACTCCTCACCCCCCGGCACTCTGGCCCGGGAATCGTTTTTCATGGGGCATATCGGCAATTTACAGAGGTTGAAACGGTGCGCGGACGTCTCCTGCAACCATCTTTTTCTTGTGGACTTCACAAAATTCTTGTGTTAACCCCATCGTTGCAAAAGGCAAAGGGCTTTAGAGCTTAGGCGTCAAGGGTGAAGCCGTAAAATCCTATTGCAATCCCTTGACAACGCGGTATCTGAAGTCCTCCGGCTTTCCCGTAGGGTAAACAACGTGCACAATAGGGGGTTATCCCACCCTCTATACTTATGCGCCTGTAGCTCAGCTGGATAGAGCAACGGACTTCTAATCCGTAGGTCGCAGGTTCGACTCCTGCCAGGCGTACCATGATAGTGTTAAAAGAGCAGACGTCACTTCTGGTCCCGGTTTTCACTAAACCTTGATGGAGTTGGATACCGCCATAGAAGGTATTAGATGCCTGCCCGGCGCGCCGGCAGAGTTGATTTTCGACATGCCGGCAATCAAGGCGATCCTCAACCGTCGCCGCCACATCGCCACCTGTTAAAATATGGCATAAATTAAAATTTCTAACAGGTATCAACCCGGACGGCAAGGACTATTTTCATTTGGACTAACCGACATGGACTTGGTGAAAAACCTCCTGACGCTGACGGCCCCTCTTTTGGCCGCTGTCATTCTCGGCAACCTCTTTTTGGGCGAGATGAAAAAAGCCCGCCGCTCCGGAGCCCCCTGGTATGCGCCTTACCTAACCCTGCCCGGCCTCATGATGCTGGCGGCATTGTCGACACCCGTTTGGATCTGGCTGTTTACCTGACGATGCCGGAAATCCCAGTTGGTGCCGCCGGCCGAAAACTCAATCTTCCGTTCAGCGGCAAAAGGGTTGCCCTAAAAACGCCTGCCCCGCAGGCGGTCCCATGTGCACATGAATCGGTACGGCAACTGGACGAAAAAATCCAGCGTCAAACCGATCATGATCAGCATGAAAAGCAGGGGCAGTTTCAGGACATAAAATGTAAGCGTCGCTCTCATGGTCGTACGCAAGTTGCCGACAATTCCAGTGATACGAGCGTCATGGCATTAAACCCGGATATGCTTTAAGAAAAAGGTTTTGGCTGTGTTATCGGTCGTTGGCGCATGATGTATACACCCGCCTTCCTCTGTCCTTGCCAAAACCATTATCTCAAAGCCTATATATTCGATGGCCGCAATGCACTCATTTCCACTGTAGCGGAACCCAGTAAGCCCAACAAACTCAACAAACCCAATAACCTCAATGAACTCAACAAACCCAAAAACCCCATCGCCCCAACTCCTTCCCGCGTCAGCGGGATCCAACCGATTTCACGCCCTAAAAGGTCTCAAGGGGCGTGACCGGTTACCTGAAAGGGTATTATGCACCTGGTGGAAGCAGATAATCGCCTTCTGGCCGGCCAGCGGCTCATGGTCGGCTTCGACGGCACGGCATTCAATGACGACCTGCGCCGTCTCATCGGCGGGCTGAAGGTCGGCGGGGTCATACTTTTCACCCGCAACATCGTTGCCCCCGATCAGTTGCGCGAGCTGTGTGCTCAAATCCAGCGCTGCGCCCGGCAGTCCGGCCTGGCGCCCCTGCTGATCGCCATTGACCAGGAAGGCGGGGAAGTGGCCCGTCTCAAAAAACCCTTCGCCCAGCTGCCCGGGGCCGCGCAAATGAGAAACGAGGCCGACGTTTCCTATTTTGCCCGCATGACGGCCGCCGACCTCAGGGACGCCGGCATCAACATGAACATGGCCCCGGTGCTCGATGTGGCCCCGCGGGAAATCTCCAGCGTCATGGCAAACCGGAGTTTCGGCGCCGATCCGCTCAAGGTGGCGGCGCTGGGCTGTCATATGATCGACCAGCTCCAGCGGCGCAACATCATGGCAGTGGCCAAGCACTTTCCCGGCATCGGCCGCACGGTTCTGGACTCTCACAACGACATGCCGACCCTGAGCGTCGAGCTGGACACGCTCGATCGGGTTGACCTGGTGCCCTTCAGGGCCGCCTGCGGCCGACAGCCGGCGGGAATGATGCTCTCGCACATCTATTACGACCGCATCGATCCCTCGTGGCCGGCCAGTCTCTCGCCGGCGATCGTCGAAGGCCTCCTGCGGCGCACCTTGGGTTACGAGGGGCTCGTTTTAACGGATGACCTGGACATGGGCGCCATCAAGCGCCACTATGACATCCGGACCGTTATCCGCCAAACCCTCACCGCCGGCGTCGATGTGGCCCTGATCTGCCACAAAGGGCCGGATATCGAGAGCGCGCACGATGAAATGATGCGGCAGATGGCGGATTCCGCCGCCCAGCGGCAGAAAGCCATCGTTGCGGTCGCAAGGATCATGACCCTGAAACGCCGGTATCTGGGCTATCGATGAACCGCGAATGGAAACTTGATACTGGGAATTGGAAACTCGCAACTAGGAATCCGAAATCGATCCGAAATCATCATTGAACCTCAGAACCTTGAACGATCATCAGCGAAGGCCCATCATCTCTTGTTGGGGTTCGTTACACTCACCCCAACCTACCCGCTTCAGCCTTTTCCCTCTGACCTTTCGCCTTTCGCCTTTTACCTTTTACCTTTTACCTTTCGCCTTATACCTTAAACCGTGAACCCTGAACCCTGATCCCTTTTCTGTGCCCGCCGGGCGATGACATGCCGCCTACAAGGCCTGGCGCGAATAGACGTCATCATCGAGATCGGACCGGGCGCCGCTTTGTAAACGGTGGTATCCCGCGGCGGCGATCATGGCGGCATTGTCGCCGCAGAGATCGGCAACCGGCCAATAGACCCTGATGCCTTTTTCGCGGGCGTCCCGCCGGACCTTTTCCCGCAGGCGCCCGTTGGCCGCCACGCCGCCGACAAGGGCAATCCGGCGGCAGCCCCGGCTGACGGCGGCCGCGATGACCTTGCCGGCCAGGACCTCCACCACCGCCTCCTGGAACCCGGCCGCAATGTCGGGTATCCTCGCCGACAGGTCCGGCGAATGGTCTTGAATGTAGCGGCCGACAGCCGTCTTGACGCCGCTGAAACTGAAGTCGAAACTCGCCGGGTCCAGATAGGATCGCGGAAATGATATGTGCCCCACATCCCCGCCCTGCGCCAGTTCAGAGATGACGGCGCCGCCCGGATAGCCGAGGCCGAGCATTTTGGCCACCTTGTCGAAAGCTTCCCCGGCGGCATCGTCGCGGGTCTGTCCCATGAGTTCGAAAGCAGTGGGTGATGTGACGTGATAGATGCTGGTGTGCCCGCCGGAGACCAGCAGGGCCGTGAAGGGAAAGGCCGGGGGATCGGAGCCCAGGAGGACGGAATGCAGGTGGCCTTCCAAATGGCTGACACCAATCCAGGTAATGCCGCGCGCCATCGCAAAGGCCTTGGCGAAGGAAAATCCGACCAGCAGCGACCCGATCAACCCAGGCCCCTGTGTCGCCGCCACGGCGTTTATCATCGCCGGCGAGATGCCGCTATCGCTCAGCGCCTGGCGCACCACCGGCACGATGGCCTCGATGTGCTTGCGGGAGGCCAACTCGGGCACGACCCCGCCGTAGGGGCGGTGAACGGCGATCTGGGAGAAAACCACCGAGGACAGGATTCGGCGACCGTCCGCCACCACTGCCGCCGCGGTTTCATCACAGGAGGTTTCAATTCCGAGAACGATCATTTTGTCGAGGCGTCGGGACCCTCCCGGCCCTGTGCGAACCAATCCCTCACGTGTGACAGGTTCCCGCTTTCTGTTGACCCCGGGCGACCCACTCCAGCAACCGCCGCCAGAGGCGCCCGAAGCCGCCCGGCGCAACGGTTTTTTTTTCCTCTTTTATGCGGCGTCGGCTCACGTCCATTGGCAGCGGCTGTTTTGTTGCCGGCATTCGGCCACCTCGCCGATGACGAAGCCCTTTTCGTTTAGCGCCGAAAGCCGTGACAGGACCTCGACGGTCGCATCGTCGGGGACCACCGCCACCAGACCGATGCCGTTGTTGAACGTGCGCAGCATTTCCGCGTCAGTGATTTCGCCCGCCTCCTGCAGAAAGTCGAAAATCGGCGGGGTTTCCCAGCTGCGTTTCTGGAGCAGGACCTGGCAGGCCCTTGGAATGATGCGCAGGAGGTTTGCCTCGATACCGCCGCCGGTGATGTGCGCCAGGCCGTGAATCGGCAAATCACGGGTCAGGTGGCGGATCGTTTCCGAATAAATCTTGGTCGGTTTGATCAGCTCGTCCCCCAGCCGCCCGCCCAGCGCCTCGACGTGCGCGGTGCCATCGAGTTTCAACCGGTCGAAACAAATCTTGCGCACCAGGGAATAGCCGTTGCTGTGCAATCCGCTCGAGGCCACCCCGACAATCTTGTCGCCCACATGAATGGCGGAGCCGTCGATGATTTTGGCGTTGTCGACGATGCCGACGGCAAAACCCGCCAAATCGTATTCACCGGGGCGATAGATTCCTGGCATTTCGGCGGTCTCACCGCCGATGAGCGCACACCGGGCCTGCCGGCACCCCTCGGCGATGCCTTCGATGATCGCCGTCGCCCGGTCATTGTCGAGTTCCCCCATGGCCAGGTAATCCAGGAAAAACAGCGGCCGGGCACCTTGAACCGCAATGTCGTTGACGCTCATGGCTACCAGATCGATGCCGACCGTATCGTGCTTGTCCATCATGAAGGCGATCTTCACCTTGGTGCCGACACCGTCGGTGGAGCTGACCAGCACCGGATTTTCCACGTTGGCCACGTTCAGGGAGAACAGGGCGCCGAAACCGCCGATGTCGCCCATCACACCGGATCGCGGGGTCTGCTTGGCGATATCCTTGATTTTCTCGATTAAGTGCGCGGCTTTTTTTATATCGACGCCGGCAGCAGCGTAAGTCAGGGGGTCCGACATGCCATTCTCCTCATGGGGTGAAAAAGTGTCAAGAATTTGAACATTTAGAAGGAAACCGCGGAAAAGTCAAAACAAATTTTTTGACATCCAGGCCGGGATACTGTAAAAATCGGCTCAAAATGCTCAGGGCTCACGAAAGAACAAGTTCACGGTTTTTGGCGTTGAGACGCCCGGCCGCCAAGGCGCAAAAACCCAGGAATATTTGGATATTACGAGTTTTCGCAACGCAGGTCGACGGGACGTATCGGCGTCTGAAATGTGACGTTAATTTTGAGTAGCCCTTAATGCGGGAAGCCAAGGGATCGAGCGCTCGACCGCCGTTTACGCGGCAGCCCGCCGGTCCCGCCCGCCGGCGTGCCGCCTCCGGGTCCATCCGCCACACTGACGTCACCCTGCCCGATTCAACCACCACCAAGGGACGAAAGGTTAGCGCAATGAGCAAGTTTGCCAGACTGGATCGCCTGCCGCCGTATGTCTTTGCTCAGGTCAACGCCATTAAAATGGAAGCCCGCCACAAGGGCGAGGACATTATCGATCTGGGAATGGGAAACCCCGACCTGGGCACCCCGCAGCATATCGTCGACAAACTCATGGAGGCGGCCCAGAAACCGCACAATCACCGCTATTCGGCCTCAATGGGCATCACCAAGTTGAGAATGGCCATCGCCGCCTGGTACAAACGGCGCTACGACGTGGACATCGATCACGAGAACGAGGCCATCGTGACCATTGGGGTCAAGGAGGGTATCTCGCATTTGATCCTGGTCACCATCCGCCCCGGTGACGTGGTCTTCGCCCCCAATCCCACCTATCCGATCCATCCCTTTTCGACTATTATCGCCGGCGGCGATGTGCGCGGCATACCGCTGGGGCCGGACCAGGATTTTTTTGACAACCTGCTGCACGCGACCCGCCAGACCTGGCCGCGTCCCAAGATTCTCATCATCAGCTATCCTCACAATCCGACCACCGAAATTGTGGACCTGGCATTCTTTGAAAAAATCGTCGCTTTCGCCAAGGAGCACGACATCATGGTCATTCATGATTTTGCTTATGCCGACCTGACCTTCGATGGCTACAAGGCCCCCAGTTTCCTGCAAGTCAAGGGGGCCAAGGATGTCGGCGTGGAATTCTTCTCGCTGTCCAAAAGCTACAGCATGCCCGGCTGGCGCGTGGGCTTCTGCGTCGGCAACTCCGAGACCGTCGCTGCCTTGCGGCGCATCAAGAGCTACCTGGATTACGGCATTTACCAGCCGATTCAGATCGCCTCGATCATTGCGCTCAACGGGCCGCAGGACTGCGTGGAAGAAATCCGGCAGACCTACCGCGAGCGGCGCGATGCCCTGATCCAGGGTCTCGAGCGCATCGGCTGGTCGATCAACTCGCCCAAAGGCACCATGTTCGTCTGGGGCAAGATACCGGAGGCCTACGCCAAAATGGGCTCGGTGGAATTCTCGAAGTTCATGGTCCAGGAAGCCAAGGTGGCGGTCTCACCGGGTCTCGGGTTCGGAGAGTACGGCGATGACTACGTGCGCTTCGCCCTGATCGAAAACAAGATGCGCATCAATCAGGCCGTCCGGGGCATTCGGAATATTATGTGAATAAAAAGCGAACGGATGCCGTCAGCCGCCGGCATCCGTTCGCTTTTTGTGATTGACATTCATGGTGGCCGCGATAATAAACTGACATTTTATTGATCCTGGTTTGAGAATCGGCTTATGAAAATCTTCAATATCGGGTTGCTCGGCTGCGGGACGGTGGGAACCGGCGTGGCACGGATCCTTTTGGACGGCAAAGAATTGATCGCCTCGCGGGTCGGTGCGACACTGACCCTCAAGCGGGTGGCCGACATCGATACCACCCGCGACCGGGGCTTGCGGCTGGCCCCGGGGGTTATGACCGCGGATGCCCAGGCGGTGGTCGACGACCCGGATATCGACATTGTCGTCGAGATGATCGGCGGCGACACCATCGCCAAAGAGTTGATGTTAAAAGCCATCGAAAACGGCAAACAGGTCGTCACCGCCAACAAAGCGCTGTTGGCCGCATACGGCAATACCATTTTCAGGGCCGCCGCGGAAAAAGGCGTCGATTTGGCCTTCGAGGCCAGTGTCGGCGGGTGCATGCCGATTATCAAAACCATCCGGGAGTCGCTGGTCGGCAACCGGATACTATCCATGACCGGCATCCTCAACGGCACCTGCAACTACATCTTGTCCAAAATCACCGATGACGGCAGCCCTTTCGCCGCCGCGCTGGCCGAGGCCCAGGCCAAGGGCTATGCCGAAGCGAACCCGGCGCTGGATGTCGAGGGGCAGGACACGGCCCACAAAATTGCCATTCTCTCCGCACTGGCCTACGGGATGGAAATCAACCTGGCGGATGTCTACACCGAAGGCATCTCTCATATCACCCCGATGGACATCGAATTTGCCGATCAATTCGGTTACCGCATCAAGCTGCTGGCCATCAGCAAATACAAAGGTCCGGCCGTCGAGGCCCGCGTTCACCCGACCATGATTCCCTTTGACAACATCCTGTCGAACGTCAACGGCACGCTGAATGCCATCTCGATCTCGACGGATTCAACCGAGGACATCCTGCTTTCCGGGCGCGGCGCGGGCATGATGCCGACCGCCAGCGCCGTGGTCGGTGACCTGGCCGACATCAGCCGCAATCTGCTGGTTGGTGCCACCGGCCGGGTTCCCCTGCTCTCCTTTCAGAGGCAGGCCATCCGTAAAATCCCGGTCATGCCGATCAGCGACATCATCACCCATTATTACCTGCGGTTTTCGGCCCTCGACCGGCCGAGCGTGCTCGCGACAATATCCGGCATTCTCGGCTCCCGCGGCATCAGCATAAAGTCCGCCTACCAGAAGGGCCGCAAGATCAACGGCTCGGTGCCGTTGGTGATGCTGACGCATGCGGCCCGCGAAGCCGCCGTCACCGAGGCATTGAGTCAAATCGCCGCCCTGGACGTGGTGAGCGCACAACCGGTGTTGATCAGGATCGAGGATGAGAAGACCGATGACTGATTCGGGGCTTGAGGTAGTGCCTAAAAAAGATCGCGGATGGGCACTATGTAGTGCCCATCCGCACCGAAAGCGAGGCCTGTCATGCACATCGTCTGCACCGATCTCGAGGGCATTTTCGTCCCTGAAATCTGGATCAATGTCGCCGAAAAAACCGGCATCGAAGACCTCAAGCTCACCACCCGCGACATCCCCGACTACAACGTGTTAATGCGCCGGCGCCTGGCCATTCTGAAAAAAAACGGGTTGAAGCTCGGCGACATCACGGAAGTGGTCGCGACGATGGCACCGCTGGCGGGAGCCGAAGAATTCCTGAACTGGCTCAGAGCGCGCGTTTCGGTCATCGTCGTGTCCGACACATACGTCGAATTCATCCGTCCGCTGATGGCCAAGCTCGGCTGGCCCACGTTGTTTTGCCATGACCTGAGCCTGGGCCACGACGGTTCGATCGAAAACTACAACCTGCGTCAGCCCGACAGCAAATACCGGGCGGTGCTGGCGTTGAAAAACCTGAATTTCACCGTCATTTCGATCGGCGACTCATATAACGACATCACGATGCTCAAGGAAGCCGACCACGGGTTTCTGTTTCGCCCGCCGGAAAACGTCAGACAGGAATATCCGCAGTTCCCGGTCTCGACGACCTACACGGATTTGACCTCGCTGCTATCGCCGGTCTTAAAGGACCCCGGCCCGGCATGAAAGCCGGAGCCGCTTATCCGCCGGCGCAACAGATCCACCACTATGGGCCGAGGGCGTGCCCGCGGCTGCGGGTGGCCGAACGGCCCACCCGGCGCCAACTTGTTCGCTTTTGGATTCCCGGATTCCGGACGCTCGCGGCCATCCGTTCCGGCGGTGATCAGCGGTGCGGCCGTGAAAGTGACCGAGGAACGACATGCTGACCAACCGGACGACCAGCCGCGTGCGCTACGGCGACACGGACCGCATGGGCTATGCCTACTATGCCAACTATTTGAGGTGGTTTGAGATCGGCCGCTCCGAGCTGTTCCGCGCCCTGGGGCTGACGTACCGCGAAATTGAGGAAAAGGGCATCTTCCTGCCGGTCGCCGAGGCCTACTGCCGGTATCTTTCACCCGTGCGCTACGACGATCCGCTGGTGATCGAAACAACGCTCGATACGGCGGTCAAAGGGGCCATGAAATTCGACTACCGCCTGCTGGGCGAAGACCTATTGGCCGTTATCGCCGAAGGCTACACGAAACACCCCTGCGTCACCGCCGAGGGCCGCGTCGTGCGCCCCCCGAAGTTCATACGCGATGTTATCGCCCGCCATGCGTCCGGGATCGGGTAGAGGGTTCCGATGGCCGGGATCGACTTCTTTCAGCCGCACCCCGAGGGGTTCGTCTTGAAGGTCTTCGTTTTGCCGCGCTCTTCAAAAAACATGCTGGTCGGCCGCCACGGCGATACCCTCAAAATCAAACTGACCGCGCCGCCGGTCGAGGGCGCGGCCAACACGCTGTGCCTCAAATTTTTGGCGCGCCGGCTCGGCCTGCCGCGGTCTTCGCTCGAGATCGTCTCCGGACACGCCAGCCGCACCAAGCTGATACTGGTGCGGGCCAAAAACGGTCAGCGCGATAGCACCCAACAGGAGCTCGAGCAGCGGATTGCCATGACCCTCAAGGGTTGAGGTCTAATGCCGGCCCGATATTCCCCCATTTGGAAAAGGGAGCCAGGGGATGATTTTAAAAGCGGGACCTTCCAATGCATCTCTTGAGATAATGACGTCGGGTTGAGACCTGAAGCCCAACCACCGGTTCAATAATATTCAAATATTTTCTCTCCTTCCTCTTGACAGATTTAAGCGCCGCCGTTATATTGCCGGCATCAAAATTGATGCGGGGTGGAGCAGTCTGGTAGCTCGTCGGGCTCATAACCCGAAGGTCGTTGGTTCGAATCCAGCCCCCGCTACCACTAATCGGGTAGGAGGAGGGCTCGCGCCCTCCGTCCTCCCCTACCACCGTACATACGGTTCCGTATACGGCGGTTCCTGTCACTTTCCGCTTTTGTGACATCAATGCCCGTAACCTTTTAAGCACCCAGCATTACCTCTCGGATTCCGTCCGATACTTCCCGCTTTAGGTTCTCTTTCGAGACATCTGCTCAAGGCCCGCGGAAAATCCGTCTCGCATTAAATGACAGGTTTGGCCCTTCACCGGTTGGTCATTCCGGCTATTATGGCCGCTGCTGACTTCTGCCAACCCATCCCGGCACCTTACGATGCCGGTAGCACAAGGCAGGCTGACAGACCTCCCAGGGTAAGACGTGCGACCTTCCCACTTATGCCCGCCGCATTTACGACCGTACTTTCCGTGCAAGTACCGGGCTTTGAAGATATTAGCCTCCTTACCCAATACGGCCGCCTCGTATGCGATTTCTGTTCGTCGGGCCAGTGTTTTGCCTGCGGCTTCCTTCGGATCCCTCCTCGCGGTGGGCACCCTTGCCGTCCGGCTAACCGTTCCCCTTGCCGGGCCGGTAGAGGACTTTCACCTCCAAGTCATTCAACTGCCACCACAGCAGTTGAAACAGCGCTGAATAAACGCTACACGCCATGCCTGGCGCACTAATAACAAGGGCTTAGACGAAAATCTAAGCCCTTGTTTATTGCAATGATTTTTGCTTTTCCCACAATATACCCACCAAAACATCAGGCTTTTACAATCGCAATTTATCCTGCCGATCATCAATAAGCAGCGCTTCCGCCACCGCTGCAGTTCCCTAAAAGGGCGTGTTCCCCGCCCGATCAAATTCATCGCGCTGGCTGAATCGCCGTCCACATGCGGCGCATAGAAGGCGATCGATCTGAACGGTTCGAGATACCAAAAGAGATTGATCGCCTCTGATCCCATAGCAGCTTGAAAATCAAAATTTTATGAACTCGGGGACCGGTCAGCGGATTCTTCAAGGCGTTTGTGATTTTCGTATGACGCATTGCACTACCAATCCGGCCATTGCCAATCCCGGCGGTCCTTTCCATTAACAGGCGATACGAATCCCTCCGCGTCCAGCAACCCGCCCCAGCTGGTGCGCTCGATCATTTGGTCTCTGTTATCCGTCGAAAGAATTTCCTCACCTTCCCTGATCTGCCAACCGCCTCCCAGCGCCTTGTAGGTGGCCACGAGATCCGTCCCCACCTGGCCACTGACTTCAGTCAACCGTTCTTCCTGCGTGGCCAGAAACCGTTGGGAATCCAAAACCCTTTGATAGTCAATGAGACCCTCTCGGTATTGCAGTAAAGATATCTCTACCGATCGCTGGGCTGCCGTGACGCTTTCTTTCAAAAACCGCTCCTCTTCCTTGGAGCGTATAAACGCCACCATCGCATCTTCGACTTCTCGCTGGGCATTTAAAACCGCATTCTTGTAATTGACCACAAGTTCCTGAAGGCGTGCATCTTCTACTCGCACACTGTTTCTGATGCGCCCGTAATTGAGAATATCCCAGTTGAAACCGGGCCCGGCGTTCCAGAACAAACTTTTGTAGCTGAATAAGTCACCCAGCGAATTCTGGCCGGAGGCCGACGCTGCGTCTGAAGACCGCCACCCGATATTTCCAAACAGGAAAAATTGAGGGTACAGGTCTGCCTTGGCAATTCCGATCTGAGGGCTTTGGGCGGCGATTTGCAATTCAGCCAGCCGGATGTCCGGCCGACGCCTGAGAAGATTATTTGGAATGTCAATAATGACGGCCTCGGCCGCCACCGGAATCTCAGCCGGTCCACTCAGCGTTTCTTTCAACTCCCCCGGCAACACACCCAGCAAGACGGCCAGAGCGTTTTGGGCTTTACGCAGATTGGATTTTAACCGCGGAACCAGGGCTTGGGTATTCCTCAACAACATCCTGGCCTGGGTCACATCCAGCTCCGAAACGGCACCCTCTTTGAATCGGATTTCGGCAATCCGCAGAGATTGCTCTTGCAGCTTAACATTATACCCGGCTACCACCAGCTGTTTCTCCAGCGTGCGGACCGCGATGTAAGTGCGCGCGACTTCAGCCGTCAGCGATACGAGAACGTTGTCATAACTGGCGACAGTGGCCTCCAGGTTGGCGACTCCGGACTGCACCGAACGACGAAACTTACCCCAAATGTCCAACTCCCACGCAGCATCGAACCCGAGCCCCAGTGCATTAAAATTACTATCGACAAAGGGAGTGTCGGTACTTGTACTGAGTTTGTTGTTCGACATTTCTCCGGAAACCGATTGCTGCTGGGGGTACAAGTTGCCGACCGCAATACCCAATTGAGCGCGCGCCTCATAAATACGGATGCCGGCGATCTGCAGGGAAAGGTTCTGCCGGTAGGCTTTTTCGACCAGATTGTCGAGCACGGGGTCGTCAAACACATTCCACCAGTTTCTGTAGTCGGTTTGGCCGGCACTCAAGCCGGGTGCTTGTGTCTCCATCCATTCAGTCAGAATCGGTGCTTCCGGCTTGACGACATCCGGTCCGACCATGGTGCAGCCGCTCATCATCAACCCAATTGACACCCATGCCAGCCTCCAGGGCTTCATTGGTTTGACCCACCTTGCGAAGCACCCGGCCTGGTTTTGACCGGATGCCCCGTTGCCTTTGCCGGTATGCATAGTTCTCTCCCTATGATAGCTTGCCAATCCGATCGAGTACTCTTGCTTTCGGGTTCATTCAGCTGCATTGTCTGCCGGTGATTTAACCCGAAAAAAGATGCTGTAAAGTACCGGTACATAATTCAGCGTAAATAAACTACCGATGCCCAGACCAAAAAACATGACCGATGCCATGCCGTAAAAGAGCGGATCATGATTGATGATCAACGGCAAGAATCCGAGCATGGTTGTCGAAACCGAGAGCAGGATCGGTCTGAATCGGCTGACGGCCGAATTGATAACCGCATCGTAAGGCATCTGCCCATCGCGCCGGTTCTCCTCGATTTTATCGATCATCACGATGCCGTTGTTGACAATGGATCCGGCCAGGGCCAGGAGACCGAGGATGACCATAAATCCAAAATCGGCCTGCATCGCTATCAGGCCGACCACCGACCCGACAATGACCAGCGGCATGGTCAGCAGAATGATGGCGGCCCGCCGGATGGAGTTAAACTGCCATACCAGCAAAAACACGATGCCGCCGAAACAGGGCAGCATCCATTTTGCCAGGTTCTTCTGGGCCTTGGCCGCGTCTTCCAGTTCGCCTCCCACCTCCCAATAGTGATTTTTCGGAAATATCATTTCAGCCAGGGTCGGCTTGAGGGCGGCGAAGGTCTCGGAAGCCTTCAGTATCTGATTTTTGGCGCTGACGGTTATGGTGCGTTCCTGATTGTAGCGTACGATGCGGTTCAGCTCACCGATGGTGAACACATCGGCCACCTGGTTGAGCGGCACGCTGCCGCCGGAAGACGAACGAATGCCGAGCGTGCGCAGGCTGTCGGGGGAATCCCGTTCGGACCTGACACCGCGCCCGACGACGGGGATTTGAACATTGCCCTGATGGTAGCTGGTGGCCGTCGAACCGTCGACGAAGAAATCCAACGTATCGGCCACATCTTTAGACGTCACCCCGGCGCGGCGGGCGCGGGCCTGGTCGACATCCGCGATGGCCGTGAACACCCGGTTGTTCCAATCCTGTTTGATGTCGATGGTGCCGGGGATCTTCCGGAACGCGGCCATCAACTGCTCGGCCTGCTCCAGCAGCACCCCCGTGTCGGGACCGCTCAGCCGGATTTGCATCAGGCCGGTTTCACTGGCGCCAAGCCACATGGACTTGACCCTGCCGCGCACATTGGGAAAATTATTCAGCAGGTATTGGCTGGTACGCGAGACCAGTTCCGGCACCTGCTTGTTGGTCGCGGTGTTGACGATTAGAAATCCGACGAACGGATCCGGGTCCACCGGTGACAATGAAAGGAAAAAACGCGGCCCACCGTTGCCCACATAAGCAATGGTTCCGGTGATCTCCGGATTTTTCTGTTTGTCCTGCAGCCAGGCGCTGAGTTCCCTCACGCTCCTGTCGGTCTCCTCGATGCTTGTTCCGGCGGGAAGGTCGAGATAAATCAAAAACTGGTTTCTGTCCCCGCTCGGGAAAAAGGCTTGGGGTATAAACGTTGCCGCATATATGGCCAAAGCAAAGGCACCGCCCGTGAAAGCCAGCACCAGAATCCGATAGCGCAGGGAGAACTTCAGGACTTGACGATACAACCGATAGAATTTCCCCTGGTACGGATCGTTCTCCTGCTGTTTGTCACCCGCACCGGCCGGTTTTGTCTTTAAAAACCAGTAGCACATGCTGGTGGATGAAAACATGGAGAAGAACCACGATGCCATGAGCAAGATAATCATCACAGATCCCAGCGAGGAGGTATAATCACCCGTTGAACCGATTTGCATCAGAATCGGTCCGAAGGCGAATACCGTCGTCAGCGTGCTGGTGAGCAGGGGGACTGCAAGGGAGTTGCCGGTTTTTAAAACGGCATCCTTGCGGGCCATTCCCGACTCCAGATTCACCTTTATGTCATCGGATACGACGATGGCGTTGTCCACGAACATGCCCAAGGCAATAATCATCGTGGCCAGCGACATCCGTTCCATATCGATCCCCAGCATGGACATCGTCAAAAGGCCGAAGAGCATGACCAGGGGGATGAACGAGCCGACAATCAAGCCGGTTCTAAACCCCAGCAACAGCATCACCACCACCAGGACGATGGCGACGCTTTCGATCACGTTGACCACCATGCCGCTGACGGATTTTTTAATGAGTTCGGGCTGGTAGGTGGCAAATTCGAGCGTGTAGCCCCAGGGCAGGGACTGCTCTGTCTCTTGGACTTCCCGCTTCAACCGCTCGCCGAACTCGACCGCATCGACGCCCCTGAGGATATAGACACTTAAAACGATGGCCTGATGGCCATTGTAGTAGGCCGGGTTGTGGATCGGCTCCACGTATGCTTTTCTGATGGTGGCGATGTCACGCAACGGAATCGTGGCCTGGGTGCCGGAAATCGGGATCAGGACCTCTCCGATCTCCTCTATGGATATGAACCGGCCCTGGGTCTCCACGATGATTTCCACGTCGTTGACATTTATCCTGCCGCCGGGCAGAAGGATGTTCTGCGCCTGCAACGTTTTCCCGATATCGGCGATATCGATGCCCAACTGCGAAATCTTGGCATTTGACACCTCCAGATAGATGCGTTCATCCTGCACACCGGTGAGATCGACCTTCTGGATGCCCGTCAGCAGGTTGAGGCGTTCCCTGATCTGGCGGGCGGTTTCATGCATTTCCGCCATGCTGAATCCGTCGCTCCAGAGCGCAATGGTGGCCACCGACGTATCGCCGAACGTATCGTTGACCATCGGTCCGACAGTGCCCTGCGGCAGCTCGGATCTGACATCATCCATCCGGTTGCGAAGCAGTTTCCATGTCGCCGGGAGCTGTTCGGAGGGAACTTCATCCTTGATGGTGACGTGGATCAGGCATTCGCCGACTTTGGAGGTGGAATCCTTGATCTTATCCACTTCGCCCATGCTCCGGATCTTCTCTTCGATGGGGCGGGTAATCAGGCGTTCGACTTGTTCCACCGGCATGCCGGGATATTTGGCCGCCACCAGCGCCTCGCGAATCGTAATCAAGGGGTCTTCCAGTTTCGGAAGACTCAAAAATGCATAAATTCCTCCGAAGATGACCAGTATTATGGTCATGATGACGGTTCGCGAATTATTCAGCGCAAATGCGGTGATCCCTTTCACTTTCTGTTCCTCATGTCCCAGGGGTTATCAATACCGGGTTCACATCGAACACGTTCTTCTCGATATGAAAGACGTTTACATTACGGTTTCATCAGTTTGACTTTCATCCCATCGGCCAGAAAACTCACGCCGGCCAAGGCGATGATGTCCCCGTCCGCAAGACCCTCGTACACGATTGCCTTTTTATGCTCCATGCCTCGGGAACGGACCGCAGTTTTTTTAACCGTCGATGTTTCGGGGTCATACACAAAGGCATACCCCTGGTTCGCCTCCGGGGAAGGCAGGAGTGCCTGGAGCGGAACCAGGTAACCGGCCTCCCGGTTGTCATCTTTTATAAAAAGATTTGCTTCGGCGGTAATACCGGGTTTTACGTTTTTATTCGGATCCCTCAGCTCCACTTTAACTGGAAAGGCACCGGCCTGAACAGCGGCGGAACCGATAAAGGAAATGCGGCCTTTTGCGGATTCGCCCGGAAGCGTAGGAAAGGTGATCGTCGCTGCGTCATCGATGTGGATCCGGTCGATGGTGGTCTCCGGAACGGCCAATTGTACCTCCATTGTCCCCCTGGCATTGATTTCAAACACTTTCTGGCCGACTTGCACCTCTTCGTGCGGCTGAACCGACCGCGAGGCGATGGTGCCGTCGTAAGGGGAGAGCAACTTCGTTTTGCGCAGATTGCGATTGGCAAGATCCAGTCTTGCCATCTGATAATTAACGGCGCTCTGGGCGGCTTTGTAGGTATATTCTGCGACATCCAAATAACTTTTTGCCCCCGCACCCTGCTCGAAAATCCGCTTATGGCGCTCGTATTGCGCCTTTGATTCGGAGACCTGGTCCCTGGCTTTTACAAGCTCAGCCTTGATGGCATCCACTTCCAACTGATAGGGCTCCGGATCAAGAGCAGCGAGCATCTGTCCTTTTTCCACCCGATCTCCGATGTCGACCTTCACAGACATCACCTGCCCGGCGACCTGAAAACTGAGGTCCGAGGAATCGACCGCGGCGACGAGCCCGGAAAATTTGCGTACCTGCTCGGCAGCCTGCTCACTGATGGTCATCGTCTTGATCGGCCGGATTACTTCAATAATTTCAGTTTTTTCTTTGCATGCCGTCAAGGCAACCGCTATGCAAAGCAGCCAAACCCTCTGCCTGAATTTCTGTATGGGCATATTGGACCTCATTTTTAAGCACCGATTGTTGTTATCTTGATTAGAATTCCAGATCTATTTCTCGATTCTCTTTAACGGTATTTTCCCTTGAATGGTATACCTGACGGATTCAACGGCAATGGCCACCAGCACTCCCGTGAATAGAAATCCAAACAGTCCTATGACAATCGCAATTATTTTTGTCAGAGGATACGATGGCGAAAAATCGCCATATCCAATCGTAAAAGCGGTGATGAAAGCATAATAAAAAGAATCACCGATATTCCAGCCTTCTCTGATACCCGTTAGCAGTCCCAACAGAGCAATGACAAAAATCAACATCAGAAAAACAGGCCAGATGAAATCAATCAGTCCGAAGACATGCCTGAAGAAAACGACACTCGCGCGAAACCCGGAGAGACGACGGGGATTATTGGTTTTAAGTTTTTCATTCATATGCTGGACTCTCGCATTATGTCACCGACTCGTCCTTTTCTCAAGATGGCCCTTAAATTCTTGGCAAGTAATTAATAATAGATAAAGAGGCGATGGGTCATAGCTGGGACTCGATGGGCAGGATGCTCAACAAGCCGATCCCGAACCGCCTCCAAAATCCCGTATAGGGATCGACGTCAAAAGTTTTCTGCTCACCGTCCACCATGCCGTGCCAAAGTACCTTTTCAGTCCCGTCTTCATTTTTGACCAACTCCAGCCGAAACGCGATTTTTTCGATGTTCCGGTCGAACCAGTCGCCCATTCCCATCGCAATGTCAGCCTGGCTTATCACGACGCCGATTTCGGTATTGTGAAGGAGGGCCCGCGGATCGAGGTTGAGCGAACCGATAAAAACCTGCCGGCGATCGAAGACAAAGGACTTGGCGTGCAGACTGGCCTTCGAGGAACCCCCTTTGCCTTTCTTTTCTTCGCGCTGTTCCCCGGTCAGTTGCCTGTTCATTTCGTAAAGTTCGATTCCGGCGCGCAGCAGTTCCTTACGGTATTTGGAATACCCCGCATGGACGATTCCCACATCGTTGGAGGCCAGGGAGTTTGTCAGGATGCGCACCCGAATCCCCTGCCGGGCCAGCCGGGTCAGAAAAGCCGTTCCCTCCTTGCCGGGAACGAAATAGGGGGAAAAGAGTATTAATTCCTTATTGACTTCCTCCCAATAGGGCTTGAGCTGCGAAGACAGATGGTATTTCGTTTGGTCGAAATCATGGAGAATCTTTTCCGGTTGATCATAGACAACTTCGGCCTCACCCCAATGAAAAACCACTGTGTCATTTCTGATGTTCTCGGCCAGAGACGATGTACGCAGGGCCTGCAGGTATTCCGAATCGGCCTCTTGCGCCACGAATTCATTCAACCCCTGCCGCATTCGCTGGATTTCCGCAATCGTTGGCGTGTTGCCCGTGAGAACCGCTACCGGATAGGCCAGGTCGCTGTTCCAGTATCGATCGAATGCGGTGGAGACATCCTGAACCACCGGCCCAACCGCCATGACATCCAGATCCGCGAAAGCCAAATCGGGGTCGGCCTCGAAATATTCGTTGCCGATGTTGCGCCCGCCCAGAATGGTCACCTGGTTGTCCACGGTGAAGCTCTTGTTGTGCATGCGGCGGGTTACCGACCCCATGCGGGTTATGAACTGGGAAGTCCGGCCTGCATTGCGGCTGAAAGGATTGAATATCCTGACTTCAATATTGGGGTGCGCATCCATGACCGCAGCGCCCAGGTCCCGGCCCGCCAGATCCATATCATCTACCAGGAGACGCACGCGCACCCCCCGGTCGGCGGCCTTGAGCAGTTGGTCTGTGAACAGGTGCCCGACGAGATCATCGTGATACAGGTAATACTGCACATCGATACAGCGCACGGCCAAATGGGCCAGAACCGCGCGGGCGACAAAGGCATCCAGCCCGTTGCCGAGCAAATAGAAACCGGATTGGCCCGGGTTGGCAGCCTTTTCATCCGCTAACGCCCTGCCCAATGCCGTATCCTGTGTATCGGTTATTGCAAAGGATTGCGGCCGGTCAAAGTTTTCGGGAAGGGTCGCACAGCCAACAAATACCAGCAGCAAGGACATTATCGGCAAACAACCGTATCGCCTGACCATGCGGTTGCTCCATATATTTTCAATATTAATCCAATCATTTCCATCGAGGGATGTCCCTATTCGCCGGATTTTCAGGAGTGTGCCCGCCGAACAAATGCACGTCAGCGTCCACTCGCCCTTCACCCGTCATCTCTTGCCCACAAGAATCAGATGCACTTCTGCGCAACCGCATCAACGAATTGCCGCAAAGCACAACCAGACGATGATCGTCGGTACCAGCGCTCCCTTGAGAAGCCCCATCGGGGATACGGCGCTGTCGAAGTGTTTTTTCAGCAGAGACTGTCCGGCTGGGTTGGGGGCATTGGCAATGACGGTCAACCCGCCGCCAGCCACCGCGCCGGCCACCACCGCGTATTTGAGGCTGCCCGTAAATCCCGGCACCAGAGTGCTGAGAAAGGTGATGGCCGCGTTGTCATTGAACGCGGTCAGCATCGTAGCCCCAAGCATGAGCGGGATTTCACTCAGATTGCCGAGCACCGGCTCGATCCACCACCCCTGGACCCCGCCGTGAACCACCAGCCCACCCAAGAAAAAACCCACCAGCAGAGGCGGCTTCAGATCGATACGATTTTGAAACGGCGATGTCACTTGGGCGAAGCCGATAAAGAAGAGCAGGCCCGGGATGAACAGTTCCGGGTAATGGGCGTTAGAAATGGTCCAGACCATGAACAGTACGTGGACAGCGATCAACCAGGCCGGCACCGGGTCGTCGCGGTTGTCCCACTCCGGATCAACGAATGGCGGGCGCTGGTTTTCGGGAAGCAAGCTGGGAAAATGCTGCCTCATCTTTTGAAGCTCTATTTCCTTGAAACGCTTGTCGAAAGCGCCCTTGATTAGATCCGTGTCGGCACCTTTTCCCAAAAGGCCCGGCAGATAATCTATTTCCAACCGCTTTTTAATTTTCTGGATGATTTCATTTGTGTTGCGATGCAACTTTTGTTTGAAATCGAGCATTTCCATTACCTTTGGCCCGATCTTCTCGAATTCCGCTTCCAGTTCTTTGCGTTTGATCAACTCGGTCTGGATGCGGTGTTTGAGATCTTCGACGGCAAAATCGTGCTGCAGCTCCGCCATTTCCTTGCGAAAGATCATTAAATACAACCCGTTGGACAGAAAGATCCCAAGAACCGCTTTCCCTCCGAAATGGATGATCATGTGCAGCGTGTCCCACTGCCAATGGGAAGCTACCATGAGTACCGGCGGTGCGGCAAAGTGCGTCAGGGTTCCGCCCACCGATATGTTGACAAAGAGCAGGCCCAGGGTGGCGTATTTGAATTTGATACTGGGTTGCAACTGGTAAAACTTGCGACTGATCAACAACGCCGAGATGGTCATAGCTGCCGGCTCGGTAATAAACGAGCCAAGGATAGGCCCCAGGGTCAGGATTGTAAACCACCAGGCCTTCAGGCCACCCCCCAGCACACCGGCAATTTTTTGCATGACTATTTCGGAAAGTTTCAGAATAGGGCGCGTGGCGGCCAGGGTCATAATCACCACCACGAACAAGGGTTCCACAAAATTGACGCGATAACTGACGTAGTCGATGGCCGTTTTCCAATCAAAAAAGGCGACGATCGTTGCCAGTAATGCCAAGGCCCACAGCCCGAAGATGACTTCAACTTCTCCCAAAAAATGGAACAACTCGGCCCCGTAATGGATAGAGTATTTGTCAACCATCCCCTGTGTTACTTTATTTTCGTGTTCATGCTCCCACTTGTGTGCCATGGCCATGAACTTGCCGGAGAGGAAGGTGTGAACAATGGCGCAAAAGAAGATAAGGGTTGCCGCCAGATTGAACGGCTGCAGACGGATGCGGTTGGCCAGGATGTCCAGGATTCCGGGTGAATCCTGGTCCCCGTAACTCTCCAGGCTGCGGGGAAAATCGTCCGGCCCTCGGTCAGACGATGATGCACCCCAGGCGGCGCTGCAGCAGAGCACGAAAGCAGCCGAAAGCAGAACCGCACGCTTGACTTTTGCACTAAGAATTTGTCTCATGGCGCCTTCTTTCAGCACGGGATTGTTCTTCGTGAATGTTTTCAAATGACCGGTATGCCTGAGTGTGCTGAATTCCTCCTTCAGCGGCACAGGTCAATCCATCGTCGTCTATGGGGCACTGACCTTCTGGTTTGAAACACACCCTTTTCCCGCGCAATCTGCACCAGATGCCGCGCGCAGAGCCATCAAAACCAAAGAAAATGGCGGCTCTTCCAGGACTTTTTCATTTTCGAGCACCCGCACCGAACAGCGCCTCTGCCAGCAGCTTGTCCCGGCCGTACACATCCTCGTAGAAATAGAGCGCGTTGTCCTCCGGGTTTACATACGCCGTGCGGTACAATATGTAAACCGGCACCGGCTGGTCCAGCACGGCCACCTGTCGTTTGCGGCCGGCGATGACTTCATTGACCCGCGCCAGGCTCCACCCTTTTTCTTCCCCGCCCAGTACCCAGGCGGCCATTTCCGCGGGCCGGCCCATGCGGATGCAGCCGTGGCTGAACGCGCGCCGCTCCTTTTTGAACAAGCCGTGAGCGGGCGTGTCGTGCAGATAGACATCGAACTTATTCGGAAAGACGAGCTTTACGGTGCCGAGTGCGTTGTCCGGCCCCGGGTCCTGGCGAACCCGGTACCGGTTCATGTCCCTCTTCGAGACCTTGCTCCAATCAATGGTCGTGGCATCCAGTTCCGGGGCGTCCGGCCCCCAGCCCTGGAAAATCCGCATGTTGTTTTTCTTCAGATAACGGGGGTCTTTCTTCAGCTTCGGCAGGGTTTCATTGGCGGCGATGCTGGTCGGCATGTTCCAGTAGGGATTGAATTCCACATATTTGATCGTGTCGCTGAAAACCGGTGTTTCGTGGTATGTTTTGCCGACGATCACGGGCATCCTCACGTCGAATGTCCCCAGGCTTGCCGGCGACCGCTTCGAAACTCGGAATGTTGACCGCCACCAGGCGCTCGCCCATGCGTTCCCGTTTGAGCCAGCGATACCGCTCCATGTTGAGGACAATCTGGTCGATCCTGGATTCAACCGTCACATTCATGGCGGCCAGGGTCTGTTGGCCGATCGTGCCGTCCGGTGTTAAATTGTGGCGTATCTGGAATCCTTTGACGGCTTCTTCCAGCGCCGTATCGAACACGGCACCGTCCATATTCTCTGGAACCAGATCTCCGGTGACGGCCAGCCGTTTTCTGACCATCGCCACGCGGGGATCCTCCATGCCCGGTTTCAACGTCGTGCCGGTGGGAATTGACGGCCATCCGCCTGTTGCGGCGATGGCGCGATATTCGGCCAGCTTTTTTCGCAGTTGGCCGTATTGCGGAAACGGCGGCGCCTGCTGCTCGAGAAAGGTTTTCATGTCCGGCGCCTCGAAGGCCGCTTTCCTGAGGGCGACCCAGTCCACTTCCACATCACGGGCGGTGGCAAAGAGCTTGGGGTTGACCTTGCGCGGCTCCATGCGGCCCTGCTGCTGATCCGCCGTGTAGCGCATCATGCCCATTGTCAGAAGGATGTCCAGCCGCACCCGGCCGGTGGTGTCCGTGCTGTCCCAGTATTGGTGAATCTTGTCTACAAAATAGTCGGCCGGAACCAGCCCCTGGCTTTCCGCATCCTCGAGCACGGCGAGCGTTTCGGCCGCCCGCGGTCCGGGTTTTCCGTCTACTATCCAGAACGGCTGCAGCCCGTTGCCGTGATATAATTCGGTGAGCCGCTTGTCGATATCCGCGGCCGTTTTGCCGTGGGCATCGATATTCAGGTAGGTGGCCGGTCCCATTTCCAGATGTTCGATGAACACGCTCTGATACGCATCATCTGATGCGGCAATGCCATGGCCGGAGTGAACCATGAGTACCCCTGCAACCAGGGCAATGATTTTCGCATTGTAATATCTTCCCATCGTTTTATCCCTTCTCTACCCGGGTTTAATTGCGGGGGTCCTTGGTGCCTTGAATTATAACGGCTTTTCAAGCGTCGCTGTGCCTCCTTCGAATCCGTCATGACATCGAATGCCAGATAAGCGGTTCCCCGGATGCTTCGCTTACTTTAAATAGCGATTCTGCAGCTCAGTCCAATTTTCCGTTTTCATGAATTTCAGCAGCGCCTTGTTTATTGGTTTGCGAAGTGAACTTTTTTGCTGTAAAGCAATGCCCATGAAATATTCATCGAATGTTCCAGGCAGCACCTGCACTCGACCGGGAAACTCACTCCTGACAAGATACTTCAATATGTGTTTCATTATATACAAAAGCATCGATCTTTCCTGGTGGCAACCGCCTTTAATCCTTCCTGTAAACCGTCGAAGGAAATTACGGCTATTCCCTTTTTGGTCAGGAAGTCGAAACCTTCGGATCCGGGGATCGATCCGACTTGCGCAGTGTAAAGATCATTGAAACCGTGAATCTTGCCTCTCAGCTCACTGATGGTCTGGGAAGTCGTGATGTTGGCCGTAAAGCTGGCGATAAAAACGACTGAAAAAATCATCCAGATGAGACCGACGATTCGCCCGCCCATAGTCTTGGGTGCTTTATCGCCATAGCCCACGGTGGTCATTGTCACCACGGCCCACCAGATGCCGTGCCCGATTCCCGCGACAGTGCCATCACCGAACATGTCGCTGTTGCGCCGCCTTTCGAATGACCAAACGATTATTCCGGCTGTCAGAGACATCAACATCAGCAAGCCAAGCGCTTTCAAGGTTTGATCTGAAAATATGCTTTCAAAAATGCGGGCCCATCTGTATTCGAGCCCTGCTGCCAATACCGCAATAGCTAGCCCCGTTTTCAAATAGGATTGACTGAAATCCATCGTCGATTCAAAACTCGCCCTGGCCGGCAAAGAAGGGATGACATCGATCTCTCGTTTTTCGAGGGCATCCAACATATTCTCAAGACTACCAAATTCCCGAAATTCGAATTGAACGCCTATGTGTTGCGCGAGCGCCTGCCAGAGTTCGACGCTGAAGCCCTCCCACTGATTATCAGCCGTTTTTATGTATGCCGGCGGAGCGACGATCACCCCCACCTGCAGCGTTCGTGGAGGCGCGCCATCATCCTGAGAAAAGGCACTCTCCGGGAAAAAGAAAAGAACTTGTAACCATATCATTCCGCAAGCTATTACATGGATAGCAGCTCTATGATTCGGTTGCATTATGAATGCCTCCGGGCAAATGCTGCAACTTTACGCGATGTCACAATTATTATAATGGCGAGGGGCTTTGTCACAGGATAGCCGCTTAGGGCCAATCAATGCCCCCGACAGGGACCCGGCGGTCGTAGCCTCGAAAACCAAACCGACTTCAAAGGCAGGACCGCCGGTGCAAACCCTGAAAATCTTCGCAAAACAGATCGATACCGATTATTTCATACCGACTTGCTTTCGCGCTTCCTTGCAGCGAGAGCTGACCTTCGCGTCATTCTTCTTAAGGCAATCCAACAGCCGGCCCTCGCCTGCGGCCACATTCCGACAGAACTTATTCAAATCGTCGGCACACTCGTTGACCGCGAATGACAATGCATTCACGGCCCGCTCCAACTGCGCAGCGGCATCATAGAGGGCGTATTCGCACTTGCCTGACAATTTGTCGTTGCGAGCGTAAAGGCAGGCTAGCACGCGGCCTTCTCCAGGGGTGACATCTTTGCAGTAGGTGTCGATCTCTGCCTTGCAGCCGTTGGCCACCGTTTCCACCAGGCTCTGCTCGGCAGCCCCGGCTGAAACCGCAAACAGAAGCGTCACACAGATTACAATGCTGAAAATGGATGTTCTCTTCATGATCTCTTCCTCCTTTTGATTTTGTTTTTCCAACCTTGACGTGAATTTCAAGCCGTCCTATACGGCTTGAATGACAGTGAACGGGTTTGTATTGACTACCGGTCTAGCGTAACCCGCCTGGTGATCTTGTGAACCTCATACCGCTGGTCGGGGCTGCCGAGATAGTAACTGAGATCAACGGTGATGTCGGCTGATCTGACGCCATCGGGGAGAATAAATTCGATGGATTCGGTCTTTGCCTGATAGGGCTGGATGCTGGTGTCGCGAATGTTTGCAGCCTTTTGCTGCGCCCCGTAAAGCATTTTCGAACTTTTTTCGTTTGTTGCCTGAGGATGATAGTGTCGTGACTGGGTGCCGATTTCTTTTCCGTCCGGTGTCTTTGCGGTCACCTCCAGGACCACTCGGTTGTGGGACGGTCACCCGTCGGGAATTCGGTGCCCGGCGGTCGAAGCGACTCTCGTGTTCACAATGACCTTCGGCACGGACGTCTTGGCCGTCTCGAGCCACTCGTAGCCGAGGGCCTGGACGTCGAGTGACAGCGCTTCCTGCAGGAGTTTCGTCGTGTGCGGAATATCATCCCAGTTCGGCGCCATCAGATGATCCGCCAGGCCGTCGATCGGCTTCATGTGGCACTCCTGGCACGTCTGGGTACCGCCGGCTGGAATGTAGGCATGCAGGTAGCTGCCGTAGAGATTCGCACACTGCACCGGGTTTTCGAATTCGAGGTTCGGGCCCAGACCGTGGCACTGTCCGCACATCAAAGATCGCTGCATCACCGCGCTTTTCTTCACTTTCTCGAAGACCGGATCCTCATGGGGGGCCACGTCAGTGTTGCCGTAAAGTGTTCCGGGGTCCGGTTTTCCTTCCTCGAGCCTGTGGACGATGGCCTTTTCGTTGTGGCAGACGATGCAGGTGATCTGCAGCTTGGCGATTTTTTCCCTATTCTGCGCAATGATCGCCTCCGTGATCTCGACAGCCACGGAATCTTCAGCATAGTCGATGGCCTGCGGCAGGTGGCACTTGAAACACGGATAGGTCTTCATCGTCGCCTGCTTCGGGTCCGCCGGCGAAAAGGGCGTTGCCCCGGGGGTGGCAAGCAGGGTCATGTTCAAGGTGCCCCGGACTCCCATCAAGGGGCGCGCGTGCTGTGACTTCTCCCACTGAGCGTAGATGACATCGTGGCATTCCGCACAGCGCGATGAGTCGAGCATCGCGGCCAGTTCGTCGATCGTTTTGGCTTTCTGCGCAAACGCCGGCAGCGGTACCGCGATACAAAGAACAATGCTGAACAATTTCAAAAGCTTCATTTGCCCTCCACATTCTGGTCGAACGGATTCTTTCCTTAACTCTTTTCCTGCCGTTTAATCCGAACAAGGGTTTACGCAATTTTCTCTGGAGCAACGATAATGCCGCAATCACCTCCTTCCATGATCGTCAAGCCGTTTTTTCGATTATACACCAGCAATAAGGGCATAATCGGCAAATTAAAACTCGTACTGCTTTTATCCACTTGGTCTTGGCAGTCCCTGGCGGATCTTGCGCGAAAAGTCCGGATCATTGCCGAGGACGCCGGCCTGCGGATTGATGTAACTTTTTTTGCGAAGCTCCTCGAAGGAGAGGTGCGTGTCGAGCGATCCGAGTTCGTAAGCATACTGCGGGGCGTAGCCGGAGAGCAGCACCTTCCAGTTGTAGCGCGCCTGACCGCCATAGGCGCGTATGAGCCGCACCACGCCCGTGGTGCAGTTCGTGGTGAGCGTGTTGTACCATTCAGGCTTTTCCTTCATCGAGTTGATCTGATGGATATACTCCATGAAGAGCATCCGGGAGTTCTCCGGCGTCATGCGGGTTCGATAGAGGTAAACGTCTTCCGGCGGCTTGCGGTAGTCGGTGCGCACCCGGATAAGGTCGCGCTCGTCGCCGACGACGAAGATCAGTTCGTACTGTTTAAAAAACCCCTTGAGGGTCGAGTATTTTTCCCCGAGTTCCTTGCGCGTCTCGATCGAGAAGGTCACGAAGTCCTGCTCCTGAAACCCGAAACTGACCATGACGTGGGCGATCGCATCCCCCATCCAGTAGACCGCAATCAGGTCGACCGACTGCAGCCGGCCGAGATCGAAGGTCTTGTCGTAGTAGCGTACGTCAAAGTCCGTCTCGGTCCGGTAATTCAAGTTGCGGATGTTGTGGATCGTGACCTGCTCGCCGGTAACCGTGGCGTAAGGCAGGAGGGCCGCATCCGCCTGCCAGGTGCGATGATTCGAGGCGGGGATGGTCAGCCACCAGGCTGCAATGCCGGCAAAGGCCACCAGAAACACCGCCAAAGTCCGCCGTCGCCTGCGAAGAAAAACGAACGCCGGGAGGGTCGCCAGCACAAACAGGCCGGCCAGACCGGCGCGCACATAGCTCTCCGAAAGGTTTGAATACCAGATCGCCAACGCCCCCCATGCCGTCATGAAAATGACGACAGCAGCGCAAATGAAACCCCCGGCGTACTTTAAAACACTCACCATTCTTTGTTCCTCAGTCCTTGAGATTTTCGACCAGAATTCGGCACACTTCCTCGATGGTTTGCGGCGCCTCCTGCGCGGAGTGTCCTGAGGTGACGACAAGCTCGGAGTCCGCGCCCTCGATATGGGCGCTGCTGTAGGACACGACGCCGTCATTCCAGTCATCTTGCGGGTCTTCGGGGTTTTTTACCGCAATGATGGAGTGAGCCGAGACCCCCGGAGCAATGGGGATCGATGAATATGTCTGTATGAAAAGGCTGTCGGCGTCCATGTTGTCGGTGCTGCGCGGGATGTCGTCCTTTAAGATTCGCTTTGAAACGGCTTCCGGTTTGCGTTCAATGACCTCCTGCAGCGGATTTAGAACCTTGACTGGCAAGGAGATCAACCGCCGCAGCAGTCCGTTGACCCGTCCGCCCACCAGAAAGCTTCCATGGTGGGGCGTCGAGATGAACACGACGTACCGCACGAAGGGCAGGGGCTGATAAAACAGGCTTTTCCGCAGAAGCTCCCGTGTCTCGGGCGAGACATCGAGTTGATCGATGGGAATGTTAAAAGATTGATCCCAGAAACGCGTCCCGCTGTCGATGGCGGTCAACTTCGCCAGCATCCCCCCCTGGCTGTGACCGATGACCACCATCTTCCGCAGGGCTTCGTCCTTGCCTTCGGGGTCCAGTTCCTGAACCACGTTGCGCAGACCCTGGGTGAGGATGCCCCCGGTATACAAAATTGGATTGCCGGTGTTGTAAGTGAAAAGCCAAACCTGGTAACGGCTCGCCAGTTCCGGGTCGTTGAAAATTTCATTGAGCATCTGCGCCCAGCGCGCAGGGCTGGAGGCCGTCCCGTGAACGAGCACCAGCGGGATTCGTCCCGGGCGGTAGGGCTCCATCAGAAACAGGTTGTCCTTGAAGCGCACCATTTGATTAAAAAGCGACAGGTCCCCCGAGAGCAGCCCCTTGATTTCCAGATCGTAAACCCGCGAGCCTTCCAACGTATAGGCCAGGGCAGCTGTCGAATTGTACTCGAGCGGGGCGATGCGCCCGCCGACGTTGACCGAGGTGGCCTCCTGATTCGTGTAGAGGGCCAAATTTCCCACTATCCGGCCCTCCCGGAGTCCGTCTTCGACATCCTCCAGCTCCAGGAAGGCGGTGGTCGAAATTTTCAAGGACGACGGGACCCTGGCAAACTCAAGCGCCTGCTCTCCGTCCACCTGTTTCAAAGTGGCGACCAACGCAATTCCCACCCCTGGCCAGCGGTAATTATTTCTGAGGCCCCGCACATCAAACGCCGACGCAGCGAAAAAATCGTTCAATCGATAAGGCCCCCAACGAAACTCGTCCGGGTCGATTTGCACGACCAGTTCACCGAAGGGGAGCCTGTAGGTGCCGGACTCCAGCAAAACCCTCCCCGTCTCTTTCTGGTGAAAGCCCTGTGCCAGCCCCTGGTTGTAAAGATCGACGGCGTTTCGCAGGCGGGGATCGAATGGATCCAGCGCGTCTTTTTCATTCTTCGGAAATATGGCCGCATACGCATACACCGCAGAAGCTAAAAAGTAGGAGCGGTCTCCGCTGCGGGTTGCATGTAAAAAGGAAAGTTCCGCCAGGGCAAAGATAAAATCCGAATTGGTTGCGGTGAGCGTACCTTTGTGTAAGGTTGAGATAACTGCTGCCGGATCGCTCTTGAATTGTTCAGCAAGGCCGGTCCGGTTGAGAATCTGCTGGGTCGGTGCGCTCAGGTTCTGGTCCGTCAGCACGCTTTCGGTAAGCCTGCGTTGAGCCTCCGGTGGATCCATGCGGCGCACGCCCACCGGCGTGGCGCATCCGTTCAAGACAACACTTACCGTCAGGAGAAGACTGAAGACGGCAGGCCTTGAGGGCCACCCGGCGACTCTATCGAATTTCATTCGACTTCTCCTTCTTTATTTCTCTTGAAAAATACATATTCGAAACCAAAATGAATGCCGTCTGCCTTCGCGGCGGGTATGCATGTTTCGGCTCAGATGATATTCTTTCTAATTTTCTTGGCCTTTTCTTCCTCTTCGGCCTGAATAGCCGCTCCGGCGGCAGCGGCGCTGGCTTCTATAATTTTTCTGCGGGTTTCGTCGTCTGCGTGGGCCAGCGATTTTTCGATCCCCGGCGGCAGTGAAACGGTAACGTTGCGATGCGCAAATTTGAGGCCGGCCGCTTGAAACGCCTCCTGCATCAGCCGGTAGACATGCTTGCGGATGGCGAACTGTTCACCGGGCGGTGTTTTGTATTTGACACGCAAGATCATGGCCGAATCGGTGTCCATCTCTCTGACGCCTTGAGACTTGATGGGGCCGAGCAATTTTTTTCCGAGTTCGGGGTCTTCAATGATCTTCTGGTAGACTTTTTTCTTGACCAGCTTGCGGACCTTCTCGACATCGGTGCCGAAAGGGACCCGAAAGTCGAGTTTGGTGATGATGTAATCCCGGCTGAAATTCGTAACCGAACTGATGTCGCCGAAGGGGATGGTGTAAACCATCCCTCGCGGATGACGCAGCCGGAGCGAACGCAGGGAGATTTTCTCCACGGTTCCCTTCTGCTTCCCTGACTCCACGTAATCTCCGACTCTGAAGGCGTCGTCGATCAGAAAGAACATCCCGGAAATGATGTCCTTGACAAGCGTTTGAGAGCCGAAACCGATGGCCAGACCGATGACCCCGGCCCCGGCGATCAAGGGACCGATGTTCACCCCGATGGAAGACAGTATGATCAATACGGCCATCACGACAATGACAGCCAGCGTAAATTTTTGCAGCATTACGAGTAACGTCGCGACGCGGGAACCGCCGCGGCCGCCTTCTTCCCTTTCGTCATCCTCATCTTCTTCGGGAATCTCCTTTGCAATGCGGCGTTTGATGGCGGCATTGACCAGTTCCCAGACCACGAAGCAGACCAGCACGTCGACCAAGATCTTGAAAGCGGCCCGGGCCACCTCCTGTCCGATTTTGAGTTCGACACCCCAGATGCGCATGACCCAGAAAAACACCAGGAACGCCAGCGTCACTCGCAGACCGCTGCCGATTATTTTTCTCAAACGACCGATGTCCAGGGGGTTGGCAGCAGGCTTTGCAACCCTATTTGTTTTCGTGTCTGCGGTCTCACTTCCTGCTGTTGCGCCCAGTTCGGTGTTCTCGACCGTCAGTGCTGCAGGGCCTTGACCGTCGGGTTTATGAACAAAACCGAAAGCCGCCTCCAGAATTTGCCTCAAAATCCAGTCCAGAAGAAAGTAGAGCGGCACAATCAGCAGCGTCTTCGCGCCGCGATATTCACCGGGTTGGTCTCCGGCCAACAGCCGGCTGAGAACTGAGAAAATCAAGAGCAGGATGACGCCGAAAATGGCGAAGTGATGCCAGTAAAGCAGCAGTCGGGCGCGAATGCCCGTCTGCGGCAGTTTTCCGGTTAGGGCCTGAATGACAGTGTTGCGCTTCTGCAGAATCATGGTGATGAACATGGCCACCAGCAGGAGACTGACCATGGAGATCATGACAAAATTGGTCGCCGAGGGCGTCCCGGCCAGCCGGAAGATCCCGCAGGTCAGGAATCCAAAACTGCCCACCGCGACGATGGCCATAATCCAGCGGTGAAGGTAGAGCGCCGTTTCGTCGCCGAGCGGCAGAATTCGCAGGGCCGTTACTTTGGGTGACAGCAGGAGCCGGGAAAGCAGATGGGCCGCCCGCACGATCAAAACGGCCGCCAGGTAGGCGGCCACGAGCACGCGCTGGGGCGTCGTGCGGTCGAGGAACAGGTGAAAGAAGACCAGAACGGCGACTGCGAACACACAGATGGAGACCAGGTCGAGCAGCGCGCGCAGACCGGCGGTGCTCCATTTTGCCCTCCAGTCGGCCGGCTGCGTGGCCTCGATGCGTCGGCGGGCGGTGCGCGCGAACCAGCTGAACAGGAAATCGATGAAAAAGGCCACCAAGAAAACAGCGCCGACACTGATGATGACCCTGGCGGCGTTTGTGTCCCGCTCCCCTTTGCCCAGGTAGGTAAAGAGAGAGGGGATTTCCAATATTTTCGCATCGTCGCCTGTTTTGAAGGTCTCGATGCGCAGCCGGATCAGATCGATCTTTTCCTTGACGGCATCGATGAAACCGGCAACACCGGTCAACTCTTTTGGGGCCGGCGTGGCCGCGGCCTGTGCGGCGGCCTGTTTTCTCAAGGCCTCGATCAGCAGACGTCTGACCTGTTCGTCGCTGAGACCGGCCATGAAATCGTCAACCTTATCGGCCTGGAGATTTTCGGGCAATCGGGCGGCATCCGACGGGGCCTCAGCGCTTTTTTCTTTCTGGGGTTTGAAAACCATCGGTTGGGCGGCGTCGGCTCGAAAGGCATCGAGACCGCAAGTAATAAAACCGACGCAAAGCACTATGGCAATAGTGGTAAGTATAAGATATCGCCCTCTATATTGTCTTGCGGTCACTATTTTTTTCTCCTTTCTCGTGTCCACACAAAGACTTTTATTCGCAGGGAGATTATCTCGGTACGTTGCGTGAAAAACGCATTCCATTGATTCTCATTCCAGACCCGTTTGGGAGCCGCCGGCAGGAATGCAGGCATAATGGTAGCTGTCTCAATGATTCGCACTCTGCACCAACTATTCGAACAAGGTTCATTCCCAAGCTTTACCCTTTGTCCTGTTATCCTTCTCTTCCACTTTTTTCCACGTGCTGTCGGGATCAAAGAGTTCAATGGCTTGAGCCGCCTTCTCCGTATTCGGGCCCAAATCCTTCTGGTAAACCGTTCCGTCGTGATTCACGATAAAGGTCATGATGCCTGAAGACGCATACGTGGCAGGATAGGCCACCAGGGCAAACCCTCCGATCATTTTTCCATTTACCAGGTAGTCGTAGGCGCCGCCCGGGGCATCCCGCCCCTGCCCCTTTAAAATCCTGTAATAATACCCGTAATAAGGAATGGGGTGGTCACCACTCGACTCGAGGCTGTACCCCTTTTCATGGGCCGCGGCAAAGAGGGGGCCCAGGGGGCTCTGATCGTCACCCGCCTTCGCCTCCCAGTAAAGGCCGTTCTTCATCCCTTCGTCACTTCTAATTTTCTGAGCGTATTGCAAATTTCCGTCGGCGTCCCGGTCCTTGAATGCATATTCCCGTTGAGCATCCACGTAGGCCAGGCAGACCTGGATGGCATTCAGTTCATTATGTCCGATCCTGCGTGCCAGAATTTCATCTCGGCCTTCCTCGGTGTCAAAAAACCAAAGGTCGTCCTCTTTTACCATGGGGATGGGAAAGGGCCAATCCTCATTTCCAATAGAGAGAACCACCTTGTCGGCGGTTTGTTCCAACCGGCTTTTCTCGCCATATAATTTGAGGAAGCGTTCGCGTTCCAATTGGTTCGCCGTCGGATCGCCGGATGATATCAGGTCCGCGCTGCCGGAACCGAATATCGCCTCCAACGCCGGGGTGTCGTTTGAATTCAACGCCTCGACCATAGCCCTGACCGCTTCTTCGGGAGAAGCAAATTTAAGCTGATTCGCGTCCTCCGCCACGGATAGGCCCGCAATCCCCAAAACGGCGGACATGAGCAGCACGAGGATTACCCCACTGCGTTTCGACCCGAGATTTTTTTTAATCCTATGTATCTGTTTCATCATGGCTATTTCCTTCGTTCAAAATCGTCTTAGACGCGCTCGGTCGTTTATCTGCCGCGTCCGCCGCCGCCCCGACCACCACCACCACCTCGCGAGGCACCGCTTCCACCACCGTAACTGCCTCGCGAAGATGACATGCTTTGACGGCCCCGGCTGCTGGAATCTCTTGTCTGGCTGCCGCTATCATAACTGCCGAAAGCGCTCCTGTCGGTCCGCTGGTTGCCACCGGAACGATCGGTTCCCCCGCTGTCCCGCCGCTGTTGGGCGTTTCCGCGGTCCATCGAACTGGCCTCCGGGCGATCCTGAGAGCCCCGGCTGCTGGAATCCATCGTCTGACTCCCTCGATCGTAACTTCCGGAGGCGCTCCTGTCGGTCCGCTGCTCGCCTTCGGCACGATCGGTTCCACCGCTGTCCCGCCGCTGTTGAGAGTTACCAAGATCCATCGAACCGGCCTCCGGGCGATCCTGAGAGCCCCGGCTGCCGCCCCCCGAGCGGTCCCGGAACTGGTCTCCATCTCCACGGGCAATATCCTGCCGGCCCGTTTCGGCGCGTCCACGAAAAGCCTCGCGGGACTGCGCATCCCTGGATGCCCCTCTGTCGAACTTCTGAGCGGTGCCCTGGTCCCTGTAAGACACTCCCTTGCGGTGTTCCGGATCGTGCTGCCATTCCCCACGGCCGCCCTGTCCGGTGGTTACCTTGTTCTGGTAATTGTTCCGGTTTATGTTGTTGTTGATATTCGTGTTTCTGTTGATGTCGATATCGACATCGCCGCCTCTCCAGTTGCAGCCTCCCCAGGCGTAGCCCCAAGCCGCGCCCACGGCAACACCCACGCCAAAGGAGAACAGCGCCGCTCCAGCCGCGTATCCGGGTGGATAGTAATAGTAGGGCGGGTACGATGGATACCACCAGGTTCCATAGACCACTGTCGGATTGTAGGTCGGGACATAGACGACCTGGGGGTTTGCGGGTTCGATGACGATAGTCTGCGTCTCCTTCTCGACGATGACCTTCTGCTGTTCACTGCTCTTCAGGTTGCCCTGTTCCTCGGCTTTCGCCCGCAAGTTCTGGACCGTGGCCATCACGTCTTTCTGCTGGGCCAAGAAAGCATCTCCCAGCTTCTGGGTCCAGTCCAGCTTTTCGTTCATCAAATCCAGCACCTGGGGAAAATTCACCAGCGACTTGACGCTGGGGTCCCAGTTCTCCTTCTCCAAAGCCGCGGTGAGCGCATCGCCCTTGAGGGCCTGATTCGCCTTGGTCCACCTTCCAGCCTGAACCACCTCGAGCGGATAGGTGGATGCCATGAGGATCTGTGCCAACAGCGAATCCGGGTAAAGAGCGATGGGCGCCAGAAGCTGGTCCAGTTCCTCCTGTTTAAAGGGCTTTTCTCCTTTTCCGCTCTGCGCGACGACCCCCTGGGGGATCGTCAGAGATAAGGCCAAAAAAGCGGCCAGTATGTGTGTCACGAATCTTTTCTTCCGCATTCCTCTCCTCCCGCTATTTGACATCGATGTT
Source organism: uncultured delta proteobacterium (assembly GCA_963728055.1). Taxonomy (GTDB): domain Bacteria; phylum Desulfobacterota; class Desulfobacteria; order Desulfobacterales; family SG8-13; genus JARFQH01. The sequence goes on along the minus strand of CAVSIM010000007.1, from coordinate 26,226 downwards.
TTGGTTAGGTCGACATCCGCTCTATTTGGGCTATCTGACTTCGAGATAGCTTCGCGTAACCGCAGTTGGCTGAAACAGTCTGTTCTCCGGTCGTTGTCGAAATAGTACAATTTCGCCACCGTGATTCGCCTCGCAAGAAAACTACAGACGAGGCATGCGGCGATATCTTCCGATTTCAGGGGGCCGGCCCAGTATATCCACCACCCTTCCCATTGTCCCGACACGATTGCCGGTCCCAAGCTGCGGGCGGGATTGGTGCCGTGTGCCTGAGATCGGCGACTCAGCCCAAACCATGATCGCGTCGAGCGGCGGAAAGATCGCCGGTGTGAAAGGTCGCAGCTTGCAGGACAATAAATCCTACCCTAGAAAGACGCAGAGCAAGGCGCCGATCATCGTAAAGGTCGTGACCACTTCTCCCAGGAGGACCCTTTCGGCAGGGTTGATTTTAACCGGGATCGAAAAATTTCTCGGAAGAGTCGCGCCAATTACGCCACGCTCTTGCCCGTCGAGCCCCACTCAATGAGTGGCAAAGCCCCGAGAATTGCCCCCGACAGTTGCGCAATGATGTAACCAAGGGCGGTCCGTAAATCGATTTTGCCCATCAGCCGAAATGCCAGGGTGACGGCCGGGTTGAGGTGCGCCCCGCTCCGCATTCCGACCGGTGAAAGCACATTCAGTGCGCCCGTTGTTCCAAAGAGAAATCCCGTGATCAGGCGTCTGAGGCCCTCGCTTGGAATCAGGCGTGCCATCGGAGTGCCGACCCCGAACATGAAAATGACCAATGACAATCACCGTCCGAGCAATACCAGCAGGCCCGTACCCAACAGTTCGGAGGCGAATTTCCGCCATGGAAGAGGCCGACTGTTCGCCCCTCCCCTTCCTTGTGGGCCGCCGCTCAGCGGTGTGGACCGGACCACACCCGATCCGGATCTTTTGGCCATCATCACACCTCTGAAAACTGGATGACGACCTTGATGTCTTCGGGCTGTCTCTCCAGAGCCTGTTTGAAATCCTCCGGTTTTTCACGGCGGGTGATCAGGCCGTTCAGCCACTTGCGGTCCGCCCGCGCCAGCACTTCTCCGGCCTTGTACCAGTGCCGCTTGTTGGCGTTGACACTGCCGAACACCACGTTGTTCTTCAGCACTGCCGAAGATGCAACATCCGCCGTGGAGATCTTGGGCAGGGCGCCGCCATGGCCAACGCCCGTGAGGCACACGACGCCACTCGGCCCGATGGCCAGCAGCGACTCGGCGATGACCTGCCCGACGCCCGTGCATTCCAGGATCACGTCCGGTTCGAATCCGACGTTGGCAACGTTGCAGGAGTGATAGGTCGCACCCAGGGCGCGCACGAGTTCGGGCTTGGGTCCTGTTTCCGTTCGGGCCAGAACGTGAACCTCCAACCCGAGCTGTTTGCCGAGCAGGGCGCCGAGCAGGCCGATCGGCCCCGCCCCGGTCACGAGCACGCTTTTCGGCTCCCAAAATGCACGCCGCCCCACCGCCAGCACATGCTCCCAGGCCTTGGTGACAACCGTCGTGGGCTCGAGCAGCACGCCGAGGATCCCCAGGGTAGGGTCGACCTTGATCGCGTATTCGGGCTCGATCCGCCAGCGCTCCGACATGAATCCGTGAATTTGTTTGATGCCGCGTTCGGTGTACCGGCCGTTGCGGCACATGTCCCACTCTCCCACGGCGCAGTTCGGGCAGGGAACCGGATCGGGGCGGCGCACAATGCCCACCACCAGATCGCCCGGTTTCAGTCCGCTGCCCGGCCCCGGGTCCAGGACGCGGCCGAGGGATTCGTGTCCGAGCACGAGCCGCGTTTTGCCCGGAGGGGCCCAGCCGTATTTACCCTCCACGATCTCGACGTCCGTTCCACAAACACCGACGGCGACGGCTTCCACGAGTACCGAACCCTCGCGTGCATCGGGCTCCGGAATATCTTCGAGCCGGACCGTCCCGGGCTTCTTTGGCTCTACGGTAATCGCCTGCATGGGGTAATCTCCTTTTTATGTTCTATGGATAGCGCCTTCACCGGTTAATCTCCACATCAAAAACATGATAAGACCAGGGGGGCAAATCGAGGTAGAGCCCGCGCTCGAGCAATTCGTTCCCTTGGCGGATATAGCCGGCGGAACTGAACGAGTCCTCGAGCCGGACCGATCGTTTTTTGATTTCGGGAAAAGGCAGGATGATATAGCACTGGCTGGGATGGGGGGCGAAATTCACGGCGACCAGCACCCGTTCACCGGCGGATCCCTGCCAGGTATGGGCGACGAATGCATCCCAGGACCCGTTCCCGTCCCAGGCCGGCTGACAGGCAAGCCACTGCCATTCCCCGCTTTTCACGACGGGTTTCCGGAGGATGGCAAGCAAATGATCGTAGAACGCCTCGATCTCCTTGTCCGGAGATTCTTCAGGCGCCCGAACGAGATGCGGTGAAATGCGTTTCCTGCGGCCGTCGAACTGCCCCTGGTGAAAGAAACGCAGGCCCGGCGTGACATACGTGATCACCGCGGCGGCCCGGTGAACATGGGGCTCAAAGGCGGCGGAAGCGCGGGGTTCGTCGTGATTCTCCAGAAAACGAGCCATCTTGGCCTGATATTCAAGCGCCGCGTGGAGGTGCTCGCGCACCGGCCGGGCGTGGCCTTCACGCAGGCGGTCATAGAGCCGCTTGTCGTAGGTGTAGTCGAACCCCTGTTGCTGGAGGGCCCATTCCAGGTCCCAGTAGACCTCGGCCATAAAGCAAAAATCCGCATGCCGTTCGCGCGCCCGCCGGATGGCGAGTGGCCAGAATGGTGGCGGCTTTCTGCCCCACGTTCGCTCAAATACCTCGGGAAGAATCAGCATGGCCATATCGCAGCGCACTCCGTCGCACTGGCCGGCAATTTTCTCGAGTTCCCGGATCATCGCTTCCTGGGTGGCGGGATGGCTGTAATCGAGCTGCAGGGTGTCCGGCCAGCCGGAAAAATAGGGATCCCGGCCATAAGCCAGGATCGAGTCCCCCTTTTTCCGTTTGACCCGGGTATAGTTCTGCGGCTCCCGCGCCAACAGGTCCTCGGTGCCCGCAACAAAATACTCCGGGTGGTCCTCGACCCAGGGGTGATCCGGGGCCATGTGGTTCGGGACAAAGTCGAGCATCAGCTTCAGCCCGCGTTTTTGCAGCCGTTGCCGCAAACGTGCGAGCGCCGCATCGCCGCCCAGATCGCGTTGCACAACGTAGCTTTGGATGGCGAACCCGGAGCCGGCGATGTCTCCGTCCGTAAGGTCCGGCAGCGTTTCCTCGAACTCGCGCCGCCATTCGGGATTCGCGCGCGAGATCGCCTGCGCCGCCGGGCCGGTCTGCCACACGCTCAAGAACCAGACCCAGTCGAAGCCAAGCTCTGCCAGTCGATCGAGTTCGGCGTCCGGGAGATCATCGAGCAGCGCGGGCCGGCCCAGCGTCTGCGACAGCGAGGTCAGCCAGACGCGCGTATTGACCTGATAGAGCGACGGATAATGGATTTTCGTCATCTCTTCCTTCCCGGTTTGGAAATTCCGCCCATGGCTGCATCTTTACCCCCCTCGAGTATCTCGTGCGCCTCAAATGAGGCAAAAAGATGCATGATACGCGCGATCGCGCCTGACCATCCCGTCTGGTGGCTCGCGCCGACCCCCGCGCCGGAGTCGCCATGAAAGTACTCATAGAATAAGGGGTAATCTCTCCAGTGAGGATCTTCCTGGAATTTTCGTGCCGTCCCGTTCACCGGCCTTTTCCCCTGCTCATCCTTCAGGAAGATCTTGGACAGTCGACGCCCGATCTCCTCCGCCACTTCGTAGAGGTTCAGTCTGCTTTCCCGACCCCGTCGGGCATTCGATGGTGAATGAATTCCCGTAATACAGGTAATACTGAAGCAGCGCGCGCAGAATCAGCATGTTGACCGGCATCCAGACCGGGCCACGCCAGTTCGAGTTGCCGCCGAACATGCCGCTGTCCCCCTCTCCCGGGACATACGACACCCCGTACTCCTGGTCGCCGAGCCGGTAGGTGTAGGGGTGTTCCCGGTGAATGCGCGAGAGGGCCCGAATTCCGAAGGGACTCAGGAATTCCGCCTCATCGAGCATGATTTTCAGCACCCGGCGGAGATTGGCTTCGTTCAGGACCGATCCCAGGAGTCGCTTTTTATGCCCGGGCTTCTGCGGGTCGTGAATGAAGGCCATCAGTTCGGGGCGCACCTGGAGATACTCGACGACGGCCTGGCCGACCTCGGGGTACTTCGTCGCTATTTTTCTCTCGAAAATGGTCACCGCGCAAAGGGGCAGCAGCCCGACCATCGAGCGGACCTTCAGGCGCTCGGACCGCCCGTCCGGCAAGCGCAGCACATCATAAAAGAAGCCGTCCTGCTCATCCCACATCCCGGCATCCTCGCCCGGCCGAATCATTCCCGAAGCGATCATGAGGAAGTGTTCGACGAATTTCATCGTAAGACTGATATAGGCCGGATTGGCCAGCGCCAGTTCGGCGCTGATCTCGACCATGTTCTGACAGAAGAGGGCCATCCAGGCGGTGCCGTCGGCCTGTTCCAGATATCCGCCCGTGGGCAAAGGCGCCGATCGGTCGAAGACCCCGATATTGTCCAGCCCCAGGAATCCCCCTTCGAACGCGTTGTTGCCGGAACGATCTTTCCGGTTCACCCACCAGCTGAAGTTGAAAAGCAGCTTGTGAAAGCACCGCTCGAGCCAGGCAAGATCTCCCCTCCCACGCTGCGCTTTATCCGTCAAGTAAGTGTAGATCGTCGACCAGGCGTGCACCGGGGGGTTCACGTCTCCGAAGTTCCACTCGTAGGCGGGGATCTGTCCGCTGGGGTGCAGGTAACGGGGCTTAAGAAAAAGTTCCAGCTGTTCTTTGCCAAAGTCCTCATCGACCAGCGTGAGCGCCGTGACATGGAAGGCCAGATCCCAGGCGGCATACCAGGGGTATTCCCATTTGTCCGGCATCGAGATCACGTCGGCGTTGACCATGTGTCCCCAGCGGTCGTTGCGGACGGAATGCTGATTCGCCTCGTACGGCTGAATGCCGTGCTGTTTGAGCCACCGGGCGACGTCATAGAAATAGAACTGTTTGGACCAGAGCATCCCGGCCAGGGCCTGCCGCATGACCCCCGCCGCGTCGGGGGTAACCGAGGCAGGGATGACGGTCGCATAGAACTCGTCGGCCTCCTGCAGCCGGGTCTCGAAGACCGATTCAAACGCCTTTCCGAAAAGCTCACCAAATTCTTTTGAGTCATCCTTAATCGGCTGATCGCTGAGTCGCAGGCGAATGATGCGGGACTCTCCGGCCCCCAGGGTGAGCGGGTAATGGGCCGCAACCTTGGTCCCCGTATTCGCGGGATTGACCGTGTCTTTGGTGCCGTTAACGATGAAGTTGCCGATGCCGTCTTTCACGTAAGGGATAGTGTTGGGCGTGCCGACCAGCCGCTGCGTATTGGTTTCATTCTCCGTGAATAAAAACGCCGACGCCCCTTGCGCGTAAAAGAAGCGCTCACCGAGATCTCGATGCGCGAGCGCGACGATCCCGCCGGTTACACCCCGAACCGCCTGGCGAAGGACGGGGCGGGCGACATCCTCCCCCCACGACCAGTCGTTGCGAAACCAGAGGGTGGGCAGGACCTGGAGCGTCGCCGGTTCCGGGCCGCGGTTATGAACGGTGATCTGAATGAGCATATCCTCGGGTGACGCTTTGGCGTATTCCACGAAGACATCAAAATAGCGGTCCTGGTCAAACACGCCCGTGTCGAGCAGCTCGTACTCGGGGTTGCCTCGGCCGCGGTCGCGGTTCGTCGCGACCAGGTCGTCATATGGGTAAGCCGCCTGGGGGTATTTGTAGAGATACTTCATGTACGAGTGGGTCGGCGTGGAATCGAGATAGAAATAGTATTCCTTCACGTCCTCGCCGTGATTCCCCTCGCTGTTGCTCAGCCCGAACAGACGTTCTTTCAGGATCGGGTCTTTTCCATTCCACAGCGCCAGCGCGAAGCAGAGACGCTGACGGTCATCGGAAATACCGGCGAGGCCGTCTTCGCCCCAACGGTAAGCCCGTGAACGGGCCTGGTCATGGGTGAAATAATTCCAGGCGTCTCCGCTTTCGCTGTAGTCCTCACGCACGGTTCCCCACTGACGTTCGCTCAGGTATGGTCCCCACTTCTTCCACGGCGCTTTCTTCGTTCGGGCTTCTTCAAGCCGGGAGTTGTTCGGCATTCATCGATCACCCTTTCTCTTCCGTTGCATTGGATGTCGACCGGTTGGCTCGCGCATCCGGTTTCATTTAAAACGGCTCAGAATGTGAAGCTGAAACCCAGCGTTGCTCCGTAGAGGTTCAAGTCTTCCACAAGTTTGCTATCGTCGCCGAAATCGTAGTAAAGGTAACGGTAACCGAGCACCGCGGAAAACCAATCATTGAAATGGTACCCAATTCCAGTGAAGGCCTGCAGGGTCAAGTCGGAGTCGATGCTAAAACCGCCAATGTCGAAGTAATAGGGAAGATACCACTTCTTTCCCAGCTCGAACTTGCCCTTGAAACCGATAATCGGGTCAACGAAACCTTCGGTCTCGGAAACGTTCCTTGAACTAACCCAGTCGGGAAGGGGCCCAAAAATGTCGAGTTTCACCTCGCCATCGATCTCTGCATATCTGACGCCCGCCAGCAGATCGAAATTCGAATAGCCATTCCGGAAAACGGAATACGCGCCGGATAGCTCGAAGACAAGGGCTTGGAGGTCCCAATCTGCCGCTGTCGTCCATCCGCCACCCCCGGTAAAAACTCCTGGAAATTTTGCCGTTTGAGTGTCCGAGAAATCGAGATAGATGATGTCGGTCAGGAGGGTCCACCTTCCCTTCTGCATCTGGAGATCGAGCATTCCAGTGAAATTGAGATTCTCCAGGTAATTACCCGGTCCGGTATCCACCCTCCCGCTCCCGAAACCGGGAGGCGGTTCGAGTTTCATCGATCCGCGGATACTGGGAAGCCAGATATAGGGCGTGATGGTAGTTCTCCATCCGTCAGCCGCTTTTTCCTCTGCCGCACTCACGGCTGCAGCAGCGGCCAGCAGCAGAACAGTCACCAGAACCATCGTGTGTCCATGCAGCGCCCCTCCCCAAAAGCGATGGTGTTTCATAACTTTTTCTTCTCCTGTGATCGAGAACGGCACCATAGCGACCCCATGGTGCAAAGACATTTTTACCGCTTTAAGACATTTTTCATTCATTTGAAAAAAGCTCCCGTTCATTTTTTATCGCATTCTTTAATCGCTTTTGGTTTTATTTGACACCTGCGAAAAGCGCTGCAGCGGTCAGTCCTTTGGGTCGATAACTGGCCATGTCCAAATCCTTTTTCACACCTGGCCGAGGAGCCGGCTGTTATTGACTTGCTTGCCTACCATTTCCCTTATGATTGTAATGGTTTCCCGAGCCGCTGCCCTGGGGTCCAGGGCCGTATCCGCAATATTGCACACGAGTTTCGTGATATCGTGATCAATTTTCTTTTCAGTCCATGTTTTGCCCTTGGTGACCGTTATGTAGACTGAATAGGAGTGATGCATGGTCCCCGGCCGTTCGCCGATGATGTGAAGAATCCCTCGATAAGCGTTGGGATCTGCGTTTTCAAACAGCAGTTCGCCGGTCCGGTAGCCGGCCCGGACCCTTCCGCCGGTGACCACGATGTTAGTTTCACTCATGGGCACATTTGCCTCTGCAAGCAATTTGCGCAATTCATCGACATAAGGCATCAGATGATTCTCATCCATAATGGCCTTGGCGTTCAAACCGTCGGAGATCACGATCTGGCCCTTGGGAAGATCGGCGCCCCATGAATCCCTCAGCTTTTCCAGCGCGTCAATGGGTTACTTTTCCGATGCCAGATACGCCAGGCGCCTCTCTTCCCATTCCGTAAAACTGGAGGGGACGTGGAACCACTCCTCATCCGATACGGGCTCCAGGTGAAGCGCATCATACTTGCATCCCATAACGCAGGCGCCACATCCGACGCACTTCGCCCTGTCATATACAGACTTTTTACCATCTTTGGTTTTTTCCCATTTGTGCGCAAACACCTGGCAACGCCTGACGCACTCCCCGCAGTTGGTGCATTTCTCGCAATCTTTGGCGGCGCGGTAGTTCGATCGCTGGACGGTTTCCTTCAGATTGGGGTCCACGCGCGCGGCACTCATCCAGCAGCAGCAGCCGCAGCAGTGACATCCCCCGACGAACTGGGGTTCTTCCGCTCCCATGGTGAACCCATAGAACCCCTCGACGATCATGGTCCCCATGGCATCGAGCTCGGTCCAGAGCTTCAACGCCTCTTCACGGGTAAGAACGTTTTCCGATAGCGGGGCGGCAGTCGGCAGGCCGACAAAGCCACAGCGCTTGATGGGCATCTCGCAACTATGGCCGTGAATCGCTGCCTTCTCCTTCTTGCACACGCAATCAATCACGAGGAAGCGCTCATGCCTCTGGAAGTGGGCATCGATGTCGTTGTGGGGTTCGCGCTCGAGCCATTCGGGCTTGAGTGAGCCGCGGTACGGAATGACGCCCTGCGGGCCGGGTCGCGGCGAGAAAATTTTCTCACCCCCGCCCTCAATCACGTACTGCTCGTAAATCTCGGCAAATTCCTTTGTCGTCGGCTTGCTCTCCTGCAGGTAGGATTCGTACCAGCCGACCAGGAAAGAGTTCAGTCGGTATTTCTTGACGCTCTCGGCTTTAGGACCCTTGCCTGGCTTTGCTTCCACTTTTCCCAGTCCCGGCACGCCGGTCTCAAGGGCCAGGGTGTCGGCGCGAACCATGCGCCGGGGGATCATGCCCTCAAGTAATACGGTTACATTGTCCTCAAAAATGCCGACCCGCTCCGCGATCTCGGCAGCGGTCTCGAGCTTGCGGCTCAACGTGCTGGCAATCAGGGCCTCTTTGGGTGTGAACACCAGTTTCATCAGTTTTATTTCCAGTTTGGAGGGTGTTCTAGTAAAGCCGGCGGGCAGTGCGTCCAGCGCATCCGCCAGTCGTTCGTAAACATCAACGGATTTGTCACTATTTTTCATTGTTAATCTCCTTTATAATAAATCGTTTCCAATTTATAAACGATTCCCAAGGTAAATGCCGAGCGACTGAGCGATCCTCATAAATTCGCTGTCTGCGGGCACGGTTCTGACTTTGTCGATCGCTTCCGCCAGTGGAACGAACTTGATGTCAGGCGGCATAAAAGAAACCATCACCCCGTTTTGTCCGGCCTTCAACACCTGAACAGCCCCGGCGCCATAAGCCATTCCCAATTGGCGGTCGGTAGCGGTGGGGTTACCGCCCCTGGCCCAGGCACCAATTACCAGCGGATAGGTTTCCGTAGCGATCAAAGGTTGCAGGGCAGTCGCCACTGTCGCAGCGACCTGACCCGTTGCCATTACCGTGAGGGAACTTCCTGATGACTGATTGTCTTTTCTTTGCGTGTAATCAACGAACTTCGCCCCTTCAGCCACCACCACCAGCCCAAAAGGTCTTCTGGCTGATATTTTATCTTTTAATCTCGATGCCACATTTTTCAGATCACAGGGAATCTCGGGCATCAGCACTGCATCAGCCCGCACGGCAATTCCTGCCTGCAGTGCAATCCATCCGGTGTGTTCGCCCGGAACTTCAACCACAGCAATTTTACCTGCCGATTTGCCAGCCTGATACGCCTTGTTTAGCATTTCGATGGTAACGCTGAGCGCGCTGTTGAACCCAAAAGATATTGCTGTTTTGGCAATGTCGTTTTCGATGGAGCGTGGAATACATACCGTATGAAGCCCTTTATTATTGAGCTTTTGAAGAATACCCAGCCCCGGACCACCCACGATTGAAATTAACGCATCAATGTCTTCTTCCTTCAGCCTTTTCAATATGGCATCGGAAAGATTAATTTCTCCTCCGGTAGCGGAAGTAGCGTGGAATGGATCGACCCTGGGCGATTGACCCAGATAACCTCCGGTAGAAGGGTCGAGGTTTTCAATCAATTCAGGACTTAATGCAACAAATCCTCCGTTGGGATAGCGTTCAGGAACCAACAGGCCTGCGAAACCATCGCGAATGCCTATCATTTCCCAACCTAATTTGCCTCCTGCAATGGCTGCACCCAATACCACGGCATTTGTGCCGGGTACAAATCCCGACCCCACATTGATTGCAATTCGCCTATGTGTGCCTGCATGGCCTAAATTTTTGGTAACGTTCAAAAGTGTTGGCACGGACCAGTTTCAGCGTGAACGAGCCGGATGCTGAAGTTGCCTTCGATGCCGAGTTTCTGTTTCCAATATTGTTGCCATTTCTCTTTCGAATATTTTTTTAAAACGATCATTTTCGATAATTTCGTTACTGCGGCATCTGACCAGCCATAGGCGATGCGCTTAACGCGGCGGCCGATCTCGCGAAAAATCCGTTCCAAAAGCGAGGTCGTTTTAGGGGCGATGACACCGGTTTTAAGCCACAATTCAACGTTGGTAAAGATGCGCCGGGAAAGGTTCTCCAGATAGGCGGCACCCTTGTAGTAGCCATTGTCTGTGAAAAAGTTAATCAACTGGAGAATCTCAATCTTGCTGGATCGATATTTTTCTTCGACGCCCTGTTTGTCTTCGTCTTTTAAAAGCTCATAATCGCCTTGCGGCAGCTCGATTCCGATCAGATGCTTTAGTTTGTCCGTATATGGCTGGCTGTCCTTTTTCTTGACCCCATCCTCCCACAGCGAATGGTATAACCCGCGGGGGCCGTGCCAGGCGCAACGCTGTGCTTCGGCGATATCGGCCAGGAAATTATCCAGGCCTGGCTCTCCGTCGTAAACAAAGGGAATGCCGGCGGCTTTGGTCTTTTTAAATCGATCTTTGACGATGGACTCGATCTCGTTCCAGGCGGTATTGGCAAAAGTGCCCAATGGTTCCACCTCACCGCTTATGGTAATGCCAATGACCGCGCGCAGTTCGCCTTTTTCACCTTTTTGGCGTTTGTAACCGGTGCCGTCCGCCATAACGGCCGATAAATCCTCAAGGTCTATGGAGGGCTCTTCGAGCCGATCGACATCGCTGCCAACCACGATATTGTGAATGCCGCCAAGGGAAATATCAATGGATCGGCCCTCGATCAGACGCCGATAGTTGGTGTCGATAACCGCTTCGATGACCTCATGTTCAAAGTTGCTCTCTTTACGGCTATAGGGCATCAACTTCAGTGCATCGAGCAGCGGTGAATACCGCGCCCCGCACGTACGGCATTCAGCCATCCGGATGGGCAGCTTAAGTTTGCCGAAAACAGTGGATATGATTCGCGGCCACTGACGATAGCCGCGTTTGCGGATGCGGCGGCCGTGGCAGAATCGGCCCTTGGGATCATTTTTACGAACATGGCGCCCGAGGCCCTTGCGCATTTTGCTCGGTGGAATAACCCCGCCGTGGTGGCTGAGGCGCTCTGCAATCAGATCGTCGTAGCCGATCAGAATCTCCTTTAAGATACACAGCATCAATTGGTCTTTTAGCTGATCCAAACAGTATACGATCTCGTTTAAATTGGCTTTTCCTGTTGCAAGATCAAAGTGAAGTGTAATATGAATTTGTCGTTCCATCACGGTCTCCTTTCGGCAGGTTCGTATTTGGCGATATAAACCTTATGAAGGAGACCGTGAATTTTTTGCAACCCCAAAATGCAAACGGTCTTATCGGTGCATTATTTAGTCAATCTATGATCATACCTGTTGGCTATGATTACATTGAAAACCAGGCACTCGACTGGTCCGTGCCAACACTTTTGAACGTTACCAAATTTTTAATCATAATTTGTCCTTTCCCCCACATTCGTAAATCTTAAATCCGCAATTAATTTTCCCAATTTGCAATCTAAAATCTATCCTTCAGTCTTTTAAGTATTTCATCAGAATGATCCACCGCGCCATTATTAAGCGTAGTGTCATGTAGCGGATCGACCCGTGGTGCCTGACCGAGTGTGCCGCCTTCGGAGGGATCGAGGAGTGATACTGTTTGCGGGCTGAGGGTTACTATCCCACCATCGGGGTAGCGATTGGGCTGCAACAAACCTTCAAACCCATCGCGGATACCGACAATCTCCCATCCCATCTGGCCAGCTGCCTGAGAGGCTCCGGTAATTATGGTATTTATTCCAGCAAGATACCCGGCTCCCACATTGATTGCAATGCGCCGTAGAATTCCTCCGTGCCCGACATGTTTAATCATATTTTTCCTCTTTTATTGCGTTGGTTTCGATTATAGCGATTACGAAATAATGGCCTTCTTAATCCGCACTCGTAAATCCGCAATCCGCAATCTTTTTACTTCTCTTCTGCCGTCCGTCCGAAAGCCTCATCAATAATTGCCTGGAATTTTTTTACCACTTCATCCGAAGGTGTTTTATAATCGTCGAGCTCGTATACTTCGCCCAATAACAAATACTTTCCCAAACCAAAACGATGATATGGAAGCAACTCATAGTCGATCACATTTTTATAAGGTTTTATAAAATCGAGTACGGCACGTATATGCTCCTCATCGGCATTTACCCCGGGTATTAGAGGTGTCCGTGTAATAAAGTCGACGTTGGGGAAAGTCTCGTAGGCTTTTTTAAAGTTCGCCAGAATCCTTTCGTTTCCAGCACCAGTCCATTTCTTATGTCGTTCCGAGTCCATCAGCTTATTGTCGTGAAGCATGGTATCAACATGAGGCAATACTTTTTCAAGAAATGACCATGGTGCATTGCAAGCTGTTTCAATGGCGGTATTAAATCCGCGGTTGTGGGCTTCCTGCAATAAAGCTGCAGCGAAATCGGGTTGCAGCATTACTTCGCCGCCACTGATGGTCATACCACCGCCTGTATTCCGGTAAAACGATGCATCTTTTTCCACTTCGTCAATTACCTGTCCAACTGTCATTATTTTGCCAAACATTTCGAGCGCTCCCGTAGGGCAAAGCGGTGCATGTTCCTGTGTGCACCCGGTTGACAACTGCCAGTTAACTTTTACCTTGTCCTCTTCGCCATGAACGAAATAGAAAGCATTTTCGGGGAAAGGCGCTTTCAGACAGATACTGCACGACTTGCCTTTGCACTTTTTTGAGTCGTAGGAAAGTTCAGGTTTGGGGTTGATGCTTTCCGGATTTCCGCACCATTTGCAGCGCAGGGAACATCCTTTCAGAAATACGGTTGTGCGTATTCCGGGCCCATCGTGGCTGCAATACCGCTGGATATTCAATACCGTACCCTTTATGTCCAATATATTTGTTGTTTGATTTGTCATAATTTTTTACTCCTTATTTTCCAACATAAATACCCAATGAATTCGCAACCTGAAAAAACATGCTTTCAGCAGGTATCGTCCTTACTTTATTGATTGCATCAGCAAGCGGAACGAACTTCACATCGGGTGGAACAAAGGCCACCATTGCACCGTTATTGCCGTTTTCAAGGGCCTGAATAGCTGCGGCACCATAAGCTACTCCCAATTGACGATCGACAGCTGATGGAGCGCCACCCCTTACCCAGGGGCCAATAACCATGGGGAAGGTTTCTTCGGCTATCCTCAATTGCAGGCCTTCTGCTGCGGCTTGCGCTGCCTTACCTGATTTATGAATCACGTATTCACTGTTTGAATCGCTGGTTGCCAATGGCGATAAGGTTGCTTTGAGTGAGGATATATTTTCTTCTTTCTTGGCCTGGTCAAGTATTTTCGCACCTTGCGCCACAACTACCAATCCCCAGGATTTTTTGCCTGACATACTGTTTTTCAAGTGGGTTGCCACATCTTTCAAATCCACCGGGATCTCGGGAATAAGCACTGCGTCGGCAGCAACAGCGATACCGGCTTGTATTGCAATCCATCCGGCTTCTTCTCCCTGTACTTCAACCACGGCAATTTTATGAGCAGCCCTTGCCGCCAAACGCGCACGGTCTAGCATGTCGATGGTAAAAGTGAGAGCAGTATTAAACCCAAATGATACCGAAGTGGTTGCGATATCATTTTCAATAGAACGAGGAACACATACCGTATTCAGCCCTTTTTTGTGAAGCCTGTAAAAAATACTCAAGCCCATTCCGCCAACTATTGAAATTACTGCATCAATATTTTCAGCTTTCAATTTTCCAAGGAAGGTATCCGACATATCCACTTCCTCAACCATTTCCAATTCACTAATGGTGCGGACATTGAACGGGTCGATACGGGCCGACTGACCTAGAAACGCTGCCTGTATTTGGATCCATATTTAGTACCTTGGGGTCGATGGGAATTAAGCCGCCATAGGGGTATTTTTCGGGGTAAAGCAATCCTTCAAATCCATCGCGTATGCCTACCAACTCCCATCCTAATTTCCCGGCAGCAAGGGCGGCGCCTGCAACTACAGCATTTATTCCGGGAATGTAACCGGCGCCTGCCATTATGGCTATGCGTTTTTGTCCTATATCTGTATTCATAGTTTATCTCCTTTATTGAATATCTTTTTTTAATCTAAATTTTTCCGAGCTCCGCACATGCCAAACTCCTGCTCGGTACGACGGATGATCTCGTCTTGCACACCCGGATGAAGTTTGGTAAAGAACGCGCAGAAACCCGCTACACGTACCACTAAATCGCGGTAGTTTTCAGGATGTTTCTGAGCATCTCGCAATGTGTCTGTATTGAGAACGCTGAACTGTATGTGACCACCACCCAAATCCATAAAGCCCTTAACCAGGTTAAGAACAGTTTCTCTGCCTTTACGGGTTTGCAACTGATCTGGAGGAAGTTTCATGTTCATGTGCGAAGAAGTAAATTGAACGGCATCGATACTCTTAGCGCCCGAAGCAGCTAAGGCGGTAGGTCCGTTTACATCGGTTCCCGGCATGGCCGACATGCTCCCATCAGATAACGCAACACGGTTCTTTTTACCCGTAGGCAATGCCCCTGTCACAAGTCCAAAGGAGTTGTGCGAGCTTTTTGTATAGCAATCAGGTGTTGATTTGATATCCTTGCTGATGAAATTGCCACCAACTTTTTGGAAAGCGTTATAAATATCGTCATACACCCTGCGTACAAATTTATTTACTTCATCTATATCATTACCATGCTTGGGCGCATCGAGACACATCTTACGAATAGGTTCGTATTCACCTTCAAAATCAGCCGCCAGCGCTGCTTTTAGTTTAGGCCAAGTCACCTTTTTGTCGTCATAGATCAGTTGCTTTACTGCCAGAAGACCGTTGGCGGCATCCACTCCGGTCATCACGAGCATGCCCACCGAATAGACATTGGCTCCGCCATTCCAAACTTCGGTGCCCCGTTCGATACAACCGTTGGTCAATATCGATCGCCATGCGCAGGGTAGGAACTCCGCGCAAAGAATATTGGCAATCATGGAATGTTTACGACAGGTAAGCATCATGAAATCCAATTGCTTGGTAAACGCCTCGTATAATTCCTCGAATGTTTTAAATGTTTCCGGATCGCCTGTTTTGGGGCCAACCTGTATTCCACTCGCAGGATTTACCCCATTATTCAGGGCAAATTCCAAGGCCTTGGCCGAGTTGGTCTGTCCTTCAACCGGGTGCCCTGTTTCATAAGGCGGGAATGTCCCCACACAGGCCCCCACAGCCGTGCGCCTTGCTTGTTCAAGGGTTATTCTATCACCCCAAATATTCAGCGCTCTTTTTACAGCCACTTCACCATTCACAAATTGAGGCATACCGATGCCGGTACCTATGGTATCCAAAACTTTTTCCAGGAATTTTCCTTTAAGTTTATTGTGGTACATACACGAGAGCGGTGGCTGGGGTAATTTCAGGTACGATGAGGCATCGAGAATCAGGTAATCCATCTCCGCGGTTGCATCATCTTCTTTATCGGTAAATCCACCCAGGGTGATGCTCTGACCTAAATCGGACGAGTTATAGGTAGAAATGGCCGTACCATACCAATACTGAATTTCGTTCAGTTTGATAAATAAGTTTTTAAGGATAAAGGTGGCGCCTTCAGCATCGAGGAGACCGGCAGCTTTGTCAGCCTGATAATAAGGTTCGAGATTCTGACCCAAATAAGCTTCGGAATATCCGCAACCTATTTGTTCCAATTCGGCAACAATGTGCGCAAAGAAATGTGCCTGTACCGCCTCTCTAAGGTTGCGAGCCGGCTGCTCCGGAACCCATTCGCAGGTTTCGGCAATCGCCAATCAATTCTTCTTTACGGGTTTCGTTTTTCTCTTTTCCAGCCATTTCTCTTGCCAACTTTGCATAACGGTTGGCATAGCGCACTGCTGCCCTTAAAATGATGAGTGAGGCTTCGTAGAAATAAAGTTTTGGTGCAGCGTCCAATCTTACATCAAGGGCCGCCTGGCGTTCTTCAATATCCTTGATTACACTGGCAATACCTTGATTGTAAATTTTAGGGTAGTTCAGGTTACCTCCACCGCCCGGCCACGATGCGAAATCCTGAAAGAGTCCGGCTCGTTCGGCAATATTTGGATCGTAACCGTATTTTTTGATGAAAATTTCGTCCGTTCTCTTTTTCAGGCTTCTCCTTCCCCAATATTCAATTGCCCATTCATTTGCTTCTCTTTCTTCCTTAGTCTTGCAGTTCTCAATAACTTTATCCTGCTTCATCCACTCAACACTCCATTCAGGAAAAGTCAGGTAAGCGTTAACACAATTGGCCATGCTGCCAACAATGAGGTTTTCATCTATGTAGATTTTCTTGTTGTCGAGCAAGTACTCCAGAAACTTTGCTCTTTGAATAATCTGCTGATAGCCAGCATTATCCTCGTAAATCTTTTTCATAAAAATAACACGCTCATGGTCAATGGTGAGCGGCGTGCTGAGAAAAAGGCTTTTCATGCGATCGACCCGTGCATCGTCGACCGTTACCCGCCCCGTGGAATTATTTTTTGTTTTTTTTGACTCTTTCATTTTGCTTTCTCCTTTTGTTTTTTCGTGAATCGACGATTTGTTGTTGTGGCGGTTTCTCAAAAGCCAGGTGCAGCCGCTTTGTATAATTGAGTCACCACGACCTTGGCCTATCGTGGACCATGGCGATGGACTATCATTTTAATACGTTAGCCGTCGCGCCGCTAAGCGCGTGAAGGCCTGCTTCTTACTGCCAATATTTCTCAACATGAATTTGCCCCGGTTCCTTCTTCTTGTCGTCTTTGAAGCCTTCCTGCTGCAGTATCGCGATCATGGATTCACTCATCTGGGGACTGCCGCACATGAAAATGTGGGTATCTTCTGGCCCCGGGCGGGAGCCCCATGCCTTTTCGACGGCACCGCTCTTCCACACGTCCTGGACATGCCCCGTCGCACCTTTCCAGGGAACGGGCTCTTCCTGCGGCCGGCTGACAACCGGTATATACGTAAAGTTGTCGCGAAGGTGCGACATGGCCATCAGGATCGATCGGTAACCCAGGTCCCACGAGTGTCGAACCCCGTGGATGAGCGCAATCCGGCGCGTGGGGGGAAACCTCAGGTGGGTGCTCAGCATGCTCATGAACGGCGCCAGGCCGGATCCGGTGGCGATCAGGACCACGTTGGCGTCCATGGGCACTCGCGACTCGTCAAAGGTAAATTTGCCGCCTGCTTTTGGCGAAAGCCAGATGCGGTCGCCGATTTTCAGGCCGAACAGACGTGGCGTGAGGACACCTCTCGAAACCAGGGCCACGTAGAATTCAAGAAACTCGCGATTCACCGGGGACGAGGCGATGCAGTAGGCACGCTTGATCAATTTGTCAGGGTCAGCAACCGGGTTTTCGGGTTCAGCAATGGCACAGCGGGACGCCGAACCCAATAACCCTAAGGAAGTAAACTGGCCCGGTACGTAGTCATACAAATCCCAACCATCCGGTACAACCTGCAGGATCATCAACCAGGGAGAAACCTCGTTACGCAGAGTGACGACCGCGTTCAGTGGTTGATCAACCATATCGTTTTCCTTTCATTCCTTTTCACGATTTGCCAAGTACTTTATTCAGAAGCGCATCTCGCTCCGCTGGTGTCACGGGTTCGTTTGCCCGGTTTCCCTGCGAAAGGCCGCGATGGCATGGCGGTTGGTCGGATACACACCGTTTTTCCCAATCAGTTCCAGCAGGTGATAACGCGCCAACAACGCAGCGGTTGACTGATTGGCACGGCTCAGGGCAACGTTCACGCCGCGCTTGGCCAGCGCCGTCAGAACCTGATGCAGGGTTTCCGCACCGGTGGTGTCGATATCCACCATCGCTTCTGCATCCAGAACAAACCATTTGACGGGTGAGCCGGCTTGCTCGAAGATTTTCTCCACCTCTTCCTCAAAGAAAGCGGCATTGGCGAAATAGAGGGGCGCGCCGAAGCGATAGATGACAATCCCATCAGTATCCGGGGGCTGGTCGGCATCTTCGGGGATAAAATGACTGCCGTCCGGTGCTTCCTTAAGCACCCAGGCGGCGGGCCGGGACGCCCGTTGGAGCAGATCGATCGTGGCCAGCAGAAAGGCAATGACGACCGCCTGCAATGGCCCAAACACCAGGACGCTGAGCAGGCAGACGGCCGCAACCCAGAATTCAGACCGGCGCAAGTGCCAGAATTCCCGCAGCTCCTCGACTTCAATCAGACTCAATACGGCACTGGCGACGACGCCGGCCAATGCCGCAGTGGGCAGATACGCCAGCTGATCTGTAAAGAAAACCATGACCAGCGCGACCGTCCCGGCTGCCACCAGGCTGGAGAGCTGCGTGCGGGACCCGGCGGCGTCCACTGCCGCGGAGCGCGAGGCACTGGGGCCCGACACCAGTGAACCGGTGAACCCGCTGGCGACACTGGCCATGCCATAGGCAAACAACACCTGGTTGCCATCCGCCTTGGTGTTGTGCCTGCGACTGCAGCTGCGGACCAGCAGCAATGCCTCGCACAGGGTGATGCCGACCACCGCCATGGCACCGGGCAGCAAGCGCAGGTAGTCTGATACCGGCACGTTCGGCAAGGTCAGGGAGGGCAGCCCCGACGGCATTTCTCCCAACACCTGAACCCCTTTTTGATCCAGGCCGAAAACGGCGACGACGACCGTCGTCAGGATCAGGGCGATCAACGCCGCTGGCGCCTTGGGTGCAGATCTTTTCATTAACCGCACGATGACAAAAGCGCTCAACCCGATCGCGACCGAGTAAAGATTCGCATGGGGAATGGACTCGAACAGGGCGATGAGTTCCACAAAATAACCCGTGGTGTCGACGGAAGATGCCATCGCACCATGGAGTTGTTCGGCGATCGCCGCCAATCCCGATCCGTCTATTGAATGAGCCGCCCCAAGGATCCTTCTGACCTGGTTGGTCAGCACCTCGATCCCCAGGCCGGTGATGAAGCCGGCCAACACGGCCCGGGACAGAAAATTGGCGAGAAACGCCAGCCGAAAAAGCCAGAACACAAAGAACAGCAGGCCGCACATCAACGCCAGGGCCAGGGCATATTGCATCCGCAGCGGGTCTCCGATCGGCGCAAAGCCGATAAGCATTGCTCCCACGATCGCGGAAATGGGGGCATCCGGACTTCCCACCACATGGGGCGAACTGGTGAAGAGGGCGAATATGGCGAGCGGAATGATTCCGGCGTAAAGGCCGAACACCGGAGGGAGTCCGGCCACCTGCGCGTATCCGATGTTGAGGGGAATGATCAATGCCGCCAGGGTGATGCCGGCTGAAATCTCGCGTGGAACATCCGCCCGGGTGATTCCTCGCAAACCCGAAAACATTGTGGGCCACCGGCTACTGCGTGGCATCGGCATGCCGTCATCCTCCATTAGTTGGTGCGTTTGTCCGGCTTGCACGGCAGACTGACGGGCTTTTTTATTTCTTCTCAACCAATCAATCATCACCATCGCCTCACACGGTTGGTCACAGCCACCCACCTTGGGACTTGTGTCACCGGCCGTCTCTCTTCATGAAAAATAATGTCAATAACCTGCCCTCTCCACCCAGTTCACGCCCCGCTTCCCTCAGGGCGAAAAAGGGGATAAATGCCGCGAAAATAACCAACCCCCCGGCGAGCACTTCGTAGGGTCCTTTCCCAAGGAATTCCATGACACCTTCCACAGCCCCCTTGCCCTTTATCAGACCCTTGATGGCGTGTTCGATCAAGATAAAAAGGCCGACAAAAAGCGTAAAAATAGACGTCTTCAGAAGGGTGGGGAAAATCAAGGGCTTGTGTTCGAGACCGCGACCGAGGTGGAGCGCATCGCCGATCATGATGACTTTGGCTAGAATCAATGCTTCGATCAGAGCCACCCAGTAATTGGTATAAGCAATACCAACGTCGGCGAGAATGAGCCGGCGGTATTGAGTGAATGCCGCGAATACCAGCGTAAGATAGGCAACATAGACCCAATAGGCCTTCACTTCATGGAGCAGTTTCTTCTTCAGACTCCCCTTGTTTTCTTCAGGGCCGCTCACGGTCTATGGCCTTCCCGGGAAACCAGGATGACATCCATGGTTCACCTTTTTTAAGTCACTTGAGAGTTCAAAATCCTTATAAGTATCGCAACTTGTCGACCCGCTAATCCCCCCCTTTGTAAATAAGAGCAGAAGGGGATTTTTCTGTAATCTATTGAAATCCCCCTTTAGGAAAGGGGGACTTGAAGAAAATGATCCCTGAGAGCTTTTGACTGTCGAGTTAAGTCGACGGTGCTGCTTTTATAGGTGTCCGCAACGAGAGCCTTCAATAAATCAATTCACCCAGAGCGTGCATCGCGCGTGACAGCATGCCGCCGGAGATATTTTTTGCCTTGAATCCGTTCTGCACGAGGATGCGCGTCGCATAATAGGCGCGCTGGGCCGAACGGCAGATGACGTGGATCTCGCGGTCGCGGGGGAGCTCCCCTAGTCGTGTGCGGAGCTGGCCGAGCGGGATGTTGACCGCGCCCGGCACGCTCTCCACGACCAGTTCCACCGGCTCGCGCACGTCGAGCAGGAAGGCACCGTCCTGGTCCTTCCAGTGGCTGAGCGGCATGTCGCCTCGAAGCGCATTGGCGGCCACCATGCCGGCGAAGTTGACCGGATCCTTCGCGCTGCCGAACTGGGGCGCGTAGCAAAGCTCGGCTTCTTCGAGATCGTAGATCGTCGCGCCCATCTGGATGGCCATCGCCAGAGCGCTGATGCGCTTGTCAACCGCCGGACCGTCTAAGCCCAGCGCCTGCGCACCAAGGACTTTCCCGTTGGATTTCCGGAACAGGACTTTCAAGCCGAGCATTTTGGCACCCGGGTAATACCCGGCGTGTGAATTGGGAAACAGGAATATCTTCTCGTAGTCCGTGTCGCCGAGCTTTTTGAGCGTTTTTTCGCTGATGCCGGTCCAGGCGGCGGCCCCCCCGAACAGCCCGATAATCGAGGTGCCCTGGGTGCCCCGGTAGCGGGAGTCGCGTCCGGCGATCACGTCGGCCGCTATCCGGCCCTGACGGTTCGCCGGCCCGGCGAGAGCGATGAGGCTCCACTGGCCGGTCCCGAAGTCCTTGACTTCGACGGCGTCGCCGACGGCGAAGATGTCCGGGTCGCTCGTGACCATACGGTCGTTGACGCGGATGCCGCCGCATTCGCCGATCGTCAGGCCCGCCGTCTTGGCCAGGGCGGTGTCCGGCCGCACGCCGATGGCAAGAATCACGATGTCCGCCGGATACGTCTTCCCGGAACTCGTCTGGACCTCGATCGCGCCGCCGTCCAATTGTTTGAATCCGACCACGCCGTCGTTGGCGGCAAGCCGAACGCCATGACGTACTATATGGCTCTGGACGAGGCAGGCGATTTCAGGGTCGAGCGGGGTCAATACGTGATTGGGCTTCTGGATGAGGGTCACGTCGAAACCGGCATGGATCAGATTTTCCGCCGTCTCGAGACCGATGAACCCGCCGCCCACCACGACCGCCCGCCGCACCGGCTTCACCATCTGGATGCCGGAGTAGTTAAACATTCCCGTCAGAAACGTCGTGCCGCGTTCGATCCACTCACGGATCGTTCTGGCGTCCGGTACGGTGCGCACATGAAAAATCCCCGGCAGATCGATTCCGGGCAGGGGCGGATGGACCGAGGCTGCGCCGGGCGACAGCACCAGCTTGTCGTAGGGCTCGGTCGTGACTTCGCCGGTCACGACATTGCGCAGGTCCACGGTCTTGTTTTCCGGAGAAATGGAGATCGCCTCGCAGTTGGTGCGCACACCGATCCCGAAGTGCTCGCGGAACAGTTTCTCGCTCGCCACCAACAGGCTCGATTCCTTTTCGATCACCCCTCCGATGTGGTAAGGCAACCCGCAGTTGGCGTACGAAACGTACGGTCCGCGTTCCACCATGAGGATTTCCGCGTTTTCATCCAACCGGCGCAGGCGCGCCGCGCACGATGCGCCGCCGGCCACTCCGCCAACGATGATGACTTTCATTGTCCTGCCTCCTTATTTCGTAAGACTTACCTTCTTCACTATAGGCCGCATCGCCATCTCACCTGACTGCGTGCCTTTTCGATGGTCTCGATGCCCGCCGAACTCGAGATGGTATCGAACCTGATTTCAGGTTGTTTGAGTGCCATCTCCAAGGCCAGGAGCAGCTTCAGGTATTCGTCTGAGCGAATATGAACTTCCAGGTCCTCCTCGGATTTCCAAACTTCTTCGTACATCAGGACGTTTTTTTTCTGTAGATCCCCGTAAATGCGGCACCTGATACAGCCGGGGTCGAACTTGCACTGCTCAGCGATCAATCTGAAAATTTTCAATGCGTCACCACGCTTTTTAGGAGGTATCGTCATCCTAATGGTCGCAAGAATCATGCGCCGCTCCTTTTCGTGACAGTGCTGACGGATCGCCGGTGCATCCCCATCATCTCGTTTGCCGGGCAGGCTCTTTTTTGCTCAATTGAGTTGACATCTGTACGGCCGAATCAGGCCCCTCCAAGTTTTTGGTGGATGAAAAGCAGGGCGTATTAAGGGAGTATCGGTTAAAAAAGCATCACGCCATTTTGCAAGCTCTTAACGGCTTCAGTCTCGTTATTTTCGCCTATACTTCGCTGTCAGCTCTTTCAACATTTTATTCGCCAAAGCCCAATCTTCTCTGTTCACTGCATCCGTCAGGGCCGCTTGATCGGCAATCGCGTTCGCCACCATCAACCAGTTCGTCTGCCACCGGTTTACATCGGCTTGCAGCAATGCGAGCGCGGCGAGTGCGTCAACCCTATTCTTCGCTTCAATCGCCGACACCAACATTTCGTAATGTTGCATTTGGGTCTCGTCCGGCGTGCCAGGGCCCGTGGTCACCTTACCGGGTGCAGTTGAGGCACAGCCACCCAGCGTAAGGATTAAAAACGCACTGCCGAGAAAGATGGCTGCAGCGAAAAGTCCCCACCGTGCCTTGACAGATCTCTTGTCCATGTTGCCTCCTTTTGATTCGATTTCCGGTTTCACGAAATCCACTCGAAACAGTTTTCCCGTCACCAATTGCGCTACGGCTTTCCCGGGCAAAACGGCTGCGGTCAGACATTTTTTTCGCTGTGATGCCGTCACTAAGCGAAATACGTTCCAAGTCCGACATCAGGCTTAAATTTACTTACAACTTACCGGATTTAATCAGATATATAAAAAGTAGGGTCGGTCATTCAGGGGGCGGAACGTTACGGCCATGTGTCGATATATCGACAAATATGCCTTTATTCCGACATTATGGGGCGGTACGGCGGATGTTTAATTTCTTCATCTTGGAGTACAGGGTCGATCTCTTCAGACCAAGGATTTCGGCGGTTCCGCCCTGTCCGGCGACGCGCCAGCCGGTCTTCTTCAGCATGGCCAGGATATGCCTGCGCTCCATATCTTCGAGGTTGCCGGCAGCGTCTGTTTCTGAAGATGAATGCTGCGGCACTTGGACGACCAGGCTTTTATCCTTGTTCAGGATCATGGCGTGTTCGATCACATTCTTCAATTCCCTAACGTTTCCCGGCCAGGAATAGGATTGAAGGACCTGCATGGTCTTCTTCGGAATGCTTTTGATCTCTTTTCCCATCCGCTTCTGAAATTCTTTGACAAACGCCCGAACCAGGAGAGGAATGTCTTCAGGACGCTCACGCAGGGGGGGCATCACAATGGGGAACACATTCAGCCGGTAGAAGAGGTCCCGTCTGAATGTGCCCTCCTTTACTCCCTGCTCGATGTCCCGGTTGGTGGCGGCAATGATGCGGGCATCGACGTGCCGGGGCTTTGTCGACCCCAACCGCTCGAAGGCCCCTTCCTCGAGAACCCGGAGCAATTTGCTCTGAAGCTCGATGGGCAGTTCGCCGATCTCATCGAGAAAAAGGGTTGATCCGTCGGCAATTTCGAAGCGGCCGATCATCTGGGTCATGGCGCCCGTATAGGCACCTTTCTCGCGTCCAAACAGCTCGCTTTCGATCAGCGTGGGCGGAAGCGAGGCACAGTTGACCGTTACCAGGGGCCGGTCTTTCTGCAGACCCATGCTGTGGATGGCCCTGGCCAGAAGTTCTTTTCCCGTTCCGGTTTCTCCCAGGAGAAGAACCGTGGAGTTTGTCCCGGCGACCTGCTCCACCTGGCCCAGGACCTTCTTCATTGCAACGCTTCGCCCCACGATGTCCGCGTGTTCGGCCAGGAGTTTGACTTCCTCCTGCAGGTAGATATTCTCCTGTTCGAGCCGTAGTTTGAGTTCTTCGATCTCACGCAGGCGCCCCCGGAGTTGACCCTCCATTCGTTTGCGCTGGAGCGCATTGGTGAAGATTTGCGAGAGCAGTTGCAGCCGCTTTACCAGCGCGTCCGGCCAGTCGCGTTCCGCCCGCGTGGTATTGAGACCCAGGATGCCAATGGGCGAATCGCCCCCCAGTGAGAGCGGAAGGGTCAGATTCGACTTGACGCCGAACAGGCGGCAGGATTCCCGGTCGCGGCCGGCCTCCGCCGGCAGCTCCTCCAGCGAAGAAAAGGCAATGATCCGACCGGACAGTATCTGCTGTAAGCTCCAGGGAAAATGCTCCTGGTTCACCTCGGAAGGCTGCGGACCGCCCCGGGCACTGAAAATGTGGGTGAGCGTAAATATATCCGGGACCTCGTCCGACCGCTGCCAGAGCGCCACAAGATCGAGGTCGAGCAACTCACAGATGCGGCGCTGGGCGTCTTCTACCTCGCTGGATAAACGATCGGCGGGCAAGTTGACAAAACGCGCCGAGATTTCGGCCAGCAGCGTCTCGAACTGCAGGCGCTCCTGCAACGCCTGCTCGGCCCGCTTGCGGTCCGTGATGTCAAGCGACACACCCATCAAACGGTCCGGTCCGCCGGTTGAGCCAAAACCCGGTTTCCCACGGGCCACCACCCATCGCGTGCTTCCATCGGGCAGCACGATCCGAAACTCTCTCTGGAGGTCTTCTCCCGACTGGATTGCCTGCTGCACAGCCTGCTGGACCTTTTCTCTATCATCAGGATGAATCACCTTGAAAAAGCTTTCATAGTTCAGATCTTCATCCGGGGTGAAATGAAACAGCTCGCGGGTCTTGGGTGTGACCCAGACGCTGCCGGTATCGACCTCCATGATCCACAGGCCCGCTCCCGCGGCATCTGTCACGATATTGAGTTTCTCCTTGCCTTCGCGCAAGGCCTCATCGGTCTGCTTGCGGGCGAGCGCATTTGCAAATATCTGCGCCACCACTTTAAACTGTTGCACGACCGTTTCCGTCCACTCTCTTTGCTCCCCCAAAACAGAAAAAGTCAACAGGCCAAACACATGCCCTCTTCCGACCGATAACGGAACGACCACGACGGAACTGGTGCCATAGCGGTCGAAACTTTCCCGGTCGCGATCGGCTTCCGCCGGGAGGTCGCTCATTTTCGAAATCGTGATCGTTTCCCCACCCAGGACCTTTTGCAGCGACCAGGGAAAGTATTCCCTTAAACTCATCCCCTCCGGTGGTATCCGGCTTTCCGGAGGCTGATGGACATGGGTCAGCCACAGCGTACCGGGTTCTCCTTCAGGTGTTTGGAAAAGTGACGAGCGATCAAGATCGAGGAACTCGCACACGCGACGCTGGGCGGCTTCAATCTCGCTGTCGATCCGGTCCGCAGGCAGATTGATGAAGAAGGTCGATATTTCGGCCAGCAGCCTCTCGAATCGCAGCGGTTTATCGAGTTCGGCGTGCGGTTTGACTTCCAATCGAGTCATACAGTCCTTTCATCCCTGTGAGACAAAACGAAACAGGGGCTATTCGCCATCAGTCGCCTGGCCGCCG